>NZ_JBTOLK010000002.1:377415-453503 GCF_054551755.1 Rathayibacter sp. CAU 1779
CTTCCCCCCCCGATCCTCTCCTTCTTTCCACCCGCTTGCACAGGCGCTTCAGCGCGCCCGAGGTTCGGACACATGACACCCAAGAAGATCGTCGTCACCGGTATCGGCGCCAGCACGCCCATCGGCGGCACCGCAGTCGAAAGCTGGAACGCTCTCCTGGCGGGCGAATCCGGAACGCACACACTCACCCACGAATGGGTCGAGAAGTACGAACTCCCGATCACGTTCGCGGCCGAGGCGAAGGTGCGTCCCGAGGAGGTCCTGGAGCGCCCTGTTGCGAAGCGGCTCGACCCCGTGTCGCAGTTCGCGCTCGTCTCCGCGCTGGAGGCGTGGGCGGATGCCGGGGCACCCGAGGTGGACCCGGACCGACTGGGTGTTGACTTCGCGACCGGTATCGGCGGCATGTGGACGCTCTTGGACGCATGGGACACGCTGCGTGAGCGCGGTCCGCGCCGTGTGATGCCGCTCACGGTTCCGATGCTGATGCCGAACGCACCCGCGGCCGCGATCTCGATGCACTTCAACGCCAGGGCCTTCGCCCGGACGGTTGCGTCGGCGTGCGCGTCGAGCACCGAATCGATCTCGAACGCGTACGAGCACCTGCAGGCCGGTCTGGCCGACGTGGTGATCGCCGGCGGATCCGAGTCTGCGGTGCATCCCATCACCATGGCCGCGTTCGCGTCGGCGCAGGCGATGTCCAAGCGCAACGACGACCCGGAGCACGCCTCGCGCCCGTACAGCGTCGATCGCGACGGCTTCGTCATGGGCGAGGGTGCCGCGAGCCTGGTCCTGGAGACCGAAGAGCACGCGCTCGCCCGCGGCGCCCGCATCTATGCAGAGCTCGCCGGCGGCGGTGTGACCGCCGACGCGTACCACATCACGGCGAACGATCCCGAGGGCAAAGGCGCGCGACGTGCGCTCCTCCTCGCACTCGAGCAGGCGGGTGCCACTCCCGACGAGGTGACGCACATCAATGCACATGCCACGAGCACCCCTGTCGGGGACATCGCCGAGTATGTCGCGCTGAAGTCCGTCTTCGGCGACCGCGTGAACTCGATCCCGACCTCCGCGACCAAGGCATCGACCGGCCACCTGCTCGGTGGCACGGGCGCGCTCGAGGCGATGTTCACGGTGCTCGCGCTGCGCGACCGCGTCGCTCCGCCCACCATCAACATCACCACCCAGGACCCGGAGATCCCGCTGTCGGTGTCGGACGAGCCGCAGCAGCTGTCGGACGGCCCGCAGCTCGCTGTCTCCAACTCCTTCGGATTCGGCGGTCACAACGCCGTCGTCGCGTTCCGCAGCGTGGACTGACCAGCAGGCAGTTCGCACGGACCTGACGCCGGGAGGGATCCATCATCGGATCCTCCCGGCGTCGTCGTCTCCCCGTGTGCCGCCCCTTGTCCCCCCGCGGGCCCGCTTCGCTTTCGCAGCGCCGGGAATGCACATCCGGCTACCGCTAGTCGCGCCGCGGGCCCGCAGAAGAACCCTTGTGCCGGCCTCACCCCACCTTGTGCAGCCAGATCACCGGCGCGTCATCGCTGGCGTGCCGGAAAGGTTCGAGCTCGTCATCCCAGGCCTGTCCCAACGCCAGCCGCAGCTCGCGCTGCAGCTCCATCGCATTGGCGCCCGCGATCTCCATCGCGTAGCGCACGCGATCCTCCGGAACGACCATGTTGCCCGCCGTGTCCGTCTGGGCGTGGAAGATGCCGAGAGCAGGCGTGTGGATCCACCGTCCGCCGTCCGTGCCGAGGCCGGCATCCTCCGTCACCTCGAACCGGAGGTGCTGCCAGCCGAGCAGACCGGAGGCGATCCGAGCGGCGGATCCGCGTTCGCCCTCCCAGAAGAATTCGGAACGGACCGCTCCGGGCAGCACCGGCTGGTCCTGCCACTGGAAGTAGACGGGACGCTGAAGAGCGCGCCCCACCGACCATTCGACATGGGGGCTGAGCGCGCGAGGAGAGGAGTGCACGTACAGCACTCCTTGAGCCTGTGTTGCCGCCATGATGTCCTCCGTTCGATGTGGTACGTCTTCCCCTACGACCACGAAACGGATGCGCCATGCGGCGATATCTGCCGGCTGACGCCGACGCACAGCATTATCCCCCGGTGAGGACGCGAATCACAAGGGTGTGATCCCCATGTCTCTGCGGACGGTCGGGATGGGCTCGCGCGCCGCCGCGGGAACGGCTGTGTCGGATCCGGTGTGCCCCGTTCGACGTCTGTGTGAGGCGCGAGCCCTCATCCACCCCGACAGCCAGGAGACGTCAGATGAAGTACATGCTGCTGCAGGCATCCGATCCAGCGCGGAACGACGGGGCGTTGCCGGGAGCGGATGCCGCTGCGATGAATGCGTTCAACGAGCGCCTGATCCGCGCCGGGGTGCTCCTCGCCGGTGACGGTCTCGAGGTCGGAGGCGCCGGCATCCGCGTGACGTATTCCGGTGACGGCAGAGCCGTGACGGAGGGGACGTTCCCTGCGCCAACGGCGCCGGTCTGCGGCTTCTGGATCCTGCAGGTCGCCTCGCGCGAGGAAGCCGTGGAGTGGGCGCGCCGGATGCCGCTCACCGACGGCACCGTCGAGGTGCGGAAGGTGCTCGACCCGGCGGAACCTCACACGCACGCGAGGGGCGCTGCGCGTGTGAGACTGCACTCGGTGGATGACACGGGTGAGGACACATGGCAGACGCGATCGAGGTGAGCGGCGGATCGGACGGCGCTGACGCGGCGACGACGGCCGCGGTCCGGCGGGAGATCGAGACCGTGTGGCGGCTCGAAGCGGCCAAGGTGGTGGCGACCCTGACCCGCACGGTGGGCGATCTGGGGCGTGCGGAGGATCTCGCCCAGGATGCGCTGGTCGAGGCGATGCAGTCGTGGCCGCGCACCGGCATCCCGAGGAACGCAGCAGCGTGGCTCACCTCGGTCGCGAAGCGTCGTGCCATCGATGCCTGGCGTCGTGACGAACGCGCCAGCGAGAAGTACGCGCTCATCGCGGCGGCCGACGCCGGAGACGAGGAACAACCGGAACCCGACGAGACGCGCATCGACGACGATCTGCTGCGGCTCGTGTTCGTCTGCTGCCACCCGGTGCTCCCCGCCGCGTCGCGAGTGGCCCTGGCACTGCGTGTGCTCTGTGGACTCTCGACGGACGAGATCGCGCGCGCGTATCTTGTGCCGTCCGCCACGATCGGACAGCGGATCACGCGGGCCAAACGCACGCTGCAGGCCGCCAACGTTCCGTTCGAAGTGCCCGATCGCACTGAGTTCGACGAGCGGCTCGAGTCTGTGCTGGAGGTCGTGTACCTCGTGTTCAACGAGGGATACGCGGCGACATCCGGCGAAGAGTGGATGCGACCGACACTCGCGGAGGAGGCCATGCGGCTCGGTCGCGTGCTGGCCGAACTCGTGCCGGATCACGCAGAGGCGCACGCGCTCGTCGCGCTGATGGAGCTGCACGCCTCACGGTTCGCGTCCCGCAGGGCGCCGGATGGCGCGGCGATTCCGCTCGCGACGCAGGACCGCACCCGCTGGGACCGGATCCTGATCGCCCACGGCCTTGCCGCACTGCAGCGCGCCGATGCCCTCGGCGGTGAGCGCGGCACGTATGCGCTCCAGGCGGCGATCGCCGCCTGTCATGCGCGGGCCGCGACCACCGAGGACACGGACTGGGCGCAGATCGCCGGTCTCTACGACGCGCTCGCCGAACGCACACCCTCGCCCGTCATCGATCTCAACCGCGCTGTCGCGGTCGGAATGGCGTACGGTCCCGAGGCGGGTCTTGAGGCGCTCGAGCCGCTGTACTCCGTCAAGGCGCTGTCGTCATACGCGTTGCTGCCCGCCGTGCGCGGAGATCTGCTCGAGCGCCTCGGACGACTGTCCGAGGCGCGGAGCGCGTTCCTGGAAGCCGCCGCCCTCACGTCGAACGAACGGGAACGGGACGAACTGCTGCGCCGCGCTGCCGGAGCCGACCCGCTCGGCTGAGCACAGGCATCCGGATCAGCTCGAGGCGGATCAGAACTCGTGCAGAAGCGAGCCGTCCTTCTTCAACACGTTCTTCTCCCCGGCCTCGATGGCGACGCCGAACCGGTTCTGCCGAGGCGGCATGGGGCAGTTGAAGGCATAGCTGAACGCACACGGCGGGAGGATCGCCCGGTTGAAGTCGAGGGTGATCGTGCCGTCGGCATTCGGGGCGACGAAGAGGAAGCGGCCGACCGAGTACGTGTCGGCTCCGCTCGTGGCATCCGAGAAGACGAGCTGCAGCGCGCGGCCGGCTTTGAACGCGGCGAGGTTGTAGTCGACGCCGTCCTTCTGGAAGGTGATCTCGCCGGGGATCGCCTTCTCGCGGGAGGCGCCTTCATCCTTGAGGTGCTCGAAACCGACCGAGAGGCCCTCGACGGGCGTGAAGGCAGCCTGGATGACCCACTCGGGGTTGTAGGGGTAGGCGTCGATCGACCCGAACTCCTGGATGCCCTCGGACTGCGTGTCCCACACCCGGAGGCCGTACTCGCCTGCTTCGTTCGCGATGACCGTGCCGGTCACGGTATCGCTGAACGCGATCGTGCTGGGCGCGTCCGAGTCCTTTCCGCGGACCAGCGCCTCACCGTCCACCACGGTGCCGTCGACGACGACGCCATCCGCAGCGGATGCCGTGACCTTCAGCCCGGACTCCCCGACCGGCAACGGCGACCAGAGTCCGGCTGCTGCCCAGACCGGCTGCGGCGCGGCATCCGTGATCCACTGCGTGTTCACGAGAGCGAGATTGCCCGTCGGCTGGACGACGGAGAGCTCGCGACGGGAGTGGAAGGTGTCGAGGAGCTCGGCGGGATCTGCAGGGGTCACGGTGTCGGTCATGCTTCCATCCTGATGGGTCGGAGGGGTGTCGGTGGTCAGGCTGTCGCCGTGTGACGTGATCGGTGCAACGGCGGACGCCGGCGCTTTATGCCGCCGTCCCGCGCCGACTTCGCAGCCGATGCCCGCGGTCTCGGTCACTTCGCCTGGTCGTAGCTGTCGACGATCGCGACGCTCAGCGGAAACTCGACGGGGAAGCCGCCGAAGAGCAGCCTGCCTGCGGATCTCGCGGACTCGCGGACGGCATCCGCCGCTTCCTCGGCCAGCGACTTCGGCGCGTGCACGACGACCTCGTCGTGCAGGAAGTAGACGAGATGCGGGCTCCGGTCGAAGGGCGGAGCCGCCCTGCCCGGCGGGTCGGCCTGCATCGTCGCGAGTCGGTTGCGGAGCTCGGCCATCCAGCACAGCGCCCATTCCGCTGCCGTGCCCTGCACGACGAAGTTGCGGGTGAACCGGCCCCAGTCCCGTGCCCGCGAACGGGCCCGGCGCTCCTGCTCGGCCCCGGCATCCGGCAGCGAGGCGTCCCGCTGCTGTTCGAACCATGTCTCAGAGGGTGACGGCGAGGTGCGGCCGAGGAGTGTGCTCACGCGGTCGCCGCGTTCCCCGGCCTCTGCGGCCTCGGAGACGAGCGCGAGAGCCCGTGGGTACGCGCGCGCCAGACGCGGCAGCACCCGAGCGCCGTCACCCGTTGTCCCGCCGTACATCGCTGCCAGCATCCCGACCTTCGCGTGCTGACGGGAGTCCACGACGCCGGATGCCACGAGTCCGTCGTACAGGTCGCGACCATGGCCGGCGTCCGCCATCCGCTCGTCGTGCGCCAGCCCGGCGAGGATGCGCGGCTCCAGTTGCGCCGCGTCGGCCACGATGAGCTTCCAGCCGGGATCCGCCACCACTGCCGCGCGGATCTGCTTCGGCAGCTGCAGCGCTCCCCCGCCGTTCGTGGCCCAGCGCCCCGTGACGACGCCGCCGGGCACATATTCGGGGCGGAACCGGCCGTCATGCACCCACGATTCGAGCCAGGTCCAGCCGTTGGCGGTGAAAAGCCGCGACAGCTTCTTGTACTCGAGCAGAGCCGGCATCACCGGATGCTCCACCTCGCGCAGTTCCCAGGCCCTGGTCGAGGTCGCGTTGATGCCGGCGCGCTGAAGCGCCCTCACGAGGTCGCCCGGTGAGTCCGGGTTCAGTGTCGGGGCGCCGAGATGTGTGCGGATCTCCTCCGCCAGGGCCTCCATGCGCTCCGGGCGACGAGCCTGTGAGCCGCGCGGGCCGAGGGCATCCGTCAGGAGACGGTCGTGGACGTCCGCCCGCCACGGCAGGCCCGCATGACGCATTTCGGCCGCGACGAGAGAGCCGGCCGATTCGGCAGCCAGAAGGAGCCGGAGGCGGGATGCGGCGGCAGCGTCGCCGACGGAGGCGATGGCATCCGCCTGGCTGCGCAACTCCACGAGTTCGTCGGTCGCCCCGATCTCGTCCTCGGGATCGACGTCGAGGCGGAACAGGGCGTCATCCGGCTCTGGGGTCTCCGCTGTCTCCGTGGGCCACGGCGGCGGTGCGCCGTTCAGCGACGACCCTTGCGTCGTCGCCGAACCGCGCAGAATGGCACCGCAGAGCGCGAGGTCGACACAGCGCTCCACTCGGATGCCCGCCTCGAGCAGTCGCGGATACCACGTGCGCGACGTGCGCCAGACCCACCGCGGACGCTCGGTCTCCCCGTGCGACACGAGCGCTCGCCACTCCGCGATCGTGCATCGATCTTCCTCGAGCGGGACTCCTGCGGCATCCGTCCCGGTGACGAGCACTCTGCTCGCCCCATCCGGGCTCCCGCTCGCGCCGTCACGATCCCGTTCGCGATCTCTGCGATCTCGGCCGTCGGCGTTCCGTGAGAGCACATACACGGCGCGTCGGACGTCGTCGGATGGGACGGCCATGGCTCCTCGCGGGAATCGACGGATCGTGTCTCGAGCCGGACGACTCGAAACTCTCTTCGATCGTAGTGGTTGCGTCCGACCGGGCGGACTACTGGGGCCGGAGCACCGACATCGCGTCGCGCAGCGTCAGACCGGGGAGGTATGCACGCACCAGCGCGAGTCCGATCGCGGGGAGTGCAGCCGGATCGGGATACGCAAGCAGCAACGGTCGGAGCTCCGGCTGGAACTTGCGCTTGAAGGCGAGGAGGGAACGGAATCCGTACATGGTCTCGAGCGAGGACGCGATGAGGCGAAGCACGGCGTCGACGGTGCTCTCCGCTGAGCCTCCCGACGCGATGCTGCGTGCCAGCGGCGCGGCGGAGAGGCTCAGGTACGTCATCCCGTCGTCGCGCGCCTGCTCGGCGGCGCCGGCGATGAGGAACTCCATCACACCGTGAGGGCCGTCGATGCGTCGGCGCATGAAGTCGAGCGTCCAGCCGACGACCTGTCCTCCATCGAAACCGGGCATCCAGCTGGTCACCGCCTCGATTGAACCGTCGCCTGCTCGAGCGAGCATGAGGGCGACGTCGCTGTCGCGCAGCTCGTCCAGGCCGCCGAGCGTGAAGCCCATCTCCGGCAGGTCCTTCTGCGCCGCCCACTGCTCGGAGATGTCGGCGATCTGCGACACCGTCTCGCGGGAGAGCCTCGAATGGCTCGTCCACTCCAGAGTGAGCCCGTCGCGCCTGGCCCTGTTCACGGCGGTGCGGACATCCTGCCAGCGCTTACCGCTCGTCGACCAGTTTTGCGGAGAGATGACCGCTTCCTCGGCCACGACGATGCGGTCCCAGCCGATGCGCTCGAAGTGGTCGTCCCAGTCGCCGGCGTCGATGCTGTAGAACACGGGGGTCCAGCCGTGGTCGTCGCAGTGCCGGGCGAACTCCGCCATCGCGCCCGATCTGGCTTCCTCGCGGCCGAACGCGCCGCCGATCGTGATCGCCACGCCGCCCACCACGCGGTACCCGACCGCTGTGTCGCCGCCCGCGCCGAACCAGTACGACGTCTGCGTCCACGTCGTCATGAAAGACAAGTGGTCGCCGCCGAAGGTGGTGAGGATCCGCCTCGCGCGCTCCGCCTCGGCCGCGGACGACCCTGGCCGTGTGAGGATCGCCGGCACCGCCGCGAGAATGGCGATGGCCCAGAACGCGGGTCCGATCCCGTGGTACAGGATGGCTCCGACCGGCGTCGACGGCAGGAAATCGGGCACCTCGCGATGCAGGAACTCCACCGGCACGAACCGCTCGAGGGCGTCGAACATGAGCTCCCACACGGTGACCGGGCGGTCGAAGGCGACGTCGCGCAGGGCCCAGCCGAGCGAGACGTAGAGCACCGCGAGGGCGATCGCCGCGCCCGCCACGATCACGAGATAGCGCAGCACGGCCTGACGTGACGGTGCCACGGTGAAGCTGCGCCGCGTGGCGACGAGAAGCACGGCGGTCACGGTCGGGGCCACAACGGTGGCGCCGAGCGTGACGACGACGCCCCACGATCCCCTCTGCGGAAGGCCTTCGACGCCGGGAACGCCCGCGTGCGGCAGGAATCCGAGGTAGTAGCCGGCGAACACGGCCAGCACGACGTTCATGGCGATGCCCAGTCCGGCCGCGAACCGGCGTCCGCGCAGCACGCCCCACGCCACGACCAGGAGGGTGAGCAAAGGGAGGACGCTCAGGGCGATGGCGCCCGGCGAGGCGATCCTCTCGAGCGTGATGGCCTCGACGCACGAACGGCTCACGGCGTAGACGCTGCACGCGCGAAGGCCCTGCGGATCGGATGCCGACCCCACGTCGAGCAGCATCGCGATCGGCGCGAGCAGGCCGTGCGGCCGACGCGACGCTGCGGCGATCAGCGGCCCGATCGCTCCCGCCGCGACGACGGATGCCATGAACACCCGGATCTCGTGATGGGAGCTGCGCCCCCACTCGCGCGCCCGCTCCGCCGGTCGGAGCGCGACGCCGAGGAGGAATCCGATCCCGACCGCCAACGCCCGGTAGACGTCGACAGGATCGCCGCGGTAGAGCAGGAACATGAGGGCGACGAGCGTCGTGAGCACGCGCATCCTGCGCCTCGTCCTCGGGGTGGCGAACGCGCTCGCCACCATCACCGCTCCTGCAACGCCCGTGAGCGGATCGAGGACGAGGGATGCGCGAACGCTCGCATCCCAGATCCCGCCCGCGTAACCGATGACCGCCTGGAAGGCGGCGCCCAGAACGTCGGCCGCGATCGCGGTGGCGAGGAACGCGAGGATGGTCCGTCCGGTCCCGAGACGACGCTCGCTGACGGCCAGCAGGATCCCACCGCCCACGAGTGCCACGGCCAGGGCGAAGTAGCCCTCCGCGAGCATCAGCGACGTGACGGGCGACCACCAGTGGCCCCAGAACGCGAGCGGCTCGAATCCGGTGGCCAGCATCCACGAGACGGGCACCCGGCGACCGCCGGGACGGACGAGAACCAGGGTCGTCACGGCCACCACGCTCAGGTAGACGATGGTGAACGGGATCCTCGATATGGCCTCGACCACCCGACGCCTCGTCCCGTCGCGCGCGGTCGTCGTCGTGGCTTTCACGGAGGTCATCGCGGACGAGTCTTCTCCTTCACCGGGGCGCCCTCGACCGGCTGAGCGCGTGCTTCAGAATTGTGACAGCCCACGCACATGTCGTGCCACGCCCACCCACTGCCGCGCCCGCGTCCCGTGAGCGTCCTCTCAGCGTGATCGACCGTCACTGCGACCGAACCGGGTCACTCCACCGCGTCGTCCGTGCGCTGCCTCGCTGCCGTTCCCGCCTGTTCGGGGACGAGTCCGAAATCGGTGAGGAGCTCTCCGATCTGCGTGGCGTCGAGCTTCGCGAACAGCCGGTTCCGCAGGATGGCGGGGCCGGGCAGGTTCACCTTCTGGCCGTCGCGGAGGCGGCTGGTGGCCGTCAGGAGTGCGCGAACGTCGTACGTCGAGCCGAACACCTCCGGGATACCTCGGTCCACGCCGAGCAGGCGGTACGCGGCCTCCATCCCGGTGCGGACGGAGTACTCGGTGGTGAAGATCGTGTCGCGCGTGGTCTCGGCGAACTGCCCGATGAACGCGAAGTTCACTGAGCCGTCGGGGACGACATCCGGTCGATCTCCTGCGTGCCGCGGCATGAAGAACGACGTCACGTACGGCATCATCACGGGAACGGCACGGGCCGCCTCCGCGGCCAGCACCGGGATCTCCGCCTCCGGCACCCCCAGGTGGTAGAGCCACTCCTGGGTGATCTCCTCCCCCGTGCAATCCTGCATGGGCTTCTTCACGAAGTCGCCCGGAACGTCCACGAAGAGGCCGTAGACCCAGACGACGATCTGATCCTTCGGCTGCTGCTTGAAGTGCGGCTGACGGTTCACCGTCCAGCTCATCAGCCAGGCAGAATCCCTGGCAGTCACGATGCCGCCGGTGACCACGCGTCCGCTGAACGGGTCACGCTTGCAGATGCGCTGGATGTGCTCCGGGATGCGTTGGTCCAGCGTGGTGACGGTCGCCGACTCCCACTTCGTCTTCGGGATGTCGCCGCAGAAGACCTCGGGATGCCCGAACGACGGATCCTTCGCGGCGATCTTCTTCCACAGCTCCCAAGCGGGCGCCGGTCCGGTGTCGAGACGCGCGGCAGTGTGCTGGTCGCCGTCATTCGAGTTCTCGGTCAGCGAGCCGATCGTGGCGCAGACGAGGTCGTCCTCGCCGAGGTCGACACCGCCCTCCTCGCCGTCCCGGACCCAACGGATCCGCGTTGCGACCTTGCGTCCCTCTGCGAGGTCGAAGTCGATGTCGGTGACCTCGGTCGAGAAGTGGAACGTCACGCCCTGGTCCAGCAGCCATCGGTACATCGGCAGGACGAGAGACTCGTACTGGTTGTACTTCGTGAACTTCAGCGCGCTGAGGTCGGGAAGGCCACCGATGTGATGCACGAAGCGGTGGATGTACAGCTTCATCTCGAGCGCGCTGTGCCATTCCTCGAACGCGAACATGGTGCGCCAGTACAGCCAGAAGTTGCTGGCCAGGAAGTCTTCTCCGAAGACCTCGTCGATCCGCTTGCCTTCCATCTCCTCGCGTGTGGCCAGGAAGACCTTCACGATGTCGCGTTGTGCCTTCTCGTTCAGCCCGAACTGATTGTTCGTGTTGGCGTCCTGTCCGCGATTCTCCGTGACCCTGCACAACGAGGAGTTCGGGTCGTCCTTGTTGAGCCAGTAGAACTCGTCGAGCACGCTCGCGTCGGGAATCTCCAGCGAGGGAATGCTGCGGAACAGATCCCACAGGCACTCCATGTGGTCTTCCATCTCGCGGCCGCCGCGGATGACGAAGCCCTTCTTCGGCTCTTTGATGCCGTCGAGTGCGCCGCCGGGCAGCTTCAGCCGCTCGAGAATGGTGATGCGATCGCCGGAGAGTCTGCCGTCGCGGATCATGAAGGTCGCCGACGCCATGGATGCCAGCCCGGCCCCGACGAACCACGCGGTCTTCTCGTCGACACCCTCCGGCTTGCGCGGACGGGCGAACGCCTCGTAATTGCCATTGCTGTAGTACATCGATCCCCCTTCGATGGATGCCGCTCCCCCGAGCGCATCCGGCGAGTCTACCGAGGCGAAATGAACCCCCTGCCGCACCGGACGACGTCCGCGATCCGCACCGCGACCCAGCGGCGCAGGATCCTGACCTGCGGCCGCGGAACTAACCTGACTCTGATCGCTCCGTCACGCGGAGTGGAGGTCGCGAGAGGTGCAGGTCGTGGACGAGCGGAGGCTGCTCCTGGAGCGCGTGTACTCGCGCGCCGGAGCATCCGAGAAGCCAGAGCCGCGCCTGGACCCCGTCACCGGCGAGACCGTTCGCATGACGTCGAGCGAGTGGGCGCTCACCGAATACGATCGCGCGCACGCGGATGACACAGGCGACCCAGCGGAGGTCGCCAGGCGAAACGACAACGCCGTACAGCGGTCGGATCGTAGGGCGGATGCGATCGGCGACGTTCTTCCGCCGGCCGCGCTGACGTCAAGGCGAGGATCCGGAGAATCGACGAGCCGCCCGCTGAGGGCCGTGCCCGTGCTCGCTGCCGTGGGCGGCCTGGTTCTCGGATCCCTTCTCACGCTGGGTGTCGAGGACACCGCGACGTCGGATCCGCCACAGGACGCGGCGGGTGGGATGTCGCGCGCATCCCTCGCTCCGCCCGGCATCGCCGCGGTCGGCACCGGGGACGGCGACGAGGCGGACACGCTCTCGGCGGTAGCGCGATACTTCGCGGACACACCGACAGCGCTGCCCCTTTCGCTCGACACGACCCGCGGCTTCGACGCGACGTCGTTTCGACTCGTCGCAGGCGACGTGAGCACACGCGAAAGCAGCGCGATCTACGCCGCCCGCCGGCTCGACGGCGCCTACTGCCTCGTCGCGGTCACGGGCGCCGGCCGCGCAGCCGATGTATGCGCGACCCTCGACGACATCACGCGGAAAGGACTCTGGCTCGCAAAGGATGCGGTGCAGGCGAACAACGGGCGACACGTCACCGTCACCGTCACCTGGGCGACAGACGGGACGATCACCTGGGTCGCCGTTCCCGCGGCCGGCTAGACGATCGCGGCGCCGGACGATCGCCCGCCGGAACGGGAGTAGGGCGGGCGGGACTTGAACCCGCGACCCAGGGATTATGAGTCCCCTGCTCTAACCAGCTGAGCTACCGCCCCTCGGACGGACCGTCCGTGGGGACTAGTCCGTGGCTGCGGGTGCCACGTCGTCCACGACGAGGTCCGGAACCGCCTCACCACGATACAGGCACTCGAACGTGTTCAGAGTGCGCTGGATGTCGTGGGCCGCGATGAGGCGCAGCGACTCCTTCTTCATGGCGGTGAGCTCGTCGTGCGGCATGCGGAGGACGAGCTCGAGCTTGTCTGCGAGCTCCTGCGCGTTGCCGGGCTGGAACAGGTATCCGTTCGCGCCATCGTGCACCAGGTGCGGCAGCGCCATGGCGTTCGCCGCGACCACCGGCAGAGCGGATGCCATGGCCTCCATCGTCACGATCGACTGCAGTTCCGCGATCGACGGCATCGCGAGCACTGTGGCGCGCGTGTATGCCTCGCGGAGCTCGTCGTCGGAGACGTAGCCCGTGAACGTCACGCGGTCGCGGATCCCCAACTGATCGGCGAGCTGCTCGAGATGCTTGAGCTGGTCCCCGTCACCGACGATCTCCAACTTGGCGTCGAGGTCTTCCGAAAGGAGACTCACCGCGCGCAGGAGCACGTCGATCTGTTTCTCTCCCGTCACGCGTCCGACGAACACGATGCGGTTCTCGGTGCGCTGTTCGAAATTCGGGACGTACTTGTGGGCGTCCACTCCGCAGGACACGGCGTAGACGCCCCGCAGGCCGGTGTGTTCCTCGAGGAACTGCGCGGCCTTGTGCGTGGGGGTGGTGACGGCCTCGGCTCTGCGGAAGGTGCGTTCCGCGCCCTTCCAGGCGATGCGCACCGACCAGTCCTGCAGCCACTTCGGAATGAGGGAGAACTCGACCATGTTCTCCGGCATCAGATGGTTGGTGCCGATGAGACGGATGCCGCGCTTCTTCGCTTCGATGGACAAGCCGCGACCAACGATGACCGGGGACTGGAAGTGCACGACGTCGGGTTTCACCTCGTCGAGCACACGCGCACTGTTCTTCTTGATCGTCCACGGCAAGGCGAACCGAAGCCAGGGATGCGGATGCCAGCGCCAGCTGTACAGCCGGTGCATGATCATTCGTCGACCCTCGTGCTCTTCGATCCAGGTGCCGTGCTTGCGGCCGGCGGACGGCCCCATCACATGCACCTCGTGCCCACGCTCCACCAGTCCGGCCGCCAGACGCTCCGCGAACCTGGCGGCTCCGTTCACGTCGGGTGCGAAAGTGTCGACGCCGATCAGAACTTTCAGAGGCGTGCGTTGCGGCGCCTGCGTTACCGGAGGGGTCGCAGTCGTATCGCTTGAGTCCGACAAGGAGTCATCCTTTTCTTCGTGCCGCATTGGGGGGCGTCGGCACGATCATCTCGCCGGAGACTCATCCCCGGCCGGAATACAAGGCACTAGTCTATGCAGCGCCCTGGTCGCCGGTGGATTCCGATGTGGCCGCGTCGTCATATGACCGAACCCCGGGATGCGCGCTCGCCAGCAGGAAGACGCCGACGATGGCGACGACGCCCGCGAGCACGAACGCCACCACCTGCCACAAGGCGGCGCCGGCGGCCTCGTTCAGGATCGTGATGCCGATCGCAACCGCCACCAGCGGATCGATCACGGTGAGGCCGGCGATCACGAGGTCGGGCGGCCCGGATGCGTACGCGTTCTGCACGAAGTAGGCGCCGAGGATGACTGCCGCCAGCAGAGCGATCACGCAGAAGAGGGTGAGCAGGTCGAACTCCTCCTGCTCGATGCGCGAGATGACGGATTTCGCCAGAGTCGCGACGAATCCGTAGAGCACACCGGCACCGACGACGTACCCGATGGCGCGAAGGCGCTTGCGCAGGAAGAAGAAGGCGGTCCCGAACACGACGAGGACGCATCCCAGCACGATCAGGATCTCCACCAGATCGTGTTCCGTCACCGGCTGCTCGCGGGCGGCGAAGGCCGCCACCAGCACGAATGCGCCGACACCGCCGACGCAAAGACAGATCGCGACGATGGTCCGCTTGTTGAGCTTCGTGCTGCTCACGCGCGCATTGATGATCGAGGTGATCACGAGCGACACCGCGCCGAGCGGCTGCACGACGATGAGCGGCGAGAACGCGAGGCTCGTGAGCTGCAACACGATCGCAAGGCCGAGCATCAGCGACCCGAGCACCCACGACGGACGCGCAAGGAGCAGGGCGAGCTGGCGGAACTGCAGTCCGCCGCGACCGTCGTGGTCCGTGTTCCGCTCGACCTTGGTCACGCCGCGGTGCTGCAGCTGGGCGCCGAGCGACATGAACACGGCTCCCAGCAGGGCGATGGGGATGCCGATGAACTGCCGCGGCTGAAGAGCCACCAGGTCGGTCGACGATGCGGCCAGGTCGGTGATCACCCCATGACACTAATGGCTCGACGCGCAGATACCCTGGTCGAATGGCCGTTCTCCCCATCCGCATCTGCGGCGATCCCGTGCTCCACTCCCCTGCCGACGACGTCACGGAGTTCGATGCGGCACTGCACGACCTGGTCCAGGACATGTTCGACACCATGGCGGCTGCCCCCGGTGTAGGCCTCGCCGGTCCGCAGGTGGGCGTCGCGCGACGGCTCTTCGTCTATGACTGGACGGATGACGCCGACGTGCGTCACCGCGGAGTCGCCGTGAATCCCACGCTCTGGATCACGCCGACGCCTGCAGCGGATGCCGATCCCGACACCGAGTCCGAAGGATGCCTCTCCTTCCCCGGCGAGCGGTTCCCGCTGAAGCGCTCCTCCCAGGCGATCCTCCAGGCCGTCGACGCGGACGGCGAGCCGTTCGAGGTCCGCGCCGAAGGCTGGCTGGCACGGATCTTCCAGCACGAGTACGACCACCTCGACGGCCTCATCTACGTCGACCGTCTCACGGACGGCTACGCACGCACCGCTGCGAAGATCGAGCGCAAGCGAGGCTGGGGCATCCCAGGACAAAGCTGGCTGCCCGGCGTGGACCACCTCGAAGACTGAGACGGACGGCGTGGAGCCGCCGCGGGTGCTCGCCCGCGCGACCGGCGTGATCGCGCGGGCGGAGCATCCGTTAGCGCGGTGAAGGGCCGGGGCGGTTGGCCCGCAGCACTTCGAGACGCTTGCGGTACTCGACCTCGTCGATGTCGCCCTGGGCGAACCGCTCGGCAAGGGTGGATTCTGCGTTGCTGCTGGCTGCCCACGAGCCGTACGGGCCGTGCTCGCGCCAGTAGCTGCGGCGCCGCCTGGACACCAGGAAGATGATCAACCCGATCACCAGAATCCAGAAGATCGGGATGATGAAGAAGAACGGGAAGAACCCGCCCGCCCACGGTCCGACCCAGTGCGCGGCTGCGGCCGTCGCGCCAAGAGAAGCGACGAGTGCGCTCATGATGTGTCACTGCCTTTCTGTGCTGTTCACACCCTGCGGGTGAGCCCGTTCGCGGGCCGATTCCAGACTCCAGCCGACGCGACCGGCGCGCGTCCGCCGGAGGGAGGCATCCGTGTGCTCCCGTGGGAGCAGTCGGACGCCAGGCGGGCGTAGCGATCGGTGCGGCGGGCAGCGCGCAGTAGCGGGCTGCGGCGCGTCGACCACGGGCCGCCGACACCGGTCAGAAGCGACCGGGCGTCACGAGCCCCGACTCGTAGGCGATCACAACGAGGTGCACGCGATCGCGCGCACCGAGCTTCGTCAGGATGCGGGACACGTGCGTCTTCGCCGTCAGCGGGCTCATGAAGAGCCGCAGGCCGATCTCGGCGTTGCTGAGCCCTTCGGCCACGAGAGCGAGCACCTCGCGCTCGCGCTCGGTGAGCGGTTCGAGCACGGATGCCGTCACCTCCGGCCGCGGCGTCGCCGCCAGTCGCGAGAGCAGTCGCCTGGTCACGCCGGGTGACAGCAGGGCGTCGCCGGCGGCCGCGACTCTCACGGAACGGATCAGCTCAACGGGCTCGGTGTCCTTCACGAGAAACCCGCTCGCACCGGCCCGGATCGCTTCCGACACGTACTCGTCGAGCTCGAACGTGGTCACGATCACCACGTGCACGTCGCCCAGTCCGGGATCGCGCACGATCTCGTCCGTCGCCCAGAGGCCGTCGCCATCCGGCATGCGGATGTCCATCAGCACCACATCCGGATGCTCGCGCCGAACGAGCGCGACGGCCTCGCGTCCGGTCGACGCTTCTCCGACGACCTCGATGTCGGGCTCGTGGTCGAGGAGCGCGCGGAATCCGGCACGCACGAGGTGCTGATCGTCGGCAAGGACGACTCGGATCACGGATGCTCCTCTTCCCCGCGCACGGGCAACCAGGCCGTGACACGGAATCCGCCGTCGGCCGTTGCCCCTGCGTCCAGTGTGCCGCCGAGCGCCGCGGCGCGCTCCCGCATCCCGAGGATGCCACGCCCGCCGTGTCCGCCGTTCGCGCTGTCCGCCAAGGGCTGTCCCTTCGTCGAGGAGGCGGCGCTCGACGCGGCCTCTCCGTCGGACGACCGATCAAGGGACGCTGGTCCGTTCTCGATGCGGAGCTCGATCCCGCGCGATGAAGCATCGACGCGCACGGAAACGTCGACGGTCCGGGTGTGCCGTCGCACGTTCGTCAGAGACTCCTGCACGATCCGGTAGGCGGCCGACCCCAGGGCGGGTCCTGCGGTCGACGCGAGGTCCGCGGCATCCGGGGGCGGTGTTCCCTCCACGACGTTCCCCGTCGCCTGCACGTTCAGTCCGGACGCCCTGGCCTCGTCCAGCAGGCGCGGGATATCGGAGAGCGTCGGGCCGGGCCGTAGTAGGGCATCCGACTCGTCGTCCTGACGCAGGACACCCAGAACGCCGCGCACCTCCTCGAGAGCGGACGCGCTGGTCTCGCGGATCACCCGCAGGCTCTCCCGTGCCCTCTCGGGTTCGTCGTCGAACAGATGGAGCCCGACGCCCGCCTGCACGCTGATCTGCGACAGGGAGTGGGCGAGCACATCGTGCAGTTCGCGCGCGATCCGAAGGCGCTCCTCCTCGGCGGCAGACCGCCTCCTGGACGCCGCCTCTCGAGTCGCAGCGCGGAACCGCTCGCGTCGCGCACTCGCACCGGTCACGGCGCCCGAAATGACGCAGAGCAGGATCGTGGTCACGAGCACGCGGATCCCGTCACCGGTGAGCCCGGGTACGGCGATCAGCACGACCCCGACGATGGCCATCCCCGCAAGGCTGATCCAGGTCCACGCGGCCTTGCCGCCAAACACGGCGCGTGCCGCAGCAAAGGCGATGGCGAGCACCGCGAGCGGGGGTCCAGGCGCCAACGCGATCGCCGGCGTCGCGAGCGCCGCCACGACGGCCACGGCCGGGCCCCGCCAACGCAACAGGAGCATCCCGGAGGCGACGAATCCGAGGATCACCGCCACGACCTGCATCGGATCGACGGGTGTGCCATGAGCACTGTGCCAACCCTGGGCGACCGTGAACGCCAGGCCGGGCAGCTGCACGAACGCGCTCAGTGCCGCGGCGAAGACGCGTGCACGGAGCGATCGCCTGGCCCGCTGCTGCTGCGACGGCTCGGGCCCGGTGCGCAGCCAGGGCGGGTACGGCATTCCCTCATGCTAGCCAGGGCGGTCTGAGCGCCCATCGGCCCCCGGGCTGCCGACCGCTACTCCCGTGGGAGTACGCGACGTTCCTCGCCGGTCGTCACCGGTCGCTCGAACTGCTGCGACCAGGCACTGTACGACCCGGGATACAACGCGGGTTCGAAGCCCGCGAGCATCAGAGCTGCCGCGTTGTGCGCAGCGGTGACGCCTGATCCGCAATACGTCGCGACGGGCGCGTCGGCGTCGACGCCCAGCGCCACGAACCGGGCTCGCAGCTCGTCTGCGGTGCGGAAGCACCCAGACGCGTCGACATTCTCGGTAGTCGGCGAACTCAGCCCACCCGGGATATGGCCGGCACGCGGGTCGATGGGTTCGGTCTCCCTGCGATACCGTTCGCCCGCCCGGGCGTCGAGCAGGGATCCGTCGCGGGCCACTGCTGCGGCCTCATCTGCCGTGACGACCGGAAGCGAGCCGTAGGCGAGGTGGACATCGCCCTGGGCCACGTCCACCGCGCCGGACTCGAGCTCGCGGCCGGACGCACGCCAGGCGGACAGGCCGCCGTCGAGCATCCGCACGTTGTCGAAACCGGCGTAGCGCAACAGCCACCATGCCCGGGCGGCCGACATGTTCGCGAGGTCGTCGTACACGACGACCAGGTCGCCGTCCGAGACACCCCAGCCCCTGGCGTCCGCTTGCAGGTTTTCGACCGGAGGGACCGGATGCCGCCCCTCTCTCGGATCGCCCTTCTGCGCGAGCTGCCGATCCAGGTCGACATATACCGCGGAGGGAATGTGCCCTTCGAGGTACTCCGGGCGACCGTCAGGCCGGTCCAGCCGCCACCGCACGTCGAGGATCCGAACGGGACGTCCTCCGGCTGCGAAGGTCGCGAGCTCGTGTGCCAGGTCGTCGGGGGTGATCAGCAGGTCGGAGCGCTCAGGCATCCCTCAACGGTAGCGACTTCGCCGCGGGGCTCGACGGCCTCCGTCCGCCGCCCTCCGGTGCTGCCTCCGTGCCGATGCGATTTCCGCGCCCACTCATGCAGAAAACCCCCGCCGTTTTCACGGAGAGGGCCTTCTGCATCTGCTCCCCCACTTGGACTCGAACCAAGAACCTGCCGGTTAACAGCCGGCTGCTCTGCCAATTGAGCTATGGAGGAATGCCCCCGGAAGGGGCTTGACTACTTTAGCAAAGCGACGGCGGCGAACAAAAACGAGAACACTTCCGGGCGCGCTTGTACTGTCTGCGTCATTCGCTGAGTCTCAGGGCGTCTGCGAGCTGTGCGACATACGGATGCGTGGGCGCCGTGAACACGGCCTCCATCGTGCCGTAGCCGACCAGCGAGCCAGACTTCAGCACGGCCACCGTCGCCGTCGCGTTACGCAGCACGCGGGCGTCGTGGCTGACGATCACCGCAGCGAAATCGTGCTCGCCGTGCAGCCGGGCGAGAAGGTCGACGACGGAGTCCCGCACGGTGACGTCGATGCCCGCCGTTGGCTCATCCGCGATGAGCACGCTCGGGCCGAGGACGAGCGCTTGTGCGATCGCCACGCGCTGACGTTGGCCACTGCTGAGCTCGTACGGATACTTCTCCAGCACGCCCAGCGACAGCTGCACCGAGTCGAGCATCGAGGCGACGCGCACGCCGGCCTCACGCGTGTCGAAGTGCTTGTCGCGCTCGTAGATCGGTGCGGCGACCAGCTGCGCCACGGTGGCCGTGCGGTCGAGTCGGGTGCCGGCATTCTGCTGCAGATAGCCGACATGGAACGTGAGACGCCGGCGGTCCCGCGTGCGCAGCCGCCGCATGGAGTAGCCCATCACCGTTGCGTCCCCGCCTGTGATGCGCGGCGCGGCGCCGCCGTCCAGCCCGGCACGTCCGGAGATGATGCGGGCGAGCGTGCTCTTGCCGGATCCGCTCTCGCCCAGGATGCCCAGCACCTCGTCGGGCCGCACCCTCAGACTGATGCCGCGGAGAGCGACGCATCCCGCCGACGGGCCGTGCGGCGGGTACTCGGCGGAGAGGTCGCTGAGCACGATCGGGTCTCGGTACTGCGCTGCGTTCATGCTGAGGCTCCGGCGTGCATGGGCTTCAGCCTATAAGCGCGTGCACCGGCAGCATCGAACGGATCAGCGCGCCGTGCGCTCCGGCAGACACATCACTCGCCACGCAGGCGCGAGCGCTCGGCATCGATCAGCACGAGCTCCTGCTGCACCGCTGTGCGCGCAGCTGCATCGGCCGGATCGGCGCGCTGGAGCCGGCCAAGAGCATCCGCCTTGCGTCGCAGCAGCTCCCTGTCGACGAGCGACGCGGTGACCGATGAGGCGTACGAGGAGACGCCCGCCTCGTCGCGTGCGGGCACCGGAGCGACGCTCAACTGCCGAACGAGACTCGCGAACGGCGGTGGCACCTCACCTGCCACGCGCTCCACCCAGGATGCTGCGCCGTAGACATCGAGGTTCGCGGCCACGGCATCCCGCACGACGGCGAGCGACGGGTTGGAGAACCTGGCCTCCGCAACCGCTCGCGCGCGTTCCGGCCACACGTGCTGCGGATACTGCAGAAGCGCCATCAGCGCCTCGCGCTCCAGACGCGTCGCCGGATCCGTCCCGAGGCTCGCCAGCGTCACCTCCGGCTCACGCAGCACGGGTTCGCTGCGGGAGTCGCCCTGGCGTCCTCGCGACTGTTCGTCCGAGGACCCGCCGTTCGAACGAGCGGATCCCTGCCCAGCGGGTGCCCGCCGCACCGCCGTCTGCACCTCGCCCAGCTCCACGCCGAGCATGCGAGCGAGTTGGCGGGTGTATCCGGGTCGCAGTGCGGGATCCCGGATGCCTGCCACGATCGGCGCGCACTCGCGCAGCGCGGCCACGCGGCCCTCCACCGTCTCGAGGTCGTACTTGCTCAGCGCCTGCCGGATGACGAACTCGAACATCGGACGCTTCGTGTCGATCATGCGCCGCACAGCGGCGTCGCCTTGCGCCAGACGCAGATCACACGGATCCAGGCCCTGCGGCCCGACGGCGACGTACGTCTGCGCGGCGAACCGCTGCTCCTCGCCGAACGCCCGCAGAGCCGCCTTCTGCCCTGCCTCGTCCGGATCGAACGTGAAGACGACCTCGCCGAGACCGCTGTCGTCGCCGAGCACTCGGCGCAGCACCTTGATGTGATCCACGCCGAAAGCGGTGCCGCAGGTGGCGACGGCCGTGTCGACACCGGCGAGGTGGCACGCCATCACATCCGTGTAGCCCTCCACCACGACCACCCGGTGCGAGCGCGAGATCTCACGCTTGGCGAGGTCGAGCCCGTAGAGCACCTGCGCCTTGTGGTAGATCGCCGTCTCGGGGGTGTTCAGGTACTTCGGACCCTTGTCGTCGTCGAACAGTCGACGTGCGCCGAACCCGACGGTCTGCCCGGTGACGTCACGGATGGGCCAGATCACGCGTCCGCGGAACCGGTCGTAAGCGCTCCCGCGCTCGCCCGTCGACACCAATCCGGATGCCGCCAGCTCCTCCGCGGTGAACCCCCGGCCACGCAGGTGTGCCCCGAGGGAGTCCCAGGTGTTCGGTGCGAATCCGACTCCGAAGTGCTCAGCGGCCACCGGATCGAAGCCGCGCTCGCCGAGGAAGCGGCGGGCGGCATCCGCGTCGGGGGCTCCCAACCGCTCGCGGAAGAACTCTTCTGCGGCTGCGTTCGCGGCGATGAGCCGAGCGCGGTTCCCGGTCTCCGCGGCGGCGGGACCGCCGTCCTCGTAGTGCAGCGTGTATCCGAGGCGGGCGGCGAGCCGTTCGACGGCGTCCGCGAACGTGACGTGGTCGATGTTCATCAGGAACTCGTACACGTCACCGCCCACGCCGCATCCGAAGCAGTGGTAGAGACCGACGCCCGGGCGCACCTGGAAGCTCGGGCTGCGTTCGTCGTGGAACGGGCAGAGACCCTTGAGCGACCCGACGCCCGCGGTCTTCAGGGTGACGTAGTCGCCGACGATGTCGGCGATGTTGGTGCGGGCCTTGACCTCATCGACATCGCTCTGTCGAATGCGGCCCGCCATGGGCTCGATTGTACTGGCGAGGCACGGCCGGCATCGGCGAGGCCATCGGGCCTGGGGATGAGCGTCCTTGCAGCCGAAACGCGGTCAGGCCCGGGAGCCGTGGGTCAGGCGCTCGAACCAGGCGATGGCGGACTGATCGGTGAGGCTGGCGACCTGGTCGACGATCACACGTCTGCGTGCCGCGTCATCCACGGCGAGCCGCCAGTCCTCGGCGAATCCCGGGTCGAGATCGGCGTCCTCTGTGCGAAGCAGGGCGTCGGCCAGTTCGGCCAGCATGGTGCGCTGTCTGGCGTAGATGGGCTGCCGCGTGTTGCGTGACATCACGAACGTGGCGACGATCCCCTTCAACACGGCGATCTCCGCCTGGATCTCCCTCGGGACGACCATGTCGGCACCGAACCGGATCAGGCTGCTCTGCGGATAGGCGTCCCTGGTGGCCCGCGCCGACGTCACGGCGAACCGGCCGATCAGCTGGCTGGTCAGGTTCTTCAGGCGTGCCTGGGCGCGGCGCGAGCCGTCCCAGTCGTCGAGCCAGGCATCCAGCCTGTCCAGACGGTCGAAGGCGGCGATGAGCTCGTCGTGGCCGACGTCGCCGCCGATCCACTCGTACATCGACGACACGAGGGCGTCGTGATCGAGGCGCGCGCCGAGCGCCGCCACGTCGATGTAGCCGTTCACCACGGCGTCCTCGAAGTCGTGCACCGAGTACGCGATGTCGTCGGAGAGGTCCATGACCTGAGCCTCGATGCAGCGGACTCGGTCGGGAGCACCCTCGCGGAGCCAGTGGAACGCGGGCTCGTCGCCGGCGTAGAAGCCGAACTTCGCGCGACCGCTCGGGTCGGCGACCGAGGAGGCGTACGGCCACGGGTACTTGCAGCTGGCGTCGAGGCTCGCGCGGGTGAGGTTGAGTCCGTACGGATGTCCGTCAGCACCGAAGACCTTGGGTTCAAGTCGGGTCAGCAGCCGCAGCGTCTGCGCATTGCCCTCGAATCCCCCGATGTCCGCCGCCCACTCCGACAAGGCACGCTCGCCGTTGTGCCCGAACGGCGGATGTCCGATGTCGTGAGCGAGGCACGCGGTGTCGACGACATCCGGATCCAGTCCGAGGCTGGACGCCAGCTCCCGTCCGACCTGAGCGACCTCCAGCGAGTGGGTCAGCCTGTTCCTGGCGAAGTCCAGACCGGCCGTCGGGCTGAGCACCTGCGTCTTCGCCGCCAGTCGGCGCAGCGCGCTGGAGTGCAGCAGGCGCGCCCTGTCGCGGGCGAAGTCGCTGCGTCTGGTTGAGTGCTCCTCCGGCAGCCAGCGCTCGCGATCGAACGCGGTGTAGCCGGCCTGCTCGGCCAAAAGGTTGTGGTGAGCAGGAACGCTCGCCTGCGCGGAACCGTTCGGCTCAGAGCGGTGAGGCGCCGCCGAGGGGTCCGGCTGTTCCGGGGACGGCCCGGCATTCGGGATGGAGCCGAACTCACCCGCCACTCGTGTTCACCTCTGCCTCTGCCAGCTGGGCGTGCTGCTCTGCCGCAATGCTGCGGGACTCGAGCCAACGATCGGGGAGCGCGGGGTTCTTCGGCGTGCCTGCGCGGCCGCGCGGACCTTCGGCATCCTCACCCGGATAGCCGATGGACGGATCCAGCGTGCCGAGCAGGTCGTCCAGCTGCTGCAGCGACTCGACGGTGGCCAGCTTCGCCCGCAACTCTCCGCCGACCGGGTACCCCTTGAAGTACCAGGCGACGTGCTTGCGGATGTCGCGGCATCCGCGCTCCTCGCTCTCGAAGAACTCGACGAGCAGTTCAGCGTGCCTGCGGAACGCCGCCGCGACCTGTCCGAGCGACGGATGCGCCGTGGCAGCTGCCGCCTCGGCCTCCGTGATCTGGCCGGCATGGGCACGGAAGGCTGCGGACAGGTCGCCGAAGAGCCAGGGCCTGCCGAGGCATCCGCGGCCGACGACGACGCCGTCGCATCCCGTCTCCTCGACCATGCGGATGGCGTCCTGCCCTGTCCAGATGTCGCCGTTGCCGAGCACGGGAACGCTCGTCACCGTCTCCTTGAGCTTCGCGATGGCGGGCCAGTCCGCGTGGCCGGAGTAGAACTCGGATGCCGTGCGCGCGTGAAGCGCGATGGAGGCGACGCCCGCGTCCTCCGCGATGCGCCCGGCCTCGAGGTAGGTGAGGTGGTCGGAGTCGATGCCCTTGCGCATCTTGATCGTCAACGGCAGCTCGCCCGCCGCCTCGACGGCGTTCGTGACGATGTCGCGGAACAGGTCGAGCTTCCAGGGCAGTGCCGCTCCCCCGCCCTTGCGCGTCACTTTGGGCACCGGACATCCGAAGTTGAGGTCGATGTGGTCGGCGCGGTCCTCCGCGACGAGCATCGTGACGGCCTCGCGCACCGTCTTCGGGTCGACGCCGTAGAGCTGGATCGACCGCGGCGTCTCGCTCTCGTGGTGCCTGATCAGCCGCATCGACTCCGGGGTGCGCTCCACGAGTGCTCGGGACGTGATCATCTCGCTCACGTAGAGTCCTGCGCCGAACTCGCGGCACAGTCGGCGGAACGCGGTGTTCGTGATCCCCGCCATGGGCGCGAGCACCACCGGCGCGTCGAGGCGCAGCGGGCCGATGGCCAGCTGTCCTGCCGTCTGGGATTCAGCGCTTAGTGTTGCGGAGGGAGACATCGCTCATGATTCTCCCAGATGGCACCTGAAAGAACAGGAGCCTGGGGAGAACCACCCGCGGGAGGGACGAGGACGCATGGCGCACGGACGCGAACGAGTCCTGGAGGACGCCGCGGCACGCGGCGTCGAGGTGCTGATCGTCGAGCGCCCGCAGGCGAACTCGCTGCACGAGGCTGCAGCACTCCTCGGCCTCGAGCCATCCGGCATCGTGAAGACGCTCGTCGTGAAGCGTCACGACGGTGACTATCTCTTCGCACTGGTGCCAGGCGGCCGCAAGATCTCGTGGGCCAAGCTGCGCACGCTGGTCGGTGTGAACAAGCTTTCGCTGCCCGATGCGTCCCTGGCGCTGGATGCCACCGGATACGAGCGAGGAACGATCACGCCGTTCGGATCCACCACGGCATGGCCCGTGTTCGCAGACGCGCAGGTCGCCGGGCACACCGTCGCCCTGGGAGCCGGCGAGCACGGCTACAGCGCCTTCGTCGACGGCGATGAGCTCATCGCCGCGTTCGGCGCGACGGTGGCGGACATCACCGACCCGGAATAGCGGGTCACTCGGGTTTCGACGAGCTCAGCCCCAGGTGCACAAGGGTCAGCCGACGGCAGGTGCCGTCTCATCCTCCGCGGCCTGAGCCCACGGCACCGCGCAGACGTCGCCGTCGCAGACCACAGCGTTCGGGTCGCCCAGCGGCTTCAACCCGCTCATGCTCCGGCCTTCACCGCGTCGTCGGCTGCGGAATCCGTCCCGGATTCGCGTTCGTCCCACACCTGCTCGAGCACCTGCGCGAACGTCGCCGCCTCCTGCGCTCCCGAGACGCCGTACTTGCCGTCGATGACGAAGAAGGGAACCCCGTTGATGCCGAACTCCTGCGCGGTCGCCTGGTCCTCGCGGACCGCGGCGAGGTACTCGTCGTGCGCGAGTGCGCCGCGGGCGTCTTCGCGGTCGAGGCCGATCTCGGCTGCGTAGTCCGCCAGGTCATCGATGCGTCCAACGTGCCCGCCCTCGATGAAGTACGCCTTCAGCAGGCGCTCCTTCATCTCGATCTGCTTGCCGTGCGCCTTCGCGTAGTGGATCAGCTCGTGGGCCTTGACCGTGTTGGTGTGCTGCATGGCCGGGAAGTCGTAGGCAAGCCCTACCGACTGTGCGATCCCGCCGACGCGCTCGAGCATCTGCTCGGCCTGCTCAGGGCTGATGCCCTTGTGCTGCGCCAGGTAGTCGGCCTCGTTGCCCTCGAAGTCGACAGGCGTGTCCGGCGACAGCTCGAACGAGTGATACTCCACCTCGACGGCGCGGCCGTCGCCGGATCCGGCGAAGAGTCCCGCGCCCGCCTCGAACTTGCGCTTTCCGATGTAGCACCACGGGCAGGCGACGTCGGACCAGATGTCAATCTTGATGGGATCACTCACGAAGGGGTTCAACTCCACGCGCTGGCGGCGTATTCCGTTGGTAGCATCCTGTGGTGCTCGGTCCGGACGATCCGCTGCCTGCCGTGCGACGCGTGCTGGTCGCCGGCGTGACCGGATCGGGCAAGACGACACTGGCGCGACGCCTCGGAGCCGAATGGCGGCTGCGTCACGTCGAGATCGACGCGCTGTTCCACGGTCCGAACTGGACACCGCGGCCCCGGTTCCTCGACGATGTCCGGGACTTCGCCGCCGAGGACCGCTGGATCACCGAATGGCAGTACTGGAGCCAGGGCACGGATGCGCTGCTGGCGCCACGCGCCGAACTGGTCGTCTGGCTCGACTATCCGTACCGCGTCGTCCGATCACGGCTCATCCGGAGAACGCTGCGCCGGAGCATCCTCAGAACGAAGCTGTGGAACGGGAACGTCGAACCGCCTATCTGGAAGTGGTTCTCGAAGCCGGAAGACGAAGACATCCTGCGCTGGCAGACCGCGACCCTGCAGAAGTGGCACGAGCGGATGCCCGGCATCGAGAGTCGATACCCGCAGCTGACGATCCTGCGGTTGCGTCATCCGCGGGAGACGAAGCGATGGCTCGACGTCCATCGATCCGATGATTCCCGCGTTGCGGATCCGACATCGACGGAAACCGGCCCCGACCGCTGACGAAACATCCGATGAATGCGATACCGTGGCACCCAGACGCCGCGGTCAGTCGAACGCGCGGCCCGACCGCCCCGGAGGATTCAGCTCGATGTCCGATTCCACGCTCGACTGGTTCGTCCACGACCGGTTCGGTCTCTTCGTGCACTGGGGGCTGTATTCGCTCGGCGCACGCCACGAGTGGCTGATGAACCGGGAGCGCATCCAGGTCGCCGAGTACGAGAAGTACGCGCGCCACTTCGAGCCAGACCTGTACGACCCCGCCGAGTGGGCGGAGCAGGCGAAGCGGGCGGGGATGAAGTACGTCGTGCTCACGACCAAGCACCACGAGGGCTTCTGCCTCTGGGACTCCAAGCTCACCGACTACACCGTGATGAATACGCCCTACGGCAAGGATGTCGTGCGGGAGTATGTCGACGCCGTCCGCGGCGCCGGGCTCAAGGTGGGCTTCTACCACTCGCTCATCGACTGGCATCACCCGGACTTCCCGATCGACGGCCACCACCCGCGACGGGACGACGCAGACGCCGCTGCGCAGAACGAACACCGCGACATCGCCCGCTACCGCGACTACCTGCACGGGCAGGTCCGTGAGCTGCTCACGGAATACGGGCAGATCGACTATCTCTTCTTCGACTTCTCCTACGAGCACAGCGACCACGCCGACATCTGGGGCGGAAAGGGTGCGGCGGCCTGGGCATCGGAGGAGCTGCTCGCACTGGTGCGCGAGCTTCAGCCGGGCATCCTCGTGAACGACCGTCTCGGCATCCCCGGCGACTTCGTGACGCCCGAGCAGTATCAGCCCACCGCTCCGATGGAGGTCGACGGGATGCTCGTCCCCTGGGAGGCGTGCCAGACGATCAACGGCAGCTGGGGCTACTACCGGGACAACCACAACGACAAGTCGGCCGACATGCTGGTGCGGATGCTCATCGACGGCGTCTCGAAGAACGGCAACCTGCTCCTCAACGTCGGCCCCACGGGTCGCGGCGACTTCGACCCGACGGCCTCCGCGACGTTGGAGCGCATCGGCACGTGGATGCGACGCCACTCGCGGTCCATCTACGGCGCAGGTCCCAGCGACTTCACCCCGCCAGCGGATGTCCGCTACACCCAGCGCGGCAACCGGCTCTACGCCCACCTCTTCGCGTGGCCGTTCGAGAACCTGCACCTTCCGGGCCTGGCAGGCAAGGTCGAGTACGCCCAACTGCTGGATGACGCATCCGAGCTCGGCATGCGCGTGATCGATCCGTCTCTCCGCGCGCAGAACACGGGCATCGGCGGCCAGCCGGAGGGAACGCTCACGATCACCCTGCCGGTGACGCGCCCCGACGTGATCGTGCCCGTCGTCGAACTCTTCCTTCGGGACTGACGTCCCACCGGCTGACCGACGCGCCGACCCACCGAGACGAGACTGACGCGCGGTCCCACCGGGCACATACCCGTGGGATCGCCCGACGGCCGCGCCCCGCAGAACAACGTCGACCGAGGACCCGCGGGTCAGCCGTTCTCACGCCCCGGCGTGTCCACCGCGCCGCCGAAGCGACGGTTGCGCGACGCATACAACTCGATCGCCTGCCAGAGATCCGTGCGGGAGAAGTCCGGCCACAGTGTGTCGAGGAACACCATCTCCGCATAGGCGCTCTGCCAGAGCAGGAAGTTGCTGGTGCGCTGCTCCCCCGAGCTGCGCACGAAGAGGTCGACGTCGGGCAGATCCGGCAGGTACAGGTGCCGTTGGATGGTCTTCTCGGTGACGGCCGAGGGCCGCAGCCTGCCCGCCGCGACCTCCGTGGCGATGTCTCGCACGGCATCCGCAAGCTCATTGCGACCGCCGTAGTTGACGCACATCGTCAGCGTGAGCACATCGTTTCCGGCCGTGAGTCGTTCCGCGAACTGCAGCTCCTTGATGACGGATGCCCACAGTCGCGGCGTGCGCCCGGCCCACCTCACGCGCACCCCCCACTCGTTCAACTGGTCGCGCCTGCGATGCAGCACGTCCCGGTTGAACCCCATGAGGAAGCGCACCTCGTCGGGCGATCGGCGCCAGTTCTCCGTGGAGAACGCGTACACGCTCAGGTGCTTCACACCGACCTGGATGGCGCCGGCGACGACGTCGAGCAGCGCGGCCTCGCCGGCCTTGTGCCCCTCGATGCGGGTCAGACCCTGGCGGTTGGCCCAGCGTCCGTTCCCGTCCATGACGAGCGCGACGTGGTCGGGCACGACGGATGCCGGCAACTCCGGCGGGTAGATCCCGGTCCAGTCGACGGGACGGTACTCCACGGCATCCTTGTGCGTGAACGGCTTCGGGGTCATGTGGTCGCTCCGGTCGTCTCTGCGCCGAGGTGGTCGTACGGGTGGGCATCCGCTCCGGGAACAGCGACCGTGTCCGAGTCGGCGACGCCTCGCTGCGACGCCTCGCGCGACACGTAGGGCAGTGACCGCAGCCCGCGCTCCAGGTGCCACTGGGTGTACGCCGCGACGATGCCGCTCGCCTTGCCGCGAGTCCCGGAATCCGACGCCTCCGCCGCCGCCCAGTCGCCGCGCAGGAGCGCGGAGAGCAGTTCGATCACCTCGCGTCCCACGCGTGGTGCGCCCGGCGGTGCGCAGTTCGCGCACACCACACCACCGAGCTGCACGACGACGGCTGCGTGCTCGCCGACGGTTCCGCAGCGCGAGCAGGTGTCGAAGCTGGGCGCCCATCCGGCGATGGACAGCGCGCGCAGCAGGTACGAGTCGAGCGTGAGGGATGCCTCGTGCTCTCTTCGTGACAACGATCGCAGCGCCCCGATGAGCAGCAGGTACTGCTGCGGGGACCCCTCGGCCTCGGTGAGCCTGTCCGCCGTCTCCACCATGGCGTTCGCGGACGTGAAGCTCGCGTAGTCCATCGCGATCGGTGCACCGTACGCGCCGAGGGACTCCGCCTGCGTCACGATGTCGAGGCTGCGGCCCTCGTACAGCTGCACGTCAGCCACCATGAACGGTTCCAGCCGTGCGCCGAATTTCGATGCGGTGCGTCGAACGCCCTTCGCAACGGCCCGGACCTTGCCGTGCCCGCGGGTCAGCAGCGTGACGATCCGGTCGGCTTCGCCCAGCTTGTGGGTGCGCAGCACGACGGCTTCATCACGGTAAAGGGGCACCCGTCGATTATCCCGCGTGCGCCCGACGTCCCGTGTCCGGCCGTCCGGACGGATCCGTTCTCGCGCCTCCCGGGGCGATGCATTCCGCGTGGTAGAAACTGAGCCATGACCTCGACGTTCAGCCTTCCGCTGTGGGCGGAGCTCGTCGCGGTCGCCGTCGGCAGCGTGCAGGGGGCGGCCTACGCATCCGGATTCCGCGACCGTCGCATCGACCTGCTCGGCGTGGCCATCATCGGGGCGGTCACGGGTCTCGGCGGCGGCGCGCTCCGCGACATCCTGCTCGCCACAGGGCTCGTGGCGCTGCAGACGAACTGGTACCTGCCGGTGGCCGTGCTGTCCGCTCTGGCTGGAATGCTTCTCGCCCGGCTGTTCCACCGCATCGACTGGACGATCACCATTCTCGACGCCCTGACCATCGGTCTCTTCGGCGCGATCGGTGCCACCAAGGCGCTCTCGATGGGGTTGCCAGGCATACCGGCGATCTTTGTCGGCGTGGTGTCAGCGGTGGGCGGGTCCATCTTGCGCGACATTCTGCTCGGCACGCCCATCGGCGTCATGCACGTGGGTTCGCTCTATGCCGTCGCCGCTGGCGCGGGCACCACCGTGCTCGTCGTCGGCGTCGAGCTCGGCCTGCCCATCGCGCCGGCCTCCGTCGCCTGCACGGTCGTCACGATGGCTGTGCGGCTTCTCGCCGTGCGCTTCGGATGGAGCCTGCCGGAGCAGCGCACGCTGTCGTTGCGCCGTCCGCGCATCAGCTTCGCCCGCCTCGGCCGACGAGGACCGGATGCCCGCACCGCGTCCCCGCGCACCGGCAGCATCCCCACCTACCGCGAGGTCAAGCGGACCGACGACACGGAACCTCCGGAGTCCGGACCGCCACCGTTCTGACGCAGCGGGCCACGGACGTCTGTCGTCTCCTCGACCGTCTGATGGCTCGGATGGTCACCATCGGATCGTTGCTGCGGCAACAGATCCGCGTGCGTGGATCAGGTGGCGTCCCACAGGGTGCGGTAGAACGCGATCCGCTCGTCATCCGGCTTCACCCCGTACGACTCGTAGTAGAGGTCGGTGTAGCCGAGGCCGTAGTTCCACTCGGTGCTCCAGGCACCGATCGCGATGTCGGCCCAGCGATCCGCGACTCCGAGACGTCCCAGGTCGACGTAGCCGGCCACGGCGCCGTCGTCGGCCAGCAGGGTGTTCGGAGCACAGGCATCCGCATGGCACACGACGAGCCGGTCAACGGCCGGCACAGGTCCCAGCGCATCAAGCGCTGCCACACGCTCGGCGATGCCCTCGGACCGGCAGCGGGCGATGCGATCCTCGACGGACCAGGAGTACGGGCATCCTTCGACCGGAAGAGCGTCGTGGAACGCCCGGAGCCCGCTGCCCAGGGCGCGCACGGCTCGCTCGGGATCCGCGCGCCAGCGCTCGGTCACCGCATTCGTCCCTGGAAGCCCTCGCGTCACCAGCAGTTCGCCGTCGTCGTCGGCACGGAAGTCGAGCACGGTCGGCACGCGCACGAAACGGGCGGCCCAGGCAAGACGTTCGGCCTCCGCCTCGAGGTCGAGCTCGCTGTGCGGAGGAGCCCATTTCGCGAACACAGCCTCGTCGCCGACGCGTGCCCGGACCGTGACACCGCCGGCCTCGTTGACCCACACCACTTCTTCGATATGGTCCCCGAACCGCCTCATGAGCGGTTCGGGGACCACGAACGACGTGTCAGGCGCTGAGGCCAGTGTGCTCACGTCGCGCGAGCCGACGACGAACCCCGAGTCAGGGGATGCGTCGTCGGACACCGAAGCATCGCCCATTCAGACCGAGGCGAGCTGGCGGGAGTCGACGCCGCCGACGCGCACCGCTCGGTTGACGGCCGAGACGATCGCCTTGAGGGATGCCGCAACCGTGTCCGCGTCGATCCCCACGCCCCACAGCCGCTGATCGCCGACCTGCAGCTCCACGTACGAGGCAGCCTGGGCGTCGCCGCCCTCCGACATGGTGTGCTCCACGTAGTCGTAGAGGGACACGTCGATGCCGCGATCCTTCAGCAGCGTGAGGAACGCATTGATCGGACCGTTGCCTCCGGCCTCCGCCCACTGCACGCCGTCGCCGTCGCGCAGCTGGACGCGCAGGTTGACCGTGCCGTCGGCATCCTTCGTCGTCGCGGTGGACTGCACCTCGAAGCGACCCCACTTCTCCGTCTGCTCGACGTTCGGCAGGTACTCATCGGTGAAGATCGCCCAGAGCGCGTCGCTCGTGACCTCGCCGCCCTCGGCATCCGTCTTCGCCTGCACCACTCCGGAGAACTCGATCTGCAGCTTGCGCGGCAGGTCGAGCGAGTGGTCGTTCTTCAGCAGGTAGGCGACACCGCCCTTGCCGGACTGGGAATTGACGCGGATGACGGCCTCGTAGCTGCGCCCGAGATCCTTCGGATCGACGGGCAGGTACGGAACCGCCCACACGATCTCGTCGACTTCGGCACCCTGGTCGCTCGCCCGCGCCGCCATGGCCTCGAAGCCCTTCTTGATGGCGTCCTGGTGGGACCCGCTGAAGGCGGTGAAGACCAGATCGCCGGCCCACGGGTGACGCTCGTTCACGGGCAGCTGGTTGCAGTACTCGACGGTGCGCTTGATGCCGTCGATGTCGCTGAAGTCGATCTGCGGGTCGATGCCCTGTGTGAACAGGGTCACGCCGAGCGCCACGATGTCGACGTTGCCGGTGCGCTCTCCGTTGCCGAACAGGCATCCCTCGATGCGGTCGGCACCGGCCATGTATCCCAGCTCCGCGGCGGCGATGGCCGTGCCGCGGTCGTTGTGCGGGTGCAGCGACAGGATGACGTTCTCGCGGTGGTTCAGGTGGCGCGACATCCACTCGATCGAGTCCGCGTACACGTTGGGCGTCGCCATCTCGACCGTTGCCGGCAGGTTGATGATGACGTTGCGCTCCGGCGTCGGCGCGAAGATCTCCAGGACCTGGTTGCAGATGTCGGCCGCGAACTCCAGCTCGGTGCCCGTGTAGCTCTCCGGCGAGTACTCGTAGTACACCGTCGTGCCGGGAACGCTGGATTCCATCTCGACGCACTTGCGCGCACCGTGCAGCGCGATGTCGATGATGCCCTGCTGGTCGGTGCGGAACACGACCTCGCGCTGCAGCACGCTCGTGGAGTTGTAGAGGTGGACGATCGCCTGCTTGGCGCCCTTGATGGCCTCGTACGTGCGCTCGATGAGGTGGTCGCGAGCCTGCGTCAGCACCTGGATCGTCACGTCATCAGGAATGGCGCCGTCTTCGATCAGGCTGCGCACGAAGTCGAAGTCGGTCTGGCTCGCGCTCGGAAACCCGACCTCGATCTCCTTGTAGCCCATGCGCACGAGCAGGTCGAACATGATCCGCTTGCGCTCGGGGCTCATCGGATCGATCAGCGCCTGGTTGCCGTCGCGCAGATCGACGGCGCACCAGCGCGGTGCCTTGGTGATGCGGCCATCCGGCCAGGTGCGGTCCGGCAGATCGACGCGGATCTGCTCATGGAACGGCTGATACCGGTGGATGGGCATCGACGACGGCTGCTGGGTGTTCTTCATGGTCTTCTCTACTTCTCGTTCTCGCGATGGGTTGTCAGCCGACGACAAACTCCGCGACGAGGAAGGCCGAGAGAACTAGGCCTCGTCGCGGCAGCTAAGAAGGAGCAGGCCGGAGCGCACGATACGAGGCTACACCCACCGCGGCGACTTATCGTTCGCGCCGGGACTGCCGTGCTCGCGGTAAGTCGCCGCGGAGACGGTAAGTCGCCACGAAAGGGCGCGGCTCAGGCCGCGGTCTTGGCCACGAAATGCTGGCGGATGCTGCCCAGCCCCTCGATCTCGCTCGTCACGGTCTGCCCCGCCTCGAGATAGACCCGCGGGTTGCGGCCGAGGCCGACCCCGTCCGGCGTGCCCGTGAAGATCACGTCGCCGGGGAGCAGTTCGACCAGCGCCGACAGGCGCGCGATGAGCGTCGGGATCGGGAAGATCATGTCGCGGGTGCGGCCGTTCTGCAGCACCTCCGTGCTGCCGTCCGCGCGCGTCAGCGTGCAGCCGATGGCGAGATCCGATCGGTCGGAACTGCGTGCCAGTTCGTCGAGGGTGACCACGGCGGGTCCGATCGGTGCGAAGTTCTTGAGGGACTTGCCGATCGAGAACTGCGACGGGTCGCCCCAGAACTGCACCGTGCGGTCGCTGATGTCCTGGCCGATGGTCAGGCCGGCGACGTGGTCCCACGCGTCCGTTTCGGCGATGTCCCGGCCGCCCTTGCCGATCACGGCGACCAGTTCCACCTCCCAGTCGACGGTGTCGCCGGTGAGTTCGACCTCGACATCGGCTCCGGCGAAGCTCGACACGAACTTGGTGAACACCATCGGGTTCTCCGGCACGCTCAGCCCGGACTCCCCCGCATGGCTCGCGTAATTGAGGCCGATCGCGAAGACCTGCGGCGGACGCGGCACGGCCGGGCCGAGATCCCGGGCGTCGTACGGGACACCTGCCGAGGCGTCTTGGGCTGACGCCCATGCCACGAAGTCGTCCCACTGCTCGTACACGGCCTGCGGATGCGACGCGAAGCGTCCTCCGCTGGCGCTCTCGACATCGAGGGCGCGGTCGTCGGTGAGAAGAACGAGACGTCCGGAGAGGTTGGCGATGCGCAACGCTGCCTGCTTTCGTATCGAGACGGGAATGACGGAAACATCCGATGTCTCCGACGGTCCTTGAACTCTAGCGCGTGAGGAAGTCGCGGATGCTCACGCCCAGCGCCTGATCGGTCACGGCGCTCATGTGGTTGCCGGGGATCTCCACGTAGCGGGCGAGCGGCATCGCATCCGCCAGTTCCGCGCCCGACCCGAGGCCGTGATCGTCCGCGCCCATGACGACGAGCGTCGGGGTCGTGATCTCGGCGAGCTCCGCCTCCGTGGCGCCGACCGAGGTCTCCAGGACGAGCCGCAACGCGACGGGATCCCCGTCGTTCGTCTTCAGGAACGCCTCCGAGCGCCACTCCGCACTTCCGCGCCGATGGCTGCCCAGCCCCTCGAAGACGCCACGGTAGAACTCGTTGCGTTTGTCGACCTCCGTGATGCCGCCGAGCCCCATGCCGGCGACGACCGCGCGGCCCGGGTCTGCGCCGCGCACGAGCATCCGCACCGTCGTCCGCGCCCCGAGCGAATAGCCGCCGAGGTCGTAGTCGGTCAGCCCCAAGTGGTTGATCAGGGCGAAGGCATCGTCGGCGAGCACGTCGCGCGGATACCGCTCAGGGTCGTGCGACCTGTCGCTGGCGCCGTGTGCACGCAGATCGGGCATAATCACCCGGAACCCGGCCTCGGCCAGGATGTCGGCCGTTCCGTACCTGACCCAGTTGACGTATCCCGTCGAGAAGAAGCCGTGGATGAGCACCAGCGGACGGCCCTCGCCGAGCTCCCGGTACGCCAGGGTTGCACCATCGGCGGCGGGAAAGTGGTTCAGCGGCAGATCCGGACGACGAGGCACCCCTCAAGCCTACGGATGCGCGCCCGCTGTCGCGGACCCCTCGCTCACTCGACGGCCAGCGCCGCGACCGGAGACACCGTTCCCGCGCGCCGAGACGCGATCACACTGCACGCGAGCGTCAGCAGGATCCCGCCACCCACCACGACAGCGATCATCGGCCACGGCAGCGACGGCGCGACGAATCCGTGCACGAGGCTGCCCATCAGGGACTGGGCCGCGACCCAGCCATAGCATCCGCCGAGAACCAACCCGAAGACGACGGCTCCGACCGTGAGCTGTGCGCCCTCGACGAGGATCATCGTGCGCACCTGGCCGGTGCTGAAACCGAGCGCCCGGAGGAGGCCCAGTTCGCGTCGTCGCTGCAGCATGCCGACCGTGAGCGTGTTCACGAGTCCCACTGCGGCGATCAGCGCAGAGAAGCCGACGAGCACGGAGAAGACGTCGATGGTCAGACCGATCGTGCTGCTCATGGCGGTTCGTACCGCGGGCGACATGTGCACCTGATGCATCGTCGCCTCGCTGTAGGTGGTGAGCGCGACCGCGAACGTCGTGACGAGCGTCACGCCGATGACGAGGGCCATCGTCGCCCGCGTGCTGCGTTCCGGATACCGTGCCGCATTCGCCGTCGCGATGCGCGCGGCGGGCGATCGTCCGAACCAGGTGCCGACGACACGCAGGACCCACGGCATGATCCGCCCAGCCGCCGCGATGACCGCCGTGAAGGAGAGGATGCCGCCGAAGAACGAGATCACGAGCGCGAGCGGTGACAGCATCCCGGCCACGATGCCGATCACGACGAGTGCTGCGCCGACGACGAGCAGCACGATGGCCGCCGCCGTGCGCGCGGTGGGCGTGCGGGAGCCGTGCACCGGATCTGCGGCAGCCGCCGTCGCTTCCAGCGGCGAGACGGTCGTGACGGTACGGCATCCGACCCACGCGGCAAGCCAGGTGGTCAGGACGACGATGGCGAACGGCGCGGCGAGTGCCGGGTTCAGGATTCCGTAGCTCGTCTCCGGCAGCCAGCCCTGGCCGGTGCCGAGCGAGACAACGACACCCGCCGCGAGGACGCCGAGCGCGAGACCCAGTACGGCACCGACCGCACCGACGACGAGCCCTTCCAGAGCGAGTGCGCGACGGACCCCTGATGCCTCGGCTCCGAGCACGCGGATCAGGGCGATCGAGCGACGGCGTCCGGCCACGATCGTCGCGAAGGTGTTGGCCGTCACCACGGCAGCGACGTAGACGGCGAGCATCAGGAAGACCGCCGAGACCGATCCCAGCGCGATGGCGATGGTGCCGGACCCGGAGGCTGCCGATGCGGCGACCGCGCCCGAGATGATCACCGTCGCCTCGATGAGTGCCACGCCGAAGAGGGCACTCACCCCGGAGACGAGAAGTGTGGCGACGTTGTCGCGCAGCGCGCTGCCCGTGCGGAGTCCGCTCGAACCCTGCGAGGAGGCCGTCGCGGTTCCTGCGGTGGCGGTCATCGCGCCTGCTCCGTCGACAGCATCAGCTCGGCGACCTCGGCAGCGCCCAGGCGTGGTCCGTCGTGCACGATCCGGCCATCCGCGAGCATGATGATGCGGTCGGCGTGGCTCGCGGCGAGCGGGTCGTGGGTGACCATCGCGACGCTCTGGCCGTAGGAGGCGGAGGCATCCGCGAGCAGGGCGAGCACCTCGCGGCCCGTGCGCGAGTCGAGGTTGCCTGTCGGCTCGTCGGCGAAGATCACCGCGGGCCGTGTGGCCAGGGCCCTGGCGATCGCCACGCGCTGCTGCTGACCTCCCGAGAGCTCGTACGGCCGGTGGGTCGTGCGCTCGCCGAGACCGAGCGTGGCGACGAGCCGGTCGATCCAAAGCAGCTCGTCGGTGCCAGGACGGCGCCCGTCCAGGTCGAACGGCAAGCGGATGTTCGCCAGCACATCGAGCACGGGCACGAGGTTGAACGACTGGAACACGAATCCCGCCGCCCGTCGTCTGACGCGCGTGAGCTCTCGGTCGCTCAGCCCGGTGAGCTCGGCGTCACCCAGCCAGACGCGGCCGAGGGTCGGCGAATCCAGTCCGGCCATCATGTGCATCAGCGTCGACTTGCCGGATCCGCTGGCGCCGATGATTGCGGTGAACTGACCGGCGCTCAGGCCGATCGAGACGTCGTCGAGCGCCGTGACCGCGCTCGCTCCGGTGCCGTAGGTCTTGGTGAGGCCGGCGACACGCGCCGTCAGTCCCATGTCGGACGAAGTGATCTCCATGGGTACCGACGCTATGAGGCGGCGCCATCTCCCGGCATCCTGCGGCGGAGGCATCGTGGTCCGCCGCAGGGATGACATCCGGCGTCGGGTTCGTCTGAAGAATCGGGGTCGGAGAGCACCGCAGCCGGCCGCGAGTCGTCAGACACGGTCCTACTCGACGAGGCCGTTCTCGTACGCGTAGGCGACCAACTGCACCCTGTCGCGCAGGCGCAGCTTCGTGAGCACGCGCGAGATGTGCGTCTTCACGGTGGCCTCCGACAGGTACTCGTGCTCGGCGATCTCCGAATTGCTGAGCGCCTTGGCCGCCAGATCGAAGATCTGCCGTTCACGGGCGGTGAGAGTCTGCAACTCGATCGGCACTCTGCGGGGCTCCTGCGCCGTGAACTGTTCCAGCAGGCGTCGGGTGGCGGATGCAGCGATCACCGCGTTGCCCGCGTGGACCGTGCGGATGGCGGCCAGCAGGAACTCGGGGTCGGCATCCTTCAGCACGAATCCGCTCGCCCCTGCCTGGATGGCGCGCGCGGCGCTCTCGTCGACGTCGAACGTGGTCAGCACGAGCACGCGCGGCGTAGCGCCCAGCCCGAGCTCGACGATCCGTGCGGTGGCCGCGACGCCGTCGAGCTCCGGCATGCGGATGTCCATGAGCAGCACGTCAGGCCGCGCGACCGTGGCCAGCTGGACGGCCTCCACGCCATTGGATGCCTCGCCGGCGAACTCGAGATCCGCCTGCGACTCGATCAACATGCGCACTCCGGCGCGGAACAGCGCCTGGTCGTCCACCAGCCCGACTCGGATCCGCTCGCTCATTGCACAGCCTTCCCCACCGGCGCGGTCGGCAGCACGGTGTTCACCTCGTACACACCGCTCATCATGCCGCCCGCCGTGAGGCTGCCGCCTGCCAGCGCCGCACGCTCGCGCATGCCGGGAACACCGTGTCCGGCCGGCGGCGTCCCGTCAGCAGCCGTCATCGGCACGCTCTCCCTGCGCACGACGTTGCGCACCCGCAGGTGCAGCCCTTCGGGCTCCCAGAACACGTCGAGATCGACCGTCTCGCTCGGCTCGCCGTGCCGCAGCGCGTTGGTCAGCGCCTCCTGCAGGATGCGGTACGCCGCCATCCCGGTTCCCTGCAGCAGCGGTACAGGCGTGCCGCTCGTCGACTCGGCGATGTGCAGGCCGGCGCGACGCATACCGGAAATCAGCGCCGGCAGGTCGTCCAGCGACGGCTGAGGCCCGTCGGGCACCTCCTGGCGCAGCTGCGTCAGGAGCAGCCGAACCTCGGTGAGGGCCGAACGCGCCGTGGAGGAGATGGTGGCCAGGGCATCCGCCTGCACCTGCGGGCTGTCGGCTCCTGCATAGCGGGCGCCGTCCGCCTGGGCGATGACGACGGCGAGAGAGTGCGCGACGACGTCGTGCATGTCGCGCGCGATGCTCGTTCGCTCCTGCTCGATCGCGGACTCGTATGCCGCGCGCTGTGCAGCGACCGCGGCCTGCACCTTCGTCTCTCGAGACTGCCGCACGGTGCGGGCGAGGAGGCCGAGGGTCCAGCTGAGTCCGAAGAGCGTCACCGTGCCGATGCCCAACGCGGACAACGTCACGAGCGTGTGGGCGAGACCGCCGACCGGGTGGAAGTAGGAGTCACGCGAGGCGAGCGAGAGATACGCGGCGGCGATGAGACCACCGCCGATCGCGGATGCCAGGCCCAGCCAGCGCACCGTCCGACGCCCATAGGCCGCCGTCGCGTAGGCGACGCCGAGCACAGCCACATCGGCGGCGGTCATCGTCATCAGCGTGGCCATCTGCAGCAGCGCTGCCGCCCAGACTCCCGCGAGGGCGATCGGCGGCGAAAGCCTGCGTACCGCCAGCGACCCGCACATCAGCACGACGACCACGGGACCGACGAAGGGCGACCCGTTGGTCGCGTCCCAGATCGAGATCAGCAGGAGCAGCGACGCCACGACGATGTCGTAGATGAGCTGAGCTCTGCTGATGGAACGGATCACCCGTCAACGGTACGCGGTGCGGACGCCCGACACCGGGCGATCAGGCCCGAATCATCCTGCAGACGGATGCCCGTGCATCCGCAGCAGCATCCCCCGCGCAGCCCTGTCGATCACTGCGTCAGAAGCCGAGACGACCCAGCTGCTTCGGATCCCGCTGCCACTCCTTGGCCACCTTGACGCGGATCGAGAGGAAGACCTGGTGACCTACGAGCGGCTCGATCTGCGTGCGTGCCGTCTCCCCGATCGCACGCAGTCGCGATCCGCCCTTGCCGATGACGATCGCCTTCTGGCTGTCCCGCTCGACGAAGAGGTTCGCGTAGATCTCGGTGAGGGGTTTGTCCTCCCGCTCCACGATGTCGTCGATCGTCACGGCCAACGAGTGCGGCAGCTCGTCGCGCACGTCTTCCAGCACGGATTCACGGATGTACTCGGCGATGCGATCTTCGAGCTGCTCATCGGTGATCGTGTCGTCCGGATACAGCTGCGGCGACGACGGAAGCAGCGCGATCAGCTCGTCGACGAGTTCGTCGAGCTGATGACCGCGCACGGCGGACAGCGGGATGATCAGGTCCCACTCGCGTAGTTCGGAGACCGCGAGGAGTTGATCGGCGACGGCCGCCTTGGAGGCGATGTCCGTCTTCGTGACGATCGCGACCTTCTTCGCTCGCGGATACTCGTCGAGTCGCTCGTTGATGAAGCGGTCGCCAGGACCGATCTTCTCGTCGGCCGGCACGCAGAATCCGATCACGTCCACGTCGCCCAGCGTCGACTGCACGAGCGAGTTGAGCCGTTCGCCGAGGAGTGTGCGCGGCCGGTGCATGCCGGGGGTGTCCACGACGATGAGCTGGCCGTCCGGCCGGTTGACGATGCCGCGGATCGCTCGCCGTGTGGTCTGCGGCTTCGAACTGGTGATGGCGACCTTCTCGCCCACGAGCGCGTTCATGAGCGTCGACTTGCCCACATTGGGTCGGCCGACGAACGAGACGAAGCCTGCCCGGAACACCCGTCCCTCCCCGGCCTCTTCTCGTGCCGCTTCGCCCTTCGGGCGCTTCTGCCTGCTCATCGGTCGTGTCCTCTCCCCCGCGTGCCCGCCTGGGCGGGGATCGGTCCGGTGTGATGTTCGTTGGAGGTGCGGTCGCCGTCGGATGCCGCGTCCAGGTCGAACAGCGTCCTGTCCCTCTGCACGACGACGGTGCTGATCCGGCGGGAACGACCCTCCGAGCGCTCGGCGGTGAGCCGCAGGCCGCCAACGGTCGCCACGGATCCCTCCACCGGCAACCTGCCCAGCGCCTTGGCCAGCAGGCCGCCGACGGAGTCGACGTCGTCATCATCGAGCTCGAGTCCGAAGAGGTCCCCCAGCTCGTCGACGGCGAGCCTGGCGCTCACGCGATACGTGTCATCCCCGAGCGGTTCGACGAGCGGCACCTCATGGTCGTATTCGTCGGAGATGTCGCCGACGAGCTCCTCGATCAGGTCCTCCAGCGTGACGAGCCCCGCGATCCCTCCGTATTCGTCCACCACCATCGCGAGGTGGTTGGACTCGACCTGCATCTGGCGCAGCAGCGCGTCGACGTTCTTCGACTCGGGCACGAACAGCGCGGCACGCGCGAGATCCGCGATGCCGGCCACGTCCACGTCGAGGGGCCGTTCGTACGCCTGCTTGGCGACGTCGCGCAGGTACAGGATGCCGAGCACCTCGTCCGCATCATCGCCCACCACGGGCATGCGCGAGACCCCCTTGGCGAGGAAGAGGCTCATCGCGGCGGCGACAGTGGCATCCGCGTCGACGGTGATCATGTCGGTGCGCGGGATCATCACCTCGCGCACCAGGGTCTCGTTGAACTCGAAGATGGAGTGGATGAGCTCGCGGTCGTCCTCCTCGAGCACTTCGAACTCCGCGGCCTCGTCCACGATGCTGAGCAGCTGCTCCTCGTTCACGACCGCGGCCGACCGCGCCCGTGACGGGGTCACGCGATTACCCAGCTTCACCAGGCCTCGCGCGATCGGTCCGATGAGCACGCGGATGCCGTGCACCAGCCATGCTGTCCCCGTCAGCAGCCCTTTCGCGTGGGCTCGTCCCACACTGCGCGGGCTCGTCCCGACGAGCACGAAGGATGCCCCCGTCATGATCGCCGCCGACAGGATCAGCGCCAGCCACCACTGCGGGAAGATGCTCGCAAACGCGAGCGTGACGAGAACCGCGGCCGTCGTCTCGGCGATGATGCGGCTGAAGCTCACGGCGTTCAGATGGGCGCCGGGATCGGCGGCGATCGCCTCGAGGGAGCGTCGAAACCGCGAGATCTGTGCGAGCTCCGCGATGTCCGCACGAGACTGCACCGAGATCGCGGCATCGACAGCGGCCATGAGTCCTCCGAACGCCACCAGGAGCAGCGCGATGACGAAGAACAGCGCGATCACGGCACGCCGCCTATCGTCGGCGTTCGGCGACCGCGAAGCCCACCAGGATGTCGCGCTGGATGGCGAACATCTCGCGCTCCTCCTCCGGCTCGGCGTGGTCGAATCCGAGCAGGTGCAGGATGCCGTGCGCCGTCAGCAGCTTGAGCTCGTCCATCAGGTCGTGTCCCGCGGTCTCCGCCTGTGCACCCGCGACCTGCGGGCACAGCACGACGTCGCCGAGCAGTCCGGCGGGCGTCGGCTCGTCCTCGGTTCCGGGACGGAGCTCGTCCATCGGGAAGCTGAGCACGTCCGTGGGGCCCGGCTCGTCCATCCACTGCACGTGGAGCTGTTCCATCGCGGCCTCGTCGACGAGCAGGATCGCCAGCTCCGCCTCGGTGGACACGTGCATCATGTCGAGCGCGTAGGCGGCAAGGCGCTGCAACGCCGCCTCGTCGACCTCGATCGCGGACTCGTTGTTGACTTCGATGCTCACGGTGTCCTGCTCGTTCTCGTCGGGATGGTCGCTGGGATCGGTGCCCGCTCCCGGGCCTGCGGAGGCGTCATCGACGCTTGGGGAGATGGTCCCGCGGGGACCCAGCCCTGCGCTCTGCGCGGTTCGCGAACTCCCGCGCCTGCTCGCGTTCGTAGTGGTCGGCCTGCTTGCGCGCGTCGTACTCCGTGTAGGCGTCCACGATCCGTCCAACGAGCGTGTGCCGAACGACATCGTCGCTGGTGAGCCGAGTGAAGTGGATGTCGTCGATGCCGTCGAGCACGCGCGTCACCAGCCGCAGGCCGCTGGCGGCGTTCGGCAGGTCGATCTGCGTGATGTCGCCGGTGATGACCATCTTGGATCCGAATCCGAGACGCGTAAGGAACATCTTCATCTGCTCCGGCGTGGTGTTCTGCGCCTCGTCGAGCACGATGAACGAGTCGTTGAGCGTGCGACCGCGCATGTACGCCAAGGGAGCAACCTCGATCGTTCCGCTGGCGAGCAGCTTGGGCACCAGCTCGGGGTCCAGCATCTCGTTGAGCGCGTCGTACAACGGACGCAGGTACGGGTCGATCTTGTCCGTCAGGGTTCCGGGGAGGTATCCGAGCCGCTCCCCGGCCTCGATGGCCGGGCGCGACAGGATGATCCGGTTGACCTCCTTGCGCTGCAACGCCTGAACGGCCTTCGCCATCGCCAGGTAGGTCTTGCCGGTTCCGGCGGGTCCGATCCCGAACACGATGGTGTTCTGGTCGATGGCGTCCACATACTGCTTCTGCCCGAGCGTCTTGGGACGGATCGCCTTGCCGCGCGTCGTGAGGATGACCTGCCCCAGCACATCCGCCGGCCGCGTTCCGCTCTCGATGATGCGAGCAGAGCTCGCCACCTCGACCGGGCTGAGGTCCTGTCCCTCGCGCACCATGATCAGCAATTCCTCCACGAGTCTGCGTGCGGATTCCACCTGTTCCGGATCGCCGGCGATGGAGATGTCATTTCCCCGCACGTGCACGTCTACCAGCGGGTACTGCTTCTCGAGAGTCGTCAGGAGGCGGTCCTGGGCTCCCAGCAGCCGCACCATGGCCACACCGTCGACGTGCAGGCGGGCCTCAGAGCCCTCTGGCGCGACACCGGACGGTGCCTGCGCCTCATCACTTCGAGCCAAGGGTTCCTTCCGCAAGACCTCCGGCGAGCACGTGGGCGTGCACGTGGAAGATCGTCTGACCGGCTGCCTCGCCGGTGTTGAACACGAGACGGAACTCGCCGTCCGCCTTCTCGTCGGCGATCTGCTTCGCCACCTTCACGAGGTGCGCGAGCAGTTCGGGGTCGGCTGCCGCGAGCTCGACGACATCGCCGAACGCAGCCGTCTTGGGCACCACCACCACGTGCACGGGGGCCTGCGGTGCGATGTCGTTGAACGCGATCACTCGGTCGTCCTCGTACACGACATCGGCGGGGATCTCCCGGTCGATGATGCGCGTGAAGATGCTCGGCTCGGTCTGCGTCATGGCGTCCATTCTACGAAAAGGGGACGCTCACCGGTCAGGAAAGCAGCGTGGTTCGCCGCAGGCGTGACTTCCGCCCTGTTGACCGTCCCGCCGTACGTCCGTTGCGGATCCACGGTCTACCAGCGGTGCAGCGCGACGTTGAGAAGTGCGATGGCCGCAGGCCCCGCGCTCGACGTGCGCAACACAGACTCGCCCAGCCGCACCGACGTCGCGCCCGCTGCTGCCAGTCGCTCCGATTCCTCGGGAGCGATCCCGCCCTCCGGGCCGACGACGACCACGATGTCCCGATCGTCCGATTCCTCGAAGCGGATGCCGCTGAGCGGCTCGTTCGCGCCCGGCTCGAGCACGAGAACCCGGCTCGTCGCCACCGACTGCACCAACTGGACGGATGTCACCGGTTCGTGCACCTCAGGAATCCAGGGCCGCATGGACTGCTTCGACGCCTCGCGCACGATGGCCGTCCAGCGCTGAACTCCCTTGCGCACCTTGTCGCCGCTCCAGCGCGACACGGATCGGGATGCCTGCCACGGCACGATCGCGTCGACGCCGAGCTCCACGGAGGTCTGCACGGCCAGCTCGTCGCGGTCGCCCTTCGCCAGGGCCTGGACCAGCACCAAGCGCGGTCGGGGTGCAGGGAGGTGACGCACGGCATCCGCTCGCACGACCACACGGGACGGATCGGCGACGAGCACCTCGCCGTCGACCACGAGCCCGCGTCCGTTCGACACGGTCAGTGCATCACCCACCCGCGTGCGGCTCACCGAGACGATGTGCTTGGCCTCCTGGCCCGCCACGACGATGTCGGCGCCGGGCTCGGCATCCGCGAGCTCCTCGAGCAGGTACAGATTGGCCATGCCTGCCTTCTTACAGGAAACGGTCGCGGAGCTTGGCGAACAGGCCCTGCTGGAACCGCGCGAGGGTGGGGGTCTCGGCCTTGTGGTGCGACGCGAACTGCTCGATGAGCTCGCGCTCCTTGCGGTCCAGCTTCGTCGGTGTGACCACCTGGATGCCGACCCGAAGGTCGCCGCGTCCGGTGCCGCGCAGGTGGGTGATGCCCCTGCCCTTCACGGTGATGACGTCTGCGCCCTGCACCCCCGGCTTGAGCTCGACGTCGATGTCTCCGTCGAGGGCTTTCACCTTCGCGTGGGTGCCGAGCACGGCATCCGCCATGGACACGCTGAGCGTGCACAGCAAGTCGTCTCCGTCGCGGCTGAAGATCTCGTGGTGGCGCACCTTCATCTCGAGGTACAGGTCACCGTTGGGGCCGCCGGCGGGGCCTGCCTCGCCGCTGCCCGGCATCTGGAGCCGAAGTCCCGTGTCGACACCGGCGGGGATGTCCACCGGCACCGTTCGGCGCGCACGCACACGTCCCTGTCCCTGGCACGTGACGCACGGCGTGGCGATCACAGTGCCGTAGCCGCGGCAGGTTCCACAGGGCGAGGAGGTCATCACGTTGCCGAGGAGCGAGCGCACGGTGCGCTGGATGCTGCCGGTTCCGTGGCAGATGTCGCACGTGACGGGCGCGGTGCCTGGCTGACAACAGGATCCGCCGCACGTCTCGCACACGACTGCGGTGTCCACCTCGAGGTCGCGGTGCGCGCCGAAGATGACCTCGTCGAGGTCTACCTCCACGCGCAGCAGGGCATCCTGTCCGCGCTCGCGGCGGGACCGAGGACCGCGTTGCGATCCGCCGGCTCCCCCACCGAAAAACGTCTCGAAGATGTCGCCGAACCCGCCGAAACCGGCGCCGTCGAATCCGCCGGCCTGCGGACCGAGGTCGTACTGCTGGCGCTGCTGAGGATCGCTGAGCACGTCGTAGGCGTGCGTCACGAGCTTGAATCGCTCCGACGCCTCAGGGCTCGGGTTCACGTCGGGGTGGAGTTCGCGGGCGAGACGGCGGTACGCCTTCTTGATCTCGTCGGGGCTGGCGTCGCGAGAGACACCGAGGACTTCGTAATGGTCGGCCACGAAGGGGGATTCCTTAACTCTGGGGGTGTGAAGACGGGGGCTGCCGCTGTTCGATCGGGGTCATTCCCCGAGAACGCGGGAGAGATAGCGGGCGACCGCGCGCACAGCGGCCATGTTGTTGGAGTAGTCCATGCGCGTGGGACCGAGCACGCCCAGCCGGGCGACGTCGCTGCCGTGCCCGGCGTATCCGCTCGCGACCACGGAGGCCTCTGAGAGGGGCACCGACGCATTCTCGCGTCCGATCCGCACCGCGACGCCGTGCTGATCCTGCGCCATCTCGCCGAACAGCTTCAGCAGTTCGACCTGCTCCTCGATGGCCTCGAGCACCGGGGTGACGCTGCCGCTGAAGTCGTGCTCGGTGCGCACCAGATTCGCCGCGCCCGCCATGATCAGCCGTTCCTGCCTTGTGCCCTCGATCTGATCGACGATCACCTGGCAGAGGGATGCCGCGACCTCGCGCCGCGCCTGCGTCCAGCGCTCGGCAGGCAGCCGCTCGGCCAGCGAGCGCAGCACGGATGCCGCGTCCGACAATCGCAGACCGGCCGCCTCCGCGTTGACCCGCGCCCGCAACTCGGCGAGGGCGTCCTCGGACAGCTCGCCTTCCGGCTCCGCGATGCCCTGCTCCACGACGCCCGAATCGGCGATGAGCACGCACAGCACGCGCTGCGGAGCAAGAGGCACGAACTCGATGTGACGCACTCTGGCGCGAGACACCGAGGGATATTGCACAAGCGCGACCTGCTGCGTCAGCTGTGCGAGCAGGCGCACCGTTCGGGCGAGCACGTCGTCGACGTCGACGGACTGGCCGAGGAAGAGCTCTATGGCCTGCCGTTGCGCGCTGGAGAGCGGCCGCAGTTCGGACATCCGGTCGACGAACAGGCGGTAGCCCTTGTCGGTGGGAACTCGACCGGAGGACGTGTGCGGAGCCGCGATGAGCTCCTCTTCCTCGAGAGCCGCCATGTCGTTGCGGATGGTCGCGGCCGAGACACCGAATCCGTGGCGCTCGACGATGCTCTTCGATCCGACGGGCTCGCGGGAGGCGACGTAGTCCTGCACGATGACCCGCAGCACTTCGAGACTGCGTTCCGACACCATCGCGATCGCTCCCTCCCGCTCCTGAAGTCCGTCGACCGTCTTCGTGCGCGGGATCCGGTGGTGACCGACGCCTGCTGGCACTCACGGCATTCGAGTGCCAATCATATCGTGCGGTCCTCGACCCGCGCTGAGCCGCGCCGCAGGGTGCGCGGCACGGCATCAGACGCGAACGGGGCGAGGATGTCCTCCCCGCCCCGTTCGTCGACGTCACCGCTTCGCACATTCGGCGGCCCCGGCCACGCGATCAGTCGAACGTGACCGTGACCTTGCCGTCCTTGATCGTGATGTCGGCGCTGGTGTATCCGGCGCCGGCGTCGATGCTCTCGGATCCCTGTCCGCCGTCATACGTCTCGCCGGTGATCGTGGCGGTGAACGAGCCGCCGTCGAGCTTGAACTGGTTGTAGCTGTCGGAATCGTCGACGACGACCTTCGGATACGCGGTCACCTTGACCGCGACACTCGACCCGCTGGACATGACGTTCTGCGTGTAGCCCAACTCGATGCCGCAGTCCTCGATGTCGTAGTAATCGGTGAGCGCCGCGCACTTGTCGAAGTGGGCATTCACCTGCTGCTGCACGGCATCGATGTACTTCTGCGACGGCGTCAGCTTCACTCCGGAGATGCTGGTCGCAGCGTCGGGCGCGACGGTGATGTCGGTCGAGGACGACAGCGTGTAGTACTCGTTCGGTGCGCTGAGCGTGTACACGCCCGGGTAGGCGACGAGATCGTACGTGTCCGAGGTGACGGCGACGTCCCCGCCCTTCAACGCGTATCCGGCATCGCTCGACACCGACGAGTCGGACAGCGCGGGCAGGTGGTAGGTGAGTCCTTCGCGGACGAACCAGCCGTTGGCATCCTTGTCGAGCTCGATCGTGTCGTGGTACGACTTGCCGTCGAGCTGGAACGCCACGCTCGCATACGTCAGATCGGACGACCGGCTGGAGACCGTTTTGGTCACCTGCACGTGCGTGATCCTCTTCGTGGCCTTCGAGAGCACCGCATCGGTCAGAAGCTCATCGTTCTTCGTCGACGGCGTGACGCGCGCCAGACGGTCGGCTGTCTTCGCATCTCCGTGCGCGATTGCGTCGACATACTGCTGCGCAACGGGCCTGGCGCCACTGTTCGCGGCGAGAACCACGATCAAGACGACGGCCGCGACGCCCAGCACGATGAACGCGCCGACGCCGCCGATCAGCCACCACACCCACGCACGCACGCCCTTCCGCGGCCGCGCAGGAGGCTGGATGCCGTAGGGCGTCGGCTGTCCCTGCTGCGGATACGGCGGTCCGGGCGGATACGGCTGTCCCGTCTGTGCCGGCTGGCCGGGCTGCCCGGGATACGGCTGCGTCTGGCCGGCCTGCGCCGGGTACTGCTGCGCCTGGCCCGGCTGCACAGGATACGGCTGCGCCTGCCCGGGCTGCGGGGGGTGCTGCTGCGTCGACCCGGACGCGGGATACTGCTGCGCCTGGCCAGGCTGAGCGGGATACAGTGCCGGCGCTTCGGCCGGCTGCGTCGGATACTCCTGTCCTGCCTGCGGAGAAGCGGATGCCGGTACCTGGGCATCCGCTTCCTGCGCACCGTTCACGGATGCCGCAGCCTGATGGGCCTCGGGTGCGGTGGAGGACGCGGCACCGGAGGCGGGGAGCGCCTGCGCGTCGCCGGCGACGGGCACGGCGGGCGGATCGGCGATGGTCGGGAGAGAAGCCGCCTCCGCGGCCGGGGTCGGGCTCTGTAGCGCGCCATTTTCGGGCGCCGGGGCGGCGTTCTGGCCGTCCTGATCGGTCACTGCTGGTCTCCTCATCGGCTGAACCGCTGCTGTGCGCGCGGTGAAAGGAGCCTCAGGATACCGACCCGAGTTGTCTACCGCGAAACCGGGCGTCACGAACGAAGCTCTGGTAGCGATCAGCCCACTCCGCTCCGTGACGGAGACCTTTGCGGCCGGACAGTCGTGGGCAGTACCGTAGCGCTAACTCGCGCGGCGACGTGGCTGTGCAGGCCCGTTCCCGCCCAGAGCGAGACAGCGACCGAGCCATCGAAAGGCACAGTGCCATGAGCGATCCCAACAGCCCTGAGCAGCCAGGACAGCCCGCGCAGCCGGGCCAGCCGCAGCAGCCAGATCAGCCCCAGCAGCCGCCTGCTCCGCAGCCGCCGCAGGCTCCTCAGCCGCCCCAATACGGGCAGCCGCCCCAGTACGGCCAACAACCGCAGTACGGGCAGCAGCCTCCGCAGTACGGGCAGCAGCCCAACGGCCAGCAGCAACCGTACGGACAGCAGCAACCGCAGTACGGTCAGCAGCAGCCGTACGGGCAGCAGCCCTATGCGGCTCCCGCCCAGCCGCTGAGCCCCGAAGGCGACAAGTCGGCGGCGATGTGGGCGCACATCGGCGGCATCATCGGGTTCCTTCCGTCGCTCATCATCTGGCTGGTGCTCAAGGACCGCGGACCGCGCACGAATGTCGAAGGCAAGGAAGCCCTGAACTGGCAGATCACCTTCACGATCCTCTATGTCGCCCTGTGGATCGTCGTCTCGATCATCAACGGCATCTTCTACGCGGTCGGGCTGTGGTTCCTGCCGCCGATCATCGGACTCTTGCCGCTTGTCCTGTGGATCTTGAACGTGATCTTCTCGATCATCGGCGGCGTCCGGGTGAACGCGGGTGGCAGCTACCGCTACCCGTGGAACTTCCGTTTCATCAAGTGACCAAGCGCGGCTGCTGAGCAGCACGAGGAGCCCGGGACGGCGCGCCGTCCCGGGCTCTTCCCCTGCGAGCCGTCGTGCCCTATGTTGTTGGCGCGAAGCGTCGCGCACTGTGACGCGGCCATTCGAAGGAGTCAGTGATGAGTAACGTCCCTCCCCCGCCCCCACCGCCCCAGAACCCGTACCAGCAGCCGCAGCAGCCTCTCAATCCCTCCGATGAAAAGCTGTGGGCCATCCTCGTCCACGTGCTGGGCATCTTCTTCAGCTTCATCCCGGCGCTCATCGGCTACCTGGTGCTCAAGGACCGCGGTCCGTTCATCCGTCAGCACACCGCCTCGGCACTGAACTTCCAGCTCACGATGCTGATCGCCTACATCGTCGGGTTCATCCTGACGTTCATCATCATCGGCATCCTCGTCATCCTTGCCGTCGAGGTGCTGATCATCGTCTTCAGCATCATCGCCGCGGTTCGCGCGAACCAGGGACAGCCGTACAACTATCCGCTGTCGATCCCGTTCGTGAAGTAAAGTCGCCCGCTACGCCACCAGCCGACGCACAACGGCGTCGGCCAGCAGCCGCCCTGTCCTGGTCAGTTCCACCGACCCGTGCAGGGCGGCTTTGGCATCCACGAGTCCGTCGGCGATGAGGCCGGCGACCGCCGATCGCCCCGCACCATGCAGCGCCGAGACCGGCAACCCTTCGCGGATGCGTACGCGTAACAGGACGTCTTCGAACTCGCGGGTGGTGGCATCCAGCGTCTCGCGGCCGGCCGCCGGCGATTCTCCGGAGATGACGCGCTGAGCGTATGCCGCCGGATGCTTCACGTTCCACCACCGCACGCCGCCAACATGGCTGTGCGCACCGGGTCCGACGCCCCACCAGTCGTGGCCGAGCCAGTACGCGAGGTTGTGCCGGGACCGGTGCGCGGCATCCTTCGCCCAGTTGCTCACCTCGTACCACTGGAAGCCGGCGGCCTCGAGCCGCTCGTCGACGAGTTCGTACATGTCGGCCTGCAGGTCCTCGTCGGGCTCCGGCACCTCGCTGCGGCGGATCTGCCTGGCAAGCTTCGTGCCGTCCTCGACGATGAGCGAATAGGCAGACAGGTGGTCGGGGTCGCATGCCAGCGCCGCCTCGACGGATGTCTGCCAATCCGTCAGCGACTCCCCCGGCGTGCCGTAGATGAGGTCGAGGCTCACCTGGAGGCCCGCATCCTTCGCCCACTGCACCACGAGCGGGATCCGCTCCGGATCGTGGGTGCGCTCGAGGGTGCGCAGCACGTGCGGCACGGCGGACTGCATGCCGAACGAAACCCGGGTGAAGCCGGCGTCGGCGAGGTCGGCAAGGTAGCGGGCATCCACGCTGTCGGGATTCGCCTCGGTCGTCACCTCGGCGCCCGGCACGAGGCCGAACGTCGATCGCACCGCACCGAGCATCGACGCGAGGTCGGCGGACGGCAGGAGAGTGGGCGTACCGCCCCCGAAGAAGACCGTCGCGGCCTCACGGCTCGCCACAGCGGAGCGTTCCAGCACCTCCGCGGCGAACGCCACCTCGGTCGCGGCCTGCTCCGCGTAGTCGGCCTGGCGGACGCCACGGAGTTCGGTGGAGGTGTACGTGTTGAAATCGCAGTATCCGCACCGCACACGGCAGAACGGCACATGGAGGTACACGCCGAAATCCCGTGAGCTCGCATCGACGGCCGCGGATGCCGGAAGCAGGCCGTCCGATGGGGCGGGATCAGCGATCGGCAGTGTGCTCGGCATGTTCGACCCGTGCGATGGCCTCCGCAGCGGGGTCGCGGTGCATCTGCACATCGACGGACGGAATCGTCGCTGTCGCCTCATCCGTCTCACCGGCCGCCGAGGCCTCTGCGATGACCGGGTTGCCCGTCACTGGATGCAACGCCCGGAGATAGCGCTTGGCGAGCTGCGACTGTCCGATGCGCACGAACGGCGCGATGAACGCCTTGGCACCCCCTGCCGTCCTCGAGAACGACCGCATCGTGAGCCACACCGAGTCGTCGTCGCGCTTCTCGAGCACGAAGGACTCTTCGCCGGAGAGCGGATGCCCGTGCATCGTCCCGTAGCCGAATCCGACGCGGTTCTCCTCCTCGATCACATAGACCACACGTACGGGCGCGTTGAGGTGGAAGGGTCCGAACGGCACCCGCAGCAGCGCCGTCATGCCGTTGGAGATGTACGGATGCCCGTCCTCGTCGAACACCGCCTCCGTGCCGCGATGGCGCTCGAGACGCTCCGGCGTTCCATCGTCCGCATAGCGCACACCGGCGTATTCCTCGCCGGTGCCGGGATCCACGCTGACGACCTCGACGTCGCTGCCGCGCTGCACGCCCCAGGTCATCAGGGCGCGGGACGAGGTCTCGAAACGGTCGTCGCCGCTGCCCAGCCTGATGGACCGCGCGTATGGACGGTATCCCTTCGGCGGATGCTGCGTCAGGTCATGAGCGAGCGTCGCGCCGACGGCGGCGTAGGTCACCGGTTGATCGGTGAAGGTACTTCGGCGCATAGCGTTCGTGGACTCGTCCTTCGTGTCAGCAATGGGCATTCGTCGGGACGAACCCCGCGCCCCCGTTTCGCCCAGGCAGTCTAGCCGACGTTGCCGGAGGCATCCTCACCGGGCTGCACGAGGCCGAGCTCGTATGCAGCGGGCATCCTCTCCGGCCTCGCAGCAGACGCTCTGCTGTTCGCCGCCAGTCTGTGGGTGGCGATCGTGACGGCAAGGGCTCCGAGGGATGCCTGGCGTGGCGCGTTCGACGGGGACCGGCACACCGAGCGGGTCGCCGTCGGGTGACGGGTGGAGGCGCCCGGCTCGGACAGCCTTGAGCACCTCCACCGAACTTCTACTTGGACTTGTCCTTGCCCTCGACGTCGCCGGACAGCGCCGCGATGAACGCCTCTTGGGGGACCTCGACGCGACCGACCATCTTCATGCGCTTCTTGCCCTCCTTCTGCTTCTCGAGGAGCTTGCGCTTACGCGTGATGTCTCCTCCGTAGCACTTGGCGAGCACGTCCTTGCGCATGGCGCGGATGGACTCGCGGGCGATGATCCGCGCGCCGATCGCTGCCTGCACCGGAACCTCGAACTGCTGGCGCGGGATCAGCTTCTTCAGACGCTCGGTCATCATGACCCCGTAGGCGTAGGCCTTGTCGCGGTGGACGATCGCACTGAACGCGTCCACCTGCTCGCCCTGCAGCAGGATGTCGACCTTCACGAGATCCGCCTCCTGCTCGCCGGACGGCTCGTAGTCCAGGCTCGCGTAGCCCTGCGTGCGGCTCTTCAGCTGGTCGAAGAAGTCGAAGACGATCTCTCCCAGCGGCATCGAATACCGGATCTCCACCCTGTCTTCGCCCAGGTACTCCATGCCGAGCAGGGATCCGCGGCGGGACTGGCACAGCTCCATGACGGTGCCCACATAGTCCTTGGGCGTGAGGATCGCCGCCTTCACGACCGGCTCGCTCACCGTCTTGACCTTGCCCGTCGGATACTCGCTCGGGTTCGTCACCGTGATCTGCTTGCCGTCCTCCGTCGTGACCTCGTAGATCACGCTCGGCGCAGTCGTGATGAGGTCGAGGCCGAATTCGCGCTCGAGGCGCTCGGTGACGATCTCGAGGTGCAACAGACCGAGGAATCCGCAACGGAATCCGAAGCCGAGCGCGACGGAGGTCTCCGGCTCGTAGACGAGGGCGGCATCCGAGAGTTTGAGCTTGTCGAGCGCCTCGCGCAGGTCGGGGTAGTCGCTGCCGTCGATCGGATACAGGCCGGAGAAGACCATCGGCTTGGGGTCCGTGTATCCCGCGAGCGGATCGGATGCCGGCTTGGTCGCGTTCGTCACCGTGTCGCCCACCCGGGACTGGCGCACGTCCTTCACACCGGTGATCAGATAGCCCACCTCACCGACGCCGAGGCCGCGAGTGGGGGTCGGCTCCGGCGAGCTGACCCCGATCTCGAGCAGCTCGTGGGTGGCACGCGTCGACATCATCTGGATGCGTTCGCGCGCGGTGAGCTGCCCGTCGACCATGCGCACGTACGTCACGACACCGCGGTAGCTGTCGTAGACGGAGTCGAAGATCATGGCCCGCGCCGGAGCATCCTTCACCCCCGTCGGCGCGGGAACCAGCGCCGTCACACGGTCGAGCAGCGCATCGACGCCTGCCCCGGTCTTGCCGCTGACACGCAGCACGTCATCGGGACTTCCGCCGATGAGATCCGCCAGCTCGCGCGCGTACTTCTCAGGCTCCGCAGCAGGCAGATCGATCTTGTTCAGCACAGGGATGATCGCGAGGTCGTTCTCGAGCGCCAGATAGAGGTTCGCGAGCGTCTGCGCCTCGATGCCCTGTGCGGCATCCACGAGCAGGATCGCGCCCTCGCAGGCCGCCAGGGATCGCGACACCTCGTAGGTGAAGTCGACGTGACCGGGCGTGTCGATCATGTTCAGGGCGTACGTGTCGCCCTCGAACTGCCACGGCATGCGCACTGCCTGGCTCTTGATGGTGATACCGCGCTCGCGCTCGATGTCCATGCGGTCGAGGTACTGCGCGCGCATGGCGCGCTCCTCGACCACACCGGTCAGCTGCAGCATGCGGTCGGCGAGCGTGGACTTGCCGTGGTCGATGTGCGCGATGATGCAGAAATTGCGGATGCGCGCAGGGTCTGTCGCGGCGGGCTCGAGGGCCGTTGTGGCACGTGGGGACATCGTTCGGCAATTCTCCCATGAACCGTCGGATGCTCCGCGCGGCGACGGAACGGGTCTCGCCTCGCCTCAACGGGACCATTCGGTGCGCGGCGCTCCACGGTCGATCAGAAAGATGCTCGAAACGACAGAACACTTGGCAGCTGATTGATCCTGCGTACTGTCAGGACCAAACGTGCACTTTCGCGCAAACCGGGTGCATCGCTCTGCCTCATTGAGACCCCAGTTCAGGGGGCCCTCCGGGCCAGCGGTCTGCCAAGTCACGTGGGGTGCCGTCGACTCAACCGTCCTGAGAGAAGAGGGATCGCATGCGCATGCGAAGTGGTGCAGTTGTCGTCTCCATCGGTTTGATCGTCGGGCTGGCCGGCCTCACGTCTCCGGCCTTCGCAGCCTCGCCACCCGGTACACCATCACCAACCCCAACGTCCACCTCCACCTCCACCTCCACGATGACGCCTGCACCGGCATCGTCTGGCGAAACCGCTTCGCCGACCGCAACCGCGTCGCCCGACTCCAAGACCGCCAAGGCCGTCAAGAAAGGGGGTGCCACCACCACTAACGCGTCGTACAACGGCTTGGCACTCACGCCGCCCATGGGGTGGAACGACTGGTCGTACTATCAGTGCAACATCGACGAGAGCCTGATCCTTCAGCAGGCAAAGGCACTCGTGACCACGGGTCTGGCGAAGGTCGGCTACGACACTGTCACGATCGACGACTGCTGGATGCAGAAGCAGCGCGATGCCGACGGCAACCTGCAGGCGGACACCACCCTGTTCCCCGACGGCATGAAGTACGTGGCGGACAAGGTCCACGCGCTCGGGCTCAAGTTCGGCATCTACGAAGACGCGGGCACGTCGACGTGCGGCGGATACGCCGGCAGTTGGGGACATTTCACGCAAGACGCGGATCTCTTCGCCTCATGGGGTGTCGACTACGTCAAGCTCGACGGGTGCAACGTGCCGTCGGTAGCCGGACAGACCGACGCCCAGACATACGACCAGGCGTACGCGGAGTTCAGCAAGGCGCTGATCGCGACGGGACGTCCGATCGTCTTCTCGGCATCCGCTCCGGCGTACTTCCAGGGCACTTCTGACTGGCAGAGCGTGATCGCCGCGACAAGCACCATCTCCAACCTCTGGCGTGAGGGTGCCGACACCGCACTCGGACAAGAATCGGCCGCCTCGAAGTGGAATGCGATCACGTACAACTACGGATACAACGTGGGCCTTGGCCAGTACGCGGGACCCGGCCACTGGAACGATCCGGACTTCCTGCTCGCCGGGGACAGCGGCCTGAGCAACGCGGAGATGCAGTCCCAGGTTGCGCTCTGGGCGGAGATGGCGTCGCCCCTCATCAGCAGCACCAACCTCACGAAGCTGTCGCCCGCCGCACTGAAGATCCTGTCGAACAAGAACATCATCGCGGTGGACCAGGATCGTCTGGGCACACAGGGAAGCATCGTGCAGTCCGGAACGAACTACGACGTTCTCGCCAAGCCGTTGTCCAACGGTGACGTGTCGGTCGTGCTGTTCAACAGCGGCTCCTCGGCGCAGACCATCACCACGACCGCTGCGAACATCGGTCTCGCAGGCGCATCGCCGCTGAAGCTGACGGATCTCGTGACCGGTGCAGCAACCTCGACCCTCGGAACGATCTCCGCGGATGTCGCGGCGCACGGAACCGTCATGTACCGCGTGCACGTCGGAGACACCGACCACGCGGCGCCGGCCGTGGCGCTGACTGTGAAATCCGGCACGCTGAGCGCAGGCGACTCGGGAACCGTCACCGTCATCGCCACGAACTACAGCGGCCAAGGCATCAGCGGCGGCACCATCGCCCTCTCCACGCCGTCCGGCTGGAAGATCAGTCCTGCATCGCGCGGGTTCGGGAGCATCCCGGTCGGCGGCTCGACGACGGCGAGGTTCACGGTGAAGGTGTCGGCGCCGCAGCCAGGGCCGCAGGACACGGTCGTGACAGCGACGGCCACCTACCGCTGGGGCTGGTCATCGCGAGCATCCGTCTCCGGTGGATTCGACGTCCTGACGAACGCGCCGTATCCGAACCTCGCCTCGGCTTTCAACAATGTGGGCGTCACGTCCCAGACGGCAACGACGAACGGCAACTTCGACGGTTCCGGCGACTCCTACTCTGCTGAGCAGTTGGCGGCAGCGGGCGTGACCCCCGGCAGCACAGTCACCGCGGCGGGCGCGACGTTCACGTGGCCCAGTGCGGCGGTCGGGACGAACGACAACGTACAGGCCGCCGGCCAGCTCGTCCTGCAGTCCGGGTCGGGATCGCGCCTCGCTTTCCTGGGAGCCGAGGCCGGTTTCACGTCGGGCACCGTGACGGTCGATTACACCGACGGGACGACATCGACCGGTACGCTCGGCTTCCCGAACTGGCTGTTCTCCGCAGCGAACCCGCCGACGGACTACGGCTCGACCCTGGCGATCACGACCAACGGCCGCTCGACGCCGTCCGGCTACGCGAATGCCAACTACCAATACGGCGTGTTCGTGAACTCCATTCCGCTCACGGCGGGCAAAACCGTGCAGAGCGTGCAGTTGCCGTCGACATCGGCGATCCACATCTTCGCCATGTCCGTGCAGTGACACGTGATGGGAGGGATCGGGACGTGCAGTCGCATCCGATCCCTCCCGGAGGACGCAACGGCCCCGGTGCCCACTTCGGAAGGCTGAGCACCGGGGCCGTTGAACGAAGTCCGTCATCGAGTGGCGGCACAGACTGCAGCATGTCACTCAGGGGCTCTGCTACCATGGTTAGTCGGCTTGCGCACGTGTCCCACACGCGTGCGAATGGCCGCCGGCGGCCCCTCTACCCTCTGGCGGCTTTCATCAGTCCGTTCACAACGAAAGAACACTTCAGTGGCAAACATCAAGTCGCAGCTCAAGCGCATCAAGACGAACGAGAAGGCGCGCGAGCGCAACAAGGCCGTCAAGAGCGAGCTCAAGACCGCGATCCGCTCCACCCGCGAGGCCATCTCCGCCGGCGACAAGGACAAGGCCACCACGGCTCTCGCCCACGCGTCGAAGAAGCTGGACAAGGCCGTCAGCAAGGGCGTGATCCACAAGAACCAGGCCGCGAACCGCAAGTCGGCCATCGCGAAGCAGGTCGCCGCGCTGTAATGGCGCTCGCCGATCCGATCGGCGCAACGGCCCGCTGAGGCTTCGAGTCACGGAACCCCGTCTTCGGACGGGGTTCCGTGCATTTCGGGCCGGACGCCTCTCGAGCTCATGTCGTGCTGCTTCCCGCAGACGGGCGCTGGGCAGGCAGTGGCTTCGTAAACCGTCCCGGCCACCGGCTCGACGATCGCCACGACAGGCGGTCCGGCGAAACGGACCGGACCGGTCCCCAGCGAATCCCCGGCCCGGTGGCCCGGTGAATCGTTCAGGCCTGTAATGTCGCGTTTTTCGACGCATGCGCCGACTTCAGCGATCGGACTCGCCGCGGGCGCTCAGCACCTCGATCATGCGCTCAAGGGCGAACACCGGGTCTCGGCCGGCGCCCTTCACGTTGGCATCCGTGTCAGCGACGACCTCGATGCTGCGCGCCAGTCCGCCTTCCGTCCAGCCCTGGAGGTCGCGTCTGGCACGGTCCACCTGCCACGGGGCGAGACCGAACTGGGAGGCGAGCTGAGCCGAGCTGCCCCTGGCGCCGTACAGCTTGGCCATGGTGCGAAGCTTGCTGGCGAAGGCGGCGACCAGCGGCACGGGATCCGCTCCGGAGGCCAGTGCGTGACGCAACGTGAGAAGCGCCTCCCCGTAACGACCGGCGAGTGCGGCATCCGCGACCTTGAAGGCGTTGGTCTCCACACGACCGCCGTAGTACCTGTCGACGGTGGCCTCGGTGACCTCCGCGCCGGTGTCCGCGATGAGCTGCTGGCAGGCAGCAGCGAGTTCGGCGAGATCGTCGGTGAAGGCGCCGGTGATCGCCCGCAATGCGCCCGGTGTCACCTTCTTGCCCGCCATGCGGAACTCCGCCTGCGCGAAGTCGTACTTGTCGCTGTCGCGCTTCAGCTCGGCGCAGATGACCTCGACACCGTCACCGCTTCCGGAGCGGATGGCATCGAGGAATCGCTTGCCGCGTACGCCGCCGCCGTGCCGCACCACGACGGTGGTGTCGTCGGCCGGCGCCTGAAGGTAGGCCACAAGGTCTTCGACGAAGACGTCGTTGCATCGCTCGGCGGCCGACACTCGGAGCAGCCTGGGCTCTCCGAAGAGCGAGGGGCTCGCCACGGAGGCCAACTCCCCCGCCACATAGTCCGGTGCGCTGATGTCCGTGATCTCGAGACTCGGATCGTCATCGCGAAGCCGGTCGCGCAGGATGCGCATGGCGCGCTCGGCGAGCACCGTCTCCGTTCCGCTCACCAACACAACGGGTGCGGCGCGTACGTCACTCCAGGCGAGCTGCGGGATGACGGTCTTCACCGATGCCCGTGCGCCTCCGCGGGCCGATGTCGCGCGGGATGCCCCGCGTGATGCCGCCGCCGGGCGTGCACCACCAGAGCGTGCACCTGATCCACTCGTTCGGGCTGCCACTGACTCCGCTTCCGTCGAATTCCGCTCGGCAAGCCTATCCGCCGCCGGCGACACCGCGGCCGGTCCCCGCATGTGCCAGCTGCGCGGCCGTCGCGTGCTTCTGCGTCCAGGTTTTCAGGCCACCGTCTCCGGCTGCCTCGACCATCAGGATCCCCTGCACGTCGGTGCGCATCACGCGGGTTCCCGCCCGGTTGAGGATGCCCAGTGCCGTTGCTGTCGGATGCCCGTAGTCGTTGCCGGCACCGCACGAGATCATGCCGACCGCCGCCGAAAGATGCTGGTAGAGGGATTCCGACTGATCCCGCGAGCCGTGGTGTGACACCTTCACGACATCGACGGAGGGCACGCGTCCCGTCGCAAGCAGCGCGTCCTGCGCCCGTTCGTCGAGATCGCCGAGGAAGAGCGAGCGGATGCCATCGCCTTCGAACAGCATGGTGACGCTGCGCTCGTTGCCGTCCTCCATGCCGTGACGGTCCGCGTCGGGCCACAGCACGCGCCACGCCAGGTCGCCGAGTCGCCCGGCGTCTCCCGTCTGGGCGACATGCACGGTCGCGCCTCCGGCCGCCAGCTGCGCGTCGAGCCGCTCGCCACGCTCGTCGGCGGGCGGGCCGACCATCGCGACGCCGACCCGGCCGATCAGGGCCGCGGTTCCGCCGACATGGTCCATGTCGTAATGGGTGAGCACGAGCAGGTCGATGCGACGGATGCCGAGCTCGTCCAGACACGTGGTCAGTCGGTCGGGATCCGGGCCGGTGTCCACCAGGGCGTGCGCGGATCCGCTCTGCAGCAACACGGCATCTCCCTGCCCGATATCGCAGGCGGCGATGTTCCACTGCGCCGGACGGGACAGCGATTCTGCGACACGGGCGCCGGCGACACCTGCCAGGGAACATGCCGCGATCGCGGCCACGGCCATGAGCGCCCCGGCACGAGCCACCACCCCTATTCGTCGCGTCGGACGCAGCACGAGCACGACGATCGCGATCGCCAGGAGAACCATCAGCACGAACCCGACGACGCCGTCGATCCAGCCCAGACCGCTCCCCGGCAGGGCAGCGCTCACCCGCGCGACCGCGGCGATCCACGCCGACGGGATCCACGCCACGTGCGCCAGTGCGGCACCCGCCGCCGGCCAGACCGGCAGGAGCAGGCACGCCGCGAGACCCAGCACCGTCGCGATCGGCGCCGCCGGCTCGGCCGCCAGGTTGGCGAGGACGCCGTAGAGCGGCACCGTCGGGTTCAGGAGAAGGAGCACCGGTTGACAGGCCACTTGGGCAGCGATCGGCACCGCCAGAATCGCGGCGAGCCGGGCGGGCATCCAGCGCTCCAGTCGCTGTGCGAGCGACGGCGCGAGGAGCAGAAGCGCACCCGTCGCGAGCACGGAAAGAATGAACCCGAAATCCACCGACAGCCAAGGGTCGATGGTGAGCAGCACCACGACGGCGAGTGACAGGGCAGGGATGGCCCTGCCGGGTCTGCCCGCCCACGTGCCGACAACGATCACGGCCGCCATGACCGCGGCGCGGAGCACGCTCGGCTGCGGCGTCACGAGCACGACGAAGCCGCCGAGTGCGACGAGCGAACACGCGGCTCGGATGCCACGCCCCAGGCCGATCGCGCCAGCCGCCGCCCCGACGAGCGACACCAGGACCGCGCAGTTCGCGCCGGACACCGCCGTCAGGTGCGTCAGGCTGGCTGCCTTCATGGCGTCCCCAAGCGACGTCGGAAGCTGGTGGACGTCCCCGATCGCCAAGCCAGGGAGTAGGTCACCTCCGTCGCCGGGCAAGCCGTCGGCCTGCGCCGAGAATCCGGCGCGGACGCCGTTCATCGCGCCCAGCAGTGCGTTCGGCCGGCCCACCACGCGCGGCTTCGCCGAGGCATACACCAGCCCGGCAGTCTCCGATCCCGACGGCAACAGGGTCACCGTTCCGACCACCGTGACGGCCTGGCCGATCTGGACTCGAGTGCCAGAAGGTGCGAACACGAGGACGGGCATCCGCGCGACCCCCGACAGGACGGTGTCCGACGACGGATCTCTTGTCGAGTTCGAGGCCGCAGACGATTCGGAGGACGACGCCGAGCCGGAGGATCCCGTCGAAATCGCGGTGACGATGGCGGAGAAGCGCACGCCGCCGCCCGCATTCGCCGAGGTCGCCGACGGCTGAGCCAGGGAGGCGACGTCCGCCCGCAGAGTGACCGTGTGGTGGGCGAGCCGTTCGATGGCATCCGGACGCCGGGACGGCATGGCAGCGTTCGCGGCCGTCGCGACAAGCGCGGCGGCCGCCGCCGCCACGCACACGGCCGCCGCGATCGTGGCGAGTCGCCCGAGTCTGCTCCCCCGCAGGCGTGCCGAGTCCTCGCCGTCGCCCTGGTCACGCAGGCGAAGCGCCACGGCGGCCCCGGCAGCTGCAACCGCGACGCACCAGAGGGCGACGGTGAGCCAGAGGCCTTGCGGCATTCCGATCGCGACGGCACCGCCCACCCACGCGGCAAGGGCTGGAAGCACGAGACGGAGATCGTGCATCAGACGGTGATCATGTCTTTGAGGCCGTCGAACGTCTTCTGCCCGATGCCGCTCACGTTCATCAGGTCGTCGACAGAGGTGAATCGCCCGTTCTGCGTGCGCCAGGCGAGGATCTTCGCGGCCATCGCCGGTCCGACCCTGGGCAACGTCTCGAGCTGTTCCTCCGTCGCCGTGTTGAGGTTCACCTTGGCACCGGGGACGGAGCCCCCGGAGCCGGACTCGCCAGCCGCCGTGCCTGCGGCCGGAACGGGCTCGCCGATGTGCGGCACCACCAGCTGCTCGCCGTCGGAGAGCAGACGAGCCAGGTTGACGCCGGACTGCTCGGCATCCGCCGTCATGCCCCCGGCAGCGCCGATCGCGTCGACCACACGCGATCCGCCGGCCAGTGTGTACAGCCCCGGACGGTTCACGGCGCCGAGCACGTGCACGTACAGGAGTGCGCTCGGCGTCGGCAAGGGCGTCGCCCGGCTGGCGGACCCCGCCGTCACCGCGATGGCCGGCACATCTGCTGTCTCCCCCTGCGGCGCGAGTAGCCCGACGAGGACCGCGATGCCGAACGCGACGATGACGAGAACGACCGCGGCCCCGACGCCGATCCGCACCTTGACCGAGCGAGGGAGCGTGCGCGAACGCGGAGCCAGTTGGGCGAAGGGGTCGTCGGCATCCACTCGTGCGACGTTAGGGCGCGCTTGCACCGTGCCTTCGGCGATGTCGCCGATCAGGGGATGACTGCCGTTCCCGACGCCCTGTGGACGCCGGGAACGATCACCTACTTCGCTGTCGCGATGTTGACCACGCGCGGCGCACGCACGATCACCGCGGAGATCTCACGATCTCCGAGTGCCCGCTGCACCGCCTCGGATGCCCGCGCCAGCGCCTCGAGCTCGTCCGAGCCGATTCGCGGCGAGACCTCGATGCGGTCGCGCACCTTGCCGTCGACCTGCACGATCGCCGTCACGGATTCCTCGACCAGCAGGCTCGGATCCGCCTTGCGCCAGGGCTGCGCGGCGATCGCCGGCTCATAGCCGAGCGTCGACCACATGTCTTCGGCCGTGTACGGCGCGAACAAGTTCAGCACGAGCGCGACCGTCTCCGCGGCCTCGCGCACGGCGGCATCCTTCGGGCCCGGACCGGAATCGATGGCCTTGCGGGTCGCGTTCACCAGTTCCATGAGGCGCGCGACGACCACGTTGAACTTGAACGACTCGATCAGGGCGGGAGCCTCCGCGAGCAGGCGGTGCGTCACGCGGCGCAGCGCAGCGTCACCGGAACGCCACTCGACGTCCGGGGAGCTGTCCACATCGTGTGCGACGCGCCACGCGCGAGCCAGGAACTTCGCACTGCCCGCGGCCGAGACGTCTGCCCAGTCGATGTCGTCCTCCGGTGGTCCGGCGAACGCGAGCGTGACGCGCAGTGCGTCGGCGCCGTGCTGGCGCAGCTCGTCGGCGAACTCGACCAGGTTGCCCTTCGACTTGCTCATCGCGGAACCGTTCAGGATGACCTGCCCCTGGTTGAGCAGCGACGTGAACGGCTCGGTGAACGAGACATAGCCCAGGTCGAAGAGCACCTTCGTGATGAAGCGCGAGTAGAGGAGGTGCAGGATGGCGTGCTCCACGCCGCCGACGTACTGGTCGACTGGCGCCCACTTCTCGACCTCGGCCGGGTCGAACGCCTGTGTGTCGTCGTTCGCCGACAGGAAGCGCAGGTAGTACCACGAGCTGTCCACGAACGTGTCCATGGTGTCGCTGTCCCGCGTGGCCTTGCCGCCGCACGTTGGGCAGTCGACGGTGGACCATTCGGTCGCGGCGCCCAACGGGCTGGTCCCCTTGGGCTTGAGGTCGAGGCCCTCGGCATCCGGCAGTCGAACGGGCAGCTGGTCCTCCGGCACCGGCACCTCGCCGCAGTCCGGGCAGTGGATGATCGGGATGGGCGTGCCCCAGTACCGCTGACGCGAGATGAGCCAGTCGCGGAGCCGGAAATTGCGGGACGCATGGCCGATGGATGACGAGGCCAGGGCATCCGTGATGCGGTGGATGGCGTTGTTCTTGCTCAGCCCGTTGAACGGCCCGGAATTGATCAGCCTGCCATCGCCGGTCAGCGCGACGCCCGTCTCTGACGGATCCAGCGGCGGCAGGTCCTCCGGCAGGATGGCTTCGCCGGTCTCCGGGTCCGTCGGAATGATCGGGATGGCGCCCGTGACCGGCGCGTTCGTGTCCACGACGACCCGCACAGGCAGATCGAACGTGCGCGCGAAGTCGAGGTCGCGCTGATCGTGGGCCGGAACGGCCATGATCGCGCCGTGCCCGTACTCGGCCAGCACATAGTCCGCAGCCCAGATCGGCAGGCGCTCGCCGCTCAGCGGGTTGATCGCGTAACGCTCCAGGAAGACACCCGTCTTCTCCCGCTCCGTGCTGAGGCGCTCGATGTCGGTCGTCGCCTGCGTCTGCTTGAGGTAGGCGTCGAATCGGGCGCGCACCTCGGGCGAGGCATCCGCGACCAGTTCCGCCGCCAGGTCGGAATCGGGGGCGACGACCATGAACGTCACGCCGTAGAGCGTGTCGGGACGCGTCGTGTAGACCGGCAGCGTCTCGTCGCGACCCTCGATCTTGAAGTTGACGTCGGCGCCGACGGACCTGCCTATCCAGTTGCGCTGCATCGTCAGCACACGGGGAGGCCATGCGCCTTCGAGCTGGTTCAGGTCGTCGAGCAGCCGGTCGGCATAGTCGGTGACACGGAAGTACCACTGAGTGAGTTTCTTCTTCTCGACCGGGAATCCACAGCGCTCGCAGTGCCCGTCGATGACCTGCTCGTTCGCGAGCACGGTCTGGTCGTTCGGGCACCAGTTGACGGTGCCGTCCTTGCGGTACGCGAGCCCCTTCTCGTACAGCTTGAGGAACAGCCACTGGTTCCACTTGTAGTACTCGGGGTCGCTGGTGTGCAGTTCCCGGGTCCAGTCGAACGACGGCGCGTAGAGACGGAAGCTTCGCTTCTGCTGCGCGATGTTGTCGTAGGTCCAGCCACGAGGGTCGATCCCTCGTTTGATGGCCGCATTCTCGGCCGGCAGTCCGAAGGAGTCCCAGCCGATCGGATGCAGCACGTTGAAGCCCTGCTGCCGCCAGTAACGGGCGACGATGTCGCCGAATCCGAACGCCTCGGCGTGCCCCATGTGCAGGTCGCCGGAGGGGTACGGGAACATGTCGAGCACGTACTTGCGGGGTCGCTTGTCGTCGGGGGCATCCGTGCGGAACGGCTGGAGCTGCTCCCACACCGGCAGCCACTTGGCCTGGATGGCGGCGAAGTCGTAGCGGGCGTCTGACGCGTCTCGCTCGTCGTGTTCTGGCACGGCGCTCTCAATCTCTGTGCGGGGAAGATGTGCGGACAGCACCGTCCGCACGGAAAAAGGGGCGTTCCAAGATTACTCGCTCGTGTCGAGCGCATTGCGGCACGGCATCCGGCTGCCGAAGAGTGGAGCGGATGCCGCGCTCACGCGCCCAGCGCCGCGAGCAGCGCCGCCGCCTTCAGCTTCACCTCCGCCAGTTCATTCTGCGGAACGGACAGTGCCGTGATCCCTCCTCCTGTGCCGATCGTCGCTCGTCCGTCGCGCATCACGATGGAGCGGATGACCATGGCCAACTCGGCACTGCCGTCGAGTCCTATGCGGCCGAAGCATCCGCTGTAGACGCCCCGCCGTCCGGCTTCCAGCCCGTGCAGGATCCGCATCGCGCTGAGCTTCGGCGCTCCGGTCATCGACCCTGCAGGAAAGGACGCCTCCAGCACATCGAACACGTCGGTCCCCTCTGCCAGCTCCGCGCGGATGGTGCTCACGAGCTGATGGACGTGTTCGTGCGTCTCCACCTGCAGCAGCTCTGTCACGCTCACACCGCCCAGTCGTGCGACGCGTCCGAGGTCGTTGCGCATGAGGTCGACGATCATCAGGTTCTCGGCGCGTTCCTTCTCGTCGGCCGCGAGCTCCGTTCGGAGCTCGACGTCCTCGGTGCCCGTCTTCCCCCTTCGCCGCGTGCCCTTCACCGGACGACTCACCGCCACGCCGTCGCCGACGGTGAGGTACAACTCGGGCGAGGCGCTGAGCAGTGCGGCCTCCCCAACTCGGATGTATCCGCCGTGGCCCGCGAGCGAACCGCGCCGCACCCGGCGATAGACCTCGAAAGGATCCTCATCCGTGGTCACCGACACTTGGGTCGTCAGGCAGAGCTGGTATGCATCGCCGGCGTGGATGGACTCCTGGCATGAGGCGATCATCCGCAGATACTCATCATCGGAGTTCCGCCACCGCGGCGTCCCGATGCTGCGTCCGTCGCCGCCCGACGGTCGTCGTACCGGAGTGGGGTCCGAGGCGAGCCGCTCCAGCTCGTGGCGGGTGCGCTCGGCCCACGCTCGGCCATCCTCGTCGTCGACGAACCAGAGGCACGTCTCCCCCAACGCGTGATCGATCGACACGATCCGATCGGCCGCGAGCAGGACGGCGTCCGGTATCGAGGTCCGCGTTTCTCCCGGCGCCGCATCGGCCGCACCCGGCGTGACCAGATCGGCGTCGACGAGCGCCGCACCGTATTCATAGCCGAGCCAGCCCACCCATCCGAGAGGCGATGCTTCTGCCGATGCGTCGGCCTCCGGAACGGGAGTCGGGTGCCCAGACGGCATCCCCTGTGCCGACCCTCGAGCCCACTCCAGCTCGGCCCGCATTCGGCCGTGAAGCGTGCCCGCCACAGGGCGGACGCGTCCGTCGACGACTTCCTGGAGCCGGCCATCCGTCACGAGGTAGCTCGGCCTGACCGGCGATGCTGCCCCGAGCAGACTCCGTCCCGTGGTCGAGCGGATGCCGGCATCCAGCCAGAACGCGCCCCACGCGCTGGCGAACATCACCTCGAACACGAGCTCGGCGTCCACTAAGAAGGGGAGCAGCTCCTTGCGGGACCGCGCTATCGCACTTTCCGCGGGGAGCTGCCCCTCATCGTTCTCACGCATGTCAGCGTGATCGTGCGCCCGCTACTTCGTGAAGAGGTTCTTCTCGGCGAGCCACTCCTTGGCGATCTGCGCCGCGGACTCCTTCGCCGAGCCGGAGCTCTTGTCATTCATGGTGACGAGGTCATCGGTGGTCAGGTTCGCGGACACCTTGTTCAGGACATTCGAGACCTTCGTGGTGACCTTGCTGGAGTTGATGACCGGTACGACGTTCTCAGCGATGATGATGTTCTTCGGATCCTTCAACGTCACGAAGTCGTTGTCCTTGATCGCGGAGCTCGTCGTGTAGATGTCCGCCAACTGGACGGTGCCGTCCTGGAGCGCCTTCACGGTGAGCGGGCCGCCGCCGTCACTGATCGGGTCGAGCGTGGCCGTCACGCCGTACGCCGACTTGAGTCCCTTGATGCCGTACGGACGATCGGCGAACTCCGGGTTGGCCCCGACAGTGAGCGGCACCGTGACCTTCTTGAGGTCGGAAAGGCTGGTCACGCCGTATTTCTGAGAGAACTCCTTCGTCACGTTGTACGAGTCGGCATCCTGTGCCTTCGACTGGTCGAGCACCTGATACCCCTTGGGCAGGGCGTCGCTCAGTGCCGCGTAGACATCGTCGCTGGACTGCGCAGGGCTCTTCGAGTCGTAGTACTGCAGCAGGCTGCCCGAGTACTCCGGGATGAGGTCGATGGAGCCGTCCTGGAGCGCCTTGAGGTACACCTCGCGAGCGCCGATGTTGGGCTTGATGCTCGCATCGACGCCGTTGTCCTTGAGCGCCTGGGTGTAGATCTGCGCGATGATCTCGGACTCCGGAAAGTTCGCGGAGCCTACGACGATCGATCCGCCGGCCTTCGAGGTGGAGGTGGATGAACTGTCGAGCGGGCTGCTCGAGGCGCATCCCGCGAGGGCCACGACGCTCAGCGCCGCGACGGCGGCGAGGGCGATGCTGCGTGATTTCAATGACATGGTGCTTCGCTTTCTTCTCTGGGCTGGCCTCAGGCCTCAGCCTGCTGTGGTGGATTGCGAGGTCGGTGCAAGTTTTCTGGATTGCCGCGTGCGAACGTCGGATGCGCGCCCCACGATGACTCCGCGCGGCACGACGAGTCGCTGCACGATGGCGAAAACGCCGTCGGCGATGAGCGCCAGTGCGATCACGAGCACGGATGCCCCGAGCATCTCGGCGTAGTTCTGCACGGCGTACCCGTCGTAGATGAAACGCCCGAGTCCTCCGAGCGGCAGGTAGGCGGCGACTGTCCAGGTGGCGATCACCTGCAGGCATCCGGATCGCAGACCGCCGATGATGATCGGCAGCGCGAGCGGAAGTTCGACCTTGAACAGGACCTGCCAGCCCGTCATCCCGATGGAGCGCGCGGCGTCGATGGTGGCACGGTCGACGGACTCCACGCCGGAATACGCCCCGGCGAGCAGTGGTGGCAGCGCCAGGATGACCATCGCGATGAGTGGCGGACCCAAACCGAGACCGAACCAGAGAGCGAGCAGCAGCACGACGCCCAGTGTCGGCAGGGCGCGCAGCGCTCCGGACAGTTGCACGGCCACAGCTCGGCCTTTGCCCGTGTGACCGATCGCCATTCCGATCGGTATCGCGATCACCGCAGCGACCAGGAGCGTCACGATGGTGTACACGACGTGCTCGCCGAGACGCGTCGGGATGCCCCCGGGTCCCGCCCAGTTGGCGGGATCCGCGAGCCACGCGAACGTCGACTGCCAGCTGTTCACGAGATGTCCGCCGTCTCGAATTCGGCGGTATTCCGCGCGCTCCCGCCACCGGCCGCCGTGCGTCGACTCCACGGGAGGAGCAGCCTTCCACCCAGCGCCAGCAGGGCATCGAAAATCACCGCGATGACGACGATGGCGACGATGCCCGTGATGATCTCAAGGGGGAACGATCGCTGGAAGCCGTCGAGGAAGAGGTAGCCGAGGCTCGTCACACCCATCACGGCGCCGACCGTGAGAAGGCTGATGGTGCTGACGGAGACGACGCGGATGCCGGACAGCAGCACAGGTCCGGCCAGCGGGAGCTCCACGGTCCAGAACCGACGCCACGTCGAGAAGCCGACGGCAGTCGCCGACAGCAGCACGTCGACATCGACTGACGCGAAGGCGTCGGATGCCGTGCGCACCATGATCGCTATCGCATAGATGGTGAGCGCCACCACGATGTTCACCGGATCGAGGATGCGCGTGCCGAGGATCCCTGGCAGCACGATGATCAACGGCAGCGACGGGACAGCGTAGAGGATTCCCACGATCGCCAGCACCGTGCCCTTGCTGAGCCGATAGCGGTTGGTCAGCCAGCCGATCGGGATCGCGAGCACGAATCCGATGATGATCGGAACCGCCGACAGACCGGCGTGCACCAGGGTCAGCTGCCAGATCTGCCCCGCGTTCTGGATCAGCCAGTTCACCGCGGCTGATCACCCTGCGCCGAAGCACCCGAGGCGGTGTCACGCGCCTCGGCCTTGTCATCCGCGGCGTCCCGGCCCACGAGCACGCCCGCCGGTCGCCCGTCCGAATCGACCACGATGTCCCGCCCGGATTCGTTGCGCACGTGCAGCGCCCGCTTGCCGCGATCCGCTCCCACGAATCGGGCGACGAAGTCGTCGGCCGGATCGGCCAGGATCTCCTCCGGCGTGCCGATCTGCGCGACGATTCCGCCCTTCTTGAAGATGACGACCTTGTCGCCCAGCAGGAACGCCTCGTCGATGTCGTGCGTGACGAAGACGACGGTCTTGCCGAGTTCGTGCTGCAGGCGGACCAGTTCGTGCTGCAGTTCTGCGCGCACCAGCGGATCGACGGCTCCGAACGGCTCATCCATGAGGAGGATGTTGGGATCCACCGCGAGGCCGCGCGCGACGCCGACGCGCTGCTGCTGGCCGCCGGAGAGCTGACTCGGATACCGGTCCGCGAGCGAGCGGTCGAGGCCGACGGTGTCCATCAGCTCGAGGGCTCGGGTACGGGCATCCTTGCGCTTCACGCCGCGCAGCAAAGGGACGGTCGCGATGTTGTCCGCCACCTTGCGGTGAGGGAGAAGTCCCGAGTTCTGCATCACGTAGCCGATGCTGCGCCGAAGGCCTACCGGTGCGAGCGTGGCGATGTCGTCCCCGTCGATCTCGATCGCGCCACTGGTGGGGTCGACCATGCGGTTGATCATGCGCAGGATCGTCGTCTTGCCGCTGCCGGACGACCCGACAAGCACCGTGATCTTGCGCGAAGGGATGACGAGACTGAAGTCCCGCACCGCGACGGTGCCGTCGGGGAATTGCTTGGTCACCGATCGGAATTCGATCATGCTGTGGTGGCTCATTCCTGGGCGAGTGGACGAGATCGTCGCACGTCGGTTGGCATCACCCCAGCGAACCACGGTTGCCGCCGGGGGTCGAGGGCGATTCGACGATTCCCACTATGACGCACTCCCCCGACATCCACGGCGATGTACAGGTAACGCGCCGCAACACGCGTAGGCGTGAGCAGAGCTCAGGCTGGGCGCGTCGCGCCCCACGCGTCAGGCGTAGTACTTCTCGAGATAGGCCACCGCAACGACGGATGCCTCGCGCAGGGTGCGCTCGTCACCGTGCTGATGACGCAGATAGGCGCGTTCGGTCAGTGCCTCGGCCATCTGGCTCGCGATGTCGAGGTGGAAGACGAGTTCGTCGTCGTGCGTGAACCCGTATCGGCTGACGAGGATCTCGGCCACCCGCTCGGCGAACTCGTGCACGTGGTCGACGGCCGTGACCTCCTCGTCGACGCCTCGCACCTCCTCGAACCGCATGATGCGGAACCCCGGCTCGATGCGGAACATCGTCGCGAACTCGTCGGCGAGGCAGGTGATGGCGCCCTGCCAGGTCGCGGGCTGCGTCTTCTCGATCGCGTCGGCGGCCGCGATCCGATAGCGCAACACGGCGCGATCGCGCAGGGCGACCAGCAGCGCGATGCGGTCGGGGAAGTAGCGGTACACGGTGCCGATCGACGCACCCGCCAGCTCGGCGACCTGCGCCGTCGTGAGCCGATCGAACCCGACCTCGTCGACGACGTTGGCTGCGGCATCCAGGAGTGCATCGATGCGGGCGAGGCTTCGTTCCTGCGCGGGCTCGACTCGAAGGGCGGCGCCGCCGGGGGCGTCTTGCGTTCCGACCAGGATCTGCTCGATCATCCGACTGTCTCCTTCCGTGCGCCGCGCTGCGCACGCACCGTGTGGCGCTCGTGGTTTCGACGTTATCCGACGAAGCTTCATGTTCCCAGGGGGTCGGGCGACTCCGTCGACATCCGTGCTCGTGAAAGACTGTACCGATGGCCCGTCATCCCCGCCCCGTGCAGAGGATGCACCGTGCCGCGCGCATCGAGGATGCTTTCCACGCCTTCCGCGGGCGCCGTGCGCTCAAACGCGGTTACCTGCCCACCGTGCTCTCCTACAGCGGATACGGCACCACCGAGTGGATCCGGGTGCTCGGCCGGGTCGTCCTGGCGAGGGATCCGCGGCCCGGCTCTCGCGCAGAGCGTACGAACCGCAAGCGCGAGGAGAGTGTGCGCGGCTGGCGAAGCTTCGTGAGCGTGCCGTTCAGCGATGTCGAGGTGACGGTCGAGGTGGACGGCAGCACGCACACGGTCCGCCCGGATCGCGGCGGCGTGGTCGATACCGTGATCCCGGTCACGCTGGAGCCCGGAACACACTGGGTGTCCCTGCGCGCCGGACACACGGGGCAGGTCGCCACCGCGCCCGTTCAGGTGGTGGCGAGCGAAGCATCCTTCGGGGTCATCTCGGATGTCGACGACACCGTCATGGTGACGGCACTCCCCCGTCCGCTCCTGGCCGCCTGGAACACGTTCGTGGTGGACGAGCACGCGCGTGTGCCGACGCCCGGCATGGCCGTTCTGCTGGAGCGGCTCGCGTCCTCGCATCCCGGCGCTCCGATGGTGTACCTGTCCACCGGAGCCTGGAACGTGGCGCCGGCCGTCACGCGATTCCTGTCCCGCAACCTTTTTCCCCCCGGCGCCCTGCTGCTGACCGACTGGGGTCCGACGCACGACAGGTGGTTCCGCAGCGGCCGAGAGCACAAGGAGCGCAGTCTGCGTCGCCTGGTGCGAGAGTTCCCCGACGTGAAGTGGCTTCTCGTCGGCGACGACGGCCAGCACGACGAGGCGATCTACGCGGACTTCGCGCGCAAGCATCCGGGAAATGTGACGGCCGTCGCGATCCGGCAGCTCTCGAACACCGAGTCCGTGCTCGCGGGCGCTGGTCCCAAGGCGGAGAAGCACACGCAGACGAGCGGCGTGCCGTGGGTCTATGGCGCCGATGGCGCCGATCTGCTCGCCCAGCTCGTGGCGCTCGGCGTCCGCGTCTGACGGTGGTGCCTGCCACGATCATCGAGGCGGAACAAGCGCGTGCGGAGCGCAGCGCTGCACGGAACGCGAGGCGAACGACAGCGAGGCGAACCGGCCCCAGACGGAGGACACCGCGTTGAGGAGCATCACGACACGAAACCCCGCCACGAGAGGACCCGCGTGGAACTGACGAACGCGTGGCTGCGTGCCGAGCGGCTCCACGCGCAGGATCTCGACGGCCGCCGGCGCTCCCCTCTCGACGTCGTCACCAGACTCGGCGCCGTGCAGGCGCAGAACGCCACAGCGGCACGATGGGCGATCGGCGTTCGCACGTCGGGTTCGAGTTCGGCCGAGGTGGAACAACTCTTCGAGACCGGGGATGCAGTCCGTTCCTGGACCATGCGGGGCACGCTGCACGTCGTGCGAGCCGACGATCTGGCCTGGATGCTCTCGCTCACCTCTGCCAGGCAGCGTGCCTCCGCAGCCCGCGAGGCCGTGCAACGGGGTATCACCGAGGCGGACTTCGAGCGAGCGGCGTCGGCCGTCGCGGACCATGTCGCCGAGCACGGACCCGCCACTCGCGCCGAAGCCGTCGAGGCACTGGAACAGGCGGGGATCGATGTCGGGAATGAGCGCGGATACCGCTTCCTCAGGGACGCGGCCTTCCGGGGCCTCGTGGCGTGGGGCCCGAATCGCGGCAAGCAGCCGCAGCTGGTGGCCGTCCGGTCGGATCCCGACATCGATCGTGACGAGGCCCTGGCGCGGTTCATCATCCGATACGTCAACGGACACGGGCCCGCCACCGTGCGCGACTTCGCCTGGTGGTCGGGCCTCACCCTCACGGATGCACGTCGGGCGCGCGATGCGGCGGGGGCCCACCTCGAGGGCGTGCACGTCGACGAGTGCGAGTACCTTGTCGCCTCGGACCGTGCCGATGCCGGCAGCCGTTCCCGCCCTTCCGGTGTGCACGCCGTTCCGGCGTGGGACGAGTATGTGCTCGGCTACGGCGACCGCTCCCCGGTGCTGCCGCCGAAGCACGCGCTCCGGGTCTCTCCCACCGGGAACGGCGTCTTCCTGCCGGTCATCGTCTCGGCCGGCCGCGTGGTCGGAACCTGGAGTCATGCCGTGCGACAAGGCGTGCTCGAGGCGACGCCGCACCCGTTCGACGATCTCTCCTCCGCCGCGCTGCAGGGCTTCGACAGGTCGATCGCGCGGTTCTCGCACTTCCTCCAGGCTCTCCCCGCCTGACCCGCGAGGGCGGAGGATCGGTGCTGTGCCTTCGGAGATCCGTGGGAGCCGCTTCGGGACCATCACGACGGCGTGGCCGGTGGGGAACGACACGCGCTCCTTCTAGGCTGCGGGCATGTCGGATGATTCCGTGACGGATGCCACGGCATCCGGCGGTGGGGGCGCTCCCAGGGCAGACCCTGTGAAGACTCTGTCGCCGCGTCGCCTCCAGGCGTACTCGGACGGCGTCTTCGCTATCGCCGCCACGCTGCTCGTCCTCGACCTGAGCGTTGACACGCTCGACGTCGGAGACGATCCCTCGTCGGCGCAGCTGTGGCACGCCCTCGGCACCGATTGGCCCAGCTTCGTCAGCTTCGGGCTCAGTTTCGTGCTGCTCGGACTGCTCTGGGCCATCCACGCTCGCCAGTTCGAGGTGGTCGAACGGGTGGACAGCGTCGTTCTCACGCTCAACACCCTCCGACTCCTGGGAGTGGTGCTCGTCCCGTTCACGACGTCCCTCACCGACCGGTTCTCGGAGGCGATCCCCGGCCGGTTCCTGCTCCCGCTGAACTTCTTCTACATCCTGGCCGTCGGCTACGTGCAGTGGTGGTATCTGTCGTCCGCGAAGCGGGGTCTGACGCCGCACATGTCCGCGTCCTATCGCAGGTCTTCCCGGCGCAACGCGCTGATCGCGATGGTGATCTCGGCCGGGGTCGCCGTGCTGTCCATCTGGATCGGCTCGTTCGCGTTCTTCTTGTTCCTCGTCAGCACCGTCATCGATCAATTCGACCGGCAGAGCGCGTCGAAGGAGAAGGGACGACGCACCAGGCGTCAGCGCAGGGCATCCGATCCCTGACCGCGACGATCATTCGATCGGATGCCCGTGCCGAGATCCGCTGGTCAGCCCTTCACCGCTCCCCCGAGTCCGCCACCGCGCAGGAAGGTGCGCTGGAAGATGAGGAAGATCACGACGGGGATCAACGAGGCGATCGTCAGCGCCGCAAGGTAGACCCCGAGATCGGTCGAGCCCTGGATCTGCGGCAGTCGCACCGACAGCGGCTGGATGCCGATGTCGGTCAGCACGAGGTTCGGCCACAGGAAGTCGGCCCAGGCGGCGTTGATCGCGAACACGGAGACGACACCGAGAATCGGCTTCGACATGGGCAGCACGATCGACCAGAACAGCCTGAAGGTGCCTGCACCGTCGGTCTTCGCCGCTTCGAAAACCTCTCGCGGCAGGCTGTCGAAGAATCTCATCACCAGGAGCACATTGAATGCGCTGGCGCCCGCGGGGAGCCAGACGGCCCAGAACGTGTTGATCAGCGAGTGGTTGATGAGCGGCGGATGCAGGATCGTCAGGTACAGCGGCACGAGCAGCACCACGGCCGGGACGAAGAGCGTCGCGAGCACGAGACCGCTGATGATCTTGCCGTATCGCGGCTTCAGCACGGACAGCGCGAATCCGCCCGTCGTCGCGACGAGCAGCTGCACCGCCCACTCTCCCGCGGCCATCCAGATGGTGTTGAAGAAGAAGTTGCCGACCTTCACGTCGTTCCAGGCCCTGGTCACGTTCGACCATGCGAACCCGTTCGGGAACAGCGCCATCGGATGCGTCAGCGTGTCCGCCGTCGGGGTGACTGCCGACTTCAGCAGCCAGAGCAGAGGCAGAAGGCCGACGACGACGAGCGAGACCCCCAGCACCACGTTGAGGATGGTTCCGATGACTCGCACATGCGGGCGTCGCCGGTCTGCTATCGAGAGGATGCCGCGGTCCGCGTCCGACTCGGAGGCAGCACGCTTTAGCTTGCCCTTGGCCTCGATCGGCTCCTGCAGCGGCAGTTCGGCGGGAACTGTGGTGGTCAATTGTCACTCCATTTCGCCGTGACACGGAAGTAGACGATGGACAGGATGGCCAAGAAGACGGCCAGCATGAGGCTGAGCGCCGTCGCCTGTCCGTATGCACCGCCGAGGCTGTTCGTGAACGCGTACTGGTAGATGAGCAGCAGGATGGTCGTGGTCGAGTTGACCGGTCCGCCGCCGGTGAAGAGGAACGGCTGCAGAAACACCTGGGCCGTCGCGATGATCTGCAGGATCAGTGTGATGAAGAGGATCCCGCGCAGCTGCGGCAACGTGACGTGCCAGATCTTGCCCCAGATGGATGCGCCGTCCACCTCCGCCGCGTCGTAGAGGTCTGGGGAGACCGAGGTCAGCGCTGCGAGGTAGATGATGATCGTCCCGCCAGCTCCCGCCCAGGTGGCCTCGAGCACGAGCGATGGCATTGCTGTCGTCGCATCCTGGATCCACGGCTGCGGCGGGATTCCGACCCAGCCCAGGATCGTGTTGAACACTCCGTTCGGGCCCGCGTCGTAGAAGATCTTCCAGAGCAGCACGGAGACGACGGGCGGGATGATCACGGGCAAGTACGCGAGAACGCTGTAGAAGCCCTTCATCCGCTTCACCTCGCTCATCAGCACGGCCGCGACGAGTGGGATCGGGTATCCGAAGAGCAGCGCAAGGACGGCGAAGTAGCCGGTGTTGCGCACGGCGATCCAGAACGTCGGATCCCTGAACACGGCGGCGAAGTTGTCCCAGCCGACGAAGACGGCCGGCGTGACGAGGTTGGTCTTCTGGAAGCTCATGATCACGGCTTCCACGATCGGCGTCCAGGAGAAGACGCCGAAGATGATGAGAAGTGGCAGCAGGAAGAGGAGGGTGGTGAGCCCGCCGCGCTTCACCCAGGTGATCGGATTGCGGCGGCGCGGGGGCCTGGGCGGTCGGACGACGGTGTCCGGTTCGGCTGTGGTCTGGGCTGTCATGGAGATGGGCTCTCGTGTCGGTGGTCGGTGGGCTGAGATCGGCGGGCGGGATCGTTCTGTGCCGATCGATGCCATGCCACCGGGTCGCCGGTGGGAACCGGCGACCCGAG
>NZ_JBTOLK010000002.1:453548-627699 GCF_054551755.1 Rathayibacter sp. CAU 1779
CGGTGTGGGTGTTGGCCGGGATCCGGCTGTTCGAACGACACGGTTCGAACAGCCGGATCCTTCTGACGCCCTGGTGTGACGAGGACTACTTGCTGTCCGCGTCGATCAGAGCCTGCACCTTGGTGTTGACGCCCTTCAGCAGGGAGTCGATGTCGGCGTTCTTGTCGGTGAGCACGGCCTGCACCACGGTGTCGAGCGCCTGGTAGAGGTCCTGCGTGTGCGACGGCGGTTCGGGAACGATCTTCTGGTTCCAGATTCCGTCGGTGAACGGCTTCACGTTCTCTGCCGGGACGTTCACGTAGGGCTTGATCCACTCCTGGTTCTGCTCCCATGTGGCCTTGTCGAAGACCGGAAGGGTCGGAGCACCGACCGCCTGCTTGCCTGCGGCCAGCGTCTTCGCGTTGTTCACCGCCGCGGTCTTGTCCACGTTCGGCTGCGTGCGGTAGAAGTCGATCCACTTCACGGCAGCCGCGATCTGCTTCGCGTTGTCCTTCACGTTGACGACGTCGACGTTGCCGCCGGACAGGATGCCCGCGTTGGAGCCGGACGCCACGGGGAAGGTCGTCACGCCGTACTTGTTCTGGTCGAACCCGTTGGCCTGCATGAGCGAGCCGATGACATCCGAACCGCTCATGTACATGGCGATCTGGCCCGACGCGAACGCCTGGTTGGTGGTGTCCCACTTGAGCAGGAAGTTGTTGCCCAGTGAGTTGTCGGTCCACCGCATCTTCTGCAGCCACTCGAGGCCCTGCTTGGTCTGCGCGTTGTCAGCGGTGACCGTCACCTTGCCGTCGGAGGCGACCTTCTCGAGGCGTCCGCCGAGCGACTGGGTGAGCGTCGCGAGCTCCCAACCGCCTGTCGCGTCGGTCGTCATCTGCATATAGCCGGCGACGCCCGGAACCTTCTCGGAGATGATCTTGGCGTCGGCCTCGATCTCATCGAGCGTTGTGGGCGGCTTGTCCGGGTCGAGGCCGGCCTGCTTGAAGATGTCGCGGTTGTAGGACAAGGCCATGGCGTAAGGACCCCACGGGATTCCGTAAACGTGGCCGTTACTGCCGGTTGCGACGTCCAGCACGTTCTTGTTCCATTTGTCCGCTGTCGACGTCTTCTTGAAGTCCGTCGTGATGTCGGCCAGCTGACCGTTGTCCGCCAGCGTCTTCGAGTCGGTGAACGGAACGTTGAACACATCGGGGAGGGTTCCACCGGCGAGTTCGGCAGCGAACGTGGAGGCGGTCCACTGGTATTCGATCGCCTTGACGTTGATGTCGGGGTTCGCCTTCTCGAATTCCTGAACGCGCTTGTGCAGCGCGCTCAGAGCATCCGCTGTTGCGCCGGGCAGCACCGGGGCGACGACGAGGTTCACCTTGCCGCCGTCGTCGCTGCCGCTGTTCGACGAGCATCCGCTGAGGATGCCGACGCCGACCAGGGCCGCGGCCGTCAGCACCGCGATCTTTCCTGGTGACTTCATTGTCTGTGTCCTTTCAAGGTGGCTGTTGCCTGTTGTTTCATGTCGATTCCGCACCTGGGACGTCAGGAACGGATCTCCGGCGGCTCGTGCTGTGTTCGTAGCCATGCCGTGGAGTCTGGGGGCAGCTTTCCGCGCTGGAGCGGGCTGCTGGAGAGGAGGATGCCGCCGTTGTCGGGCAGCTCGACGCTGTGGTCCGAGAGGTTGGTCACCGAGAGGAACTCCGCACCGCGGTCGAACGCGAGCACGTCGTCGCCGAGCGATCGCCACGCGAATTCACCCTCGGCTGTCGCGTTCAGCACGCGACGCATCCGCAGCGCCTGCCGATACAGCCAGAGCATCGACGACGGGTCGGCCTGCTGCGCCTGCACCGTCAGTGCAGCCCAGGTCGATGGCTGCGGAAGCCATGGTGACGCGGATGCTCCCGCCGGGCTGAACCCGAACGGCGGCTCCGAGCCACTCCAGGGGAGCGGGACGCGGCATCCGTCTCGTCCGGGATCGACCCCGCCGGAGCGGAAGTGCATGGGGTCCTCGAGCAGTTCTTCCGGGATGTCCTCCACCTCGGGAAGTCCGAGCTCGTCGCCCTGGTAGATGTACAGCGCACCAGGCAGCGCTGCCGTCAGCAGGGCGGCGGCTCGGGCCCGCCGCTCGCCGAGTGCGAGATCGGTGGGCGTGCCCGTTCGCTTCTTGAGGAAGGCGAACGAGCTGTCCTCGCGCCCGTATCGGGTCACCGGACGCGTGACGTCGTGGTTGGAGAGCACCCACGTCGACGGCGCGCCGACGGGCGCGTGCGCCGCGAGTGTGGCATCGATCGACTCGCGAAGCTCGGCAGCATTCCACGGCCGCGCGAGGAAGTCGAAATTGAAGGCGGTGTGCAGCTCGTCGTCACGCAGATACTTGGCGAACCGATCGATGTCCGGCAGCCAGATCTCGCCGACCAGCACGCGGGTGCCCGGGTACGAATCCGCGATGGCCCGCCAGCTGCGGTAGATGTCGTGCAGCTCGTCGCGATCCTGGTTCGGATGCCCGCCGGGTCCCGGATTCTCGGGCACCTCGGGCAGCGTGTCGTCCTTGACGAGCAGGGCGGCGGAGTCGATGCGCACTCCCCCGACGCCCCGGTCGAACCAGAACCTCAGAACGTCCTCGTGCATGCGACGCACGTCGGGATGGTTCCAGTTGAGGTCCGGCTGCTGTGGCGTGAAGAGGTGCAGGTACCACTCGCCCGGCGTTCCGTCCGCGTTCGTCGTGCGCGTCCACGTCTCACCGGAGAAGTTCGACTCCCAGTGCGTCGGCATCTCGGATCCGTCGACGCCCTTCCCCGGATGGAACCAGAAGCGCTCGCGCTCCGGCGATCCCGGACCCGCAGCGAGAGCCGACTGGAACCACGGATGGTGGTCCGAGATGTGGTTCGGAACGACGTCGATGATCGTGCGGATGCCCAGTGCCAGCGCGTCCTGGATCAGCGCCTCCGCCTCTTCCAGCGTCCCGAACCGCGGATCGATGGACGTGTAGTCCGCCACGTCGTATCCGCCGTCGGCCAGTGGGGACGCATACCACGGGGTGAACCAGATCGCGTCGATCCCGAGATCCTTGAGGTACCCGAGATGCCGGCGCACGCCGGCCAGGTCGCCGATGCCGTCGCCGTTCCCGTCCGCGAAGCTGCGCGGGTAGATCTGGTAGATCGCCGCGCTGCGCCACCACAGCGGATCGGATGACGATGGCGCACGACGCACGTGAGCCGCTGACGGGGTGACGGTGTCGGCGGGGCCGGCGCGGAGCGTGTCGGCGACGGAGGACAGGTCCACTGATGGAGCCTTTCTGGGCGGCGGCAGCCACCGCAGAAGGGCGGCGGTGCCGAGGACGCGTTGCAGGTCGTGGCCGGTCGGTTCGGGTCGCGATCGGCGCTGGATCACAAAGTAATCAACTCGACAGAATGATGCAAGAACTAAACAAACAGCAATCCACTTGCGTGAAATTGCGATCCCTTGCGCCAGTCTCCGCGCGGTTTCTGCCTGTCAGCAGCACTGAATCCGGCGAGAGGGCGCCATCACCGCCCCGCCGGGCCGTCAGTCAGCGCGGCGCCGGCCCCGTCGACGCCCGCACGACGAGCTCCGGCTCGAAGAGGAACTCGTCGATCGACGGACGCTCGCCCGTGATCTGAGCCGTCAGAAGCTCCATGACCATGCGCCCCATGGGCTCGATCGGCTGGCGCACCGTGGTCAGCGGCGGCTCCACGCATCCCATGAGTGCCGAATCGTCGTAGCCGACGACCGAGACGTCCTCTGGCACGCGCAGCCCCGAGCGCCGTACGGCGCGGATCACGCCGAGCGCGAGCGGATCACTGGCGCAGACGATCGCGGTGACCCCGCTGGACAGCAGCTTGGCGGCCGCAGCCTGGCCCGCTTCGAGCGAGTAGAGCGAGCGCACGACGAGATCGTCGTCGAAGGAGAGGCCGGCCCGCTTCATCTCGGCCTCGGCCGATTCGTACTTGCGCTTGGACGGCACGTGATCGCGCGGCCCGAGCACGTATCCGATGCGCGTGTGGCCGAGTTGCACCAGATGCCGCACCGCCAGCTGGGTCGCCACCCGGTCGTCGCAGGACACCGTGGGAAAGCCGATGCCGTCGATCGGAGCGTTCACGAGCACGGTGGGCAGGTTGACGTCGCGGAGCTTCTCATAGTGCTCGTGCGACCCGGCTTCCTGCGTGTACAGTCCCCCGGCGAAGACCACGCCGGAGACATGCTGCTCGAGCAGGAGGTCCACGTAGTCCGCCTCGGAGATGCCGCCGGCCGTCTGCGTGCAGAGCACGGGCGTGTAGCCGTTCTGCGCCAGGGCACCGCCGACCACCTCGGCGAAGGCGGGGAAGATCGGGTTGGAGAGCTCGGGCAGGACCAGGCCGACGAGGCGTGCCCGCTCGCCCCGGAGCTTGGTGGGCCGCTCGTAGCCGAGCACGTCGAGCGCGGTCAGCACGGCCTGCCGCGTCGCCTCGCTGACGCCCGGCTTCTCGTTGAGCACACGGCTCACGGTGGCTTCGCTGACGCCCACCTTGCGGGCGACTTCGGCTAGTCGTTTGGCCATGGCTCGATTCTACGCAATCTCTTGCAATTGTTCGCAAGAAGTGGTGTGCACCCATTCGTCCACGTCGGCGCCTCCCCCGCACCGCTGCCGCGACGATGAGGTCGCTCTCAGCCGAATCGGACCAGATCCTCGGATGCCCACGCGAGCGTCCGCGGTCGCGACGACGAACTCTGGCCCTAGCATGTCCCCATGCCGAAAGCGGTGCGGGCCCTGGCGCTGGCCAGCCATCCGGGTCCGGCCATCGTGGTGACCCTGGTCGCGGCCGTGCTCGCCATCGGCGTCGCCTATCCGGCGTGGCGGGTGGTCCTGATCACCGCGGCGATGCTGGCGGACCAGCTGTCGGTCGGGTGGTCGAACGACTGGATCGACGCGGCGCGCGACAGTGCGGTCGCGCGGGCCGACAAGCCGATCGCCGCACACGCGATCGCGCGGCGAACAGTCGGGATCGCGGCGTTCGTCGCCCTCGCCCTCGCCCTCCTGCTGACGCTCCCGCTGGGCCCCGCCGCCCTCATCGCCCACGTCGTCGCCCTCGCAAGCGCGTGGAGCTACAACGCCGGCCTGAAACGCACACTCTTCTCCGTTGTCCCGTACATCGTCAGCTTCGGGACGCTGCCCGCGATCGTCACGCTGGGCGCGCCGACACCGCAGTGGCCTGCGTGGTGGGTCGTGGCCGCCGGATGCCTCCTCGGCGCGGCCGCGCACGTCACCAATGTCCTCCCCGACCTCGAACAGGACCGCCTCACCGGTGTGCGCGGCTTCGGGCATCTCCTCGGACCGCGGATCGGAGGACTGGTCTCGTTCGGCCTGCTCGCCGCCGTCGGGGTGCTCATCGCTGTCGGCGCCGTCGTTGTGTCCGGCTTGAGCGGATGGCCGTCCGTCCTCGTCATCGCCGGATCGGTGCTCACCGTGGGGATCGCGTGTCTCGGCGTCGTGCTCACCCTGCGTGGCGTGCGGTCGAGGTGGCTGATGCGCCTCATCATGGCATCCGCCGTGATCGATGTCATCGCGTTGGTGGCAGCGGGCCCTGTGCTGTCGGCATAGCCGCCTGCGCCACGGTCGGGGCCCTCCTCTTCTTGTTGGTGATGCCGATCGCCGACACCACGCCTCCAGCGACGAGGAGCGCCACGCACACCACCAGCACGCGGCGCATGCCCGCCTGATCGAGAGGGCCGGCCACGATCAGCCCAGCACAGGCGACGGCGACCAGCCCCGCGATGCGCGCGACGGCGTTGTTGATCGCCGATCCGATTCCCGCATGCTCGGGCGGCACCGCGCCGAGGATCGCGGCCGTCAGTGGAGCGACAGTGATCGACAGGCCGAGGCCGAACACGAGCATGCCGGGCAGCACCTCGAGCCAGTAGTCCACCTCCGTCCCCATGGTGAGCAGCAGGGCATACCCACCCGCCGCGACCAGCGGACCGACAGCCATGAACAGACGCGGACCCCATGTGCCGGAGAGCGCACCGAACCGACCGGAAAGGAGAAGCGAGACCACCGTCGCAGGCACGAGCGCGAGCCCAGCGAGAGTCGCCTTGAATCCGGCCACCTCCTGCAGATAGATGCCCACGATGAGGGTTCCGAGCGACAGCGCAGCGTAGACGGCGAGCGTCGCGATGTTGCCGACGCCGAAGTTGCGGATGCGGAAGAGCGCGAACGGCAGCATGGGCTGCGTCGAGCGCAGCTCGACGACGGTGAACGCGACGAGGGAAAGGCAACCGATCGCCCCGACGCCCCAGACCAGCGGATCTCCCCAGCCGACCTGGCCCTGCTCGATCAGCGCGAAGACCACGCCGCCGAGCCCGACCGCGCCGAGCACCGCGCCGAGGTAGTCGATGTGGCCGTGCGCATGCTCGTGGTCGAGCCGGATGCGCCACAGGATCACGATGGTCACCGCGATCGGGATGGGATTGATGGCGAACACGAGCCGCCACGACAGAGTGTCGACGAAGAGGCCGCCGAGCAACGGCCCGACGAGCATGGCGGCGGAGGTCCATGCCGTCCAGCGTCCGATCGCCTTCGGCTGGTCGCTCTCGCTGAAGACCTGGATGATGATCGCCAGAGAGCTCGGCACCAGCAGCGCACCGGCGATGCCCTGGATGGCCCGGAACGCGACGAGCGATACACCGTCAGGGGCCACGGCGCAGGCGATCGACGCGATCCCGAAACCGAAGAGGCCGATCATCAGGATCCGCTTGCGCCCGAACGCGTCGGACAGCGACCCCGCAAGCAGGATGAGAGCGCCGAGTGTGATCAGGTAGGCGTCCACCACCCACTGCTGCAGCACAAGGCCTCCGCCCAGTTCTCGTTCGATGGCGGGAAGGGCGACGTTGACGACCGATCCGTCGAGGAACGCCACGAGGGATGCCAGGATCGCCACGGTCAGCACGGCACGCTGCAAGGTGCTCATCGGATCAGTCAAGCACCGTCCACCGACGCGTGGAGCCCGAGTTCGGGCCGCACGGCGCGCTCCGCCGAGGTTCGCCCGGCCGGGCGTTTCGCGTTGACGTTGCCGAATGCCTGCCTATGGTGGAAAGCGTGGCTGTGCGCAGAACCCGATCCGCGAACCCGGACAAGGGGCCGGGAGGCCGCCTTCGATTGGTCGTCTTCGGCGTTGCTGCCGCCGTGGCGATTCCGCTGCTGACGGCAGCACCGGCACATGCCGACGACTACCCCAGTTGGGATCAGGTGCAGGCCGCGAAGGCGAATGCGGCTGCGGCCCAGGCGGAGTACGACAAGATCGAGGCTCTGATCGGACAGCTGCAGCAGGCGGCACAGACGGCGGCAGCGGACGAGCTCAAGAAGCAGTTCGAATACACCACCGCCAAGAATGCCCTGAATGCTCAGACCACCAAGCTCGATGCCATCAATAGCCAAGTCGGCACAGCCCAGAAGGACGCATCACAAGCGAAGACCCAGTACGGCAAGCTGACGAGCCAGCTATACAGGTCGGGTGGCGGCGATCTGACCGCGAAGCTCCTGCTGAGCAATGGTCACGCCAGCGACCTGCTCGACCAACTCGGTGCCGTCAGCCAGCTCACTGGCCACGTCGCCCAGCTGCAGACCTACGCCAAGCAGAAGCAGAATGTGGTCTCTTCGCTGCAGGAGCAAGCGAAACAGGCCGAAAGCATCCGCGCCGGTCTCGAACAGGACGCGAACACCAAATATCTCGCCGCGCAAGCGGCAAAGACCGCGGCCGATGTGGCGCTCGCCGCAGAGCAGACGCAGGGTGCGGTCCTGCAGGCGCAGGCGGCGAGCCTCAACCAACAGGCGTCCGACATCGAGGCACAGTACTGGGTCGGCTACAACAACAGGAAGGCCGCAGCCTCGGCTGGCCCCAGTGACTCCACGATCGACTTCTCGGCACCATGCACCGGCGGGTGCAGTCCGGGAGCGGCCCAGTCGTACGCGCAGAGCGTCATGGGCAGTTACGGCTGGGACGGCAGCCAGTTCTCCTGCCTCGTCGACCTCTGGAACCAGGAGTCCGGCTGGCGCTGGAACGCGTACAACTCCTCGAGCGGCGCCTACGGCATCCCTCAATCGTTGCCCGCTGAAAAGTTGGCTTCTGCTGGTGGCGATTGGCAGACGAACGGCGACACGCAGATCAACTGGGGACTCGGGTACATTTCAGCGGTGTACGGCACCCCGTGTGCCGCGTGGGACCACGAGATGTCGCACAATCCGCACTGGTATTGATCAGCGTCGCCCGTCGCGTGCGGGAATACCCGGGAACCTTCAAAGGCTGAATCTGCAGTGAAACGCATCGGTTTCCTCTCCTTCGGGCACTGGTCGCCCGCACAGGGCTCGGTCGTGCGCAGCGCGGCGGATGCTCTCCTTCAGACCATCGAGCTGGCACAGGCGGCAGAGGACGTCGGTGCCGACGGCGCGTATGTGCGCGTGCACCATTTCGCTCCGCAGCTGGCCTCGCCGTTCCCGTTGCTGGCGGCCATCGGAGCCCGCACCTCCCGTATCGAGATCGGGACGGCCGTTATCGACATGCGGTACGAGAACCCGCTGTACGCAGCCGAGTCGGCGGCCGCTGCCGACCTGATCGCGGGCGGACGGTTGCAGCTCGGCATCAGCAGGGGCTCACCCGAGACCGCCGACAAGGGATACGAGGCGTTCGGGTTCCTGCCTGGCGAAAACGCGTCCGACGCCGACATGGCACGCAACCACACCGAACTGTTCCGTGCGGCGATCTCCGGCGCCGGGCTGGTGTACTCCGATCCGCAGATGACGGGACAACGTGTGCCGCTCGCCATCGAGCCGCGCTCCGAAACGCTTCCCGAGCGCATCTGGTGGGGCGCCGGCAGCCGCGGCACCGCGGTGTGGGCAGCGGAGCAGGGCATGAACCTGATGAGCTCCACGCTCCTCACCGAGGACACCGGGGTTCCGTTGGCGGAGCTGCAGGCCGAACAGCTGCGGCTCTACCGCGAGGCATGGGCGGCGGCCGGGCACGAACGCGAGCCGCGGGTGTCGGTGAGTCGGAGCATCCTGCCGATCATCGACGACGAGACGCGCCACTACTTCGGTCTTCGAGCCCAGGCGGATGCCCGCGACCAGGTCGGCTACATCGGCGACGAGCTGGCGCGCTTCGGCCGCAGCTACATCGGCGAACCCGACGTGATCGCCGACGAACTGGCCCAGGATGCTGCGGTGCAGGATGCCGACACCATCCTGGTGACAGTGCCCAATCAGCTCGGCGTGGACTTCAACGCGCGCATCCTCGAATCGATCGTGCGCGACATCAAGCCGGCGCTCGGCTGAACTACGCTCCCGCGTCACGAATCGGGTCGCGGGAGTTCGCCTGAGAAAGTGGACGGTCGGCATTGACTCTCACACGGTGTCAGGCTGCATTCTCGGAGGCGTCGTGTTAACCATCGGAGAGTTCGCGTCGATCGGCCGGGTGTCCGTGCGGATGCTGCGGCACTACGACCAGATCGGCCTGCTCCGACCCGCACGGGTGGATCCGCTGACCGGATATCGCGCGTACGCACCGACCCAGCTCACCGCGCTCACCCGCATCGTCGAGCTCAAGGGCCTCGGCCTCACGCTCGAGCAGGTCTCACGCGTGGTCTGGGGCGACGCGGACGACGGCGAGGTCGAGCGGATGCTCACCACAGCCCGTCGCGAGTTGGAGGCCACCGTCGCCGACGCCGAGGGGCGGCTGAGGCGAATCGATGCGAGCCTCCGCCGGATCCGAGGAGAAACCGTCATGCCCACTTCGCAGACCATCACCGCCGACATCCGCTCGATCGAGCCGCAACGTGTCGCGACCCTCAGCCGCAAGGCCCCGGGCTTCGGCCCTGTCAACATCTCCCCCGTCGTCGGTCCCATGTTCCCGGAATCGGCCGATCTGCTCACCGCGGCAGGCATCGAGGACTTCGGCCCGGCCATCGCTCTCTACGAGGCCGACGAGTCCGGGGACGGAACCGGTGCCATCGTCACGGCGGGATTCATCGTGCCTGCTGACACGTCATCCGTCGATGGACTCGACGTGCACACGCTGCCCGGGATCGCCCAAGCCGCCGTCACGGTCCACCGAGGCGAGGTCGCCGGAATCGGCGAGTCATGGGACGCGCTCATCGCCTGGGCACGCGACAACGGATACGAACTCGACGACGTGTGCCGAGAGGTGTACTGGACGCCAGGCGATCGTCCGCAGTCGGAGTGGGTCACCGATCTGGTGCAGCCGGTGCGATCCGTTCGGGCGTAAGCGCTTCCGGACGGCACGCGATGGATCATGCCATCGGCACGGCACCCTCCGCGCGACCGAGGTCGAGGTATCCCGTGACCCGCTCCAGCTGCTGACGGGATACCAGCGGCCCGATCTGCGTCTCGGGATCCATCCCATTGCCGATCCGAAGCGAGCGACCGTGCTCACCCACTCGCTCGACGAACTCGTCGTAGATGCCACGCTCGATGAACATCCGCGTACCCGCGCTGCACACCTGACCGGAGTTCGCGAACACCGCCATGGCTGCGCCCGGGATCGCCGCGTCCAGATCCGCATCCGCGAAGACGACGTCCGGCGACTTTCCGCCGAGCTCGAGCGACACACGCTTGAGGTTTCCCGCCGAGGCACGCACGATCGACTGACCCGTCACGTGCGAACCGGTGAACGCGATCTCTTGTCCACGCCCGGATGCGCCGCGAGGGCCGCGCCCGCCACCTCGCCCACTCCGGTGACCACGTTGACCACGCCGTCGGGCACGCCGGCCTCCTGCGCAAGCTCGGCGAGGCGAAGCGCGGTGATGGAGGCCTCCTCCGCAGGCTTCAGAACGATGGTGCATCCCGTGGCGAGCACGGGACCGAGCTTCCACACCACGGCGGCCAGCGGCGTGTTCCACGGGATGATCGCTCCGACCACGCCCACCGGCTCCTTGACGGTGTAGGAGAAGATCTCGCCCGGCAGCGAGTTCGGGATGGTCTCCCCTCCGACCGAGTAGGCCAGCGCGGCGTAGTAGTGGAGCATTCCGAGCACCCGACCGCGAAGCCCCCGCGTGCGCTGAAGCGGCGCGCCCATGTCCAGGGTGTCGAGCACGGTGAGTTCATCGAAGTCGCGCTCGACGAGCTCGCCGAACCGTTCGAGCAGCCGCTGTCGCTCGTACGGCGTGTACCTGCTCCACGGCCCTTCGAACGCCGATCGCGCCGCGGACACCGCGCTGTCGACATCCGATGATCCGCCCGCCGCGATCATCGCCAGCAGCTCCCCGGTCGCCGGATTGCGACTCTCCAGGGTCTCCCCCGAAGCCGCCGGAACCCATTCACCGCCGATGAAGAGCCGCTTCACACCGCCGTCCGCGAAGTGATGATCCACGTTCTCGCTTCTGACCACGGAGTCCATGACACTCGAGGCTAGTCCGCGATCTTATGCGCTTCGCAAGGTGCCCGTTCTCCGAGGCTGACCGCTCAGGAACGCCACACTCGGCCACCACGCTGGGCCACCACACTCAGCCGTCGGCCTCGGCCGCCACGCGAGCCCGACCCGTCGATGCTGACGCACCGCCGTGGCCGCAGTGAAACGAAAAGGCCCCGCCTCAGCGGGACCTCTGGTGATTCTTTTGGTGGATCTGAGGGGACTCGAACCCCTGACCCCCTGCATGCCATGCAGGTGCGCTACCAGCTGCGCCACAGACCCTTACCTGTCACTCCGCGGAGCGGAGCAACCTCACTAGAGTACTACATCCGACTGCTGGGAGACGAATCGGATGCCGCCCCTCACGCCTCGTTGGCGACCGGCAGTTCGAACGGCACGGTCGGGCAATCCCGCCACAAGCGCTCGAGTGCGTAGTAGGCCCGATCCTCCTGATGGAAGACGTGCACGACGAGATCGCCGAAGTCCAGCAGGATCCAGCGGCCCTCGGACCGGCCCTCACGCCGCAGCGTCTTCGCACCGGCCTCGTTGAGGCGATCCTCCACCTCCGCGGCGATCGCCACCACGTTGCGTTCCGAATTGCCCGTCGCGAGCAGGAACACGTCGACGAGCGGCAGAGGACCGGACACGTCGAGGGCGATCAGGTCTGTTGCGGCCTTCGAATCGGCGGCCTCGGCCGCCTGCTGGAGCAGTTCGCGCGCACGCGCGGACGCGGTCATACGGTAGTCACCTCGTGTGATCTGAGTTGTGGGAATCCGGATCGGACGCGTCCCGCAGAGTACGAGGACTCGGCGTCGATCGGGTCAGAATGCATGGAAGACGTAACCCGCCACCAAGAGAGCCGTGACGCCCAGCGCCAGGAATCCGGCGGTGACGGCCAGCACGACCGGAAGCCTGTTCCCGCGCTTGGTCGGCGGCGTGATCATGCCTCGAGTGGACGTGTGGGTCGCAACCGCCTTGCTCGCGCGAACGGGAGCGACGCTGCTGTTCGGCATGGCATCCGACTCCTCGAACAACCTGTCGATGTCCGACGAATCGAAGTGATCCGGATGCTGCCCCGTCGATCCGAGCGACCGCGGAAGCTCGATCGATCCGGTGACGATCACCTCGCCGGTGCTCGTCAGTGGTGCGGTCGCGAGTCCCGCGGAAGGCACGGACGGCAGGATCAGCGCGTTCGCGGTCGTCACGCTTCCCGTCGAGACGGCGGACCGGGGCGACGCCGCATCGTCGTCGTTCATGGTCGACCAGTGGCCAGCAGCGCGAGCTGCGAGCTGCGGATCCGTCGCCGGACCGCTTTGCCCGGTCGAAGCGCGCTGCCCCGCTGCTGCCGGAGGAACCGCCGTCGGCGCCGCGGCCACGGACCGGCCCTGCATCGGTGCCTGAGACGGGGCAACGGTGATCGGCACCTGGGCTGCGGCCTGTTCCCGTGGGGCTGTCGCCGGCGGAATGACCCGGTGTGTCGCGGGAGGCGCAATGGCCGCCTCCGCGCCGCCGTTGAGCAGCGACGCGAATGATGCTTCCTGCCCGCTCTGACCGGGCACACCCTGCGGGGTGCCGGCAGCCGTGAAGGGCGCAGCGGGTGACGATTGGCGAGCGCCGACGCCAGACTGCTGCGGCGAGGTTGCCGGGACCTGAGGACCGGCGAAAGCGGACGGCGCGGCCTGCGGTGCTCCCGCCTGAGGCGTGTTGAACCGGCCGTCGTCGAACTGACGGTCGCCGAACTGCCCACCGCCCGACTGAGTGCCGCCCGGCTGCCCGCCGTAGAACTGCTGACCAGTGGGCTGTGTGGCGATCGGCTGGGGCACGTTCTGCAGACCCGCGGTGGGCTGGGCTGCGGTGAACGGAACTCCACCGGGCTGCTGCCCGCCGGCTGCCTGCTGCTGGCCGCCGGCCTCCGCCTGTGTCGCCTCGCTTGCCGCCTGGGCCTGCATCATGGCGCGAAGCTCACGCCGAGTGAGGGGATGCCCGTCGACGGGCTGAGGGACCGCGCCGGTCTGCGTCGGAGAATACGTGGCACCGTTGCGAGGCTCGGACGCTGCCGCGGGAGCCTGCTGGCTCACGGGTGCGTTCCACGGTGCGCTGGCAGGCGCCGGAGCCTGTTGAGGCGAACCCTGCTGTGGCACCGCCGGCTGCCGGGTATACGCACCGGGCTGCGTTGCGTACGCGGATTGCCCGAACGGTACCTCTGGTGACGCCGCCGGACGTGACGGTGCAGCCTGCGGAAGGGCTGCCGGCTGCTGTCCGCCCGGCGCGTAGACCACGGATGCCGGGGCACGATCGTCGGCAGGTGCGGCGTTGGCCGGTCCCCCGGCGTGCGACGCCGCGAGAAGACTGTCGAAGGAGAGTTCCTCGTAACGAGGCGCGCGTGGCCGCGTCGGCGGAGCATCCATCGGAGACGAGGGAGTCTGAGGCCCGGCATCCCGCTGCGTCGAAGCGAACGAGTACGGTGTGGCGACCTGAGGGACTTCGCCCCCCGGCGTGGGCGCGACGGTGGCGGCGCGGCGAGAGACGGGAGGCTGCTCGCCCTCGACGGGCCCGAGTTCGCGCTCAGCGGCGCGCTGATTCTCTCTTGCCTGGCGCCGAGTCTGTGGCGGCTGGTCTTGCCACGACGTCATGCCACACTCCGGTAAAGGTGATGCTTGGAGATGTACTGGACAACTCCATCGGGTACGAGATACCAGACGGGGAAACCCCGGCTGACACGGTCCCTACAGTCGGTGGAGGAGATCGCCAATGCCGGAACCTCCAACAAGCTTACGTCGCCGTTGGGGAGACCCGTCACCTCGAGGAGATGTCCCGGTCGACTCACAGCGACGAAGTGGGCCAGCTTCCAGAGCTCTTCGACATCGCGCCAGCTCAAGATCTGGGCGATGGCATCCGCTCCCGTGATGAAGTAGAGATCCGCTTCCGGACGTGCGTGCTGCAGTTCGCGCAGCGTGTCGATGGTGTACGTGGGACCCAGTCGATCGATGTCGACGCGGCTCACGGTGAAACGCGGATTCGACGCGGTGGCGATCACCGTCATCAGATAACGATGCTCTGCCTCGGTGACGTTGCCCTTCTGCCAGGGCTGTCCGGTCGGAACGAAGATGACCTCGTCGAGGTCGAACGACTGGGCCACCTCGCTCGCGGCGACCAGGTGGCCGTGGTGGATGGGGTCGAACGTTCCACCCATCACACCGACGCGTTGGCGACGCTGCCCGGACGGTCCCGTGGACGCAGTCGGCTGCATGGAACCCGAGGGTCAGTGTTCCTGCGTCGAGGGGTGGCCGGCACCGTGGTGATAGGCACCGGGAGCGCCAGCGTGCTGAGCGGCATCCGCTTCAGCCTTGTGGCTGTGACGGTTGGCCACGTCGCGATACGTCCACACGACGAAGGCGAGTGCGGCGAACACGCAGAGCACGACGACACCGAGCGCCCAGGGCTGCACTGTGGCACCACCGGTGGTTTCCTCGGCTGCGATGGCTGCTGCGACGAACGTCATGCGACTCTTCCTTTCGTGGCGGATGCCAGAGTGCCAGTCTACTCATGAACGCAGGCCCCGAACCGCGCCCGCGTCGTGTCACGCCGAGGTCAGGCCCGGATCTGGCCGCTCCCCCGTACCAGCCACTTCGTGCTCGTCAGCTCCGGCAGACCCATGGGTCCTCGGGCGTGCAGCTTCTGCGTGGAGATGCCGACCTCCGCTCCGAAGCCGAACTCGCCGCCGTCAGTGAACCGGGTGGAAGCGTTGACCATGACGACGGCCGAGTCCACCTCCGCCAGGAAGCGTTCCGCGTTCCGGAGGTCGTCGGTGATGATCGATTCGGTGTGCTGCGTCGAGTAAAGACGGATGTGGGCGATCGCCTCATCCAGGGAGTCGACCACGCCGACCGAGACGTCGAGGCTCATGTGCTCGGTCGCCCAGTCTTCTTCGGTGACCGGGACGGCGTCCGGGAAGATCGCCAGCGCACGTTGGTCCGCGTGCACCGTGACGCCTTCGGCGCGGAGCGCACCCAGCACGGCCGGCAGCAGGCGGGACGCGGCCCCGCTGTGCACGAGAACCGTCTCGACCGCATTGCACACGCTGGGACGCTGCACCTTCGCATTGCGCACGATGTCGACGGACCACTGCTCATCGGCGCTCTCGTCGAGGACGATGTGCACGACTCCTGCACCCGTCTCGATGACAGGGACCTTGGCCGATTCGACCACGGTGCGGATCAGATCCGCACTGCCGCGCGGGATCAGCACGTCCACCAGGCCCCTTGCCTGCATCAGCATGGTGCCGCCCTCGCGACCGAATTCGTCGACGGTCTGGACGGCATCCGCAGGCAGACCAGCGTGCTCGATCGCCTCCTGGATCAGCGCGACGAGCACACGGTTGCTGGACTCCGCCGCCCGTCCGCCGCGCAGCACGACGGCGTTGCCGCTCTTCAGAGCGAGGGCCGCGATGTCCACTGTCACGTTGGGACGCGCCTCGTAGATCGCGCCGACGACGCCGAACGGAACCCGCACCTGCTGGATGCTGACGCCGTTGGGAAGCCTGCTGCCGCGCACCGACGTGCCAACCGGATCCGGCAGTGCGGCGATGTCGCGCACGGCTCCCGCAAGGCTCGCGATCCGCTTCTCGTCGAGCGTGAGGCGGTCGAGCAGCCCGACGGACAGGCCGCTCTCGCGGCCCCGATCGAGATCTTCCGCGTTGGCGTCGATGATCCGCCTGGCGGAAGTCGTCAGGGACAGCGCGATCTGCTCGAGTGCGTCGTTCTTCTGCGCCGTCGTCGCCGTGGCCAGCGGCAGGGATGCAGCCTTCGCGGCCTCGAGTTTGCGGGCGAAAGCGGCATCCGTCGACGCCGCGTCCAGGGACGACGAAACCGACTCGACAACGGTGGGGACCATCGAGCCAGTCTAGAGCGTGAGCCCTGCGGGCCTCCGGGTCTAGGCGCTCAACGGCGGCGCGACAACGGCCGCGTCCTGCTGACGCGGAGCGAACCACGTGCCGACCGGGTCACCCGCGAGAGCGGAGCGCACCAGCTGCGTCGAGGTGAGCAGCACTGCGCTGCCCGCCTCGGCCGCGTGGCGGGCAGCGGAGACCTTCGTCACGGCTCCCCCTGTGCCGACGCCGGCGAGACCGGTCGAGCCGATCTCGACTCCGTCGAGTGCGTCATCCGCCGCGACGTGGCCGATACGCTCTGCGCCGGGCTCGTGCGGTGGTCTCGTGTAAAGGGCGTCGACGTCGGAGAGCAGCACGAGGAGGTCGGCACGGATGAGGGTCGCGACCAACGCCGCAAGACGATCGTTGTCGCCGAAGCGGATCTCGTGCGTTGCCACCGTGTCGTTCTCGTTCACGATCGGGAGGATGCGCAGGTCGAGCAGCCGCTCCATCGCGCGACGCGCGTTCGACCGGTGCGTCGGGTTCTCCAGGTCTCCGGCCGTGAGGAGCACCTGGCCCGCCACGATGCCGTAGCGGTCGAGGCTGTCCTGGTAGCGGTAGATGAGCACGTTCTGGCCGACAGCGGCCGCCGCCTGCTGCGTGGCGAGATCGTTCGGCCGCTCGGACAGCGCAAGGTACGGGATGCCGGTGGCGATCGCACCGGACGACACGAGCACCACCTGGGTTCCGCGGCCGTGCGCTTCGGCCAGAGCATCGACGAGGGGCCCGATCTGGTGGGCGTTCTCGCCGCTGATCGACGAGGATCCCACTTTGACGACGATGCGGCGGGCGGCGGGTATCAGCGAACGGTCGGTGATCACCATCCGATCACTCGTCCTCGTCTACGTCGTGCCACAGGCCGGCATCGCGTTCGCGCACGAGCTCGGCGCGGGCTTCCGCCTTCGCGTCCATCCGCTCGTGGTACTCCTCGCGACGCTGGCCGCGCGTTGGGCGATGGCTCTGGTCGATGCGCGCATCCGTACCACGTGGCGAGGTCATGAGCTCGGCCGTGGATGTGAGGGTCGGCTCCCAGTCGAAGACCACGCCGTTGCCGGCGCCGATCACGACCGTCGAACCTGCGATGGCGCCGGCCCTCACGAGCTCGTCCTCCACGCCCAGCTTGGCGAGCCGGTCGGCGAGGAATCCCACAGCCTCGTCGTTGGCGAAGTCGGTCTGCGCCACCCAGCGTTCCGGCTTCGCGCCGAGGATGCGGTAGATGGTGCCGTCCGTGCCGCCTTCGGCCTTCACGGTGAAGCCCGCCTCGTCGACGGCGCGCGGACGGATGACGATGCGCGGCTTGATCTCCGCCTCTGCCGCCTCGCGAGCGCGAGCCTCCTCGACGAGCCCCGCCAGGGCGAAGGACAGTTCACGAAGGCCGTGATGGCTGACCGTGGAGATCTCGAAGACGCGGTAGCCGCGTGCCTCCAGGTCGGGGCGCACGAACTCGGCGAGCTCGGCGGCCTCCGGCACGTCCGTCTTGTTGAGCGCGATGAGCTGCGGGCGCTCCAGCAGCGGAACCTGACCCTCCGGCACCGGATAGGCGGCGAGCTCGCCGAGGATCACGTCGAGGTCGGTGACCGGGTCGCGTCCCGGCTCCAGCGTGGCGCAGTCCAGCACGTGCAGCAGCGCACTGCAGCGCTCGACGTGACGGAGGAACTCGAGCCCGAGTCCCTTGCCCTCGCTGGCCCCCTCGATGAGCCCGGGAACGTCCGCGATGGTGTAGCGCACCTCGCCGGCCTGCACGACGCCGAGATTCGGGTGCAGCGTGGTGAACGGGTACTCCGCGATCTTCGGCTTGGCGGCCGAAAGTGCTGCGACGAGGCTCGACTTGCCTGCAGACGGGAAGCCCACCAGCGCGACATCCGCCACGGTCTTCAGCTCGAGGACGATGTCGCCCTCCCAGCCGGGCGTTCCGAGGAGCGCGAATCCCGGGGCCTTGCGCTTGGTAGACGCGAGCGCGGCGTTGCCGAGACCGCCCTGTCCGCCAGGAGCGATGACGTACCGCATGCCCGGCTGATCAAGGTCTGCGAGCGGGAGGCCGTCGGCACCCTTCACGACCGTTCCGATCGGCACCGGCAGCTCGAGATCGTCCCCGGACGCGCCGCTGCGGTTGTCGCCCATGCCGAAGCCGCCGTTGGCCGACGAGCGGTGCGGATGCCTGTGGTACGCGAGAAGCGTCGTCACGCCGGGGTCGGTCACGAGCGCGATGTCGCCGCCGTGTCCGCCGTTGCCGCCGTCCGGGCCGGCGAGCGGCTTGAACTTCTCGCGCCGCACGGACACACATCCGTTTCCACCGTGGCCGGCACGGAGGTGCAACGTCACGGTGTCGACGAATGTCGCCATGGTGCTCTCCCTTTCGCCGCCGCGCGGCGCTTCTACGCTATCTGGGTGACCGCGGACATCCGCTGGTCGGGTGCTTTCGGAAACACGGATGGGCGGGCACGAGGCCCGCCCATCGGCTGTGTTCGCACAGGAATTGTCAGTCGACCGCCACGATGTTGACGACCTTGCGGCCGCCCTTCGTGCCGAACTCGACAGCGCCCGCCTCGAGGGCGAACAGCGTGTCGTCGCCACCGCGGCCGACGTTCGCGCCCGGGTGGAAGTGCGTGCCGCGCTGACGGATGATGATCTCGCCCGCGTTCACGACCTGGCCGCCGAAACGCTTGACGCCGAGGCGCTGCGCGTTCGAGTCGCGGCCGTTGCGAGTGGAGCTCGCTCCCTTTTTGTGTGCCATGAGTTCTGCTCCTGCCGCTTACTTGATGCCGGTGACCTTGACGCGCGTGAGCTCCTGACGGTGGCCCTGGCGCTTCTTGTAGCCGGTCTTGTTCTTGAACTTCTGGATGACGATCTTCGGGCCGCGGAGGTCGCCGAGGACCTCGGCCGTGACCTTGACCTTGGCCAGCGCCTTGGCGTCGCTGGTGACCTTGTCACCGTCGACGAGGAGCACCGCGGGGAGCTCGATGGTGCCGTTCTCTCCGGCCTTCACGCGGTCCATCGTCACGATGGTGCCGACCTCGACCTTCTCCTGCCGACCGCCGGCGCGCACAACTGCGTAAACCACTACTCGTACCTATCTGAAGAGGGACTGATTCGTCCCAGACTGACGTTGGATGTCGCCGGTCACGCCCCCAGTGGGAGAAGGGTTCGTGCCAGAAAACGAAAGGGCGTTAGCCGTGATAAGTCGGCGCACACCAAGGGTTAATCGTACCGGACGGCACCAAGGCGGTCAAACCGTGCACCGGTCCGCGAGTCGCACGGACGATGCGCCGACTGCGGCGACCGTCTGCCGAAGGCTGTGCGGGCGCCGCACGTAGACTCGCCGGCATGGCGATCCTGATCGACACACCGATGTGGCCGAACCACGGCACCCTGTGGTCGCATCTGGTCAGCGACGCCTCTCTCGACGAACTCCACGCGTTCGCGCACGGGAACGGTGTTCCCGAGCGCGCCTTCGATCTCGACCATTACGACGTGCCCGCACGGCTGCACGACGACCTCGTGTCCGCGGGTGCGCATCCGGTGACGAACAGGGAGCTGGTGGAACGGCTGCGGGACAGCGGGCTGCGCATCACGGCAGCTCAGCGACACAGGCACTGACCCTGTCGCTCGCCGCGCAGCACAACCCGCGTCCGACTGGCGTGCGGACGACGATGGCAGGCACCGTCGCCCACACGTCTCAGCTCGCCTGAGAGTCGTCGCGCTCCGCGATCGCGCCCCCGGTCAGACCGGCCGTGGTGACGCGCCTGCGCGCACGTCCCTGGCCGGGCTGCTTCGGCTCGGGAAGTGCATCGAGGACGGAGCCGAGGAGCTCCTGCGCCTGTGCGCGATCGATCGGCGCCTTCGGCTCGGCGTGCACTGCAACCGGGATGTCGAGGATGGACAGCTGCGCCGCATCCTCGCCGGCCGATGCCGCTGTCGCATCCGGGAACGCCGACGCTTCGGAGCTCAGGGGCTCACGCTTTTCCGGTGCGGCGCCCGCCTCGGACGCAGGCGCCGGCTGCTCGTGCGGGGCCGTGTCGGTGCTGTCCACGCCGAGGTCGTCGGCACGGGCCACATCCGCTCCGGCCGCACGACGTGCGCCGCCGCGACCACGGCTGCCGCGACGCGTGCGAGGGGCGTCCTGCTTGTCACCGGGCTGACCGGAGGCGTCGGACGCGAGGTGCCGTGGAGCGAACAATGCGGCATCCGCGGTCCCCTGCTCGCCGGCGTCGGATGCCTGCTCCGGCGTCGACTCGTCGTGGTGCGCGTGCAGCGTGCTCGCCGCGATCTGCGCGAGGGCGCTCTTGGCGTCGTCGGTGATCGCGTGCGTCCCGGCGTGGTTGGAACTCGCGCCGTTCGCGTTCCCGTTGCCGCCATTCGAGGGCGCGGATGCCTGACCCGTCTTGCCCCCTCGGCGACGCTCAGGCGGCTGCGGCGCACGGTGCCTGCTGACCGGATCGTGGTGCACGATCACGCCACGTCCCGCGCACACCTCACACGGCTCGCTGAATGTCTCGAGCAGACCGAGACCGAGCTTCTTGCGCGTCATCTGCACGAGGCCCAGTGACGTCACTTCTGCGACCTGGTGCTTCGTGCGGTCGCGGCTCAGGCACTCCACGAGGCGGCGCAGCACGAGGTCGCGGTTCGACTCGAGGACCATGTCGATGAAGTCGACGACGATGATGCCGCCGATGTCGCGCAGCCTCAGCTGACGCACGATCTCCTCAGCGGCCTCGAGGTTGTTCTTGGTGACCGTCTCTTCCAAGTTGCCGCCGGAGCCCACGAACTTGCCGGTGTTGACGTCGATGACGGTCATGGCCTCTGTGCGGTCGATGACCAGCGAACCACCGGAGGGCAGCCACACCTTGCGATCGAGGGCCTTCTCGATCTGCTCGGTGATGCGGAACTCGTCGAAGGCGTCGCGCGTTCCTTCGAACGGCTCGACGCGCTCCAGCAGATCGGGCGCGACCTGACGGAGGTAGCTCTCGATGGTCTGGCGGGCGTCGTCACCGGCGATGATCATCTTCTGGAAGTCTTCGTTGAAGACGTCCCGCACGATCTTGATCAACAGGTCGGGCTCGCTGTGCAGGAGTGCGGGCGCCTGCACGGTCTCCGCCTGCTTCGAGATGTCGGCCCACTGGGCGGTCAGCCGATTGACATCGACAGTGAGCTGCTCCTGGGTGGCGCCCTCGGCCGCGGTGCGCACGATGACGCCCGTGTTCTCGGGGAGCACCTCCTTGAGGATCTTCTTGAGCCGGGCGCGCTCGGTGTCGGGGAGCTTGCGGCTGATGCCGTTCATGGATCCGTTGGGAACGTAGACGAGGTAGCGACCCGGCAGGCTGACCTGGCTGGTCAGGCGCGCACCCTTGTGGCCGACGGGATCCTTCGTCACCTGGACGAGCACGCGGTCGCCCGGCTTGAGCGCCAGCTCGATGCGGCGCGGCTGGTTGCCGGTCTCCGCGGCATCCCAGTCGACCTCGCCCGAGTAGAGCACTGCGTTGCGGCCGCGTCCGATGTCGACGAACGCCGCCTCCATGCTGGGCAGCACATTCTGTACGCGGCCGAGGTAGACGTTGCCGATGAGCGACGCTTCCTGGGAGCGGGCGACGTAGTGCTCGACGAGGACGCCGTCCTCGAGCACGCCGATCTGGATGCGACCGCCCTTCGACCGCACGATCATCTGACGATCGACGGCCTCGCGGCGGGCGAGGAACTCGGCCTCGGTGATCACGGGACGACGACGACCGGCATCCCGTCCGTCGCGACGGCGCTGCTTCTTGGCCTCGAGCCGAGTCGAGCCCTTCACCTTCTGCGGCTCTGTGATGAGTTCCGGCTCACGCTGACGCTTCGGCTCCTCCTCGCGCGGAGCATCCGCACCGCCCCGGCGACGGGTGCGACGACGCGACGAGCTGCCCTCCTCACGCTCCTGCGTCTCCTCGCGCGCAGCGGGTGCGGGGAGCGGAGGAAGGATAGGGGGCGCCTGGAACAGGAGAGCCGTGCTGGGAAGGCCGGGAGCATGTGCGGAGTGCGCCGCGTCGAGAGCGGATGCCGCGGCATCCTGCGCCTCGACCCCGTTCTCAGACTCGGACACCCGGTCGGCATCGCCGGGCTCTGCGTTGGTCGCGACCGACGGAACAACCGGAACAGCCGGTGCCTTCTCCGACACGGAGGACGACGCATCCGCCGAGGATGCCACCGCAGAGGCTTGCGCTCGCGCCGCCGGCAATTCAGTGTCGTGAGTGGCTGCCGGAGCGGATGCTCCACCCGTCACCGGCCCAGCAGGCGCGGTGCTCGCCTGCGAGTCGTTCTGAACAACGGATGCGCTGCTGTCGCCCCTGCGGTTCGCCCGCCGGCCGCCGAAGAGTCGCCCACGCTTACGCGGCGACGCCTCCTCGTTGCCTCGTGCCCCTGTTTCGTCCCATGAATTCTGATCGTTCTCCACCATCGCTGGTGCACTCCTCGACCGTACGATGCACGCGCGCACCGGGTACGGCTGTAATCATGCGGGCGGCGCGCACGGCGCTCGTCCGCCAATCCTCGGTTCGGCGTTCGAAAGGGTGCGCAACGGACATCGCGCTTCGTGGCGCTCCCGTCGCTGCTCTCGCTTTCGTTCGCCTGTCCCCTGTCTCTTGCGTGAACTGTCTCACGTGGTCATCTACGTCTTCTCGTCGGGTTGCGCGCTACCCCGCGGCCAGTCATCCGTGCATGCACGATGCCTGGAAAAGCTTCTTCACCGCCGCCCGCACGGTGTGCGAACGGCTGTCTGCCATTATCGCACGACTGCCCGCCCCGCCCTTTCAGGCGCCAGCTGAGCCCGTGTGTCGCTCTGCCATAATGCGAGGGTGTCGCTCGACTCCCCCACCGAAACGAAGCAGCCGATCGGGCTTGCGATCTTCCTCATCATCGCCGGCGTCATCGGATGGTTGGCGGCATTCGCGCTGACACTCGACAAGTTCACGGTGCTCGAGCATCCGGCTGCGAACCTGACGTGCAACATCAACCCGCTCATCGGATGCTCGAAGAACCTGGCCTCCTGGGAGGGATCGGTCCTCGGCTTCCCGAATCCGCTCATCGGACTGGCCTGCTGGGTCGCCCCCATCGCCGTCGGCGTGGGCATCCTCGCCGGAGCCCGGTTCAAGCGCTGGTTCTGGATGCTGTTCAACCTGGGCGTGCTCGGCGCGCTCGTGCTCGTGATCTTCCTGATCGTCTCGAGCCTCTACGACCTCTACGTGCTGTGCCCTTACTGCATGATCACCTGGGTGGTGACCATCCCGACGTTCTGGACGGTGACGTTCTACAACCTCAAAGAGGGCAACATCCCGACGAACGACAGGGTTCGTGCGTTCTTCACGGCCGCGTACTCCTGGATTCCGCTCATCACCCTGGTCTGCTACGTGATCGTGGCGGTCTTCGCGCAGATCCAGGTGGAGTGGATTCCGAACGCGTTCCGGTAGGCGCGCTGGAGCTGAAAGCGGAGGCCCAGTGGGCCTCCCTCGCGACGCCAGCGCCGGAGCAGCTACGCTGCTCGGTTTCAGAACCAGAGCGCGAGTTCTCGCGCTGCGCTTTCCGGCGAATCCGACCCGTGCACGAGGTTCTGCTGCACGGCAAGACCCCAGTCGCGGGCGAGGTCGCCGCGGATGGTGCCGGGTGCTGCGGTGGTGGGATCCGTCGCTCCGGCCAGCGAGCGGAAACCTTCGATGACGCGGTTGCCGGCGAGACGGATCGCCACGATCGGCCCCGACTCCATGAACTCCACCAGCGGTTCGTAGAACGGCTTGCCCTGATGCTCCGCGTAGTGCTGGGCCAGCAGGTCGCGATCTGCTTCGACGAGCTTGATGTCGACGAGGGCGTAGCCCTTCGCTTCGACGCGGCGCAGGATCTCGCCGGTCAGTCCACGGGCGACCCCGTCTGGCTTGACGAGCACGAGGGTCTCTTCGATGGTGGTCATTCGTTCTCCTTGCTGGTCGGTTCGGAATCTCCGACGGAATCGGACGGATGGTCGGCGGCCTGGCCGGCAGCGCGAGCCTCAGCGTTACGGCGGTCCAGGCGGGCCCCAGCGATCATGGCGTACGCCCAGATGGCGGTGAAGATGGCGCCGACGATGAACAGCATGCCCACGAGGAATCCGGCGGCCACGACGGCGAGCTGCACGACCCAGCCCAGCCAATAGCCGATGCGGAAGCGCAGCAGCGGGATCGCCACGATCATCAGCACGATGAGCGCCGCGCCGCCGCCGAGTGCCGCCGCCGCGGGAAGCGCGTGCAGTCCGAACACCACAAGGGTGCCGAGGAAGACGACGACGAGCTCGAAGCCGAGCACTATCGCGCCGAGGCTCTCCTGCGCACCGCGAGCCCTCCGCTGACGCGGTGCGCGACGGGGTGCGTGATCGCTCTCGCTCATCGCATCACGCTCCGAGGTGGTGGGGTGAGGACCATCATCACTCTGCCGTCGCCTTCCACTCGCGCTCCTGGGCGAGAGCGAGCGTCTCGCCGATGAGGGCGATGGATCCTGTCACGACGACCGCGCGGCGCGGATCCGCCGACGCCCACGCACGGGCCGCCTCGACGGCGTCGCCGAGGTCGTGATACGCGTCGGCATGCTCGTGTGTCCATTCCTCGACGTTGTCGGCCAGCTCGCCGGACGACGTCGAACGTTCCGAGTGTGACTGGGTCACGAGGATGCGCGCCGCGACGGGCGCCAGCGCGTCGACGATGCCGTGGGCATCCTTGTCGCGGAGGATGCCGATGACGAACGCGATCTCGTCGAAGTCGAAGAACTCGGGCAGCGCTCTGGCCAGGGTGAGGGCGCCCGCCGGGTTGTGCGCTGCATCCACCAGGACGGTGGGCTCGATGCCGATCAGCTGCAGACGACCGGGCGACGTCACCGTCGCGAACGCCTCCTCGAGCAGTGGCTCGCGCAACGCTTCCTTGCCGTCGCCCAGGAACGCTTCGACCGCCGCGACAGCGACCGCGGCATTCTGCGCCTGGTGCGCACCGTAGAGCGGAAGGAACAGGTCGCTGTACGTGCCGGCCTGCCCGCGGACGGTGACGAGCTGACCGCCGACGGCGACGGCATCCTTCTCGACGTCGAAGTCGTCGGGCTGGAAGGCGATGGATGCCTCGCGCAGCTCGGCCGCGCGACGCAGCTCCCGCACGGCATCGGGCACCTGGGCCGAGCTGACCACGGTGGCGGACGGCTTGATGATGCCGCTCTTCGTGCGCGCGATCTCGGTGATGGTCTTTCCGAGCCGCTCGGTGTGATCGAGCGAGATGGGCGTGAAGACGGCGACCTGGCCGTCTCCCACATTGGTGGAATCCCACTCGCCGCCCATGCCGACCTCGATCACCGCGACATCGACGGGGGCGTCGGCGAAGCACGCGAACGCGAGCACCGAGATCGCCTCGAAGAAGGTGAGTCTCTGCTCGCCCTGCGCCTCGAGCTCGGCGTCGACCATCTGCACGTATGGCGCGATGTCATCCCAGTTGCGCACCAGGGCCTCATCGGTGATCGGCACACCGTCGATCATGAACCGCTCGTTGAAACGGAGCAGGTGCGGGCTGGTGAACAGTCCGACACGGAGGCCGTACGCCCGCAGAATGCTCTCGATGACGCGGCTCGTCGACGTCTTGCCGTTGGTCCCCGTGATGTGGATGATCGGGTACGCCCGCTGCGGATCGCCCAGCAGCTCGACGGCCTTGCGGGTGGGTCCGAGGCGGTGCTGCGGGCTTCCCTCGCCGAGACGGGTCAGGAGCGTGTCGTAGACGGCGTCAGCCGCCTCGCGGAACTCGTCGTCGTCGGTCACGTCGGTCACAGTGCTTTCTCCAGACTCACCAGCAGGGCGGATCCCGCGCCGACGGGCGAGGAGTCCGCAGCGTCAGCGACCGCGTCGTCCACGTCCACGTCGAGTTCGACGGCGAGCGTCTCGGCGCCGACCAGGTCGGAGTGGACGCGCACCGCATCCGCTCCGGCACGGTCCAGCACGAGACGCAGCCTGATTCGGTCGCTCACGTCGAGGCCCGCGTTCTTGCGGCTCTCCTGCACGACGCGGATGACATCGCGGGCCAGACCCTCATCCTCCAGGTCCTGCGTCGTCGTAGTGTCGAGCAGCACGAAGCCCGCACCGGGCAGCAGCGCGAGCGCGCGGCCGGTCTCCTCCGCATCCGCGGTCTCGAGCACGAGCTCGTACTCGCCCTCCTGCAGCGGGATGCCACCGGCGACGATGACGCCGTCGGCATCACTCCACTCGCCTTCCCGCGCGGCTCGGATGGCGGCCTGCACGTTCTTGCCGAGCCGGGGACCCGCGGCGCGGGCGTTGACCGTGAGCCGCTTGCTGACGCCGTATTCGGCCGGACTGTCGTCGGTCAGCCCGACGAGGCGCACGGCCTTCACGTTGAGCTCATCCCGGAGGATGCCCTCGAACGGCTGCAAAGCCGCCGCGCCCTCCGTCACCACAGTGAGCTCCGCCAGCGGCAGGCGCACGCGAAGCCCTGCGGCCTTGCGCAGCGCAAGGGCGGAGGAGCTCACCTGGCGGATCCGGTCCATCGCCGCGACGAGTCCCTCGTCGGCCGGGAACTCGGATGCCTGCGGCCAGTCCGTGAGGTGCACGCTGCGGCCACCGGTGAGATCCTTCCAGATGCGCTCGGTCACCAGCGGCAGCAGCGGCGCCGCCACTCTGGTCACCGTCTCCAGGACCGTGTACAACGTGTCGAACGCCTCGGTGTTGCCGCCGTCCGGCGTCACACCCTCCCAGAACCTGTCGCGCGAGCGTCGCACATACCAGTTGGTGAGCACGTCGGCGAAGTCGCGGATCTTGGCAGCGGCCAGCGTCGAGTCGAGGTTGTCGAGGTCCGCGGTGACGGCCTCGATCAGTTCACGCGTCTTGGCGAGCAGGTAACGGTCGAGCACGTCGGTGGAGTCGGTGCGGCGCTGCGCGTCGTATCCGCACGCGTTGGCGTACAGCGAGAAGAAGTACCACGTGCTCCACAGCGGAAGAAGCGCCTCGCGCACGCCCTGCCGGATGCCCTCCTCGGTGACGACGAGGTTGCCGCCGCGCAGCACGGAAGACGACATGAGGAACCAGCGCATGGCATCCGAGCCGTCGCGGTCGAACACCTCTGCCACATCCGGGTAGTTGCGCAGCGACTTCGACATCTTCTGCCCGTCGCTGCCCAGCACGATGCCGTGGCTGATCACTCGCTTGAACGCAGGACGGTCGAAGATCGCGGTCGCGAGCACGTGCATGAGGTAGAACCAGCCACGCGTCTGCCCGATGTACTCCACGATGAAGTCGGCAGGATTGTGTCCTGGTCGTGAGGCATCGCCTGGCACGCCGTCGAACCATTCGCGGTTCTCGAACGGATAGTGCACCTGCGCGTACGGCATGGATCCGGAGTCGAACCACACGTCGAGCACGTCGGGGATGCGGCGCATCGTGGCCGTTCCCGTCGGGTCGTCGGGATTCGGACGCGTCAGGTCGTCGATGAACGGACGGTGCAGATCCGGTTCGCCGTTCTCGTTCCGCGGGAGGCGCCCGAAGTCGCGCTCCAGCTCGGCGAGCGAGCCGTAGACATCCGTTCGTGGATAGGCGGGGTCATCGCTCACCCATACCGGGATCGGTGAGCCGAAGTACCTGTTGCGGCTGATCGACCAGTCGCGGGCGCCCGCGAGCCACTTGCCGAACTGGCCGTCCTTGACGTTCTCCGGCACCCAGTCGATCTGCTGATTGAGTTCGACCATGCGGTCACGGAACTCCGGAACGCGCACGAACCAGCTCGACACCGCCTTGTAGATCAGCGGGTTGCGGCAGCGCCAGCAGTGCGGGTAACTGTGCTCGTACGACGCCTGGCGAAGCAGCCGTCCCATCGCCTTGAGTGCCTGCGTGAGCGGCTTGTTCGCGTCGAAGACCTGTTGCCCCGCGACGTCGGTCACCTCGGGCAGGAAGCGCCCTCCGTCGTCCACGGAGATGACGACGGGGATGCCCGCAGCAGCACACACGCGCTGGTCGTCCTCACCGTAGGCGGGCGCCTGGTGCACGATGCCGGTGCCCTCTTCGGTGGAGACGTAGTCGTCGACGAGGATCTGCCACGCGTTCTGGGTGCCGTACTTCTCGACATCCGCGTAGTAGTCCCAGAGGCGGTCGTAGCGCACGCCGGCCAGGTCGGATCCGGTGACGATGCGGGAGACGGCGGCGCGCGCCTCGTCCGCCGAGCCGTAGCCGAGATCCTTCGCGTAGGAGCCGACGAGGTCCAGTGCGAGCAGGTACTCGCCGCCGAGCACCTCGGATGCGTCGCCGCCCTCGCGACGGACCTCGGCATCCGCTGTGCCGTTCGGGCCGGCCGGAACGACCGCGTACTGGATGCCGGGGCCGACGGCGAGCGCCGCGTTGGTCGGCAGCGTCCACGGAGTCGTCGTCCACGCCAGGGCGCGCACTGCGGTGAGGCCGAGCGCCTCTGCCTTTTCCCCCACGAGCGGGAACGTCACGGTGACGGTCTGGTCCTGCCGCATCTTGTAGACGTCGTCGTCCATGCGCAGCTCGTGGTTGGACAGCGGCGTCTGGTCGCGCCAGCAGTACGGCAGCACCCGGTAGCCCTGGTAGGCGAGGCCCTTGTCGTAGAGCTGCTTGAACGCCCAGATCACGGATTCCATGTAGGTGACATCGAGCGTTTTGTAGTCGTTGTCGAAGTCCACCCAGCGGGCCTGACGTGTGACGTACTCGCGCCATTCCCTGGTGTACTTCAGCACGGAGGACTTCGCCGCCGCGTTGAACGCGGCGATGCCCATCTCGTCGATCTGGCTCTTGTCGGTGATGCCGAGCTGCCGCTCGGCCTCCAGCTCTGCGGGCAGGCCGTGCGTGTCCCAGCCGAATCGCCGATGCACCTGCTTTCCGCGCATGGTCTGGTAGCGCGGGAAGACATCCTTCGCGTACCCGGTGAGGAGGTGCCCGTAGTGCGGGAGACCGTTCGCGAACGGCGGGCCGTCGTAGAACACCCACTCGGGAGCGCCCTCGCGCTGATCGACGGAGGCGCGGAAGGTGTCGTCACCCTTCCAGAACGCGAGGATGTCCTCCTCGATCTGCGGGAAGCGCGGGGACGGCGTGATGCGCTGCACATCCTGTCCGTCGGGGGCGGCGGAACGGGACGGATCGTCGGACTTGGGGTACGGCATGCTTCTCCTGGCAGGCGAGTGCTTCTGCGCGAGGACGCCGCCCGGCCGATTCGGCCCTGGTGACGCGGTACCACCCCGTTTGCCACGCTCCGACATCCGTCGGCGGAGCGCGACCACTCGTTCAAGGCTGTGACGGGCCGGCCCGTCCGGTTCTACTGGACTCGTCATCCCACTGGTGGGACGCTTCGCGGTTCTTCCGGAGACTCCCCGGTGATGGCCGGATCGCAGTCGTTGCCGACAAGTCTACAGTCGCGCCGCAGGTGGTGAACACGGTCGCGAATGGGCCGGAACGACCCGGCGGGATGGTTCTGCGGGCCGGAACCCGTCGGGCATCCGTGGGGATAACCCCCGACCGGATTCGGTGTTCCGCCGGATGGGTCGCGCTGCCTCGGCCGACGAGTCTGGAAGCGTGTTCTTGCCCTGTCCGTCACCTCTACCGTCAACGCGCGACGACCGTCGCTGCCACAAGGAATGAATCATGACCAGCACCGAGCCGTTCAATAACACGCAGCCGTTCGACAACACTGTGCCGTTCGACAACACCGTGCCGTTCGACATCGAGCCGACCACGAGTGAGCCGTCGCTCAGCGGCGGCACGGGGATCGCCGGGGGCGACCCTGTCCGCGAGACTGTCGGCATGGGCACCGCCGTCGACCAGCGCGAGTCTGTACTGTCCGCGCCCCGACGATCCGGGTTCTGGAGCTGGTACGGCGGTCTCTGGCGAAAGGTCCCCGCCGAGGTCGGCGTGCTCTTCGTCGCGTTCCCGCTCGCCGTCATCGCCACCAGCCTCTTGTGGCCGGTCTTCTTCACCGGCGTGGGGCTCCTCGTGCTCATCGCGGGATTCTTCCTCGTGCTCGCCGCTCTCTACGTGGCGCGTGGCTACGGCACTCTGACGCTCGCGATGCTCGAAGCGGCGGGTCGGCCCCGGATCTCGCGTCCCGTGTGGCGCAAGCGGGTCGGAACGGGCTTCATCGGCCGAGTGTTCGGGCCGCTCGCCGACGGACACTACTGGGTCTACCTCTTCGACGCGATGATCGCCCAGATCGCTGTGACCACTGTCACCTGGGGGATCCTCATCGCCTGGGTGTCGTCGGCGCTCGGCGGCACGACCTACTGGATCTGGGGAGGGTTCATCCCGCAGGGCGGCCGCTCCGTGTGGCTGTCGACGGTCATCTGGGAGTGGGCGACGCGGACGCCCGCCACGTTCGATCCGGTCACCGGCGACATGGTGCTCTACCTGATCGTCGGGCTGCTGTGCCTGTTCACGCTGCCGCTCGTGACCAGAGGGCTCATCACCGTGCACTGGGCCGTGGCCCACGGGCTGCTCGGATCCTGGTCGTCCGACCGTCTGCGCGAGGAGGTGGACGAGCTGTCGGCCTCTCGTGCTGCTGCCGTCGCCGCCGAGGATCGCGAGCTGCGTCGCCTCGAACGCGACATCCACGACGGACCGCAGCAGCAGCTCATCCGTCTCCGCATGGACATCGCGGCCGCGCAACGGCGCCTCGGCGACGACCCGGATGCCACGTCTCGGCTCCTCGACGAGGCGGGGGGCCGCGCCCAGGACGCCCTCGACGAGCTCCGTGCGCTGTCCCGCGGATTCGCGCCGCCGATCTTGCAGGATCGCGGACTCGCTGTCGCGATCGATTCCCTCGCCGCACGCAGCACGGTTCCCGTGACCGTCACGAACGACGTCCCGAAGGACACGGCGCTGCCGCCCGAGGTGGAACGCAATCTGTACTTCGTCGCTGCCGAGCTGCTCACGAACGTGGCGAAGCACTCCCAGTCCGCCGGGGCCCGGCTCACCTTGGGCGTCGCGGGGCACACGCTGACGCTCACCGTTTCGGACGACGGTGTCGGCGGCGTCGGCGAGAGCCCGCGACACGGGCTGTCCGGAATCCGCGAGCGGGTGACGGCGATGCGCGGAACGACGAGCATCACCTCCGGCCCAACGGGAACCACGGTGTCGGTGAGCGTGCCGATATCGTGAACGCGTGACCGATGCCCTTCGCGTACTCCTGGCGGACGATTCCGTACTGCTGCGCGAAGGGCTCAGCCGCGTGCTCGACGAGGCCGGCTTCGTGACGGTCGGCGCATTCGGTGACGCCGACGCCCTGCTTGCCGCGACGCAGACGGTCCCCTTCGACGTCGCCATCCTGGATGTGCGGATGCCGCCCACGTTCCGCGACGAGGGCGTCCGCGCGGCGCTGGAAGTGCACACACGCCATCCGAAGGCGGGCGTGCTGCTGCTCAGCCAGTACGTCGAGACGACGTACGCCCGTGAGCTTCTCGGCGCGGGAGCGGGCGGCATGGGGTACCTGCTGAAAGATCGCGTGGCCTCCCTCGACGAGCTCGCGGATGCCGTCACCCGCGTCGCCGCCGGCGGCACCGTGCTCGACCCCGAGGTCGTCGCCCAGCTCGTCGGACGTCGCGCCGACCCGCTGTCCGCCCTCACGCCTCGCGAACGCGAGACGTTGCAGCTCATGGCGGAGGGCCGCACCAACGCCGCGATCGCCACCAGACTGCACGTCGGAGTGGGAGCGGTCGAGAAGAACGTGACGTCCATCTTCGTGAAGCTCGGGCTCGAGGACTCCGGCGCGGATCACCGCCGCGTCCTTGCTGTGCTCACCTGGCTGGACGCCTCCATCTGACGGCTCCCGACTCCCCGGTGCCTGTCGTCCGGTGCGGCGAGCCCCTGGGGCGCCGACGATTGGGAACTCGCCACAACCGACGCCGCGTAACGCTGGAGGAAACATTCGCCACGCGACGGCGAACTCCCGCCACACTTGGAGCCCGTGACCGATTCCACAGCCATCGCAGCACGCAACGCCGACCGCAACGCCTGGCGGGTGACCCTCGCCTCCGTCGTCGGCACGTCCCTCGAGTCCTACGACTTCTATGTCTTCAGCTATTTCAGCGCCGTGTTCAGCGCCGCGGTCTTCTTTCCCACTCAGGACAAGGTCGCCGGAACTCTTCTCGCTTTCCTCACCCTCGCAACCTCGTATTTCGTCCGCCCGATCGGCGCGATCATCTTCGGACACCTCGGTGACCGCATCGGCCGACGCGCGACGCTCATCTGGACCATCGGCATCATGGGTGTCGCGACGGCGCTGATCGGTGTTCTGCCCGGCTACGCGACGATCGGCATCGCAGCGCCGATCCTGCTCGTCACGCTCCGCGTCGTGCAGGGCATCTCGCTCGGCGGCGAGTGGGGCGGCTCGATTCTGGTGGGCGTCGAGCACTCGACGGCGAAGCGGCGCGGCTTCTACGCCGCGCTCCCCCAGCTCGGCTCTCCCATCGGCACCATCGTGACCGCCGTGCTGTACCTCGCGCTCAGCCTGAATCTGCCGCAGGACGCCATGCTCGCGTGGGGCTGGCGCGTCCCGTTCCTGCTCGCCCTGCCGCTGCTGGCCGTCTCGCTCTACCTCCGGCTCTCCATCGACGAGACCCCGGTCTTCTCCCATCTGGTGGCGGAGAAGAAGCGCACGCGGATCCCTGTGGCCGACGTGTTCGCGAAGCAGCCGGTGGCTCTTCTGGTCGCGGTCGGCGCCGCCATGCTGGGCATCGGCTCGTATTCCCTGATGAACACGTACACGATCAGCTACGGCGTGTCCGTCTTGCACTTCGACTACACGCAGCTCTTCATCGCGACAACCATCGGAAGCTTGCTGCAGCTCGTGACCATCCCGCTGTTCGGCGTGCTCGCGACTCGCATCGGGTCGGCGCGGGTCGTGTGGATCGGTGCGCTCACCACGCTGATCATCGCGTTCCCGATGTACTTCCTGCTGCAGCAGGCGACGTTCGCGATCCTCGTCGGCACGATGATCGTTGGCGGCATCTTCCCCACCCTCAGCTGGGCGGGCCTCGGCGGCCTCATGGCCGACATCTTCGGACAGTCCATCCGCTACAGCGCACTGTCGATCGCGTACGCGATCGCGGCAGCCTTGTCCGGCCTGATCCCACTGGTGACGGAGGCGTTCGGAAACGCGACGCATCAGGCGTGGTGGCACCCCGGGGTCGTTCTCGCCGTGCTCTCCGCCATCACGCTCGTCGCGGCTCTGGCAGCGGCGTACATCGCCAGAAGGCGCCACGAGGACACCGCCGACGCGACAGACGTGCTCCAGGACGAGGAGCTGGCGGAGGCGACACCGGCCTGATCACGGTTCGGGCGGGTCTTGCCGCTCTCTCAGGGAGCGGAACGTGCGCACGGTAGACTGACGGGCATCCCACACTCAGGCACCAGTTGACACGGTGCCGTACATACCGCAACGGAGATCCGCCATGACCGATGCCGCCCAGTCCGCCGACGCAGCCTCGTCCGCAGCCACGACCGACACCTTCGGGCGGATCCCCGAGAAGCCGGCGCTCGAGGGCCTCGAGCAGGTGTGGGATGAGCGGTGGCGCCGTGATCGTACGTTCCACTTCGACCGTGAGGGCGCCCTGACAGCGGGCCGCGGCGGCATCTACTCCGTCGACACCCCGCCGCCGACCGCTTCCGGGTCACTGCACATCGGCCACGTGTTCAGCTATACGCACACGGACATCGCCGCGCGCTTCCAGCGCATGAACGGCAAGAACGTGTTCTACCCGATGGGCTGGGACGACAACGGCCTGCCGACCGAGCGCCGCGTGCAGAACTACTACGGCGTGCGCTGCGATCCGTCACTGCCGTATGACGCGGACTTCGTGCCGCCGTACGAGGGCGGCGACAACAAGAGCTCGCGCGCGGCCGACCAGAAGCCCATCTCGCGCCGCAACTTCATCGAGCTGTGCGCCAGGCTCACCGTCGAGGACGAGAAGCAGTTCGAGGCGCTCTGGCGCAAGCTCGGCCTGTCGGTGGACTGGCAGCAGTCGTATCGCACGATCGGCGACGAGTCCCTGTTCGTCTCGCAGCTCGCGTTCCTGCGCAACGTCGAGCGCGGCGAGGCCTATCAGGCGATGGCTCCGACGCTCTGGGACATCACGTTCCGCAGTGCCGTCGCCCAGGCGGAGCTCGAGGACCGCGACCAGCCCGGCGCCTTCCACACCATCTCGTTCCACGGCGACGCCGACCCCGTCGTGATCGCCACCACGCGCCCCGAACTCATCGCGGCCTGCGTCGCCCTCGTGGCTCACCCGAGCGATGAGCGGTACAAGCCGCTCTTCGGCAAGACCGTGCGCACCCCGGTGTTCGGCGTCGAGGTGCCCGTGCTCGCGCACCACCTCGCCGAGCCCGACAAGGGCACCGGCATCGCCATGGTCTGCACCTTCGGCGACATCACGGATGTCACGTGGTGGCGCGAACTCGACCTGCCCACCCGTCCGATCATCGGCTTCGACGGTCGCATCCTGCCCGAGCCGCCAGAGGCGCTCGCCACCCAAGCGGCGAAGGATGCCTACGCGCAGCTCGCAGGCAAGACCGTGTTCTCCGCGAAGCAGGCGATGGTGGAGCTGCTGAAGGAATCCGGCGACCTGCTGGAGGATCCGAAACCGATCACCCACCCGGTGAAGTTCTACGAGAAGGGCGACCGTCCACTGGAGATCGTGTCCACGCGCCAGTGGTACATCACCAACGGCGCCCGCGACCAGAAGCTCGCTGACCGGCTCATCGAGCTCGGCAAGGGCATCGACTGGCATCCGGACTTCATGCGCGTGCGCTACGAGAACTGGGTCGGTGGCCTCTCCGGCGACTGGCTGGTCTCCCGGCAGCGCTTCTTCGGTGTGCCGATCCCGGTCTGGTATCCGGTGAACGACGCGGGCGAGACCGTCTTCGACGCACCTATCCTGCCCGCGCGCGAGCAGCTGCCCATCGATCCGACCATCGACACGGCACCGGGCTACGAGGAGTCACAGCGAGGAGTCCCCGGCGGATTCGTCGGCGAGGTGGACATCCTCGACACGTGGGCGACCTCGTCGCTGACGCCGCAGATCGCGGGCGGCTGGGAGCGGGATCCTGAGCTGTTCGAGGCGGTGTTCCCGTACGATCTGCGCCCGCAGGGACAGGACATCATCCGCACCTGGCTTTTCTCCACCCTGCTGCGCGCGCAGCTCGAGGACGGCGTCGCCCCCTGGGCGCACGCGGCCATCTCGGGCTTCATCGTCGACCCGGACCGCAAGAAGATGTCCAAGTCCAAGGGCAACGTCGTGACGCCGGCGGACATCCTCGAGCAGCACGGATCGGATGCCGTACGCTACTGGGCCGCATCGAGTCGCCTCGGAACGGATGCCGCCTTCGACCCGCAGAATCCGACGCAGATCAAGATCGGCCGCCGGCTCGCGATCAAGGTGCTCAACGCAGCGAAGTTCATCCTCGGATTCCCGTCCGCAGACGGCGCCATCACCGAGGCCCTCGACCGCAGCATGCTCGCGCGGCTGTCCGTGGTGGTCGCCGAGGCGACGAAGGCGCTCGAGAACTACGATCACGCCCGCGCGCTCGAGCTGACGGAGTCCTTCTTCTGGACGTTCTGCGACGACTACCTCGAGCTGGTGAAGGAGCGCGCGTACAGCGAGGGTCCCGGCGCTGCGTCCGCGGCCGCCGCACTGCGACTCGCGCTGTCCACACTGCTCCGACTGTTCGCGCCCTTCATCCCCTTCGCCACCGAGGAATCGTGGTCGTGGTTCCAGCAGGGTTCCGTTCACCGTGCCCCGTGGCCGTCGGCCGACCAGGTCGGCGAGGCCGCCGGTGAGGCGACGCCGTTGGTGCTGTCAGCCACATCCGGTGTGCTGATCGGCATCCGTCGCGCCAAGACCGCTGCCAAGGCGTCGCAGAAGGCTCCGATCGCCCGTGCGGTGGTCACGGCACCGGAGGAAGAGCTGTGGGCCATCGAGCAGGCGGGTGCCGACATCCGCGCGGTCGGGCGCATCGCGACGCTCGAGTTCGTGCCGGGCGAGGAACTGTCCGTCGACGTCGAGCTTGCCGATGATGAGCAGACGGCATAGCTCAGCCGCACGTTCGGCAACTAGGTTTTACATCACGGTGTACATTCCAACGTCGGAATACACGGAGGGGGACTGATGGGTATCACGATTCGCGAGCCCGCGGAGGGCGATTTCTTCTCGTGGCTCGCCCTCTACGAGGACTACGCGACCTACTACGAACGCGCGCTGACCGACCAGGGAGCTCTACTCGTCTGGAGCTGGCTGACGGATGCCGCCCGCGCCGAACGCGGTCTCGTCGCGGTCGACGATGGTGGCGCGCTCATCGGACTCGTGCACTATCACGAGGTTCCGCGCCCGCTGGACGGCGACCACGCTCTGCACATCGACGACCTCTTCGTCCTCGAGGAGCATCGCGAGCAGGGCTACGGACGCGCGTTGATCGAGGCGGTCGCGACGGTCGGCGCGGAGTTCGGCACACCGCTCGTCCAATGGTTGGCGAAGCCGGACGATCCGGATGCTCGCAGCTTCTACGACGAGATCGCCGACGCGTCGAGCGTTGTCGTGTACCGGCTTCGCACCGCGCAGCCGGCGCCGGTCGAGCCGGCTTCTGCCGAAGCGCCGTCCGCCGATGACGTCACCACGGACGACGACGCCGTCGGAGCCTCCTCGACGCACGACGCCGTCGAGACAGCCGCAGCGGACGACGCCTCCGCCGATGCTGCTCAGGGTGACGCTCCGCAAGGTGACACTGCGCAGGGTGACGCGGCGTCCGACGCGCAGACGACCGATGCTTCGGCATCCGATTCCCCGGCCGACAGCCAGACGACCGACTCGTCGACGACGGAGAGCTGAGCCATGCAGCTTGGCACCCGTTGGCCGGTCGGAGGAGCGGCGCCGCAAGCCCTGCCGTCCGTGGTCGTGTCGGCCGTCCGATCCGTTGAGGACGAGCTGGAGGCGCTCGACGTCGACGCATCGACGTGGCGTTGGACGCTGACCTGGCTCGAGGGCAGACCGGTGGTCGAGCTGGACGACGGCACCGTCATCCGGTATCACCCCGAAGAAGACTCTGCGACAGTGTCACAGCCCGACGAGGAAGCGCTCGACGCCGACTGACGCACTGTGCTCGGCGGCCGATGCGGCCGGCCGAGCACAGGACGAGCGGATGCGCGGGTCGATCGTCAGGGCATCATGCGTCCCCAGATTGCCGCCTGGCGTGCCGCGTCCTCGTCGAGACGGGCCTGGACACGTGTGGCATGCTCCGCGCGGTCCTCGCGTCGCTGGGCACTGGCGTTGCCCCACTCGACCATCAGCGCGCCGAGTCGCACGGCAGTGCGTTCGACGAAGGACGCTTCCCTGTAGTGCAGCATTGCGGTGCTCATGAGCTGGTCTCCTTCGGATCGATGAGCGGGTAGACGTTGAACTGGATCTGCACGCGGCGCGTGCCGTCGGCCTCCTGGCCGCGATAGCGGTCGCTGAGACGCAGGAAGAGCGAGTCGAGCTCCGTCTTGAGGTCCTCGAGCTGGTCGATGGTGAGCGGCAGCGAGGTGTGGCTGATCGTGCTCGCCTCGATCCAGCGCTTCGGCAACACCTCGTCGCCCTGTTCGATGAACTGCATGGTCTGGCCGAACCAGCGGCGATGCCACGTCGTGGCTATGAGGTCGGCGGCCGCGTTCTCGGCCTCGCTCTGCTCGTCCGACGATCTCAGTGCGACAGCACCCGGGGTGCGCTCCCACCACCGCTCGCGGGCAGTGCCCTTGCCTTCGACCTCCTGCACGAAACCGTGCTTGGCGAGTTCGCGCAGGTGATAGCTCATCGACCCGCTCGACTCCCCCAGGCGTTCGCCGAGCCCGCTGGCGGTGAGAGGTCCGAACTGCACGAGCTCCTCGAAGATCTGCATGCGGAGCGGATGCGCGAGCGCCTTCAGCGCTGTCGCATCCAGGCGGCGCGGCTGCTCGACAGCCCGTGCCCGGCCTTCGTCCTCTGTGCTCATGAGACGAGGCTACTCTTGCAAAGAGTTCTTTGCAAGGATCTCTTTGCAACCTTTCCTTTGCAAACTGCTCTTTTCAAGAAGAGCTGTGGAGCGGTGGCGAGCGGGGTGCACGGGCACTCCGCGCATCCCGTTCCGAAGTGCGCGGGCTCAGGCGCGGGCGATGATCTCCCCGTGGGTCAACGCGAACCATCCGTCCTTCGCCGTGACCCATTCGCGCCACGCTGTTGCCACGCCCTGCAGATCGCTCAGGGTCGCGTGCCCGCCCTCGATCGCCCGCGTCGCGAAGTCCGACTCTGTGGTCCGCTCGGCCCACGACGAGCCCCACCATTCGCGATCCGCATCCGAGGCGAACGACCACACCGAAGCGGATGCCGCCACCTCCTCGAACCCCGCTCGCAGCGCCCATGCCTTCAGACGCCGCCCCGCCAGAGGCTCTCCCCCGCTGGTGTGCGCGGCGTCCACGTAGATCCGCAGCCATTCGGCGATGCCGGGAAGCAGCGGATACCAGGCAGGCGTTCCGTAATCCGCGTCGCGCGCCGCCACGATGCCACCGGGCTTCAGCACCCGCCGGAACTCGCGGAGCGCAGTCACCGGATCCGCGAGGTGCTGCAGCACCTGGTGCGCGTGCACGACGTCGAATGTGGCATCCGGAAAGTCGAGCGCGTAAGCGTCGCCCGTGCGGAACTCCACGTTGTGGAGGTCGTTGTCGAACGCCAGACCGTTCGCGTTCGCGACGACCTCCTCTGACGCGTCGATGCCGACGACACGTCCCGGCGAGACCAGCCGGGCGAGGTCGAGCGTGATGGTGCCTGGTCCGCTGCCGACGTCGAGCACGTCCGACCCCGGCGACAGATGCGGAATCAGATAGGCGGCCGAGTTCTCCGCCGTGCGCCAGGAATGAGACCGCAGGACGCTCGCGTGGTGACCGTGAAGGTAGCGCTCGTTGTCGTGGGATGCCATGGGCCCAGCCTAGGAAATCGGCCCGCTTAGGCTGGTGATTATGACGACCAATCCGCTTTTGGCCCCTAGCGGGCTGCCGCAAGGACTTCCGCCGTTCTCCGAGATCCGGGACGAGCACTACGCGCCTGCCTTCGAACAGGGCATGGCCGAGCAGCGCGACGAGGTGGAGGCCATCGCCGCAGAGACCGCCGAGCCCACGTTCGAGAACGTGCTCCTCCCCCTCGAGCGATCCGGACAGCTGATGCGACGCGTGGCCGACGTGTTCTACAACAAGAGCTCCGCCGACTCGAACGACGAGGTCAGCGCCATCGAGGAGGAATTCGCTCCCAAGCTCGCCGCACACGAGGATGCCATCCGGCTGGATCCGCGCCTGTATGCCCGTATCGACGCCATCCATTCGCGACTCGACGAACTCGGCCTCGACGCGGAATCCCGTTACCTGGTCGAGCGGTACCACGAGGAGTTCACGCTCGCCGGAGCAGCCCTCGCGGAGCCCGAGAAGGATCGACTCAAGGAGCTCAACGCCGAGCTCTCCATCCTCTCCACCCGGTTCGAGAAGAACCTGCTCGCCGACACCAACGACCTCGCCGTGCACATCACCGATGTCGCCGATCTCGACGGCCTGAGTGCCGCCGAGATCTCTGCGGCCGAGGCTGCTGCATCCGATCGCGGGCTGGACGGATATCTGATCACTCTGGTGCTCCCCACCGGCCACCCGTACCTGGCCAGGCTCACCCGCCGGCACGTACGCGAGCGCGTGATGGAGGCGTCACGGTCCCGCGGCATCCACGGCGGTGATCACGACACGCGCGAGCTGGTGCTGCGCATCACCGCGCTGCGCGCTGAGCGCGCCCGGCTCCTCGGCTTCACGAACCACGCAGCGTACGTCACCGCTTCCCAGACCGCGAAGACCCCGGATGCCGTCGCCGCCATGCTGGGACGCCTCGCCCCTGCCGCCGCCCGCAACGCCACAGCCGAGAAGGCGGATCTCCGCGAGGCCGCGGGATTCGACATCGAGTCGTGGGACTGGGCTTTCTTCTCCGAGAAGGTCCGCGCGGCGAAGTACGACGTGGACACCGCCGTGATGCGACCCTATTTCGAAGCCGAGCGCGTGCTGCACGACGGCGTGTTCTTCGCGGCGAACCGGCTGTACGGCATCCGCTTCGAAGAACGTCCCGAGCTCACCGGCTACCACCCCGACGTCCGCGTCTTCGAGGTCTTCGACACGGACGACTCCACCCTCGGGCTCTTCCTCTACGACCTGTACACGCGCGACTCGAAGCGCGGCGGTGCCTGGATGAACGACCTCGCACAGCGCACGGGGCTGCTGGGCGGCGGCACGGTCGTGGTCAACAACCACAACGTGCCGAAGCCTGCCGTGGGCGAGCCCACACTGCTCACGTACGACGAGGTGAGCACCCTGTTCCACGAGTTCGGGCACGCGCTGCACGGGCTCTTCGGTCGCACCACCTATCCGAAGTTCGCGGGAACCAGCGTCTTCCGAGATTTCGTCGAGTTCCCCAGCCAGGTGAACGAGATGTGGATGCTCTGGCCGGAGGTGCTCGACAACTACGCGCGACACTACGAGACCGGAGAGCGGATGCCGGGGGAACTCGTGGAGCGTATCCACACATCGGAGGCCTTCAACCAAGGCTTTGCGACGAGCGAGTACCTCGCCGCCGCGATGCTCGACCAGGCCTGGCATCGCATCGACGCCGACACGGTCGTCGATTCCGTGGAGGACTTCGAGTCGGCGGCACTCGATGAGGCGGGCGTACATGACGGGGCAGTGCCGCCGCGGTACTCCAGCACCTACTTTGCGCACACGTTCTCCGGCGGCTACGACGCCGGGTACTACTCCTACATCTGGAGCGAGGTACTCGATGCTGACACCGTCGAATGGTTCAAGGAAAACGGCGGACTCTCCAGGGATGGCGGCGAACGCTTCCGGCGCAGGCTGCTCGGCGTCGGTGGCTCGAAGGATCCGTTGGAGGCGTACCGCGACTTCCGCGGGCGCGATGCGGTGATCGATCCCCTGCTGCGCCGGCGCGGTCTCGACTGATCCGATCCGCGTGGAACGGGCCGGTGGACACGACGTCTGCCGGCCCGTTTGTTGCGGAGCGTGACGGAGCGACGTGCGCGCTCGCGCCGCTTTTCGTACTGTGATCAGGTCGTCAGGTGGATGATCCGCCGCGACATCCCATCCGCAGACTGACGAACAGCTCAGGAAGAAGCCATGTCACAGCTCCCCGAACTCGATCACACCGCAACGTGCGCGTGCGAGTCCGGGCTGATGTGCGCGGACATCCGTCCCGGGCACGGCCTGCACGCGCTGCAGCTCCGCCTTGCCGCGGCGACACCGTCGCGTTGGCGGGATGCCCTCGTCGTCGGCGTGCGTGACGGTTGGGTCGACGTCGTCACTCTCGACGGATCCGTCGTGTCCCTCTGGAACCATGGCGACCTGACGGACTCGGTCACCCCGGGCGAGCCCATCGCGCTGCACACGATGTACAACGTGCTCGCCGCAGGATCCCGTCGGTTCAACGTCCTGGCTTCCGCAGCCTGAATCGTCTCGGCTCCGGAGGCAAGCGCCTGTGACGGCTCAGACCGTCTCGGCGTCGCGCATCATGTCGAGCATGGCCTGGCACGCGTTCATGCACTCCGTGCACGCCATCGCGCACATGCGGCAGGTCTCGCTCATCTCCGCGTGGTTCCCGCACTCGTCGGCGCAGGCGGAGCACATGGCGATGCAGGCCCGCAGCATCGCCTGCATGGCCGTCATGTCGTATCCGCTCGGGCGCATCATCATGCGCATCATCGTGTTGCAGACGTCGGCGCAGTCCATGCACATCGAAGCACACTTGATCATGCCGTCGGCCATGTCGTTGTCCGCGCACATCGTGCACGCCTGTTCGCACGCCGAACACGCCTCGATACACGCCTGCATCGTCATCGCATCCATCGCCGGCATGCCGATCGCATCCATCGACATGTTCTGCATCATTTCGGCTGTCATGTTCGTGTTCATCGGGTCCCCCGTGTCTGAAGCGAATCGAGATGTCACCGGCGATGCTACGCCGGGCCCGGAGTCGCCCACCACGGTCCTGCTCACAAAACTGCGGCTTCGAGCAACCGGAATCGTCCGCGGACCGGATCCAGCTCGGCACGTAGGCCGTTCGGCACGACGAACTGCGGGTCGGTGTGGCCGATGTCGACGCCGGCAAGCACCGGAATGCCGCCGACTCCCCACTCGTCAAGCCGCTCGAGGATGATCCGATCCAGCTCGCGCACCTGGTCGGCGTTGTATCCGTTCGGCCGACCGATCACGAGGCCGGCGATCCGCTGCAGGATTCCCTGCGCACCGTAGTTGCGCAGCCAATAGCCCACCTGAGCGGGCGACGGCCTGTCCTCGGAGGTCTCCAGGAACAGGATCGTGTCGTCGAAGAACTCGGGCGCCGGCCAGAACGACGTGCCGACCATCATGTCGAGCACGTCGATGCATCCGCCGAAGAGGCGACCGCTTCGGGGAGCGGATCCGCGGAGCCACCGCCATCCACTGTTCCGGCGCAGCCGGTTCACCCGCGTTCCGTCCTGCTGGGACCAGTCCGGATATCCGGCCGACCACTGAGGAAACGGTCGGTAGTCGTAGGCGTCTGTTGGAGTGAAGAGGATGTCGCGCACGTGCTCGAGCATTCCGGGGAGGTTGGCCGCCTGAGCGAATCCGGCCATCACGGAAGGTCCGTTGAACGTCACGAGTCCATGCTGCGCCAGCCAGATGAGCTGAGTGGTCGTGTCGGAATAGCCGAGCATGATCTTCGGATGCCGAGCGATCGCATCCACGTCGAGATGCGGCACGATGCGGATCGAGTCGTCTCCGCCGATCACGCTGAACACGGCGGAGATCTGCGGATCGGCGAACGCCTCATTCACGTCTGCGGCCCTGGCCTCCGGACTCCGCCACGCCTCGTCGGGGGTCAGACGTGTGGACGGATACTCGATCGGAATCAGTCCCAGCCGGTCTTCGAGCGTCGCGAGCCCCGCACGGTACACGTGCGGGAAGACTGTCGATCCCGGCCACGATGTTGCGACGATCGCCACCCGGTCCCCCGGGCGCAACCGCCGCGGTTTGACGATCAGGCCGACTTCTCTTCGCGGCGGGTACGACGATGCGGAACGATCGTCGGTGCCGCGTTGTCGAGCACCGCTTCACGCGTGACGACGACGCGCGCCACCTCGTCGCTGGAAGGCACCTCGAACATGATCGGCCCGAGCACCTCCTCCATGATCGCCCGGAGGCCGCGGGCGCCGGTCTGCCGCAGCACGGCGAGGTCGGCGATGGCGTCCAACGCCGGCTGGTCGAAGTCGAGCTCGACGCCGTCGAGCTCGAACATGCGCTGGTACTGCTTGACGAGCGCGTTCTTCGGCTCGGTGAGGATCTGGATGAGCGCCTCGCGGTCGAGCTGCGTCACCGTGGTCACGACGGGAAGGCGTCCGATGAATTCCGGGATCAGGCCGAACTTGTGCAGGTCTTCCGGAAGCACCTCGCTGAAGATGTTGATGTCGTCGCCCTTGCTGTGCAGCGGGGCGCCGAAGCCGATGCCCTTCTTGCCTGCGCGCGAGGAGATGATGTCTTCGAGTCCCGCGAACGCGCCGGCGACGATGAACAGCACGTTGGTCGTGTCGATCTGGATGAACTCCTGGTGCGGATGCTTACGTCCACCCTGCGGCGGAACCGACGCCACCGTCCCCTCCAGGATCTTCAGCAGTGCCTGCTGCACGCCCTCGCCGGAGACATCGCGCGTGATGGACGGGTTCTCGGCCTTGCGGGCGATCTTGTCGACCTCGTCGATGTAGATGATCCCGGTCTCGGCCCGCTTGACGTCGTAATCCGCGGCCTGAATGAGCTTCAGCAGGATGTTCTCGACATCCTCTCCCACGTAACCGGCCTCGGTGAGCGCCGTCGCGTCCGCGAAGGCGAACGGCACGTTGAGCCGCCTCGCGAGCGTCTGTGCCAGGTAGGTCTTGCCGCACCCGGTCGGACCGATGAGCAGGATGTTGGACTTGGCGATCTCGATGTCCTCGCCGACCTGCTCGGCCGGACCGAGCGTGGTGCGCGCGCGCACCCGCTTGTAGTGGTTGTACACGGCGACGGAGAGCGCCTTCTTCGCGGCCTCCTGACCGATGACGTACTCCTCGAGGAAGGCGAAGATCTCTTTCGGCTTGGGAAGGTCGAACTGGCCGGTGTTCTCTTCACCGGACTCCGCCATCCGCTCTTCGATGATCTCGTTGCACAGCTCGACGCATTCGTCGCAGATGTACACGCCGGGGCCCGCGATGAGCTGCTGGACCTGCTTCTGGCTCTTGCCACAGAACGAGCACTTGAGCAGGTCGGCGCTTTCTCCGATGCGAGCCATGGAACCTCCCGGGTGGGCTGCTTCTTACGAGCCTAACCTGTGGTGCAGACAATGATGGGTAGCTCTCCACACCGGTGTGGCACGGTGCGGAGAGGACGCGAAACGGCGGAGGACATGTCGTCCTCCGCCGTCATCCGCGGGTCGTGCTCCTACTTCGCGGTCAGTGCGGGCAGGCTCTTGCGACTGGTCAGGACCTGATCGATGAGCCCGTATTCGCGGGCCTCCTCGGCCGACAGGATCTTGTCGCGGTCGATGTCCTTGTTCACCTGGGCGACATCCTTGCCGGTGTGCGCAGCGAGGGTCTCCTCGAGCCAGGTACGCATGCGCATGATCTCGTTCGCCTGGATCTCGATGTCGGACGCCTGCCCCTGCCCGGCCTCGCCCACGGCGGGCTGGTGGATGAGGATGCGCGCGTTCGGCAGCGCGAGTCGCTTGCCCGGCGTGCCTGCCGCGGTGAGCACGGCGGCGGCGGACGCCGCCTGACCGAGCACGACCGTCTGGATCTGCGGACGGATGTACTGCATCGTGTCGTAGATCGCCGTCATGGCCGTGAAGGATCCGCCGGGAGAGTTGATGTACATGACGATGTCGCGGTCGGGATCCTGGCTCTCCAGCACGAGCAGCTGCGCCATGATGTCGTCGGCCGAGGCGTCGTCCACCTGCACGCCGAGGAAGATGATGCGGTCCTCGAAGAGCTTCGCGTACGGGTCCTGGCGCTTGTAGCCGTAGGCCGTTCGCTCCTCGAAGCTGGGCAGGATGTAGCGGGAGCTCGGCATGGCGACGCGTGATGCGCCGGCCAGAGACGAGAAGTTCGGGGTTTCCATCTGTGTCGTGTCCTTCGTTTCTCTCTCGCCTACTCCTGGGTTCCGCCGCCGCCGATGACGTCGGTCGCCGACTCGCGGATGTGATCGACGAAGCCGTAGTCCAGGGCTTCCTGCGCAGTGAACCAGCGGTCGCGGTCACCGTCGGAGTTGATCTGCTCGACCGTCTTCCCGGTCTGCGACGCGGTGATCTCGGCGAGACGCTTCTTCATGTCGAGGATGAGCTGCGCCTGCGTCTGGATGTCGCTGGCCGTTCCGCCGAATCCACCGTGCGGCTGGTGCAGCAGCACCCTGGCGTTCGGCGTGATGTACCGCTTGCCCTTCGTGCCTGCTGTCAGCAGCAGCTGCCCCATGGACGCCGCCATGCCGATGCCGACCGTCACGATGTCGTTCGGAACGAACTGCATGGTGTCGTAGATGGCCATGCCAGCGGTGATCGAACCACCGGGAGAGTTGATGTACAGGTAGATGTCGCGCTTCGGATCCTCCGCCGCCAGCAGCAGCAGCTTCGCGGCGATCTCATTGGCGTTATCGTCACGCACCTCCGAGCCGAGCCAGATGATGCGATCCTTCAGCAGTCGGTCAAAAACACTGGGTTGCAGTGTCGGTTCGGCCATGAACGTGCTCCTTCTTCGTACGTGCTCTCGAATCTATCGAAGGGGTCACGGGCCCACGGCGTTGTTCGCCGTCGGCAGAGCCGTCGGCGAACCGGACCAGCACAGTGCCGTCGGTGAACCGGACAAGCACGGGCCTTCGGAAGAGCGGGGCCGACGATCCGTCGGTCGCGGCTCGAGCCTGTCGAAACCGCGGCAACCCTGCAGTGGTTTCAACAGCCTCGACCTGCGACGGAGATCAGATGGCGTCAGTACGCGATCTCGCGTGCGTACTCGGAAACGGAACGCGTATAGAGAGGGAGGTGCGGCGCCAACGCCATCAGCGCGACTGACGTGGCACGACGCGACTCCCCCGCTGAGGCGAGGGCCAGCGCGTAGAACGCGGCGACCGCGTCCCGGTAAGGCGAATCGGCGTGCTTCGTGTACTCGTCGCCGAGCATCCACACGGCTTCGTGGACCCGTCCGAGGTTGCGCAGCGTGCTCGCCAGCTGCACGACTGCTCTCACCCTGTGGTCATCGTCGAGTCCGATCAGGAGCGCTCTGCGATAGAGGGGTTCAGCCTCGGACTCGCGTCCGGCGGCATCCCGTGCTCCCGCCCTGTGGAACAGTGCGATCGCATTGTCGCCCCACACTCCGGCCAGGCGGTCGATACGCTCGATTCGCTCCGCGTCGCTCAGTTCCTCGTCCGCCCAGACCGCGTCGAACTGGCTGTCCCAGTCGGTCACCGCTGCACCCTCCGCACTCGTCTCGCACCATCGCCGCACACGCATCCGCGGACCAGCCGGAGCCGGGCCGATGGACGCGAAAAGGGGGCGGATGCCGAGCATCCACCCCCTTGCACGACTCTATCGCGGCTAGGCCTTCGCGCTCTTCGCGGCCTTCTTCTTCGGCTTCTCGTCGGCAGCCTCCGCCTCGTCGGCGGCTGGCTCAGCGTCGCCGGCAGCGTTCTCGGTCTCGGCGGACTCGTCATCCGCCGACTCCTCGACGGGCTCGTTCACCGCGGCGAACTCTGCCAGGTCGACCGGCTGTCCGTTGCTGTCCTTGACCACCGCGCGGCCGAGCAGAACGGCGATCGTCTTGTTGCGGGCGACCTCGCCGAAGATCTGCGCGAGCTGACCGTTCTCGCCGAGCGCCTGCACGAACTCGTTCGGGTCCATGCCGTACTGGCCAGCGGCCTGCACGAGGTAGTTGTTGAGCTCATCCTGGCTGACCTGGATGTTCTCCTTCTGCGCGATCTCGTCGAAGAGAACCTGCGTGCGGAAGGCCTTCTCGCTGGCCTCCTTGACCTCTGCGCGGTGCACGTCGTCTTCGAGGCGCTCCTCGGCCTCGAGGTGACGGTGCACCTCGTCCTCGACGAGTCCCTCGGGAACGGGGATCTCGGTCAGCTCGAGCAGACGGTCGACGATGAGGTTGCGTGCCTCGTTGCCCTGGTTGAAGGTCTTGCCACGGGCCGCTTCGCCACGGAGCGACTCACGGAGCTCGGCGATGGTGTCGAACTCGCTGGAGATCTGCGCGAAGTCGTCGTCGGCATCCGGAAGCTCGCGCTCCTTGACGGCGTTCAGCGTGACCGTGATCTCGGCGTCTTCGCCTTCGTGGTCACCACCGAGGAGCTTCGACGTGAACGTCGTGGTCTCGCCGGCGGACAGGGCGTCGAGCGCCTCGTCGATGCCGTCCACCAGCTCGCCGGAGCCGACCTCGTAGGACACGTTGCTCGCCGTGTCGACCTGCTCCTCGCCGATCGCCGCGACGAGGTCGAGCTGGGCGAAGTCGCCCTTCTTGGCCGGACGGTCGACGGTGACAAGCGTGCCGAAGCGGCTGCGCAGGCGCTCGAGCTCCGCCTCGACGTCCTCGTCGGTGACCTCGGCCGCCTCGACCGTGAGCTCGAGTCCGTTGTACTCCGGAAGCGTGATCTCGGGACGCACGTCGACCTCGATCGCAACGATCAGGTCACCGGAGAAATCCTTGTCGCTGGGCCACTCGGTGATGTCCGCTTCGGGACGGCCCACCGGACGCACATCGTTCTCCTCGACCGCGGTGCGGTAGAAGCCCTCGAGTCCCTCGTTGACCGCGTGCTCGAGAACGGCGGCCTTGCCGACTCGCTGGTCGATGATGGGCGGCGGCACCTTGCCCTTGCGGAAGCCCGGAATGCTCACCTCTTCGGCGATGTGCTCATAGGCGTGCTTGATGCTGGGCTGCAGCTCCTCCGGGGTCACTGCGATGGTGAGCTTCGAGCGCGTCGGGCTCAGCTGTTCGACCGTGGTCTTCACGTGGGAGATCTCCTGTTATTGAAAGTGGTTCGGTCAGTCTCGACGTTGTCGGGGCGACAGGATTTGAACCTGCGGCCTCCCGCTCCCAAAGCGGGCGCTCTACCAAGCTGAGCTACGCCCCGGATCGTGGTGGACCCGCGAGGTCCGACCAGCCGGGCACGCGCCAGGCGTACAGCAAGCCGAAATGACCTCGAACAGTCTAGCGAATGATAGAGGACGCCCGGTGCGGTGCAGATCCCGCCGATTCCGAACCCCCAGCCGGCATGCACTATGCTTGCCAGCGCGGTCATCGACCGCTCCCAGGATCCGTCATCCGGGTCGCTCGGGGATGTAGCTCAATGGTAGAGCCTCAGTCTTCCAAACTGATGGTGCGGGTTCGATTCCCGTCATCCCCTCCACGGAGGAAACACCTGGTAACAGGCGGTTTTCTTCCACTCTGTGAATGACGAGCTCGGCCCCTTTCGCAGTCTGTGCGCACACTCGTGCGCACTCCCTCCCGGAGTATTCCGGCGGGAGTAGCAGCTGTCGAAGGAGTGACCATGAGCCCCCGCAAGCGCCAGGCGCGCCGATCCCCCAGCGACCTCGGCACGGTGCGCCAGGAACGCTCAGGCCGGTTCTCCGCCTCGTACCGGATCACCGACCCGGACACGGGCGTCACGACCACGTATCGGCCGCCTGGCCGGCGCACGTTCGACACGCGCGCAGAGGCGGCCGCGTGGCTCGCGCAAGAGCGGGCCGACCGCGCCCGCGGTACGTGGCGCGACCCCGACGCCGATCGGATCCTGTTGCGCGACTATGCGGCGACCTGGATCGCCAACCGCGCCGACCTCCGCCCCCGCACCCTCGACCTCTACCGTCACACCCTGCATCGCTGGGTACTCCCCCGCGTGTCGACCGACGAGCTGCACGGCCTCGAGCTCGGCCGGATGCCTCTGCGCGCGATCACCTCGGCGATGGTCGCCACTTGGCACGGGCACCTGGTCAACGCCACTCGCGACGCCGGCCAGGAACGCGCCGCCGGCCGCCGGGGCCGCATCCACCCTGCCCGCCTGTGGGCTCAGGCCAACGGCCACGCGGTGGCACCGACCGGCAAGATGCCTGCCCGGTTGCTTCAGGCGTGGAAGGCAGCCGGATCCCCAACGCCGGTACCCGACACCGACGACGCCGGCCGAACCGTCGCCGCGCAGGCGTACCGGCTGCTGCACACCATCCTCGCCACCGCCGAACGCGACGGGCTGATCGACAAGAACCCCTGCCAGGTGCGCGGCGCCCGCACCGTGCAACGCCGTGAGCGCACGATCCTCACCGCCGCCGAAGTCGAAGCCGTCGCCGCCGCGATCGATGCCGACACCTTCCTCGGTCCACGCCCGACGAGCCTGCGCGCCGCCGTCTACCTCGCCGCATGGTCCGGGCTGCGCTACGGGGAACTGTTCGCGCTCGCCCGCCGACACATCGACCTCGCGGCCGGCACTGTGCGCGTCGAGCGTGCCCTCGTCGCCCGCGCCGGCCACACGACGAAGTTCGGCAAGCCGAAGACCGCGAAGTCGCAGCGCATCGTGCACCTGCCCGGGTTCGTCATCAACGAGCTCCGCACCCACATGGCGCACCACACCGCCCTCGGCCCGAACGCTCTCATCTTCACGATCGCCTCGACCGGCGGGCCCGTCTCCGGCACCTTCGTCAGCCGAAGGCTCAAGACCGCGCTGCAAGCGATCGATCGGCCCGAAGTGACGTGGCACGACCTCCGGCACACCGGCGCCACGCTCGCCTACCGCACGGGCGCATCGCAGCGCGCCGTCATGAATCGCCTCGGACACGCCACGACAGCCGCCGCGATGATCTACGCCCACGCCGCCGAAGACGCCGACGCCGCGATCGCCGCTGGCCTCGACACGCTGCGGTCGACAGCTTCAGCCGACGCACCTGTGATTACCATCGGTCACACCGCATAGCAGCCGGACATTTCCATGAGAGCACGCCACCCAATCCCGCCGTCGAGACAGATCCGTGCGCGTTTCCTGGCCCGCGAGCTGCGATCCCGCCCTGTCGACGACCTACCGGGAATCCTCGGTCATGGCCTAAGCCGTCGCGCGCTCCTCCGAATCAGGTTCGCGTACAGCTTCCATCCGTGGGACTCGACTGCGCTTCTGGCCATCGATCTGCGCAGCAAGCTCACTGGCGATGACGCCGCCGGGGAGCGCGCCGTGAGCATGGCACGTACGTTCCTGCGCAACGCGCAAGAACGGATCGCTGCACTTCACGCGGAGCTTCGACAGTCGACATCATCGACATGGGCCGAAGAAACGAGTCCGGAGCATCACCGCCGCCACAACGTCGACCCGCCAACACCACCGCCAAGACATCACGTCACACTCGCGTTAGCACCTCGCGCGCCGGCCGCTTACTAGCGGTCGACCGCATCGACAGCACCGCTCCCGGGGAATGGATCCCCGCGTGCTGTCGCGCGCTCGACCAACACGATCCCCCATTCGTGTTTCTCGAGAAGAGGCAACCCCGTGACCACAACGACCACTCCAGCGACGCCAGACGACGGCAAGCCAGAGCCCGACCAGTTCGCGACCATCGAAGAGGTGGCCCGGTACTGGCGAGTCCACTACAACACCGTCTACAGGCTGATCCACGCCGGCAAACTCCCGGCCCGCAAGGTCGGCGCCGCGTGGCGCATTGACTGGGCCGACGTCAAGGCAAGCTCATGACGCCGGCCGAAGACGCGCAGCTCGAGCGCGTCCTCGATGGCATCGACCCGGCACTCTTCGATCACCCGCGCGGCCGCCAGCTTCGCACAGCGATCTACGCTTCCTACCCCGGCCGCATCCCGTGCTCGCGCCGCGAGCTGGAGCGACTGTGCGTGAGCCGCACCGGAAACCGATCGGGCAAGGAAAGGCCCCGGCCGCCGGAAGCGACCGGGGCCCAAGAAGCGGTCCGCCAGACCTCGCATGATCGTAACGCGGACCGGTGACCATGACGGATCAGATGATCCTCGAGAATCGTCCGGCGATCGAGTTGCTTCCGTCGCTTTGGGCACGGTGGCATTTCACGGACGCCGAGCGTCAAGTGCTCACCTGGCTGGCTCTCGACTCGTACAACGGGCAGACATCCACGCCTACCTACGACAACCTCGCCGGGTGGACCGGACTCATTCGGTCGTCGGTGCTCCGCGCAGTGCGCTCGATGGTGGAAGGGACCGACGGTCGTCCGCCGATTCTCGCTCGTGAAAGGACTGGCCGGCGCACGCGATTCCGATTCCTCTTCGCCGACCTGACCGCGGAAAGCGGTCACGTCATCTTCGCCGACCTGACCGACCTGACCGCCGACCTGACCGCGGAAAGCGGTCACGTTCCGGTCGCCGACCTGACCGCCGACCTGACCGCCGACCTGACCGCCGACCTGACCGCCGACCTGACCGCCGACCTGACCGCCGACCTGACCGCGGAAAGCGGTCACCGCCCTTCCCCTCCCTTCCATCCCCTTAACCCCCCTACCCCCCGTGGGTTGAAGGGCAGCATGCGAAACAAGAAGCTCCTCGAGGCACGGGATGGATATCCCGAGCACGAGCACGACAGCAATGCTCGACGCAAGATCGAGAGCGTTGTCGGACCTCGCAAGCTGCCGCTGTCGGTCGATCAGCTGATGGCATGGGCGTACCGGATCGGCAAGGGAGATCCCTGGGCAGGATGGCAACGGATGGACGCAGTCACGAACGAGGCCATGGATGGCGGTCGAATCAGGGATCCCAAGGCGCTGCTGCTGTATCGGCTGACCCGCCTGGTGCCGACCGATGCAGACTCAGCAGTCTCAGCCGATGGATGACGAGCTCGAGGACGGTCCGTCGGTGGTCCCGGGTAAGCCGGGAGGTGCTGCAAGTTCGATCGGTCGATCGAGTGGATGCCGGGGAGTGCGCGCCCCGATTGTGGCCCCGGCATCCAACATCGTCCCGGCACACCCTGAGCGGAACGGCCTTCTGAGCCGGTTTTTCTGAGGCGAGGACGGCCGCCGTCAGCCCGCGCTGATTCGTTTTTTCCCGGGAAGCCCCCACAAAATCGGGCGAATTCGAAAAGGCGTGGCGATCAGGTTGGATCTGTGGTCATCTGCCGAATTGTGTCAGCGAGTACGTCCGCCGGCACCTGCCGCAGTACGCGCGACGCAGCTGCGATCCGTGCCAGCTGTACTGGTAGACGCGATCGGGCCGGCTACCGCATCGCGGGCAGCTCCGCGCTCGGTCGAGCGCCAGCCGGGCGGCATCGTCGAGCTTGTCCACGCTCATGTTCCCGATTCTCCGCCGCCGGCGACACACCGAGGCGTGCGGCCCGGCATGTTCGGATTCGTGAGGATCCTGGCGACCATGAGCATGCTCGACAATCACCGCACGGCGATACATCCGGCCGGCGACACCGACCCTCACCGCAACCCGGTCCGGGTGACGCCCATCGATTACCCGTTCACTGACTGGGCGCCGGAGACGGGCAAGGACGCCAAGTGGTTCGTGCCGGTGAGTCGCCGCGAGGAATACCGCGCCGCAAACGTGAACAAGATGCAGATCCAGCACGACAAGATACGCCGGCAGGCCGATGACGCGTTCGGTCCCCGCGGTCAGGAGATGCCGTACGACGAACTGCTGCACCGCAGCCGGCTCGCCGAAGCGGACCGGATGGTCAAGAACCGGCAGCACGCGGCCGAGTACGCGCGGATCCACGTCCGTCCCTGCCCGGTGTGCGGCCTGGTCTCCGACGACAAGTATTGGCGCGACCTCAAGGCCGGCGCCGTCCCCGACCTGCCGGGACCCCGCCGTGTCTGCGCCGGCTGCGTCACCCTGGTGGAGGACGAGCTGCGCGCCGGATACCGGCTCCCCGACGGACGCACCCGACGGGAGGCCGCCGCCGAGTTCGTCAACCACTGGGCAGCACGCAAGGCGGACGCATCATGACCGACGCCACGACGGGCGTCGACGCGGGCGCGCCGGTCGAACCGCCGGCGAACTACCCACTGGCCGACTGGGACGAAGAGGGTGGCACCTGGTACGTGGAGCCGCGGTGCCGCACCGACTACGTGCTCGAGTCGGCGAGGTTCACGTCAGAGATCTTGTTCCGCGACAGCACCCGCACGAGGGCGCTGACCCAGCTGGTCGACCTGTTCGGGTGTGAGACCTCTAACGTCATCGGCGTGTCACCGAAGCCGGACCTCGACAATCCCGTCCTTGCCGGCATCGTGCAGTTGGCGCTCCACGCACACCGCCTCAACCGGGCCCGCCGGCAAGCGCGGTACCGGGCCCAGCGAGCAGCAGGCAACCGATAGCCGTATTGTTCTCGTCGTCAACGATCCGAGCACGAATGTTGACGATCAGCACAGCGTGTCGCGAGCTGCCTGTCACACGTGACGAGCAGACTCGGAAGCAACCGGCGGCGTCGCAAGGGCAAAGCCGGCCAGCCTTTAGGGCGACCCGTACGGCCCAGGTAGTGGACCGTGCACCCGCGACGCCATCGACGGATGGCCGAGCATCTTTGTCCAGCCGCACCGCGGCCCCGACTACCTCGGGCACAACCGGGGTCATGGCCCCCGGTTCGGGCTGGGCACCATTGGCACGACCGGAGTAGGGGAATCGCCGGCGCACGCGGTGCGCGAGAGCATCCCGGTACGGCCACCACCCCGAGGGTTGGAGGATCCATGCCCGCCATCGACACCGGCAGGCTGTACCGAATCGGCACGCCCGGCCTCAGTGCGGTCGCGAAGACGATCGCCTCGTCAGGGATCGACCGATTCCGGAAGAGCTTCGTCTACGGCCGCGCCGTCAGTTACGGCACCCGCAGCCGCAACGACGGCGAAATCGTCACCTCCGCCGAATGGTCACCCGACCACGGCATCCCGCTCACCATCGGGCACGACGGACAAATGGTGGGCCGCTCCGTCCAGATCGAGGAGACCCCCGCCGGCCTCGACGTCCTCTGGGAAATCGAGAACGATCCCACCCTGCGCATCGCGGTCCTCGACGCGCTCAGAGACGGCAGCGACGCACTCTCCATCGGCTATCGGCGAGCAACCCGCAGCAGCCGCGCCGCCGTGCACGAAGCATCCCTCGTCCCCTCGCCCGCGTTCACCGGCTCCGAAGTGCGCGGATTCCTCGGCCCCGAAGTGTTCGCGACGCGACCCGGCGGGCAGCCCTGGCACGCCGTCCCCGGCCCGTACGCGCTCGAGCTCGATCTACTCGGCCACGAAGCAACGCTCCCCAGCTTCGACGTCCCACAGCCCGTCTACGCGCCCGCGCAACCGCTGGCGTTGGAGCCGCGGCACGCACCCGAGCAGCTCGTGACGGCGTTGGCCGGCCTCGAGGTGCGATCGGCCGACGGGATGCACTACATCGAATTGCGATGCGTCCCGTACAACACGCCCACCATGTACACGAAGCCGCCGGAGAAGATCGCCACCCACGCGTTCGCGTCCGTCACCACCGCGGACCCCGGCAAGATCCGACTCGTCGAAGACCACGCGATCAGCAACCGGCCCGTCGGCGTCGCGCAACACTTCCAAGACCGCGCCGATGGCCTCTACGGCAGCTTTAGGCTCTACGACACCCCCTCCGGTCGCGGCGCACTCGAAAACGCGATGGAGAACACCTACGGCGGATGCAGCATCGGCTTCGTCGCGCAAGAAGAACACCGCGAAGCCGGCCTCCGCGTCATCACCAAAGCCCGCCTACACCACGTCGCCCTGGTCAACACCCCCGCCTACACCGAGGCGACAATCCTCGGCGTCCGATGAACAACCCCTTGTTCCCGCCTCTCCCCCACCTCCCCCAGGGCACGGAGACGATCAAGTTGGACTCATCACGACGACTGGCCGCGTTCCGCAGCGCAATGCACCGCGATACAACGACATGGGCGGGGCAGATCCGGGAAACGCTGCGCGCACTTGCGCACGGCGCGCTCCTCGGCGTCACCGGCGACACTGCCCGCGCGGCGCGGATGCGCGGCACCGGGAGTATCGAGACTCGCGACGATGGATGACGCAGACGGATCACTCGAGCTCTCCGCGTTCGCGGAGGATCCCCGCATCGGCTCCCGCACACTCGCCGTCGGCATCGACCACGCCAACGTCGCGACCTCGAGCGGCCCGACCCACGGACCACCTGAAGGCGGCGCATTCACGACCCGCTCTGGGAGTTCGCTGGGAGTGAGTCGCGAACCGTCGCACTATCGCGCGTTCTCTACGGATGCCGTCAGCGGCGGGTGTTTAACTGCCTCCCATGCACCCCAAGACCGTCTCCGTCCGACTCCCCCGCCTCATCGACACACCCGAGGTCGTCGCCCGCATTCCTGCATCCGCGGCGGCCGAGCTCGAGGCCATCTACGCGCTGCTGCCCGCCTACATCGACGTCGGCAACGGAGAGCGGACCACCGCCCACACCCCCGAAGCGGAACGCCTCTACAACGAGTTTCATAAGCACCTTGACCGGTACGAATCGTTCATGCGGGAGCACCGACTCGGCGGCCTAAGTGGTGTACGCCTCGAGCGGGCAGTCGTGCATCAGTTCCTCGAGGGCGCCGTGTTCGTCGACGACGCATCCGACGGTGCGCCGCTTCGCATCCGGCTCGCCGACGGGCAGATCATCGAAGCGCCCACCGAACGGCAAGCGCTCTACCAGATCGATCACACCACTCGGCAGGCCGGCCTACCCTCGCCATCGCACGATCAGATGGAGTTCTGGGACGGCATGAAGCGCACGCCCGACCTCCACGCCGCATGGCTTCGCTCCCAAGCCGCACGCGACGCGCGCGAGCAATACCAAGCGCTCTGCATCCGCATCGCCGAAGACCTCGCACCCACCACCAAGTGGGCGCCCGAATACACCGCCGCACGCGTCGCACTCCAAGCCGCCGAGGACGCACGCGCCGCGTAAATCACGCGTCCGCCCACACCGCAAGCGCGCCGTGTGGCCCGTAACGGCCCAGATCGAGCTTCCCCGCCCTCCCCAGACGTCGAACGACCGCCGGTGTAGTCCCGAGGGCATCCGCGGCCTGTTCGAGCGTGTACAGGCCGCACAGCGGCGCCCTGACCAATTCAGGCGCCGCAGTGATGATCGCCACGGCATCCGAGGAGACCGCTGTCGTCTCGATCCGCTCGACGACATCCGCAGGCGCCGGCACGCGGTGCGCGCCAGGCGGGATCCTCCACTTGCCGTCGACGAGCTGCGCACCCTGGAGCTCGCCAGCCGCCAACCACCGCCGCACGGTGCGATCCTTCGCACCGGATGCCGCGCAGTACTGCTCGACCGTCATCCAAACGACCGGTGTCATGCCATCGCCATCGGCATATGCCACTGTCATGACACGGACGGTAGCAGCGACTCGGAGACGCCGAAATCGCGGTCATCAGTCGTGGGCTAACGTGGGCTATCTCGGTGTCGGCTGGTGTCGATTCACGTCGGCTTGAGTCACCCCCTGTCGGGATTCTGATACGCTTAATCCGCTGGTCAGAAGCGGGAAATTCCGCGACCTGACTGGTCGCTCCGAGAGCGAATTGTCCAAGCTTCCAAACTGATGGTGCGGGTTCGATTCCCGTCATCCCCTCTCCTGGCTCCGAGACTGCCGAACGGCACGCTCGGAGCCTTTTGCGTCCGTTCGTGAGCCCAGCGAATCCGGGGCGAAGCATGAGCATCCGTCACTGAAGTGTGCCCTGGACAAGGGGACGCATCGATCTGCCAGGATGGGCGGATGCCGACGCGCACCACTGCACTATCCCGCGCCGTGTCCGCCATCATCTTGGGCGTTCTCGCTCTCGGTCTGACCGCCTGCACGGCGGCTGCCCCTCCGGTCGACGCCACCACTCACCTCTCAACGGGAGGCAGGCATACGTGCGCTCCTGGAACGTCCATCGAGCTGGACGGGCAATCGCGCACGTTCCTGCTGTCGGGAGAATGCGCATCCGTCTCGGTGAACGGCAAGGGCATCACGGTGCGCATCGAGCGGGCCGTTTCGCTGAACATCCAGGGCGAGTCCGACTCGATCACCGTGGCCGACCGTGTCGGATCCGCCATCATCAAGGGCAACGGCATCTCCCTCACGGCCGACTCCGTCGGCTCGGTGCAGATCACCGGGCAGAACAACTCGATCTCGGTGCCGGCACTCGGGTCGGTGACGGTGCAGGGCGACCACAATGTCGTGACCACCCACACCAAGCCCAGCGACTATCGGGTGACGGGTCAGGACGACACCCTGCACATCCGCTGACGAGGCCGCATTCGCTCACTCGGCCGTCGATTTGCGAGAATCGTCTCTGACGAGCGCAGAGCTGCGCAACGAGCCCCCAGCACGGCACGGTCGCCGTGCGCCGACGATGAAAGCCCACGATGACCCCAGACGAAGCAGCAGCCATTCTCGAGGTCGCGCAGGATGCCAGTGCCTCCGACATCCTCGCCGCATACTCCAAGAAGGCGCAGGCGGCTGGCGGGTCGGGTGACCTCGCCGCCGAGAAGGCCGAGGTGCAGATCCTTCAGGATGCCCGGGTCACCCTCATGACGAACCGTCAGAAGCTGCAGGGCACGCAGCAGCGCACCGAGGTGGCCGCGCGGGCCGCCGGCAAGGCGCCCCAGTCGTCCGGAAAGCCGGAGTACGGCGAGCGGGCTGCAGCGACCGTCGAATCTGGATGGCCGGACGACGCGCCCAAGGGCAAATCGCGCACCGCCGATGAAGAGCTCGTCCGCAAGCAGCGGTCCTTCATCATCGCGGTGATCGGACTGGTGCTCTCGCTCACCGCCTGGTTCTGGTGGCTGCTCGAACCGTTGTCGCTCTTCGGCATCGGCCTCAACATCTGGGCGCTGATCCGGGTACGCGGCTTCGGCAGCGGCATGTACACCGGGACGCGGATCGTGTCGTGGATCTCGATCGTGCTCGGTGTCTTCGGACTGGTGGGCAACATCCTGCTCGTCGTCAACGGAGTCATGGCCGGCAAGTAGTGCCGTTCCGTCTGGTTGGCTGGGCGACTTAGCCCAGCCTGTGCTTGCTTGCGGAATGCCGCTGGCTGCGTAGCGTTGTTCGTGTCATCACGAGCGAAGGGACGCCTGCATCCATGAGCACCACCGACACGACACCCAAGGCCACCACCAACCCCGACGTCGCCGCCGGAACCGCACAGTTCCTGACGCCCGTCGTCATCGAGCTCGAGGCGCTCGTCGTCAACGGCAAGCAGGCGCACTGGAACCTGCGCGGCGCCAACTTCATCGGCGTGCACGAGCTTCTGGACACGCTCGTCGAGCACGCCCAGGAGTGGGCAGACACCGCCGCCGAGCGGATCGTCGCGCTCGGCCTGCCGATCGACGCCCGCATCGCGACGGTGGCAGCCAACACGAAGGCGCCGGCGCTGAGCGACGGATTCGTGCAGTCCGGTCAGTCCATCGCCGAGGTCATCGGCCAGATCGACACAGCCCTCGAGACCGTCAACACCGCCGTTCGCGAACTGGACGAGCTCGACCAGACCAGTCAGGACGTAGCGATCGAGATCGCTCGGGGCCTGGACAAGGATCGCTGGCTGCTGTTCGCGCACATCGCGAAGTAGCGCAGACACAAACGAAGAGGGGTCGCGACCACGGGTCGCGACCCCTCTTCGTGTCTCTGCGGATCGGATTTCGACAGGCTCGACCCGCGGTGCGCGAGGAGTCTGTCCGCACAGTTGCACTCGCTGAAGCCAGCCCGGCAGTTCACGCCTGGCAGTACGGGCACCAGTAGAGCTTGCGCGCCGTCATCAGCTCCATCACGATGTGCGTTCCGCACACCCTGCAGGGCAACCCCTCGCGCTTGTACACCCAGTGGCGGTCCTCACGACTGACCATCGCCTTCGCCCAGTCTTCCGGCGTGAGGTCATCCATGGTCATCATCTGACCGGTGCGCACGCCGACCTCGAGCAGGTGGGCCCAATCCCGCCATAGCGAACGCGCGGTGTCGCCCGGGACCTTGTTGCCGGGAGTGTGCGGGTTCAGCCGCGCCCTGAACAGCAGCTCGGCACGGTACACGTTGCCGATGCCGCTGACGATGGACTGATCCATCAGGAGGAGTCCGATCGGCGTCTTCTTCGCGGTGAGCGCCAGGGCGACCGCCTCCTCGACCTCCGGGCCGTCATCCACCCGCGGGTCCGGTCCCAGTCCCGCGATCGCGGATGCCGCCGTCTCGCTGTCGATCACCTGACATGCCGTCGGACCGCGCAGGTCCGCGACCGCGGTATCCGTGAGGAGCCGGGCGCGGACGGCGCCGACGGGCTCCGGCGGGAAGACGAACGCGCTGTCGTCCTCCTTCTCGGATTCGGACATCCGCAGGCGCGCCCGGCGCGGAGCCCCCATGCTCGCGATCGAGTCCTCACCCCGCGAGTCCAGCACGGTTCCGTGCTGATTCGTCTGGCCCATGCGCCCGCCGGACGACCGGATCGTGTCGTCCACGGTGATCTCGCCCGCGAAGTCCCACGCACCGTAGATGCCGAGATGGATCCGCAGCCACAGGCCGTTGTCGAACTCGAGGAACATCTGCTTGCCGACTGCACGGGCATCCACCATGGTGCGGCCGTCGATCAACGCGGCTTCCGCTGCGAAGCGTCCCTGCGGGGAGCTCACGGACACGCTCTTGCCGACGAAGTTGCGGCGGAACTGCAGCGCGATGCGGTGGACGGAGTGACCCTCTGGCATTGCTAGTGGTCGACGTTCTTGCCTGCGATGTCGCCGGTCTCCTCGAACTCGGCGAGCTGGGCGATCCTACGTGCGTGCCGCTCCTCGAAGGAGAACGGCTCCGCGATGAACGTGTCGATGAACGAGATCGCCTCGTCCACGGTGTGCTGCCTGGCACCGATCGCGATGACGTTGGCGTCGTTGTGCTGGCGCGCCAGGAGCGCCGTGCTCTCGTTCCAGACCAGAGCGGCGCGGACGCCGTGCACCTTGTTCGCCGCGATCTGCTCCCCGTTGCCCGAGCCACCGAACACCACACCGAGCGCGTGCACGCCCGCCAGCTGATCGGCCACCACACCCTTCGCGGCGTTGATGCAGAACGCCGGATAGTCGTCAAGCGGATCGAAGTCCTGCGGTCCATGGTCGATCACCTCGTGACCGACCTCGCGGAGGTGCTGCTGCAGAGTCTGGGAGAACTCGAGCCCGGCGTGATCGGTGGCGATGTGGATGCGCATAGACATCAGTTTAGAGAGGCCACGCTGGCACGAAGACGCACTCTCGGTCGGACGAACGCGCACTCTCGGTGGGACAAACGCGCACTCTCGGTCGGACGAACGCGCACTCTCGGCGGGGCCAAGGCGCACTCTCGGCGGGGCAACGACACCGGTCGGCGGCGTGGCCCGGCGCGGCACGGGATCAGTCGAAGATCGGCTCGCGTGTGCGGCTGCGCTTGAGCTCGAAGAAGCCGTCGTAGGACGACGCGGCGACCACGCCGTCCCAGAGCGCGAGCGCCATCTCGCCACGCGGCGTCGGCGAGATGACCGGGCCGAAGAAGGCCGCTCCGTTGAGGGCGATCACCGGGGTGCCGACATCCTGGCCGACCCTGCTGATGCCATCCGCGTGGCTCGCCCGCAGTTGCGCATCGTATTCGTCGGAGTCGGCGAATCGGGCGTAGTCCGCCGGCAGGCCGACCTCGGCGAGTGCCTCGGCGACGACGGCCTCGACATCCTTGCGATGGCCGGGGTGGATCCGCGTGCCCAGCGCGTCATACAGCGGCTTGACGGCGCGCTGACCCTCGAGCTCCCCCACGGCCGTCACCAGGCGGGCATAGCGGAGGGTGCGGGGCAGCATCCTGCGGTACGACTCCGACACGTCCTTGTCCTCGTTGAGCACGTAGAGGCTCATGATGTGCCAAGTCACGTTCAGGTCGCGGTGCGGGGCGACCTCGTCGACCCAGCGGGAGGTCATCCAGGCCCACGGGCAGGAGGGGTCGAACCAGAAATCAACGTCGGTCATGGCATCCATCTAAGCGATGGCGCCCCGGATTCGCGGACACCGCGGAACCACCCACCGCGCTGCAGGCAATGTGGCGGGTGCCGTCAGCCGATCTGCGCGACAGCTCTGGCGATCACCAGCGCGAGCATCACGAAGCCGGCGAACGACTCCAACGCCATCAGTGCCTTCGCCCTCGTCGACAACGGCATCGTGTCGGTCGGGCTGAACGCCATCGAGTTGGTGAGAGAGAAGTAGAGGTAGTCGACGAAGGTCGGAACCCAGTCGCTGTCGATCGACGAACCGGCGCGCACCTCCACGACGTTGTCGTGATCCTCATCTTGCGGAAACCGGAAGTCCGCGAGCCTCAGGTCCGTCCGTTTCACCGTCGTCCTGGCCACCGGTCCACCGCGGTCGATGCACCAGTACAGCAGGGCGAAAGCGATGACGTTGGTCACCCACACCTGCAGCGACGCGAGAAGAAGAGAGCCGCCCTCGTTGGACTTGTGCACGAGTTGCACGATGAGCAGTACCAGCGTGAGCTGGTTGGCGAGCAGGATGATCAGGGCGAGCGCCACCTCCGACAACCGGGAGAACCGTGTCTCCTTCGTATACCGGTGGGGGTTCAGCACGATCAGCGGGATGAGCAGAACCAGCCCGATCCCCACGACGACGTATCGCTGGATGGCGAACAGGTTGCTGGGCAAGAAGGTGTACAACGCCAGCGCGATCACGATGGCGACCACAACGGGCCACCGATGCTCCGGCCGCGCCGTGCGTTCATCCCGTTCGACCACAGGCGAAGTCTAGAAGTCTGCACGCGTCGCGCGATTAGGCTTGACGATCGGGCATCGTCCACGATACGAGCCCGTCATCGGTCCGGCCGCAACAGCCGCACGCAAGGATCATCGGCGCTTCCGCGTCGATCGACATCAGGAGAGACATGCCAGGAGAGAACCTCACGCGCATCGAGGCGGCCGAACGCCGCGCCATCGTCGACACGCACACCTACGACGTCGTACTGGATCTGACCACCGGTGACGAGACCTTCCTCAGCACCACGACGGTGACGTTCGCGGCGACAGAGGGCGCGTCGACGTTCATCGATGCGATCACGGCCTCCGTGGAATCCATCGTGCTCAACGGGGAGTCGCTCGATGTGGCGGAGGTGAACGACGGGGTGCGCATCCAGCTGCCGAATCTCAAGGCGGAGAACGAACTGACCGTCGTGTCGCACCCCCGCTACACGAACACCGGCGAGGGTCTCCACCGGTTCGTCGACCCCGTGGACGGCGAGGTGTACCTCTACACGCAGTTCGAGGTCCCGGATTCCCGGCGCATGTTCGCCGTGTTCGAGCAGCCCGATCTGAAGGCACGGTTCACGTTCACGGTGACCACGCCGGCCGCGTGGGCGGTCGTGAGCAACTCGCCCGCGGCATCCGTCGAGGAGTCCGGGGATGCCAAGACCACCGTCTTCGAGCAGACGCCGGTGATCTCCTCCTACATCACGGCCCTCATCGCGGGCCCGTACACGAGCTGGCACTCCGAGCTGACCAGCAGCGACGGACGCACCATTCCGCTCGGCGTCTACTCGCGCGCTTCGCTCGCCGAGTACATGGATGCCGAATACATCTTCGACAAGACCCGCGAGGGCTTCGCGTTCTACGAGGAGCGGTTCGATGTGCCGTACCCGTTCGCGAAGTACGACCAGCTGTTCGTTCCCGAGTTCAACGCCGGCGCCATGGAGAACGCGGGCGCGATCACGTTCACCGAGACGTACGTTTTCCGCTCGAAGGTGACGGACGCCATCAAGGAGCGCCGGGTCGTCACGATCCTGCACGAGCTGGCCCACATGTGGTTCGGCGACCTCGTCACCATGAAGTGGTGGAACGACCTCTGGCTGAACGAGTCGTTCGCGGAGTATGCGTCGACGCTCGCCACCGCTGAGGCGACTGAGTGGTCGGAAGCGTGGACGACGTTCGCCGCCATGGAGAAGAGCTGGGCGTACCGGCAGGACCAGCTGCCGTCGACGCACCCGATCGTGGCGACCATCAACGACCTCGAGGACGTGCAGGTCAACTTCGACGGCATCACGTATGCGAAGGGCGCTTCCGTGCTCAAGCAGCTCGTGGCCTGGGTGGGACAGGACGACTTCCTCGCGGGTGTCTCGCAGTACTTCAAAAAACACGCCCACTCGAACACGGAGCTGCGCGACCTGCTCGTCGAGCTCGAGGCCACGAGCGGCCGCGACCTCACGTCGTGGTCGAAGCTGTGGCTCGAGACCGCAGGGGTGAACACCCTCCGGCCTGCGATCGCGACGGATGCGGACGGCATCGTGACCGAGTTCGCCGTGCTGCAGAGCGCGCACCCCGACTACCCCACGCTGCGCCCGCATCGCCTGGCGATCGGCCTCTACAACCTGCGTGGAGCCGGAACGGATCAGGAGCGCCTGGTGCGCGACGCGCGCCTCGAACTCGATGTGGACGGCGAGCGCACGGAGGTCCCCGAGCTCGTCGGCAAGAAGCGTCCCGACCTCATCCTCATCAACGACGACGACCTCGCCTATGCGAAGATCCGGCTCGATGACGACTCGCTGGCTGTCGCGATCGAGCACCTGAGCGACATCGAGTCGCCGCTTGCGCGGTCGCTCGTGTGGGGATCCGTGTGGGATGCCACGCGCGACGCCGAGACTCCGGCCCGTGACTACGTGCGCCTGGTGCTGGGCAACATCGGCTCGGAGACCGAGTCCACCACGCTGCGCACCACGCTCAACCAACTCGTGCTGAGCGTGCATTCGTACGTCGCACCCGAGCGCAGCACGGCATCCGCCGAGGAGGCCGCCGATGCCCTGTGGCAGCTCGCCGAGGCGGCTCAGGCCGGCAGCGATGCGCAGTTCCAGTTCGTGAAGTTCTTCGCCGCCCTGGCCTCGACGCCGGACCAGCTCGCGAAGGTCGCCGGACTCCGCGACGGATCCGTCGTGCTCGATGACCTCACGGTCGACACCGATCTGGCGTGGGAACTGCTCACGTCGCTGGTTGCCGGCGGCGCGGCGGGCGCGGCCGAGATCGACGCCGCTCTCGCCGCCGACAACACGGCGAACGGCGCACAGGCCGCGGCTCAGGCCCGCGCCGCCATCCCGACGGCGGAGGGCAAAGCCGCAGCATGGGCGAGCGTCTTCGACTCTAACGACCTGCCCAACACGATCGTGCGGATGACCGGGGTGGGCTTCCAGCGCGTGCACGACACGGCGCTGCTCAAGCCGTACGTGGCCAAATACTTCGAGGCGCTGCAGTCCGTGTGGGCCTCCCGCACCTACAAGATCGCCGAGTACCTCGTCGAGGGCATGTACCCGTATCCGCTCGCGAACCGCGAGCTCGCCGAGGCGACTCGGGCGTGGCTGGACGCGAACGCCGAGCCTGCTGCGCTGCGCCGCATGGTGTCGGAGAACCTCGCATCCGTCGAACGTGCACTGGCGGCGCAGGAGCGCGACACGCAGGCCTGACCTCCAGCCGGCCAAGCCGGTCCGCCGGCCGCTGGTTGAGCTTGTCGGACCCAGGTCACTGGTTTCGACAGGCTCAACCAGCGGTGGGTGCCATGCGGCTGTTCGGCGCGCTCAACCAGCGGCGGCAGACGTGAACTCGACGAGTGCCATACGTCGAGATCGCCGTCGAGGCGGACACCACTCATCCTCTGGATGGATGCCCCAGGTCACCCCGTCCAGCAGACTGTCCTCATGATCGAAATCGAAGGCCTCAGCAAGAGGTACGGCCCCAAGCTGGCTGTCGACGATGTGAGCTTCACGGTGCGCCCAGGCATCGTCACCGGATTCCTCGGACCCAACGGCGCAGGCAAGTCCACCACCATGCGCATGATCATGGGACTGGACCGGCCGACCGCCGGACGGGCGCTCGTGGCCGGCAAGCCGTACGCCCAGCATCGGGCTCCTCTGCACGAGGTCGGTGCGCTGTTGGAGGCCAAGGCCGTGCACACCGGCCGCTCCGCCTACAACCACCTGCGCGCGCTCGCGGCGACCCACGGCATCCCGAAGTCTCGCGTGCGGGACGTCATCGCCATGACCGGGCTCGACTCGGTGGCGAACAAGCGCGTCGGGGGCTTCTCTCTCGGCATGGGGCAGCGCCTCGGCATCGCGGCGGCGCTGCTCGGCGATCCGCACACGCTCATCCTCGACGAACCGGTCAACGGTCTCGATCCCGAGGGCGTGCGGTGGGTGCGCGAATTCTGCCGGTATCTGGCGTCCGAGGGACGCACCGTCTTCATCTCCTCGCACCTGATGAGCGAGATGGCGCAGACCGCCGACCACCTGATCGTGCTCGGCCGCGGACACGTGCTCGCCGATGCTCCCATCTCTGAGGTGATCGCGGGCGCGACGCGTCGTGTGGTACGCGTGCGCACCCCGCAGGCCTCAGCGCTCACAGCGGCCCTCACCGGTCCGGACATCACGGTCACGTCGTTCGACGACGGCGCGCTGGAAGTGTCGGGACTCAACGCAGCGCAGATCGGCGACGCGGCAGCGGCGTCGGGCATCGCGCTCCACGAACTCACGCCCATCGACGCCTCCCTAGAGGAGGCCTACCTCGAACTCACGCAGGACGAGGTCGAATACCACTCGGAGATGACCCGATGACCACCGCGACCGACACTCTGCAGCGCCCGACACCGGCGACGAGCCCGCTGGACGGCATCCGTCTCTCGTTCGCCGGCCTGCTCCACTCCGAATGGATCAAGTTGCGCAGCCTGCGCTCCACGATCTGGTGCCTCGGCATCGTCATCGTGCTCGCGGTCGGGCTCGCCGCGGCCGGATCCGGACTCATCCGCCTCGACAACGTCTCGCAGATCCCCGCCGAAGCGGCGAATTCGAATCTCGTCTCCGCGGCGACCATCGGCGTGGTGTTCACGCAGCTCGCCGTCGCCGTTCTCGGCGTCCTCGTGATCAGCGGCGAGTATGCGACAGGCATGATCCGCTCCACCTACACGGCCGACCCCAGGCGTCTCGGCGCCTACTTCGCGAAGTTCATCGTGCTGACGGTCGTCGTCTTCGTCGTCGGCGTGGTCTCGATCGGCATCTCCGGGCTCGTTGCCGGCGGGATCCTCCACGCCAGAGGGCTCGACACCGACCTCATGTCGTCGAGCGTGCTGCTTCCGATGCTCGGCGGTGCGATCTACCTCGCACTCGTCGCCATGCTCGCGTTCGCATTTGGAGCGCTCATCCGCAGCTCGGCCGGCGGCATCGCCACCATCCTCGGCACGCTCCTCGTGCTCCCGATCATCGGCAGCCTCGTCTACGGCCTCACGCAGGCGAAGTGGGTGGAGAACCTGATGCAGTTCCTGCCCTCGCAGGCCGGCGGCCAGCTGTACTCCTACGTGGCCCCGGGCACGAAGCAGGTCACGATGCACGACGGTCTCCTCTCGCTCAACTCGTGGCAGGGCGGACTCGTCGTCCTGGGATGGGTCGTGGTCGTCACTGTGGTGGGTGCGATCCTGACCAAGCGGCGGGACGTGTAGCGAACCGTCGATCGGCCAGGGGGCTGCCGGGTGCGACACCACCCGGCCACGGATGCCCGCGGGCGGCGAGTAGGGCGCCGACCGCGGGCATCCGTGTATCCGTACTCTGCTCTTTCGGTGCTCGGCTCTTTCGGTGCTCGGCTCACGAGTTCGTGAGCGCCGCGGCCGGACAGGCAATGCCTAGCGACTGTCCAGGATGCGCCAGACCTGCTCACTACACTCGGACACGATGATCTTCACCTCCGCTACTCCCGACGTCAGTGCAGTGACCGACCCGACATTCTGGGAGACCGTGCTCAGCGGGTTGACGGCGATCGGCTGGAAGCTCGTGTGGATCGCCGTCATCGTCGTTCTCGCGTTCCTCGCGTCGTGGCTGCTGCGATTCGTTATCCGCCGGGTCGTGCGGCGCATCGTCTCCGGCGTCAAGAACAAGCAGAACGTCGACGACACCCAAGCCCTCACCGCCTCGCCGATCGCCGCAGTTCGCGTGGTCCAGCGCACCCGCACACTCGGCACGGTGCTCAGCAACATCGTGAACGTCGTGATCGCGATCATCGCGATCGTGCTTGTCGTCTACACCATCAACTCGGAGATCCTCGGATCTTTCGCACTGCTCAGCGCCGCGGTCGGCGCCGGACTCGGTTTCGGCGCACAGAACATCGTGAAAGACGTGCTGAACGGGCTTTTCATGGTCATGGAGGACCAGCTCGGCGTTGGCGACGTCGTCGACCTAGGGCCGGCCACCGGCATCGTCGAGGCCGTCGGCATCCGGGTGACGCAGATCCGCGACGTCAACGGCACACTCTGGTTCGTGCGCAACGGCGAGATCCTGCGCGTGGGCAACATGTCACAGGGCTGGGCTCGGGTCATCACGGATCTCGCCGTGCCCTACGACAGCGACGTCGACGCGATCGAGGACCGCATGGTGAAGGTCGCGACGGAGCTCGCGACCTCTCCCCGATGGCGGTCCCGCATCGTCGAGAAGCCCGAGCTGTGGGGCATCGAGTCCGTCACGCCCGACGCCGTCGTGCTGCGAGTGGTGCTGAAGACACGCACCACGGCGAAAGACGACGTGGCCCGCGAACTGCGCAAGCGCCTCAAGGATGCGCTCGACGAGATGGGCGTCAAGCTTCCATCGCTCACCAACGTGGTGCTCACCGGATTCGACGGGGCGGCGAGCATCTCGGGTGCGCATCCGCCGCGGACGCGCCCGAACCCGGTGGTCACCACCGAAGAGCCGAAGGCCAAACGGCGGCGCGGAAAGGCGAGCGTCCAGACGGCGACACCCGGAACGACCTCGGCGCGGACCGCCGCGGGACGGGACGCGACCGCGCGAGCATCCGGATCGTCCGCCACCGGATCGCGGGCATCAGAGTCACCAGCATCCGAGAAGCCGACGACCGCCCGGCACCCGCAGGCGATCACGCGGCCGCAGCCGACATCGGGGCACGATGCCGGCCCTGCCCCGCGCAACCCGTCTCCGGGGGAACGAGGCCTTCAGAGCGACCACCACGACGAAGGACGACCGTGAGCCTCACGAACTCTCCGGGCGAGACGCCCGTCGGCGCGACGAACGACGAGAGCCCGCTGTCCGAGACGGCACACGGCACACCGGCTGCCACGGCAGCACCGCTCACGCTGCGGATGTCCGCCGGCGGCGAGCCCGCTCAGGGCAACTTCTACGACCAGGTCGGCGGGCAGGAGACCTTCCAGCGTCTGGTCGACGCGTTCTATCGCGGGGTGGCCGACGATCCGGTGCTGCGACCCATGTATCCGGAGCAGGATCTCGGCCCGGCCGCCGACCGTCTCCGCATGTTCCTCGAGCAGTACTGGGGTGGGCCGACGACGTACGGCGAGTTGCGCGGACATCCCCGGCTGCGGATGCGGCACGCCCCGTTCAAAGTGAACCCGGAGGCTCGTGACCGCTGGCTCGCACACATGCGCGCGGCGGTCGACGGACTCGCCCTGCCTCCGCTGCAGGATGCGACCCTCTGGTCGTACCTGGAGCGCGCAGCCCACGCGATGGTGAACACGTTCGAGGACTGACGTCACCACGGCGGTCCGTCACCGGCGATACTTGGTCATACGCCCAACTCGAGGCCGACGGGCAGCCCGATCCGTCCGACCGGCCCCGGCGACCGAGCAGTGACGCAATCCGATCGAAGGAGACACCGGATGCCCTCCACCACCCCCGCGCCCGCTTCCCGTCCCGAAGACCAGCACGACGACCCGTCCCCCGCGACCGCGAACGTCGACGCGATCATCGTCGGCGCCGGACTCGCGGGACTGGTGACGGCATCCGAACTGCTGGATCGCGGCAAGCGCGTGCTCGTGCTCGAGCAGGAGCCGCCGCAGTCCCTCGGTGGGCAGGCGTTCTGGTCGTTCGGCGGTCTGTTCCTCATCGACACGCCGGAGCAGCGCCGCATGGGTGTGCACGACTCCCTGGAGCTGGCGCGACAGGACTGGTTCGGCACGGCCGGCTTCGATCGCGAGGAAGACGCCTGGCCGCGCAAGTGGGCAGAGGCCTATCTCGAGTTCGCCGCGGGTGAAAAGCGAGAATGGCTGCGATCCAAAGGGGTCAAGCTGTTCCCCGTCGTCGGATGGGCCGAGCGCGGCAGCGGCACGGCAGGCGGCCACGGCAACTCCGTTCCGCGCTTCCACATCACGTGGGGCACCGGCCCAGGCATCCTGCAACCGTTCATCGATCGGGTGCATCGCGGCGTCAACGAGGGCGTCGCGACTGTGGCGCACCGCCGTCGGGTCGACGAACTCATCGTCGAGGACGGCCGCGTCGTCGGAGTGCGCGGAAGCGTCCTGAAGCCGGACGACGTCGAGCGCGGAGTCGCGAGCAACCGCGAAGTGACCGGCGAGTTCGAGTTCCGTGCGCCGGCCGTCGTGGTGACCTCGGGCGGCATCGGCGGCAACCACGAGCTGGTCCGTGAGAACTGGCCCGAGCGGCTCGGAACTCCCCCCGCTCGGATGCTCGCCGGTGTCCCGGCGCACGTCGACGGCCGCATGATCCCGATCTCACAGCAGGCGGGGGCACGCGTCATCAACGCCGACCGAATGTGGCACTACACGGAGGGCATCCAGAACTGGAATCCCGTCTGGCAGAACCACGGCATCCGCATCCTGCCAGGACCGTCGTCGCTCTGGTTCGACGCCGAGGGCAACCGGCTGCCTGCCCCGCTCTTCCCGGGCTTCGACACGCTCGGCACGCTGGAGCACATCCAGAAGACCGGGCGCGACTACACGTGGTTCGTGCTGACGCAGAAGATCCTCGAGAAGGAGTTCACGCTCTCCGGCAGCGAGCAGAACCCCGACCTCACGGGCAAGGACATCAAGCTGTTGCTGCAACGCGTGCGCTCGGGCGCGCCCGGCCCCGTCGAGGCGTTCAAGCAGCATGGGGTCGACTTCGTGGTCGCGTCCTCCCTGCCGGAGCTCTTCGCCGGAATGCACGCCATCGCCGATGCTCCGTTCGATGAGAACGCCATCGAGCGCACCGTCGTCGAGCACGATCGCGAACTCGACAACGGCTTCTCCAAGGATGCCCAGCTCACCGCGATCACGTCCGCCAGGCGCTACCGCGGGGACAAGCTGATCCGGGTGGCGTCGCCGCACAAGTTCCTCGATCCGAAGACCGGACCACTCATCGCCGTCAAGCTGCACATCCTCACGCGCAAGACGCTGGGCGGCATCGAGACCGACCTGCAGGGCCGCGCTCAGAACGCGCGGGGCACTGCCGTGCCCGGCCTGTACGCCGCGGGAGAGGTGAGCGGCTTCGGCGGGGGCGGAGTGCACGGTTACCGGTCGCTGGAGGGCACCTTCCTCGGCGGATGCCTGTTCTCCGGCAGGCAGGCCGCTCGCGGGGTCCTGACTGACCTCTAGTCGCGCGGTCGATCTGTCGCGGTCGATCAGTCGCGTGGTCGATACTGCGACACCATCGGACACTCGAACGGGTCGCCGGCGGCGAGACCAACGCGATTCAGATACCGGATCACGATCGCGTAGGAGTTCAGCAGCGTCGTCTCGGTGTAGTGCACGTTGTTCTCGAGGCAGTACGCCTTCACGAGTCGCTGGGTGCGACGTAGGGCGGGGCGCGGCATGCTCGGGAACAGGTGATGCTCGACCTGGTAGTTCAGGCCGCCCATGAAGATGTCGACGAACGCCCCACCCGCGATGTTGCGCGAGGTGAGCACCTGGCGTCTCAGGAAATCGACCCTGACATTTCGGGCGATGATCGGCATCCCTTTGTGGTTCGGCGCGAACGACGCACCCATGTAGAGACCGAAGACGGCCATCTGGACGGCGATGAACACCACAGCGATCGGCACAGGCAAGAGCACGAACAGAAGAGCGAAGTATGCGGAGAACCGCAGGAGCAGCAGGGCGATCTCCAACGACCGATGTGCGACGCGCCCCCGACCGAACGCCGACACGAATGCGTGACGGTGCAGGTTGACACCCTCCAGGAGCAGCAGCGGGAAGAACAGGTAGCCCTGCTTGCGAGTGATCAGACGCACCAGGCCGCGGCTGGCTGCGGCATCTTCCTCGAGGAACGAGATGGTGTCCTTCTCGATGTCCGGGTCTTTGCCGACGGTGTTCGGGTTGGCGTGGTGCCTGGAATGCTTGTTCATCCACCAGGCGTAGCTGAGTCCGACGACGAGGTTGCCGAGAACGAGCCCCGCGCGCTCGTTCGCCTTGCCCGAGGCGAAGATCTGACGATGTGCCGCCTCGTGAGCGAGGAAAGCGAACTGCGTGAAGATGACACCCAGCGCCACCGCCACCGCGAGCTGCCACCAACTGTCGCCAATCACCAGCATCGCCGTGATGGCCGCGATCAGGGCAAGACTCCAGCAGGCGAAGACCATCACGTAGAAGCCACGTCGGCGGCGAAGAAGACCTTCCTGCTTGATGGCAGACGAGATCTCGGCGAAAGCGCTCTGTCCGGAAGCGGTCGTGCCCCCTCGTCGCCCTGTGGTGCTGATGATCCGCGATTCGGTTGCGGTCACGATCGCCGTCATGTCGGTGTCCCGTCTCAGGCGGCATCTCCGCGCTTGACGGCACCGTACGGCGGCCGCATGGCCGAGCACATCACCCCACAGGGTTGTCCCGACCCCTACCGGCGTACGGGGTCCGAGTGGTCTGCCCCTCAGCCGCGCAACGACCAGGCGGGACGTTTCACCAGCACGTGGCCCCTGCGCAGCGTCAACCTCGTCCAGGGGCCCGTCTCGAAGACGCTGACCCGTTCGTCGCGATCCACGAGGAAGCCGAGCGAGTGGGCGGCGAATGCGGCTCCCGCGGCGACGTATTCCAGCGACGGAATGGGCCTGCCCCACACCTCGCCGCGCACGCGCTGCACGATCTGCTCGCCCGCCTGAGCCGGGATGGCCTCTGCGACGTCGGCGATGCCCTCGGCAGCAGTGTCCAGCAGCACGCCTCCCGACGTCTCGCCGACCCGGCGCCATCCGCCACGCGGCGGCGTGATCCCCGTCCACGTGACGGTGCTGACCTCCAGCGGAAGCCGAATGGAAAGCGGCTCGGCCTCCCCGTTCTCGTCCGCATGCGCGGCATTCTCAGCCTGCACCAACCGGTTGAGCAGCGATCTGGTGGGCACGACGGCATCGAACGCCGCCTCGCGAGCCGTCGCGAACGTGCGCAGTCCCAGCACCGTGGGAATGTGGTCGAGGAGGCTGCGCGGATACAGGATCGCCGTGTACACCGCAAGCACGCCGGATCCGGCGATCATGCGGATCGAACCATCCTCGACCCGGCCGGCACGGCCCAGGTACACCTGGAGGTCCTTGGCGGTGAGGGCGTCGGTGAGGGAGAAGAACTGACTCATGTCCTGTCTAAACTAACGGAATGCGACAGGTCGCACGGCCGCACTGCGGCCCGGCGGTGACCGCCGAACCTCAGACGCGAGAGGCACCATGACACAACCCCTCGACGGCCTGCTCAACGCCCTCGAACTGACCGACACCGGCGCTCGCACCGACGAGGACATCTTCACCGGGCCGAGCCAGTGGATGCCGCACGGCCGCGTCTTCGGCGGGCAGGTTCTCGCCCAGTCCGTCGTCGCCGCGATGCGCACGACGCCATCGGAACGTCCGATCCACTCCATGCACGGGTATTTCCTGCGCCCAGGCGACGTGAATCAGCCGATCACGTTCTCCGTGGATCGCATCCACGACGGCCGTTCGTTCTCGACGCGCCGCACGCAGGCGTACCAGAACGGGTTGCCCATCCTGTCCATGATCGCGTCGTTCCAGGTACCGGACACCGGACTCGATCACCAGGTGGACATGCCTGCGGACATTCCGGGACCGGATGACATCCCGAGCGACTCGGAGCTGCTCGCCGACTTCGATCACCCGGTCAGCAGGCACTGGCGCGACGATCGTCCCTTCGACCTCCGACACGTGACGAGTCCCGTCTACCTGAAGGTCGAGGGCGAGCATGTCGCTCATCAGGCGGTGTGGTTCAAGGCGCTCGGTCAACTGCCAGACGACCCGAACCTGCATCGCGCGGCACTGGCCTACGCGAGTGACTACTCCATCCTCGAACCTGTGCTGCGCAGGCATGGCGTGACCTGGTCGACTCCTGGACTGAAGATCGCGAGCCTCGACCACGCCATGTGGTGGCACCGGTTCAGTCGCGTCGACGACTGGCTCCTCTACGTGCAGGAGTCTCCGAGCGCCACGAGCGGTCGAGGGCTCTCGCTCGCCCGCATCTACAGCCGGGCTGGGATGCTCGTGGCCAACGTGGCGCAGGAAGGCATGGTCCGCCTCCCCCGCGGTTAGCGACGGCATCCGTCGGGCGCGGCAGTACGTCGATCGTCAGCAACCCGTTGTACGGCCCAGCTGCTTCACCCTCGACTCAGCTTCGACCAAAGTAGTCCGGCCATCGTGGGATACGGATGCGCGTGCATCGACCCGCACGTGCGAGAGGAACGAATCGTGACGCACCAGCCCAGCACCGGATCCGCGGTCACCCGACGTGCGGCCCTCGTCGGCGGAGCGGCGCTGAGCGCCGCAACCCTCGCGGCCTGCACCGCGCAGGATGGCGGCACCAGCGCAGGCGGGAACGAGACGGTATCCGGATCCACCACCGTCAAGCTCGCCGATGTTCCGGTGGGTGGGGCGGTGTCCGCCAAGATCGGTGATCAGCCCGTGCTGGTGTCCCAGCCGAAGAAGGGATCCGTCGCGGCGTTCTCCGCGATCTGCACGCACGCCGGTTGCGTCGTCCAACCCGGCAACGGGGAACTGGACTGCCCGTGCCACGGATCACGCTTCAACCAGACGACGGGCGCGGTCATCCAGGGACCGGCGGCCAAGCCGCTCACCAAGCTGACGGCATCCGTCGACGGCGGCACCATCACCGTCAAGGCCTGACGCCCGGATCGACCCGCTGCGGGCGAGCGGCACGTCCGGTCGATCACCGGGCACGCAACGCCTGACGCGTTGTCGGCGCAGATCGAATCCGGCGGCGTCTCCTGGCGCGGAAGATCGAGAATCTTCGGGTCGTCGCCCGTCCTCCACCGGCCCCGGGACGCTCAGCGCCGATGGAACTCGATCGGTGCTTCCTCGAACGGAGCCCAAGCTGCACGCTCTCGTTCGTTGATGCGACGCGGGCGACCGGATGCCGCATCCACCAGTACGAGCGTCGTCGCGGCCCTGGCGTACAGCGTGGCGGGATCCACACCGACGGGCGACCGCACCTCGTAGCAGAGCTCCAGACTGGCGCCGCCCAGACGGCCCACCCACAACTGCACATCGATCGGCTGACGCAGGTACGGGATCGGCGCCAGGTACTCGATCTCCTGACGTGCGATGAGGCTCAGCGTGTCGGCGCCCGGACGTCCGTCCAGCACCGCCGTACTCGCGCTCAGCGCCTCGCCGGAGTCGACATCGCCCGGAACATCGGACGGCGCATCGTCACCGCTCGACCAGAGCGCGATGATGCGCGCCTCCTCGAGGAGACGCAGCATCTCGGCGTTGTTGACGTGACCGTAGGCATCCAGGTCGCTCCAGCGGAGCCGGATCGGAACGTTCAGCCTCATGACGTCACTCCCGTCTCATCGGATCAAACCTCGAGCCGATTCCATCGGCTCGGCCATCCGAGCACGCTCGCACTGCACTCACCTCGGGCGCGGGGGTTCGGAATCGAACCATCGACCCGACTCCATCGGCTCGGCAGTCCGAGCACGCTCGCACTGCTCTCACCTCAGTCGCGAGTGAGCTTGCGGTAGGCGGATCGGTGCGGCTTCGCCGCGTCGGGCCCGAGGCGCTGCACCTTGTTCTCCTCGTACGCCTCGAAGTTGCCCTCGAACCAGTACCAGTCGGCCGGGTTCTCGTCCGTTCCCTCGTATGCCAGGATGTGCGTGGCGACGCGGTCGAGGAACCACCGGTCGTGCGTGATGACCACCGCGCAACCGGGGAACTCGAGGAGCGCGTTCTCCAGGCTGGACAGCGTTTCCACGTCGAGGTCGTTGGTCGGCTCGTCGAGCAGGAGGAGGTTGCCGCCCTGCTTCAGGGTCAGCGCCAGATTCAGACGGTTCCGCTCACCACCGGAGAGCACACCGGCCTTCTTCTGCTGGTCCGGCCCCTTGAAGCCGAACGTCGACACGTAGGCGCGGCTGGGCACCTCGGTCTTGCCCACCTGGATGTAGTCGAGTCCGTCGGACACGACTTCCCAGAGGGTCTTGTTCGGATCGATGCCGCCTCGCGACTGGTCGACGTAGGAGATCTCCACCGTCTCGCCGACCTTCAGCTCTCCGCCGTCGAGCGGCTCGAGCCCGACGATCGTCTTGAACAGCGTGGTCTTGCCGACGCCGTTCGGGCCGATGACACCGACGATCCCGTTGCGGGGCAGAGTGAAGCTGAGGCCGTCGATGAGCTTGCGGTCGCCGAAGCCCTTCTGCAGGTTCTTCGCGTCGATCACGACCTGACCGAGGCGCGGCCCCGGCGGGATCTGGATCTCTTCGAAGTCGAGCTTGCGCGTGCGCTCGGCCTCGGCCGCCATCTCCTCGTATCGGGCAAGGCGCGCCTTGGACTTCGCCTGGCGACCCTTCGCGTTGCTGCGCACCCACTCGAGTTCCTCGCTGAGCCGCTTGGACAGCTTGGCGTCCTTCTTGCCCTGCACCTGAAGACGCTCGCGCTTCTTCTCGAGGTACGTCGAGTAGTTGCCCTCATACGGATACAGGTGGCCGCGATCGACCTCGGCGATCCACTCGGCGACGTGGTCGAGGAAGTACCTGTCGTGGGTCACGGCGAGAACTGCGCCGTGGTACTGCTTCAGGTGCTGTTCGAGCCAGAGCACGCTCTCCGCGTCCAGGTGGTTCGTCGGCTCATCCAGGAGCAGCAGGTCGGGCTTCTGCAGGAGGAGCCTGCACAGCGCGACGCGGCGCTTCTCTCCACCCGACAGCACTGACACGGGGGTGTCGGACGGCGGGCAGCGCAGGGCATCCATGGCCTGCTCGAGCTGCGAGTCGAGATCCCACGCGTCGGCCGCGTCGATCTGCTCCTGCAGCGTGCCCATTTCCGCCAGCAGCGCATCGAAGTCCGCCTCGGGGTCCGCCATCGCTGCAGAGATCTCGTTGAACCTGTCGACCTTGGCCTTGATCTCGCCGACGCCCTGCTGCACGTTTTCGAGTACCGTCTTCGACTCGTCGAGCTCGGGCTCCTGCATCAGGATGCCGACACTGTAGCCCGGGGTGAGCTTCGCCTCGCCGTTGGACGGCTGGTCGAGTCCCGCCATGATCTTCAGGATCGTGGACTTACCGGCACCGTTCGGGCCGACCACACCGATCTTCGCTCCCGGCAGGAACGCCATGGTGACGTCGTCGAGGATGAGCTTGTCGCCCACCGCCTTTCGGGCGCGGACCATCGAGTAGATATATTCGGCCATGCGTTCCAGTCTATGGGCGCGGGACACCGCACTTCGCCGCACGGATGCCCGGCTCAGCGCGCCGACATGGCCCTCACACAAGACGGCACGGAAGCCGGAGCGATGCCTCGGTTACTGAACCGGGACGGTGTCGCCGATCAGGCACTTCCCTGTGGAGAGCACGGGCGTGACGACGCTGTGATAGCCGCCGATGTCCTTGCCGAACTGGCCGATGAGACAGCCGCCGTTGATGAGCACGGAGAACTGCACCGATCCCGGCACGAGGTTCACCGTGGTCTTGTCCGCGGTCATCTGCATGTCCGACTTGGCGAATCCGGCGGCGGCGAGCGCGTCGACGAACTGCTGAGCGCTCGGGTTCTGGTTGCCGGCGATCGTGCGGTTGTTGACGTAATCGAAGAAGTTCAGGTTCTTCGCGGCGGAGGCCTTCGGATCCATGGTGGGCAGCACGTCGGGTACCGCCGACCGTGTGCTGGTGGAGGCAGGCGTTCCGCTCGTCGGGGACGTCGCCGGGTTCGACGGCGCCGTGCATCCGGTGAGGACGGCCACGATCGCGGCGGCGACCGTCACGCCTGTGACACCGATCCGCACGTAGCGCCGGCCCCCGCGAACGACCACGGATCGACTCCCCTTCTGCGCTCGCGTGTGTCGGCTCGACGGCGCCAGAGCAGTCTAGGGTGCGCAGTCTCCGACTTGCCTTCCAGTCGCCTGTGATCGCGGGCACCCGGGGACGCCGCATCCTGCCGGTCCCACGGTGACCGTCACCGTCGACACGGCTCGGGACGGCGGCTCCACGACCCGGATCAGAACGGCGGCTCGAGCGCCGCGAACGCGACGTCGTCCGAGTCCTCGGAGTCGACGAGGTGGTCGTCATGCTGGGCAGCGCTGGCATAGGCCTCCACCGCGGTTGCACCATCCGACGCGCGATCCGACGTGCCGCCGGCGCCTCCCGAGGCTCCGGGCAACGCCCAGCCGTCGGCATCCACGAGCGGTGCTTCGCCGGATACCTCCGTCGGCGCGGACGACGCTGATTCGGCCAGCGACAGCGACCTCTCGCCGCCCGTCTGCTGCGGCCGCGAGAACGTCGTCGTGCCGAACAGCAGGTCGTGACCGATCGACTCGGCGATCAGGTCGACAGCTGTCCCGTGCCGTCCTTCGCGCTCCCAGTCCGTCACACGGAGGCGTCCGCTGACGACCACACGGTCGCCCTTGGCGATGGACTCCGCTGCGTTCTCGGCGAGACGACGGAATGCGACGACCGTGTACCAGTTGGTCTCGCCGTTCTCCCACGCGCCGCCCTCGCGGTTGTACTTGCGCTGGGTGGATCCCAGCCGGAACGTCAATCGCGCGAGTCCGTTGCCCACGGTCGTGAGCGACGGGATCGTCCCCACGAGTCCCGTCGCGGTGATGGTGTCTGGCATGCTCGGTACCTCTTCTGCTTGATGATCGCCGCGTGAGTGCGACGAACCTGCGAACACTGTGACGAATCGGACAGCGGTGCAGCGGATGCGGTCATGGATCCGTGGATTCTTCGCGCGAAAGAGGCATGTGGAGGAGGAGTCGGTCGTGTGAACGAGCGATACGACATGTGCGGCCCGCCGCGAGCGTCGCGGCCTTTCACTACGATTCACGGCATGACTCACGTTGCCGCCGACGACCGATACGACTCGATGATCTACCGCCGCACGGGACGCAGCGGGCTCGACCTGCCCGCCGTTTCTCTGGGCTTCTGGCACAACTTCGGAGATGGACGCCCGATCGACACGCAGCGTGCGATCGTGCGCCGCGCGTTCGACCTCGGCGTCACGCACTTCGACCTTGCGAACAACTACGGACCGCCGGCCGGATCGGCCGAACGCAACGTCGGTCGCATCCTGGCCGAGGACTTCCGTCCGTACCGCGACGAGCTGATCGTGTCGACGAAGGCCGGCTACCACATGCATTCAGGCCCCTACGGCGAGTGGGGCTCGCGCAAGTACATGCTGTCGTCGCTCGACGCGTCGCTCGGCCGCCTCGGCCTCGACTACGTCGACATCTACTACTCGCACCGCCCAGACCCGAACACGCCGATCGAGGAGACGATGGGCGCGCTCGCGACAGCGGTGCGCCAGGGCAAGGCGCTCTACGTCGGCGTCTCCAACTACAGTCCCGATCAGACGCGAGCCGCCGCAGCGGCGCTGGCTGCGGAGGGCGTGCCGCTCCTCATCCATCAGCCGAGCTACTCCATGTTCAACAGGCACGTGGAGAACGGACTGCTGACGACTCTCGACGAACTGGGCATCGGCTCGATCGTGTTCTCCCCGCTGCAGCAGGGCCTGCTCACGGATCGCTACCTCACGGGATCCGTCCCGAGCGACTCGCGCGCAGCGACGAGCGTCTTCCTGCACGCGGAGAACATCACCGAGGAGTACCTCGTCAGGGCACGCGGCCTCAACGACATCGCCGCCGGGCGCGGCCAGTCGCTCGCGCAACTGGCGCTGACGTGGGTGCTGCGGCATCCGCAGGTCACCAGCGCGCTGATCGGGGCGTCGAGCGTGGCGCAGCTCGAGCAGAACATCGCCGCGGTGCACGCCGCCCCGCTCACCACGGACGAGCTCGCGGCCATCGAGGCGTTCGCGATCGACGGCACCGGCCGGGCCTGATCCGTCGGGCTGCCGGGTCGGACGACTCGACCCGGCGGTCCGACCGGCATCGCGGTGGCAGGCGCGCCCGCTCGCGTGAGTCCGGCACGCCTCCGCCGGGTTCCACCCCGAGGCGGCTACTGTCCGCAGTATGCAGTGGTGGAATGACTTCTGGGGATGGCTCACGTCGGGGGACGCGCAGCCGGTGGTTTTCGCTGCCGTCGTGCTCCTCGTCGCCATCATCGTCTCCGGACTGTTGTCGGCGTGGATCGCGCGTGGCGCCATCCGCGGTCTGCTCTCGCGTGAAGAGCGCGAGCAGAAGGCCGCAGCCGTCGCAGCCCTCGTGGATGCCGCAGTCGAGGCATCCGTCTGGAACTCGCTCACGCCGGGCGAGCAGGTGCTCTCCGACCGTTCCGTGGGGCAGGCCGACATTCTGGTGCGTTTGCTGCCCGTGAAGGGCGCGGCGGTGGCCGCCGACTGGGCGTCGCATCAGCTGGCAGACCTGAAGCGCAATTCCGCGACCTACGGCTACAGCCTGGAGCCCGCCATCGTGGAGTTCCGCGACCGCTTGGTGGAGTGGCAGAACAAGCCGCGTCGTTCGCGGCGGCTCTTCCTCGAGGACCTCGAGAGGTGGCGCTTCGACCGTTCGACGTCCGAGGAGTCCGCGTACGCGGACCAGGATGCGTGGGTCGCCCGACGCCACCACGAACGTCACGCATCCCAGACGGACGCCCGGCCGGCGCCGTCAACAGATGACGACGACACGCAGACGCAGGTGGGCTCTCCGCAGAGCGCTGCGGACGGATCGACGGACCAGGCGGACGAACCCGGCTACACGGATGACACCGCCGTGCTCGACGACTACACCGCTGTCGGCTCGTACGCACAGCGCACGTCGACGGGTCTGCAGGGAGACTGATCGCCCGACCGCGATCGAGGACGAGGGGGCCGACGCCGAGCGTCGGCCCCCTCGCTATGTCCGTCGGCGCCAGAGCCCGCAACATCCTACGCGCGCCACCAGGTGTCGAACGGCGTCGCCGGCACCCGGCGCTTGTGCTCGGTCGCTCGGTACTTCGCCTCGATCGCCTCGGCGATCTCGTCTGAGACGTCGAGCCCCTCGAGGTACGCGTCGATGTTCCGGTAGCTGATGCCCAGGTTGTCCTCGTCGGTCTGGCCGGGGGTGTCGTCGAGCAGGTCCGCCGTCGGCGACTTCTCGTAGAGCCGCGCCGGAGCGCCGAGGTGCTCGAGCAGCTGCCTGCCCTGGCTCTTGGTGAGCCCGGTGATCGGAGTGAGATCCACTCCCCCGTCGCCGTACTTCGTGAAGAAGCCCGTCACTGCCTCGGCCGCGTGGTCGGTGCCCACTACGAGGAGTCCGCGCTGGCCGGCGAGCGCGTATTGGGCGACCATGCGCATCCGTGCCTTGACGTTGCCCTTCGTGAAGTCGCGGATGGGCTCGTCGAGAGCATTCGCGAATTCGTCGGCGACGCCGTCCACTCCGCCCTGCACGTTGAAGGTGACGACCCGCTGGGGCTGGATGAACTCGAGGGCGAGCTGCGCATCCGCCTCGTCCGCCTGCACAGCATAGGGAAGACGGACGGCGATGAACTCCGCGTCGACACCAGACGCCAGGAGCCGTTCCGTCGCGAGCTGGCAGAGCCTGCCGGTGAGCGACGAGTCCTGGCCGCCGCTGATGCCCAGCACGAATCCGCGGGCGTGGGATGCCACGGCATAGTCCGCGAGGAAGGCGACGCGCGCCTCCACCTCGGCCGCCGGATCGATGCTCGGTTCGACATGCAGTTCGCGGATGATCTCCGCCTGAAGTTCGCGCATGAGTTGAACCCTATGCCTGGCGTGTTTCCGGTGTGCAACGCTCGGTGGCGCCCGCAGGGGCCGCGTCCGAAGCTCGCGTCTCGTCCGCCGGCAGCCTGTGGCCCTGGGGAAGACGCCCTTCACGGGTGAAGCAGGCGATCCGTCCATTCGCTGCGCAGCATCGCGTAGACGCCGGTGTCCTCCCAGTTGCCCTTGACGAGCATGTCCTGCACGAAATGCGCCTCTTCACGCATGCCGAGGCGTCGGCACACCGCAACGGACGCCGTGTTCTCCGGCGTGAGTTCCGCGATCACCCGGTGGGCCTCCACCGTCCCGAAGGCGAACCCGAGCATCGTTTCCGCCGCCTCCGTGGCATATCCGTGCCCTTGGTTGTCCGGGTGGAACACCCAGCCGATCTCGGTCGTCTGATGCTCGGTGCTGGTGACCGCGAAGTAGATCTCACCGAGCACCCGTCGACTCTCACGCTCTTCGACCGCAAGCTGGAGGAAGTCCTTCTCCTCCGCAAGACGCGTCCTGGTCGACCAGTCGGCGATCTTCTCGGCGACTTCGTCACGTGTGCGTGGTTCGTACAGAAGGTAGCGGCACACGTCGTCACGCGATTCGTGCGCATAGATCGCATCGACGTCGCGCATCGTCATCATTCGGAGAGTCAGGCGTTCGGATTGAAGAGGGCCGTCGAACTCGACATGAATCACCCTTGTACTCCATCACACGGTGAGGGTCAGACGTAGAACCCGTCGCGCAAGTTGATGCCGTGCTCGACCCACGCCTTCAGTGCTGTGAGCATCCCGGTCCAGCCTTCGCAGTTGCCGAAGGCGCTCTGAGCCCCCAGCGGCGTCGCCCGCCAGGCGGACTCGGTGATCGTGACAAGGGTGCGAGTGTCGTCGTCCACGGGTTCGAACTCGAACGTCGTCGTCGTGCGACCCTGCGGATCGACCGTCTCGTTGCCGCCCCAGGCGATCACGATGCGCCGCGGCGGGTCTGCTTCGAGCACCTCCACCGGGAACGCACCGGGAAAGTCGCTGAAGTCCCACGTCACGGTCGCGCCCGGCTCGAGCCTGCCCTGTGCTCCTCCCGTCGTGAAGTAGCGCGAGAGCTGTTCGGGATCGGCGACGGCCTCGTAGGTCTGGGCCACGGGCCTTCGAACGTATCCGGAGACCAGGAAGCGCAGTTCCTCCAGAGGTCCGTCCGTGACTTCGAGCGCGGGTCGGGCGGTGACCTGCGCGTCCGCACGATCATCCGCCGTGTCTGTGTTCTGCTCATTCTCACTCATGTGATAGTTTTACAACATGTCATCGTCGGACGGCAACCCCCTGGTCGCACCCCCGTCGAACGACGAGCACGACGACGCGGACGACGCGGTGTTCAAGGCTCTGGCGTCGCCGACGCGACGTCGGATGCTCGACGTGCTGAAGGCATCCGATCGCACAACCGGAGAGCTGTGCGCCGCCTTTCCGGAACTCGACCGCACCACTGTGCTGCAGCATTTGCGAGTGCTCGAGCGCGCCGAACTCGTGACGGGACGGAAGGTGGGCCGCGAACGCCGTCTCGCACTCGCTCCCCTGCCGATCAAGCGACTGCACGACCGGTGGATCGGCGAGTATGCCCGAGCGGCGGTCGAGCTCCTCGATCGACTCGAACCGAACCGCTGACGGATGCCACGACCACCTCGTCGAGGACGCACACCCCGGCGTGCGCGCGTCTCTACGCGTGAGACGTCCGCCGATCGGGTGCGACCTTCACGAAGACGAGTCGCACGCCGAGCCGGACATCCTCTGGCACCATCTTCAGCACGTTCCACCTCACCCCGAACTCACTCCGGTGCAGCACGGCCTCGCCCTCCAGCCGGAAGAGACCGCCCGCGGTCAGCTCGCCCGTGGCGGTCATGGACGCGTCCCGCGTCACGCCGAGTGCGGTGAGGCGGCCCCTGACCTCCGCGCTCGAACCGTGCACGATGAGACCGTCGAGCTCGAAGCCGGCGCTCGGGTATTTCTTCACCGCCAGAAGTCCTGAGGTCCGCAGGTGCATGGTCATCGTCGGGATGCGCGTCGACAGCGATGTGGTGTCGACGGTGATCCGGGCGGATACGCGACCCTTCGGCCCGACGACGACTCGCCCGGCGAGGTTCGTGAATCCGCCGTGCGCCGGCATCCATCCGCCAAGGACCGCCGATGTGAACTCCACAGTCGACTCTGCTGCGTCGAGAGACCATTCCCCCACGACGTCAGGAGTGAGAGCCTCCGGCGGCAGAATGGCGGATGATGGGCTCGCCTGCTGCTGAACGGCCTGATGACGTTCGCCCGAGCCCTCTGTCATCGGCTCTGTCGGTAGCGTGTCTCGCGTGCTCATGGCATCGTCTCCTGTCACATCATCCGGATTCCGGGTGTCATTCCCTACGACACGGCTCGACGAAGGAATGTGACCGATGACCGACAAGGAATGGCTCGCCGAGGGATTCGAGCGCAACCGCCCGCGACTACGCGCTGTCGCCTACCGCGTGCTGGGCTCGACGGCGGATGCCGACGACGCGCTCCAGGAAGCCTGGCTGCGGCTGAGCAAGGCCGACGCGGACGGCGTGGACAACCTCTCCGCCTGGCTCACCACGATCGTCGCCCGGGTCAGCCTCAACCTGCTGCGCGCCCGACGGACGCGGCGGGAGTACCCGCTCGAGGACGGCGTGCCCGATCCGGTGGTGTCCTCGCTCGGCGGGGTGTCGCAGGGCCACGCCTCGCCTGAGGACGAGGCCGTGCTCGCCGACTCGGTCGGACTGGCGCTTCAGCTCGTGCTCGACACGCTCGCGCCTGCAGAGCGCCTCGCATTCGTGCTGCATGACATGTTCGAGGTACCGTTCGACGACATCGCCACGATGCTGGACCGCACGCCCGCGGCGACGCGGCAACTGGCGAGCCGGGCCAGGCAGCGCATCCGGGGTGCGGACCGCTCGTCGCTCGCGAGCAACCTGAGTCGCCAGCGCGAGGTCGTCGACGCCTTCTTCGCCGCTTCCCGCGCCGGACGCTTCGACGATCTGCTCGACGTCCTTTCCCCCGACGTCGTACTGCGGTCCGATGGCGGACGTGCCTTCCCCGAGGCGACCGTACGCCGAAGCGGGCCCGAGCAGGTCGCAGCACACGCCCGCCAGTTCCATCGTTCGGATGCCGAGCTCGTTCCCGCGCTGATCAACGGTGCCGTCGGCATGGTCGTGTCGCTCGGTGGCCAGGCCGCCGCCGTGATGGCGATCACCTTCTCCGGCGACACCATCGCCCGGATCGACATCCTGGCCGATCCGGATCGCGTCGCACGGCTCGGTCTGGACCGGATACTGGGCTGACACATCGTCTGTGTTCCGCCGGCGGCGCGTCCTCGAAGCCGAGCGATTGCTGCACGCCCGGATCCGGACGATCATGAACGGACGACCTGCAACCGCCGTAGCGCGTGCCCATCGTCGTGCTCCCGAGCCCCGGGCGCGTTCCTTCGAGAAAGGACTGGGATGAACTCCGCCGACATCGCCGTGGAACGCTTCGTCACCGCCGTGGACACCGAGAAGATCGGCGTGTACGGGGTGCACATCCGAATCGGCGATCACATCGCCTCGCACCGCTGGCGCAGCGACGATCGGGAGAACCTCTACTCGGTCTCGAAGGGCGTGTGCGCGCTGGCCACGGGCATGGCCGTCGACGCAGGTCTCGTCTCGCTGGACCTGCGCGTACCAGACGCGCTCCCCGAGCTTCAGCTCGGTGACGGCGTGGAGCACGTGACTCTGCGGCACCTGCTCACGATGTCGAGCGGAATCGACTTCCTCTGGTTCGGGCACGAGCCCGTCCCCTGGCCCGACCTCGCAGCCGAGATGCTCTCGCGCCCCACGCCAGGCAGGCGGTTCCAGTACTCCGACGTGAGCACGTACGTGGCCATGCGGATGCTCGCGACGGTCGTCGGGGACGTCCGCGACTGGCTCCTTCCCCGCCTCTTCGATCCGCTGGGGATCGACAACCCGCAGTGGCACCGATGCCCGCTCGGATACATCATCGGAGGCACAGGACTCGAGCTGCGCACCGACGAACTGGCTCGCATCGGAGACGTGCTGCTGGATCATGGCAGCTGGAAGGGACGCTCGCTTGTCTCTCCCGAATGGGTGGGTGCGATGCACGCGTCCTGGGTCGAGACCGGCCGTCCGGCGCCGATGGACCGCTACGGGATCGCCACGTGGGCCGGGCCAGGCGACGCATGGCGTCTCGAGGGACGCTACGGCCAGTTCGTCGTCGTGCACGGTGACGCCGTCGTCACCATCACCGGACACGAGGAGTCGCTCGAGGACCGACTGTCGGAGCTCGCGGTGGAGGTCACGGACTGATCCGTCCGTCGCGAAGCGCGATCCCGGCGATGCCGCGCGCAACCTTGTGACCCGTGTTGTGTGGCGCATATGGTGAGATCCGAAGACGCGGGGGGCTGCCATGGCGGGTACCGATCGGCCTGTAGACGGGAAGCCCGCGAGCGGTGAACCCGGGCCGCCGCCCTCCAAACGGAAGGTGCGCCCGCCATCGCTGGCCGACGCGATCATTCCTCTCGTCACGCTTGCGGTCTTGATCGCCGGCGGGCTGGCCCTGTTCGGGCTGGATGCCCTGGACGGCCCGATCCAGGTGGCCCTGATCCTCAGCGCGATGGTGGCCTCGCTCATCGCCCTGAAGAACGGACACTCCTGGCACAGAGTGGAGCACGCCGGCCAGACCGCGCTGTCGTCGCTGACGAGCGCGATCTTCATCCTTCTCTCGGTCGGTGCGCTGATCGGCACCTGGAACCTGTCGGGCACGATTCCCACCCTCGTGTACTACGGCATCCAAGTTCTCGCGCCATCCTGGTACTACGCTGCAACCGCTCTGATCTGCGGGGTCATCGCGCTCTCCATCGGAAGCTCATGGACCACGGCAGCCACCATCGGTGTCGGTCTGGTCGGTATCGCAGGGATGCTCGGGGTCTCCCCCGCAATCACAGCAGGGGCGGTCATCTCCGGCGCGTACCTGGGAGACAAGCTCTCGCCGTTGTCCGAGACGTCCATCCTGAGTGCTCAGCTCGTCGGCGTGGACATCTACCGGCACATCCGCAAACAGGCGTGGACCTCGGTGCCGGCGTTCCTCATCGCCTTCGTCGCTTTCCTCATCATCGGCCTGAGCGCGTCGGCTTCGGTTCACCCACCGTTGTCGGAAGAGGTCGAGTTGCACAGCTTGAGCTCCGTCTTCTGGATCAACCCGCTGAACCTCTTGCCGCTGGTGTTCCTCATCGTGCTCTCGGTGCGCAAGGTGCCCGCTCAGCTCACGCTGATGGCATCCGCCGTGTTCGCAGGCATTCTGGGAGCCTTCACTCAGCCGGCGGTGATGCACGATTTCGCCGCGGGATCAGCCGCCAACCCGATTCTCGGCTCGATCAAAGGCATCTGGCTCGCCATGGCCAACGGCTTCACGATCGACACGCCGTTCCACGAGATCAACCGACTTCTCAGTCGCGGCGGCATGGACAGCATGCTGCTCACGATCCTGCTCATCATCGGCGCGGTCACCTTCGGCGCGATCCTCGAAGAGTTCGGTCTCATCTCGCGTCTCCTCGATCCCGTGATCGCTGCCGCCAAGTCCCGAGGAGCTCTCTATGTGACCGTGTTCGGGACGGCGTTCGGCCTCAACATCGTTGCCGGCGATCAGTACATCGCGCTGGTACTGCCTGCTCGGATCTACCGGGTGGAGTTCGAGAAGCGCGGGCTGGCTCCGACGAACCTCTCCCGGCTCGTCGCGGACAGCGGGACGGTGACGTCGGCGCTTGTGCCGTGGAACTCGTGCGGCGCCTTCATGAGCGCCGTCCTGGGCGTGGCAACGCCCGTGTACCTGCCGTTCGCGATCTTCAACTACGCGAGCCCGATCCTGAGCGTGCTGTACGGCATCACCGGGTTCAAGGTCGAGAAGCTGCCGCAGCCGTCGACGACGTCGGCGCAGGAATGAAGTGGGCGAGGAAGCTCCCGAGATCCGGTGCCCCCGGCAGGAATCCTTGTGTGCCCCCGGCAGGAATCGAACCTGCGACCAAGAGATTAGAAGGCTCCTGCTCTATCCGCTGAGCTACGGGGGCGTGCGCCGTCTTGGTGAGACGCGCTGGGCGGATTCCAGGCTACCGTAGGCGGGCACTCGGTCCGGCGTCTGTCGTTCAGCCGCGGTATGACGACGTGCGGCGGTCCTGTCAGGCGTGACATCCGTCGCAGCCGGACGCGGTTTCACCGTGTCGCGGAGGTGTCGATCTGCACCGGATACCCCGCACGCAGCACCGCGAGCGTTGCGGGAGGGGTGACGGTCGCGGCTGTTCCGCGCCCCGGACGTTTCGACCGCCCCGCGTATCCAGCGGGGGTCCATTCGACGAGGGCGTCGCCGAGCACGAGGCGCGGTGTGCCGTCGTCGAGCACGAACGCGCCGTCGGGGAGATCCGTCCAGGGTGTCTCGTGGATCCGACGACGATGGGACCGCGGATGCAGACGCTCGGCGTGCAGGCGATCGTTGACGTCCGCCGCGGACGGCCGCGGGCCGCCAAGCGACTCGTGCCAGGCATCCACATAGTCGACGTAGGCGCCGTGCCTGCACTCTGCGCACGGCCGGTGCCCTGCCGCGAAGGCGACGGCCTCGTCGTGGAAGAAGAGGAACGTGTAGTGGTGGGGCTGCCACTGCTTCTGCCAGCGTCCACGGAACTCGAGGGCGCACACGATCCACAGCTTGCCGCTGTGGAAGCGCACGATCTCGTGGCCCTCGTGGACCCGCCCTTTGTTGCCCGTCCAGGCACCTCGCAACGGGGTGGCGATGATGTCGCCCATCGGGGTCACACGATTGCGCTCAGCCACTTTCCCCTCCCCTGTCGCCGATGCGTGGAACAGATCCGGATGCCGCTGCCGACGTCATCCGCAGAGCACTAGCAGCGCTCAGACCGCCTTCGCCGCGGCGACGAGCACCTGTGCGAGTGTCGGGACCCCGACCGCACGGAACACCTCGTCGCCCTTCGAGTCCAGCACGACGACGGTCGGTGTCGCTCGGATTCCCGCGGCCCGCGCGCGTTCCTCGAAACGCACGACGTCGAACTCGGTGACCGTGGCATCCGGAACCAGCCGCTCCGCCTCCGCGAGCACGCCGCGTGTCTGCATGCACGGCTCGCAGAACGCCGACGTGAACAGCTGCAACTCCACAGTCGGAGTCTACGGGCGAGCCCGGCGATTCGGGCCTGGCCCGGCATCGGAGGCTGCGCACTCGGCACTGCGACTCGCGGCCGATCGCCGCCTGCATCGGAGCGGCACGGTCAGGGGCCGTCGATAGACTTCAGCCCATGCCAGCTGCGAACGACGCCCTCGTGTGGATCGACTGCGAGATGACCGGACTCGACCTCGAGGTCGACGAACTGGTCGAGATCGCCGTGGTGGTCACCGACTTCGACCTCGTGCCCTTGGATCCGGGCATCGACATCATCATCAAGCCGGACCAGAGCGCCCTCGACAACATGGGCGACTTCGTACGCCAGATGCACACCACGAGCGGGCTGATCGAGGAGATCCCGAACGGCAAGAGCCTCGCCGAGGCGGAGTACGAGGTGATGGAGTACATCCTGCAGTTCGTGCCGAATGAGCAGAAGGCTCCGCTGGCCGGCAACACGATCGGCACCGACCGCATGTTCCTCGCCAAGTACATGCCGCGGCTCGATGCGCACCTGCACTACCGCAATGTCGACGTGTCGTCGATCAAGGAGCTCTCCCGCCGGTGGTTCCCGCGCGTGTACTTCAACGCGCCGGAGAAGAACGGCGGACACCGGGCGCTCGCGGACATCCGCGAGTCCATTCGAGAGCTCGACTACTACCGCCGCGCAGTGTTCACCGCGGAGCCAGGGCCGACTTCGGAGACCTGCCAGAAGATCGCTGCGGAGGTCGTCGAGCGGTGGGAACCGCGCATGTCCATTGAAGCCTCCGGCATGTAATAGAATCGTCTGGTTGCCCGGCGACGGGCGGCATGGTGGGTATAGCTCAGCTGGTAGAGCGCCTGGTTGTGGTCCAGGAGGTCGCGGGTTCAAGCCCCGTTACTCACCCCAAGGAGAGCCGAGCACGGTCTCGTTTGCTCCAGTGCAGAGGTCGACGCGGGAATGGTGCGCACGACGCTGATCGCCGTGGAAATCGGTCAGATCAGCATTTTCGTCAGGTGCACGATCGCGCCACCGTTGACGGCCTCTTCGCGTTCGCGCACGTAGCCGATCCGTTCGTACAGCGCGATGTTGCTCGTCATCTTCGCGTTCGTGTAGAGACGGATGCTGCCGCATCCGGCCTCGCGCGCCAGCTCTTCCGCGTGTGCGAGCAGTCGCCGCCCGAGTCCCTCGCCGTGCCGTCGCGGCGCCACGGCGACGTTGACCACCAGGAGCCCCTCGGCGTCGATGCTCGTCTCGATCAGGCCGAGGAGCTCGCCGCCTTCGCGGAGAACGTCGATCCGATGCTCGACCACCGCACGCGAGTAGTCGACGGTCATGGGCAGCGGTCGATATCCCAGTTCCGGCACCCACTTCGCATACGCCTCGCCTACCAAGCGCGTGATCGCCTCGGCATCGCCTAGGCCCGCCCGGTGCAGGGTGACACAGCTTCCGCTATCCGTCGGTCGATCGGTCATCGTCCCACCGTTCCACGGCCGAGCGGTCGTGTCGAGCCTTCGTCGCTTCCGTCGGATTTCGGTAAGCGTGAGTGGATGGCAGTGGCTCACACGCATCGGTTGCGAGCGCTTTCGCAAGAACTCGACAGATCACAGACATTTCATAAGAACCCCTTGTGTCGACGGTTCGCACGGACGTACTGTCGCCTCGCTCACGGCGGGTGCGCAGCGTTGCGCCGTCCAGGTCGCCGGGTGCACGCACACCTGACGAGAGGAAGTCGACGATGACCGAAACCCCGCACCAACGCGCCTCGGCGCGCTCTGTCAGCCGGGTCGATCCGCCACGCACTGCCAGACGGATCCGTCTCGCAGCGACGCTTGCCGCAACCGTGACCCTGACGGCGGGTCTGGTCACGGGAGTGGGGGCGCCCGCCTTCGCGGCGCACGGTGCCCCATCCCCTGCGCCGACTCGCGCCGCGCTCGACCCCAGCCTGGTCTCGGGGCGGGGAGCGGACCTGGGCTTCGTCGAGCAGGAAGCCGAGAAGGCTGTGACGAACGGCACGGTGATCGGGCCGTCGACCGACGCATACACGCTGCCGGCGGAAGCATCCGGACGCTCCGCGGTCTCGTTGAAACCCGGCCAGTACGTGCAGTTCACGCTGCCGGCGGCGACCAACGCCATCACCGTGCGGTACAGCATCCCGGATGCGCCGAGCGGAGGCGGCATCACCGCTCCGCTCACGGTGAGCTCGACAGGTCTCAGCAAGACGATGACGCTCACCTCGCAGTATTCGTGGCTGTACAACGCGTATCCGTTCTCGAACGATCCGACGCTGACCACGTCGATCGAACCGGACTGGTGGACCGTGGAGTGCAACTGCGCACCCGGCACGACCACCACGTTCCCTGCCCCCTTCCGGCCCAACCACTTCTACGACGAACAGCGGATGCTGCTGGACCGCACCCTGCCCGCCGGCACCACCCTGCGGCTCACCGCGCCTGCCTCGTCGAACGCCTCCACGACCGTGATCGACCTGCTCGACACCCAGAAGGTCGCGCTCCCCAAGGTGGACCTCGTCGCGGCGAACGTGCTTGCGTTCGGCGCGGATCCGTTCGGCAAGCGCGACTCGGCCGACGCGTTCGACAAAGCGATCGCGTTCGCGAAGAAGACCCACCTGAAGGTCTACGTGCCGCCGGGGACCTACCAGGTGAACCGGCACATCCTCGTCGACAACGTCACGATCGAGGGCGCGGGCAGCTGGTACACGATCATCAAGGGTCACCAGGTGACGTTGTCGACACCGGCCGCCGACGGGTCTGTGCACACCGGCGTCGGCTTCTACGGCAAGGACGCCACGGCCGGAGGCAGCCACAACGTGCACCTGTCCGGATTCGCGATCGAGGGCGACGTTCGCGAGCGGATCGACACCGACCAGGTGAACGGCATCGGCGGAGCGTTCAACGACTCCACGTTCGACGGCCTCTACATCCAGCACACCAAGGTGGGCATCTGGCTCGACGGTCCGATGAACGACGTGTCCATCACCAACTCGCAGATCGTCGACCAGATCGCGGACGGCGTCAACTTCCACGGCGGCGTCACGAACTCGGTGGTGCGCAACAACGTCATCCGCAACACCGGTGATGACGCCCTCGCGATGTGGTCGGACAAGGTGGAGGACGCTCACGACACGTTCGACCACAACACAGTGCAGACGCCCGTGCTCGCCAACGGCATCGCACTCTACGGCGGCACCGACAACACGGTGTCGAACAACCTGGTGGCGGACCCGATCCGTGAGGGCAGCGGCATCCAGGTCGGCTCGCGATTCGGTGCAGAGGCGTTCACCGGACACCTCTGGATCACGAACAACACCACCGTGCGGGCCGGCACGTTCGAACTGAACTGGCAGATCGGCCTCGGCGCCATCTGGTTCTACGCCCTGGAGAGGAACATCGACGCCGACATCGAGGTGACCGGGGATGCGTTCCTCGACAACACGTACAACGCGATCATGCTGGTGACCGATTTCCCGGTGAAGGATCAGTACTCGATCACGAACGTGCACTTCTCGAACATCACGGTGGACGGCACGGGAACCTCGGTGCTGAGCGCCAGGTCGGCGGGGTCTGCGTCGTTCCAGAACGTTCAGGCGCGGAACGTGGGCGCCGTCGGCATCAACAACTGCGGGGCGTTCGACTTCACGCCAGCAGGCAGCGAGTTCGCGGTGCAGGATCTTGGCGGCAACACGTCGAGCGGAGTCAACACCACCGGCGACTGGATGGCGTCGTGGGAACTCCCGAACACGATCACCTGCGACGACCGTCCGGCGGTGGTGCCGCCGCCGGCGCCTTCGGCGTGGTGAAGCCCTAGCGGAAAGTCAGAGGTGGGCCGGTCGCGTGCTCGCGATCGGCCCACCGGAACGGTCAGGGCGCGCAGGCGACTTGAACACCCCGTGGATCAGGCTGCTGTGGTCCGCAGACGCGCGGCGTCGGCGTCCCAGGCGAGCATCAGGCCGGCGAGAGCGACGAGGTCATGAAGAGTCTCGAGTTGCCCGTGGTCCAACTGCCTGGGCTCCGCGCCCGAGACGCAGAGCGCGCCGATCACCCTGCCGCCGCGTGATCTGACAGGAAGTCCGATGCAGAACGGCGGGACAGCGTCGTCCTCTGCCGACACCCACGCTCCCGAACGCGGATCTGCGGACCCATCCTCGACCAGTACCGGCTCGCCGCCGGAGGAGACCGCACGACAGAGCCAGTCAAGGTCGCCGGATGCCTCTCCCGTGCGCGACACGACCCGAACCGCCTCTCCTTGGACGAGTCCCAGCACCGACGATTCGGCGTGGCACGTACGCGCGGCGATCGCTGTGATCCTGTCGAACGATCCGGTCAGGGAGAGCTCGGGGACCGTGCCGGCAGGAACCGCACGGTGACGGCTGCTCTCGGTGAGCATCAGCTGGCGAAGGGCGGCGACAAGCTCGCGGCCGGTCGGACGTTCCCGGGGGTCTCGCGCGGTCATCGCCGCCAGGAGCATCCGCCACTGCTCGGGCAGCTCCTTGGGGATGGCCGGATCGGTCGACAACCGTGCGATCGCCGACTGCACGGGGCCGCCGGGGAACGCGAGCGCGCGCGTGTGGCACTCCAAGAGCACGAGACCCAGCGAATACACGTCGCTCGCGCCGCTGAGGTCGTCCCCCCGCGCCTGCTCCGGGCTCAGATAGGCCGCCGTGCCGGTGGTGACGCCGTCGACCGTCGCCCGCGCCATGCCCGGGGTGAGTGCGATGCCGAAGTCGGTCAGCTGCGCCCTGGCGCGTCCGCCGTTCTCGCCGTCGGCGACGATGAGCACGTTGCCCGGCTTGAGGTCCCGGTGGATGACGCCGTGCCCGTGCACGTATTCGAGCGCTTCGGCGAGGTCGTATCCGACCTCGGCGATGTGCCTCGGCGAGATGGTGCCGTGGTCGATCCACGTGCGAAGATCGCTGCCCTCGACACGTTCCAGCACGAGGTAACGGTGCTGGGCGCCCTGTGGATCCGGCGCGATCCCGGCATCGATCAGCGTCACGACGCCGTGGTGGCTCAACCCGGCGAGCACATCGATCTCGCCCTGTTGACGAGCGGAGTCCTCGCCCGAGATCTCGTGCTTGAAGACCTTGACGGCCACCTCGCGGCCGAGGTGCTCGTCCACCGCGGCATAGACGACTGACGTGCCGCCCTCACCGAGTGTCCCGGTGATCGTGTAGCGCGACGGGGGTCGTCCTCCGACGGCGACGGCGGGAACCCCGGTGAGTCCGTCACCGGTCGGCGGCGTGGTGATGATGGGCTGCGACGTGACGGGCGCACCCGTGACGGGGCCACCGGTGCTGGGCGGCGCGACGCTCGGCGGACCGCTGTACGGCGGCGACGCCACGGCCTGTGCGAAGCCGCCTCCGATCGGAGTGGCGTTGGATGGATCAGACATCGGTCCTCGTGTCGGGCTGGTCCGGAACGGCTCCGGAGTCGGTCCGGCAGGCCCCCCACCGGTCGAACGAGTGTACCCGGCCGGCCTTTCCAGCACGAGGCCATTGATCGAATAACGCGTACCGCTTCCGCGACGCGGTCGCAATCGGTGCACCGGGGATCCGTCCCGCCGCCGCATGAGCAACCGCTCGTGGCACGCTGGTCACGTGATGAGCATGGATGCCGACGTCTTCGAGCGACTCGTCGTCGACGAGCTGGATGCGCTGCCCGACGACATGGTCGACGGGCTCGAGAACGTGGCGTTCCTGGTGGAAGATCGCCCGTCGGACGGGTCGCTCGACCTCCTCGGCGAGTACGACGGCGTCGCGCTGACGGAACGTGACAGATACGGATTCGGCGAGATGCCCGACCGCATCGTCCTCTACCGGGAGTCCCTCTTGGCCATCTGCTCCGACGAGGAAGAGCTGCGCGACGAGGTGCACATCACGCTCGTGCACGAGATTGCGCACTATTACGGCATCGACGACGAGGAGCTCCACGAGCTCGGCTGGGCGTGACCTGGAACACGCCCGGGTTGCGCTGATTCAGCGCGAGGGATCATCCTCGGGGTCGCTCTCGTACGGGTCGCTGTCCGGTGCGTCGAAGGAGTACCGAACATGCAAGGTGCCCTGCACCTCGCGGCTGTCGACCGCCTTGTACTGGAACTGCGACTCCACCCCGTCGATCGCGGCGTACGCGCTCACCGCCTTGTCGTACTCGCCCCGTACGAGGTAGCGACGCTCGGCCGTGCCTGCCAGCGGTCCGTCGACGTACTCGACGATGTACTCGGTTGCAGAATCGCTCATGCGCTAACGCTACCGCGCAGCGGGTTCCACTCCCCCGGAACGACGCGGAACCACGAGCCGGAGCCCATCCGTCGTCTCGACCCCGACGTCCGCCAGCCCGTCGGACCGGTCACGCCCGACGAGGCGCTCCCACTGCCTCTGCCAGGCGTCCCAGTGCGCGTCGAATCCGCCGGCATCCCGCGCCAGCGCCCGGCCCTTGCGCACCTGGTCGTCGGCGCTCAGCCACACGCGCAGGTCGGCGAGCCGAGCGGATGCGCGGGTCAGGCATCCGCAGCCCTCGACGATGAGCGGATGCCCCGCCTTCACCTCGTGCCACTCCGCCGGTGCAGACCCGGCCCAGTCCCACCGCTGCCAGCGGCCGTAACCTCGCGTGCGCAGCGGCGCAAGCAGGCCGGACACGAGGCTGACGGATGCGGCCTCGAGCCCGTCCCATCCGGGATAGAGGTCATCCATGCGCACCAGTTCCACTGTGTCGTCGGGCCGGGCCGCCAGCACGGCGTCGGCGAACGTGGACTTTCCGGACCCGCTCGGTCCGTCGATCAGGACGACGGGCGCGGCGGTGGCGGCGGTCGCCATCCGGACGACCAGATCCGCGCTGGCGCGGTAGCTCTGGAACAGGGATCCCGGGTCTCGACGAGGTGCAGCGACGCCCGTCCCGTCACGAGACGACAAAGTGCCAGCTCCCCGTGCTCATCGCGGCCACGGCCGCGATCACCGCGATCGCGATGCCGATGACCAGCATCGCCGCCTCCGCGCGTCCGAAGTGCGACTCACGTGCCCATGTGCGCTGACGGTCTCCGCCGAATCCCTTCGCTTCCATCGCCGTGGCGAGCTTGCTTCCCCGACGCAGCGACAGCACGAGCAACGCGAACGACTGCGAGCCGAGGCGGCGCAGGGCACCGATCGGTCCTCCGCCATCGCCGATGCCGCGTGCCCGCCGTGCCCTGGCCAGCGCGCGCCAGTCGTCGATGAACAGGCCGACCAGACGCACCGCGGCCAGAGCGCCGAGCACGAACCGGGCAGGCAGGTGCACCAGCTGAGCGAGACCGTCGGCCAGCTCCGTTGGATCGCTGGTCGCGAAGAGGATGACGCCGGGGATGCCGATCGCAAGCACGCGCAGCGCGATCGCCCCCGCGAGGGACAACGATCCTTCCGTGACGGTGACCGGACCCAGACCCCAGAGCACGGCCCCCGAATCGGCGCCGTACAGCGCTGTGGCGACGGCCGCCGCGACGGCGGCGATCCACACGGGTGCGGTGCGCATCCAGAACTGCCGGGCGCCGACTCCTGCGAACGGCAGGAGGATGCCTTCCAGCACGAGCGCGACACCGGCAGAGACCCAGTCGATCGTGAGCACCAGGGTGAGGGAGATGACGAGGGCGGCCGCCAGCTTCGCCACGGGGTTCACGCGAGCGATCCGGCTTGACCGCAGCTCAGCGGTGAGGACGAGGCTCATCGCACCTCACCCGCGGCGTCGCGGATGGCGGACGTGCGAGCACCCGCTCCACTCGGCGTCAGCGTGAGGACGTCGTCCGCCAGCACCCGCACGAAGGCGTCGTCGTGCGTGACGGCGAGCACGGCGCTGCCCGCAGTGAGCAGCTCATCGAGCAGGGCTGCGAGTTCACGCCAGGTGCGGGCATCCTGCCCGAAGGTGGGCTCGTCGAGCACGAGCAGGTCGGGGCGCGTGGCGATCGCCGTCGCCACGGACAGCCGTCGCTTCTCGCCGCCGGAGAGCGTGAACGGGTTCGCTTCGGCGAGCCGCGCGAGCCGCAGTCGTGCGAGCAGGTCGTCGATGCGTCGCGTGATCTCGACACGCTCGACGCCCGCGGCCTGCGGTCCCACTGCGAGCTCGTCGCGCACTGTCGCGCGGACGAACTGGTGCTCCGGGTCCTGGAAGACGGTGCCGATTCGCGTGACCAGCTGTCGGGACCGCCACTTCGCTGGCTCCGGTCGCAGGCCGCGGCTCAGCGCCGGCAAAGCCTCTAGCACTCCCGCCACCGGTGGAATCAGGCCGGCGGCGGTGAGCGCCAGCGTCGACTTGCCTGCGCCGTTCGGCCCGACGACGGCGAGGGCTCGGCCCTCTGCGATCTCGAAGTCGATTCCGGATGCCGCCACCTGCGCCGCCCGCGTTCCGAACGGTGTGCGGCCGACCGCGAGGTCCCGACCGGCGAGGAGCCGTTCGCCCGAGACGGCGCGTGCCCGCGTGCGCTCAGGCCTGATGCCCGGCACCCACACGCCCGATGCGTCGAGCGTGGATGCCTCGCGACGCAGTACGTCGTCCGGCCGACCGTCCGCGAGGATGCCGCCGGCGGCATCCAGCACCACCACGCGGTGCACGAGGTCGGCCCACACCGAAACGCGATGCTCCACCACGACCAGGGTCGCGCCGGACTCCTCGGCAAGGTGCGCGACGGCATCCCGCACCTCGGCAACGCCCTGGGGATCGAGGTTGGCGGTCGGCTCATCGAGCAGCAGCAGCCCGGGGCGCATGGCGATCGCGCCGGCCAACGCGAGCCGTTGCTTCTGTCCGCCGGACAGCGTGGACGTCGACGCGTCCAGCGGAAGGTCGAGTCCCACCGCGTCCAGCGCCTCGCGCACCCGGGGCCAGATGCGCTCTCGCGGCACGGCCGCGTTCTCGCAGCCGAACGCGACATCGTCGCCGACCCGGGCCATCACGACCTGGGAGTCCGGATCCTGCAGAACGAGCCCGACGCGGTCCCGCGCGGCGGAGGGCGTCAGCCCGTCGACGGTCAGCTCGCCGACGGGCTCGCCTTCGTCGTCCCCGCCCAGGACGCCGGCGAGGGCGTGCAGGAGGGTCGACTTGCCCGCGCCGCTCGCACCGAGCAGCAGCACCCGTTCGCCCTCTGCTATCTCGAGGTCCAGGTCGCGGACCGCCCAGCGGGACCGGCCGGCGTGGCGCCAGCCCCATCCCCTGGCGCGCACGCGCGAGCCGCGTAGGGTCTCGTGCTGATCGGACATTCAGACGGCGCTTTCAGCCCGCCTGCTCTGCGTGGAGCCGTCAACGGCGTCGTCCGCCTCGCCCGCGGGATCCGCATCGTCGACGATCCGCGCGCGGCGACCTGCGGCGAATCTGTTCAGCGCTCCCGTCGCGGCCAGGCCGCGCACCACGACCCAGCCGAGGACGCCGGCGATGACGGCGCCGGAAAGAACGGCCGTGCCGAAGTACAGCCACTTCTGGGCGGCATCCAGCGCGGCCAGCGATGTGAATGTCGTGTCGAGGACACCGGTCGACGCTCCGGCCAGAGCGCCGGCGAAGACGGCACCGCCGATGTTCCAGACGCGATAGAGCAGGATCGCGAACGCGATCTCCGCACCCAAGCCCTCCACTGCGGCCCAGATGAAGTTCGTGAATCCCCACTCGTTGCCGATGAGCATCTCGACGACGCCCGCAACGATCTCCGTGAACAGCGCGGCACCGGGTTTGCGCACGATGAGACCGCCGATGACGCCCGCGAACAGCCAGCCGCCGGCAAGCAGACCGGCGGCGCCCGGCCCGAGGAATGTCAGTGCTGCTGACAAGGGAGTCCAGGCGAGTCCCCACGCCCAGAAGATGACGCCGGAGGCGACGCCGACGACGGCCGCGACGATGATGTCGACGACGCGCCAGCGGTAGATGCGCCGGGGGGATGCGGCGGGGATGGTGGCGTGCACGATTCGTGCCCTTTCGTTTGTGTGAAACGTGGGCACGGGTGGAAGCCCCGCACGTGCGAGGCGCCCCAGAGATGGCCTCCCTGCGCTGGCATGATCCAGATCAGGTTCGACGGTCGAAGGTTGGAGAACCTTCCTCTCAGCCCGGCTCACCGGACTCCCGTGTTCAACGCACGAGTATAGCCACCGGTATCCGGAGCGTCTTCACTACGGCCACGTCACTCCACCTCGTCACGATCCCTCTCGTCACGTGCGACGTGTCCAACGGGTGTCGACCGCCGTCACACGGTCGCGGATGCCGCCGGCACGGTGAGCGGGCCGCATCCGCGTAGTCTTGACCGCGGACGGGAGACGAGGAGGCGCCGATGTTCATCATGTGGGTGTTGCTCGTCGTCGCCCTCGCGTTCGTCGTCATGCTCCGCCTCATGGTGATGCGCATGCGCCGGTTCGAACGGATCGTCGCGGAACGACGTGCCGAGTTGGCACGCACCGCCGCGGCGCGGGCCGCCCGCGAGGCGGCGGCGCGACGTGCTCGCGAGCTCGAAGCCGCGGAGGGCGCAGGCGACTCGCCGAGCGTCTCCTGAACTTCCGGACGGTTCGGCAACGGCGACGACATCTCGGCAGCGATGCCCGCGGGATCAGCGGCGCGTACGTCGCACGACGGCGATCAGCGACGGGTGGGGCGCTTCGCGACCTTCAGCGAGGCGGGCGACGCACCGCGAACTCAGCGACGCTTCCGGCGCAGCGATCTGAAGACGAGCGCGATGCCCCTCGTCACGACCCATGCGCACGGGATGGCGACAGCCAGCAGGGCGATCGGGTTCGGCTCGAACCGCACCCCGGTCTTGTCCTTGATGTAGGCGCCGATCGGCACGCTTGCTCCGCCACCGCCCCCACCGGATCCGACGGCGGGTTCCTGTTCACCCTCGCCGCCGCCGAAGCCGAACCACGCCAGCGCCACCGGGATGACCGTGACGTCGTCCAGTGTCACCGGATCACCGTAGGCGGCTTTCACACCCGCGGTGGACGTGACGGAGTCGGCGAGCTTGAGCACGAAGTCAGCCATACGGCAACGCTACTCGCGACCTCGTCGGTCGAGAAGGATGCCGCGGAATCCGTTCGCGATCAATCGGGATCCGCGCTCGCATCGGACTCGTGGCCGATGCGGCCGGCCTCGCCTTCCTGAATGACCCGGGCATTCGCGGTGTCGCCCACCTTTCGCGGCCGCGTTCCGACCAGGGCCGCCGACGTGACCATTCCCGCGCCGAACCTCGCCGTCACGCGATCGACCGCGTTCTCCGCATCGCGCCACTCCTCGTCCGGATCCCAGAGCAGAGGGGCCCCGGATCCTGCCGGCAGCAGCTGCTCGCCGCGCACACCGAGGAGCCGGATGGCGTCACCCGGCTGCAGCACCGCATCAAGGAGGTCGACGGCCTCCTCGTAGATGCGCCGGCCGACATCACTCGGTTCACCGAGTGTTCTGGACCGGGAGATCGTGCGGAAGTCCGCGTAGCGCAGCTTCAGCGCGACCGTGCGCGCGGCGAGTCCGTGCGCGCGCAGCCTGGCCGCCACCTGAGCGGACAACCGCAGCAGCTCTCGGCGCAGCACCGCGGCATCCGTCACGTCGAGCTCGAAGGTCTGCTCGTGTCCGATGCTCTTCTCACGCGACACCGGTTCGACGCCGCGGGGATCGATTCCGTTGGCGAGCTGGTGCAGCTTCACGCCGGACGCGTCGCCCACCCAGCCGCGGAGCACGTCGAGCGGGGTGGCGGCGACGTCGCCCACCGTGCGCAGACCGTAGCGGTGCAGCGTCTCCTGGGTGGCGGGGCCGACGCCCCACAGCGCGCCGATCGGCAGGGGGTGCAGAAAGACGAGAGTGTCGGCGATGGGGACCACGAGCATCCCGTCGGGCTTCGCCTTGGTCGAGGCGAGCTTCGCCATGAACTTCGTGCCCGCGACGCCGACCGAACACGTGAGCCCGGTCTCCTCGAGCACTCGACGTCGGATACCGGCGGCGATCGTCGCGGGCGAGCCGAGGAGCCGCACCGCACCGGCCACATCGAGAAAGGCCTCGTCGATGCTCACCTGCTCCACGAGCGGCGTGACGTCCCCGAAGATGTCCACGACCTGCCTGGAATAGTGCGCGTACTTGTCGAAATGCGGTTCCAGGATGACCGCATCCGGGCACAGCCGCAGCGCCTGGCTCACCGGCATGGCACTGCGCACGCCCTTGCGTCGCGCCTCGTAGGTTGCGCTCGACACGACAGACCGGCCGGATGCGTGCCCGACGATCGCGGGCCGCCCACGCAGCTCTGGGCGGTCGAGCAGCTCGACGGAGGCATAGAACGCATCCATGTCCACGTGCAGCTTCGTGGCGCCCGTGTCGTCGACCGGACCGACGGTGACCTGCCTGTCTCGTCCGTCGCCGCGTCCCACGGTTCCAGTCTCGCACCGGCCGCCGACAGCCGGCCCGGTATCCGCCTGACCCGACGTGCGCCGGTGCTTCGGCGGCAGCGGCGACGCGGCGAGGATCCGCCAGATAACGTTGAACCCATGCAATTCAGATATCTGGGCAACAGCGGTCTCAAGATCTCGGAGATCATCTACGGCAACTGGCTCACCCACGGCTCGCAGGTCGAGAACGAGGTTGCGACCGCGTCCGTGCGCGCCGCTCTCGAGGCAGGCATCACCACGTTCGACACGGCAGACGCGTACGCCAACACGGCCGCCGAAAAGGTGCTCGGCGACGCGCTCAAGGACCAGCGCCGTGCGTCGCTCGAGATCTTCACGAAGGTCTACTGGCCGACCGGTCCGCGCGGCCACAACGACACCGGACTCAGCCGCAAGCACATCATGGAGTCGATCGACGGATCGCTCTCCCGTCTCGGCACCGACTACGTCGACCTGTACCAGGCGCACCGCTACGACCACGAGACGCCGCTCGAGGAGACGATGCAGGCGTTCGCGGATGTCGTGCGCGCCGGCAAGGCGCTCTACATCGGCGTGAGCGAGTGGAACGCGGAGCAGCTCCGCGCCGGCCACGCGCTCTCGAAGGAGCTCGGGTTCCAGCTCATCTCCAACCAGCCGCAGTACTCGATGCTGTGGCGCGTGATCGAGTCCGAGGTCGTCCCGGCATCTGAGGAGCTCGGCATCTCGCAGATCGTCTGGTCGCCTGTCGCGCAGGGCGTGCTCACCGGCAAGTACAAGCCCGGTGCTGAGCTGCCGGCCGGGAGCCGTGCCACGGACGAGAAGGGTGGCGCAGGCGCGATCAAGGACTTCCTGACCGACGATGTTCTCACCGCCGTGCAGAAGCTCCAGCCGATCGCCGACGAGGCGGGGCTCACTCTCGCGCAGCTCGCTGTCGCGTGGGTGCTGCAGAACCCGAACGTGGCGGGCGCCATCGTCGGGGCATCACGTCCCGAGCAGGTCGCATCCAACGCCGAGGCCGCTGGCGTGAAGCTCGACGCCGGAGCCCTCGCCCGGATCGACGAGGTGATCAGCCCGGTCGCGAAGACCGATCCGGCATTGACGAAGTCGCCTGCGACGCGCGTCGCGTAGCGCGCAGGTCGGCTCTCCCGCCGGTTGAGCTTGGGGCCACGGCCGCCGGTTCCGGCGCGTCGCACAAGCGACGTGACGGCCGTGCGCGCTGGGGAGCCAAGCTCAACCGGCGGTTCGGCGGCCTACACAAGGGCCGCGACGAGCGGCTCGAACCAGTCGCGGAACGCCCTGTGGTCGTCGCGCAGGCTCCAGCTGATCACGACGGTGTCCGGACCGACGACCCAGGCGCCCGGCTCCGCGAGCGGCAATGCTTCGATGTCGAGTCGAAAGGATCCGGCCTGTCTGCGCAGCTCGTGTTCGCGCTCCCGCACCACTTCGACGATGTCGGCCGAGTACTCGTCGTGGTGGCGCAGATCGTCGGCGAGGTATTCCGCGCGGCGCGCGTTCGACCAGGCCACGGCATCCGCGAACCGCTCGATCACGAGATCCTGCAGCTCCAGTTCACGGTCGAAGGCCGCGAAGTGCGGCGGAACGAACGACGTGCTCCATGACGCGACGGCGTTCATCCGCACCACGGCCCTGCGCCACCAACGGGTCCACTCCTCGCCGAGAGCCGACGTCCGCTCGTCGCCGAACGGGACATCCAGCGGGCTCCCACCTGTCGAGCCGGGGCGTTCGCGGTGCAGCGGTGCGATGGCGAGCATCCTGTCGGCAGCCGGCTGGTGCTGCACGGCGGGGACCACGGCCGGCAAGGGCGGATCGCCCACCCCGTCGAGTCCGGCGAGATCGCGCAAGCACAGTGCCATCAGCAGGTCCCACGGGCAGTCTTCCGTGACCCGCCACCGAAGGGTGCCCTCGATGAGCATGGCTCAAGCATAGAATCGGCGACCGACACCGGAGCCGGTGAATCGGTGGATCATCCACCGCGGGCGACCGGCCGGCTCAGCCCTCGACGCTCGCCCCGTCAACGTAGAGCCACGCCGTCTCTCCCGTGCCCAGCGTCACTGCCACTCGGGTGTAGTCGTCCACCTCATACTCATCGGCCGCGACGAGATCATCGTCGGTGAGCTCGAGCACGACTCCTTCGACGACGTCATCCGCGTTCCCCGTCGCACGCGCGAACGGATGCTCAGCGCTTCCGCTGATCGCGACGACGTGCGGGTCGGTGATGGTGACCGTGTCGAGCACGTAGCCGGGCAGGGATGCGGCGCGCATCGGCATCCGCTTTCCGAAGGTGGCCTCTTGCACGGGAACGAGCTGCAGCGTGCCGTACGAGAACAGCAGATGTCTCACGAATCGCTTCCTTCGGCGTCGTCGACGTCGGCGATCGGCGCCGTCATGAGCAGGTACTCGGGGATGTCGGCACGCGACACCGGCCCGGTGCCGTCCGCCCGGTACTGCGGATCGTCGAACGCGACGGTCCACACGCGCCCCGAGAGGGCTTCCACCTCGAAGGCGCCGTGTGCCAGCGTCGATGCGCTCGCGATGATGACGCCGGTCGGGTCGCCCACCCAGCCCTTGGGCCCCAGACGTTCGTCGTCGATCACGTGCACCTGCACGCCGACGCCGAATCTTTCGTCGAGGCTCCTCGGCTCGCCCTTGTCCCGTCGCCACCACACGACTGTCATTGTTCCACTCGCCGAGGGTCGCGAGGCACCTGCGTCGGCTGCCGAGGGCGAGCATGATGGAAGTCATGACACGGGTGGCGATCATCGGGGCGCACGGCAAGATCTCGCAGCAGCTCATGCGGGTGCTGTACGACCGGGGCGACGACTTCATCGGAATCGTGCGGAACGAGGATCACGCCGACGACGTGTACCGCTTCGGCGGCGAGGGCGTGCTGGTGGACATCGAGAAGGCGGAACCGGATGCCATCGCTCACGCCTACGAGGACGCCGACGCGATCGTGTTCTCGGCGGGCGCCGGCCCCGGATCCGGAGTGGCGCGCAAGCGCACCGTGGACTTCGAGGGATCCGTGAAGGCACAGCGTGCCGCGGAGCTCGCCGGGATCCGCCGGTTCGTGCAGGTCTCGGCGATGGGCGTGGACGATCCGGTCGCCGACGACGCCGACGAGTCGTGGAAGGCGTACGTCGTGGCCAAACGTGACGCGGATGCCGAGCTGCGCGCATCCGGACTCGACTGGACCATCCTGCGGCCGGGATCCCTCACGCTCGACGACGGCACGGGACTCGTGCAACTCGCCGAGCGGGTTCCGCGCGGAGCGATCCCCCGCGAGGATGTCGCCAGGGTGATCGCGGCAGTCCTGGCACGGCCCGCGACGATCCGCACCCAGTTCGAGCTGATCTCCGGCTCGACACCGATCGACGACGCGCTCACCGGCGTGGCGTCCGCTGAAAGCTGAACGGGCCGACATGACAGGAATGATCCCGCGGCACCCGCGGTTCTGGAACACGCACGACGAAGCGTTCCGCGAGCACGGACGCGCATCCGCCGCCGAAGCGGCAACGACGGCAGCAGACGCCGAGAAGGCACGGACCGCATCAGCAGACTCCGCTGCGGACGAGGCAGCCCGGCACACCGAACAGAGGACGACCCACATGTCATTCGCCGATTGGCTCCAGGTGCAGCAGCAGGCCCACGCCGCGTTCGGCGAGCGCCTCACCCTCATCGTGGACTGGAGCGCGCCGACGCCCGACGTCGACTGGGACGTCTCCGACCTGGTGCGCCACGTCATCGAGGAGCAGCAGTGGGTTCCGCTGCTTCTGGCGGGTCGCACGGTCGGCGAGGCGAGATCCCGCCTTCTGCCGCTCGGCGAGGATCTGGCCGCGGAATGGGAGCGGTACTCGGCGGCGGCGACACAGGCGTGGGCATCCGTCGACCCGGACGCGATCGTGAACCTGTCGTACGACAACGTTCCGGCGAGCGCGTACCTGCGGGAGCAGGCATCCGACGTGATCGTGCACACCTGGGATCTGTCCCGCGCAATCGGTGCAGACGAGGAGCTCGGAGCTCCGCTCGTCGAAGCGGCCTGGACGGTGTTCGCGCCGCAGAAGGACACGCTCCAGGCGAGTGGACTGTTCGCCTCGCCCGTTCCGGTGCCCGATGACGCACCCCTGCAATCGCGACTCCTCGCGCTCACCGGGCGCGACGACCGGGTTGCTGCCTAGGCTTGGGGCATGAGCATCGCGGGTGAGCGTCCCTGGCTGTCGAGCTACGCGGAGGGCGTTCCAGCCGACATCGATCCGCCCGCCGAGTCGCTTCCCCACCTCATCGAGGACTCCGCCTCCCAGTACGCGGATCATGTCGCGCTCGAGTTCTTCGGAGCGACGACCACCTACCGGCAGCTGAGCGACGCGATCGACCACGTCGCCGGCGGCCTCTCCGCACTCGGTGTGAAGGCGGGCGACCGGGTGGCGATCGTGCTGCCGAACTGCCCCCAGCACGTCATCGCGTTCTACGCCGCGCTGCGGCTGGGCGCTGTGATCGTGGAGCACAACCCGCTCTACACGCCGCGTGAGATGCGGCACCAGTTCGAAGATCACGGCGCCACGGTGGCCATCGCGTGGACCAAGGTTGTCGCCACTTTGCAGGACATGCCGGAGGACGTCGGGCTGCGGCACATCGTCGCCGTCGACATCGTGGATGCCATGCCTGCGCGTCTGCGCTTCGCCCTGAGCCTGCCGCTGAAGAAGGCACGCGCATCGCGTGCGCAGCTTCGGGCGAAGGTCACGGGAACCGTGGTTCGTTGGGACGCGTTGCTGAAGGCGGAGCCGATCGCAGCATCCGTTCCGCGTCCGGAGGTCGACGACCTCGCGCTCATCCAGTACACGAGCGGCACCACGGGCACGCCGAAGGGCGTCATGCTCTCGCACGGCAACCTCGCGGCGAACGCAGCACAGGCACGGGCATGGGTGCCTGCGGTGCCGCGCGGGACATCCGTGGTCTATGCGGTGCTGCCGTTGTTCCACGCATACGGGCTCACACTGTGCCTGACCTTCGCGATGAGCATGGGTGCCCGGCTGGTGCTCTTCCCGAACTTCGATCCCGACATGGTGCTGCAGGTGATGAAGAAGCGTGTGCCGACGTTCCTTCCCGCCGTGCCCCCGATCTACGAACGGCTGGTGAAGGCGGCGAAAGCCAAGGGCGTGTCGCTCGCCGGCATCGAGATCGCGATCTCCGGGGCGATGAGCCTGCCGCAGACCATCGTGGACATGTGGGAGAAGGAGTCGGGCGGCTTCCTGGTGGAGGGCTACGGCCTGACCGAGGCGTCTCCCGTGCTCATGGCGAACCCGGTCGGTTCCACACGCAAAGCCGGCACGGTCGGTCTTCCGCTCCCGAGCACCGAGCTTCGCGTCGTGGATCCCGACGACCCGGAGCATGTGCTCCCGCACGGCGAGGCAGGCGAGCTGCAGGCGCGCGGGCCGCAGATCTTCGGCGGATACTGGCGCAAGCCGGAGGAGACTGCCAAAGTGCTGGATCCCGACGGTTGGCTGCACACCGGCGACATCGTCGTCATGGACGACGAGGGATTCGTGCGCATCGTCGACCGCATCAAGGAGCTCATCATCACGGGCGGCTTCAACGTGGCCCCGACCGAGGTGGAGGACGAGCTGCGCGCGTACGACGGCATCGCCGACGTCTCCGTCGTCGGACTCCCGCACTCTCGCGGCGGCGAGGATGTCGTGGCCGCGGTCATCATGAAGCCGGGCGCGCCGTTCGACGAAGACGCGATCCGGGCCTTCGCACGCGCCACGATGACGCCGTACAAGGTGCCGCGCCGCGTGTTCGAGGTGGACGAGCTGCCGAGATCGATCGTTGGCAAGGTGCTGAGGCGCCAGGTCGTCGACCAGCTCGTGAAGCGCACGGAGCAGGTCTGAGCGCAGCCGCTCCTTCCGGCGTGGCCCGTAGCCTCGACCTCACCGGATGCGTCCAGCTGGGACGGGTCGGCGGCGCGCCGACGCGAGCGACAACGGGCTCCGTGCCAGCATCGGGGCGTGTCCATCACACTCGATCCGAAGGGTCGCAACCGCTCGCGACTGCGCATGTTCGCCATGATCGCGGTCGGCCTCGTCGCCGGCGTCATCGTCGCACTCACCGGATCCTGGTGGTACTCGCCCGTCGTCGGCTGGGCCGCGGCGTGCGCCACGTATATCTCCTGGGTGTGGCTCGCGATCGGACGCTTCGACGGTGCGGCGACGCGCGTGCACGCGACACGAGAGGACCCCGGCCGCGTGGTCAGCGAGCTCCTGATCGTGGCGATCTCGATCGCGAGCCTGGGCGCGGTGGCCATCCTGCTGGTGCACACCAGCCAGAGCCACGGAGTTCCTGCCGCGGCAGGTGCCATCACCGCGGTCGTCAGTGTCGCGCTGTCCTGGGTGCTGCTGCACACGCTCTACACGCTCCGCTACGCCCGCATTTACTACACGGAACCGGTCGGCGGCATCGACTTCAATGACGACGAGGATCCGCGCTACGTCGACTTCGCGTACCTGTCGTTCGACCTCGGCATGACCTTCCAGGTGTCAGACACCACCGTGCGCACCACGCAGCTGCGGTCGGTGATTCTGCGCCACACGCTGCTCTCCTACGTGTTCGGCACCGTCGTGCTCGCCGCGACCGTCAACCTGGTCGCGGGGCTTCGGCCGTAATCGCCCCGGTCGGTGATATCGGCACCGACCCGGTCGGCGAAGCCCGCGATGACCGGACGCAGCCGACCACGGAGCGGATGCCGTCATTCGTCGCACGCTGACCCGTCCGACCTAGGCTGGTGCGGTGAGCATCGAACCTCCGTTCCGGGCCGACATCGTCGGCAGCTTCCTCCGTCCCGATGCCGTGCACGAGGCACGCGCCGCGCATGCGCGCCACGAGCTCGACGACGCCAGGCTGGCATCCGTCGAGGATGCGGCGATCCTCGACGTCATCCGCAAACAGGAGACAGCCGGCCTCCGCGCCGTCACCGACGGTGAGTTCCGCCGTTCGTGGTGGCACTTCGACTTCTTCGGCATGCTCGACGGGGTCGACATCGTCGAGCAGGACCACGGCATCCAGTTCACCGGCGTGCAGACCTCGCATCGCGGCATCCGGGTGGACGGGCCGATCCGGTTCCCCGACCATCATCCGATGCTCGACCATTTCGCGTTCGTGCGGGAGAACACGACGGTGCTGCCCAAGATGTGCATCCCGGCGCCGACGGTGCTGCACTTCCGTCTCGAGAAGGGCGCCGTCGCCGATGGTCTCTACTCCGACCGCGACGCACTCTTCGCGGACCTCGCGCAGACGTACCGCGACGCCATTCGTGCGTTCTACGACGCCGGATGCCGCTACCTCCAGTTCGACGACACGGCCTGGGCCTACCTGTGCTCCGAGGTCGAGCTGCAGAAGGCCGCCGACCGCGGCATCACCATCGACCACCTCGCCGACGCCTACGCCGAGCTGCTGAACGAATCGCTGCACGACAAGCCGGACGACCTCGTCGTGACGACGCACGTGTGTCGTGGCAACTTCCGCTCCACGTGGATCTCCTCGGGCGGATACGAGCCGGTGGCGGAACCGCTGCTCGCCCGCACCGGCTACGACGGCTACTTCCTGGAGTACGACACGGACCGCGCCGGCGGATTCGAGCCGCTGCGCCACCTGCCCCACGGCGACAAGACCGTCGTGCTCGGACTCATCACCTCGAAGTCGGGAACTCTCGAAGATCCCGCGGATGTGACGGCGCGCATCCGCGAGGCAGCCGAGTTCGCCCCGCTCGAGCAGCTCGCGCTCAGCCCACAGTGCGGCTTCGCGTCCACCGAAGAGGGCAACGTGCTCACCGAGGATCAGCAGTGGGCGAAGGTGCGCTCGGCCGTGGACATCGCCGAACGCGTGTGGGGCTGACGGGCCCGAGTTCGACGCCGCGGCCAGCCGACCGAGTTCCCTGAGCCAGCGCAGGAGGTCGCAGAGCCGCCAGCCGCTTCGCCCCGCTCGTTCAGGGCCGCTTGACGATCGCGGACACCGTCGCCGGCACCCATTCCGTCGCGTCGGCATCCGTCAGTCGTCCGTTGCGGATCTCATCCGACGCGCCGTGCACGATCGCCAGGTAGCAGAAGGTCAGCCACTCCGCCGACTGATCCGCGCGAAACGCACCGGATGCCTGCCCCCGCTCTATCACGGCGCGCACCCTGCCGAGCGCGCGTTCCATCTGCACGCGCACCGCATCCTCGCCGAGCTCGTCGCGAGCCGTCCCCAGCACGGCATGGAATCGCGCAACGATGCGCCACGACGACCGGGTGAGCACATCGAGAGCCGCCGCGGGATCACCCCCGAGCGGGAGGGATTCCAGCGATGCGTCGGATTCCTCGACGGTCTGGGCGAACAACGCCGCGACGAGTGCCGGCCGTGACTCGAAATGTGCATAGAGGGTGACGCGTCCGACGCCGGCAGTCTGGGCGATCGCCGACATGGTCGCGTTCGGATCTGCCAGCAGGCACTGCATCGCGGCGTCGAGGATCCGTTCCCTGTTGCGCGCCGAGTCCGACCGTGTCGCTCGCTGCCGTGTCATGCCGTCCTCGCTCCTCGATCGATGCATCCCATCATGGCCTCTTGCTTTTCTTGTACACCAGTGTTTAGTTTAACCCATTATTCCGAACATATATGTACAGCTTAGGAGGAAATCATGTCGCACCCCCTCGCTGCGGATCGCACACCGACCGCGGCACCCTCCAGTTCTGTCCGCACCGGAAAGTCCAGGGCGGGTGCGCGTCGATGGTGGGCGCTCTCACTCATCTGCGTCGCTCAGTTCATGCTGATCCTGGACGTGACAGTCGTGAATGTGGCGCTGCCCACGATCGACAGCGGACTCGGGCTCGGACCTTCTCTCGGCTGGGTGATCGCGGCATATTCCCTGCCGTTCGGTCTGCTGCTCATCGTCGGCGGCATCCTCGCGGACCGCCTCGGCCTCCGCACCGCATTCGTGGCCGGCCTCGCACTCTTCACGATCGCTTCGCTCGGCGCGTCCGTCGCTGCGGATGCCGGCATGCTCATCGGCTCGCGGGTGACACAGGGCATCGGAGCGGCACTGCTCTCCCCGGCTGCCCTCGGACTCGTGCTCTCTCTGTTCCAGGGGCCAGTGCGGAACCGCGCGCTCGCGGTGTGGGCGGGCATCGGTGGCGCAGGATCCGCGATCGGTGCCGTTCTGGGAGGCGTTCTCATCCAGGCCGGCGGCTGGCGATCGGTCTTCCTGGTCAACGTCCCCGTCGGCATCGTGGTGGGGATCCTGATCCTCGTAGTCGTCAGGGCGTCCCTGCTGTCGAGGCGGGCCGGCGCAGGTGACGAGCACGGCCTTCACGAGGCGAAGGAAGCACTCACGACGGGCGAAAGGCTGAGCGCGACCTTCCGGACCCTTCGCTCCCGATCCGTCGGCAGCGGTGTGATCACCATGCTGCTGGCCAGCATGCTGCTGATCGGATCGTTCTTCACGCTCACGATCGCGCTGCAGGATGGGGTGGGATTCGGCGCGCTGTCGGCCGGCCTCGCCTTCGTTCCCGCCGCCGTCGCGGTGGCGGTGGGCGCTCAGGTCGGCGCGCACCTGCTTGGTCGGATGCCGGCTCGAGTCGTCGGCGCGGCAGGGTTCATCGTCGTCGTGATCGGCTTCACGATCGCCTGGCTCATTCCGCACAGCGTTCCGTCGATTGTCGTCGGCGTGGCCGTCGCCGCGCTCGGTCTGGGTCCCGCGCTTGTGACGGCCACCGCCACGGCCACCTCAGGCGTGTCGGCGGCCGACGCCGGCGCCGCATCCGGAGCCGTCAACACCGTGCACGAGGTGGGAGGCGGGATCGGGGTGCTTCTGGCATCCGTCCCCGCGCTCGTCGCCGTCAGCGCTAGCGGATCCGGAGCGGTCTTCGGACTCGCCGCGGGCGTCGCGTTCGTGGCCGGGGCCCTCGTCGCCGCGGTGCTCCCACACGGGCAGGTTCGGGCATCCGGTGGGTTCCATCACTGACGGGTTCAGGGCCGGCCGATCGGCGCTTCAGGCGCGCAGCGCCTCCAGACGGACGCGGGCGGCCTTCTCCCCCGCGGTCTGCGGGCCGAGCAGGGCGCCCGCTCCCCTGAGCACCAGGCCCGTGGCCGACACGACCGGGAGCGGGATCGGGCCGAGGCGTGGCATCCGCAGTCCGAGCAGATCGCGGAAGCGCGGCTCGAGAGACGCGACGGCACCGGCGAAGAGCACGGCGTACGAAGGGCGGAGGCTCCGGCGCACCGGAGCCCGCTTCACGAACCCGACGACCTCTCGGGTGCGGTCGTCGCAGCGCAGCTCACCCGCATCGGCGAAGGCGTGCAGCGCCGACTTCAGCTCTGCCCGCGAGCGCGGCGGGTTCGGCACGCCCATCAGGTCGCCGGCGATCGCCCACTGCTCCACGTAGGCGTCGGACCCACCGGGAATCCGGCCGCCCCAGGTCTCGTGGGCCGTCAAGAAGGCGTCGGTGAACGCCAGGTGCACCCAGGTGGAGAGGTGCGGATCGTTGGCCGCATAGCTCGCGGCACGTCCGTGCCCGTCGACGTAGTCGCCGACCACGTGCTCGTGCAGTCGCTTCACCCACGCCGACCCTGCCATCGCCTGCGTCGTGTCGCCGTAGCTGACCGTGAAGATCCAGCGGATGGTGCCGTTCAGCCGGCCGAGCGGATCCTCCCTGAACCGCGACCTGTCGTACACCCCGGCAAGCGCCCCGGGATGCAGTGCCTGCATGAGCAGTGCTCGGATGCCGGCAACGAGGGTCGGCATGCCGCCGTGCACGGCCCACACCGCCGAATCCGGACCGAAGAATCCGGGATCGGTTCCGGTCTCGAACTCGCGCACCCAGCCGGGAACCCCTGTCTGCTGGCCGCTCAGGGTCTCCTGAAGTCTGGCACGCAGCGGTTCCGTGAGGCGGGACACGAGGATGACGTCCCTATCCGCGTCGCGCCGTGATCGCCCGCACGGCCAGGGCGACGGCCCGCCATCCGATGAGGAACACGGCGAGCACGATCGCGGCGACGATCACGAACGACACGGCGATGCCCTGCCCGCTGACGACCCGCAGCAGCATGCCGACCACGAGCGTGGCAAGCCACACGATGACGCCGGTCGGCCAGAGCGCGAACGGGCGCCGCCAGGCGAGTGCGGCGAGCCATCCGACGATCGCTCCGACGGCGAACGGCCAGAAGGTGACGAGTGCTCCGCCGATGACGTTCTCGCCGTGGCTGCCGCGGCCGATCAGCACGAAGACGAGCACGAGCACGAGATCGAGCACGGCGGCGATGGCGATGCGGCCGCCGGTGGAGCGTGCGGAGGCTGTGGTGTTTCGAGCGGGGGCGGTCACGCCGTCAAGTCTAGGGAAGCCGGTCACGTCGGCGACCACAGTTGTTGCCATCGGTGCGTGCTCGTGCGGGCGCATCGAATGCCGACGCGCGTCGCGCATTCGCTGCGTCGGTCAGCCGATGCCCGACGGCTCGAGCACACCGACGAAGACGAGCTCGCGGATGCGCGGCAGCAGCTCCGACCCGAGCGCGGCGGCATCCACGTCGAGGAGGTCGGCGAGCGCGCCGATGATCACCCCGGCGGGAAGGTCACCGTCACACGCCCCCACGAAGCCGGCGAGGCCGGTGTCGATCGCGGTGCGACGTCCGAATCCGCTGCCCTGCACGAGAGCGATCACCGTCGGATCGTCGGCGCCCGGCCAGTAGTGGCGCTCCTCCGTGACATCGGATGCGGTGACCAGCGTCGCGAGACGGAGCTGCTCATCGCTGACGGATGCCAACCACTCGCCCATCCGCAGCCCGCGCGCCAGGTGGGCACCGAGGCCTCCCTCGGCGGTTCCGGACGATTCCACCGACTCGAAGCGACGAAGCGTGACGGCCTCGATCGGGCGGCGCAGCGTGACGTAGCCGAAGCCGACGTAGTGCACGTCGCGGGCTTCGAAGTCGTCGAGCCAGGCATCCGTGAGGCGTTCGAAGTCGGGCGTGCCGGCCCGAGTGCCGCCGTCGCGGATCCACGTCTCGGCGTACTGCGGAGCATCCTGCAGCTCGCGTTCCACGATCCAGGCGTCGAGGGCTCCTGGCTCGCCCTCGTCGCCGATCCATTCCCGCACGCGGTCGAACGCCTCGCCCTCGCCGTGGTACTCCCAGTTGCCGAGGAACTGGGCGACGCCGCCCGGACTCAGGTGCTCGCGCACACCGCGCATCACGGCCTCGACGATCTTGTCGCCGGTCAGGCCGCCGTCGCGATACTCGTACTCGGGTACGCCTGCGACGCGCGGGGTGATGACGAACGGCGGATTCGACACGATGCGGTCGAAGAGCTCGCCGGCGACCGGGTCGAAGAGGCTGCCCAGCCGGAACTCGATGTTGGCGAGTCCTGCGAGCAGCGCATTGAACTCTGCGAACCGCAGTGCACGCTCTGAGATGTCGGTCGCGATCACGCGGCCGGCGTAGCGCGCGGCATGCAGAGCCTGGATGCCGCATCCGGTCCCCAGATCGAGAGCGGATGCCACCGGCTCGCGGATCATGATCGCGCTCAGCGTGTTCGAGGCGCCGCCGACCCCGAGCACATGGTCCTCGCGCAGCGCCCGTCCCAGCGCGAGTTCGCCGAGATCGGAGGCGATCCACCAGGATCCGGATCCGCGCTCGTCCGCGAACGCGTACGGACGGAGGTCGATCAGCGGACGGGCGAACCCGGTCGCCGCCTCGAGATCGAGGAGACCGAGATCCGCAGCGCCCCCTGCGCCGAGCTCGGGAAGGGCTGCATCGAGCGCGTCGATGGTCACCGGCAGACCCAGCACGAAGAGTGTGCCGAGAACGGCGAGCGGGTCGCGGGTCGCCACGCCGGGAGCCGCAGCGCGCCTCGCGGCGACGCGCTGCCCGCGGAACAGTGCAGCCGCCGCGTCCTCGCCCCACAGTGCTTCGAGCGCAGGCACACTGAAATCAGCGGAGATGAGGTCGCTGCGCAGCCGTTCGATGAGTTCCGGATCGGTCTCGGGAGCGTCTGCCGGCATCCGGCCATTCTTCCATGCGCGCTGGAGCTTGGAGCGGAGGCCATTTCTGGCCTCCGCCGCGACGCAGCGCCGGACGCCGTCGCGGCATCCGGGGAGCGCTTCACTCGGTGGAGAACTGCCGCACCTCGACGAGCCCGGCGCGGGCCATCGGATGCCGCGCGGCGATCTCCAGGGCACGCTCGAGAGAGTCAGCCTCGATCAGGTCGAATCCCGCGATCTGCTCCTTCGACTCGGCGAACGGGCCATCCGTCACGTGCACTCTTTCGCCTCGGCGTCGGACCACCTTGGACGTCTCGACCGGTAGCCGTTCACCGACGATGCGTTCGCCCGATCCATCGGTCTCGGCGACCCACTCGTCGATCGTGAGGTCGCCGGGCACCTCGTCCTCACCCGTCGGATCGGTGCAGATCAGCAGCAGGTATCGCATGAGCGTTCCCTTCGTCGTCGGTCACTCACAGACACGTCGACCCATGTGCAGCGAATCCGACATGTGCCCGTGATCGCGTGGGTCGAGGCTGTTCCCCCAGGTCGAACCCGTTTCTCGCGGGTCGAATCGGGCTCTCCCCGGCACAATCGATCCTTGCGGATCGAGCCTGTCGAAACCCGCCCTCGCAGCACGATTCCGACAGGCTCGCCGACGGTGGCTACTGCGCCGCTCGCTCGAGCACGAGTTCTCGAACGCGCGCGGCGTCCGCCTGGCCCTTCATCGCCTTCATGACCGCGCCGATCACGGCACCGGCGGCCTGCACCTTGCCGTCACGGATCTTCGCCAGCACGTCCGGCTGCGCCGCCAGGGCGTCGTCGATCGCGGCGATCAGCGCGCCGTCGTCCGACACGACCTTGAGGCCACGGGTCTCGACGACCTCCGACGGGGAGCCCTCGCCGTCGATGACGCCCTCGAGCACCTGCCGGGCGAGCCGATCGGTGAGGTCGCCGCTCTCGACGAGGGCGACCAGCTCCGACACGTGCAGCGGGGACGCCAGGGTCGTCACCGCGACACCGCGCGCGTTGGCGACACGTGCGAGTTCGCCCGTCCACCACTTGCGTGCGGCGGCGGCCGATGCACCCTCCGCCACGGTCGCCTCGACGACGTCGAGCAGGTCGGCGTTGACGACGTCCTGCATCTCCAGAGCGGTGAAGCCCCATGCCTCGCGCAGTCGTGCCCGGCGAGCGGCAGGCGGCTCCGGAAGCGTCTCACGAAGCTCCTCGACCCATTCGCGGCTCGGCGCGACGGGCACGAGATCGGGCTCAGGGAAATAGCGGTAGTCGTCTGCATCGCTCTTCGGACGGCCTGCGGATGTCGTGCCGGTGTCCTCGTGCCAGTGACGGGTCTCCTGGGTGATCGTGCCACCGGCGTCCAGGATGGCCGCCTGCCGCTGGATCTCGTACCGCACAGCACGCTCCACCGAGCGCAGCGAGTTCACGTTCTTCGTCTCGGTGCGGGTGCCCAGCGTGGTCGAACCACGTCGGCGCAGCGACACATTGGCGTCGCATCGCACGTTTCCCTCTTCCATGCGTGCGTTCGAGACGCCGAGAGCCTTGACGAGCTCGCGGATGTGCGCAACGTATGCACGCCCGACCTCCGGCGCGTCGCCGTCAACGCCCTCGATGATCCGCGTGACGATCTCGACGAGCGGCACGCCGCCGCGGTTGTAGTCCACGAGCGAGTAGTCGGCGCCCTGGATACGGCCGGTGGCGCCGGCGTGCGTGAGCTTGCCGGCGTCCTCCTCCATGTGCGCGCGCTCGATCTGGATCGTGACCTGACGGCCGCTCTCCAGCTCGACGGTCACCTCGCCGTCGTGTGCGATCGGCTCGTCGTACTGCGACGTCTGGAAGTTCTTCGACGTGTCCGGATAGAAGTAGTTCTTGCGGGCGAACCGCGAACTCTCCGCGATCCCGCAGCCGAGAGCGAGACCCAGGCGGATGCTGGACTCGATGGCCTTGTGGTTCACCTGCGGCAGACCGCCGGGGAGCCCGAGGCACGTGGGGCACGTGTTGGTGTTCGCGCCGGAGCCGAACTCGTTCGCGCATCCGCAGAACATCTTGGTCTTCGTGTTCAGCTCGACGTGCACCTCGAAACCGAGCACCGGCTCGAAGAGTTCGAGGGCCCGTTCGTAATCCATCAGCTTGTCTTTCGCCATCAGACCGCTCCCTCCTCGCTCGCGAACATCTCGGTTTGGCTCAGCTGCGGTGCACGGCCGAGCAGCGGCCCACCCCATCCGGACTCGAGCAGCCGTTCGAGCGCCGCACCGACGGTGTAGAGGCGGGCGTCCTCGCGAGCGGGAGCCATGATCTGCAGGCCGACCGGAAGATCGTCCTCAGGGGCGAGCCCGATCGGCAGCGCCAGGCCCGGCACGCCGGCGAGGTTCGCCGGAATGGTCGTGACGTCGTTGAGGTACATGGCCAGCGGGTCGTCGATCTTCTCCCCGAGCTTGAACGCCGTGGTCGGCGCCGCGGGGCTGATCAGCACGTCGACCTGGTCGAACGCTGCCGCGAAGTCGCGCTGGATGAGCGTGCGCACCTTCTGCGCGCTGCCGTAGTAGGCGTCGTAGTAGCCGGCGCTGAGGGCGTACGTGCCGAGGATGATGCGACGCTTCACCTCGGGTCCGAATCCGGCGTCGCGCGTCGCGGACATCACACGCTCGCTCGTCACCTGACCGCTCTCCGGCGAGACGCGGAGGCCGAAGCGCACGGAGTCGAACCGTGCCAGGTTGCTGGACGCCTCTGCCGGGAGGATCAGGTAATACGCGGCCACCGCGTATTCGAAGCTCGGCGCGGACACCTCGACAACCTCGGCGCCTGCCGCCGTGAGCAGCTGCACCGTCTCGTCGAAGCGCTGCTTCACGCCGGGCTGGAACCCCTCTCCGCTTCCGGAGATCTCGCGCACGACGCCGACACGCACACCCTTGAGGGCGTCGTCGCGCTGTCCTGCGCGAGCCGCGTCGGCCATGGAGGGCCAGGCATCCGTCAGCGAAGTGGAGTCGAGCGGATCGTGTCCGGCGATCACATCGTGCAGGAGTGCGGCGTCGAGGACGCTGCGCGAGACGGGCCCCACCTGATCGAGCGAGCTGGCCAGGGCGATCGCGCCGTAACGGCTCACACCGCCGTACGTCGGCTTGACGCCCACGGATCCGGTCACCGCAGCGGGCTGGCGGATGGATCCCCCCGTGTCGCTGCCGAGGGCGAACGGTGCCTCGAACGCCGCGACGGCCGCGGCCGATCCGCCGCCGGATCCTCCCGGGATCCGCTCCAGGTCCCAGGGGTTGCGGGTCGGGCCGAACGCGGAGTGCTCGGTGGACGATCCCATGGCGAACTCGTCCATGTTGGTCTTGCCGAGCGGGATCAGGTCCGCTTCACGCAGACGACGAACGACCGTCGCGTCGTACGGCGGCACCCAGCCCTCGAGGATCTTCGACCCCGAGGTGGACGGCATGTCGTACGTGCACAGCACGTCCTTGACCGCCACCGGCACACCGGCCAGCTCGCCCAGCTTCTCGCCGGCTGCGCGACGTGCGTCGACGGCCTTCGCAGTCTCGATCGCCTTGGTGGATGCCACGTGCAGGAACGCGTGCACGTCCGGGTCCACAGCAGCGATGCGGTCGAGGTGAGCGCGGGTGACCTCCTCGCTGGAGACCTCGGATGCGGCGAGCCCCGCGGCCAGCTCGGCGGCGGACAGCCTGGTCAGGTCGCTCATCAGGCCTCCTCGCCCAGGATTGGCGCCACGCGGAAGAAGTCGCCCTCACGGTCGGGCGCGCCCGAGAGTGCCTGCTCCACGGTGAGGCCGGGCACCACGACGTCCTCGCGGAACACGTTGTCCATCGGGATCGGATGACTCGTGGCCGGCACATCGGGCGTCGCCACCTCGCTCACCTTCGCCACGGATTCCACGATCTGCGCGAGCTCGACCGTGAGGCTCTCGAGCTCGGCTTCGCTCAGATCGATGCGGGCCAAGTCGGCCAGATGCCGCACCTGGTCGGCGCTGATCTGTGTTGCACCTTGGTGGGCAGCACTGTTGTCGGGCATGCGTCTCCGTTGTTAGAACGTCGTACGGGATGCCGTCCAGTCTATTCGCGAGCGGCCACCGGTTTCGGGGCTGCCCGGCGCGTGCAGGGAGGGTACCGGATCCCTTGCCCGGTACCGCGTGCTCGGCAACGCCCTCGACGACAGCGACGCCCTCACGGACTGGATCGCCGCCACCGTCCAGCGGCTCGGCTACGCCTCGTCGGTCGCATCCTCGTCGATCGCATCCGCTGTCGCGGTGTCGAGTCCCAGTGCCGCGGGGCCTTCGGTGACCAACACGGCGAACTGCGCGGCATCCAGCACCGGGATCCCCAGTTCCTCCGCCTTGGCCAGCTTCGACCCGGCTCCAGGGCCTGCCGCCACGTAGTCCGTCTTCTTCGACACGCTCGAGGCAGCCTTGCCGCCGGCCGCGATGATCGCCTCTTGCGCGCCCTCCCTGGTGAAGCCGTCGAGGGATCCGGTGGCCACGACGGTCAGCCCGGCCAGCGGCCCCTCGGCCTCCCCCGCCTTGCCCGGCCCCGGATGCCCCGGCGTCGCGAACGGCACGCCGGCCGCGGTCCACCGTTCGACGATGTCCAGGTGCCAGTCGATCTCGAACCACGCCAGCACCGCGTCGGCGATGATGCCACCAACGCCGTCCACGGCTGCGAGCTCGTCTCTGGAGGCCGCGCGGATGGCATCCAGGGATCCGAACCAGCCGGCGAGCGCCCTCGCCGCCACGGGTCCGACGTGCCGGATGTTCAGGGCGACGAGGAATCGCCAGAACTCCTTCTGCTTCGATGCGTCGATATTGGCGAGCATGTCGTGCGCCGTCTTCGACGGGACGTGCGACGGAGTTCCTGCGAAAACCTCGGTGGTCGGGTCGAACGGGCCGTCGGCATCCTTGCCGGAGAGCTTGCGCTGCCTGCGGAACGGCGTGTCGGTGCGCACGCGGATGGTGACGCCGTCGTCGGTCGTGAGCTCGTGCCCCGGCTCTCCGGGTTCCGCCTCCTTCGGAAGTCCCGTCTCGTGGTCGCGCACGATCACCTCGATGTCGAAGATGCGCTCCAGTGTCAGGTCGAACAGGCCCGCCTCCGTGGCCAGCGGCGGGGTCGGAGGGTTGAGCGGCTGGGTGAGCGCCGCCGCAACCACTTCGCCGAGCGCCTCGATGTCGAGGGATCCGCGGCCGGCGATGTGCTCGACGCGTCCGCGCACCTGGGCGGGGCACGAGCGCGAGTTCGGGCAGCGCAGGTCGATGTCGCCCTCCTTCGCCGGCGCCAGCCTGGTGCCGCATTCGGGGCAGAACTCCGGCATCCGCCACTCGCGTTCCGTGCCGTCTCGGCGCTCCTCCACCGCACCGAGGATCTCCGGGATGACGTCGCCCGCCTTGCGCAGCACAACGGTGTCTCCGATGAGCACGCCCTTCGCCTTGACGACCTGCTGGTTGTGCAGGGTGGCCTGCCGCACCGTGCTACCCGCCACCTTCACCGGTTCCATCACGGCATACGGTGTCGCGCGGCCGGTGCGGCCGATGCCCACCAGGATGTCCAACAGTTTCGTGAAGACCTCCTCCGGCGGGTACTTGTACGCGATGGCCCAGCGAGGAGCACGGCTGGTGGCGCCGAGCTCGTCGTGCGTGGCCAGGTCGTCCACTTTGATGACGACGCCGTCGATCTCGTGCTCGAGCGAGTGCCGCTTCTCACCCATCTCGGCGATGTAGGCGGCCACCTCGTCGATGGAGCCGAGCACGCGGTTGTGCGGTGAGACGGGAAGGCCCCAGGACCGCAGCAAGTCGTATCCCTCCGACTGCGTCGTCATCGGCGGGTTCGCCCACGCGCCCAAAGTGTGGAGGTAGAGCGACAGCCTCCCCTGCCTCTCGCGCATCAGTTCGAGCTCCTGTGGCGACTTGTTCTCCCGCCGCTGGCGCAGGCTGCCCGCCGCGGTGTTGCGCGCGTTCGCGAATTCGGGGAAGCGGGTCTTGATCTCGTCTTCCGGCTTGCCCTTCGCCAGCTGCTCGGCGACGTAGCGGTCCTGGAGCTGGTGCTGCCGCTCGTTCAGGAACTCGAAGTCGGCGGTCTTCAGGAACACCTCGCCGCGCACCTCGAAGAACTCCGGCCATCCGGTGCCGGTGAGGCGTCGCGGGATGCACGGGATCCAGTCCACGTTCTCGGTGATGTTCTCCCCCACGGTGCCGTCGCCGCGGGTGGTGGCGGTCTCCAGCACGCCGTCGCGGTACGCCAGGCTGATGGCCAGGCCGTCGATCTTGACCTCCGTGAGCCAGCGGACAGGGTGACCGGCGGCATCCGCCGTCTTCGCTGCCCAGTCGCGCAGCTCGTCGACGCTGAACACGTTGTCGAGGCTGAGCATGCGCTCCGCGTGCTGATGCGGCGGGAACCCCGCCGACGCGATCTCCGCGCCGACCGTCTGCGTCGGGCTGTCCTGTCCTGCCAGCTCGGGGAACTCCCGCTCGATCGCCTCCAGGCGATGGATGTCGGTGTCGTACTCGGCGTCGCTGATCAGGCTTCCGCCCTCGTAGTACGCGACGCGATTGCGCTCGATGCGATCGCGGAGCGCCTCCGACTCGGCGCGGGCGGAATCGAAGTCTGCGGGGATGTCCGTCACGTCGTCGAGTTTAGAAGGGACCACCGACGCGTCGGAGAGCCCTGAGGCTCCGGTTGATGGGTGGTCCTTCGAGGCGGGACGCGGCGCCGACGGCATCCGTCAGACTGTGTGCGACGCACCCGCACCCCAAGGAGATCCATGAGCATCGTCATCGTGCCCGGCATCGACGACTCGCCGCACGACCACTGGCAGTCGATCTGGCAGGAATCGCTTGGGCCGTCCGCGGTGCGGATCGCGCCGGCATCCTTCACCGAACCCGATGAAGAGGACTGGATCGCAGCCATCGACCGGGTCGCGGGCGCCGACGACCTCCTGGTCGCGCACAGTCTCGGATGCCTCGCCACGGCATCCTGGATCGCTCGCGGCGGCCGCGCGGCCGGTGCCTTCCTCGTTGCGCCGCCGGACGAGAACGGACCCGCGTTCCCCGCGGCCGCGACCGGTTTCAGCGCGCCGCACGAACCGATCGCGATCCCGTCCGTCATCGTCGCCTCCGAAGACGACCCGTACTCCTCCCTCGAGCATCTCGCCGTGCTGAGTGAGTGGTGGTCGGCACCCCTGATCACCGTCGGACCTCACGGACATCTCAATCGGGCGAGCCGCCTGGGCGAATGGGACGAGGGACGCCGTCTGCTGACGGCGTTCGCCGCCGGTCTCGGTCGTCGGATCCCGACGCGCTGACCGCGTCCGCGTGTCTTCCGGCGGCACACAGCGGCGACACGCCGCCGCCGAGCCTGTGCTGGCCGGCGTGTCGCGCCGGTCCGCAGCAGGAACGCACGTCGAACACCGACAACCCGACGCGTGGAGGTCGAGCGGACGCTCCGGGCTACGCGCCGACGGGGACCGCGCTGACGGTCCGGTCGATGGTGCACTGTCCGAGCACGCGGGTGCCGACGTACACGACCGCGCTCTGACCGGTGGCGACACCGTTGATCGGCGTCTCGGGACGGATGACGAGCTCGCCGTCACGCAGGAACGCCGTCGCCGGCACCGGGTCGGCGTGCGCGCGGATCTGCACCTCGCACGCGAACGGGGTCGCGGCATCCTTCGGTGGCAGCCCGGCCCAGGTGAGGCGGGATCCGGCCAGCTCCGCGATGTCGAGCGCTTCCTTCGGACCGACCACGACCGTGTTCTCCTTGGGACGCACCTCGAGCACGAAGCGGGGACGTCCGTCAGGAGCCGGCACCGTGATGCCGAGGCCCCGACGTTGTCCGACCGTGTACGCCGTCGCACCCTCGTGGCTGCCGACGACGGCACCGGAACGGTCCACGATCTCGCCGGGAGCCGTACCGACGTGCTCGGCCAGCCATCCGCGCGTGTCTCCGTCGGGGATGAAGCAGATGTCGTGCGAGTCGGGCTTCTGCGCGACGGTGAAGCCTCGCTCGGCCGCCTCGGCCCTGACCTCCGCCTTGGACGGCGTCGCACCGAGCGGGAACATCGCATGTGCCAGCTGGTCGGAGGTGAGCACACCCAGCACGTACGACTGGTCCTTCGCCCATGCCGCGGCGCGGTGCAGCTCACGGTTGCCGTTGGCATCCGTCAGGATGCTCGCGTAGTGCCCCGTGCAGACGGCGTCGAAGCCCAGCGCAAGCGCCTTCTCGAGCAGCGCGGCGAACTTGATCTTCTCGTTGCAGCGCAGGCACGGATTCGGCGTGCGACCCGCCGAGTACTCGGCGATGAAGTCGTCGACAACGTCGAGCTTGAAGCGCTCGGAGAAGTCCCACACGTAGTAGGGAATGCCGATCATGTTGGCCACGCGCTGCGCGTCCATCGAGTCCTCGATGGTGCAGCATCCGCGGCTGCCCGTTCGCAGTGTTCCGGGCATGCGACTTAGCGCGAGATGCACGCCGACGACGTCGTGTCCGGCGTCCACCGCGCGCGCCGCCGCCACCGCGGAATCGACCCCACCGCTCATCGCTGCCAGAACACGCATGGTTTCCAGTGTACGAAACGGTCCCTGGACGTCTGTCCGCCATCCCGCCTCGCCGTCTCCCGGAGTTCCTGGCCCTTGCGGTCGCTTCGTCCGGCGGAAGCGACCGTAGGCGCCAGGAACTCCGGGTATGCGGACGGCGTCGGCGGGAGGCGGACGGCGTCGGGGCGAGCGGGAGTCGGCGCCGCGTCAGCGGGCGCCGAGCGCGGACTCGCGGGTGGCGAGGCCGGCACGGGATGCCTGGGCGTACGCGTCCGGAAGCGCGGCGAGGAACGCGTCGACGTCGGCATCCGTGGAGGTGCGTCCGAGCGTGATGCGAAGGGCGCTGCGCGCGTCGTCCTCGCTGCGCCCCATGGCCCGCAGCACATGCGACGGCTCAGGGATGCCGGCCTGGCACGCCGACCCGGTGGACACCTCGACGCCCGCGGCGTCGAGCAGGAACAACAGGGAGTCGCCCTCGCAGCCAGGGAAGGTGAAGTGTGCGTTGGACGCGAGGCGAGCATCCGCTCCGGCTGTCCCGCCTTCCGCGGACACCGTTCCCACTGTCCCGCCTTCTACGGACTCCGCTTCGACCTCTTCGGCTTCGCGGGACTCGGCTCCGGCACGTCCGGCTCCGGCCGTTGCCGCCTTGTCCGCGCCGACGGAGGGGCGGGAAGCGACCGGCTCAGGACCGCTCAGCACGGCGCCCGGCACCGCATCGCGCACACCCGCGATGAGCCGATCGCGGAGTGCGGTGAGGCGCTCCGCTTCGCTCTCGCGTGCGGCCTCTGCAGCCGCAGCCGCGGTCGCGAAGGCCGCAGCAGCCGCGACGTCCTGCGTGCCGCTGCGCACCTGACGCTGCTGCCCGCCGCCGTGGATGAGCGGCACGACCGTCGCATCCCGTGAGAGCACGAGACCGCCGGCGCCGATCGGGCCGCCGATCTTGTGCGCGGACACACTCAATGCGACGAGTCCCGACAACCCTTTGGATCCGGTACGGGCACGCATGCCCGCGAAGTCGATCGGCAGATGGCCGTAGGCGGAGACGGCGTCGATGTGCACGGGAACGCCGACGGATGCGGCGAGCCCGATGATCCGCTCGGCCGGCTGGATGGTGCCCACCTCGTTGTTCGCCCACAGGAAGGTCAGGAGTGCGATGGATCCCGGATCCCGCCGCAGCGCGGTCTCGAGCGCATCCGTCCTGACGAACCCCTGGGAATCGAGCGGGATCCACTCCACGTCGGCGCCCTCGTACGACTCCAGCCACTCCACGGTGTCCAGCGTGGCGTGGTGTTCCCCCTCAGGCACCAGGATGCGCGTGGCTCCCGATTGCCTGCGCGCCCAGAAGAGCCCCTTCACCGCCAGGTTGATCGCCTCCGTGCCGCCGGAGGTGAGGACGAGCTCGATGCCCTGGCAGCCGAGGGTGTCTGCGATGCGCTCGCGGGCATCCTCCAGCAGACGCTTCGCGTTCTGGCCGGCGGAATGGATGCTCGACGGGTTGCCGACCTGCGTCAGCGCGCGCGTGTACGCCTCGATCGCCTCGGGCAGAACGGGGGTGGTGGCGGCGTGGTCAAGATAGACCGGCATACGAATTACTGTAGGACGCATGCCCAGCGAGGATCCCCTCTCCCGACTCGGCGTCCACGCCGGACCGGACGGCGCGACCATCGGGGTCTACTCGAAGAACGCGACGGCGATCGAGCTGCTGCTCTTCGACGACGCCGACCAGCACTGGCTCACCGAGCGCGTTCCGCTGACACGTGGCGACGGCGACGTCTGGACCGCACAATCACCGCACCTGAGACCTGGCACGCGGTACAACGTGCAGTGCTCGGGCCCCCGTGGACCCGAGCACCATTTCAATGAGCGCAAGCTGCTCATCGAGCCGTACTCGCGCGGACTCGTCCGCTCGGGCACGAAGGAATGGCGGTCCGTCGTCATCGATGGAACCTTCGACTGGGCCGGCGCCTCCAAGCCGCGTGTGCCGAGGGATCACACCGTCATCTACGAGGCGCACGTCAAGGGCCTCACCACACTCAACACAGACCTCCCCGCCGAGCTGCGCGGCACGTACGCGGGCATGGCGCATCCGGCCACCATCGAGCACTTCCACAGGCTCGGCGTCACCAGCATCGAACTGCTGCCGGTGCACGCGTTCGTCAGCGAGGACCGGTTGACCCGGCTGGGGCTCTCGAACTACTGGGGCTACAACACCCTGAACTTCTTCACGCCGCACGCTCCGTATGCGACGAAGCAGGCGCAGGCGTCCGGAGCCGAGGCCGTGCTCCGCGAGTTCAAGGGCATGGTGCGGCTGCTGCACGAGGCGGGCCTCGAGGTGATCCTCGACGTCGTCTACAACCACACGGCCGAGGGCGGTCTCGGCGGTCCGACCACGAGCCTGCGCGGCATCGACAACGCCACGTACTACCGCCAGAACCCCGACGGCTCATACATCGACACCACGGGTGTCGGCAACACACTCGATTTCGGCAACCACATCGCGGAACGACTGGTGCTCGACTCGCTGCGCTACTGGGCGGACGACGTGCAGATCGACGGCTTCCGGTTCGACCTGGCCGCCACGCTCGGCCGTGACGAGACCGGCGCGTTCGACAACGACCACTCGCTGCTGGTGGCCATCACCGACGACCCGTACCTGGAGGGCGTCAAGCTCATCGCGGAACCGTGGGATGTCGGCCACGACGGCTGGCAGACCGGTGGTTTTCCCGATGGCTGGTCGGAGTGGAACGACCGTTACCGGAACCGCGTGCGCTCGTTCTGGCTCCGCGACGTTGCGGATGCCCGCACCTCCGGTGCCGCTCCTACCGGTATCGGCTCGTTCGCGACACGTCTCGCGGGGTCGTCCAACCTGTTCAGCCCCCAGCGCGGCCCGCTGGCATCCGTCAACTTCGTCACGGCCCACGACGGATTCACGCTGCACGACCTGGTCAGCTACGACCAGAAGCACAATCTCGGCAACGGCGAGGACAACCGCGACGGCACGGATGACAACCGCTCCTTCAACCACGGCGTGGAGGGCAACACCGACGACCAGGCCATCCGGGCGATCCGTCGCAAGGCGGCCCGCAACCTGATGGGGACCCTGCTGCTGTCAGCGGGGATCCCGATGATCACGGCGGGAGACGAGTACGGGCGCACGCAGTCCGGCAACAACAACGCGTACTGCCATGACGACGAGCTCACGTGGTATCGCTGGGACTGGGACGAGCGGCAGCGCGACTTCGCCGCCGTGACGGCGGAGCTGATCCGGTTGCGTCGTGAGAATCCGGCGCTGCGCCCCGTGCGTTTCGGCAAGTTCGGCGAGACGGTCCCGAGCGCGAGCCAGCTGGACTGGTACGACGCGGGCGGTCAGACCATGGAGGCCGACGACTGGGATTCCCCGCAGAACCGCACGCTGCAGTACCTCGCGGCGTCGACTCCGGAGTTCGAGGAGTTCAACCGCATCCTGCTCGTCGTGCACGGTCTGGAGACCGAGACCGTCGTCTCGCTGCCGGCCCACGAGGGCGTCCTGGGCTACACGCTGCTCTGGGACAGTGCGGACGAGAACGTCGCCGAGGGCACGGCGGAGTTCGGCCCCGGCAACGCGGTTCCGATGAGCCCCACGTCGATGAAGCTGTTCCGGGCGCACGACTGATGGCCAGGCCGTCCGCGGGCACGCCGGCGACCGTCGCGCTCACGCGTGCCGGCATCCCCTTCGTTCCGCATGCCTACGAGCACGATCCGGGCGTCACCTCCTTCGGGCTGGAGGCGGCACACGAGCTCGGAGTGGATCCGGCGCGCGTCTTCAAGACGCTGCTGGCAGATGCCGACCACAGACTCGTGGTCGGCATCGTTCCGGTCGCCGGGCAGCTCGACCTGAAGGCCCTGGCCGCAGCCGTCGGCGCCAAGCGGGCTGCGCTTGCGGATCCCGCGGTGGCCCAGCGCAAGACCGGCTACGTGATCGGCGGCATCTCGCCGATCGGCCAGAAGACCCGCCTGACGACGGTGCTGGATGCCGCGGCGAGCGACTTCGAGACCGTCTTCGTCTCCGGAGGGCGCCGCGGCTTCGACATCGAGCTCGCTCCGGACGACCTGCTCCGCGCCACAGACGGAACGCTCGCCTCGATCGGACGCTGACGCTCCTCAGTGCGCCGACGCGACGAGCCCCAGCTCGGCCGGACTCGCCATCGCAGGGTTGCTCGGCACGACGCGCACCGTGTAACCGAACGCGCCGGACCGGTCGAGCGGCACGATCCCCTCGAACGCCGCTGTGCCTCCGGATCCGCCATCCCGCGGCTCCAGCCGCGCGCGCTGTGGCGTCACGAGCTCGTCGTCCGCTCCCGTGTGCCCGTAGACCACCTCGACGGTGACGTCGGATGCCGCCAGTCCGCCGAGTGCCACGTGGGCGCGCAACCGCAGCTGGTCGCCCACCTGGGGAACGGCATCCATGCCGCCGGATTCCACGTGCACGACCGCGACATCCGCCCAGGCCGCCTTCACTCGCGCCTTCCACGCCGCGAACTCCTTCGCACCGGAGAAGCGGTTCGCGGTGAGTGCTGCGGATTCGCGGCAGGCTGGAACGTAGAGATCCTCGACGTACTGACGCACCATCCGGTCGGCGCTCAGCTCTGGCGACAGTGTCTTCAGGCTGTGCCGCACCTGCTCGAGCCACCGTCCGGGAACGCCGTTTTCGTCGCGGTCGTAGAACCGAGGTGCGACCTGGTGCTCGATGAGGTCGTAGAGCGCGTTCGCTTCCAGCGCGTCGCGCTCTCCCGCGTCGCCGGCGGCGTTCGCTGACGGGATCGCCCAGCCGTTCTCGCCGTCGAAGTACTCGGCCCACCAGCCGTCGAGGATCGAGAGGTTGAGCGATCCGTTCAGCGCGGCCTTCATCCCGCTGGTGCCGCAGGCCTCCAGCGGGCGCAACGGGTTGTTCAGCCAGATGTCGCATCCGGGATACAACGTCTGCGCCATCGTGATGTCGTAGTCGGGCAGGAACACCAGCCGGGCGCGCACGTCGGGCTGCGCCGCGAACTCCACGAGCTCCTGGATGAGCCGTTTGCCTCCGTCGTCTGCCGGATGCGCCTTGCCGGCGATGACCAGCTGCACCGGCCGATCCGGATCGTTCAGGATCCGCTTCAGTCGTTCCTTGTCGTGCAGCATGAGCGTGAGCCGCTTGTACGTCGCCACGCGTCGCGCGAATCCGATGGTCAGCGCATCGGGATCGAGCACGGATGACAGCCACTGCGGCGTGATCGCGGTCGGGCTGCGGCGGTGCCAGGCCGCGGCTACGCGAGCACGGGCATCCTCGACCAGGTTCTCCCTCATGCGGTGGCGTACCTGCCAGAGCTCGGCGTCGGACAGCGACAGCGACAGCCAGTCGGCATGGGTCGTGTCCGAGGTGCCGAGCGTGTTCCGCGCGAGTTCGAGCAGGAGCGGATCCGTCCACGTCGGTGCGTGCACGCCGTTGGTCACCGAACCGATCGGCACATCGTCGAAATCGAAGCCCGGCCACAGGCCGGCGAAGATGTGTCTTGACACGTTTCCGTGCAGCTTCGAGACGCCGTTCGCCCTCTGCGCGAGGCGAAGCCCCATCACCGCCATGTTGAACACACCCGGCGTGCCGCCCTCGTAGTCCTCGGCACCGAGCTGCATGACGTCTTCGATGCCGACGCCCGGCACGAGCTCGCGCTGCTCGAAATAGCGCTCGACGAGGGATGCCTCGAACCGGTCGATCCCGGCAGCCACCGGCGTGTGCGTGGTGAACACCGTTCCGGCGCGCACCGCCTCCAGTGCCTGCTGGTACGTCAATCCATCGCTGATCAGCTCCGCGATGCGCTCGAGTCCCTGGAATCCGGCATGCCCCTCGTTCGTGTGGAACACGGTCGGCGCCGGTCCGCCGAGGAGCGATCCGGTGAGCCGAAGCGCTCGAACGCCGCCGATGCCGAGCAACAGCTCCTGCAACAGGCGATGCTCTCCCCCGCCGCCGTAGAGGCGATCGGTGACGCCGCGCAGATCCTCGTCGTTGTCCGGGATGTTCGTGTCCAGCAGGAGCAGTCGCACGCGGCCGACCATGGTGGTCCAGACGCGAGCACTCAGCGTGCGTCCGTCCGGCATCGCGAGCGCGACCAGTGCGGCGGTCCCATCAGGGTGTCTCAGGACGGACAGCGGCATCCCGTCCGGATCGAAGACGGGATAGCTCTCCTGCTGCCAGCCGTCGGACGTGAGCGACTGGGCGAAGTATCCCGAGCGGTAGAACAGCCCGACGCCGGTCAGCGGCAGACCCAGATCCGATGCGCTCTTGAGGTGGTCGCCGGCGAGGATCCCCAGGCCACCCGAGTACTGCGGAAGCGCGGCGGCGATCCCGAACTCGGGCGAGAAATACGCGATCGCCTGCGGTGCCTCTTCGAGCGTCTGATACCAGCGCGGCTCCTCGACGTAGCGGCGCAGGTCGTCGCGCAGGCCGTTCGCCCAGCCGACGAAACCCTCGTCATCCGCGAGCTCGGCGAGCCGCTCGGGGCTGACGGCGCCCAGCAGGGCGATCGGATCCTGGTTCGTGCTGCGCCACAGACTCTCGGAGATGTGCCGGAACAGATCCCTTGTCGGTTCGTGCCACGACCAGCGCAGGTTCGAGGAGAGCTCGTCGAGCGCCTGCAGGGACTCCGGGATGACCGCACGGACGGTGAATCGACGGATGGCCTTCACCTGCGCCACACTACCTGCGCGAGGTTTCGAGCACATGAATGGCCGGACACACCCCGTTCGCGTCGCGTTCGCCATCGGATGCGTCCGTCGCTGTGCGGGATGGGCGGCGCGCGCTACGGTCGGAGGGTGCCGACCTCGACGTCTCCATCACCACGCCGCCGCGGCAACCACGCCGCCGCACCGGCCGACTCCGGGCACCGCACCGAGTCGTATCGGACGGTGCTCGGCCGCATCCCCATCCTCGACGTGACACCCGTGGTCGAGAGCGGTGCGTGGCCGGCGAAGGCGTTCGACGGGGAGGTCGTTCCGTTCTCCGCGGTGGCGTTCCGGGAGGGCCACGGCCTCATCGGTGTGGATCTGGAACTCCAGGCGCCGTCGGGCGCGACGGTCGTTCGTCGAATGAGGCCCGGCACGCCGGGCCTCGATCGCTGGCACGCACTCGCACGACTCGACGGGCCGGGCATGTGGACGTTCCGGATCGCCGCCTGGGCCGACGACTGGGCCACCTGGCTGCATGCCGCCGAGGTCAAGGTGCCCATCGGACAGGACGTCGAGCTCGTCTTCGCCGAAGGCGCCGAGCTGCTGGAGCGTGCGCAGCGATCCCGCCGTCCCCCGTCCGACCGGCAGGTGCTGCGCGACCTGCTGAAGACCATCACGGAGACGGATGCCGACCCCGCAGCCCGGCTCGCCGCCGCGACCGCCGAACGCGTGACGGGCATCCTCGCCGCGCGTCCCATCGCCTCGCTCGTCACCCGCAGCGCCGACCACCTGCTGGAGGTTGAGCGGACGCGCGCCGGCGTCGCCTCGTGGTACGAATTCTTCCCACGCTCGGAGGGCGCCAGGCGACTCGCAGACGGCACGTGGAAGTCCGGCACGTTCCGGTCGGCCGCGAAGCGTCTGCCCCCCGTCGCGCAGATGGGGTTCGACGTCGTGTACCTTCCGCCGGTGCATCCGATCGGCGAGGCGTACCGCAAGGGGCGCAACAACACCCTCACGCCCGAGCCGGGCGATCCGGGATCCCCGTGGGCGATCGGCGGCGCGGCGGGCGGACACGACGCCCTGCATCCGGAACTCGGCGATCGCGGGGAGTTCACGCGCTTCGTCCGCACGGCGAATCAGCTGGGTCTCGAAGTCGCGATGGACTTCGCGCTGCAGGCCTCCCCTGACCATCCCTGGGTGAAGGAGCATCCGGAGTGGTTCACGACGCTGCCCGACGGCTCGATCGCCTACGCCGAGAACCCGCCCAAGAAGTACCAGGACATCTACCCGGTCAACTTCGACAACGATCCGGAGGGCATCCACGCCGAAGCGCTGCGCCTCATCGAGTTGTGGATCGCCGCAGGCATCACCACGTTCCGGGTCGACAACCCGCACACGAAGCCGCTCGATTTCTGGGAGTGGCTCATCCACACGGTTCGGCAGCGGCATCCGGAGGTCGTGTTCCTCGCCGAGGCGTTCACCAGGCCGGCCGTGATGCAGACGCTCGCCAAGGCCGGATTCCAGCAGTCGTACTCCTACTTCACGTGGCGCAACACGAAGGAGGAGCTCGAGGAGTTCCTCGATTCGGTCGCGCACGAGACCGACGCGTTCCTGCGGCCCAACCTGTTCGTCAACACTCCGGACATCCTCACCGAGTACCTGCAGTTCGGCGGGCATCCGGCGTTCAAGATCCGAGCCGCGATCGCGGCCACGGGCGCTCCGCTCTGGGGCGTGTATTCCGGATTCGAGCTGTTCGAGTCCGTCGCCAGGAGCGGTGCCGAGGAGTACCTCGACAATGAGAAGTACGAGTACCGGCCCCGCGACTACGCGGGCGCCGAGACGCGCGGCGAATCGCTGGCTCCCTACCTCACGATGCTGAACAGGGTGAGGCGTGAGCATCCGGCGTTGCGCCAGTTGCGCAACCTGCACGTGCACTCCAGCGAAGACGACTCCGTCCTCGTGTTCTCCAAGCATCTCGCCGCCGAGTTCACCGGCACCCGTCGTGCCGACACTGTCATCGTGGTGGCGAACGTCGACCCGCACTCGGTGCGCGAGACGCTCGTGCACCTCGACCTCGCGGCCATCGGCATCCCCCCCGGCGCCACGTTCACGGTGTCGGATGCCGTCACGGGCGAGACGTGGACGTGGGGCGCCGTGAACTACGTGCGGCTGGATGCCTTCCACGAGCCGGTCCACATCCTCAGCGTGAAGGCGGTCTGATGTCCCAGAACACCGATGTCCCTCGTTCTCCCGTCCGCGACCGGGCGCTTTCCGATCGGACCGAGTCGCCTCAGACGGGCGCGGCCCACCCCGACGGCACGGCCGCGATCGGATCGATCGAGCTCGACGGATCCGTCCTCACCGCCGTCGCGGAGGGTCGCCACCACGACCCGCACTCCGTGCTCGGCCAGCACCTCGTCGCCGCACCAGGCGTCGCGGACCGGGTCACGGTCATCCGAGCACTGCGTCCGCTCGCGAGCGCCGTCACCGCCGTGCTGTCCACCGGAGCGCGCGTCGCCCTCGGCCACATCGCCGACGGCGTCTGGCAGGGCATCAGCGTGCTGGGGCCCGGCCAGTATCTGCTCGAGGCCCGCTACGACGACGGATCCGTCTGGACCGCCGACGACCCCTACCGCTTCACGCCGACGATCGGCGAGCTCGACCTCCACCTCATCCGCGAGGGCCGGCACGAACGGCTCTGGGACGCCCTCGGGGCACACCACCGTGAGCACGACGGTGTCGTGGGCACGGCGTTCGCCGTCTGGGCGCCGAACGCGACGGCGGTGCGGGTGGTGGGCGAGTTCAACGACTGGAACGGCGTCGGCGCCGCCATGCGCTCGATGGGTGCGAGCGGCGTGTGGGAGCTGTTCCTGCCCGAGGTCGCACTCGGAGCCGTCTACAAGTTCGAGCTGCGCGGCAAGGACGGCGCATGGCGCATGAAGGCGGATCCGATGGCACGCTTCACCGAGGTGCCTCCGGCCACCGGGTCCGTTGTCGGCACGTCCTCCCACGAGTGGGGCGACGACGGATGGATGCGCACCCGCGCATCCTCGGACCCGCACACCGGCCCGATGAGCGTGTACGAGCTGCACCTCGGATCGTGGCGGCCAGGACTCGGATATCGCGAGGCGGCGGACGCCCTCATCGAGTACCTGCTCCCGCTCGGATACACCCACGTGGAGTTCCTGCCGCTGGCGGAGCATCCGTTCGGCGGATCGTGGGGCTACCAGGTCACCGGCTACTACGCCGCGACGAGCCGGTTCGGCCACCCTGACGACCTGCGGTACCTCATCGACCGCCTGCACCAGGTCGGCATCGGGGTGCTGATGGACTGGGTGCCCGGCCACTTCCCGAAGGACGACTGGGCGCTCGCCCGGTTCGACGGCGAGGCGCTGTACGAGCATCCGGATCCCCGCCGCGGCGAGCAGAAGGACTGGGGCACGTACGTCTTCGACTTCGGTCGCTCCGAGGTGCGCAACTTCCTGGTCGCCAACGCGCTGTACTGGCTCGAGGAGTTCCACGTCGACGGCCTGCGCGTGGACGCCGTCGCCTCCATGCTGTATCTCGACTACTCGCGCAACGAGGGCGAGTGGGTGCCGAACATCCACGGCGGACGGGAGAACCTCGAGGCGATCGACTTTCTGCAGGAAGCAACGGCCACCGCCTACAAGCGCAACCCGGGCGTCGTGATGATCGCCGAAGAGTCGACGGCATACCCAGGGGTCACGGCACCGACCAGCGCGGGCGGCCTCGGCTTCGGCCTGAAATGGAACATGGGCTGGATGCACGACTCGCTGCAGTACATGCACGAGGATCCGATGTACCGCTCGTACCACCACGGCGAGATCACCTTCTCGTTCGTCTACGCGTTCAGCGAGCACTTCCTTCTGCCGATCAGCCACGACGAGGTCGTGCACGGCAAGGGCTCCCTGCTGACGAAGATGCCAGGTGACCACTGGCAACAGCTGGCGAACGTGCGCGCCTATCTCGCGTTCATGTGGGCACATCCCGGCAAGCAGCTGCTCTTCATGGGCCAGGAGTTCGGGCAGCCGTCCGAGTGGAGCGAAGAGCGCGGCCTGGACTGGTGGATCCTCGACCAGCCGGCGCACCGCGGTCTCTGGGATCTCGTCGCCCGCCTGAACGCGGTGTACCGCGAGGAGCCCGCCCTGTGGCGCTACGACAACGACCCGCGCGGATTCCAGTGGCTCGAGGGCGGAGACGCTCACGCGAACGTCGTCGCGTTCGCCCGGGTCGGCGGCGGAGACCCGCTGGTGTGCGTGACGAACTTCGCCGGCATCCCGCACGACGGATACCCCCTGCCGATGCCGTTCGCGGGCGAGTGGGAGGAACTCCTCAACACGGACGCAGCCGACTACGGCGGCTCAGGCGTCGGAAACCTCGGCACCGTGACCGCCACGGATGCCCCGTTGGGCGGTCTCCCCGCCTCGGCCGTCCTCACGCTCCCGCCGCTCGGCACGCTCTGGCTGCGCCCCAAGCGCTGACCGTGCCGCCTGTCGAAACCAGCACCCCCACCGCTGGTAGAGCCCGTCGAAACCAGCCCTCACCTGGAGCTGGTTTCGCTCCCCCAGCGCGCACGGCCGTCACGTCGCTGCGCGACGCGCCGGAACCGGCGGCCGGGGGCCCAAGCTCAACCAGCGGTATCGAGCAGGGTGGTGGCCCGAAGGCTCAGTACAGCAGCGACGCCAGGCGACCGCGCGCCTTGATGACTCGCGGATCCGTCACGCCGACGATCTCGAAGTAGTCGATCAAGCGGGTGCGGATCGCGTCGCGGCCCTCGGCGTCGGCGGATGCGAAGGCGTCGAGCAGCCGGCCGAACGCGTCGTCGACGTGTCCGCCGGAGAGGTCGAGGTCCGCGACGTCGAGCGCAGCGTTCACATCGGACGGCGCGGATGCCGCCGCCTCGCGAGCCTGCGCCGCATCCGCGTTCGACAGCCGCTGCAGCAGACCCACCTGGGCGAGTCCGGCGACGGCGAGGTCGTCGTTCGGATTCTGCGCGATCGCGAGACGATATTCGGCGATCGCCGTGTCGTAGTCCCCCTGCTCGATGGCGTCGTACGCCTCCTGATGGTGCGGCGGGAGCGGTTCGGGCTCCGGTTCGGCCTCAGGCGTCTCCTCGTCGGCGCCCGCCGACGGATCCACCGCGACGCTGCCGGTCACACCGTTCTGCTCGGCGATCTGCAGCACCTGCTCGAACACCTCGCGCACCTGCTGCTCGGGGATCGCCCCCACGAAGAGCGGAGCCGGGCGTCCGCCGATGAGGGCGACGACCGTGGGGATGGACTGCGCCTGGAACGCCTGGCTGAGCTGCGGATTGGCGTCCACATCGACTTTGACGAGCACGAACCTGCCGGCGTAGTCGGTGACGACGCGCTCCAGTGCAGGCGAGAGCTGCTTGCAGGGACCGCACCACTCGGCCCAGAGGTCCACGATCACGGGGACCGTGTTCGACAGCTCGATGAACTGGTTGAAGTTCTCGTCCGTGCCGTCGTAGATCAGGCCGGGCAGCGCCTGTGTCCCTGCGGCGGCGTCTCCGGCCGGCTGCTGTGCCGCCTGGCGGTTCGCCAGAGCTGAGAGGTCGACGGCGCCGCGAAGCGACGCGGCATCAGGAGTGTTGGTCATCCGAGTTCCTTCGCACCGAGCAGTGCCTGCGTGAAGCCGAGCATCACGATCTTGTCCTTCGAGCCGGCCGGCGGCACATAAAACAGTAGCTGGTAGCCGTACGTGGTCTGAATGCCTTTTGTACTGTCGGTCACCCCAGTGAGTGCCTGCGCATTGGGATTGCCCGTCGAGACGGTCGCGCCCGCCTCGACCGGTTTCACAGTTGAGACCTCGTTGAGGCTGGTTGCGACGATGGCACCCGAGCTGTTGGTGGCCATCGCCACGGGGTCGTCGCCCGACTGATGGTCGAAGGTGAGTGACCCCGTCTTGGGCAGAGCTGCAATCCGCTCCGCCTTGTAAGCGGCGCCCACCTGCGGAGCGAGCTTGTCCGACTTCGTATCAAACTGGGCGTAGTACTTGCTCTTCTCGCCGCTCTGGAGCACGTCGCCGTACTCGTCAGCGAGCTTGCTCGGCGAAACGAGGAGGAGCTTCGAGTCCGGCGGCACGATGGACGTTCCGATGTTCGCCGGAGGCAGGTCGGGCACCTTGGCGTCGGCTTCCAGAGCGATCGAGTACTCGACGGTGTAGTTGTCGCGCGGCGACTTCTGCACGAGCACCAGATCCAGCGGCGCGGCCTTCGAGTTCTTCGGATCGTGCACCACAGCGCTCACGACGCGCGGCCAGGTGTCCGTCGCCTGCGGCAGGGCGAGCGAGACCGAGTCGCTCGGGATCGCCTGCTGGGCGGGGGCATCCGATTTCTTGGCGCGCAGGGCGTAGTCGCCCGTGCGTGCGTCAAGGGCTGGGCCGCTGAAGCGCGTAGCGGCGAGCGTCGCATCCAGCGACCCGTCCGCCTTGTTCGCGGTCTTCGCGATCGCGTTCACGATGTTGTCGAGCTGCGGAGCCGTGACCGCCGGTGGCGGAGTGTCCTTGCCTTGGCCAGGCAGATCCGTGGCGATGGGAGTCGACGTCGGGGTGGCCGTCGTGTCGCCACCGAACTGTGGCCAGTAGTCGGAGGAGCAACCGGCGAGCACGAGCGTGCCGACCAGCACGACGGGCACCGCGACGGATGCTCGCCCGATCGAACGCCTGCCGCGCACGGGCGTCTCCACTTCCTGGGTCGGCTTGTAGTTGCCGGGTTTCGGCGGCTTGGAGCCCCGCGGCAGCTTCGGCGGCTTGCCACCGCCTCGACGCGGTCCGCGGGATCGGCGCAGGTGCCGGATCGCCAGGATGTACATCAGGATGCCGAACGCGGCCAGCACGAGCCCGCCGACGATGAGCGGACCCGCCCACGGCGTGCGGCTGTCGAGCGGCCAGTTCAGGCTGATGCGGTCGGGCGCGGCCTTGGTGCCGTCGCTGGCGATGATCACGCTCACGGTGCTCGGCACGTTCATCTTCGTGATCGCTGCGGAGTCCCCGGAGAACTCTTCGAGCCACAGGTCGGATCCGGCAGGATTCGGACCCTTCTGCGTCGAGTCGGAGGTTCCTGAGCCGGTCGAGCTGCCGTCGGTGGCACCGCTGTCGGTCGGAGTCGGAGTTGGGGTGGCGGTGGCGGTCGACGACGATCCGTCGTTCGAGTCCTTGTCTGCCTTGGGCGTGACGACCTTGGACGACAACTGGTTGGTCGAGGCGTTGTACGAGACCTTGGCGTACTTCTCGTCTCCGATCCAGGCGAGCACGTCGGCCGTGCGTCCGTACGCGACGAACGGCTTCGCACTTCCGGAGACGGTCAGCGTCTGCTGGCCGCTCCTGGCGCGCAGCACGGATCCGTCGATCACGGTGAACGGCGCACCGCCCTTGACGACGGTGGCGGTCACGATGTTCGCCGGGGGGATCCAGACGGTCCGCTGGGCGATGCCCAGGCCGATGGCCACGGCCGCGGCGATGAACGCCAGGATGGCGATCAGAAATCGCACGAACTCTCCTTCGCTGTCACGTCGCACAGGTCTCGTGCGGTCGTGCACGACGTGACGGGCGTCTTCGCGCCCGAGAAATCAGGTGATCGGGTGACGACCGGCGCGCACGGCGACGGTCGGCAGGCACCCAACGATACCGAAATAGCCCTGGGAGGCGCCTCCCAGGGACCCGGACGAGAAGTCGGCGTCGGCGGAGCAGGGATGGCGCGTCCCTCCTCCGCGGAATCGCGCGTCGGCTCCGCGTCAGGTATCCCCCAACAGGGCTCGGTGCCCGACTACACTCGAATGGATCCGACGCGCCGACGCGCCGTTTCTGCGCTGCCTGCCCAGCCCCCGCTCCGGACAGTTCCGCGCGCATACCAGCCAACCCCAGCTACCACCCGGAGAGAAGAAGCCCGTGGCCCCCGAAGAGACAGAGTTCACTCAAGTCTTCCGCGGATATGACAAAGACGAGGTCGACAAGGCCCTCCAGGACCTTCGTCGCGAACTGATCCAGGCGAACGGCCAGAGCGCCGACGCCGGCAAAGAGATCAAGCGTCTGAGCGCCCGCATCGAAGAGCTCAACGCCGAGATCGAGGAGGTCGGAAGCCCGACGTTCTCCGGCCTCGGCACCAAGCTCGAGAACACCCTGCGCGTCGCAGAAGAGCAGTCGACGCGGATGATCGCCCAGGCCGACATCGACGCGGAGAAGCTCCGTGCCAGCGTCGCGGCCGAGGTCGAGAAGACTCGCCGCACCGCCGAGGAGCAGGCCCAGCGCATCCTCAACGAGGCCCATGCTCAGGCGGACACCACGCTGCAGGACGCTGCCATCGAGGCGAACGAGCTGGTCAACGAAGCCAAGGCGAAGGCCGACACCTCCAACCAGGAGGCGGAGCGCATCGCCGCCGCCGTGCGCAGCTCCGTCGCGACCGAGGTCGCCGAGCTGCGTGCCACCGCGAAGCGCGAGGCCGCCGCCGTCCAGGCACAGGCCGAGCACGAGGCGGCAGAGCTCAAGGCCGCTGCAGCCAACGAGGCTGCGCAGGCCCGTGCGGACGCCGAGGGCCTGAACCGCGAGGTCGAGGAGACCCGCGCAGCCCTCACCCGCGAGCTGGACTCCCGCCGCACCGAGGTCGAGGCGCAACTGGCCGACCACCGCACGGCCGTCGAGGCGGAGATCGCGCAGACCAAGCGCGACCTCGCCGCCGACACGCAGCAGGCGCGCGTCGACCTGGCGAACGAGATCGAGCAGGCCCGCACTGCGCTGGCTCGCGACCTCGAGCAGCGCAAGGCCGACGCCGAGGCCGAGGCCGAGAAGGAGCGCAAGGCGTTCCAACGCGCGGCAGAGAAGGCTCGCAAGGAGCTCGACGAGGAGCTGGCCGGCATCCGCTCGCAGGTGGCATCGGAGTCGGAACGCCTCACGCACGAGGCGGAGCGCGCCCGCATGGAGCTCGAGGTCGAGCTCAAGGCGCGTCGCGACGAGTCCGAGAAGGAGCACCTCGCTCGTCACCAGCAGGCCGTCGCCCAGACCCAGAAATACCTGGACGACGCCAACGCCGAACTCACCGAGGTCACCCGTCGTACCAACGAGGTCCGCGCAGAGGGCGAAGCCATCGAGAAGGAGATGCGCCAGGAGGTCAAGGCGGCCCGCAAGGAGGCCGAGGTCTCCGCGCGCGACATCGTCCGTGCCGCTGAGGAGCGTGCCAGTGCGATCATCGACGAGGCCGACGATCGCACGCGCAAGCTCGTGGCGGACGCCGAAGAGCGCCTGTCGCAGATTAGGATCGAGCGCGAAACCGTCGCCGGCTACTTCGAGAGCCTGCGCGGTGTTCTGAAGCAGGCCGAAGAGGTTTCCGCCGAAATCGCCTGATCGCCACGACGCCGAGGGGGCCAAACGTGAAGATCCAGAACGCGTTCCGCGTCGGATTGATCGGCACCCTCGGCGTCGGCCTCGGCATCCTCATCCTCACCTCGATCGTCTCGCTGTCGACGATCCTCACCTACATCGGTGCCGCCCTCTTCCTGGCACTCGGCCTCGAGCCCATCATCGGGTTCCTGGAGCGTCGCAAGCTGCCGCGCTGGGCGGCCATCCTGATCGTGCTGGTCGTGCTCCTGGCGCTCCTCGCGCTGTTGCTCTGGGCGATCATCCCGATCATCGTCAAGCAGGCGTCGAGCCTGGTGGCGAAGATCTCCGAGTTCGTGCAGAACGGCACCTACCAGGATTGGTACGCGGGGCTGCAGAAGCAGTTCCCGGCGATCGACTTCGACAAGACGCTCCAAGACGTCTGGACGTACATCCAGCACTCCGCCGGTGACATCGGCGCCGGTCTCCTCTCCGTCGGCCTGGGCATCGTGTCCGGATTCTTCGGGGTGCTGATCGTGCTCATCCTCACCATCTACTTCACGGCGTCGTTGCCGAACGTCAAGCGCTCGGCCTATGAGCTGGTTCCGGCGAGCAAGCGCGCACGCTTCGCCGATATCGCCGAGCAGGTCACGGACTCCGTCGGCAAGTACGTCATGGGCCAGGTCGCGCTCGCCCTCGTCAACGGGATTCTCAGCGCGATCTTCCTCACGATCATCGGGGCACCGTTCCCGATCCTGCTCGCCGTGATCGCGTTCGTGTTCTCGCTGATCCCGTTGGTGGGCACGCTCTCCGGGTCAATCGTGATCGTCCTGCTCTCGCTTCTGCTCGCCTCACCACTCACGGCACTCGTGGCAGCCATCTACTACATCATCTATATGCAGGTAGAGGCATATGTGCTGAGCCCCCGCATCATGAACCGGGCGGTGTCGGTTCCGGGCGCGGTCGTCGTGATAGCGGCCCTCGCAGGCGGCTCGCTCCTCGGCCTCCTCGGCGCGCTGATCGCCATCCCGGTCGCGGCCTCGATCCTGCTCATCATCAAGCAGGTCGTGATCCCGCGTCAGAACGAGCTCTGAGCCTCACGAGTCACCTGCGCGTCCTGGATCGTATCGGCCCCAGGACTCGTCCACGAATCAGGGCTCGTCGTCGTCAGGCTACCCGCCAGCACGTTGTGTGCCAGTGTCTGCGCGCCCCGAGATCCGCCGCGTCCCCGAGCACGCCATCCGCTCGCCACACCACGACGTGCGCCACTCCGGGAGCCACCACTCCCCCGCAACCGGGACACGTGTAGCTCTTGATCGCGGATGCCGCCGACACGGGCTGCACGTTCCATTCGCGGCCCCGGCGCGTCTCGGTGCGGCGCCAGCCCGTGAGCATACGGCTCAGATCGTCCGGTTCCTCGTCCGCTGCTCTTCCGCGCCCTCGAGGTCGGTTGTTGCGCGGCATCCGTCCATTCTATGAACGGGCGAAGGCTCACGCAGACGCCGCGGATGCCGTCACTTAGGTGTCCGCACGGCGTTCGAGCCGCGCTTCCTCCTGGTCGAGCAGGCTCTGAGCGCGATTCAGTACCCGCGACGAATACGCTCCCTTCGACCTGGCTTCCAGAAGCGCAGCTCGCTCGGCGTCCAGGGCGAGTTGCAGGAGCATGCCGTACTGGGCGTGCGGACCGGTCGCGGCCTTGCCCTCGTGCAATGCTGCCCGCTCCCACGTCGACTCCGCCATCACCTCGATGTCCTTGCGCAGGCGTTCGATGACCTCGGGATCCGGATCTGCCCCGTTCGCCAGTTCGAGCTTCGGATCCTCCAGTGCCTCGTCGGCCGACTCGGCCAGCTCGTCGAGCAGAGAGGCGAGCTCCCTGGCGTCCGCTGCCGCGTCGGTTCCTCGCACACCGGTGAGCCGGATGATCCAGGGCAGTGTCCCGCCCTGCAGCACGAGAGAGAGGATCGCCACGACGAACGCGATGAGGATCAGCTGCGGACGATAAGGGGTGTCGGACGGCAACGACTGGGCCGCGGCAAGTGTGACCACTCCGCGCATCCCCGCCCACGTGAGCACGACGCCGTCGCGCCATCCGACCTGGTTCTTCTGCAGGTCCACCAGGTCGGCGTCGCGACGGGCGATGTTGTGCTCGGTGCGACGCATCCGCTCCTTGACGCGCTGGTCGTGATGCCGTCTGGTGAGCTCGCGCACCCGATCGCGCACCGCTGACAGGTACTCGCGACTGTCGTCCGCCCTCCGCGCCGCGCGACGGATGCGCAACAAGACAGGCGTCACGATGACACCACGCACGAACAGCAGGAGCACCATCACGAGCAGGCCGAGGGCGAGGGTTTCTGCCAGCCCGATCTCGGGATGCTCGACCGCCTCGCTCACGAGACCCATGAGTTGCCCGCCCATGATCAGGAACACGCCGTTCTCGATGACGAACGCGATCACGCGCCAGTTCAGCTGCTCACTGATCCGGGCCCTCGCCGTGAACCTCCTCGCGCCCTGATGTCCCGAGTAGAGCCCGGCAACCACCACAGACAACGCGCCGGAGGCTCCGAGTGCCTCTGCGGGGATGAACGCGAGGAACGGCACCACGAACGACACCACCGTGTCGAGCACCGGCTCGGAGAACTTCGAGCGCACCCACACCGTCACGAACCCCACGACCAGGCCCACGACGACTGCCACGACGACGGAGCGGGCGAAGTCGCCTGCGACGCTCCAGAGGCTGACGGATGCCGCGGTCGCCGCGATCGCGGACTTGAGCAGCACCAGCGCGGTCGCGTCGTTGACGAGGCTCTCGCCCTCCAGGAGCGTGATGTCACGCGCCGGCAGCCCGAGGCGTTTGGCCACGGCGGTCGCCGCGACCGCGTCGGTCGGGCTCACGACCGCGCCCAGCGCGATCGCTGCAGCGAGGTTCAGCTGCGGCAGGAGCGTGAAGAGGATGAAGCCGACCACGACGGCGGAGACGACCACCAGCACGACGGACAGCATTGTGATGCCACCCAGATTGCGCCGGAAGTCCACCAGAGGTACCTGCACGGCCGCGGCGTACAGCAGGAGCGGCAGCAGAATGTCGAGGACGATCTCCGGGCTCAGCTCGAGGTGCGGGGCCCCGGGGATGAACGAGTATCCGATGCCGATGACGACCAGCAGGATCGGCGTCGCCACTCCCAGCCGTTTCGAGAAGGCCGCCGTCGCGACGAGCACGAGAATGCCCACGATGATGAGCAGCGCGTACTCCATCCGACCAGCCTAGGGTCTGCCTGTGACCGCAGGAGCCGTCGGGATCAGTACCAGCCGGTGGACTCCGAGTGGGACCACGCGCCGCAGGGCGTCCCGTAGCGGCCGTCGACGTAGCCGAGACCCCAGTTGACCTGAGTCACGAAACTCGTCGCCCAGTCGGATCCCGCAGACGCCATCTTGCTGCCCGGCAGCGCCTGCGGGATGCCGTAGGCACCCGTGCCCGAGTTGTACGCATACACGTTCCAGTGCGACTCGCGATTCCACAACGCGACGAGACAGTTGAACTGGTCGTCGCCCATCCCCTGCGATGCCAGCACGCCCTGGGCGTATGCCTGCGCACTGCCCGGGTCGGGGGTGCCGGCGGCCGGCGCCGAGGATCCGCCTGACGAACTGCTCGTGGTGACGGTCTGCTTCGGCGCTGCCTTGGATCCGAACGTGTCGGCAGTCACTGCGCTCTGGGCGTACTTTCCCGATACGGCGAGCTTCTGCACCGGCTGATCGAGGAAGCGGGAACGCGCCGACGCGAAGTCAGGCGACGCGGTGGCGCCGGAGTACGGATCCACGATGTTGACCAAGAAGAAGCCGATCGCTGCGCTGAAGGCCACGGCGACAACAACCGGACGAGCACCGCGACGCGTGCGGCGGGGTCGCCGAACAGACGCCTGCACCGTGCTTCGGGTCGGTGTCGGAGGCTCTGCTAGGTGTCGTACTCGCCTGCCCACGATCACACAACGATAACGAAGTTCGGGCCTATGGCCAAAGCCGAATCCTGCTTCTGTACGAATTGTCGGTGCCGCTGTCCGGCGCTTTCCCTCCGGCTCAACGGACGGCGAGCATCACGTCGACGACGGCATCCAGCAGCAGATCGACCTGCGCCTCGCGATAACCGTTGCGCTGCTGCCTGAAGACCACTGTTCGCACCTCATCGACGGACATCGGCATGCCGTCGCGGAAGTAGCGGATGAGTCGCTTGGCGAAGCGGTCGACCTCGCGCTTGTTGTATCCGATGGTGAAGATGTTCGCGTGCTGGAACTTCTGCGCGTCCGGCCGCCCGAGGCGGTTCAGGATCACCTGCGCCGTGCCTCTGGCTTCATCCAGCCACTGACGGTCCCCGAGCTTCTGACGCGCCTGGGCGCGCTCCCGGGAGGCGAAGGCATCCTCCAGTCGCTCGAGCGCGCCGTCGACCACCTCGGGCTGGTAGCCGCCGCGCTGCAGGGCGAAGCCGGTGCGACGGATGTCCTCCGCCATCAGCGGCACGTCGGGATCACCCTCGTAGGCGCGCCTGGCCAGCCGCAGGAAGCGGTCGACCTCCTCGGGGTCGTATCCGCGCTTGCCGCGCTTGACGGTAGGAAAATTCGCCACGGCAGCATTCTCTCAAAGCCTCGCCGTGTGTCAGGACACAGCGATCGTCGGCCGTGTCGTGTCGCCATCGTCACCGGCGCCGTCTCGGAGAGTCCGCGGCCGGGTGGCTTCCCGAAGAGATGGCACATCGGCGGAAGCCGACTCGTTCTCTCAGCGGAAGAGCGGCTCGAAGACGACGTACAGCACGTAGGCCAGTGCGACCGACGGCAGGATCGAGTCCAGCCGGTCGAGGAATCCGCCGTGGCCCGGCAGCCACGAGCTCATGTCCTTGATGCCGATATCCCGTTTGATCAGGGATTCCACCAGGTCTCCCCCGGTCGCTGTGAGCAGAAGGAGCGCGCCGAAGACGAGGCCGAACCAGAACGGTGCGTGGAGCATGAACAGGGCCAGGATCACGCCGGCGATGAGCGCCACGATCGCCGCCCCCGCGAAACCCTCCCACGTCTTCTTCGGGCTGATGGTCGGCGCCATCGGATGCTTGCCGAACGACAGTCCAGCCGCATAGGCACCCGTATCGACGGCGACCACGAGGATGAGAGCCGCGAGCGTCCACCACTGCCCGTTCGGTTGAGCGACCAGCACCACGGTGAAACACGCGAGGAAGGGCACATACAGAATGGCGAGAGCGGATGCCACGAGATCGCGAAGGAGCGCGACTCCTGTCGCTCTCCGCGCCGGACTGATCAACTCGACGAGCCGCCACACCCAGAGCAGCAGGATCCCGGCCAGGGCGACCAGCCACAGCCCCGGCGCGTGCAGGTAATATCCGGCGGGCACGAGCGCCACGCCCACCACGGTGAGGGCGACGCGCGGAACCCGCAGCCCCGCGATCCGCAGCGCCGTCGCGAACTCGAAGCCGGCCGATCCGGCCACGGCAGCGGCGAACACCATGAAGAGCTCTTTGATGAAGATCAGGCTCACCAGCAGCAGGCCGCCGCCGATGAGACCGATCAGGATCGCGAAGATCAGGTTGCGGCCCGTTCGCTGCTGGATCTTCTCGTTCGTGGCATCGAGCTGCGCCTTGGTCGCCTGCATCTGGCGCTCGAGATCCGCGCGGGTGTCACGTACGCGGCGCCCGAACGGCGACGATCGTCGACCGCGCGGGGCACCGTCATCCGGCGAACCGGGAGTAGCGTCGGGCGGATGCGTCATCGGCGTGTCAGACCTCGAGAAGTTCCGCTTCCTTGCGCACCAGGGCCTCGTCCACCTGGTCGATGTGCTTCTTCGTGATCGACTCGAGCTCCTTCTCGGCGCGCGCCACCTCGTCGTCGCCGACCTCGGACTTCAGCCCATCGAGCTCGTCCTTGCTCTTGCGACGGATGTTGCGGATCGACACCCGCGCGTCCTCCGCCTTGGAGCGCACGATCTTCACGTATTCCTTGCGACGCTCCTCATTGAGCTCGGGCATCGTCACCCGGATGAGCTGCCCGTCGTTGTTCGGCGTCGCGCCGAGGTTCGGTGCAGCCACGATGGCCTTCTCGATGTCCTTCAACGCCGACTTGTCGTACGGCGTGATCACGATCGTGCGGGCCTCTGGGTTCTGCAATGAGGCGAGCTGGGCGAGCGGCGTCGGGGTGCCGTAGTAGTCCACGAGCAGACGCTGAAAGAGCTGGGGGTTGGCTCGCCCGGTGCGCACGGTGGAGAAGTCGTCCTTGGCCACCTCCACTGCCTTCGTCATGCGTTCCGTCGCAGCAGCCAATGAGTCGGCGATCACGTGTCGCTCCTTCGTTCGAGGGATCAGGTCAAGCTTAGAGGCCGCACCGACGTCATCCCGGTACGGACCGGCGGTGCGGATGAGAGGATGACGCCGCTGCGCGGCGTCATCCGATGCGGTCTCAGCCGCCGACGATCGTGCCGAGCTCCTTGCCGAGGATGGCGTCGGTCACGCTTCCCTCCGGCTCGATCCCGAAGATCTGCATCGGCATCGCGTTGTCCCGGCAGAGGCTGAGCGCCGTGGCGTCGATGGCCTTCAGGTCGCGCACCAGCGCGTCTTGGTACGTGATGCGCTCCAGCTTGACCGCGTCGGGGTTCTTGCGCGGATCGTCGCTGTAGAGGCCATCGACGCCGTTCTTGGCCATCAGGACCGTGTGCGCGCCGATCTCCAGCGCTCGCTGCACGGCGACCGTGTCGGTCGAGAAGTAGGGCAGACCGGCGCCTGCGCCGAAGATGACGACGCGTCCCTTCTCGAGGTGGCGCTCAGCCCGGCGCGGGATGTACGGCTCTGCCACCTGCGTCATGCTGATGGCCGACTGCACTCGGGTCTCCGCCCCCGCCTGCTCGAGGAAGTCCTGGAGCGCCAGGGCGTTCATGACGGTGCCGAGCATGCCCATGTAGTCGGCCCGGCCACGGTCCATGCCACGCTGGCTGAGTTCGGCGCCGCGGAAGAAGTTCCCTCCGCCGACGACCACCGCGACCTCGACATCCTCGGCGGCACGGGCGATCTCGCGAGCGAGAGAGCCGACGACATCGGGATTGACGCCAAGGGAACCGCCCCCGAACGCCTCTCCTGACAGTTTGAGAAGGACCCTCCGTCTCGGTGCAGCTGGCATGTGAGAGTCCCTTCTGAGATGTCTGGAATCTAACGTAATGGTGACCGGCTCTCCGATCACCGCCTTCACGACGATCCTTCGCCGTGAATCACCCGAGACGGGCGTGCGGATGCCTGTGCGCGCGGCGACGAGGCATCCACCGGTCTTCCGCTCGCAGAGCCGCGGGCACAGAAAAGGAGCCCGGACCCGCGGGGTCCGGACTCCTCATCCGTGTTGCTAAGCGCCGACCTTGAACCGGGCGAAGCCGGTGATGGTCAGGCCTGCGTCGCTTGCCACCTTCGCGACGGTGACCTTGTTGTCCTTCGCGTAGTCCTGGTCGAGCAGGGAGACCTGCTTGAAGTACGCGTTCAGACGGCCCTCGATGATCTTCGGGAGCGCGGCCTCTGGCTTGCCCTCGTTGCGCGAGATCTCCTCGACGATGCGACGCTCGTTCTCGACGGACTCCGCCGGGACCTCGTCGCGCGTGAGGTACTCGGGGTTCGCGAACGAGACGTGCTGCGCGATGCTGCGAGCGGTCTCCGCATCGTCACCCGAGTAGGCGACGATGACGCCGACCTGCGGGGGCAGGTCCTTCGAGGTCTTGTGCAGGTAGATCGAGAAGTGATCGCCGCCGAGGCTGGCGAAGCGGCGAAGCTCCACCTTCTCGCCCAGGATCGCTGCCTCGTCGTTGATGACGTCGGCGACGGTCTTGGTCGCGGCCGGGGCCGCGAGCGCTTCCTCCAGCGTGGTGGCGCCTGCCGCGATCACGGCCTCCTCGACGCCGCCGGCCAGGGCGATGAACTTGTCGTTCTTCGCCACGAAGTCGGTCTCGCAGTTGAGCTCGAGCAGGTAGGCGCGGCCGCCGTGCTCGCGGGCCGTCACAAGGCCCTCGCTGGTGGAGCGGTCGGCACGCTTGGCGTTGCCCTTCGCACCCTTCAGGCGCAGGATCTCGGTGGCCTTCTCGATGTCGCCATCGGCCTCCTCGAGCGCCTTCTTGGTGTCGACCATGCCCGTGCCGAGCTGCTCCCGCAGCGCCTTGATGTCGGCGATGCTGACGTTTGCCATGGTGGTGTGAACTCCTCGGTTCGAAGTTGTGGTTACTTGGCCTCTGCCGCGTCGCCCTCGGCGGCGGCGTCCGCCTCGATGACGGCCTCGGCCTCGGCGGAAGCACCCTCGGCGTCGGCGGCGGACTCGGTCGCCTCGACCTGCTCCGCTTCCTCGTTCACGAGGGATGCGGCCTCGGCCTTGCCCTCGGCGAGATCGGCGTCGGCGACCTTGGCGGTCTCCGCACCCGACTGCACGCCGTCGCCCGTCTCGAGGAGCTCGCGCTCCCACTCGGCCAGCGGCTCGGCGCCCTCTTCGCCCTCTTCGGGCTTCTGGTGGCGCTGGATGAGGCCCTCGGCCGCGGCGTCGGCGACGATGCGGGTGAGCAGGCTGACGGAGCGGATCGCGTCGTCGTTGCCCGGGATCGGGTACTGCACCTCGTCGGGGTCGCAGTTGGTGTCCAGGATGGCGATCACCGGGATGCCGAGCTTCTTCGCCTCGTCGATGGCGAGGTGCTCCTTCTTGGTGTCGACCACCCAGATGGCGCTCGGAGTCTTCGACAGGTTGCGGATGCCGCCCAGCGACTTGTGCAGCTTGTCGAGCTCACGCTTCTTGATGAGCAGTTCCTTCTTGGTGAAGCCGCTCGTGGTGCCCTCGAAGTCGAGCTCCTCGAGCTCCTTCATGCGCGCGAGGCGCTTGGAGACCGTCTGGAAGTTGGTGAGCAGACCGCCCAGCCAGCGCTGGTTGACGTACGGCTGGCCGACACGCTGCGCCTGCTCGGCGATGGCGTTCTGGGCCTGCTTCTTGGTGCCGACGAAGAGGATGGTGCCACCGTGGGCGACCGTCTCCTTGACGAAGTCGTAGGTCTTGTCGATGTATGCGAGCGACTGCTGCAGATCGATGATGTAGCTGCCGGAGCGCTCGGTGAGGATGAAGCGCTTCATCTTCGGGTTCCAGCGACGGGTCTGGTGTCCGAAGTGCACGCCGCTGTCGAGCAGCTGGCGCATGGTGACGACGGCCATGGCCGTTCTCCTGTTCTCGGGCATCGGGCATGATGTGCCGTGGATGCCTGGTCGGTTTCTTCGCGACAGCCGGTCGGCTTCGCGCCTGGCGCCCGACAGGCATCCGCCCCGATGGCGATCGGGAACCGGGGATGTCTGTGCTGCGATCCGGCGTCCGGATGAGCGGATGCCGTGCCGACGAACGGGCGCGCGTAGTCACCCCGACGCGCGGGGTGCCGGACAATCATATCAGGACGGATGCCGTCCCTGAGCGCAGGTACGAGGCCGCCGGGAATGCGCAGGCACGGGCATCCGCTCAGACGCAGGCAGCGTCATCCGCTCGCCCGGCTCCGTGCCGACGGACCTCGGTCGAACGCGGGACCTCAGGCGGTCGCGCGGTCCCGGTGGATGCGCTCCAGCTTGGACTTGTCCTCCAGCTCGAGGCCGGTGACCTCGGGCAGCGCGGAGAACACGAACCAGAACGAGAGCGCCGCGAAGAGCGCGAATCCTGCGTAGACCCAGCCGAGGCCTACGGCCTGGCTGAGGATCGGGAAGAGCAGCGTGACGAGGAAGTTGAACACCCAGTTGAACGCCGCGGCGATGCCGAGGCCGAGCCCGCGGATCTTGTTCGGGAACACCTCGCCCAGCACGACCCACATGACCGGTCCCCACGTGGCGGCGAAGAAGACGACGAACAGATTGGCGCCGATCAGGGCGATGACGCCCCACGGCTCGGGCAGCGTGACCGTCGAGCCGGAGACATGCGCCTGAGAGAACGAGACCGCGGCGAGCACCAGACCGACGAACATGCCGGCGGATCCCCACAGCAGCAGCGTCTTGCGTCCGACCCGGTCGACGAAGAGGATCGCGACGAACGTGAGCACCACGTTGATCACCGACGTGATGACCGAGGTGACGAACGAGTCGCTCGCGGAGAATCCCACGGATTTCCAGAGCGTCGTCGAATAGTAGAAGATCGCGTTGATGCCGACCAGCTGTTGGAAGGCGGCCATGCCGATGCCGATCCAGAGGATGGGCTGCAGGCCAAGCGCCTTGCCGCGAAGGTCGCGATAGGTGGCGCGTCGCTCGCTCTCCAGGCTGTCCTCGATCTCGTGGATGCGCCGATCGATGTCGATCGCGCCCGTCACGTCACGCACGACCGCCTTCGCATCGTCCCGTCTGCCCTTGCGGATGAGGTACTGCGGAGACTCCGGGATGGACAACGACAGGATGCCGTAGACGAGAGCCGGGACGACACCGACGAGCAACATCCAGCGCCAGGCGGGCAGGCCGAACCAGAGCTGACGCATCGCGTTGCCTTCCGAGCCGGCGAGTGCGGCATCCGACAGCAGCGCGAGGAAGATGCCGAGCGTGATCGCGAGTTGCTGCAGGGAGCTCAGGCCGCCGCGGAGCCGCGCAGGCGCGATCTCACCGATGTAGGCAGGCGCGATCACGGAGGCGATGCCGATCGCGAGACCGCCGATGAATCGCCAGAGCATGAGGAACCAGTCGGCGAAAGCGAGTCCGGAGGCGATCGAGCTCACCACGAACAGGATCGCCGCGAGCACCATGACGGATTTGCGGCCCCAGGCATCTGCGAGCTGGCCTGCGAACCAGGCGCCGACGGCGCAGCCGATCAGCGTGATCGCGACGGTGAAACCGATCGCCGCCGAGCCGAGCTCGAACGTGTGCTGGATCGAGTCGACCGCGCCGTTGATGACCGACGTGTCGAACCCGAAGAGCAGACCTCCCAGCGCCGCCGAAATGGTGACGCCGAGCACTTTCCCGCGATGCGCCGTTCCCATCGCCGACCGCGAGCCACCCGGCTTCTCGGCGTCGGAACGACCTCCTGAATCGGACGTGTCGGACATCCACCCCACCCCCCGTGAGTCTGTCTAAAACGCTACACCGGGTGTCGGCACCGGCGCGGGACAAGCTGCCGGACACGCGCGATTCGCTTACCGCTCCCTCCGTTCCCCGGTTCCCACTCCCCCTCCCCAGCATCGCGATCGGCGCATGGTCCCCAGATCGCGCCGACCTTGCGGATCCGAATCGCGAAGCGCACCAGGATCGACCCATGCCGTCGCCGCGACTCCACACCGCTACCCGAGCGGTCGCCGTGCTCGCGGCGGCGGCGCTCACGCTCGCATCCGTCGGCACCCCCCGGCCGGCGGATGCGAGCGGTCGAGATGCGACCGGTGACGATGCGACGGGTGCGACTGCGACGGGTGCGACTGCGACCGCCGCGGATGCGACAGCCAGCCGCCCTTCTACACCGTCCGCCGAGACGTGGGTGTGGCCCTTTCCGGGTCCGCACACGGTGGCACGGGGATTCGAGGCACCGGCGTCCCGTTACGCAGCCGGTCATCGGGGTATCGATCTGCCCGCCGATCCGGGACAGGTCGTGCGCGCTCCCGCCGGCGGAGCCGTGCGTTTCTCCGGCGTGGTCGTCGATCGTCCTACCGTGACGATCGCGACCGGTTCCGGCATCCTGATCAGCATCGAGCCGGTGACCACGGCGTTTGTCGCAGGCGAATCCGTCGCACGTGGGGCGGTCCTGGCGGTCGTCGCGACCGGAGGCCACTGCTCACAGTCCTGCGTGCACCTCGGCGTGCGCGTCGCGGGCCAGTACGTGTCCCCGTTGCGTTTCTTCGGCGGGGTGCCACGCGCGGTATTACTGCCGATCAGGGAACGGCACTGATCGCGGATCGCACGCTGCCGGTGATGGCGTCGACGAGCGGCCAGCCCTGACCGGCGACCTGCTCTGACCGTGGCTGATGGTTGGAGTCGTGCGACGGGGTACGGAGCCGCGTGGGTGTCATGCGAGCTGATGTGAAGCACCCTTCATCTGGCGCGCGGACGCCACCCCATCACGAGCGGAGGTCACCGCATTCGTGCGCAGAAGGGCTCTCGATCAGGCGCGCGGGTGTGCCCTCTGGTAGCTCTCCTTGAGGCGTTCCGCCGAGACGTGCGTGTAGATCTGGGTGGTGCCGAGGCTCGCGTGTCCAAGCAGCTCCTGCACCGCCCGGAGATCCGCACCGCCGTCGAGCAGGTGCGTCGCCGCCGTGTGGCGAAGCGTGTGCGGACCGGATGGTCCGGATCCAGGCAGCTCCTCCAGCAGCGCAGACACCAGGCGGTACACCGTGCGCGGATTCACCCGTGCGCCGCGTGCGCCGAGGAACAGCGCACCGTCACTCCGCTTGGCACCACCGGGAACCCCATCGCCGGACGTCGTGCCACCTCGAGCCCCTCCCCGAGCAGCCTTGCCCCGGGCAGACGCGCCGGCGGACGCCGTGTTGCGCGCGATCGTGCCGTCGGGCGTGGTGCCGTCAACCGTCACGCCCTCTGCAGTCGTTGCGGGACGAGTCGTGTCGTCTGTCGTCAGGTCTTCGGCGGAGGGTTGTCGGGCGACAAGCATCGGACGGGCCTGGCGGAGGTAGTCCACGATCGCGTTCAGGGCGGGGACGCCGAAGGGTGTCACCCGGTCCTTGGATCCCTTTCCCGTGACGCGGACCGTGAGACGGTCAAGGTCGACGTCGTCGACGTCGATCCCCGTGAGCTCCGAGACTCGAAGCGCCGACGCGTAGAGGAGCTCGACGATCGCCACGTCGCGCAGGGCGATCGGGTCGCCATCCGCGGCCCGGAGCGCGAGCGAATCCAGCAGGCCGGATACCTGCTCCTTGGTCACCACCCGCGGGAGTCTGCGTTCGGCTTTGGGAGCGCGGAGGCGATGTCCGGCATCCGTCGGCGATCCTCCGGTGCGTTCCATCCAGGCGGTGAAGCCGCGCACGGTCGCGGCGCGGCGCGCGATGGACGCCTTCGACAAGTCATCCTGCTGCGACTGCCAGAGCCAGTCCCGAAGGAGCGCGAGATCGAGTTCCGCCGGTGCAGCACACCCTTGGTCGGCGGCGAAGGCCGCGAGAGCCCGCAAGTCCGAGCCGTAGGACCGCACCGTGCTCGCCGAATAGCCGCGCTCCGAGCGCAGGTACGACTCGTACGCATGGATGGCGGTGTCCCATGGCATGTGATCAGCATGTCGCCTGACTGCCGTGGGGCCGACGACGACACCCGGTGCGGCGCCGGACGCGGCAGGTCGCTCACGTCGCGTGGGGCGGCCGCCCCGGCCACGGACTGCGGAGGCGAAGGTTCAGGACGCACGGTGTGGGAACTGATGATGCCGAGAACGCGGTGCATGGCATGGGTGGACAGGTGGACCGACGTGCGCATCCGACTGCCGCGCCCTTGCGCCGCGTTCACCGCTGCGCCGGAACAGCGAGCCACCCTCCGGCGTGCTCCCGCACCCGTCGATCGAGCTCCAGGCTCCCGAGCGCGGCGAGGACGGACGCCACGCTGAGCCCGGCGAGCGCCGCAAGTTCGTCCGCGGTGCGCCCGGTGCGTGTGCTCAGCGCATCGAGAACGCGAAGCGTCTCGGGCTCGTCAACCGAGACACTCCGTCGCCCGGCGTCGGGCGCGATCAACTCTGCCACGTCCCCTGCGTTCGTGACGCAGACCGCGTCGTACTCGCGGAAGAGTCGATGGCACCCTGCGGACGCCGGCGAGGTGACCGGTCCGGGCACTGCGGCCAGCGGCCGACCGAGAGCCGCAGCGTGCCCGGCCGTGTTCAGCGAGCCTGACCGCGCTCCGGCCTCCACAACGACGGTCACGGCGCTCGCCGCGGCGATCAGCCTGTTCCGCTGCAGAAACCTCCACTTCGTGGGCGCAGCGCCGCAGGGAAGTTCGGAGAGCACGAGTCCGTTCTCGACGACGCGCCGCAGAAGATCGTCATGACCGGCGGGGTAGAACCGGTCAACGCCGCCTGCGAGGAACGCGAACGTCAGCCCGCCGACTGCCAGGGCGGCTCGGTGGGCCGTTCCGTCGATGCCGTAGGCGGCTCCGGATGCGATGGCGTTGCCGAGATCGGCGAGTCCGGCGGAGAGTTCGCCCGCCACGTGCTCGCCGTATCCGGTGGCGGCGCGCGCCCCGACCAGGGCAACTGTGGACCTGGCGACCGAGATCCGCGATGCGTCTCCTCGTGACCAGAGTGCGACGGGTGCGTGGGATCCGAGGTCGTCCACGCCCCATGGCCAAGGGCCGGTCGCCCCGCCGGATGCGGTGGGGACGAGAAGCTGCGCACGGATCCGTGCTGCCGACGTCAGCGCGCGTTCCACGTCCGCGGAGCGCAGTCGAGGCAGCCATCGTCGAAGCGCGGCATCGAGTTGCTCCGATCCTGCCGACGACTCGCCTGCGTCCCCGGGACGAGCTTCGCCGACGATCGGATCCCGTTGCGTCATGTCGTGGTCGGCATAGCCGGATCCGCGCTGAGTCGGTTCCGACCCGCGTGCCGCCGTCGCCCGATCCTCGTGTGGCGTGCCCGTCGAGGTGTCGGCGCTCGCCGCCGAGGACCGCGCCGACCGGGAACGCTCGGCGGCGTCGAGGACATAGCTGAACGCATCCGCCGCACCCAGTTCGGCGATGAGCGTGCCCGCGATCCCGTCGCCGGGTTCCGTGATGACGGACCATGCCGCACGAGCGAACCGTTCGGCGACATCGGTGTCGTCCAGCTGGAATCCCGCACTCACCCCGGCGACGAGATGCCGGACGTGCGCCTCGTCGAGTCCGAACAGGGTCATGCTCCGATCCCCTTCCTGAGATACAGCGCTGTGCCGATGTGCTCGGCCGTCGGTTGATCCGCTCCCGCGAGGTCGGCGACGGTCCAGGCCAGTCGCAGGGATCTGTCATATCCGCGCATGGTGAGCGCTCCGCGTTCCAACGCTCGGTCGAGCACGGAGGTCGAGCCGCGGGAAAGCATCCGGGAGTGCTCGCGAAGCCAGGAGCCGGGCACTTCGGCGTTCGTGCGCCAGGGCGTCTCCGCCAGGCGCGTTGCAGCTGCCGCGCGCGCAGCCGTCACGCGAGCGCTGACCTCCGCGGTCGTCACGCCCCTGGCCGTTCCCGCGAGCTTGAGCTGGGCCGCCGTGATGCGGCGTACGGTGAGGCGGATGTCCACCCTGTCGAGGAGCGGGCCGGAGATCTTGGCCAGATATCGTCTGCGTGCCGACGGCGCGCACGTGCACTCGGCGTCGGTGGCACCGTACTGACCGCACGGACACGGGTTCGCGGCCAGGATGAGCTGAAAGCGACCGGGAAACGTGGCGACGGCGTTCGCCCGGTGGATGCGGATCCGCCCGGACTCGAGCGGTTGCCGCAGCACGTCGAGCACAGAGCCCGGGAATTCCGGGGCCTCGTCGAGGAACAGGACGCCATGGGCCGCGCGGACCGCGGCTCCCGGACGGATCTGGGCGCTGCCTCCACCGACGATTGCGGCGGCGGTCGCCGTGTGGTGCGGGGCCTCGAACGGAGGCCGCGTCACGAGAGCAGACACCGGATCGCCGGCCAGTGATCTGATGGATGTCGCCTCGAGCGAGGCCTCGACCGGCAGATCCGGCAGCAGACCGGGGAGACGTTCGGCGAGCATCGTCTTACCGGCACCGGGCGGCCCGAGCAGGAACAGGTGATGGCCGCCCGCCGCGGCGATCGTGAGTGCCTCTATCGCTTCCTCGTTGCCCACGATGTCCGCCAGATCCAACGATGACGACTCGTCGTCGGCCGCGGCTGCAGACGACTCCCATGGCTCGACGGGCACCGGGTCGAGGTCTGCGCCGTGCGCGATCGCCGCCTCGCGCAGCGATGACACCGCGACCACGTCGATGCCGGGGACGAGGTGCGCCTCGGATTCGTTGGCCGTCGGCACCATCACCCGGACCATGCCGGCCCTGGCCGCACCGATGACGGCCGGCAGAACGCCCGGCGTGGGTCTGAGCCTGCCGTCGAGCCCCAGCTCTCCGAGGTGCACGGTGCCGCCGACGGAATCCGCGGGGACGTCACCCGCCGCGGCGAGCGCGGCCATGGCGATGCCCAGATCGAATCCGCCGCCGTGCTTCGGCAACGCCGCCGGGGACAGGCTCACGGTGAGCTTGCGGGACGTGATGGGGAGCCCTGAGTTCGCCGCCGCCGCCCTGACTCGATGTCGGGCCTCGCCGAGCGCGGCATCCGGAAGTCCGATCACCCAGAAGCCGGGAAGGCCCGGCGAGATGTCGGCCTCGATGTCGACGACGTGCGGGGTGATGCCGACGAGGGCGATGCCGCGTGTGCGTGCGATGGCCATCAGCACACCCCGACGAGATGCTCGATGAGCACCTGCGAGTCCGCGAGTCCCGGTGGGGCGAGCACGGCGACGGCGTCGATCCGGAGGCCGCCCGCTCCGCGCCCCGTCTCGTCGCACCACTGTGCGGCCAGGCGCCGCAGGCGTGCGGCCTTGATCGGGGTGATCGCGTCGAACGGATGCCCGAACAGCGTCGACGATCGCGTCTTGACCTCGACGACCGCGACGGCTCCCGCCTTCTCGGCCACGATGTCGATCTCGCCCTGCGCGCAACGCCAGTTGCGCGCCAGGATCCGGTATCCCTGCTGCCTCAAGTAGCGTGCCGCGAGGTCTTCGCCGCGCCGTCCGAGCTCATCCTTCTTCGCCATCGCTGCCTCCCCGGCCAGGGTGGCGCAGTGCGCGAGTCCGGATGACGGAAGTGTGCCCGCTACGAGACATCCCGTCAGAACAGTGGGCTGTGGAGGACTAGTGAACGGCCGTCATTGCGGACGACGAAACACCGGGCGACCTGTGCCGAGTGTGGCGGACGGCGGTACCGTCACTCGTCGAGCGCGAGTTCCTTCGGGAGCTCGAACTCCTTGCTGGAGAGCTCCTCGATGTTGACGTCCTTGAACGTCAACACCCGCACCGACTTCACGAAGCGGTCCGCTCGGTACACGTCCCACACCCACACGTCGTGCATGGTGATCTCGAAGTAGAAGTCGTTCGCGGTGTCACGCCGCACGAACTCGACCTCGTTCGCCAGGTAGAACCGGCGCTCCGTCTCGATCACGTACTTGAACTGCGAGACGATGTCGCGGTATTCGCGGTAAAGGGCCAGCTCGACCTCGCGGTCGTAGTCGTCGAATTCGTCCTCGTCCATTTGCGTCAGAGTCTACGCTGTGGCGCCGCGGCGTCAGGCCGCTCGCTCGGGCCCGACGGCGTCGATGGTCGCCGCCGCTGCATCCGAGTCCGGCTCGACCATCACGCCGTCATCAGCCTCGGTCTCGAGGCCGTCGAAGGCCAGTTGCACGGACGTGCGCTCCGGCTTCAGCCAGGTACGGCGATGCAATGCGCTGGGCCCCAACTGCCTGATCGCGTCGAAGTGCGCCTCGCTCGAATACCCCTTGTTGCTGGCCCAGGAGTAACCGGGGTGGACGGCATCCTGCTCGATCATGATGGCGTCCCTGTGCACCTTCGCGATGACGGATGCCGCCGCCACCGACGCGCAGGACTGGTCGGCCTTGATGCGCGAGACCACCGGCACCCGAACGGGGAGAGCCCTGGAAAGGTAGTCGTAGTTGCCGTCGAGGATGATCGTGCTCGCCGACAGCGCGGCTCCCGCCTCCTGCAGGGCGGCGAAGGCGCGGGCTCCTGCCATGCCGAGGCACGCCATGATGCCGTACGCGTCGATCTCCTCGGCTGTGGCGAGTCCGACGGCGTGGTGCCTCACCCATTTCATGCAGAGCGGCGCCAGCTCCTCGCGCTTCGGCTCGAGCAGCAGCTTGGAGTCGCGCAGTCCTTTCGGCCAGCGGCCCACCTGGGCATCGACGACGACCATGCCGACAGCGACAGGCCCCGCAAGGGCTCCGCGGCCAACCTCGTCGCATCCGATCACCGTCAGGCTCCCGGCCGAATGGAGCTCGGTCTCGAAGCGGTAGTTGGGCACGACGGCGCGCTTGCGCTTCACCGCTTTCGTGCCGGCGGCGTTCTGGGTTCGGGTCGTTGTGCGGGCTGCCACGCCCTCGACGTTACTGCTTGTCGTCCTCGGCGCCACGGAACACGTCGGGATAGTTCGAGAGCCAGGTCCAGTGGCTGATCGGCCAGCTGATCAGGATGGCACGACCCACGACATCCTTCTCCGGCACAAAGCCCTTGCCCGGAAGATTCTGGTTGCGGGAGGAGTCCTGCGAGTCCCAGCGGTTGTCACCCATCACCCACAGGTCGCCCTTGGGCACCGTCACGTCGAAGTGCACGGATGCCGCGTCGGTCTCGCCTGGCGAGATCTTGATGTACGGCTCGTCGAGCGGAGATCCGTTCACGCTCAACTGGCCGAGTGCGTTGCAGCAGGTCACCTTGTCGCCAGGCAGCCCGATGACCCGCTTCACGAGGTGATCGTCGCTGTCGGGAGCTGCCAGGCCGACGAGCGAGAGGACCCACTCGATCGGGTTGGTCGTCGACTTCTCGGTCGACGGCGGAAGCCATCCGCCCGGATCAGTGAAGACCACGACATCGCCGCGCTGAATGGGCATCACGTTCGGCTCCAGCTCGTTCACGATGATCAGATCGTTGATCTGCAGCGTGTTCTCCATCGAGCCGGAAGGGATGTAGAACGACCGGACGATGAACGTCTTGATCAGGAACGACACGAGGATGGCGACAAGGAAGATGATCACGAGGTCGCGCAGGAACAGCTTGACGCTGCGTTGACGCGACTTCTTCGCCGAACTCACGTGCCCCGACCCTGTCGGCAGAAAGTCGTCTGTCATCTGTCCTTGAGATCCCGCCGTTCGGTGGCCGCGAATGCAGCGCCGAGTCGTTCCAGTGGCCGACCGCACCCCGTTAACCGGCCGAGCTCCCGACCCAGGATAAGGGATCGGGAGCTCGGAACAGGCTGCGAACCGCAGCCGGGAAGCGGGAGGCTTACGACTCGCGCTTTTCCTTGATCTTCGCCTTCTTGCCGCGCAGCTCGCGGAGGTAGTAGAGCTTCGCGCGACGCACGTCACCGCGGGTGACGACCTCGATGTGGTCGATGACCGGCGAGTGCACCGGGAAGGTGCGCTCGACGCCGACCTGGAAGCTCACCTTGCGGACCTTGAAGGTCTCGCGAACGCCCTCGCCGCTTCGGGCGATGACGACGCCCTGGAAGACCTGGATACGGGAGCGGTTGCCTTCGGTGATGTTGACGTGCACCTTGACGGTGTCGCCCGGGCGGAACTCCGGGATGTCGGACCGCAGCGAAGCGGCGTCGACGGCGTCGAGGATGTGCATGATAATTCGCTCTCTGCGCCCGCCACCGGTCGAGCACGGATCAAGTGGATGAAGTATGGGTGTGCGTGCCGCTCGCATCCGTCGCAATCGGACGAAGTGCAGTGCGTGACTCCCCGGAGGCAGAGCACGTGCCGCGGCACAGCTTTCTATTCTGCCATGAACGAAGTGGGGGTCCAAACCGGCGACGTCTGGGCACAGGAGGTGCGGCATCCGCTCTCCGGATGCCGGCGGAGTGTCAGTGGCCGGTCTCGTGCACGACGATCACGCCCAGGTCTTCGGGCGGAGGCCTGCGGTTCTGGGGCGTTCCGTATCCGCTGGATGCCTGAGCCATCGCGCCGGAGACCCGCTCACGCCATTCGCGCATCAACTGCCAGACGGTGAGCCAGAACGTCGCGAGTCCGAGCACCACGGCGGCGAGACCGAAGGCGACTCCCGTGGCGCCGAAGAACCCGAGGCCGATCACGGCGAGGTGGAAGGCGACGGTGGCCGCCACATCCCACCACCCGACCGCGCGGTCAGCACGGACCGCGGGACGCAGCCTGGTCAGACCGGCGAGCGCGCCGAGGAAGAGGAAGAGCACGCCTGCGCCGAGGAACAGCAGGAAGAAGCCGCCTGAGCCGCCGAAGACACCGAATCCCACCATCAGCCACAGCGGCAGCACGGGCACGGCGACGAGCTGCCACTTCAGAAGAGCTCTGCGCGCGATCATGCAGCCAGGCTAGGTGCGCCTTCGTGCGGATGGGCTGGGAAACCGCGCGAGTTCGCCGACGGCGTGATCCGGCGAGATCAGTCCTCGTCGAGCAGGTCGGGGCGCACGCGTCGGGTGCGTTCCAGCTGCTGCTCGTGCCGCCATCGTGCGATCTCGCCGTGGTTGCCGCTGAGCAGCACGGGCGGAACGTCGAGTCCGCGCCAGACCGGAGGTTTCGTGTACGACGGGTACTCCAGCAGCCCGTCTTCGTGCGATTCCTCGACGAGGCTCTGCGGGTTGCCGACCACGCCGGGGATGAGCCGGACGATGGCCTCCACCATCGCGATCACGGCCACTTCTCCCCCGTTGAGCACGTAATCGCCGAGGCTCACGAGCTTGACCCTGGCGCGGGACGCCGTGTGCTCGAAGACGCGCTGATCGATGCCTTCGTAGCGTCCGCAGCCGAACACGAGGTGGCGTTCCTCGGAGAGGTGGCGCGCCATCCGCTGTGTGAAGACCTCACCGGCCGGCGAAGGGAAGATCACGACGGGGTCGTCGGCGACCTCCAGCGATGCATCCAGCGCTTCTCCCCACGGCTCGGGCTTCATGACCATGCCGGCCCCGCCGCCGTACGGGGTGTCGTCGACGGTGCGGTGCCTGTCGTGGGTGAAGTCGCGCAGATCGCGCACGGCAAGGTCGATGATCCCGTTCTGCCGCGCCTTGCCGAGCAGCGAGATGTCGAGGGCGTCGAAGATCGCGGGAAAGATCGTCACGATGTCGATGCGCACACCGACGAGTCTAGGCAGCGCTCCGTTGCCGGCAGGCGCACCGGTCATGGCGAGACGACAGCGGTCAGCGCAGCGGCATGGTCGCGTTCAGTTCGCTGCCACGCCGCGCACGGCATCCAGGTAGCGTCGCGCGACGAGCTCGACCAGCGCCGAGGGAGGCGTCGCGCCAGGCACGAGCAGCGTGCGGGCGACGACGTCGCCGCCGGATGCCGCGGCGAGATCCGCGAACATCCCGGGCGCGAGCAGATGCGTGCTCACGAGAAGACGGGAGCCGGGGTGCAGTCGACGCATCGTCTCCACCGCTGACGACAGGTGGGGCACCGCCGCGGTGAGGAATCCCGCGGTCACCGGGCGCTCCAGACGGGATGCCACGCGCCGGCCCGTGTCGAGCACGTCGCGAACTGCGCGGTGATCGCTCGATCCGGCCGCCGCCAGCACGATGACGTCGTCGTCGCGCAGTCCGGCTTGTCTCAGCCGCATCGTCAGCAGTTCCACCAGGGCGTCGTCCGGCCCGAGGATCTCGGAGACGTGGAGGGTGCGCTCGGCGTCGTCCACCAGCGTGCTGGCGAGGTCGGAGTGCACGTGGTAGCCGGTGGAGAGAAGGAGTGGGACCACCACCGCGGACCGTCCGGGCTGGAGGCCGTCCAGTGCTTCCGACAGGTCGGGTTGCTGCACGTCGACGAAGGCGACCCGTGCTTCCACTCCACCGAGGCGCATCGCGACAGCGGTCATCAGCTCGCCGACGGCGCGGCGTCCGTGGCGGTCGTTGCCGGCGTGGGCGACCAGCACGAGCGCGGGTCCACCGCCCGATGGCGCTGCTGAGGCGCCACTCGGGCTGTCGGTCGTCAGCGTCACCCGATTGCCCCGGCGTCGCACTCAGCCGCAAGCAGCTTTCTCCATGTCCCGAACGTCATCCGCCGGCCCCTCTCCCGTGCTCACACGGTAGACAGCGCGTATTTCGACGTGCGGGCGTGGTTGTTTCGGACACGTGAACACGGCCGCACGGCACGGTGTGCGGGTGGTGGTGGCGGCGGTGCGGGACCACGGGCGATCACACGGTCGGCCGGCCGGCGCGAGCGGCTTACCGCGCCATCAGGTGCGGTCGATGATGCCCGCCACGTCCACCCCGCCGGGCAGCGTTCCGTAGAGCGCGCCGCGATCCGGACCGAGGCGGGAGGCGCAGAAGGCGTCGGAGACGGCATCCGGAGCGCCCGTGATGAGCACCGCTGCCTGCAGGGCGATCGCGAGATCCTCGGTGAGGCGGCGGGCGTCGAAGGTGACGTCATCCGGATCCCGGCCCGCGGCAGAGGCCAGCCGGGCGTCGATCGAGCGGAGCCACTCGGCGAGACGACGGTCGGCGGATGCGGCCGACGCGAGCTCGTCGCGCACGGCGGCAACGGCATCCGGTTCCCGAGCGAGCACCCTCAGGATGTCGAGGGCGATGACGTTGCCTGAGCCCTCCCACACGGCCATGACCGGTTGTTCGCGGTAGCGCCTGGCGAGCGGATAGTCCTCGGTATAGCCGTTGCCGCCCAAGCACTCGAGCGCTTCGTAGGCGTGGCCGGGGCCACGCTTGCAGATCCAGTACTTGGCGACGGCCGTGGCGAGCCGTCGGTACGCGACCTCGGAATCGGAGGCGTCATCATCATGAGCGCGGGCAAGGCGCAGTGCCAGAGCTGTTGCCGCCTCGGACTCCAGAGCCAGGTCGGCGACCACGTTGCGCATTAACGGCTGGTCGATGAGCGTACGGCCGAAGGCCGCACGATGCCGCACGTGCCAAGCCGCCTCGGCGACCGACTGCCGCATGCCGGCTGCCGTGCCGAGGACGCAGTCCAGCCGGGTGCGGGCGACCATCTCGATGATGGTGCGGATGCCACGCCCCGGCTCCCCCATCGCGTACCCGACCGTCCCGTCGAATTCGACCTCGCTCGACGCGTTGGAGCGGTTGCCGAGTTTGTCCTTGAGGCGTTGGATGCGGAACACGTTGCGAGTGCCGTCGTCGAGAACGCGAGGCACGAGGAAGCAGCCGATGCCGGCATCCGATCGCTCATCATCGATCCGAGCCAGCACGAGGAATGCGTCGCTCATCGGCGCCGAGCAGAACCACTTGTGGCCGGTGATCAGCCAGGCATCGCCGGCGGACACGGCCCGCGTCGTGTTGGCACGCACGTCGCTGCCGCCCTGCTTCTCGGTCATCGCCATGCCGAACAGTGCGCCCTGCTTGCCTGCGACGAGGCGGCCATCGTACTCGCGGCTGAGGAGGCGCGGCATCCAGCGTGCGGCGAGGTCGGGCTGCTGCCGGAGCGCAGGGACGACGGCGTGCGTCATCGAGATCGGGCAGGCGTGTCCCGGCTCGACCTGTGCGAAGAGCATGAAAGCGGCGGCCCGGGCGACGTTGGCGCCGGGCCGTGGATCCGCCCACGCCGAGGTGTGCGTGCCGTGGGCGACAGACGCGGCGATGACGCGATGGTACGAGTCGTCGTACTCGACCTCATCGATCCGCACTCCATGCCGGTCGAACGCATGGAGCACGGGCTCCCGCACGTTCGCCAGGACCGCGTCGCGCTGGAAGGCGGCGGATCCGACGTGGTTCCCGATCGCCGTCAACTCGTCGAACGCCCAGGCTGCGTCGAAGCGGGCGACGGCATCCACGAGGGGCGCGTTGGTCGTGAACTCGTTCAGGTCCACACGGTCGGGCGCCTGGTTGGCCACGTCGTGGGTGAGGTGCGGTGCCGGTTTCGCCATTGAAACCCGTCCTTTCGGCCGAAGCGGAGCACTCCCATCCTCGCCCACCGGGCGGACTCGGGGGCGCACTCGCAACGGGTCGGGACGTGCTCAGGTGGACATCCGGAACGCCCGCTCTCGTGACCAGAGCCGTGCACGGTCGAAAGTGGAACGCGCACTCTCGGGAGGAGAAAGACACACTCTCGCGAGGAGAGACGGGCACGTTCGCGAGGAGAGACGGGCACGTTCGCGAGGAGAGACGGGCACGTTCGCGAGGAGAAGCGGGCACTCTCGGGAGGAGAAAGACGCACTCTCGGGAGGAGAAGCGGGCACTTTCGGGCGGAGATACGGGCACCCTCGGGAGGAGGTGTCAGGAGGCTGCGGCCTCGATCTCGACGTAGCCGGCGACGACTCGGGTGCGGTACGTGGCCAGTGACGGGCCGGACTCGCTGAGGCACTCCCCCGTCTCGAGGTCGTAGACCTGCTTGAGCAGCGGCGATGCGACGGTCGTGCGGTCGCCCTTCGAGCCCACGATTCCGCGGGCGATGACCGGCGCCGCCGTCTTCGGGTCGATGTGGTCGACGGCGTACAGCTCGCGGTCGCCGACGCGGAACAGCGCGACCTGACGCTCCGCCAGCAGGACCGCCTCGCCCCATCCGGGCTCGAGGTCGTCCACTCGGCAGACGCGGCTCCACGCCCACGATCGAGCATCGGCGGTCAGGCGAGCGGATGTCGGCTCCCGGGAGTCTGCGCGTTCGATCGTCAGCGTCATGATGTCCTCGTTCCCTCGCGGTCGCGTGTGCCTGCCGTGTTCGCCGTCCGGAGCGTCACCCGCCCTGCGCGTCGTTGCCGAGCGTACGAGCGCCGTGTTACGCCGGATCGCCGTCGTGTTTCGTCGCAGTGAAGTCCTCCTCACCACGCTTGCATCCAGGTGGAGGGGTGGCGTAACGACGGTTCACAGCCACGAAAGAAGTCCGAAACAACCCGTTCTTAGGCTCGCAACGTGCTTCAACGCATCGACCGGGAGGAACGCCATGGCGCCGACGAACGAGCCGAACACGAGTGAGCAAGGAGCGGTGCAGCAGCGCGTCGTCGTCATCGGAGCGGGTCCCGCGGCGCACCGGCTTGCGGATGCCGTCGCCGCCCGCGACACCGCGGCATCCCTTCAGCTCACCGTGATCGGTGAGGAAGCACACGCCCCCTACGACCGCGTGTCGCTCAGCCACCGGCTGCACGGTCCGGAGGATCTCACCCTGCAACCGTCCGCCGTGTGGGAGGACGAGCGCATCCGGCTGCGCACGGGAGTGCGGGCGGTCTCCGTCGACCGTGACGCCAGGGTCGTGCGCACGGACGACGGCGAAACGCTTCAGTACGACGAACTCGTGATCGCGACAGGGTCGAGTGCACCGGTTCCGCAGATCCGGGGCAGCGAACACGCGCGGGTGTACCGCACGCTCGACGACGTGGATGCGCTCGTCGCGGAGTGCGCGGCGATCCGGGAGCGCACGGGTCGGGCGCCGAGGGTGCTCGTCGCGGGCGGCGGACTGCTCGGACTCGAGGCCGCGGGGGGACTCGCATCCCTCGAGTTCGACGGGTACGGGGTCGAGGCATCCGTTGTGCATTCCGGAGGCTGGCTGATGTCCGCTCAGCTCGACGAAGGAGCGGGTCAGGCGCTGTCTCGGCTGATCGCCGCGCGCGGCATCCGTCTGCACCTCGGCACGCGGCCGCAGGAACTGCTCACGCGCGACGGACTCGTGCACGCGGTCAAGCTGACGAACGGCGAGACGGTGGACGCCGACGTCGTGGTGTTCGCGATCGGTGTCGCTCCCCGCGACGAACTCGCCCGTGACGCCGGACTCGCACTCGGCGAGCGCGGCGGGATCGTCATCGGCACGGATTGCCGCACATCCGATCCGCACGTGTTCGCGATCGGCGAGGTGGCGAACGTGTTCGGCCGCTGCGTCGGTCTCGTCGCGCCGGCGAACGCCATGGCGGAGACGGTCGCGGACCGGCTGCTCGGCGGCGACGCCGAGTTCACGACCATCGACGACGCAACCAGCCTGAAGCTCTCCGGCATCGATGTGGCGAGCTTCGGCGACGCGCTCGGATCGACCCCTGGCGCCCTCGAGATCGTCTACGCCGACCCGGCACGCGGCCTCTACCAGAAGCTGGTGGTCTCCGACGACGCGAAGCGGCTGCTGGGCGGCGTCTTCGTCGGCGACGCCGCACCTTACTCGGCGCTGCGTCCCTTGCTCGGTCGCGAACTGGCGGCAGAGCCTTCGGCCTATCTGTCGGCGGGCGGCGAAGTGCCGGACACCGACCTGCCGGACGACGCGCTCGTGTGCTCCTGCAACAACGTGAGCGTCGGCACCGTGCGTTCGGCTGTCGCAAGCGGCGGTGACGACGGAGCCGGATGCCACGACCTCGGCTCCCTGAAAGCGTGCACCAGGGCGGGCACCCAGTGCGGATCGTGCGTGCCGCTCGTGAAGAAGATCCTCGACAAGGAACTCACGGCAGCCGGGATCGCGGTCTCGCACGCGTTGTGCGAGCACTTCCCGATGAGCAGGCAGGAGCTGTTCGACGGGATCCGCGTGCTCGGTCTCGTCTCGTTCGACGACATCGTCGAGCGGTTCGGCACGGGACGCGGGTGCGACGTGTGTAAGCCGGCCGTGGCGTCCATGCTCGCCAGCCAGCACGGGGGCTACATCCTCGACGACGGCCGCGGAACACTGCAGGACACCAACGACCGCGCACTGGCGAACATGCAGAAGGACGGCAGCTACTCCGTCGTGCCGCGCATTCCGGGAGGCGAGATCACGCCGCAGAAGCTCGCCGTGATCGCCGCGGTGGCCGAGGAGTACGGCCTGTACACGAAGATCACCGGCGGCCAGCGCATCGACCTTTTCGGTGCGCGCCTCGACCAGCTGCCGGACATCTGGCGCAAGCTCGTGGACGCCGGCTTCGAGTCCGGCCACGCGTACGGCAAGGCGCTGCGCAATGTGAAGAGCTGCGTCGGATCCACGTGGTGTCGCTTCGGCGTGCAGGATTCCGTGGGTATGGCCATCCGGCTCGAGCTGCGGTACCGCGGGTTGCGGGCGCCGCACAAGCTGAAGATCGGTGTCTCCGGGTGTGCGCGCGAGTGCGCGGAGGCCCGCGGCAAGGACGTCGGCGTGATCGCGACAGCGGAGGGCTGGAACCTGTACGTGGGCGGCAACGGCGGACTCCAGCCGGCGCACGCACAGCTGTTGGCCACCGATCTGGACGATGAGACGCTGATCCGCTACATCGATCGGTACCTCGTGTACTACATCCGCACCGCCGACCGGCTGCAGCGCACCGCGCGCTGGATCGAGGACATCGACGGAGGCCTCGAGCACGTGCGCGGCGTCGTCGTCGACGATTCGCTCGGCCTGGCCGACGAGCTCGAGGCGACCATGCACCGGCACGTCGACGACTACCAGGACGAGTGGGCGGCGACGCTCGCCGACCCGGATCGGCTTCGCCGCTTCCGCTCGTTCGTCAACGCTCCGGATGCGCCAGACACCGGACTCCCCCGCGTCGTCGAGCGCGGCCAGCTGCGTCCGGCGCGCGAGGACGAGTCGGAGGCCGTCGTCGGGCTCGGGATGCCTGCGATTCGGCGTGCGGGCCAGAGCGTGGCCTCCAGCGAGACCGAGTCGGGCGAGGCCGGGTCCGCTCAGGCGGGTGTGTTGGCCGGGTCTGCGGGAGCATCCGGCATCGAGAACGGGGTCGAAGCATGAAAGCGATCGGTGAAGTGACACTGGTCGGCGGCGGTCCGGGCGACCTCGACCTGATGACCGTCGGCGGCATGAAGGCGCTGCGCGCCGCGGATGTCGTGCTGTACGACCGGCTCGCACCTCACGAGAACCTGGCCGAACTCGCGCCCGAGGCGATCCTGATCGACGTCGGCAAGCGTCCAGGGCATCACGCCGTCGAGCAGCGCGAGATCGAGCGGATGCTCGTGCAGCACGCCCGTGCCGGATCCCACGTCGTGCGCCTCAAGGGCGGCGACAGCTACGTGCTCGGTCGCGGCGGCGAAGAGGTCGCCGCCTGCCGGGCAGCAGGCGTTCCCGTGCGGGTCATCCCTGGCGTGACGAGCGCGACGTCCGTGCCGGCTGCGGCGGGCATCCCGCTCACTCACCGCGGCGTGAGCCACCTCTTCACCGTCGTCTCCGGTCACGCGCCGCTCACCGACGAGGAGTTGCGACACCTCGCCGGACTCGGCGGCACCATCGTCGTGCTCATGGGCGTCGGCACTCTGCCGTCGCTCGTCGCGGGGCTCGCGCGGCACGGCATGGCCGGCGGCACGCCCGTTGCCGCCGTGGAACGCGGCTTCACGGCCGGGCAGCGCACGACGGTGTCCGACCTGCACGGTATCGTGACGGCCGCGGGTGTCGCGGGCGTCACCTCACCCGCGGTGATCGTGATCGGAGAGGTCGTGCGGCTCGCCGCCGACGGGGACGACGCTGCCGCCCGGCAGCTCGCCCGTGCCCAGGAGTTCGCGTAAGCCATGACTGAAGACGGCGTCGAGACGACGGAGGCCATTCCTGGGTTCCGTCCCGATCAGCTGCAGGGTTTCCGCATCGGCGTCACGAGCGACCGGCGCAGCGGCGATCTGATCGACGCGTTCGAGCGGCGGGGGGCCCAGGTGATCCACGCCCCCACCATCCGCATGGTGAACGCGGATGCCGACGATCCGGTCATCGCGGACACCCGCGCGATGATCGCGGCGCGGCCCGACATCCTGCTGGCGACGACGGCATACGGCATCCGTCGCTGGTTCGAGGTGTCGGATGCCGCAGGGCTCGGCGAGGAGCTCGTCGCCGCCCTGTCGCGGGGCGAGATCCTGGTGCGCGGTCCGAAGGCGCGCGGCGGCATCCGTGCCGCCGGACTCGATGACGCCGGGATGAGCGACGAGGAGACGACGGCATCCCTCGTGGACCGCGTGCTCGCGTCGTATCCGCCTGGCCAGACGGTGGCGGTGCAGGTGCACGGCCGTATCGACGAACCTCAACTGGAACGCCTGCGCACCGCCGGGCACCGCGTGCTCACGGTCGCACCGTACAGCTGGCGCACGGCCGACGACTCCGACCTGCGCGTGCAACGGCTGATCGAGGCGGCATGCTCCGACCAGCTCGACTGCATCACCTTCACGAGCGCTCCCGCCGTGGAGGCACTCTTCGACGCCGCGGATGCGATGGGTCGCCGCGACGACCTCCTCGACGCCATGACGGAGCGCGTGGTGCCCGCGGTGGTGGGTCCGGTCACGGCCGCTCCGCTCCTCGCCGCCGGGCTGAGTCCGCTGCAACCGGAACGCTTCCGCATGGGCGCCCTCATCCGCCTCGTCTGCGAGCACCTGGAGCGGAGTGCTGCGGACGGCCTCCGCACCTCGCACGGTCGAGTGCAGTTGCGCGGGACGGTCGTGCGGATCGGCGACCGTCGCATCCCGCTCACGCCGGCCCAGGTCGCGGTCTTCGGGCCTATCTTCCGTGCCCGCGGGGCGGTCGTCTCACGGGATCAGCTGTCGCGCATCCTCGTCGGTGCGGTCGACGACCACGTGCTCGACATGGCGCTCAGCCGTCTGCGCACCGCACTGGACGCTCCGGGCCTCATCACGACGGTCGTGAAGCGCGGCTACCGCATCGACGTGCTCGACGGCTGAGCGTCTGGATTTCCCCGAGCCCGGCGAATTCCTCTCGGTGCGACCAGCGGGTTCCTCGCGGCTCACGCCGAACGCGACTGAGCCACCGCGGTGTACTCGCACGCGATCAGTCGACGGAAGGGCGACGTGCCCGGTCGATCATCAGGCGCACGCCGCGGCTCGCCCCGGCGACCTTCAGCTCCACCTCTGGGTGCTCGCGCTGCCACACTCTGAACAGTTCGTCGGCGAATCCCTGACCGATGAGGTCGAGTCCGGCGAAGTCGAGGGTGACGGTCTCGAATTTCTCCAGCCCGGCGGCGAATCGTTTCGCCTCGCTGCGGCTGATGAAGTCCCCGGAGTACGTGACCAGGCTGATCCGGGGCTCGGTTCGGGTGAAACCGCCGAGGCCGTCTTCGTCGACGGGGGCGAACTGCTCGAACACGGACGTCAGGCTGCGATCGGTGTCGAGGTCCAGCCTGAGCGTGACGACGGTGCCGTCATTGCGGGACGAACCGGAGGCGAACCTGTCGGTGCCCGCTGCCTGTGATGCCGCCAGCACGTATCCGTTGGCGGACAGGGTGGCGTAGTCGACGGCGCGCAGCGTGAAGAAGAGCCCCTCCCCCGCGTGCCGTTCCGGCGCGGTGGTCCGCTTGCCCTTGGTCACCTCGACCAGGGCCGCGCCGGCATCCGGGAGGCCGTGGCCCGCCCTGATCGTCTCGAATGCGCCCACCCCGTCGTCGGCGATGCGCACGTCGATGATGCGGTCGCTGACAGCGGCACTGACGACCACCCGGCGTCCGGTCGAATGGTCGATGGCGTTGTTCACCATCTCGGTGACGGCGTAGGCGAGGATGCCGTGCGCGTTCTGCGGGATGTCCACCCCGACCTCGTCCCGCATCCTCCCCCACACGAAGGATTCGTCGAGGCCCGCGAGGTCGAACGTGTCCGACCACTCGGGACGGGCCGGGGTGGCGTGTCGGAATGCCGCCCATTCGTTCAGCAGGACGCGCCTGTCGAACCGGCGATGCCCGCCGTCGGTGGTGGCTGAGCTGAGGATGCCGCGGTCGGCGAGAGTTCGCACGTAGCTGGCGGAGATCCCCAGCAGTTCGGCGGCCTGCCCGATCCCGAGCCGCTTCTCGTTCTCACTCACGAATCTATTATAGATTGCGGGCGCAAACCTTCACCAGAGTCCTCAAAATCGCCTCATTAGCGCCGCAAACCTACACTGTGTAGATTTCGCGTCGCAGCCCGTCGGTGCGGACGCCTGCCTCAGCGCGACGTCCAGCCCCTTCAGCGCCCTGGCAGCGGTCGGAGCTTGAAGATGAGGATGCTGAGGTACTTGTCGATGACGGCCTGCTTGTGCGGATACCGCCGGCGAGCATCCTCGGAGAGCTGGGGCTCGATCGCCTTCTCGATCCACAGTCCGGCCGCGCTGACCATGTTGATCAGGTCGGAGACCGTGTAGGCGCGCTTCGTGAGCGCGACCCGGTCGTTCCAGTTGTCGTGCACGTAGGTGTACGCCGCGGTGGAGTAGTACTCCTCGCCGAGAGCGGTTCCGTTCTTCTCTGTCCGCTCGATGGCATATCGGATCGGATGAGTCCTGGTGAGCAGGATGAAACCGTCGTCAGCGAGCATCGCCCGCGCCGCCCGCAGCGTACGGACAGGATCCTTCGCGTACCCGATCGACTGCAGGAACGTGATCCGGTCGAAGCTCCGGCCAGACAACTCGGGTAGTGCGTCCAGTTCGGAGAGATCACCGTGAACGAGGTCCATACCGGGAGGGGCGTCGGTCAGGAAGTTGCCGCTGATGTCGACGCCGACACAGTCCTGCGCGCCGGCCTCGACCAGTTCGGCCAGCTTCGCACCATTGCCGCAGCCGACATCGAGCACCGACCGGCCGGCAACGTCCCCGAGGAGTTCTCGCTGCGCCGGCCACTCCACCAGCCGATCCAGCGAGTCCTCGCGCGCACGGGCCCGTTCGTAGTCCTGGGCGAGCGCCAGCCACGGCTGACGGGCGTCCTCGGCAGGAGGCTCGGCGGAACTCGTTGTCTCAGCGGAATCGTCGGAGAGTGCCACATCGCAGAACATAGCCGATCGCTCGGCGTGCCTCTCGCACCAGAGTGCCCACCTCACCGCGTCTCGATGCGCTCGTGGGAACAACGTTCCACCGCGGTTACGGGCAGCGCGGTCCTCCGAAACAGCCCCTTCGTACCGTCGAGGCATCCCATTCGACGCGACAGCCCAGAGCTGGAGGATGACATGACGGAAACCCTCGACGCCGCACCATCCGCGAGCCCGACGCAGCCCCGATCGCGAACGACAGGCGACCGGTCGCAGACGGAGACCGCCTCTGCCGGCGCGCCGCTGGCGTTCCGATCGGGTCGCTGGATCGAGGGATGGAAGCCCGAGGATGCCGCGCAGTGGGCAGTGCAGGGCCGCCTGATCGCGCGACGCAACCTCGGCTGGTCGATCTTCGCGGAGTTCCTCGGATTCGTGGTGTGGCAGCTCTGGTCCATCGTCGTCGTGCTGCTGCCCGGCGCCGGATTCCACCTCTCGACGAGCGAGAGCTTCTGGCTCATCTCCCTGCCCAGCCTCGTCGGGGCGACCCTGCGCATCCCGTACTCGTTCATGGTGCCGCTGATCGGCGGACGCAACTGGACGATCATCTCGGCCGGGCTCCTGCTTCTGCCCACGGTCGGACTCGCCCTCGCCGTGAGCAACCCCGCCACGCCGTTCTGGGTGCTCCTGACGGTCGCAGGGCTCGCCGGATTCGGCGGAGGCAACTTCGCCAGCTCCATGTCGAACATCACATTCTTCTTCCCGCAGCGCGAGAAGGGATGGGCGCTCGGCCTGAACGCAGCCGGTGGCAATCTCGGCGCGGCGATCGCCCAGCTCGCTGTTCCGATCGTCGTCGCACTGACCGCGGGCGCAGGGCTCGGCCTCGGAATCGCCGGATGGATGTGGGTGCCCCTGATCGTCGTGGCCATGGTCGGCGCGTGGAAGGGCATGAACAACCTGGCGAACGCGAAGACTGACTTCGCGGCATCCGCTTCCGCTCTCAAGGAGCCGCACCTGTGGCTGCTCGCCCTGCTCTACATCGGCACGTTCGGATCGTTCATCGGGTTCGCCGGTGTGTTCCCGAAACTCATCGCCGACCAGTTCCCGGCGTTCGCCACGATCCCGATCGGACCGGCCGCGCTTTCGCTGGCGTTCCTCGGCGCTCTGGTCGGATCCCTCGCGCGTCCCTACGGCGGACGCCTCGCCGACCGGTTCGGCGGCGCGGCGATCGCCGCGATCTCCTTCGCCGTGATGGGTGTGATCGCCCTGGCCGTCGTGCTCACCCTGCCGGTGGGATCGTTCTGGCTCTTCCTCGCGTTCTTCCTGGTGCTGTTCGTGGCCAGCGGCATCGGCAACGGTGCGACGTACCGCATGATCCCGACGATCTTCCTCGTGGCCAGCGGCGCATCCGACCCCGACGACCCTGCGGCTCAGGACGCCCAGCGTCGCTCGGCCGCGGCGCTCGGCATCATCTCCGCGATCGGTGCGTACGGCGGATTCCTCATCCCGCAGGTGCTCAACCTGTCCTTCACCGCAACGGGCGGCTACGAGTCCGCGTTCCTCTGGTTCGTCGCCGGGTACGCTGTGCTCCTCGTGGTGACGCTGGCCGTGTACCTCAAGCCGCGCGGACGCCTCGCCGGGCACCGCATCTGATGCACATTCTCATCGTGGGCGCCGGCCCCGTCGGCGCACGTTTCGCCGAGGGCCTGCTGCCCGCGCTGCGGTCCGGCGACGTCGAGGTCACGCTTGTCGGCGCCGAGCCGGTCGCCGCGTACAACAGGGTTCTGGTGGCCGAACATGCCGTCGGCGGCATGAGCCTCGACGAGATCCTCGTGCAAGACGTCGACGAGCTCACGGATGCCGGTGCCAGCGTTCGGCTCGGAGCCAGGGTCGTCTCGGTCGATCGCGACCGTCGCACGGTGTCTCTCGACGACTGCTCCGAGATCGGCTACGACCGCATCGTGTTCGCGACGGGTGCCAGGGCGAACATCCCCACGCTCGACGGGGTGTCGCGCACCGCACGGGATGCGGCGTCGCTGCTGAGAAGCGATCCGGCAACGGTCGGCCTCGACGACCGCCTGCCGCACGGCGTCACCGTGCTCCGGGATCTCGAGGATGCCGCGCGCGTCGCCGCCGCCGTTCAAACACGACAACGTGTCGTCGTGCTGGGCGCCGGCGTGCTGGGACTCGAGCTCGCCCTGTTGCTCGCCACCGCCGGCTGCGAGGTCGTCGTCGTGCACCACGGCCCCACCCCGATGCCGAGGAATCTCGACCGCGGCGCCGGACTCACGCTGGCCGCTGCCCTGCGGAACGCGGGCGTCGGCATCGTGGCGCACTCCAGGGCCGAAGCTGTTGCGGTGCGTCACGATGCGGCAACCGGCGAGGCGCACTTCGACGCCCTCGTGACCGCCGACGGCAAGCACGTGCACGGCGGGCTCCTCGTGCTCTCCTGCGGGGTGGGCGCGCGGAGCGAGCTCGCGACGCTCGCCGGACTGCCGGTGGAGGCCGGCATCCTGGTGGACCGCACGCTCACGTCGTGGACGGATCCGTCTGTGCACGCGATCGGAGACTGCGCGCACATCGCGGAACCGCCCGCCGACGCCCGCACGTGGGTCGAAAGCGGCGAGCGCGTGGGCGGCGGCCCGAGCGGACTCATCGGGCCGGGCTGGCAACAGGCCGATTGGCTGGCTGCGAGGTTGGCGGCCGAGGCATCCGGAAGCACGTTCGGCCTCGAGCCGCCTGACGAGCGCCCGGCGATCGTCATGCTGAAGGGCGAGAGCGTGGACTGCGTCGCGGTCGGCGACGTGACACCCGAGCCGTGGGACGTGCTGGACGACGGGCGACGGGTGGCGCAGTGGGCCGATCCCGAGCACGGCGGATACGTCAAGACGGTGACCAGGGCCGGCGTGCTGACCGGATTCGCTGCCGTCGGGATGCCCCGCACCGCCGCCGAGCTGACCCTCCTGTTCGAGCGCGGCGCGGAGCTGCCTGCCGATCGCTCCCTCGTCCTCCGATTCGACGGCGTCGACCATGACCCGACGGCCGAAGCGTCGGCGATCACGCCGGACACCACCATCTGCTGGTGCAACGGGGTGAGCGCCGGCCGCATCGAGGAGGCCATCGCGTGCGGCGCCGCGACCGTGGCCGACGTCGGCGGGGCGACCAGGGCCGGCACCGGATGCGGCGGCTGCCGGGAGCGCATCCAGGGGATCCTCGACGACCGTTCGCGCGCCGTCGTCGAGGTCTGACGCGAGAGAAGGACCATGACCATCGCCGACACGACGTCCGCCGTATCCGACCCGAGTGCTTCGCGCCGAGCCGAGGGGCAGGGCACCCCGACGCACTGCCCGTACTGTGCGCTGCAGTGCGCGATGACCCTGACGCTGCCCGCGCAGCGCGCCGACGGTGCTCCCCTGCTCGACGTCGCCGGTCGCGCGTTCCCGACCAACCGCGGCGGACTCTGCAAGAAGGGCTGGACCTCGCCCGTCGTGCTCGATGCGCCGGGACGCCTCACTGTCCCGCTCGTGAGAGGCGAGGACGGCGAGTTCGTGGAGACCTCGTGGACGGACGCGATCGAGCTGATCGCGCAGCGCATCCGCGAGGCGCAGGTCGCCGGCGGGCCCGATGCGGTCGGCGTGTTCGGTGGCGGCGGGCTGACGAACGAGAAGGCGTACCAGCTCGGCAAGTTCGCCCGGGCAGCGCTGCGCACGTCCCGGATCGACTACAACGGCCGGTTCTGCATGTCGTCCGCCGCGGCAGCGGCCAACCGTGCCTTCGGGCTCGACAGGGGGCTGCCGTTCCCCGTGACGGATCTCGACGCGGCACGCACCATCCTCATCCTGGGCTCGAACATGGCGGACACGATGCCGCCCCTCCTGGGACACCTGGAGGGTGCGCGCGCCGCAGGCGGTCTGATCGTCGTGGATCCGCGCCGCTCATCGACGGCGCGGCTCACCGAAGACGGCGCTGGGATGCACCTCGCACCGGCGCCGGGATCCGATCTCGCACTCCTCCTCGGACTCGCCCACCTCGTGATCGCCGAACACCTCGTGCACGACGACTATGTCGAAGCGCGGACGACGGGCTTCGCATCCTTCCGCCGCAGCGTTGCCGAGTGGTGGCCGGAGCGCACCCAGGCGGTGACGGGCGTGCCCGCTGTACGCCTGCGGCAGGTGGTGCGACGGCTCGCGGAGGGCGACGCGTACATCCTCACCGGACGCGGCGTGGAACAGCACGCGGACGGAACGGACACCGCGACGGCGGCCATCAACCTCGCGCTGCTGCTCGGCCTTCCCGGCACGACGGGATCCGGCTACGGCACCATGACCGGCCAGGGCAACGGTCAGGGCGGCCGCGAGCATGGGCAGAAAGCCGATCAGCTGCCCGGATACCGCTCGATCACCGATCCGGCGGCCCGCGACCACGTCGCGCACGTCTGGGGCATCGACCCCGACGCGATTCCGGGGCCTGGCATCCCTGCCGTGCAGCTGCTGGAGACCGCGGGATCGGCGGATGGCGTGCGCTGCCTGCTGATCCACGGCTCGAACCCCGTGGTCACCGCCCCGAACGTCGGCGGGGTGGGGAGCG
>NZ_JBTOLK010000002.1:627709-705399 GCF_054551755.1 Rathayibacter sp. CAU 1779
CCCCCCCCCCCCCCCCCCCCCCCCCCCCCCCCCCCCCTCGACCGCCTCGACACGCTCGTCGTCTGCGACGTCGTGATGAGCGAGACCGCGGCACGAGCCGATGTCGTGCTCCCCGTGACCCAGTGGGCGGAGGAGGACGGCACGATGACGAACCTCGAGGGCAGGGTGCTCCGCCGGCGTCGTGCCATCGACCCGCAGGGTGAGGTTCGCAGCGAGCTGTGGATCCTCGCGGAACTCGCCCGACGGCTGGCCCCAGAGGTGCGCTTCGACGACGACGCCGAGGAGGTTTTCGGGGAGCTGGGACGCGCATCCGCCGGAGGACAATCCGACTACTCGGGGATCGACTACGGAATGCTCGACGCCGACGAGCCCGTGCACTGGCCGTATCCGGCCGGCGGCAGCTCCACGCCGAGGCCGTTCGACGAGCGTTTCGCGCATCCAGACGGTCGAGCACGCTTCGTGCCTGTGCGGCGACGGCCCACTCCGGAGACGCCGCGCGGATCCGATCAGCTGTGGCTCGTCACGGGGCGTCTCCTCGAGCAGTACCAGTCAGGCGCGCAGACGCGCCGCGTGCCCGAGCTCGTCGCAGCACGACCGCACATGGAGCTCGTGCTGCATCCCGCGGCCGCGGATGTCCGTGGCCTCGCCGACGGCGATGTCGCTGTCATCGCGAACGACCGCGGACGGGTCACCGCGCCCGTCAGGCTGGATGCCGGCATCCGCGCGGACACGGTGTTCCTTCCGTTCCACTTCGCGGATGCGGACAGCGCCAACCTGCTCACCAGCGACGCCGTCGACCCGATCTCCTCGATGCCGGAGTTCAAGACCGCGGTTGTCACGGTCACCCGCGCCGGCTTCTGACGTCCGGTCGCTGCGACGATCCTCCCGAAAGTGCGCGATACTCCTCCCGATAGTGCGCGGTTCTCCTCCCGAAAGTGCGCGCCGGTCGCACCCGTTCACGAGTAGCCTGGCGCGCGTGACTCTCAGCGACGGCGGCGCAACGATCGAGGTCCGGCGTCGCACGCGCCTCGCCACCGAAGGCATCCTGGTGGGCGCACTTGCCATGGCTCTTGCCGGATGCACAGACTTCACGCTGCCCGACGATGCGACTCCGCCCCCGATGCCGCTGCCGACGCAGACGGCCGCTCCGGTGCAGGACGACTCGAGCCTCTCCACGATCCCGTCCCCGAAGCCGGGAGTGACAGCGGATGCTGCGTCCATGTCGACCGCGAACCAGCGACTCGAGTCGGTGATTGTTCCGCCGGGCGCACTGGCCAGTACGTCGCGACCCCAGGGCGTCGCCTCGTCCCTGGCGGTGCGGATGCTGTGCCAGCCGATGGCAGACGCGAAGGGATACTGGACGGTCCCCGGCAGCTCGCTCGACACCGTGGTGGCCTTCCTCACGACGCACACGCCAGTCGGGCTGACTTTCGAGGAGTCCACGGCGACGAACGCAGTCGAGGGGACCGACGGAGACGCCACTGTCATCGAGTTCTCGGCGAGCAAGGATGTGCAGAACGGTCTGATCTACGAGGTGACGTCCGTGGACGGCGGCGCCGGCATCCGTGCCGATTCACTCGTCGTCCCGTCGAACGCCACGTGTGCGACCGCCTCTCCCGGAATGGGGTATGCACCCTGGGGCGGCTGAGTCACACCAACGACCTGAGCACGTCGACCTCGGCTCCCGGCATGAACGCGTCGAAACCGTTGTCGATGAGCCATCGGATGGCGAGCAGGCACCTCACCGCCCACCATGAGCGGATCGCGTCGAGGTCGACGTCGGCTCCATAGCCCGCCACTACGTCGGCCAGATGCTCCTCGTGCCCGAGGGTGAGGGTGGCGAGATCGAACAGGGCGTTGCCTCGACCGGCCTCCGACCAGTCGATCACGCCGGTGACCTCGTCGCCCGCGACGAACACGTGCTCGACCTGGAAGTCGCCGTGCATGAAGACGGGCCGTGATGGCCGGAGCGCAGCTTCGGCTATCCGGCGACCGTCTGCGACCAGCGCTGCCGGCAGGATGCCACGTGCTGTCAGCGCCCCGCACTCGGCGTCCAGCCGTTGTGCGACGCCGACCAGGCTCCGCCCCTGCCACGGCGGCAGCGGCGCATCGTGCAGCGTGCGAGCGACCGCACCAGCCGCCGCCCACGCCGCCGGGGATGCAGCGGACATGGCACCGAGATGGCCGAGCGGCTCGCCTCGGACGGCTGCCATCGCAAGTACGGGCGGGGTGCGCCACAGGATGGTCGGTGTGGGGATCGGGGCGAGGCGCATCGCCTCTACCTCGCGGTCCGTCATGCTCTGGTCGGAGTCGACCTTGAGAAACGTGACGCCGACGCGCAGGGTCGCGCGCTCGGAGTGCGCGACAACCACCGAGACTGTGTCCACGACGGCCATCCTCTCAGGACACCCGACGTGGCGGGCGCTCAGTCGGCCGAATCCTCGGCGCGAGAAGGCCGGTCGGATTCGCCCTGTTCCTCGAACGTCAGCACGGTCTCGCCCGACTCGGCCGCGGAATCCGCTGCGGCATCGGCATCGTCATCCGTCTCGGGGATCTCCTCGAAGAGGCCGATCGGCGGTGTGACCGTGACTGTGCCCGACTTGACGTCGACCTCGGGCACGATGGCCGAGACGAACGGCACGAGGACCTCGCCTGATCCGGTCTTCACGGCCAGGAGATCCTGAGCGGGGAGGTGGTCGACGCGGGCGATGGTGCCGATCTCGACGCCGTCGCGCAGCACGCGCAGGCCGACGAGCTGGTGATCGTACCAGGCGTCCTCTTCGACGGAGTCGTCCTGATCGACCCAGAGGATCGCCTTGACGAGCGTCTCCGCCTCCGTGCGGTCTCCGACACCCTCGAAGAAGCCGACGGCATGCCCGTTGTACCAGCGCAGCTCCGCCAGCGTGAGCGTCTTGCCGTGCCACTTCGATCCGGACGGGACCTGCAGTGAGAACTCGGCTCCCGGCACGAAACGATGCTCAGGATCGTCCGTGAAGAGCTCGAGTTTGATGGCGCCCTTGAGACCGTGCGCCTTGGTCAGTCTGCCGACGCGAAGCTGCTGCCTCGGCTGATTCGGCTCTGATCGCTTCCCGCTCACCTGGGTCAGTCGATGAGGTCGACGCGGACGCGCTTGCCGTCGGCGAGCGCGCTGACGACGGTACGCAGGGCCTTCGCGGTGCGACCGGATCGTCCGATGACCCGGCCGAGGTCCTCGGGGTTCACACGAACCTCGAGGACCTCGCCGCGCGGAGATTCCCTCACCACGACGTGGACGTCGTCGGGGTGATCGACGATGCCTTCGACCAGATGCTGTAGAGCGGGTGCGAGCAAGGTGTTTACGCCTCGGTCGTCTCGTCAGCGGACGCCTCGGCCGCCGGCTCGGCCTTGGGGGCCGGCTTCTCGGACTTCGGCTTGAGCACCGGCTTCTTCTTCTCGTCGGCGACGAAGGCGACCTTGGCCTCGGGGGTCTTCACGGTGCTGACGGCGTTCTTGTCGCCCTTGAACGTGCCCCAGTCGCCCGTGAGCTTGAGGATGGCGAGCACCTGCTCGGTCGGCTGTGCGCCGACGCCGAGCCAGTACTGCGCACGGTCCGAGTCGACCTCGATGAACGAGGGGTTCTCGGTGGGGTGGTACTTTCCGATCTCCTCGATCACACGACCGTCGCGCTTGGTGCGCGAGTCGGCGACGACGATGCGGTAGTAGGGGGCGCGGATCTTTCCGAGCCGCTTGAGGCGGATCTTGACAGCCACAATTCTCCAGTGAGTTTGATAGTTTCGCGCGAACTGACTGCCGAGGGCGTGGGGCACACGCGGCAGGAGGTCTGATGGAGAGTCTCGCAACGGTCTGATAGAGGGTCGTCCCGTTCGAACTCGACTGACCATTCTTGCAGATTCGAGCCGCGAACGATAATCGGACCTTCGACGCACGGACCGCTCATTTCGCGTGATCCGCACTCCGAACGGTGGCATCGACGGCCGATCGCGGTCATGATGGGCGCAGGCGCTGCCGCATCGGGGCCGCGCCCGGCGAGGGGGACCGATGCACATCGACTTCGCGAGGTCAGAGCGCTCGACGATCGGCATCGAGTGGGAGCTTGCACTGGTGGATCGCGACACCGGCGACCTCGTACAGGTCGCCGACCAGGTGCTTCCGCTGCTCGGGCCGGGCGACGGCAGCGAGCATCCGCAGATCACGCACGAGCTTCTGCTCAACACCATCGAGCTGGTCAGCCGCGTTCATCGAACGGTTCCGGATGCCGTGGCCGACCTCAAGGACCTTCTCACCCGCGTGCGCAGCGCGACCGACCCGCTCGGAGTCGAGCTCATGTGTGCGGGCACCCATCCCTTCGCGCAGTGGTTCGATCAGAAGGCGACCCCGTCCGAGCGTTACGAGCACCTGCTGGAGCGCACGCAGTGGTGGGGCCGCCAGATGCTCATCTGGGGCGTGCACGTGCACGTCGGCATCGAGAACCGTGACAAGGCGCTGCCCATCCTGAACGGGCTGCTCACGTTCTACCCGCACCTGCAGGCGCTCAGCGCCTCCAGTCCGTTCTGGGCCGGAGTCGCCACCGGGTACGCCTCCAACCGCGCCCTCATGTTCCAGCAGCTGCCCACCGCCGGTCTTCCGTGGCAGATGGAACGCTGGGCGGACTACGAGGGATACGTGCACGACCTGATCACCACCGACGTGATCAGGGACTACAGCGAGGTGCGCTGGGACATCCGTCCGTCGCCGCGCTGGGGCACCGTTGAGATGCGCGCGTGCGACGGGGTGTCGACGGCCACGGAGCTCGGCGCCCTGGCTGCCCTCATCCACTGCCTCGTTGAGCGGATGTCCGCCCAGCTTGACCGCGGAGAGGTCCCCCTCGTGCTCCAGCCGTGGTTCGTGCGCGAGAACAAGTGGCGGGCGGCGAGGTACGGCATCGACGCAGACATCATCGTGGATCCCGGCGGCGCCCAGGGACCGGTGTCCGACGCACTCCACGCGCTCGTGGCCGACCTGACGCCCGTCGCCGAGAGGCTCGGATGCACAGCGGAGCTCGCCGACGTGCGAACCATCCTCGGCAAGGGGGTCAGCTACCAGCGACAGCTCGCCGTCGCCGAGGCGAACGGCGGCAGCCTTCCCGCGGTCGTCTCCTCGCTCACCAGGGAGCTGCGGAACGGCCTCGCCTGACGCATGCGAAGTCCGCCGAGACCAGACGTCCACGACGAGACTCGGCGCGGCGCGTCTGGTCTCGTCGTGGACGCCTAGTCTCAGCTGATCGGGTGGTATCAGCCGCGACCGAAGAGTTTCTGCACCGCCGCGAGGTCCTCGCCGCTCGGCGTCTTCTGGCCGCCGAGGCCGAAGCCGGACCCGCCTGCAGACGACGCCCCCGACGGGTTCGCGCCGGATGCCAGCGCCGCGTTCTCCGCAGCACGCTTGGCCGGGTTGCCCGACCGCGACGACTTGCCCTTCTTCTGCTGCGGCTTGCGTCCGCCGTAGCCGGCGCCGGGGATCGGCCCCATGCCGGGCACGTTCGGAACGCCGCCCTTGGCGACGGTCTTCATCATCTTCGAGGCCTGCTCGAACCGCTGCACGAGCTGGTTGACATCCGTGACCGTCATGCCGGATCCCTTGGCGATGCGGAGACGACGGGATCCGTTGAGCAGCTTCGGATTGTGCCGCTCCGACGGTGTCATCGACTGGATGATCGCCTCCGTGCGCACGATCTCCTTCTCGTCGAACTGGTCGAGCTGCTGCCGCATCTGTCCGGCACCGGGAAGCATGCCGATCATCTTCTTGATCGAGCCCATGTTGCGCAGCTGCTGCATCTGCTTGAGGAAGTCGTCAAGCGTGAAGCTGTCGGTCGCGAACTTCTCCGCGACCTTGCGGGCCTCCTCCTCGTCGAAGGTCTGCTGCGCCTGCTCGATGAGGGTGAGAACGTCACCCAGGTCGAGGATGCGGCTGGCCATGCGATCCGGGTGGAACGGCTCGAAGTCGTCGAGACCCTCACCCGTCGAGGCGTACATGATCGGCCTGCCGGTCACGGAGGCAATCGACAGGGCCGCTCCACCTCGCGCGTCTCCGTCGAGCTTGGAGAGCACGACGCCCGTGAAGTCGACGCCTTCCTGGAAGGCCCTTGCCGTGTTGACGGCGTCCTGACCGATCATCGCGTCGATGACGAACAGCACCTCGTCGGGGTTGGTCGCCTTGCGGATGTCCGATGCCTGCTTCATCAGCTCGGCGTCGATGCCGAGACGGCCGGCGGTGTCGATGATCACGACGTCATACTGCTGACGCTCGGCCTGCTTGACGGCATCCTTCGCCACGCGCACCGGATCGCCGACGCCGTTGCCAGGCTCTGGCGCGAACACCGGAACCCCGGCCTGCTCCCCCACCACCTGCAGCTGTGTGACGGCGTTGGGTCGCTGGAGGTCGGCGGCGACCAGTATGGGCGTGTGCCCGTCCTTCTTCAGCCACTTCGCCAGCTTGCCCGCGAGCGTCGTCTTGCCGGCACCCTGGAGGCCGGCGAGCATGATGACGGTCGGCGGATTCTTCGCGAACTCGAGCCTGCGCTGCTCGCCACCGAGGATGGCGACGAGCTCCTCGTTGACGATCTGCACGACCTGCTGCGCCGGATTCAGCGCCTGGTTGACCTCGTCGCTGAGGGCGCGCTCGCGCACCGTCGCGGTGAACTGTTTGACGACGTCGAGCGAGACATCCGCGTCGAGCAGCGCGCGACGGATCTCGCGGACGGTGCCGTCGACATCCGAAGCGGAGAGCTTGCCCTTGGTGCGGAGGTTCCTGAAGGTCTCTGTCAGACGGTCGGAGAGAGTGCCGAAGGTTGCCATGGTGGCTCAATCGTAACGTGCGCATCCCGGCAATCCGCCCGCGCGCACTCCTCCGTTGCAGCGCCATTTGCGCACTATTGCGCCACTCCGGATGGCGCAATAGGGCGCAAATGGCGCCCTAGAGGTGCCGCCGGCCGATGGGATCTCTATTCGCCGTCGTCGACCGCGACCACGTCGCCGCGGTCGTCGAAGCTCACCTGGAGCACGGCATCGGTCTCATCGGGGTCGATCGAGTAGGTGAAGACGGCGAACGCTTCGTCGTCGTCCGTGTGATCCGGATGCAGGGCGACCTGCAGAAGCTGCAACGAGCGCAGCACGTCCATCGCGATGTCTCCGGAGTTGTGCACGAGCAGATCGAGCAGCGACTCCCCCATGTCGTCGACACGCTGGTCGATGTACTGCGTCGTGATCGACTCGCGCTGGCTCAGGTCGGCGATGAGCGCGTCGCGTCCACGGGAGTCGAGACCCTCGAGCGAGCGGATGACGGCTGCCGCGGCATCCAGTCCGCTTTCGGCGACCGCGCCGGCGTCGTCCGCGGTGAGCGTCACCTCGACGGCCTGCTCCCCCACCTCGACCGTTTCCGACCAGTACAGCCCGCCGGACGAGTCCTCGTCGACGACGCCGAAGAAATCGTGTTCGATGGCCACCGTTGCTCCCTTGTCGTTGTGCTGGCGGTCGATCCGATTCAGCCGACCAGCTGTTGGGCGAAGACGTGCGGCGTGAATCCGGTGAGGTCGCCGATGCCCTCGCCCTGTGCGACGAGCTTGATCGGCAGCCCGGTGCGCTCCTGCACGGAGAGCACGAACCCGCCCTTCGCTGACCCGTCGAGCTTGGTGAGCACCAGGCCCGTGACTCCGGCGTGCTCGATGAAGGCCTGCGCCTGCGCGAGTCCGTTCTGCCCTGTCGTGGCATCGAGCACGAGGAGCACCTCGGCGACGGGCGCCTGCTTCTCGACGACCCGCTTGATCTTCGACAGCTCGTCCATCAGGCCGCCCTTGGTGTGCAGGCGGCCCGCGGTGTCAATGATCACGATCTCTGTACCGGTGTTCTTGGCGTACTCGATGGTCTGGAACGCGACGGATGCCGGATCCTGCCGCTCCTGCTGCGGCCGCACGATCTGCACGCCGGCCCTCTCGGCCCAGGTCGCCAGCTGCTCGACGGCCGCGGCGCGGAAGGTGTCGGCCGCGCCGACTACGACGGATCGGTCGTAGCCGCGCAGGAACCGCGCGAACTTGCCGATCGTGGTCGTCTTGCCGACGCCGTTGACGCCCACGACCAGCACGACGGCCGGGCGCTCGGAGAGGTGCAGGGTGGGGTCGAACCGGGCGAGACGCTCCTCGATGGTCTCCCGGAGCATCCGCTGGAAGTCCTTCGGATCGGTGGTCGCATAGCGGTTCACCTTCTGGTGCATCTCCTCGACGATGGCGTCGGTGACGTCGGGGCCGAAGTCGGCGGTGATGAGTGCCGTTTCGAGGTCGTCCCAGGTGCTCTCGTCGATGGTGGGTTTCACGAACATGCCGCGCAGAGCGCCGGCGAGCGACCAGGAACGTTCAGCCATGCCTCCAGCGTAGAGGCGATTGAGGTGAGAGCCGTGCGAGTGTGCTCGTACGGCCGAGCCGGCGCGCGCAGTCTCCTGGAGCATCCGCCGCGAGGCCGCGAACGTGCATCCTCGGAGATGTCAGGAGTGCCGAATAGGTTCGCACCATGCAGACACCCTCCGCCCTCCGTGATGTCCGAGCCCGTCTGACCGGCGAGCTCCACCTTCCCGACGACGAAGGCTACGACCGTGAACGCCTCGCCTGGAACCTCGGCGTCGACCAGCGTCCGGCCGCGGTCGCCGTCCCGGCCGACATCGCCGATGTGCAGGCGATCGTCCGTGCCGCGGCGGCGGCCGGCCTCGGCGTGCTGACTCAGCCCAACGGACACTCCGCCGCGCTCGACCTCGATGACGTCGTCCTGGTCCGTCCGCGCGCGTTCGACGAGATCACCGTCGACGTCACAGCGCGCACGGCGCGAGTCGGCGCCGGTGTGAACTGGGGCCCTGTCCTCACGCGTCTGGATGCCACCGGCCTGATCGCCCTTGCGGGCAGCAACCCCGGAGTGAACGTCGTGGCGTATTCGCTCGCAGGCGGCCACTCGTTGCTCGGGCGCGCATACGGCCTGCAGTCACCGGCCGTCACGGCCGTCGAGCTCGTGGATGCGTCAGGCGAGTTCCTGCGCGTGACCGAGGCGAGCGATCCGGAGCTGATGTGGGCGCTGCGCGGCGCCGGATCCCTGTTCGGCGTGGTCACCGCGATCGAGTTCTCACTGTTCGACGGCGACGAGCTGTACGGCGGCAAACTCACGTTCGCACCGGTGCACGCAGCGCAACTGCTCGCCACGACGTTCGAGGTGGCTCAGTCCGAACCCACTCTCGGCCTTGCCTTCGGCATCATCGTGTTTCCGAACGCGCCCGTGGTGCCGGAACCGATCCGCGGCAAGACGCTTGCATCCGTCGATGTGCTGCACATCGGCGGCGCCGACACGGGCTCATCCCTCCTCGATCCCTTGCGCGCCATCGGCACACCGATCGCCGACACGATGCAGGTGTTCGGCATCGGGTCCCTTGCCGCCATCGCGGCGGAGCCAACGGAGCCGATGGCGTACTCGGATTGGAGCGCGGTCTCCAGCGGCTACGACAGCACATCGGCCGAGGGTCTCGTCGCGGCCTTCGGCGAGGCGAGCGCGCACGGTGTCACCCGGCTCGAGGTGCGGCCGTTCGGCGGCTCCCTGCTCGGCGGCGATCGCAGTCGCGCCGTGGCGGCAGGGTTGGATGCTCCGTCCTCCGTCGGCTCGAGCGTGATCGCTCCCACAGCTGCCGCCCTCGCGGGAGCGGATGCGGCGTTCGACCCCCTGCGCGCGGCCGTCGCGACGACCCCGGCGACGGGGAACGTGCCGACGTTCCTCGACCACCACTCCACTCTGGCCGACTCGTTCGAGGCGGATGCCATCGCACGTCTCACCGCACTGAAGGAATCACGAGACCCGCACGGCGTGATTCGATCTGGACGACGCCTTCCCGCATAGCTCAGCGGTCCGCCCGGGCCGCTCGCTCGAGGTGCAGCGAGTCAGGCGGACTGGCGCTCGTCCTCGCGAGCGCCGGACGGCGCATCCTCGCGCTCGGGATTCCGGAAATCCCGCTCTTCCACGCGTTGCCCGACCACGGCGGACACGCCGTCCTGGCGCGTCGAGACGACGTACAGCGCGTCGGCGATCTCCTCGTGCCGGGCCGGGAAGCTGTGCCGCTGTTCCAGAGCAGCGAACTCCTCAAGGGCCACGCGACCCAGAGCTCCCGGCGATACGCATGACCGTCGGTCCGAGCGCCGACCCTCACTCTTTCCGCCCTGTGACCAGACCTTTTGTCGGATCCCCGTTCCCGATCGGGACTCGATCGCCATAACATGAGCACAGCTATGCGCGTTCGTTCGACGACCGGCCGGCGTCGAGAGTGCGCAGCACGACGGTTCGGAGGGGAATCGTGCGCAAGCTTGTGATCCTGGCCACGGCAGTGGCCGTCCTCGTGACCACGTTCGTGGTTTTCGCGCCGGCGGCACAGGCTGCCGTGCCGCCGGCGACGGGCAACAACGCCGTCATCACGGTCAAGGCGGGATCGGATAGAAACGGAACGAGTGCCGTCAGCAATCTCGAGGGTGTCGTGCTGGGCTTCTACGACACCGCAGGGTCGGATACACCGGTGTTCACCTGTACGTCGGATGCAAACGGCGACTGCAGCATCACCGTCCCGGATACGCAGACCCGTGGAACCAATCGCGATCGGCGCTTCTTCGTCCGGCAGATCAGTGCCCCCACCGGCTACTACATGAATTCCACCTTGGCGATCGGTACCACTCCGGCGTCCTCCGCATACACCTTTCAGACCGGCACGCAGCTCCGCAACGGGACGACGTACAGTTCCCTGGTCAACTTCATGATCGGGACGGGCAACACCACCGACACGGCCTCGGGCGGCATCTGGCAGGACAGCCGGACCAACCCCGTTCTCCCACCACAGTGCGGTCTCAATGTCGCCATCGTGGCCGATCTCTCCAACTCAGTGACGGCGACCGACCTGGTCGCCTTGAAGGGAGCGGCATCGACGATGGTGAACGCTCTCACGGGCACACCGTCGACCATGTCGCTCTTCACCTTCGCAACGAACTCCCCTGCGGCGGGCGCAGCGAACGTCAACCGTCCGGGTCTCATGCCCGTCTCGACGGCTGCCGGCGCCGCGGCGGTCAACGGCATGATCAACGGGTGGGCGCTTCCCGGAGGCGCCGAAGGCGGAACGAACTGGGACCAGGCTTTCCAGTCGGTCGCCAACTCCACACAGCACTACGACGTCGTCGTCGTGATCACCGACGGCAATCCCACGTACTACGGAAATCCCGTGCAGGGTCCGGGCAACAGGACCCGCTTCCGTGAAGTGGAGAACGGAACCTTCTCCGCAAACGCAGTGAAGGCACAGGACACCCGCATCGTCGCGATGGGCGTGGGTGCCGGAGTCGCCGGATCGCCCGACAACCTCCGCGCGATCTCCGGCCAGACCGCCGGGAGCGACTATTACCAGGAATCCGACTACACGGCGGCGGGTGCTGCGCTGCGTACGCTGGCCCTCGGCAACTGCGCGGGGAGCCTGACAGTCGTCAAGGAAGTGGTGCCGCCGGGCACCCCCGCGAACTCGACGACCGGGGCCCAGCCGGCCGGGGGCTGGACGTTCGGAGCTGCCACCGCGACGACCGGCGTCACCATCGACCCTGCGAGTGGTGAAACCGCCGACGGCACAGGCGCTGTCAACTTCGCACTGACATTCACCGGTACGACGACAGCCGACCTCACGGTGAACGAGATGCAGCAGGCCGGGTACACGCTGCACACGATCAACGGCGACAACGCGGTCTGCACACGGGTCGACACCGGCGCGAACGTGCCGATCACGAATGCAGGCACAGGCTTCAGCGTGACGGCGTCATCGGACTTCCCCGTGAGTTGCACGGTGTACAACCTCGCACCCATTCCCCCGGCCACGCTGCAGGTATCGAAACAATGGGTGGTCGACGGAGTCACGTTCCCTGAGGGAGAACAACCGGCCGAATTGACGACCCACCTGCAACTCGATGGCGCTGCGGCCGACTGGTCGACCGTGCAGACCGGCTTTTCAGCGGGACAGACGGTGTCCATCGACGAAGAGGCGACCGTCGACCAGAGTTCGCTCTGCACGATCAGCAGTCAGTTGCTGACCACGGCGAATGGCACGCCCACGAGCGCGGCGCTGCCGTTCTCGGCGACTCTGCAGGCAGGCGCCAACACCTACCAGATCACGAACGTGGTCACGTGCCCGGCGAGTCTGACGCTCGAGAAGGACGTGCTCGACGGCCCGGCAGCCGCCACGGAATGGACGCTGAATGCGGCCGCACCGGGGGGTGCTCTTCCCGGGCCCTCAGGAACGACCGGGGTCACAGGAGCGGTCACTCCGAGCGTCACGTACGCGCTTTCCGAGTCGGGAGGCGACCCGCGGTACGCGCAGGTTGCCGACCCGAACGCGGTGGCCATCCCCGGTTCGACCGTCAGCTGGTTCTGCAACCAGATCGACCCGACGACCGGTGACGTCATCGCCGGCTTCAGTGATGGTCTGAACGGCGGCGTGACCATCCCGCCGGGCTTCGATGTGAGATGCCAGGCCCGCAACCAGAGCGCGCAGTTGACCCTCGTCAAAGCGGTCGACAACACCCACGGCGGTTTGGCACAGCCAGGCGACTGGACTCTGACCGCGGATCCGGGCGACAACGATTTCGGACTCACGGCGGAAAGCGTCACCGGTTCGACGGCGGGGGCCTCGCTCTGGCTGCGGCCCGGTCAGACCTACACGTTGAGCGAGTCCGGCCCTGACGGATACGATCTCGGCTCGCTCGAGTGCAGGATCGGTAACAGTCCGGTCTTCGAGGCGCCGTCCGATGACACGATCACCCTGCTGCAGAACCAGTACGCCGTCTGCACGTTCACGAATGTGGATCGGCCCGCGCACCTCACCCTGGTGAAGGAGGTGCACAACGTTCACGGCGGGACCGCCACGGCGAGCGATTGGGATCTCTCGGCGACCGGACCCACCGACATCAGCGGAGCAAGCGGCTCGGATGCGGTGACGAACGCCCCGGTGTCCGCCGGCACGTACACGCTGGCCGAGTCAGGACCGTCAGGTTATACGGCGTCGGCCTGGAGCTGCACGAATGCGACAGTGACGGGCTCGACTGTCGCAGTCGCCTTCGAAGCCGATGTGACCTGCACGATCACGAACACCGATCAAGCGCTCCCTCCGGTCGAACCCGGCCAACCTGGATCGTCGCTCGCCGGCACGGGATCCAACCCGCCGTGGCCGCTGGCGGTGCTGGTGGCGCTGGGCGGGGCCGTCCTCATCCTGATCGCGCGCCGACGCCGGACGTAGCGGTGCGCACAGCGCGCTGAGGAAACGGGTCGGCCGGAGGACCTCATTCCGACGAGGTCACGCGGACCTGCGCTCGTCCTCCTCATCGCGGCCTGTGACGTTCCGCTCGCCCACGCGTTGCCCGACCACGGCGGACACGCCGTCCTGGCGCATCGAGACGCCGTACAGCGCGTCGGCGATCTCCATCGTGCGCTTCTGGTGCGTGATGACGATGAGCTGGCTGTCGGCGCGCAGGTCTTCGAATGTGGTCAGCAGACGGCCGAGGTTCGCGTCGTCCAGCGCCGCCTCCACTTCGTCCATGATGTAGAAGGGGCTCGGCCGGGCCTTGAAGATGGCGAGCAGGAACGCCACTGCCGCCAGAGACCGCTCGCCGCCGGAGAGCAGCGAGAGTCGTTCGATCTTCTTGCCTGCAGGGCGCACGGACACCTCGATGCCCGTGGTGAGCAGGTCGTCGGGATCCGTGAGGCGGATGCTGCCGCTGCCGCCCGGGAACAGCACGGGGAAGACCTCGGCGAACGTGCGGCGCGTGTCCTCGAACGCGTCGGCGAAGATGCCCTGCATCCGCTCGTCGATGTCGGCGATGATCGTCAGCAGGTCCTTGCGCGTGTTCGTGAGGTCCGTGAGCTGTTCGGTGAGGAACTTGTGCCGCTGCTCCAGGGCGGCGAACTCCTCGAGGGCGAGCGGATTGACGCGACCGAGCCTCGCGAACTTGCGCTCGGCATCCTGCAGTCGCTTCTCCTGCTCGGCACGCACGAACGTACGTTCTTCGCCGTCCTCGGTCTCGGCCGGGATCGGCGCCTCTGGGCCGTATTCGGCGACGAGCACGTCTTCTACGAGCCCCAGCTCGTTGCCCGCACGCTCCAGCAGGGCGGAGAGGTGCAGCTTCTTCTCGTAGATCTGCAGCTCGAGGCCGTGCACGCTCTCGCTGACGGCATGAAGCCTGTCGCGCAAGGACGACTCGTCGCGACGCAGCGCGACGAGTTCCTCGTTCTGGCCCGCGCGTGCCGCTTCGGCCGCCGCCAGCTCTGTGCGCGCCTGGCTCACGGATCGGTCCACGGAGTCGAGCACCTTCGGCAGTGCCGCGATCACGCGCTGCGCTGCCGCGACCTGATGGCGCCGGATGACCTCGCGGCGCGCGGCCTCCGCTGCTGCGGCCCGCTCGGATTCCAGCCGCCGCACGAGAGAGGCGGTGCGCGCCTCTTCGGCCCGCACACGTTCCCGCGCCGTTTCCGCCGCCAGTCGCGACTGGACCTCGGCCTCACGGCATGCCTCGAGCTCCGCGGACACCGCGTCCCGCTCACTGACGTCGAGAATCGGTCGCGGCTTCGACGCATGGGTCTCGTGCGCGCGTTTCGCGGCCGCCGCAGCCTGATCCGCTTCCCCGACCTTCGTCTCGGACTCGGCGATGCTGCGCGCGATTCGCTCCGCTTCCGCGTTCGCCGCCTCCAGCTGCGCGGTGAGTCTGCTGGTCTTCTCGGTCTGCTCGGCCAGCTGGGCGTCGTACGCGCGCAGCTGCGTCAGGGTCGCGGCGGATGCCTGTTTCGCCGCCTGCAGAGCATCCCTCTGCTGATCGTGCTCGGCCTTGGCCGTCGCGATGGCCGTCTCCAGCTCGTCGAGGCGCGCGGCGGCGGCATCCCGCTCGGCCAGCAGCTCGATGCGGCCCGCGCCCTTGCCGGATCCGCCCCGCAGCGTGTGTGCGGACAGCACCTCGCCCGTGCGGGTCACCAGCACGACACCGCTTTCCTCGATGCCGGCCCACATGCGCTGCGCCTGGTCGAGATCGTCGACGACGGCGACGTTCCGCAGCAGCGCGCGGATGCTGGGCGTTCCGGCCAGAAGGAGCCCGTCCGCCGCGCGCGCGGTGTCGGACAGCCCGGTGTCGGGCAGCGCCCTTGTCGGCAGGGCGGCCTCCGCGGATTCGGCACGCGCAGACGAGGATCCGGATCCACCGGCCGCGTCACCCTCCAACACGAGCTCGATCGAGCCGAGGTCCCCCGCGGAGGCGTACCTGGCCGCATCGATCGCCGCGCCCCGGTCGGCGACGACGACGGCATCCGCGAGGGATCCCAGCGCCGCCGCGATCGCCGTCTCGTACCCGGGCTCGACCTTGATCGTGTCGGCGACGCGTGCCTTGACGCCGGTGCGTCCCGCCGCGAGCAGGGCCGCGGATCCGTCGCGAGCCTCCAGGGCACGGCCGAGCGCGGTGACCTGGCCGGACAGCGCGTCGCGCTCACGCTCCAGAGTGCGCAGCTCGTCGCGAAGCCGTTCGATCTCGGCTTCCGCCTCGAAGACGGATGCCTGCGCAAGCTCGTACGCCTCGGCCAGGTCGCCCTGCGCATCCGGCCCGAGCGGAGAGTCGCCCTCGCTGTCGGCGAGCGCCTCCTCCGCGGCCGCTCGTCTCTGCTCTGCGGCCTCCAGCTGGCCCAGCTGGCGGAGCGACTCTCCGCGGAGGGCGGCGAGCCGCTGGGCTGCGGCATCCGCCTGGCCCGCCAGCTTGGTGAGTTCCAGGTCGTGCTGCGACACGAGCGCGCTCTGCGCGGCGATCTGCTCGTCGAGCGCGTCGAGGCGGCCGCGCGCGGCACGGGTGGCGGTCTGCGCGGTGGTGACCGCGGCATCCGCTTCGCCCACGCCGTCGCGGAGCAGGGCGGTCTCGGCCTTCGACGCCTCGATCATGTCGGGGGTGACCGTGCGTGCGGACTCGGTGAGCTCGCCCTGGGAGCCGAGGAGCGCCATCCGCTGGTTGGCAAGGGTGAACAGGGAGCGCAGACGCTCCTGAGCGGATTCGAGCGCGAACGCCGTGCGACGGGCGGCGTCGACGGCGTCGCCGACCTGCTCCTGCTCGATGCGCCCGATGCGCAGCTGCTTCTGCTCGAGCTGCTCCTGCACCACGATGCGCTCGCTGTGCCGTTGCGTCTCGTCGCGCGAGTAGTCGTCGAGGGTCGCACGCAGCCCGACCACCTCGTCCGCGAGAAGGCGTGCTCGGGCGTCGCGCACGACGGCGGCGATGGTCTGCGCTTCCCGCGCCACCTCTGCCTGCGCGCCGAGCGGTTTCAGCTGCCGGCGGATCTCCCCCGCCAGGTCGCTCAAGCGCGTCAGGTTCGTCTGCATCGCCTCGAGCTTGCGGAGGGTCTTCTCCTTGCGCCTGCGGTGCTTCAGGATGCCGGCGGCCTCCTCGATGAAGCCGCGGCGGTCGTCGGGACTGGCGTGCAGCACGGCATCCAGCTGCCCTTGTCCCACGATGACGTGCATCTCACGGCCGAGACCGGAGTCGCTGAGGAGCTCCTGCACGTCGAGCAGCCGGCACTGCTTGCCGTTGATCGCGTATTCGCTGCCGCCGTTGCGGAACAGCGTGCGGCTGATCGTCACCTCGGAGTACTCGATGGGCAGGGCGCCGTCGGAGTTGTCGATGGTGAGCGTCACCTCGGCACGGCCGAGCGGTCCGCGCGTCGACGTGCCGGCAAAGATGACGTCTTCCATCTTGCCGCCGCGCAGGGTCTTCACGCCCTGCTCGCCCATCACCCAGGCGAGCGCGTCGACGACGTTGGACTTGCCGGATCCGTTGGGTCCGACGATGCAGGTCACACCGGGTTCGAAGGCGAACGTGGTCGGCTGTGCGAAGGACTTGAAGCCCTTGAGCGTCAAGCTCTTCAGATGCAACCGCTGCCCCCTTCACGGGTCCGTGGCCCGAACTGCTCGCCGCGAAGCCGTCTCTACGGTACCCGACAGCAGTGCTCAGGCCGGGCAGCGGGATAGGGTAGTCGGCTGATTGGCACGACGGCGAGTGGGGACGACGGCCGTCCGAAAAACCGGGGGAAAGGGCAGTGGCAGCTCAGATGCGCGTCACGATCGAACGAGTGGCGTTGCCGGCATCCGCCGACGGCGCGGATGCGACGGACTTCCGTGACTTCGTCGACGTCGGAAACGCCTGCTCGCTCGACCTGTGGGGATCCGACGATTTCGTGTACGACGCTGCCGACCAGCTCGCGTGGTTCCGTCCGGGCGAATTCAGCATGCGGATGCTGTACCTCGCGCGCCTGGACGGTCTGCCCGTCGGCCGCCTCCTCATCCGGCTCCCCCTCGACGAGGATGCGACAGGCGCCGAGCTCGAGGTGCTGGTGCTGCCGACGGCGCGTCGGCACGGGATCGGATCCGCCCTGCTCGCGCAGGGCGAGAGCGTGGTGGCCGAGGGCGGACGCGTCGACATCTCCGTCTTCACGGAGCATCTGCTCGGCGACATCCGTTCCGACGCGCCCGTCGTGGACGCCGCGGAGGGCGACGTCGGGCTGCCGGCCGACGACCCCTTCGTGCGGTTCGCCGTGGCGCACGGGTACCGCCTCGGGCAGGTCGAGGTGGTCAGCGAGCTGAGCCTGCCCGTGGCATCCGCTCGCCTCGAGGAGCTTCGAGCGGATGCCGGCGCGCACGCCGCCGACTACGAGTTGCGCAGCTGGTTCCCGCACTGCCCAGACGACCTGGTGGACGGCTACGCGGCGGCGATCGAGCGCATGACAACGGACGTGCCGCACGAGGGGATCGCCGTGGACGCCGAGCGGTGGGACGCCGCCCGCGTGCGTGCGATCGAGCAGCGTGGCATCGACCGCGGCAAGCCGTGGCTCACGACAGCAGCGATCAGTCGCACGGACGGGCGGCTGGCCGGCTACACGGAGCTCGAGATCGCGGACGCCTCACCCGTCGTCGAACAGGGCGACACCCTCGTCACACCCGAGCACCGCGGTCACCGTCTCGGGATGCTCATGAAGCTGCACAATCTGGACCGCCTCGCGCAGGTCGCGCCCCATGTGCGGCGGGTGATCACCTGGAACGCCGAGGAGAACGGACCGATGCGCGCGATCAACGACGCGATCGGCTTCCGCAGCACGGCGCTGAACGGCAACTGGCAGAAGACGCTGCGATGACGCGGGATCCGTAACAAGGCCGGCCCGAAAAGGAGAGTCGCATGCGAGCCGCTGTCATCCACGAACGGGGACCCGCCGAGTCGATCCGCGTGGAGGACATGTCGCAGCATCCAGGCGTCCGAACCTCTGGGCGTCCTGCCCGCGGCGGTCCGAAGCGAGCCGCGGGCAAGCCTCCGCGGTCGCCGAACGGCTCAGCTCGTCGCGGTCTTCGGCACGCGGATCCGCTGACACCGCGGGCAGTAGTGCGACGACCGGTTCATGAACGCCGCTCGCACCATCGGTGTGCCGCACCGCGGACACGGCAGGCCTTGCCGCCCGTAGGCGTTCAGGCTGTGCTCGAAGTACCCCGACGCCCCGTTCACGTTGACGTACTGCGCGTCGAAACTCGTTCCGCCCTCCGCGAGCGCCTTCTGCAGCACCGCCCGCACCTCGCGCAGGAGTTCGTTCCCCTTGCGCGTCGACAGCGTCGCGGTGGGCTGGTCGAAGTGGATGCGGGACGCCCACAGCGCCTCGTCCGCGTAGATGTTGCCGACGCCGCTGATCAGCGTCTGGTCGAGCAGCGCTCGCTTCACCGCCGTCCGTCGCGATGACAGCGCCCGCAGGAAGCCCGCGTCGTCGAACGCAGGATCGAGTGGATCCCGCGCGATGTGCGCGACCTGGCCCGGCACAGCCGCGAGGGCGACGCCGTAGCCGCCTGCCGCGCCGTCCGGCGTCGCGAGGAGCCGGTCCACGGCGAGCGAGCCGAACGTGCGCTGGTCCACGAAGTGCACGGCGAGTTCACCGTGCAGCGGATGTTCCAGCGTCAGCCGAACCCGCGCGTGGCGTTCCAGCGGTGCTCCCGCTTCGCGCAGCAGCACCTGCCCGCTCATCGCGAGGTGCAGCAGCAGCGCATCCGCGGCGGATCCGCCTGCGTCGGCGCCGGCGCCCGCACCGGCCGACGACGTCGCGGGCGTCGCAGGTCGCGACTCCAGCGGCAGCCAGATGAACTTGCCTCGGCGGGCCGCGCCGAGCATCCGTCGGCCCGTCAAGAGGTCGGACAGGTCGCCGCGCGTGCGGTCGTGCCTGGTGAGCGCGCGGTCGTCGAGCACCTCGACGGAGGTGATCAGTGCGGAGGTGACGGCCGGTTCGAGACCGGCACGCACCACCTCAACCTCGGGAAGCTCTGGCACCGGAACGATCCGCGTTGGCGATCGACCACGCCTTCAGCGCGGCGGCCATCTCGGCGTTCTTCTTGCTCGTCCCCTCACCGGAGGCCGTGACGAGGCCTTCGACGGTGACGGTGGCGTGGAAGGTCTTGTTGTGGTCCGGTCCGGTGTCGGTGACCACGTACTGCGGTGGAGGCGCTTCGTTGTGCGCCGCGAGCTCCTGCAGGCTGGTCTTGGGATCCATGGCCGCGCCGAAGCGATCCGGGTCGTCGAGGAGCGGCTCGATGAGCCGCAGCACGAGAGCGGTCGCGACGTCGCCCCCGGCGTCCAGGTACACGGCGCCGATGATCGCCTCGACGGTGTCGGCCAGGATCGACGACTTGTCCGCCCCGCCGCTCTGCGACTCACCGCGGCCGAGCAGCACAAAGACCCCGAGGCCGATGCCGCGCGCCACCTCGGCGAGCGCGACGCTGCTGACCAGCGACGCGCGGCGCTTGGCGAGCTCACCCTCGTCGAGCCGCGGATAGTCGCGATACAGCTTGACGGTGACGGCCTGACCGAGGATCGAGTCGCCCAGGAACTCCAGGCGCTCGTTGTTCGGGATGCCGCCATGCTCGTACGCGTACGAACGGTGCGTGAGCGCGAGCTCGAGAAGCCCCGGATCGATGCTCACACCGAGACGGGCCTGCAACTCGGCAGGGTCCCCCGATTCCGCCGAAGCACGACTCAGGCGCGCATCGTTCTCGATGCGCGCCTGGGACTCCGTGCGCTGTTCGGCGTCCGGCACGTGACTAGACGTCGGCGACCTTGCGGCCCTTGTACTCCAGGAACAGCGGGGTACCGGCCGAGTCCTCGACGACCTTCGCGTGGTGCGGAAGGCTGTAGGTCACCTTGCCGTTCTCGACGGTCTTGACGAGGTTGGGAACCTCCGCCTTCCACTGCGAACGACGGGCGTGCGTGTTGGCGCGCGACTTCTTCCGCTTGGGAACAGCCATGTCTCTACTCTTCTCTGTCTGGGGAGCCGACCCGACCAGCACTGCTGTTCTCAGCACTGCTGCCCTGGCCGACGGCGTCATCGGAAGCCGGGAAGTCCGCGAGCGCAGCCCATCGTGGATCGATGGTCTTCGTGGATTCGCGATCCGGCAGATCGGCCAACCGCTCGCCGGTCTCGGGATCGAGACCAGGGCAATCCGGTTGGCACACCGGCTGGAACGGCAGTGACAACACCACCGCATCCCTGACCAGAGGTTCAAGATCCACGTGGTCGTCGTGAACCTCGAAGTCAAAAGCTTCCCCAGAAGAATACGCGAAAAGCTCCTGGAAGTCGACTTGGACGGGCTCGCTGATGTCGATCAGGCACCGGCCGCAGACGCCCTTGGCGACGGTGGTCGCTTCGCCGGAGACCAGGACGCCCTCGTGCACGGACTCCAGTCGCAGGTCCAGTTCCATCGCCTCGCCCGCGTCCACGCTGATGAGACCCTCGCCGAGCTTGTCGGGCACGTCGATGCTCAGCGACTCCTCGCGCATCTCGCCGGGGCGGTGCAGGAGGTCGCGCACATTGACGGAGTACGGATTACGAACGGCTGCAGACACGAACGACGATTCTACCCGTCGGACCGCGACGTCGCCGGGCTCCTCGGTCGTCCCTCGAACAGCGAGACCGGCACGAGCGCCGCGCGCATCCGGCGGGCAACGCCCGCGGTCGCGGCGATGGCGCCGACCACGGTCGCGACATCGTCCGCGAGAACGGGATCGGCCCAGACGGTGTCCGGCGGCCCGAACCGCTCCTCCTCCAGTGCCGACAGGAGTTCGGCCAACGCGGCCGTCGCGTCCTGGCGCTGGACGGCATCCGGTTTCGCCTCCGGTGCGTCTTCCCACGTGCGCCGCAGTCGTTCGGCGAACGCCCTCGGCGTCTCGGTCGGCGGTGCGGCAAGACCGAGATCGAGAGCGGATGCCCGCAGCTCTGCCCACGCATCCGACGCGTTCCCCGCGCCGTCGCGCACGTCCGTCAGCCGTCGTCTGCGCAGGTGCCGCCTGAGCAGCGCGGGTGTCATGAGCACGCCCAGGATGATCAGCACGACCGCCGCCACGCTCGTGCTCGACGAGATCGCCTCCGTCGTAGCCTGGGCGCTGGAGACCGTGCTTCCGGGCGCGTCGGTGGCGAACCGCTTCTGCGGCGCCGTCGTCGACGGTCCCGTCGGTGTGTCGGTCGGCTCGGGCGTCGCCGCCTGCGCCGTGCTGTACGACGGAATGGTGCCGCGCCCCACGGTCGGCTCGAAGGGCGTCCAGCCGACCCCAGGGAAGTACAGCTCCGGCCAGGCGTGCAGGTCGTCCGAGCTCACCTCGTAGTCCGACGCGTTGCCCGTGGTTCCCGTCTCGTTGCCGGGAAGGTACCCGACGGCGATACGGGCAGGGATGCCGAGGTCGCGGGCCATCAGCGTCATCGCTGCGGCGAAGTGCACGCAGTAGCCGGCCTTCTGCTTGAGGAACGTGGCGACGGTTCCCGGGGTGTCGCCGTCGTATCCGCCGTCCTTGGGCGCGTTCAGCGAGTATCGGAAGTCGCCGTCGTGGAAATAAGCCTGCAGCGCGACGGCCTTGTCATACGGGGTGGCGGCATCCGCTGTCACGGCGAGCGCGGTGGAGCGGATGATGGACGGCGAGCCGGAGGGCACGAGCAGGTCCCCTTCGACCGACGCCGGGTAGTCCTCCCCCGCAGTGCGGAGCTGCTGCGGCGTCGGCTGCACCGTCTTCGTCGTCACCGTGTAGATCTGGTCGTCGGTCGTCGCCGTGTAGCCGGAGATCGTGAGGTCGTTCTGCTCCCAGCCCCAGCTGCCGTCGAGACCGGACACCCGCTGCACCGGATACGGTGCCGGCAGCCACTGGCTCGTCATGTTGTGCACGTGCACCGTCGTCGTGGTCTTCGCCGTCTTCACACTCTTGCTCAGACCGGGGACAGCGTCGATCGACGCTTCGGAACTGAAGAACGTCGACTTCGACTTGGTGTGCCGCCAGATCTCTCCGGAGAACGTGTCGAGCGTCGTCATGCGCAGGTATCCGGGCGTCGACGCCGACGTCGAGTAGTCGATCACCGTCACAGGAACGGGCCTCCGGAGGTCGGCCCCCAGGTCGATGAGCGCGCTCACGCCCTGTCCGAACACGACGCCCGCCGACGGGATGGCCTGCCGACCCACCTGCTGGAAGCCCGGTGCTGTCGTGCCGATCACGAGCGCCACCACTATCGCACCCGCCGCGATGGCGATGGAGGTGCCGAGTTCGGCTCCCGAACGGCGGGTGCGGCGCACGTCCGCCCGCAACAGCAGCAGGTAGGCGATGAGGCAGAGTACAAGGGCGAACGGCGAGATCCCGCCGTCGAGGAGCGCTGCGGGCGCGAGCAGCGCGGCGATGATCACCACGCCGACGAGTGCCGGCCTGCGCAGCACGATGGCGACGATGTCGGACGCCCACGCGATCACGCCGCCCGCGACGACCATGAGGAACAGGAACTCGGGGAGCGGATCCGCCGGGACTCCCTGGTTGTAGAACGACAGCTGCGCCTTGGCGCTCAGGCGCACGAACTCCGCCACGGTCGCCGGCGTCGGCAGAAAGCCGAACAGCGCCGTCTGCGGGGCGAAGAGCCCGGTGACCAGCAGTGCGAGGGCCGCCAGGGAGAGGATCGGAGCGAGCGCGCGCGGCAGACGCGCTGCGCGGCATCCGGCCGCAACACCGAGCACCACCACGGAGGCCAGCAGCAGCTCCAGCCACCAGGCGGCACCGCTGATCAGCCCGCCGAGCGCCACGGTCAGCGCCGCCATCACGGCCAGGAGCGACAGGCTCAGACGCAGCTCGTCCGCCCGGGCTCTGGCCACCGAGCGGTCGGATGCCGGGCGCTGGTCCCATGACGATCCGCCGCGCGGATGCTGCCAAGGGCCGGTCGTCCGCGTCGCCGTCTCGTCCGTGCGCGTCGGCCGCGCCGTCGTGTCAACCACGATGCGCCACCTGCGATCGGATCCCTGCGCGCTGCCACGCCACGGCCGGCGTATCGCCCGGCTGCACGTCCACGCACTCCCAGCCGCGCCGCTCGAAGCGCTCACGCAACTGCGGACGCTCTCCGACGAAGAAGACGACGGCCGGATCGCAGAGCATCCGCAGACCGGCGATTGCCGCGAGCTCGTCGTGATCCCCGTCGACGACGATCACGAACACCGGCACCGCCTGCGGGTTGCGTCGCAGCGCCGCGCCGAGCACGCCGGCGGCATCCGTCGACTCTGCGGGGTGCTGCGCGATGCCGGCGAGGCCGTTGAGCAGCGAATACGTGCCGCTCGGCGGATCATAGGACGACACCGGCAAGCCGGAGAGGCCGGCCCGGCCCGCACCCGATCTCCCCTGCAGCTGGATGGGCGACGTCTCGGCCACGCCCAGCACGAAGCCCTGATCGATGAGGTGGGCACCGACGGATGCCGCCAGATCGACCGCCGTCTCGAATCGTGCGCCGTCGTCGCCGTGCGGATGATGGTGCCCGTTACGGCGTCCGGCGTCGGTGTCGAGCAGCATCCATGTCTCGGGGTTGCTGCGCGGCTCCTCCTGCCGGACCATGAGCTTGTCGTGACGCGCCGTTGCCCTCCAGTGCACGCGGCGCATCGGATCGCCCGGCCGGTACTCCCGCGCGATCAGCTCGTCCGCGTTCGGGATGCTGTGCTTCACGAGTTCGTGCTCGTATCCCTCGCTCCGAGAGACGTCGAACTCCCCCTCGCCGAGATCCACGATGCGCGGGACAACGATCAACGGCTTCGCCGCACCCACCGCGTAGCGGCAGCGCACCAGCCCGAACGGATCCGTGCGCTCCAGCAGCAACGGACCCGCAGCGAACACGCCACGCGCGTGCGTGCCGATCGTGTACGTCACGGCGACCGTGTCAGAGCGATCCCTGCTGGCCAGCGCGTGCTCGCCGAGCGGCGGAAGCGGAGCGAAACCGGATGCCGTCAGCCCGGGCGGCAGCGCATCCCGCCAGCGCAACGTCGGCGTGCGACGGTTCGACTCGTTGCGCACGGTCACCCGTGCCCTGGCCTTCTCGCCCGCGGTCACGACGTCGGATTCGAAGATCCGGTTGACACTCACCCACGGCCGATCGATCGTGATTGCGATCGCGGCGGCCAAGGGAAGGAGCAGGAGGACGATGCCCAGCACGAGCAGGTCGACGCGGCCGAACACCGCCGCTCCGACCATCGCCAGGACGCCCGCGATCGCCAACCCGGCACCACGCCAGGTCGGCCTCGGCCGCTGCGCTGCGGACCGGGAACGTGTGGCTCCCATGATGTTTCAGGCTACTTCGGCTGCCCCGTCGGCACCGGGGTGGCGGCGACGATGCGGGTGACGACTTCGGCCAGCACGGCGGCCCTCTCGTGATGCTGCCCCATGGCCCTGCTGGTCGGCAGCAAGCGGTGGGCCAGCACGGGTACGGCCAGCGCATCGACGTCGTCCGGCAGCACGAAGTCCCGGCCGTCGAGCGCCGCTCTCGCCTTCGCCGCACGCACCAGCTGGAGCGTCGCGCGCGGGCTGGCGCCCAGACGAAGATCGGCGTCATCCCTGGTGCCGTGCGCGATGGCCACGGCGTACTGCTTGAGGGCGTCGGATGCGAACACCCGCCTGGCGAGCGCCATCATCTCCCGCAGGCGATCGCTGGTGACAACAGCGCCGATGCGCGACAGCGGACTGGAGGTGTCGCGTCCGGTGAGCATCTCGATCTCGGCCTGCTCGTCCGGATACCCCATCGCGATGCGCGCCATGAACCTGTCGCGCTGTGCCTCTGGCAGTTCGTACGTGCCTTCCATCTCCACGGGATTCTGCGTGGCGATCACGATGAACGGATCCGGCAACGGATACGTGGAGCCGTCGACGGTGACGTGCCGCTCCTCCATGCACTCCAGGAGCGCGGACTGCGTCTTCGGAGAAGCGCGGTTGATCTCGTCTCCGATGACGATGTTCGCGAACACCGCGCCCGGCTTGAACTCGAACCGGCGCTCTGGCTGGTTGTAGACCGAAACGCCTGTCACGTCCGATGGCAGCAGGTCCGGCGTGAATTGGATGCGGCTCACGCTGCAGTCGACCGACTTGGCGAGCGCCTTGGCCAGCATCGTCTTGCCGACACCCGGCACGTCCTCGATGAGCAGATGGCCTTCCGCCAGCAGCACGGTGAGCGCGACCCGCACCGCCTCGTGCTTGCCGTCGATCACCGCCTCGACGTTCGAGGCGATCTCGTCGGCAGCGGCTTGTAGTTGCTCGGGTGTGATGGTCGGTTCGGTGTCGGAGAGCTCGGCCACGGCATCCGTGGGGTGCTTGGTCGGAAGACTGTTCATAGCTCCTGCAGATAGTCGTATACCGCACGGGGTACGTACGGGCTCACGTCGCCACCCAGCGCGGCGACCTGACGCACCAGCGAGCTCGACACATGAGCGTTCGCCGGATTGGGCAGCATGAAGACCGTCTCGACACCGGCCAGATCGCGATTGACGATCGCCATGGGCGTCTCGTACGACACATCGACCTGCGAGCGGATGCCCTTGATCAGCGCGTTCGCTCCGACATCCGTGCAGTAGTCCACGAGCAGGCCCATGCTCCACGCTGCCACGAGGATGTTGCCGGGCAGTCGCTCGTCGGCGATGGAGCGCTCGATGAGCGCAACACGCTGAGCGATGGGGAGCATCGCCGACTTGTCGGGGTTGTGCACGACCAGCACGTGGATCTCGTCGAACAGGCGCGCCGCGCGCGCGATCACGTCGAGGTGACCCAGCGTGACGGGGTCGAACGAACCAGGGACAACGGCGATCCTGCTCATAGGTCTTCAGAATAGCGGTGAGGGGTTATCAGATTGTTACCCTCGTCGGCACACTCGCAGGGGATGTTCGGGGAGTGCTCGAATGCGCATCCCGAGCCGTATTCCGCTCCGGACGCGCGCCGTCAGGCTCGGGCCAGGAAGTCCCTCGAGCGGTCCGTGAGCCGGTCGGCGATGGCGGATGCCAGTTCCCGGTGATCCTGCAGCCCTGGATCGTGCTCGAGCACGGCAGCGGCATCCGCTCGAGCCTGTTCGATCACGGCGCCGTCACGGGCGACGCGCAGCAGTCGCAGTGAGGATCGGCCGCCTGACTGGTTGCTGCCCAGCACGTCGCCCTCGCGGCGCAACTCCAGGTCGGCCTCGGCCAGTTCGAATCCGTCGAGGGTCGCCGCGACGGCGTCGACACGCTCCCGTGCGAGGCTGCCCGCCTCGGCGGTCGTGACGAAGAGACACAGACCTGGCACGCCGCCACGGCCGACACGTCCGCGCAGCTGGTGCAGCTGCGAGACCCCGAAACGGTCGGCGTCGAGAACGATCATCGCCGAGGCGTTCGGCACGTCGACGCCCACCTCGATCACAGTCGTCGCCACGATGAGATCGAGCGCGCCGGCGGCGAAGGCGCGCATGACGGCGTCCTTCTCGTCTGCCGGCATCCGTCCGTGCAGCGCCGCCACCCGCTTGCCGGCGAGCAACGGGTTCGCCTGCACGGCGGCGAGCGTCTGCTCGACGGAGGCGACGGGGGTGGCCGATGGCGCGTCATCCGCGTCGTCGACCAGCTCACCGGCGTCGTCCTCCGCTTCTTTCGCGCTGATCGCGGGGCAGACGACGAACACCTGATGGCCGGCGGCGATCTCCTCCGACGCCCGCTCCCAGATGCGGTTCTCCCAGCGCGGATGCTCCTCCAGCGGCACGACGAAGCTCTCGATCTTCTGCCTCCCTGCCGGCAGCTGTGCGATCGTCGACACGTCGAGGTCGCCGAACACCGTCATCGCGACGGTCCGCGGGATGGGCGTGGCCGTGAGCACGAGCTGGTGCGGCGGTGTTGCCGCCTTGCCGCGCAGCACATCGCGCTGCTCGACGCCGAACCTGTGCTGCTCGTCAACCACCACGAGCCCGAGGTCGAAGAACGACACCGCGTCGCCGAGGAGGGCGTGCGTCCCGACGACGATCTGCGCCTGACCGCTGACGGCGCGCAGCATCGCCTTCTTGCGCTCGGATGCGGTCAGTCGGCCGGTGAGCAACGTGGGCATGAGCTCGGCAGCGAGATCGGGGCCGAGCGACGCGACGATGGAGCGCAGGTGCTGTGAGGCGAGCACCTCGGTGGGGGCGAGGAACGCCGACTGGCCTCCGTTGTCCGCGACCTGCAGCATGGCCCGCAGCGCGACGACGGTCTTGCCGCTGCCGACCTCTCCCTGCACGAGCCGGTTCATCGGAACCGGCTGCGCGAGGTCGTGCTCGATCTGCTCGCCCACCGCCTGCTGGTCGGCCGTGAGCTCGAAGGGCAGGTGCGCGTCGAAGCGGGCCGCGTAGCCGTCGGCCACAGGCATCCGTGCGGTTGCGGCGGTCTCGCGAAGCCGCTCGCGCTCCTGAAGCAGTGCCGCCTGCAGCACGAAAGCCTCCTGGTACCGCAACGTGTCTCGGGCGCGTCGCCAGTCGGCGTCGCTCGTCGGCACGTGGATGCCGCGCAGCGCCGCCCCGAACTCCTCGAGTCCGTGCTCGCGCGCGACGTCCTGCGGCACGGGATCGTCCACCGCTCCGAGGTGCGGCAGCACCTCCCGCACCACTCGAGCGACCTTCCAGCTGGGCAGAGTGCCGCTGGCCGGATAGATGGGGATCGGCTGGCTCTGCCACGCCTCGAAGTCCGGTGTCGACGGAGCGGGAGTCGACGGGTCGCCGCGTGCGCCGTCATCGAAGAGCTCGTAGTCCGGATGCGTGAGCTGCAGCGCCCCCTTGTACCTATTGACCTTGCCGGCGAAGATCCCCCGCCTGCCCGGCACGAGCTCATTGGCCCGCCACGCCTGGTTGAAGAAGGTGAGCGTGATGAGGCCAGTGCCGTCCGAGATGGCCACCTCGAGGATGGACCCCCTGCGCTGCCGCATGGGCCGCGTTCCGCACTTCTTCACCTCGGCGACGATCGTCACGTCCTCCCCCGCCGGGAGCTCGGCGAGTGCGGTCAGCTCTCCGCGGTGCGCGTATCGGCGCGGGTAGTGGGCCAGCAGGTCGCCGACGGTGCGATGTCCGAACGCGCGAGCGAAGGCCGCAGCCTGCCGCTCTCCGATCGCGGTCGTCAGCGGAGTGAACAGATTCAGGGCGGACGCGACGACAGGGGAACCCGAGTCTGGGTTCGATCGCGCCTCCGGCATGCGACAAGGCTAAGGGCAACCGCCGACCACGAACCGTCGACGGGGTCGTCTCAGTAAGCGTACATTGTAAACAAACGCCTGAATCGTTGAAGGGAGGCGTCATGGGCAGGCCAAGAACCATCGACCGCTCGGCCGTGCTCGCCGCTGCCATGGCCGTCGCCGACCGGGACGGCCTGTCCGCCGTGACGACACGAGCCGTGGCCGGCGAGCTCTCCGTGTCGACCATGGCGATGTACCGCCACGTGAGAGACAAGGACGAGCTCCTCGACGGTCTCGTCGAGGGCGTCCTCGTGGAACTCGTGGACGGCATCCGAGCGCCCCTCGCCGACGAGCACCTCGAGACGACCGTTCGCGCGTTCCTCGATGCCGCAGTCGCGGTCGCTGTGCGGCATCCGTCGGTGTTCCCTCTGCTGCTGATCCGACCCGTCGTCACCGAGGCGTCGGCAGAAGTCCGCGCTCGAGTGCACGACCTGCTCCGCCGGACGGGCGTTCCGCCCGGCGCGCTCATCGCTGCGGAGCGCGCGACCACGAGCACGGTTCTCGGCGTGGCGGCCGGATACGCAACGGGCCGCCTCACACCCGCACCCCGCGACCGCGACCTTGCGGCGACGAGCACCTTCGTCGCCGCCGGTCTGATGTCGTTGATCGAACCGTTCATCGAGCCGAGCGCATCGTGAGCCGGCGGGCGGTGCTGTTGTCGGAGTCATCCAGCCTCACGGCACGCGAGTTCGTCACCGTGCTCGGTGCGCGGCGCGTCCGCGTCGAGGCGGTCTGCTGGTCGGCGCTGCCCATCGCCCGGTTCAGTCGCTGGTGCGCGCGGGTGCACGAGGTGCCGGCTCCCGGCGCGGATCCCGTCGGCTACCTCCGCGCCGTCGACCGGCTGATGTCGACGGGCCGGTTCGACGCACTGCTGCCCACCCACGAGCAGTCCTGGCTCTTCGCCGTCGGCCGGGCCTTGATCCCGCACGCCGCTGTCATGGTCGCGGATGCCGCCGGCTTCGATCGCCTGCAATCGAAGATCTCCTTCGCTCGCACCATCGATGCGCTGGGGCTCAGACAGCCGGAGTGGCGTCAGGTGCACGGCGCAGACGACCTGGGCCTCCTCGGATACCCGGTGTGGGTGAAGGCGGCCGTTTCGACGGCCGGCAGAGGCGTGCGCCTTGCTCGCAGCCGAGCAGAGGCGGAACGGTGCCTCGCGGAGTTCGCTCCGCTCGGCGAGGTCATGATCCAACGCGGCACTCCAGGCCGCTACCGGCAGGTGCAAGGCGTCTTCGATCACGGGCGGCCGCTGGGCGTCGCCGTCAGCGAACAGCTCGCCGTGGGCGTCGGCGGCAGCGCCGCCGCTCGCCTCAGCGTGCGGGACGACGCCGCCGTCGACGCCCTGTCACGGGTGGGTTCCGCACTGAACTGGCACGGCGGCCTCGATCTCGACTACTTCGACGTCGGGGGCGAACCGGTCTTCATCGAATGCAACCCGCGCATCACCGAACCAGGAAATGTCGCGGCCGCGGGCGTCGACCTGCCTGGTCTCCTGCTCGCGGGAGCGACCGGGGACGACCTGCCCGACGCGAGGGTCCTCACTCGCCCCGGCGTGCGTACGCGCTCCACGATGGCGGTGGCGCTCGGCGCGGCGGAGCGCCAGGCGACGCGTCGTGCGGTCGTCGCCGCCCTCTTCCGCTCGGTCACACGCCGTCCGCCGCTGACTGCGACCACCGAGGTGCTGACGCCGGTCTTGCGCGATCCGCCGAGCATCGTGCCGTTCGCAGTCGCCACTGCTTCAGTGCTCGTGCGACCCGGTGCCGTCGCTCGGCTGTCGTCGGGCGCCGTGGGCAGCTACAGCGTCACGCCCGACGCCATCGCTGCAGTGCGCGAGGCTCTCTGAACCCGCCGACCCCGTAGCCTGAACGGCATGACGCGCATCGTCTCCGGGTTCGCCGGATCCCTCGGCCTGAGCGTTCCGAAGTCCGGAACCCGGCCGACGAGCGACCGCGTGCGCGAGGCGATGTTCTCCGCTCTCGAGTCGATGGATGCCGTACACGGCATGCACGTGCTCGACCTGTATGCCGGATCCGGTGCGCTCGCGCTGGAGGCCGTCAGCCGCGGTGCGGCATCCGCCGTGCTCGTCGAGCAGAACGCGCAGGCCGCTGCGGTGTGCCGGGCGAACGCGGCTGCCGTGCTGAAATCCGCGGCGAAGGCGGGCGACGGCATCCGTCCGCGCATCGATGTGCGGACGTCGTCGGTGCGCTCCTACCTGGCACACGCGGGAGACCGGAGCGTTGATCTCGCGTTCCTCGATCCGCCGTACGACGTGGGTGAGCCCGAGCTCGCCGACGTGCTCGCCGCCCTGACTCCGCTGCTCGATGCGGATGCTCTCGTGCTCGTCGAGCGCAGCGGACGCTCCCCCGAGCCGACGTGGCCCGAGGGTCTCGAGCCGCTGCGCAGGCGCTCATACGGCGAGACCGCGGTGTGGTTCGCTCAGCCGGCGACGCCGTCCCAGCCCGAGTAGGGATCCCAGCCGCCCGCTCCCCGATACGGATGACCGTCGACGCTCACGCGCACGACATCCGCGGATCCATCCCCTGCCGGTTCGTGCCCTGCTGATTCGTCCCCGACCGTGCCGGTAGCGTCCGCAGACAGGACCCGGCCGATGGTGCGGAACGGATCCGGCAGCACGGCGTCAGGCGGGAAGCACGCCAGCAGCGCGTGATCCTCGCCGCCGGCCAGAGCAAGCGCGGGGTCGTCGCCGAGGGCCGCCGCGTGCAGGTCGATCCGCACGCCTGATGCGGCAGCGATCCGTGCCGCGTCCAGCGCGAGCCCGTCGCTCACGTCGAGCATGGCCGTCGCTCCTGCCGACGCCGCCGCCGGGCCGGCCTCGATCGGCGGCACCGGTCGACGCTGCAGCGCCACGTCGGGAACGCGAGAGGCGACGGATGCCGCGCGCGCGGCATCCGGAACCCCGTCGCCGTCGACCCCGTCGGCGAAGAGGGCGCGGAGACCCGCCGCAGCGCGCCCCATTGTGCCGGCGTGCGCAACGACATCGCCCGGCCTGGCGCCGGAGCGGAGCACGGGCACCCGACCCTCGAGGTCGCCGAAGGCCGTGATGGCGAGGGTGAAGACATCCGAGACGGACAGGTCGCCGCCGACAACCCCGCATCCGGGCGCCAGCGCGTCGCAGGCGATGCGCAGGCCGTCCGCGATCTGCTCGAGCACGGCGACCGGTGTCTCGTTCGGCGCCGCGATCGCGACCACGAGCGCGGTCGGACGCGCGCCCATCGCCGCGACGTCGGACAGGTTGGTGGCTGCGGCCTTCCAGCCGATGTCCTCGGGCGTCGACCACGCCCAGCGGAAGTCGGGGCCGGCGATCATCATGTCCGTCGTCACGACGTACCTGCCGTCGGGTGCGGCGAGCACCGCCGCGTCGTCGCCGGGACCGACGATCGTCGCCGCGGAGTCCGGCAGCCTGGGGAAGATGCGACGCAGCGTCGCGAGCTCCCCCGCCTGGGCGAGGGTCAGAGCATCCGCATCGTCGAACGGTCCGTCGTGCATGCCCCGCCCAGAATGCGCCATGCCGCCACGCTATCGCGACGTGCGTCGCTCACCCACCCGGTCGGCTCGGCCCCGGACGCGACGAATGCGCGCCCCAGGGTTCCCACTTCAGTCGCAGACATCGCGACGTGCGTCGCTCACCAGCTCAATCGGGTCGGCCCTTGACGCCAAGGACGCGTCCAGGGCTCTCCCCGGGGCCGCGGATATTCTGAGGACGATGTCCTCCCACCGCCCCCGCCGGCTTCTGGCCGCCCTCGTCGCCTGCTCCGCGGCCCTTCTGCTCGCCGCGTGCGCGCCAACGGTAGCGCTGGATCCGGCTGCGGATGCCAACAACCCGCGATGCGCGGACGTGACCGTGCATCTGCCCGACACGGTTGCAGACAAGGCAGAGCGCGAGACGAACGCACAGGCGACGGGCGCCTGGGGCGATCCCGCCGTCGTGCTGCTGCGCTGCGGCGTCGCACCCATCGGCCCCACCACGAAGCCGTGCATCACGGTGAACGGCATCGACTGGGTGCTGGAGAACGATCCGGCGTCGTCTTCGCTGCGCTACATCACGTTCGGCCGCATCCCGGCGACCGAAGTGGTCATCGCGCACGGCAAGAACGGCGTCACGGACGCGGACGTGCTCCCGGCGCTCGCGGATGCCATCGGCACGATCCCGCAGCAGAAGCAGCAGAAATGCCTCGACACGTCCGACGTGACGTCCCCGACGGGCACTCCCACCGCGACACCGACGGCGACGTCCACTCCGGCTCCGACGAACTGAGCCGCCAGCGCGCGCGGGTTCACGTGCGCGAACGCACGGAACAGCCACCACCGCAGTGGTCGCCACCGCGGTGATGCACAAACCACGACGACCGGCCCGGGGCGTCCATCATGGATGCGCCCGGGCCGGCCGTGACGTTGCTTCGAAGCTGTGTTCGAGGCTGTTGTTTAAAGGGCGCGGATGTTCGTCGCCTGCGGGCCCTTCTGACCCGCCTCAGTGTCGAACTCGACCTTCTGGCCCTCTTCGAGGTTGCGGTATCCGCCCCCGGTGATGGCCGAGAAGTGAGCGAACACGTCGGCGCCGCCGTCGTCAGGCGTGATGAACCCGTAGCCCTTGTCGGAATTGAACCATTTGACCGTGCCAGTGGCCACGATTGTCTCTCTTTCGTATCGGCGCTTCATTGCGGAAAACGCACCTTGCGTTCTCCGTGTTCAGCCGACTGTTGTTTTTCCACCAACACGTAGGTTCGGGTGATGGAGCTTCGAGCCTAGCGCGTGCGTGGCCCTGCATCCTCCGCACGCCGATGGGCGACGAGCGGGATCGCACTGTTCAAGGGTACCCGGGCGCAGCGACCGGGACCACCATTCGGCGGCAGAACATCGCGACTTGTTCCGGCAAAGGGCGATCCGCTGCCCTTTGCCGCGTCGACCGATCTGCGGCAGACAGCTCAGGACGTGCGCAAATCAGCCGCGCTGGAGCGCGAGGTCGATCAGCTCGTCGATGAGTGCCGGGTAGCTGAATCCCGATTCCTGCCACACCTTCGGGAACATCGAGATGGGCGTGAAGCCCGGCATGGTGTTGACCTCGTTGATCACCCAGCCGTCGTCCGTCAGGAAGAAGTCCACTCGGGACAACCCGGCGGCATCGATCGCCTGGAAGGCACGCACCGCGAGCGACTGCATCTCGGCGAGCTGGTCGTGCGTGAGGTCCGCGGGGCAGACGAGGTCCACGCCCAGTGCGCCGAGGTACTTCGCCTCGAAGTCGTAGAACCCTCGCGCGGACACCACGATCTCTCCGGCGACGGATGCCCGTGGTCGCTCCCCTGGACGAGCCCCGAGCACTCCGATCTCCACCTCCCGCCCGGCAACAGCAGACTCCACGAGGGCCTTGCCGTCTTCGGCGAACGCGACCTCGAGTGCGTCGCCCAGGCCTTCGGCAGAGGTGATCTTGGTCACGCCGACGCTGGACCCGGCACGTGCCGGCTTCACGAAGAGGGGCGAGCCGAGGGTGCGCACCCGGTCGGCAACGGCATCCTGTGAGCGCTCCCACTCCTCGCGGGTCACCGTGACCCACGGCGCCACCTCGATGCCTGCTGCCTGCAGCACGATCTTCGTGTAGTGCTTGTCCATGCCGAGCGCGCTGCCGAGCACTCCGGATCCGACGTACGGGATCCCGGCCAGCTCAAGCAGGCCCTGGATCGTGCCGTCCTCGCCCCAGAGCCCATGCAGGATGGGGAAGACCACATCCACCTCCCCGAGCGATGTGACGACGCCGTCCCGCTCGACGGTCAACTCGCGCGAGCGCGCCGAGTCCGGCCAGCGCACGCGGCTTCCGTCATCGCGGACCTCCGGAAGGGCATCCGGGTCCAGCGCGAACGCCGCGGGGTCGTCGCGTTCGAGCACGAAGGAGCCGTCGCGCGTGATGCCGACGGGGATGACGTCGTACCGGTCGCGATCAAGCGCCCCGAGTACCCCGCCCGCCGTGGCGCAGCTGATCGAATGCTCGCTCGAACGCCCGCCGAAAAGAAGCACGAGGACGCGCTTGTGAGTCATCCGTAGTCCTTTCACCCCGAGGGGTGTCGTCCGTGGTGAGGTGGGGGGCCAGATCCGCAGGTGCAAGCGTACCGGCTAGCACCTGTCCCACCTGCTCGACGATCGGCATCTGCACGCCTTTGGCCTTCGCGAGGGCGAGGATCGGCGCGACGGATGCCAGTCCCTCCGCGGTCTGATTCATCTGCTTGACCACCTCCGCGAAGGCGTAGCCCTGGCCGAGGAGCCTGCCTGCCGTGTTGTTGCGCGACAGCGGGGACTGGCACGTCGCGATCAGGTCGCCGAGGCCGGCCAGGCCCGCCAGCGTCTCGCGCTCTGCTCCGTGCGCGACAGCGAAGTCCGTCATCTCGACGAGGCCGCGCGTGATGATCGACGCCTTGGTGTTCTCGCCGTAGCCGACGCCGTCGACGATGCCGATGGCGACGGCGATGAGGTTCTTCAGCACGCCGCCGAATTCGGTTCCGATGACATCCGTGTTCACGAACGACCGGAAGTACGGGTTGCGCGCCGCGAGAGCCACCTCGTGCGCGGTCTCGATGCTGCTCGAGGAGACCACGGCAGCCGTCGGCTGCTTCTTGGCGATCTCCAGGGCGAGATTCGGACCGGATGCCACGGCGATGCGATCCGGGTCGATGCCGAGCACCTCAGCGATCACCTCGCTCATGCGCAGCCCCGTGCCCTTCTCGACGCCCTTCATGAGACTGACGACGGGGATGTCGGGCGGCAGCACCGGCTCGATGGCGATGAGGTTCTCGCGCAGCGTCTGGCTCGGAACCGACACGAAGACCTGGTCCGCACCGCGCAGCGCCGCCGCGAGGTCCGAGGAGGCGGTGAGATTCCGTGGCAGGTTGATGCCCGGCAGGTACTGGCTGTTGCGTCGTGCCTCGCGGATCTCGCGTGCGGCCTCTGGCCGGCGTGCCCACAGCGTCACGTCGGATCCGCCGTCCGCGAGCACCTTGGCGAACGTGGTCCCCCAGCTGCCCGCGCCGAGCACCGTGACGCGCCGCGCGGGCGCCGGCTTAGCCCTCAAAGCGCCCCGTCTCACTCTGCGCGTGCGCGGCCGGATCCCAGCGCGTCTCCGGCGCCTTCTCGCCTCGCAGCGCCTCCAGCTCGTGCGTGATCGCCTGCATGATCTTCTCCGTCGCCTCGTTGAGCACGGTGGCGGTCATCGGCTTGCCCCTGAACTCATCGAGGTCGACGGGCTTGCCGATCGAGAACGTGATCTTCTTGCGCGGGAACAGGCTGATCTTTTTCGAGTAGCGCGCCATGATCTGCTGCGTTCCCCAGTGCGCGACGGGGATCACCGGGATGTCATAGTCCAGCGCGATCCGCGCGGCTCCCGTCTTGCCGCGCATCGGCCACAGGTCGGGGTCGCGCGTGAGCGTGCCCTCCGGATAGACCACGACGATGTAGCCCTCGTCGACGATGTGCTGTGCCTGCGCGACGGGCGCGCCGCGTCCCCCGTGGCTGCGGCTCACCGGCACCTGGCCGGACGACCTGAGGAACCAGCCGACGACCGGGACCTTGAACAGGCTCTCCTTGGCGAGGAACCGCGGCTGGCGGCCGTGACGCCACAGCATGGACCCGACCACCAGCGGGTCGATCTCGCTGTAGTGGTTCGGTGCGATCACGAAGGATCCCTCGAGCGGCAGGTTCTCCTTGCCGCGCACCTTGAACGAGGAGATCGTGCCGATGAGAGGCACGACGATGCCGGCTCCCACCCAGAACACGCTCGGGCGGAATGTCTCCTTGCGGATCCGGTGCTTCTTCGGGGTGCGGTCGGCAGGCACGATTGCGGCATCCGGTTCGTCGGGTGTTTTCGGCACCCGCCCATTATCCGCTATGCCGTATGCCGCCCCGGCCTTGGCGAGTACGCCGAAGGGCTCAGCGTTGCCCTAGCCCTCGAGCGTGAAGTCGGCGCCGAGCTGCTCGAGCTTGCCGATGAAGTTCTCGTAGCCGCGGCTGATGATGCCGACATTGCTCACGGTCGACGTGCCGTTTGCCGTCAGCGCCGCGATGAGGTGGCTGAAGCCGCCGCGCAGATCGGGAACCTCGACGTCGGCCGCGTGCAGCGTGGTCGGTCCGGAGATGACGGCGGAGTGGTCGAAGTTGCGCTGGCCGAAACGGCACGGGTGGCCGCCCAGGCACTCCTTGTGGATCTCGATCGTCGCACCCATCTCGACGAGGGCGTCCACGAATCCGAAGCGCTGCTCGTACACGGTCTCGTGCACGATGGACACGCCGTGCGCCTTGGTGAGGGCGACCACGAGCGGCTGCTGCCAGTCAGTCATGAAGCCGGGGTGGACATCCGTCTCGATGATGACCGGCTTGAGCACTCCGCCCGGGTGGTAGAACCGGATGCCGTCGTCGTGGATGTCGAACGCGCCGCCGACCTTGCGGAACACATTGAGGAATGTGAGCATTTCCGCCTGGTGGGCGCCGCCCACGAAGATGTCGCCCTCGGTTGCCAGGGCGGCTGCGGCCCAGCTGGCGGCCTCGTTGCGATCGAAGAGTGCCGTGTGGCTGTAGCCGGTGAGACGCTGCACGCCCTCGATGCGGATCACACGGTCGGTGTCGACCGTGATGATGGAACCCATCTTCTGCAGGATGTTGATGAGATCCATGATCTCTGGCTCGATCGCCGCTCCGCGCAGCTCCGTGATGCCGTCGGCCTTCGTGGCCGTCAGCAGCACCTGCTCCGTCGCTCCGACGCTCGGGTACGGCAGCTCCACCTTCGCGCCGTGCAGGCCGTTCGGCGCGGTCATGCGGATGCCGCTGGGCAGCTTCTCCACGACAGCGCCGAACCGACGCAGCACCTCGAGGTGGTAGTCGATCGGACGGTCGCCGATGCGGCATCCGCCCAGGTCGGGGATGAACGCCTCACCGAGCGCGTGCAGCAGCGGTCCGCAGAAGAGGATCGGAATGCGGCTGGACCCGGCGTGAGCGTCGATGTCGGCCATGTGGGCGCTCTCGACGCCCGTCGGGTCGAGCAGCAGCACGCCCTCGTCGGGACCGTCGGTGACCTTGACGCCGTGGATCTCGAGCAGACCGCGGACGACCCGGACATCGCTGATGTCCGGGACGTCGCGGAGTTCGCTCGGTCCGTCGGCGAGGATGGCGGCCACCATCGCCTTCGTGACGAGGTTCTTCGCCCCCTTCAACTGGATGCGCCCGCGAAGGGGACGTCCACCGTTGATGGTGATCTTCTCGGCAGTCAGACCCACTCGGGCTCCCGCCGCCTGCGCATCCTGAAGAAGAGAGTTCACTAGATTTTCACCGGCAATGTCTTGGGCCGCCATGCTTCGCGGCGTGCTTCGAATTCTGTGATCTGCGCCTCGTCACGCATGGTGAGACCGATGTCGTCGAGCCCCTCCAGCAACCGCCACCTAGTGTAATCGTCGATGTCGAAATCGACGGTGAGGCCGGCCACGGTCGCCTTTCGCTCAACCAGGTCGACCGTGGCCTCTATTCCCGGAGCGGCATCGATCGCCGCCCAGATCTTCTCGAGGTCGGCCTCGCTGATCGTTCCGGTCAGCAGTCCCTGCTTGCCCGAGTTGCCTCGGAAGATATCGCCGAATCGCGGGCTGAGCACGGCCGTGAAGCCGTAGTCGCGCAGCGCCCAGACGGCGTGCTCACGCGACGATCCGGTACCGAAGTCCGGCCCCGCGATGAGGATCTTTCCCTGGCGGAACGGCTCCTGGTTGAGCACGAACTCCGGGTCCTGGCGCCACGCGTAGAACAGCGCATCGTCGAATCCGGTCTTCGTGACCCGCTTCAGGAACACGGCGGGGATGATCTGGTCGGTGTCGACGTTCGACCGCTTCAGCGGAACGGCGACGCCCGTCAGCGTCGAGATCTTCTCCATGTCAGTTCTCCCCTTCGTTCACCCGACGAGGCGCAGCCCCGTCGGCGCTGGCGTCGCGGCGAGAGCCCACAGGGCTCTCGCTTTCAGCTCCAGCGCGCAGGTCCCACGGGCTGGACAGCGTGCCGCGGATGGCGGTGGCAGCAGCCACGACCGGCGAGACCAGGTGGGTGCGTCCGCCCTTGCCCTGTCGTCCCTCGAAGTTGCGGTTCGAGGTGGACGCGCAGCGTTCGCCAGGTGCCAGTTGATCGGGGTTCATGCCCAGGCACATGGAGCATCCGGCGAAACGCCACTCGGCTCCGAATGCCTCCACGACCTTGTCGATGCCCTCCGCCTCGGCCTCCAAGCGCACGCGCGCGGATCCGGGCACGACCATGACGCGCACGCCGTCGGCCTTCTTCTTGCCCTTGATGATCGAGGCGAAGGCGCGCAGGTCTTCGATGCGGGAGTTCGTGCAGGATCCCATGAACACGGCATCCACGTGGATGTCTTTCAGCGGCGTGCCCGCTGCCAGATCCATGTACTCCAGGGCGCGCTCCGCCGCGGCCTGCGCGTTGGGGTCCTCGAAGCTCGCAGGCGCCGGGATGACGCCGCTCAGCGACACGCCTTGGCCCGGGTTGGTGCCCCAGGTCACGAACGGCTCCAGCGTGTCGGCGTCGATGAACACCTCGGCGTCGAACGTCGCGCCCTCGTCGGTGGGCAGCGTCTTCCAGTACTCGACGGCGGCATCCCAGTCCTCGCCTTCCGGCGCGTGCGGACGGCCCTTCAGGAACTCGAACGTCGTCTCGTCGGGGGCGACCATGCCTGCGCGGGCGCCCGCCTCGATCGACATGTTGCAGATGGTCATGCGGCCATCCATCGACAGTGCGCGGATGGCGCTGCCGCGGTACTCGAGCACGTAGCCCTGTCCCCCGCCGGTGCCGATCTTCGCGATGACGGCGAGGATGATGTCCTTCGCCGTGACGCCGGGACGCAGCGTTCCCTCGACGTTGATCGCCATCGTCTTGAACGGCTTCAGCGGCAGCGTCTGCGTTGCCAGCACGTGCTCGACCTCGCTCGTGCCGATGCCGAACGCCATGGCGCCGAACGCGCCGTGCGTCGAGGTGTGCGAGTCGCCGCAGACCACCGTGATGCCCGGCATGGTCAGGCCCAGCTGCGGGCCGACGACGTGCACGATGCCCTGCTCGATGTCGCCCAGCGAGTGCAGACGGATGCCGAACTCGGCGGCGTTCTTGCGCAGCGTCTCGATCTGCGTGCGGCTGGTGAGGTCGGCGATCGGCTTGTCGATGCCGATCGTCGGGGTGTTGTGGTCCTCGGTGGCGATGGTGAGGTCGGGCCGGCGCACCTGCCGGCCCTCGGCACGCAGGCCGTCGAAGGCCTGCGGGCTCGTCACCTCGTGCACCAGGTGCAGGTCGATGTAGATGAGGTCGGGACTGCCGTCCTCACCCTTCACGACCAGGTGGTCGTCCCAGACCTTCTCGGCCAAAGTACGAGGATGCTGCGTGCGAGGTCGTGCGCCCGCGACGGTGCCGCTTGCGCGCACGGCATCGGATGCTGTGCTCATGCTGTCGAATCTCCTTGCGTATCGTCCGGGTGTTGCACCCGGGAAATTCAGCCACGAAGAAACTCCGCGACGAGTAAGGCCTGAAGGTTAGGACTCGTCGCGGCGGCTAAGAAGAAGGGAGGCAACCAGCACCCGATCAGGCTAGCACCCTGGACAGGGCGGTTCCTGCGCGCTCGGTCAGGCGACGACGAGCTGCACGCGGTAGCTGCCGAACAGCACGGCCGCACCTGCTGCGACCGCCGTCGCCGCGCCGGGGCTGAGCGGCATGGCAGCACCCGAGGCATCCAGAACGCTCACTCCGTTCGTAGAGTGCAGATCGGTGACGCGGATGCCGTCCCCCACCACCTCGATCAGCGCGTGCGTCTTCGACACGCTGCGCACCGGGTCGTCCACGGGGAGCAGCTCGGCACGCGTCCACGGCTCGAAGCGCACGGGATTGCGCCCGACGAGGAGGGATCCGTTCACGGGGATCCGCGCGCCCGTCGGCAGGATGACGAGCCAGGTGCGCGGCACAGGAGGCGTCTGCACGGCGGGCGCTGGCGGCGCGTTGAAGGACGGGAAGGAGGCGCCGCGACGTGGCATCCGCTCCGTGCGGGTGTCCGTGTCGTCGCGCGGAGGAACAAGCCCCGGCGGCGGCGTGATGAAACCCGACGTGTCCACCCGCGTCACTATACCGAGAGCGGGTGGCGCGTCGCGCGGCGGCGCCGAGGGGCGATCCGGAAGGCGGCGATCCTGCGCTGCAGCCAGGTGAGCCCGCTCAGGGTCGTTCCGACGTTTCGATCCACGCTCGACCACAGATCGCTCGCCGACTCCGGCGACACCGAGTCGCCGCCGAACACCGCGGCGTCCACTTCGGCGGCGAGCGACTCGATGCCGTCGGCTGAGAGGTCGAGCTTGCGCTGCGCCGCCTGGCCGCGGAGCATCCGCGCCGTCTGCAGCCTGGTGGCGGTCGACGGCGGCTTCAGACCGAGCTCCGTGTAGCGATCGACGAGCTCGCTCCAGGCTCCGGCCGCGGACCGGTCGCCGGGACCTCGCGACCGTCGGCGCCGACGATGCCTCTTGACCGCCAGGATGATGGTCAATGGCACGAAGTAGGCGAGCGCCAGCGCGAGCACGACTCCGCCCGCGTAGTACGCCCAGACCGGAACGGTGAAGCCGACGTCGTTGTCCTTCTTCTTCTTGCTGCTCTCGTTCTTCGTCTTGACCGGCGTGAGCAGGTCGTCGTCCTTCGGCACGGTCCGCGGCGGCTGACGCACCTGCGGCTGCGGCTCGATCTTCGGCTTGACGCTTTTCTCGAGGGGGGTGTCCATCTTGTCGGGCGTCGGGAAGAACGGCACCCATCCGACGCCCTCGAACGGGACTTCGACCCACGCGGTCACCTGATCGCCGGTGACCGTCGCGGTGCTGGATCCGTCCTTCACCGCCGGCTTGAACCCGAGGACCACGCGCGACGCGTATCCGAGATGACGGGCCATGAGCGCGAACGCCGTCGCGTATTGCTCCTGGTCGCCGACCATGGGCGAGGCGGTGAGCAGATCCGTCATGCGGGCCGCGCTCTCCCCCGCCGACGACGGCACGGGATCCGAGGCCAGGCCGTGGCTCAGGTATCCGAGCTTCTTCAGCGAGCGCTCGACGTTGCGCAGCTTCTGGATGGCCGTCGACGCCTTGGCCGCGTACTCCTCGGCCTTCGCGCCGATCGCGTCAGGAACGTTCGTCACCGACGCGAGCGGGACCGTCGCAACGGCGACGTCCTGCAGAGCGGTGTCGGAGGGGACCTTCAGCGTCGCGACGTCGATCGAGTAGCTGTCACCGCGGCTCAGGCGCTTCATGACCGCCGCGGATCCGCCCGACGTGTCGACGCGGGTGGACTGCGCCAGCGCATCCGCGTCGGGACCGGCGAATCCGAGACCGGTCGCATAGCCGGGCGTCGGCAGCCAGACGTCCGAGTATCCGTCGACGGTCACCGTCGCGGAGGACCTCGAGACCGACGAGTTGAGCGCCGAGACGGGGATGTCGCCTCCGTAGAGACGGAAGCCGCCTGAGCTGGCGCCGCCCTTCGCATCCGTCACCGACCACACCACGCCGTCGTAGCTGTCCATCGTGACGAGCCGCACGTACTGGCCCTGCCTGATGCCGTCGATCGTGAAGAGCTTCGTGTCCTTCAGCTCGCGCGTGTACTTGCGGAAGCCGGCCAGCGGCGCCGGGTACTGCAGCGGATCGAACGGAGGCTGAACGCTGTCCCGCACCACGACTCGGGATGCCGCGGGCGGCGCCACGAATGTTCCCCCGACGACGCCCACCACGAGAGCGCCGGTGAGGAGAGCTGCGGCGCTGCCGGCCGTCCGCCATGCACGTCGGGATCCGCCGGGGACCGCCGGACGGGCGGCACGCACACGCCAGCCGATCCAGACCAGACCGATCACCGCGAACGCCGCTCCTCGGGCGGTGGCGAACACCGGGTCCTTCGTTCCGAGGAGCACCGTCGCGACGAGGATCGCGGCGGGCCCGGCCGCCATCATCGCGACACGCGCGACCTGATGAGAGCCGGTGGGGCGCATCCGCACCGCGATCGACGCACCGACGAGCGAGGTCAGCCACGTCGCAGCGAACGGGATCACCCCGAGGTACGGAGGCGCCTGGAGCGGCGCGTGCAGTGTGACGGCATCGCTCCAGCCGAAGATCGCGCCCCTGCCGAGGTCGAGGATGCTCTCGAAGGTCGGCACGACGCCGTCGAGCCCCTCCCCCGGGATCGCGAACGCCGTGCCGAACAGCACGAACGCCGCAACGCCGAGCGCCGCGGTCGCGACCAACGGGAAACGCAGGAGTCGCGCGACGATGGCGCATCCGCCGCCGACGAGGATGCCGCCGCCCACGGCCAGCGCGTACGTGCCGGCGCCGAAGACGGTCTGGAATCCGATGGCGGCGATCACGGTGAGGACGACGAGGAAGGCGAGGTCGATCCATGCTGAAGCAGGAATGGCCCGATCACGTGCGACGTTCGCCCGGGTTCCGGTGCCCGCGGCCGTGACCGTTGCCCCGCTCATCGGCTCACCCTGTCCACGAGGCCGCTGAGCTGGTCCAGAGAGGGCAGGTCGACCACGGTGGCGCGTCCGACGCGGCGTTGTCCGGCGGGACGTTCGGGGGCGCATCGCAGGGCGATGATCCGGGTCTCCCCGCCGTACAGCGCAGACAGGGCGGCCACGTCCTCGTCGGGCGTGCACGATCCGACGGCCACGACCACCAGGCTCGGCGTCGCCGCGCGCATGCCGGCCACCCGGGCGAACTCCCGCAGCGAAGGGTGCAGGGAGTCGGTGGGGACGATCCGGCACGAGTCGTCGAGCAGCGAGACGTGCGTGCGAGTGCGGAGTGCGCCCGCCGTCGACCACGCCCGCATCGGCGTCTCGTCGCGGAGCGCTCCGACACCCACCGACGAGAAAGCGGACACCGCCAGCTCGAACTCGTCATCGGACGCGTAGTGCTCGCGTTCCGTGTCCATCAGGAGCAGCAGCTGGGAGCGCCGGGTCTCCTGGTACTGACGCACCATGAGGCGGCCCGTGCGTGCCGACGTGCGCCAGTGCACGTTGCGGATGTCATCCCCCGGCTCGTACTCGCGCAGGGCGTGGAAGGCCAGGTCGCTGTTCGACAGCAGGGCGGTCTCCTTGCCCTCCAGATCGCGCACCAGACCTTGGCTGCTCGAGGCGATCCTCACGACGACCGGATGCACGAACAGTTCGATGCGATCCGTCCACACGGATGCTCGTCGCAGAATCCCGAGCGCGTCACCGCGCACCGTCGTGGCCGGGCCCGCCACAACGACGGCCCGCCGCTGGGTGGGCACCGCGAACAGGTTCTCGTCCTCCGCGTCGGCGACCAGCCGCGGAACGACGAACTCGGCCACCGCTGCCCCCACGGGGAGCTCGAGACGGGTCGGCGCCGTCGGACGGCCGCCGGAGTTGCGCACGGTGAGGCGGCCGAGGGCGCGCTGTCCGGCCGTGACTCTGCGCGGCTCGAGCTCGGCCGAGACCTCGAACGACATGCGACCGATGAGGGAGAAGAGAGCGAGGGCGAACGCCGCGCACAGGGTGAGGCCGACGAAGACGAACTCTGCCCAGCCGAGAACGAAGGCGAGAACGAAGGCGACCGCCGCGGTGCCCAGCACAAGCCAGCCGACCGCGGTGACCGGAGCCAGAAAATGCGCGACCGCGCGCAGCACTGCGGCGAGACGGTTCGCGGCGCCACGCTCGACGCCGTCGACGCGCTCGGAACCATCGGCACGAGACAGACCAGTGCCCCTCTCGGCATCCTGGGTGACCTGCTGCGCGGAGGGCTGCGGAGATCCCGGGGTCTGCGGAGAAACGCCGGTCGGCGGTGCCGGTGGCGGTGGCGGGGCTGGGTGCGCCGCCGGCGGCGGGCTCGCGATGGTCGTCATGAGGCGTTGGTCATGCTGCTCGGTAGGCGGGTGGGTTGATGGTGGCGATGGCACGGGCGACGACGTCTTCCGCCGTCACCCCAGCGAACTCGGCCTCCGGATCCACGATCACACGATGCGCCAACACCGGAACAGCCAACTCCCGCACATCATCCGGAGTCACAAAGGTGCGACCAGCAGCAATCGCCCACGTCTTCGCCGCACGCGCCAACGCAAGAGCACCACGAATACTCACACCCAACGCCGCATCCTTATCAGCACGCGTCGCACTGACCAACTCGGACAGATACCCCATCACCGCACCATCCGTATGCACATCAGCCGCCAACTGCGACATCGTCGTCACCGACTCCGACGCGATAATCGCCGACACCGACGCCGCACGCGCACGATTCGAGGACTCCATCAACAACCGCACCGTCGTCTCATGATCCGGATACCCCAACGACGTCTTAATCAGAAACCGATCCAACTGCGCCTCAGGCAACGTGTACGTGCCCGCCTGCTCAATCGGATTCTGCGTCGCAATCACCATGAACGGACTGCCCACAGGATGGGAGACACCATCCACCGTGACAATGCCCTCCTCCATCACCTCCAGGAGCGCCGACTGGGTCTTCGGGGAGGCACGGTTGATCTCGTCCGCCAACACCACCGACGCGAAAATCGGACCCGGATGGAACTCGAAACGACCGTTCGACTGGTCGTAGATCGTCACACCCGTCACGTCGGACGGCAACAGATCCGGCGTGAACTGAACACGCGACTGCGTCCCCTGAATCGTGTTCGCCAACGCCTTCGCAAGAACCGTCTTCCCCGTACCAGGCACATCCTCCAAAAGCACATGACCACCCGACAACATCGCCGTCACGACAAGCTTGATCGCGTGCTCCTTCCCCAGGATCGCCTTGTCAACATTCGCCACCAACTGACCAAACGCACCAGCAAACCACGCCGCCTGCTCCTGAGATACCGCCATAATCCGTGTTCCTTACCTCGCGTCGGTGCAGAGCACCGGGTGTCTTTCGTCGTGGGTGATCGGCGGCCGGGTCATCCGACGCCCCAGCCGTTGGATGCCATGCCGTTCCAGGTCTTGCCAGACACCGACGGTGTCTTGGACAAGGTGCCGGTGATCTTCACCGCCACGTCCCAGCTCGCGACGGCAGTGTCGACCGATCCCGTGAGGCAGTAGTGTCCATCGCCTGACAGGTGCACGCTCACGGTGCCCTGGCTGCTGAACGCATCGCCGTTGTACAGCGCGGTCAGGTTGTAGGTGCCGCTCTTGAAGTTGCTGTACTGGATGCAGAGGAGATGACCCGGTGCACCGTACGGGTTCGTGCCGCCCTTCGCCATGGACACGGTGGGCGGCGGATCCGTCACGGAGATCGACTTCGAGGGTCCCGCAGAGCTGTAGTCGCCGCTGCCCGGGTTGTACGCACGGACCTGGAACGTATAGGTTCCGGCCCCCTTGCCGCTGAGCTTGACGCTGCGCGAGCTGCCCGTCGAGGTCCACGACCCGCTGTTCAGCTTGTACTGGTAGCTGATCGAGCCGCCGCCTGTGATCGTCGGCGCGCTCCAACTGGCGGTGAGAGTCGCCGGTGCGTATCCGCTCGAGGAGACGCTCAGGCTGCCAGGTGCGCCCGGCGTTCCGTACGGGGTGCGCGACGCGCTCGCGGACGAGTACGCGCCGTCGCCGTCGCTGTTGTGCCCTCGCACGACGAACGTATACGCGGTGCCGTTCGTGAGCCCGGTCACGGTGACCGTTCCCGGAGCTGTCGCCGTGACGGTCTTGACCGCTGAACCGCCCTTGCGGGCGACGATGTCATAGCGCGTAACGTTCAGGCCGTTGGCGGTGGCCGAGCCGAACTTCACTGTGACCGATCCGGATCCGGACGACACGATCGTGGGCGCCGCCGGAGCCGACGGCACGTCGTGGATGGTCACGCTCGCCGTTCCCGTGACGTTGCGGGTGGGATCCTTCGTCTCGTCCTGCACGGTGTACGAGATGCTGGCCGTTCCGGTGCCTGCACCGGACTTCACCACGACCGAGATCGTGCTCGACGTGCTTTGCAACGTGACGCCGGACGGAGCGTTGACGAGCTTCGCGCTCACGATGGTGAGCGGCGTCGTGAACGGGTTGGACCAGTAAGTGGAGCTCACCGCCTGCAGGGTCACCGTCTTGTTGCGCATCGTGGATGCCGACGGCTTGGTCTTCTGTGTCGCCAATGCCTTGGTCGAGCTCACGATCATCACGTTGACCGTGCCGCTGATCGTGAACGTGTCGGACTTCACCTGCACGGTCAGCGGAATCACCGACGTCGAGGGTTTGGCGGACGTGGGGGCGGACACCGTGAGGATCGAGTCCTTGACCGCTGCCTTCAGACTCGTGTTGGGATTCTTCAGCCCGCTGTACGTGACGGCGGCAAGGATCTTCGCGTTCGGATGCGACGTCGACTTCCTCAGGTCGATCGTCTTCGCCGCGTCACCCGCGCCGACCTTGATGGTGGGCGGCGTCGTGAAGGTGGGCGGGATGTCCGACTGGTCGGAGCGGCCCACAGTGAAGTTCAGCGTCAGCTTCGTCGTGCGGTCGCTGGTCGCATCCTCTTCCTTGCCGTCGTCCACGGTGAACGTGATCGACGCCGGACCGCGGAAGTCCTTCTTCGCGGCGAAGGCGACGGACTGTCCGGCGGTTCCGGTCGCGCTGCCACCCGTTGCCGTCGCCGTGCCGGTGATCTTCGCGGCGCGACCGGACGGCACCGTCACGAGGTCGGTGAGCTTCCAGGTCTTCGTGCCGTTCATGTCGACGAACTGCGCGGCCAGGCCGGACTTGATGTGGGGCGGCGCCGTCGTCACCGGCGGCTTCTTCGTCGGCGTCGGCGTCGGTTCCGGCTTCTTCGAGGGCGTGGTCGTGCCCTTCGGGGTGGGTTTCGGTGCGTTGGTCGGCTTCGAGGTCGCCGTCTTCGTCGGTGCTGCCGTCGGCTGATCGCGCGCCGCGGCATCCTTCGAGGCGTGCACGGGAGAACGCGGCACGACGATGAACGCCGACCCGGTGAGACCGGTCTGCTGGTCGGTGACGCCGTACGTGATGGTGGTGCGCGCGTCGCCCAGCCGCACGGTGACGAGCCCGTCGCCAACCTGTGCACGAGAGGACTCGGGGCCTGAGACGCTCACCTTCAGGTCGGAGGCCAGCCCGGACGGATTCACCGCACCCGCCCGCGCGTCGACGGTGACCGTGTCGTGGCCGTGCGCATCGTCGACGATGTGGTCAACGGCCGTCGGATACTGCGGCTTGGCCTTGTCGCTCACCGTGACCTGGATGACGGCGCTCGCCTGCCCGCCCTGGCCGTTCGCGATGCTGTAGCCGACGAGGTACGCGCCCTCCTTCTGGGGCGCGCGAACGATGACGAGGGATCCGTGAGCGGATGCCTGAACACCCTCGTCCACGCTGCCCAGCTTCTTGACGAGCGAGATCGGGTAGCCGTTCGGGTCCGAGTCGTTCGCCAGCACAGGGATCGACACGGTCCTGCCCGGCTTGACCTCGACTTTGTCGTTCACGGCGACCGGCGGGCTCAGCGTCTCGGGACGCGGGATCACACCGACGCGCACCGTGCCCGTCGCCTTCTTGCCCAGGGCGTCCACGACCGTATAGCCGAACTCGTCGGTGCCGCCGGATCCGGGATACGCCTGGTAGGTGAACGACGTGCTGGTGGTGGCGGTGATCCGTCCCAGCTTCGGATCGGCTTCGACACCCGAGAACACCACGGAGTCGCCGTCGGGATCGATGCCCGACAACGGAACTGTCACAGGCAGCGCGGATCCGGCGAACGCCCGCACGGTCAACGGCTTGGGTGCCGGCGGACGGTTCTTGGCCGCGTTCATCGCCGTCACCTGGATGGCGACGGTCGCCTGGGCGGTCTGGCCGTAGTCGTCCGTGATGCGGTACGACACGCTGTACTGGCCGGGAGCCGTTGGCGCCTGGTAGCGCAGGAGCGACCCGCTCACGAACGCGGTCGCAGACTTGCCGGCCTGCGAGACATCCGCAAGCTCCGGCATCAGCGAGAACGACTCGTCGTCGGGTGAGACGTCGTTGTCCAGCACCGGGATGCTGACGATGTCGCCGACGCGGACGACGGCCGTGTCATCCACGGCGACAGGCGGCTGGTGGGTGACGAGCGGGGCCGCAGGCATCACGACGATGGCGGACGAGGCGCTGTGCAGCCCATCCGAGATCGTGTATGTGAGCTGCACCTGTGACGGCAGCAGCGAGTCGGATGTCAGCTTGATGTACGCGTTGTCCAGCACCTCGACGTTGATGCCTTGCGAGACGACATCCAGGCCCTTGGCGACGGACTGCACGACGAGCACGCGCCCGGCGGGCGAGATGTCGTTGTCCAGCGCCGCCACGGTCGTGGATGTGCCGGGGCGCACGTAGGCGACGTCCGTGACGGCGATGGGCGGGGCATCCTTCTGCGCAGCTGCCACGTCGACGCGGATGAGCCCCGGCACGGTCTTGGAGCCGGCACCCAGCGTGTACTTCACGTAGTACGTGCCGGACGTCGTCGCGCTGAAGTCCACGGTGCCGTTGTCGGCGTCCGCGGAGAGGATGGCGCCCGACGGACCCTCGTCCGCGGCCGCCCCGACGAGACTGAGCGGCTGTCCGGACGGCGAACGGTCGTTCTGCAGCGGAGACACGGTGACGTGCTGACCCGGCTGGGCGGTGACGAAGTCGGGTGTGGCGACCGGATCCAGCGACCCTGCCGGCTTGACCGTCACATCCAGTTCGCCGGTCGCGCTCTTGCGCCCGTCCGAGACCGTGACCGTCACGGTCTTCGCCCCGGACTGGGCGGTCGTGTTCTCGTACGTGACGGTGCCGTCGGGCGTGAAGCTCACGGTGTCGCCCGTCGAAGTGGCGGACGACACCAGCGTCAGCTGATCGCCGTCGGGGTCGAGCCAGTCGTCGAGCACGTTGTACGAGACCCGCTGCCCGACCTCCATGCTCACCGCGCTCGCTCGCGCCGTCGCGGGTGCGTCGTTCTCGGAGTCCGGTCGCACTGTCGCGACGACCTGGGCGTGCGACGTGCCGCCCCGACCATCGGTCACGGTGTACTGGAACGCGATGCCGCCGGTGAGCTCGGAAACCGGCGTGAGCTGCAACGCCCGGCCGCCATCGATGGCCACGAGCGACCCCTGCGATGCCGAGATGGGTGTGACGTCCATGATCGTGAGCACGTCGCCGTCGGGATCCGTGTCGTTGGACAGCACCGGCAGGATCGTCGAACGCCCGGCCCTGATGCCGTACGTGTCTGGCACGGCCGTCGGCGGCCGATTCGTCGCGGTGCGCTGCGCCAGGGTGTCGATGTAGGACTGCACGATCGGCTTGTCCTGGCCGTCCTGGCTCTGCGTCTCGGTGTCGTCGGGATGCGTGACGGTCCAGTTGCTCACGAGGTGCATGCGGGATGCCACGCTCCACACGTCGCCGGTACGCACGTTGTTGAGCGCGATCACACCGTGGTTCACGCGGAATCGCAGGTCGGCGCCCGTCACGGCCTGCTCGATGTGCTGGGCCTGCGCCGGCTTACCGTCGCACGCGTAGAGGTACCTGGCGGTACCGGCCCAGGCGCCGTACGCGCAGCCGTTCAGCCACACCGGCGCCGAGACGCCAGAGGGATCGGTCAACGTCGCGGATCCGCCCGAGCCGATCGTGGTGACCTCGCCGCCCTTCAGCGGCACCTCCATGAGCGAGTTGCCCGATGCCACGACCACGCGGTCGCTCGCCTCGCTCGTCTGCTGCAGCTGGAGGCCCTTGGCGGGAAGCGTCACGGCTGTTCCGTCGGCGGTGCGGATGCGACGCCCGGCCTTGTCGAGCACCACGGCGGTGTCACCGACCGCCGTCAGCTGGAACGAGGGCGCGACGCGGAACGAACGCGCGGATCCGCTCGCACCCGGATGATCGAACGCGATCAGCCTGCCGTCGGCCGGCGACACGGCGAACGCCTTGCCACTGGACGCGACGACGACCGCCGCGTGCTTGCCGAGACGCGCCGTCGGCTTCGTCTTCGCCGGGTCGAAGGAGAGGCGCCCCGAGGCGTCGAGCAGCCACAGCTTCCCCTGCCGAGACAGCACTGCAACGGTGTCACCGCCGTACGAGACAGCGGCACCGGCCGGGATCGTGACGCGGTTCGTCAGGGTCGAGTACGCCTGGTCGACTCTCTCGAGCGTGCCGTTCTGCCGGTCGGCGAGGAAGTACGCTCCGCCGTTCTGCAGCACGTCGAGGTTCTTCGACGCCGCTGCGACAGAGGTGTCGAGCTCGTCGATCTGGTGGTTCAGCCGACCGACGCGCAGCGCGTCGCCGTTCGTCACCCAGACGTCACGCGACTGAAGGTCGACATCCTCGGCCGGGAATCCCTGATGCACGACCGCAAGCGTCACGGGCAACGCCGCGACAAGGGCGATCAGGATGAGCGACGACAGCGTTTTGTGCGCGCGGATCCACGCCGAAAGGGCGGAGAGCATCGGGTTCTGGCCCCCTGGGTGGACGAGGTCGGACGGGATGGCTTCGCGCTCCCCCGAGCCGTGCCTGAAAGCAGGCTAGCACGCAGCTGAATGCGGGACGAACCGAGCTGTCTGCCCACTCACCCGTCGCGGGTCACGGCCTCGAGCGTCACGTCGTCACGGGTCGGTCCGTCACGGGTCACGACCGCCGAAGCATCCGGGAGCACGCGCTCAGCTCGACGCGGCTCCCGGCTTGCGACTCCTCGTGAACCGATAGGACGCGATGCGACGGCGGAGCCATCCGGCAGAGGTCGACACGGAACTGCGGATCTGCTCAACCCGCTGCCACAACTGCGAGCTGCGCTCGTCGGAGACGATCGTGCCGTCGAAGACGGCGGCATCCGCCTCCCCGGCGATGCTGCTCAACGCGTCGGCCTCCAGGGGGATGCCCTGCTCGGCGGACTGCGTCTGGAGCGCCGCGGCCGTCTGCCGACGCGTCGCGACGGAGGGAACGCGATAGCCCAGCTCCCCGAACGTGTCGACGAGTTCGTCCCACGCTCCTGCGGCCTGACGGTCGCCGGGGCCTCGGGCCCGGCGTCGCCGCCGCCGTCGTTTCCGCACCGCGACGACGAGCATCGGGACGAACACCGCCGCCGCGACGATCAGCACACCCCCGGACGCGTAGTACGTCCACACCGGGAAGGAGAAGACGGTCTTGTCCTTCGGCGGCTTGGTGTCCTTCGTCTTCACCGGCGTGAGCAGGTCGTCCGCCTTCGGCGGCGTGTTCGGAGGCTGACGCACCTGCGGCTGCGGCTGCAGCTTCGGCTTGACGGTCTGGTCCTTCGGCGCATCCGTCTTGGTCGGAGTGGGGAAGAACGGCACCCAGCCGACGCCCTGGAACGCCACCTCGTCCCACGCGGTGATGTCGTCGCCGGTGTAGGTCACGGTGCCCTTGCCGTCGCTGTGCGCCTTGAAGCCCATCACCACGCGCACCGGATAGCCCAGGTGCCTTGCCATGAGCGCGAACGCCGACGTGTACTGCTCCTGGTCGCCCACCATCGGCGTCTTCTGCAGCAGATCGTTCATGCGGTCGGCGCCCTCGCCGGCACGGGACGGCACCGGATCCGTCGCCCTTCCGTGGCTGAGGTAGCCGAGCTTCTTCAGCGACCGCTCGATGTTGCGCAGCTTCTGGATGGCGCTGGCCGAACCGCCCGCGTACTCCTCCGCCTTCGACGCGATCACGTCGGGCACGTTCGTCACGCTCGGCATCGCGAGCGTCGCGACGGGGACGTTCTTCAGCGCCTTGTCGTTCGGGATCTTCTGCGCGGTCGCCTGCACCGTGTACGTCATGCCGCGGGACACTCCACTCGTCACGGCGGTCGTGCCGGTCGCGGTGTTCACGCGAACCGTCTCGCGCGGATCCGCATTGCCCGCGGACTCGTCGAACTCGAGGTTGTTCGTGTAGCCGAGCGTCGGCAGCCACACGTTGTCGTAGCCGAGCACCGAGAATGTGGAGGTGGAGGTCGCACCGGCCGTGAACAGCGACGGCGACGGGATCGTGCTCCCGAGCAGCTCGAAACTGCCGGAGCCGTTCGTCTGCTCGCCTGGGCCGGTGACGCTCCAGACGATGCCGTCGTAGCTGTCCATGGTGGCCATCCGCACGAGCGTGCCGCTCGGGATGTTCGTGGCCGAGAACAGCTTCGTCTTGCGCAGGTCGTTCGCGTACTTGCGGAACGAGGCCAGCGGTGCCGGGTAGTCGAGCGGATCGAACGGCGGCTGAACGGCATCCCGCACCACGAAGCGTTGCGAGGATGCCGGGGCCGTGATCGTGCCCAATGCGCCGCCGGCGACGACCGCGACGGCCACCACGACCGCGGATCCAACGATCGCACGCCGCGTGAGGCCGCTGTCGGTGGCGATCGAACGCTTGGACGAGCGGATGCGCCACCCCAGCCAGCACAGCGCGATGACGGCGAACGCGATCCCGCGCACGCCTGCGAACACGCTGTCCCGGGTGCCGAGGAGGATGCTCGCGAGGAACAGCAGTGTCGGCCCGGCGACGAGGAGCGCGGCCCGCAGCGTCGCGCGGCGTCCGCGGGACGGCATCCGCACGGCGACGGAGACACACACGAGCGAGACGACCAGTGCCGCCGCGAAGGGCACGACCGCGAGGTACGGCGGCGCCTCCAGCGGGGCGCGCAGGGTGACGGCATCCGACCAGCCGAAGACGGCGCCGGTGGCCAGGTCGCCCAGCGAGGTGAGAGTGGGGACCACGACCACCAGTCCCTCGCCTGGCAGGGCGAGGGCGGTGCCGAAGAGGAAGTAGGCCACGATGCCCGCAAGCACTGTCATCGGCATCGCAACGCGGAACAGGGCGCATGCCAGGGCGACAGCGGAGCCGACGACGAGACCGCCGAACCCGGAGACGAGGTAGCCCAGGTGCCCGAAAGCAGTGGCGAAGCCGAGGATCGCGATGCCGGCGAGCACCACGAACACGCCGAGATCGACCCAGACGGACGCCGTCAGCGTTCCGATCCGGCCGGCCCGCCCTGCCGTCGTGTTCGTGCGTGTCGCACCGGCCGCGGGCATGGCGGCCGTCGGGGTCGCGGCCGTCATCGTCCTGCCCTCTGCAGCAGACCCGCGAGCTCGGGCAGCGCTGTCACGGTGGCCACGACGGCGTTGCCCACCTTGCGCAGCCCCGGGTCCTCGTCCACAGCGGTGCGCACGACGATCACCGGCGTGTCCGTCGGGTACAGCGTGGACAGCGCGTGCAGTTCCTTGTGCGTCGCGGTACTGCCCACCACCGCGATGACGAGGCTCGGGTCGGGCAGTCGTGCGCCGATCGTGCGCGCGAATTCGCGCAGCGAGCCGTAGCGGCTGTCGATCTGCTGGATGCGGCACGTGTCGTCGAGCAGCGTCATCGGGGTCCGCTCGCGCAGGCGCGCGTTCTCCCACACCACGTCGAGCTCGGACTCCTCCGCCGCCACCTCGACGGCGATGGACGCGAGCACCGACACGGCGAGCTCGAACTCGTCGTCGGAGACGTAGAACCGTCGGTCGGCGCTCATCAGCAGGAGCAGCTGCGAACGACGTGTCTCCTGATATTGGCGCACCATGAGCTGACCGGTGCGCGCTGAGCTGCGCCAATGCACGTTGCGGATGTCGTCACCCGGCTCGTACGACCGCAGCGCGTGGAACGCGAGGTCACTGTCCGTGATGGCCTTCGTGGTCTGACCCTCGAGGTCCTTCACCAGGCCGCGGGCCGTGGCGGCGATCCGCGTGATCTTCGGATGCACGAACAGTTCGACCTGCTCCGTCCACGTGGTGGTGCGGCGCAGCAGACCGAGCTGGTCGCCGCGGACGCTGACCGCGGGGCCCGCGACGATGAGGGCACGGCGCTCGGTCGGGATTGCGAAGAGGTTCTCGTCTTCCGCTCCCGGCGCCAGCCTGGGCACGACGAACTCGGCGAGGCCCTCGCCGACGGCGAGCTCCATGCGGGTGGGCAGCACGGGCCGGTGTCCGGTGTTGACGACCTCCATGCGGCCCATCGCGCGGTCTCCGGCCGTGACGCGACGAGGGTTGAGCTCGATGGCGACCCGGTAGGTGGCGCGACCGAACAGGTAGCCGCACGCCGCGAGCATCCCCGCGGCCAGGGCGAAGCCGATGTACGCGAACTCGGCCCAGCCGAGCACGAAGGCGAGTGCGAACGAGACGACGGCGGAGCCGACGACGATCCAGCCGAGCGGCGTGATCGTCCTCGCAGCACCGATGACGACGGTCAACGGCACGTCGATGAGCCGGCGCAGCGCACGCCAGATCGCCGCCAGCCCACCCAGGAGCGCGCGCAACAGCTCCCGCAGGGCGAAGGATGCCTGCGAGCCCGTGCGCTGCCCTGCCGTCGTCACGTTGGTCATGCTGCTCGGTAGGCGGGTGGATTGACGGTGGCGATAGCACGCGAGACGACGTCTTCCGCCGTCACCCCAGCGAACTCGGCCTCCGGATCCACGATCACACGATGCGCCAACACCGGAACAGCCAACTCCCGCACATCATCCGGCGTCACATACGTGCGACCTGCAGCAATCGCCCACGTCTTCGCCGCACGCGCCAACGCCAACGCACCACGAATACTCACACCCAACGCCGCATCCTTATCAACACGCGTCGCAGACACCAACTCGGACAGATACCCCATCACCGCACCATCCGCATGCACATCAGCCGCCAACTGCGACATCGTCGTCACCGACTCCGACGCAATAATCGCCGACACCGACGCCGCACGCGCACGATTCGAAGACTCCATCAACAACCGCACCGTCGTCTCATGATCCGGATACCCCAACGACGTCTTAATCAGAAACCGATCCAACTGCGCCTCCGGCAACGTATACGTCCCCGCCTGCTCGATCGGATTCTGCGTCGCAATCACCATGAACGGACTGCCCACCGGATGGGAGACACCATCCACCGTGACGATGCCCTCCTCCATCACCTCCAGGAGCGCCGACTGGGTCTTCGGGGAGGCACGGTTGATCTCGTCCGCCAACACCACCGACGCGAAAATCGGACCCGGATGGAACTCGAAACGACCGTTCGACTGGTCGTAGATAGTCACACCCGTCACGTCGGACGGCAACAGATCCGGCGTGAACTGAACACGCGACTGCGTCCCCTGAATCGTGTTCGCCAACGCCTTCGCAAGAACCGTCTTCCCCGTACCAGGCACATCCTCCAAAAGCACATGACCACCCGACAACATCGCCGTCACGACAAGCTTGATCGCGTGCTCCTTCCCCAGGATCGCCTTGTCAACGTTCGCCACCAACTGACCAAACGCACCAGCAAACCACGCCGCCTGCTCCGCAGTCACTGCCATGGTGATCCTCTTCTCTTGAGTCGTGTCGTCGACATCAGTTCGGTCCCCAGTTGTTCGCGGGAAGGGAGTCCCAGCTCGTTGTGCTGGCCGTGTAGGTCCACGGTCCGGAGAGTGAGACGGAGATGTTGTCCGAGTTGCGCTGGCCCAGGTAGGACGTGAAGCAGAAGTGGCCGTTGCCGCTCAGCGTGGCCGTCCTCTTGTTCCCAGATGCCCACGATGAGTCGCCGTTGATCGCTCCGACGAGGTTGTAGCTGCCGCTGGGCAGGTTCGTGTAGCTGACGCAGAGGTACCTGTCGATCCCGACGCCACTCGACGCACCCTTGGCCACAGCCGCGGTGGGCTGCGGCTCGGGAACGCTCACCGTGTTGCTGGCCGTCGACCAAGGCCCCTGGATGCCGCCCTTGTTCACGGCGCGCACCTTCACGGAGTAGCTGCCCTTGCTCAGACCGCTGACCGAGGCGCTGGCCCCGGTCGTCTGTCCCGACCTGCTCGCACTGCCGCTCAGCTGCCACTCATAGGTCTGCAGCCCGCCCTTGGTTTGAGCGTCTGTCAACTTGGTCCAGCTGAAGCTGACCTTTCCGTTGGGCGAATCACCCGTCTCGCTCGCAGATGGCTTCGCCACCGCCGCGGGCGTGCCGTATGTCGTCACCGAATTGCTCGCAGCTGATTGCGCGCTCGGTCCGTCGTCGTTGTTCGCCACGACCTTGAACGTGTACGCGGTGCCGTTCGTCACGGAGATGGCGTACGTGTCGAGCGAGGTGACGTTCTTCACCTTCGAGCCGTTCGCGTAGATGTCGTACGACGTGATCTGCAGACCGTTGTTCGCCGGAGCCTTGCTCAGGGTGACGTTGATCGATCCGTCACCGTTGGCCTTCGCCGTCGGGGCGGACGGCGTCGACGGCACGTCGTGGATGACCACGTCGTACTGACCGATGGTCGCCTTCGTGCGGGCCGGATCCTTCGTCGCATCCTCGACGGTGTACTGCACGCTGACCGTTCCGATCGTGGAGCCGGACGGCACGTCCACCGTGATCGACGTCCCCGTGAACTTCACCGTCGGCTGCGTCGGCCCGCTGACGATCTTCGCGCTCGTGATGGTGAGCGGATGCCCGGGGAACGGATTGACCCACGTCGAGTCGCTCGCGGCCGCCGACCACGTCTTACTCGTCCCGCGCTTCGTGTTATCGCTTTTCGGGGCATTCTTCTGTTGCGCGAGCGGCCTCGTCGAGCTGACCACCTTGACGTTCACGGATCCATCGATGGAGGTGGTCGCCGAGTTGACCTTGAAGTGGATGGTCGCCGTGGTGCCCGGCTGTGTGCCGAAGGGCGCGGAGACGGACAGCGTCGATCCACTCGGCGTCGCCACGATGCCCCCGGAGGCGCCGGAGAAGTCGGTGTACGTCAGTTTGCTGAGGATGTCCGGATTCGGGTGGTAGCTGGACGCACGCAGATCCACCGTCGTCGGGTTCTCCCCCGCCTCGATGGTGACGTTCGGCGGCGTGAAGGTGGGCGCGACATCCGATTGATCGGGGTTGCCGACCGTGATCGGCAGCACGAGCGACGTCACCCGATCGCCGGACTGACCGGGCTCGCGGCCGTCGTCGACCTTGAACGTGATGGCTGCCGGACCCCGATAGTCCTTCTCCGCTGTGAACGTGAGCGTCTGGTTGTCCACATAGCCCGAGATCGAGTGCGTCGTCGTGACTCCGGAGCGGCCCGTGATCTTCGCCGGTCGTCCCGATGGCACGCTGATGAGGTCGGACAGCTTCCACGTCTTCGTGCCGTTCATCGACACGATCTGCTGCGGCACCTTGACCGTCGGCGGTGCAGTTCCGTCGGACGTGGGCGGCACGATGATGAACGCCTCACCGGCCAGGCCGGTCGTGGGATCGGTCAGCGTGTACGCGACCGCCACGCGGGTGTGCTGCGGCTTGACCGTCACCGTGCCGTCGGTGCCGACCGTGGCGTACTTGGCGTTGCTGCCCGTGACGTCGACCTTCAGCTTGTTCACCAGATCGGAAGGGTTGACGGCGCCCTGGAAGACGTCCACCTTCACGGCACTCTTGCCGACGGCATCCGCCGACTGCACGACCTGATCGATAGCCGTCGGATACACCGGCTTCGCGTCGTTCGTCACGATCACCTGGACGTAGGCGCTCGCCTGACCGCCTTGACCATTCGTGATCGTGTAGCGGGCGACATAGACGCCCTCCTTCTCCGGCGCCTGAACCAACACGAGCTGGCCGTGCACGGAGGCCTTCAGCTCGGGATCGACATCGGAGAGCTTCTTCTGAACGGAGATGGTGTAGCCGTTGGGGTCCGAGTCGTTGCCGAGCACGGGAACGGATGCCGTCTTGCCCGGCTTGACCTCCACCGTGTCGTTCACCGCGACCGGCGGTTGCAGGCTGCTCGGGCGCGGGATGACGCCGATCCGCACCGTTCCGGTCGCACTCTTGCCGTAGGTGTCGGTCACCTTGTACGTGAACGTGTCGGTGCCGCCGGATCCCGGATAGGCCTCGTACGTGAACGAGGTCGACGTGGTGGAGGCGATCCTGCCCAGCGTCGGCTGGCCGACGATCCCATCGAGCGTGACGGAGTCGCCATCCGGATCGATGCCGTCCAGCGGGACGGTGATGGGGATGCTGGAGCCCGCGAACGCGCGTGCCGTCAACGCCGTGGGATTCGGGGCCTGGTCCTTGCCGTCCTTGCCGGTGACGACGAACGTGACGGTTCCAATCGAGTCCTGTCCCCACTTGTCACTGATCGTGTACGAGACGGAGTACTGTCCCGGCGTGGACGGAGCCTGATACCGCACGGTCTTGCCGCTGACGAACGCGGTCGCTCCGTCGCCCTGGTTGGACGTGTCCTTCAGCTTGGGGTCGAGGGTGAACGGCTCGTTGTCGGGTGAGTAGTCGTTCTCGAGCACGTCGACGGTGGCGATGTCGCCCGCTCGCACCGTCGCCGCGTCGTCCACGGCAACCGGAGGCTGGTGGATCACCAACGGCGGGATGGGGACGACGGTGATCGTCGACGTGGACTCCTTCACGCCGTCGGAGACGACGTAATTGAGCTGCACCTGCTGCGGCAGGACCGTCGGTGCGGTGATCTTGACCACCTGGTTGTCGAGCAGCTCGACGTTGAGGTCGGAGGAGGCATCCGACTTCGTCACTGACCGAACGGCCAGGACCCGCCCGGAGGGCGAGGAGTCGTTGGCGAGCGGATTCACCGTCGTGCTCTCGCCCGGCCGCACGTACGCGTCATCCGCGACGGCGATGGGAGCGCCATCGCCGTCGCCGTTCGCCGCATCGAGTCGGATGAGACCCGACGTCGTCTTCGCCCCAGCACCGAGGGTGTACTTCAGGTAGTACTCACCGGGGGTGGACGCGGTGACGGTGACGGTGGCCTTCTGCGGATCGGTGACCACCGTCGGATCCGACGGCCCGCTGTCGCTGTTCGCTCCTACCAGGGTGAGTTCGTCGCCGGACGGCGACAGGTCGTTGTCCAGCGGGTGGATCGTCACCGCCTGTCCCGCGATGCCCGATGCGAAGTCCGGGGTGGCGATGGGATCGAGCGAGCCCTGCGGCTTCACGGTGACCATCAGGGATCCGCTCGCGCTCGCGTGCCCGTCGGTGACGGTGTAGCGCACCTCCTTGACGCCTGCCTGCCCGTTCTTGCTGAGGAACGTGATGCGGCCGTCCGGCTGGAACTGTACCTGGTCGTCGGTCGTCGACTGGGCGGAGGACAGCGACATGTCATCGCCGTCGGGATCCGACCAGTCGTTCAACACGTCGTAGGTCACGGACTGACCGACCTCGACGGATGCATCGCTCTCGCGGTTCGACGCCGGCGCGGCGTTCTGCGTGGTGGGATGGATCGTCGCGTTGACCTGAGCACTCGCCTGTCCGCCGCGCCCGTCGTCGATCGTGTAGCGGAACGAGACGCTTCCCGTCACCTCGTCGGGGACGGTCAGCTGCACGGACCTGCCGCCCTCGATGATGTCGAGGTGGCCCTCAGCGGCCGGGATGGTCGACACTTGGGTGACGGTGAGCACGTCGCCGTCCGGATCGGTGTCGTTGTCGAGCACCGGAAGCACCGTCGAGCGCCCAGCGCGCACGCCGAAGTTGTCGTCGACCGCGGTCGGCGGATGGTTGTCCTTCGTGCGGTGGGCGAGCGTGTCCTGGAAGGACTGCAGCACCGGCTTCTCTTGGCCGGTCTCGCCGTTCACCTGCGAGTCGTTCGGCTTGAGCGTCGCCCAGTTCTGCACGAGCACCATGTGGCTGGAGACGACCCAGGCGTCCCCGTTGCGCAGGTTGTTCAGCGCGATGACGCTTCCGTTCACCCGGAATCGCAGGTCGTCGCCGCTCACCTGCTGGGCGATGTCGACCCCGACGGATGCCTTCCCGTCGCACGCATAGAGATAGCGGCCGGCACCCGCCCAAGCCCCGTACGAGCATCCGTTCAGCCAGACAGGAGCTGAGACCTGGTCGGATCTCGTCACGCCCTGCTTGACGCCGGCCGAGACGATGGAGACCTTGCTCCCGTCGAGCGGCACCTTGAGGAGCGCGCTGCCCGAGGCGACGAGCGCGTACGTGTTGTCGGCGCCCGGCTGCTGGAGCTGGAGGCCCTTCGTCGGCAGGTTGACCGCTTTGTCAGTGCCGATCAGCACCCGGTTGAGCTTCGTGTCCAGGACCACCGGAGAGTCGCCGACGGACGACAGCTGGAAGCTCGACGAGACGGACAGCGTCGACTGCTGCGCCGCCGCACCGGGATGGTCGAATCTCACAAGGGCGTTGCGTGTCGGCGACACGCTGTACGTCACTCCCGACGGGGTGACGACCGTCTTCGTCCCGCTGCCGAGCTTCGCCGACGGCTTGGTCTTCGACGGGTCGAACGAGAGCCGGGACGAGGCGTCGAGCACCCACACCTTGCCGTCGGGAGACGTGATCGCGAGGGTGTTGCCGCCGTACGACACCTGCGACGACGCCGGGATGCTCACGCGGTCGACGAGGGAGACGAACGCCGGATCGATGCGTTCCAGCGTGCCGTTCTTCGCATCGGTGAGGAAGTAGGCGGAGCCGTTCTGCAGCACGTCGAGGGAGCTGGACGCGCCCGTGACCGCGGCATCCAGCTCGTCGATCTGGTGGTTCAGGCGACCACCCATGAGCTTGTCGCCGTTGGTGACCCAGACGTCGCGCGCCGTGAGGTCGACGTCGTCGGTCGGGAAACCCTTGTGCAGCACGGCGAACGTCACGGGCACTGCAGCGACGATGGCGATGACGACGGCGGACGCGATCGCCTTGTGTGCGCGGATCCATGCAGCGAGGGGTCTGAGCACGATGTCTGTGTTCCCTATCCCGTCCCGCGATTCGACTGCAGAGTGGTGCCCGCTCCCCCAAGCCCGTACAAGCTAGCACACCCCTTGACGGCTAGACGAATCGGTCTATCCAGGCTCCGTCACGAGTCTTCACGAGGTGTCGGACGCCGGCCCGGAACCCGGAGCGGATGCGCATCCGCACGCAGACCCGTCTTCGGACTCGACGCCTCCGGCGTCTACGACTCCTGGTCGCGGTCCAGCAGCTCGAGGTCTTCCGGCCCCACCAGGTGGGTGGAGACCGCGTACTCCACGAGGCGCGCCCGCCGGCTCGTGGCGAGCTTGCCTGCCCCGCCGCGGAGTCCGGCGACGCCCAGCTTGTCGAGCTTGTCGCACACGTTGTCGAGCTTGCGGTTGAAGGTCGTGAGCGACCAGCCGAGGCGGGCCGCGGCATCCGCCGAGGTCGGCACGACCGACCGGCCAGGCACCTGCTGCCGCAGCATGGACTCGGACAACGCCACGATCAGCTGGCGCTGGGTGGTGGTGAGCGCGACGGGGAGCATCGTGGTCGAGCCGCCGGACTCCGGCAGGATGCGCGACGTGCTGTACACGTCGTCGGCGTTCAGGATCGTGAAGTCGTACGTGGTGGGACCTGCGCTGAACATGACGTGCATGGTCTCGAACACGACGGGGAGCCGGGCACCGGGCGCAAGCCAGGCCTGCACTGCGCCCGTTCCGTCTGTCACGGTGGCGGTGAGCAGCGTGCCGACGTTCGCGAGCCACCACATGCCGTGCTCGTCGAAGATGCGGAGGAACCTGCGGTGCAGGTAGGGGTTGTCGTCGATGGAGAGGTCGGAGTCGCGTCCGATCGAGAAGTCGCCAGGGCTCTCGATCGGATAGGTCTCGCCACAGAACTCGACGGTCAGCGAGCTCACGGCGAGCACGCCTTCAACGGATTCGGCGAGGTCCTGCCATCACGCACGATCTGCACCTGGATGCAGACGCTCGAACCGGGGGTGAGCCCGGTCAAGGTCGCCTGCGGCTTGTCGGTGGAATTGGGGCTGTCGGTGGAGTTCTCTCGCTGCCACTGGTAGGTGTCCTGCGGCTTCGGCTTGGGGTTCTTCCACACGAACGTCACGCTCGAGCCATCCGCACTGCGCACCTTCGAGACCAGCGTGGGATCGGGCACCGACGACAGCGCGATCTGTCCGTCGTCGCTTCCCGGCGCCTCCGTGTGGGGCGGCGAGCTCGTGCGAGGCACCAGCAGCGTCGCAGCGGTGATGCCGCCGGCGACGAGCACGACGCACGCTGCGACGATCCCCACGATCATCCCGATGCGTCGACGGTTCGGGGCTGCGGTGACCGGGGCGTCGGTCTCGGGACCGGGTTCCGCGACGGGAGCGGGCGCAGGCAATCCTGGCGCCGCCACGACGGGTGCGTGCCGGATCATCGTGTGATCGGGTGCCGATGCCGCGGCTGCCCCGCGCATGATCGTGTGATCGGCTGCGGGCTGCGCGCGAACCGTCTGCACGTCGCGCACGCGCGTGGCATCCGCATCGGGTCCCGCCGAAATCCGCATCGGCGACGGAGGCGGCGGCTGAGGGGCACGCGGCTGGACGGGACGCGGGGTCACCGGCTGGGCGATGATCGTGGAGACCTGGCGGATCCGCGTCTCATCGGCCGGGTCTGCGCCGACGGCAGGTTCCGTGCGCTCCGACGCGACGGCGAGGTTCGGAACCTCGATGCCGGTCGGCGAGTATCCGAGTTCGAGCTCCACGCGCTGCAGCGCCCGCGCGAACTCAACGGCGGAGGCGAATCGGTCCTCGCGACGCGTTGCCATGCCCTTGGCGAGCACCGCGATCAGGGTGCGCGGGACATCCGGACGGTCGAGCGGCGTGATGGCGCCGCGTTCGATGCGACCGATCAGGTCGAGCGTGCCGTTCGAACGACCGGGGATCTCGAACGGCGTGTGCCCGGCGAGCAGGGTGTAGATCGTTGCAGCGAGCGAGAAGACGTCGCTGCGCACGTCGGGCTTGGGGTCGTCGTCGAACATCTCGGGCGGCGACCACGGCACCGAGAGTCCGACCGACTGACGCGTCGTGGTGTCGGCGCCCTGGCGATTCGGCAGCCGCGACAGCGTCGTGGTGTGCGACGGCAACTCGTCCTCGAGTGTCGAGGAGATGCCGAAGTCCGTCAGTGCCGGCCAGCCGAAATCGTTCGTCAGCACGTTGGCCGGCTTGATGTCGCGGTGCAGGATGCCCGCCGCGTGGGCCGTCGCGACGGCGCCGGACACGCGCACGCCGATCCGCAGCGCGTCCTCGACGCCGAAGCGCTCGCGCTTGTAGCGGTCACCCAGCGAGGGGCCGGAGCAGTACTCCATGACGAAGTACGGACGGTCATCGGCCGACACGTCGGCGTGGTAGATCGTGACGATGTACGGATGCGCCGACAACTGCGCCATCACGTTCGCCTCGGCGACGAAGTGGGCGCGGGACTGCTGGTCGAGCTGGTCGGTGAGCAGCACCTTCACGGCGACCTTGCGGCGGGGCAGCTTCTGCTCGTACAGGAAGACGTCGGAGAATCCGCCGGATCCCAGCAGTCGCTGGTACGTGTATCCGGGCAGCTCGGGGGCCTCGGCCGCGACCCGCCTGCTCATGCTTGCACGACGTCCAGCGTCACACCGCTGCCCAGGTCGATCGTCGTTCCCGCGATCACGGACGTCGGCTCGCCCGCACGCAGCTTCTGCGGCGTCTTGCCGGGAAGGGCGATCAGCGTGCCGTTGCGCGAGTGCAGGTCGGTGACGACAACGGTTCCGCCCTCGATCGTCAGCTGTACATGGTTGCGCGAGATGTCGTGCTCCACGCTGTCGACCGTGACGAGACGCGGAACCTTGCCGCCGCCCATCTTGCTCACGCTGGGCGCCCGGCCGACGACGACCATGCCGTCGATCGGCTCCGAGCTGCCGTCGGGAAGCCGGAGGGTGAAGCCGCCGTCGGCCGCCGGAGCCGGTACAGCAACGGGCTCGGGCGCCGGAGCGGATGCGGCACCCGCCGCACTGCGCAACGCCGCGATGTCTCCGCTCATCACGGTGAGGCCGTCGTGGTCGCCGAGCGGACCGGGTGCCGATCCGGACACCGCACCGGCGGGTGCCAGTCCGATCGGAGTCGGAGCGATCATCGCCGAGGCGGCAGGCGCCGCACCGTTGGCCTCTTCGCCCTCTTCGCTCACCGGGCGCACGGCTGCGTCATCCACGCCGCGCATCAGGGTGGCACCGAAGAGGTGGTCGTATCCCGTCGTCTCGTTCGGACGGTCTGCCGCTGCCGGACGATCCGCCTCGACCGCGTCATCGCCTGCGACGGTGACCTCGAGGTCGGCGATCGTGCGGTCGAGATCCGTCGCGGAGCCCTCCGCGTCCGCTGGTGCGGGGATCGCGTCCGAGGCCTGATCCTTGATCGGCACGAGGATCTCGGTGCTCGGCACGGGAGGCGCCGTCGGTCGATCCGGCTCGTCCTCTGACGAGGGGGCCATGGTGTCGGCCCATGATCCGGTCTGTGCCGCGGGCGCCGGCGCGGAAGCGACACGGCCGGACGCGAGCGGAACGACCGGCAGCGCGGCGGGCGACGCCGCGCGCAGCGGAGCGGCGGGAGGCGCCGCGCGAAGCGGAGCGGCAGGAGGCGCCCACTCCGCTGCGGGGATGCCGTCCGGCACCCCGGTGAAGGCCGTGGACTGCCCGTCGAAGGCGAGGGATCCGAACGCCACGGCGCTCACCCAAGCCGTGCCGACGACGAGGGGAAGGGCCGGGCCGCCCACGGCATCCGACGGGATGCACTCGATGCGGAACCCACGGACGCCGTTCACCGGACGCTCCACCCACGTCGACACGCCGCGGGCGGTGATGTCGTCGGATCCGGACACGGTGTCGATCGCGACACCCGCCTCCCCGCGCACGATGAACCGCCCGACGAACGCGTCGTCCTTCGCATCCCATTCGGCGAGCACGAAGCCGGGAGCGGATGTCAGCCCGTGCTTGGCGAGCTCGTCGATCACGAGGCGGATGCCGTCGTCGTCGCAGAGCGCCGCCCACAGCCGAGCCGCGAAGTCGGCATCCGGCGCCGGTACGTGCACGACGGCGAGACGTCCGGGGATCACGGCGGCCAGCCAGCCGCCGGGGGCTGTGTGTTCAACAGCGAGCACGGTCGTCGTCCTTCGTTCTTCGGGTGAGGAGAGGGAGTGGTGCAGGTGTCCGGGGTGGTCAGAGACGAGGTCGGGTGTCCTCGAGATACTGCCGGTGGTCAGGTCGTTCCACCGTATCCTGATCCGCCGGCTCGGACGACGGCCAGGACGAGACGACGAGCGCCGTCACGTTGTCCCGTCCCCCGGCGGCGATGGCCGCCTCGGTCAGCACGTCCGCGAGGCGGTCGTCGTGCGGATTCTCGCGCAGGATCGTCGCGATCTCGTCGTCGTCGAGCTCCTTGCTCAAGCCGTCGGAGCAGATCAGGAAGGTCTGCTCGCCGCCGACGGGCAGCATCCAGACGTCCACGTCGATGTCGTCGGCCGCGCCGAGGGCGCGCGTGATGACGTTGCGCTCCGGATGCGCGCCCGCGTCCTGCACGCTCAGCACGCCGGCGTCGATCAGCTCCTGCACGGCGGAGTGGTCGACGCTCAACTGCGTGAGGCGTGCGCCGTCCCAGCCGTAGACGCGGGAGTCGCCGATGTTGACGATCATCCAGTAGCGCGAACCGTTCCCGCTCCCGTTCACCGCGACGACGCCTGCCAGCGTCGTGCCCGCGACGGCGACACCGGATGCGTCTGCCGTTGACAGCGCGCGGACCGCGTCATTGGCTGCACTGATCGCGTCGAGAACGTCGCCCGGCGTGACGTCGGACCCTTCGGGGATCCGCTCCCCCACGATCCGCACCGCAGTGCTGCTGGCCAGATCTCCGCGTGCGTGGCCGCCCATTCCGTCGGCCACCACGAACACCGGATCGCGCGCCAGCACAGCGTCTTCGTTGACCGCGCGCACCGCGCCGGCGTCAGTGCGGGCGCTCACCGCCAGCGTCAGCTTCACTGATCGCGTTCTCCTGCCTTATTTCCTTCTCGTCCGGGAGCCTTCCGGCCCGGCGGTCTACCCACATTTTGGTCAGACTTGCCATGGTAGCCACAACCATGGCCGCCGCGATGAATCCGAGCGACGCCCAGGTACCGATTTCGGGCGCCCATTCGACGGGATGTCCGCCGTTGATGAACGGGACCTGGTTCTCGTGCAGCGCGTGCAGCACGAGCTTGACGCCGATGAAGACCAGGATGGCGGCGATCCCGTATTTGAGGTACTCCAGCTTCTGCAGGAGGTGGCCGAGCAGGAAGTACAGCTGACGCAGCCCCATCAGCGCGAACACGTTGGCGGCGAACACGATGAACGGACTCTGTGTGATGCCGAAGATGGCGGGGATCGAGTCGAGCGCGAAGAGCAGGTCCGTGGTTCCGAGCGCGAGAATCACGAGCAGCATCGGCGTGAAGAACCGCTTGCCGTCGATGGTGATCCGCAGCTTGCCCTCGTTGAACCGGTCGGACACCTTCAGGTGCTTGCGGGCGAAACGCGTGAGCCAGTTGTCGTTCTGACCCTCGGCGTCGTGGTGGCCGAACGCCTGCGTGTAGGCCGTATAGAGAAGGAATGCTCCGAAGAGGTAGAAGATCCAGCTGAAGTTCTCAATGAGCTGGGCGCCGATCACGATGAAAACCGCGCGCAGGATGAGGGCGATGATGATGCCAGCGAACAGGGCCTCCTGCTGATATTTCACCGGCACGGCGAATCGCGTCATGATCACGACGAACACGAAAAGGTTGTCGATGCTCAGGCTGTACTCGGTGAGCCAGCCGGCGAGGAACTGTCCGGCGTGCTCGGCGTCGCCCATCCAGAACAGGATGCCCGCGAACACCACAGCGAGCAGGGCGTATCCGCCCACGAACAGCGCCGCCTCGAGCGGCTTCGGCACGTGCGGTCGCTTGACGGCGAGCGTGAGGTCGGCCGCGAGAATCACGCACAGCACGACGATGGACGTGATCTCGAACCAGAGTGGGAGTGCGGTCTGCATGGACTGCTTTCGGGAGGTCTCGTCACGAAGACGGGTACGCCTTCGTGACGAGGGTCTCTCCCGCGCACCCGGTCTTCTCGCCGGTGCGCCGCACGACCGGAGCCGGAACAGGACTGCTGTTCGCGACTCGTGATGACGATCGTGCTGACGGTCGCGTTGCGACCGCTGGGATACTCCCCCTCGCGTGCTCCAGCTTACCGGCCGTGGACCGAGCGGATGCCTTGAGACCGGCATCCGCTGCTCCTAGCGTTAAGGGCGTATGAGCTGGTTCGATGCAACGGAGTACGAACTCGCACGGCAGGTGCTCGAACGTGGCATCGCCGCGATGTACCTCGTCGCGTTCCTCTCCACCGCGGCTCAGTTCCGCGTGCTGCTCGGCGAGCATGGATTGCTGCCGACGCCGAGGTTCGTGCGGCGTATGGGAGACCGGCTCTCGCCGACGCTCTTCCGGTGGCGCTACTCCGACCGGCTGCTGGTCGCCGTCGCGATCGCTGGCGCGGTTCTCGCAGCGTCACTCGTCGCGGGACTCCCTCAGCTCCTGCCCTCCTGGGCGCCGATGGTCGTCTTCCTGCTGATCTGGCTGGGCTACCTCTCCGTCGTCGACGTCGGCCAGACGTTCTACGGCTTCGGCTGGGAGAGCCTGCTGTTGGAAGCCGGGTTCGCGGCGGCCTTCCTCGGCGCGAACGACCAGGCGCCACCCTGGGTGATGATCGTGTTCGTGCGCTGGCTCGTGTTCCGGCTGGAGTTCGGCGCCGGAATGATCAAGATCCGCGGGGATCGTTCGTGGCGCGACCTCACCGCGCTGTACTACCACCACGAGACGCAGCCGATGCCCGGTCCGCTCAGCTGGTTCTTCCACCACCTGCCGCGCTGGTTCCACCGGATCGAGGTGCTCGGCAACCACTTCGCTCAGCTCGTCGTGCCGTTCTTCCTCTTCGCACCTCAGCCCGCGGCGAGCGTGGCGGCGGCGATCGTGATCCTGACGCAGCTGTGGCTCGTGGCATCGGGCAACTTCGCCTGGCTCAACGTGCTCACCATCATCCTGGCGTTCAGCGCCGTCCCCGATCCTGTCGCGCACGTCGTCATCCCGGCGATGCCCGCGCACACGGACCACCTGGTCACGCCGCTCTGGTTCTTCGTCGTGATCTGCGTGGTCGGCATCCTGCTGCTCTGGCTCAGCTGGTGGCCGCTGAGGAACCTGTTCTCGCGACGCCAGCTGATGAACGCGAGTTTCAACCGCTGGCATCTCGTCAACGCGTACGGAGCGTTCGGCTCCGTGACGAAGGAGCGCTACGAGGTGATCGTCGAGGCGACCCAGTCGACCGATCCGCGCACCGCGGTCTGGCGAGAGTACGAGTTCAAGGGCAAGCCGGGTGATCCTCGGCACTGGCCGCGTCAGTTCGCGCCGTATCACCTGCGCCTGGACTGGCTGATGTGGTTCCTCGCGCTCGGATCACGGGGCGAGGACTGGTTCTATCCGCTGCTGCAGAAGCTGCTCGAGGCCGATCCTGCGACCCTGCGGATGCTCCGCACGGCCCCGTTCGGAACGCAGCGCCCCGCGATGGTGCGGGCGTCGCTCTATCTGTACCGCTTCTCCAGCTGGCAGGAACTACGGCGCGACCACGTGTGGTGGGTGCGCGAGCGGATGTCGGATTTCGTGCCACCCGTCACGCTGTCGGATCCGCGCGCTCGCCCCTGAATCCACTCCCGTTCTTGGCCGCTCCCCCATGCCAACTGCGCCACTTGCGCACTATTGCGCCCCTCCAGCGGGCGCAATAGCGCGCAACTGGCGCGAACACGGGCGGGGTGCCACCGCGAGCGGGGGTCGAGGGTCGGGGGTCGGCGCTACTGTCGCACGATGGAACGGTTCGAGATCGACGTACCCGAATCCGAACTGGACGAGTTGCGCGAACGCCTGTCGCGCTCTCGGCTCCTGTCCGACAGCCCCGGCCGTCCGTATGCCGGCATGACGAGCGAATACCTGGCGGCACTCGTCGCATCATGGGCGGAGTTCGACTGGCCGGCGAGGCAGGACTGGCTGAACCGGCATCCGCAGTTCGTGGCCGAGATCGACGGCGCACGCGTGCACTTCGTGCACCTGCGGTCGCAGAACCCCAACGCGCCCGCCCTGCTGGTCATGCACGGATGGCCGCACACCTTCGCGATGCAGCTCGACTTCGCCGACCTGCTGCCCGATTTCCACGTGGTCGTCCCGAGCCTGCCCGGATTCGGGTTCTCGGGACCATATGCCGCTGGAGGCATGAACGAGAAGCGGCTGGCGGCGACGATGCACGCGCTGATGACGGACGTCCTCGGATACCCGCGTTACCTCACGTACGGCGAAGACGTCACGGCGAACGTGAACGACCTCATCGCGGCGACCTATCCGGATGCGGTACAGGGGATCCTCGTGACCCACGCCCACTTCCCCACGCTCGAAGAGCGCCAGAACCTGAGCGCTCCGGATGCTGTGGCGTTCTTCGGTGCGCTCGCGGATCGTCAGGCGTCCATGGGTGGGTACGCGCACATCCAGGGCACACGACCCGACACGCTCGCGGCGGCGCTCAACGACTCACCGGCGGGCCTTCTCGCCTGGCTGGTGGAGAAGTTCATCGAGTGGAGCGACACGCCGGCCGATGAACCGCGGGCTGTCGAACGCCTGCTGTCACGAGAGCGCCTGCTCACCGAGGCGATGATCTACTGGATCTCGCAGTCGATCGGAACGTCGTTCCGCCCTTACTTCGACGACATGGAGGCGGTGATCCCTCCGGTCACGGTGCCGGCGAGTGTGCACATCCAACGGCACGAGCACGACTACCCGGGGTCCGTCGCACGCACCTTCTACCGCGATCTGCGGACGTTCGAACGCCTCGAGCGTGGCGGGCACTTCGCGATCGCCGAGGTTCCGGCCGACATGGCGGATCGGGCGCGGTCCTTCGCGCGAGAGCTCCGGCTGCTTCCATCTGCCGCCGTCTGATCTGGGCAGCGGCCCGGACCCTCGACGCCTATCTCGTACAGCATTTGTCAATCGCTGGGATCGCCGAGGCCGAGGATCCAGGATGAGATCACGTGACTGCTCGGACATCGCGCTATCTCGGGAGGAGCAATGGCAGCTGGGAGTGGCTCCCGCCTCGTCTTCGGATCGAGACTTCGCGAGAGCGATCCGGACGGTCCGGGCATCCGACGGCTTCGCAGGGGCTCGGGCTTTCACTACCGTTCGGACGTGGGCGGCGCTCCCGATCGCGCGGCGCTCGAACGCATCACGGGGCTGGCCATTCCGCCCGCCTGGCGCGACGTCTGGATCTGCGCCGATGAGCGCGGCCATATCCAGGCGGTCGGCGTGGATGACGCCGGGCGCCGGCAGTACATCTACCACGACGAGTGGCGGCGCCTCCGCGACGAGGCGAAGTTCGATCGGATGCTCGAGCTCGCCGCTGCGCTGCCCCGAGCGCGACGAGCCGTCGGCCGTGATCTGAGCCGCCCGCTGCTGGACAGACCGCGAGCACTCGGCGCCGCATTCCGGATGATCGACCAGGCTGCGGTACGCGTCGGCGGTGAGGAATACCGACGCCTGTACGGCAGCCGCGGCGTGACGACGCTGCGCTGCCGGGACGTGCTCGTCGAGGGCGACACCATCACGCTCGGCTTCCCGTCGAAGAGCGGACAGCTCTGGGAGTCGTCACTGCGGGACGCCCTGCTGGCCAGGTACCTGGCGTCGGTCATCGCGGCCCGCGGACGGTCTTCGCGCGTCGTGGCCTGGCGCGACACCCGATGGCATCCGGTCACGAGCGCGGAAGTCAACGACTACATCCGCGAGCGCACCGGAGTGGAGGCGACGGCCAAGGACTTCCGCACGCTACGTGGAACGATCGTCGCGGCGAGGTCACTTGCTGCGTCCGGCCGTTCGCACCAGCTGTCGAAGCCCGAGTCGGCGATCCGTGAGGCCATGAACGTCGCGGCTCACGAACTGGGCAACACGCCGGCGATAGCCCGCAGCAGCTACGTGGATCCTCGTGTCGTCGACCGCTTCCGCGCCGGCGACACGATCGACACGAACGGGGCGGGTGAGAAGGCGATCCGCAAGCTTCTCGGCTGAGTCAGCGGCTTTGAGCGGATGTCGCCGCTCGTGTCGCTCGGCGCGGCGTCCGCTCCTCGTCGATCGGCCTCGGCAAAGAGCCGATGGGGCTCAGGGGCGTAGGTCGCGGTCGCCGTCGGCTGAGCTCGTTCCGTAGTCCGGGCGAGGTGGCTGCGGGAGCTGAACGTCTCCTTCGCCGCCTTCGCGGCCGCCGTACGGTCTGCCGTGGTCGGCGTATTCCTCGCGCTGGAAGACGAAGCTCCATCCGCCGAGCGTGAACCGCGCTCCGGTTCGGAGAATCGTCTCGTCGTCGGCATCGGACGCCTCAGGCAGAAGCGGTGTCTCTCCGGCTCCGAACACGGAGAGCAGGTACTCATCGTTGTCGTCGTGCCGGATCCGCGCATGCACGGCCTCCAGACCCTCGAGCCTGAGATCACAATCCGCGGCGGAGCCGATCCGGATGCTGTCGCTGTCAAGATCGAAGACGAACCGGCGGTCGTTCCCCGACACGAGCAGACGGGGCTCGCCTGCCCCCCAGGCCGCGTGCGTCGTTCCCACCCGGCTGGGCTGATCGTTCGAGTCTGCAGTGGACATTCGCTCCTCCCTCGTGGTCGCCTCGCATGGTCGCCGCTCCCGGCCGGCAGCACGGAACAGCCGAAAGCGCTCCGGACGGGCCGTTCGAGAACGACACGCCAACGCTACCGACGGGCACCCGACGAGCTGGACGGGTTGACTTCACGTGCGATGCTGTGCGTCGAGCGCACATGCCGGCGTCACATCGACGGCCTCGACAGGTCATTACCGGACTTTGACAACGGCCGGACGGCCATCCGCGTCCACGACGCCGAGCCCCTTGCCGCTGGTGGCCGCATCGTGCAAGCGCCGCAACCACCCGCGGTCGACGGGCAGCTGTCGCACGTCGCCGCTGTAGTGGAAGTACAGGGGGCGCCTGTGTGACAGCCACAGGGTGCTCCGTGTCTCGCCACCGTCGTGGTCCAGCCAGGTGAGCGGAAACGACTCGCCGTGCCGGAACTTGTCGACGATCACCAGCTCCAGGTGCACCAGCACGCGATCGTCGACCTCGATCCGGACGGGTCCGTGGGTCAGTAGTCCCATCTCCTTCTTTCTTCGTGAAGTGCTCGCGATGCTCGGCCTTGCCCGACCGGGCGCGAGCGTGCACCGCCGCAGCGGACGGCGCTCGCCCATCGTAGGGATTCACGAGGCACCCTCACTTCACCCGCAGGGGTGAAGATGGTGGCGGGGGTGAAGATGACGATAAGTGTGGCGCTTGTCGACGACTACGAGGTTGTGGTGCGTGGACTGGCCTCGATGCTTCGCACGTATCGGGGTCGGATCCGCATCGTGGAGCTCGACGTGAACAAGCAGGTCCGTGAGCCCGTGGACATCGCCCTGTACGACACGTTCGCCGCCCCACAGGGCGACCGGCACGAGGTGCGCATGCTCGCCGGAAATCCGGCGGTCGGCAAGGTCGTCGTCTATTCCTGGAACATGGACGAGGAACTCGTTCGTGCAGCGCTCGCCAACGGCGCGTCGGGCTACATCTCCAAGGGTCTACCGGCCCGCGGAGTCGTGACCGCACTCGAGGGAATCTACGACGGCTCAGGCACGGTCTTCGACGTTGCGGGACCGATCGTGGTGGCCGGGGACTGGCCCGGACGGGAGGAAGGGCTCACGCAGCGGGAGGCCGAGGTTCTCGCGCTCATCACGCAGGGGCTGTCGAACGACGAGGTCGCCGAACAGGCGCACCTCTCGATCAACTCCGTGAAGACGTACATCCGCAGCTGCTACCGGCGAATCGGAGTCACCAGCAGGACTCAAGCCGTGCTCTGGGGCGTCGAGCACGGCTTCCGTCCCGACAACACAAGGCTGAACGGGAGCGAGGGATCCTGAGGCGCCGAGTCGCCACGCCTCCCCGGCCCGCCAGCCCGACATGCACGAAGCCCGGCTCACTTCCGAGGAAGAGAACCGGGCTTCTGATGTGACCCCAGCGGGATTTGAACCCGCGTTACCGCCGTGAGAGGGCGACGTCCTAGGCCGCTAAACGATGGGGCCGGTCTTGTTGACCCGAAAAAGGCAACTCATCGAGTATGCCACACGGGATGCGGCTCCACCAAACCGACCCAGCACCGAGATTCCTGGCGCGTTTGTTCGCTTGGCGTCCTTCCAAACGGCAACAAGCGCCAGGCATTTCGGAAGTGAGGACCTCGGGCGACGGTGCCGCGCGACGACCCCCGCTCACGCGTAGACGAGGAGGGCGCCGGGGGCGACGGAGACCTCAACAGGGAGCGGGCCGACCCGCTCTCCATCGGCGTAGGCGACCACGTGCTCGGCCTCGAGCGTGACCGCACGCGCGCGGGAGATGTGTACCTCGGGCAGTGTGGTGTGCTCACCGCGGAAGACCTTCGGGAACACGCGCAGCAGGCGGAGTTTGGGCATCCGGTCGACGATGAAGAGGTCGAGCAGCCCGTCGTCGAGCTCGGCGTCGGGTGTGATGCGCATGCCGCCCCCGATCGAGCGCCCGTTGGCGACGGAGATGAGCATGGCCTCGGTGGACTCGACGACGCCGTCCACCGAGATCCGGTAGCGCACCGGACGGAACGACAGGAGCTCGAGCACCATCGCGACCGTGTACCGCTGCGAGCCCTTAGGCCACGTCATCCGGTTGGCGCGATCGTTGACTCGGGCGTCGAATCCGGCGGAGACCACGCCGCCGAACCAGGTGGTCAGCTCGCCCTGACGCACCCTGCCGAGGTCGATGCGGCGGGGCCCGCGCAGCAGTGCGGCGTGCAGGGCGGTGATCGAGGCATCCGTGTCGTCGATGGGCAGTCCGAGCGTACGGGCCATGTCATTTCCCGTTCCGCTCGCCACGATGCCGAGTGCCACCTCGGTCTGCGCGACGATGTTCACCCCGAGGCTGACCATGCCGTCACCGCCGACCACGACGAGCACGTCGACTCCCCCGGCCTCGACGACCTTCGCGGTCTCGCGGCGGAGCAGTTCGTAGTTGGGCTGCGTCAGCACGATGACGTCGTGACCGGATGCCTGCAGCGCGTTGACCACGGCCGGCCCGGCTCCGCGTCGCCGGCCGAACGCGGCCTGCGGGTTGATCGCCACCGCGATGCGCAGCACAGCGGGAGCCCCCTCCGGGGCGTCGGTGCCCCGCGCGCTGCTCATGGTGACGATTATGGCGGAACGCTGCGCGTCAGCCGAGCGAGGACGGTGAGCCGGCGCGGCGAGGTGGACGGGCGGACTCTGACCGGCCGCGAGCTGTCCGTTGCGTTGACCAGGCGGACGACCGTCGCGGACCTCAGCCCAGCCGGACCCGCCGCAGCAGCTGGGCGTTCACCGCGACGACGATCGTGGACACGCTCATCAGCACGGCACCGAGCGCAGGCGAGACGACAACGCCGAACGGCTCGAGCACTCCAGCGGCGAGCGGGATCGCCACGATGTTGTACCCGGCCGCCCACCACAGGTTCTGGGTCATCTTGCGGTAGGTGCGCGCCGACAACGCGACAGTCATCGGCACGCCCCGCGGGTCGCTGGACGCCAGCACGATCCCCGCGGACTCGATCGCAACGTCCGTGCCGGCTCCGATCGCCACTCCGACATCCGCCTGCGCGAGCGCCGGGGCGTCGTTCACGCCGTCGCCGACCATCATGACGCGCGAACCGTCCTTCTGCAGTGACGAGACGGCTGCGGCCTTCTGGTCGGGAAGCACCTCGGCGATGACCTCGTCGATGCCCAGATCGGATGCCACGGCATCCGCCACGGCGCGGGAGTCTCCGGTCAGCATGGCGACCCGCACGCCCCGGGCCTTCAGAGCTGTGACGGCTTCGCGCGACTGGGGGCGCACGACATCCGCCACGGCGATCAGGCCGACGACCCGTTCGTGGTCTCCGTCGTCGGCGATGACGAAGACCACGGTGTTGCCCGCGTGCTGCGCCCGCTCCGACACCTCGCCGAGCGCCGCGGACAGCTGCAGCCCGCGTTCGGCCACGACGCGCGGGGAGCCGACGACGACACCGGTGGATCCGACGGTCCCCGTCACGCCGCGGCCACGCAGCGCCCGGAAGTCCGCTGCCGCCACCACGTCGATGCCGCGTTCCCGTGCCGCAGCCACCACCGCCATGCCGATCGGATGCTCCGCATCCGCTTCGACCGCCGCAGCCAGCCGCAGCACGGTCGCCTCGTCGACACCCTCGGCCGTCGCGACCTGGACGACGCCCTGCCGGCCCTCGGTCAGCGTGCCGGTCTTGTCGAAGAGCACGACGTCGGTGAGCCGAGCATCCTCGAGTGCCGCGCGACTGCGGATCAGGATTCCGTTCTTCGCACCCAGCGACGTGGCAATCTGCGCCACCAGGGGAATGGCCAGGCCCAGGGCATGCGGGCACGCGATCACCAGGACGGTCACCACGCGTTCGAGCACGAAGTTGGGGTCGCCACCGCGCAGGAACAGCCACACCACGAGCGTCACGGCCGCTGAGGCGAGCGCCGCGTAGAACAGCCAGCCTGCCGCGCGATCGGCGAGCAGCTGCGCACCGGATTTGCTGGCCTGCGCCTGGGCGACGAGGCGCATGATGCCGGCGAGCGCGGAGTCGTCCTGCTCCTTCGTCATCTCGACGGTGAGCGATCCGGCGCCGTTCGTGCTTCCTGCGACGACGGATGCTCCGCTCTCTTTCACGACGGCCGCCGACTCTCCCGTCAGCAGCGATTCGTCCACATCGGAGCGTCCCGCGATGACGACGCCATCCACCGGGATGCTCGCTCCCGGACGCACCAGCACTCGATCGCCCATCCTCAGCTCGGAGATCGCGACGGATCGCGTGCCGGCAGCACCGCCGATCCCGTCACCGTCGATCACCTCCGCCGTGTCCGGCAGCAGCGTGGCGAGCTCGCCGAGCGCGTTCTGCGCACCCATCACCGCCGACATCTCGATCCAGTGCCCGAGCAGCATGATCGTGATCAGGCTGGCGAGCTCCCACCAGAAGTCCATGCCGTCAAGTCCGAGCGTGACGGCGAGGCTATACCCGAGCGCGACCACGATCGCCAGGGCGATCAGTGTCATCATCCCCGGCCGGCGCGATCGGAGCTCGGCGACCGCGCCCTTCAGGAACACGAGCCCGCCGTAGAGGAAGACCGCGACGCCGAACACGGCAGGGATGAACTGGCTCCCCGGGAATCGCGGACCGGAAAGTCCGAGGATGTCCTGCAGTCCGGTCGAGAAGACCATGGTCGGAATCGTCAGCGCAAGGCTCCACCAGAACGTGCGGCGGAACTGCGCCGGATCGTGAGCACTGTGGTCGTGAGCACTGTGATCGTGTGTGCCGTGGTCGTGAGCACTGTGGTCGTGAGCACTGTGGTCGTGAGCGCTGTGGTCGTGAGCGCTGTAGTCGTGTGTGTCGTGGTCGTGTGCACTGTCCCCGTTGGCGCTGTGCACGTGAGTCCCGTAGTCGCGGCCAGGGTTGTCGTGAGCGTCGTGCTGCGCGTGATCGTGCTGCGCGTGGAGACCTGTCGCGGTGTCGTCTGAATGCTCGTCCATCGTCCTCATTCTAATACCCCCTGGGGGTATCAACGCCAGAGGCCCTGCACTATTCCGGTCGATACCTCCTGGCGCACGGGCGTGTTGCACACAGGCCAGAATGGAGGCATGAAACTCACCAAGCTCGAGCACGCAGCGCTGATCCTGGAGACCGAGGGACAGAAACTCTTCATCGACCCGGGATCGTTCTCCACCCCCATCACCGACGCCACCAACGCGGTGGCCGTGGTCATCACGCACGAGCACGCGGACCACTGGACGCCCGAGCAGCTGAACCGCATCCTGGAGACCAGCCCCGACGCCACCATCTACGGCCCGGAGGGCGTTGCGGCGGCGGCGTCCGACTTCGACGTCACGACGGTGCACGCCGGCGACACGGTGGAGGCAGGACCCTTCACACTGCGCTTCTTCGGCGGCAAGCACGCGGTCATCCACTCCTCCATCCCTGTCGTGGACAACGTCGGCGTGGTCGTCAACGACACGCTCGTGTATCCGGGCGACTCATTCGCCGCGCCCGAGCTCTCCGAGATCAACGTGCTCGCCGTGCCGTCGTCTGCGCCGTGGCTGAAGGCATCCGAGTTCATCGACTACGTGCTGGGCCTCAAGCCGCGTCACGCGTTCGCCACGCACGAGATGGTCAGCTCCGTGGTCGGCAAGCAGATGGCCAACGGACGCATCCAATGGGCCGTCGAGCAGGGCGGCGGACGCTTCCTCGACCTGCAGCCGGGCGACACGTACGACATCTGAGTTGTCTTGTGTGCGGGGGCCCCACCCCCGCACA
>NZ_JBTOLK010000003.1:0-30146 GCF_054551755.1 Rathayibacter sp. CAU 1779
AAATATCTAATCCAAAGGAATCCCAACACCAACACCAACCAAAAAGGCCGATGCCAGTGACGAGGATAAATTGGCATATGACATAGTGCACGCTGTTGAGTTCTCAAGGATCGGACACACCCGGTTTTCAGTCTCTCGACCTGCTCCCCGGGGCAACTTCTCTACCTTACCACTCTTGCAGATCTTGTCAAGTCCGCGATCCGCTCCTCGCGCCCCGTCTGGACGATGTCCTTCGACGTGACGAAACCCGGGCGGTTCGAGCCGATCTGACGATCTACTCTTCGAGTGGGTTTTTCATCTTACAAGCCAGTGGTTCTCTCCTGCAAGAGGAGTAGCTCTTCGGCTTGGATGGTCCCGCTTGAGGCCGGCAGCTCTTCGAGCTTTCCGCACCTGTGGGGTGACGAGTGATTACTTTACGGATGCCCGGCAGGGCGTGCAAATCCCGCGCTCATCTCGGGCGTGTCGCGAGCATCCGCTCGTCACCGTCACTCGACGAAGACGCCGGCGAGCGTCTTCTTGCCGCGTCGAAGTACGGCGATGCCGCTCGGCAGCACGCTGCCGGAGATCGTCGCGGCAGGATCGGTGATCTTCTCGTTGTTCACGTAGACACCGCCCTGACTGATGGCGCGACGAGCCTCGGAGAGACTCGAGGTGAGTGCGGTATCGACAAGCAGCTGCGCGACGGGGGCATCCGGCGCGGTCGTCGTGTTCGGGAGCTCCCGCAGTGCGGCTTCGAGGGTGCCGGCATCCGTCGCCGCGAGGTCGCCATTGCCGAAGAGCGCCTCGGCCGCAGCGATCACGGCATCCGTCGCTTCGCGACCGTGCACCAGCGTGGTGACTTCGCGCGCCAGCGTGCGTTGCGCCTCCCGTTTGTACGGTTCCTCCGCCACGGCCCGCTCGAGGCGATCGATCTCGGTGCGCGGGAGGAACGTGAAGATCCTGAGGCGGTCGATCACCTCGGAGTCCTCGGCGTTGAGCCAGAACTGGTAGAAGGCGTATGGACTTGTCTGATCCGGATCGATCCAGACCGCCGTGCCCTCGCTCTTGCTGAACTTGGTCCCGTCCGCCCGCGTCAGCAGCGGCGTGCCGAACGCGTGGACGGAGACCCCCTCGACTCGATGGATCAGGTCGATGCCCGCCGTGAGGTTGCCCCACTGGTCGCTTCCGCCGAGCTGCAAGAGGCATCCGCGGGTGCGGTAGAGCTCGAGGAAGTCGAGGGCCTGCAGGATCTGGTAGCTGAACTCCGTGTAGCTGATGCCCGCCTCGGAGTTGAGGCGCGCGCTGACGGCATCCTTCTTGAGCATGGTGCCGACGCGGAAGTGCTTGCCGATGGTGCGCAGGAAGTCGATCGCGGTGAGCGGCGCGGTCCAGTCCAGGTTGTTGACCAGAGTCGCGGCGTTGTCACCCTCGAAGCTGAGGTAGCCGGCCACCTGTCCTTGCAGCCTCCTCACCCACTGGGCGACGACCTCCGGATCGTTCAGGGTGCGCTCAGACGTCGGCCGCGGATCGCCGATGAGTCCGGTGGATCCGCCGACCAGGCCGAGCGGCTTGTGTCCGGCCAGCTGAAGACGCCGCATGATGATGAGCTGAACGAGGTGGCCGAGATGCAGGCTCGGCGCAGTCGGATCGAAGCCGCAGTAGAACGTGATCGGCCCCGAGGCGAGGGTCGTGCGCAGCGCTTCGGGATCCGTGGAGACCTGGATGTGACCGCGCCACACCAGCTCCTCCCAAATGTCGTCGAAGCTGGGGTCGTTGCTCTGGGATGCGAGGACGTCGGCTGGCACGCGACAACAGTAGCAAGGGCTCTCGGCCTATTCCGTGGTGGATGAAGTGTTGAGACTTAAACTCTAGTGAGTTAAGCTTTCAGGCTTACGGCAGTGATCGAATGCACGCGATTGGGGATGCCATGTTCGTGATCACCGCGGACCAAGTGGACAGTCGCCACCGGTCCGACATCGTCGAGGAGACCCAGCGCGGACTCCAGCACGAGTTCGCCGAACACCTCGAGCTCGCCGTCGACCGCAACGCAGGCGACGAGGTGCAGGCCCTGACCGCCGATGCCGGCGCAGCGCTCGGGATCGTGCTCGCACTCGATCGCGGCTCCGCGTGGAGCATCGGCGTCGGATGCGGGGGAATCCGTGAGCCCCTTCCCTCGAGCGTGCGCGCGGCCACAGGACCGGCCTTCTTCGCGGCGCGGGAGGCGGTGGACGCCGCCAAGAAGCGCGCGACACGCTTCGCGGTGCGGTCGGGTGCGGGTGCAGCGGCGGGACAGGCATCCGACGTCGAAGCGATGATCGACCTGCTGCTGACCGTACGCGGCAGGCGCAGCGCCGCCGGCTGGGAGCTCTACGACCTGCTCGCCGACGGGATGACACAACGAGACGCCGCGGCGCGACTCGGGATCAGCGAACCCGCCGTGAGTTCGCGGGCGCGCGCGGCGGGGATCCATCCCGAGACCGCCGCGGTGCCTGCGCTCACTAGGCTGTTGCAGGATCTGGACCACCGCTCGGCCGAAGGAGACGGAGCATGACGTATGCCGGCCCGCTGTATGCGGCCCTGACCATCGCCTACTGGGCGTTCGTGATCATCGTCGTGGCGCTCGGCGTCACCGCGTCTGCGATCACGAGCAGGGCGCCTCGGCGCTGGCTCGTCGTCGCGGCCGCCGCCACGATCGTGGTGGGCATCATCGCGGTGGTCATGCCGCACGATAAGCCGTTGCCGGCCGTGAGCGTCGTGCTCGGACTCGCCGTGCTCGCGCTCAGTGTGCTGGGCGGCGGACCGGCCGTGCTGTTCGTGCTCGCGCTCGCATCGAAGGGGACGGTGAAGGAAGGCCGTCACGGCGGGATCGTCGTGGAACGCGCCGAGCCTCCGGCAAGCGACAACCTCGTGCACGTCGAGCTTTTGCGCGGCGGAACGGTGATCGGCGTGTTCGAACGCGTCGCGACCACGGCGAGCATCATGGCCGGGTACCCCGAGGCGATCGCGGTGATCGTCGCGATCAAGAGCGTCGGCAGGTTCACCGAGCTGGATGTCGCGGAGGCGCGCGAGCGGTTCATCATCGGCACCCTCGTGAGTCTCGTCTGGGCCGCCGCATGCGGCGGGCTGTTCCGGTTCGCGATCGGGCTCTGAGAGAGCCGGCGGGACGGGCTTCGCCAGGCTCGGCCGGCGACAAAGGGCTGGCGGCCCAACCCGCGGTAGAGGGCTGGGCCAATCCGCGGCCGACGCGCCGGGCTTCGAGAGACTCAGCCGGCCGAGGAGGACGAGATCGCTCGCGGATGCCGCTTGTAGGGCGAGACGGTCGGGTCGCCGGGGATCCAGAACCGCCACGGGAACGCGGCCTCGTCACCTCCCGGTCCGCTGACGCCCGTGCGAGGGCCCGTGGCGAACGGCGTCACCGGATGCTCTGGCAACTCGACCTCGAAGGGCGGGGCGAAGGCATCCGCTCCGTTCTCGTCGAGACGGATGCCGGCGGCCACCGTCAGCCGTGCGGGGCCTCGAGCCAGGTCGCGGAGGGGCACAGCGCTCCCCCGGGTCGTGGGACGTTCCCTCCTTCTGCGGGCCAGCTCGACGCCGTCGACCACCTCGGCGGCCCTGAGCAGGACAGCGGATGCCACGCCGTCGGGCGAACAGACGAGGTTGGCGCATGTGTGCATGCCGTACGTGAAGTACGTGTAGATGTGACCGGGCGGGCCGAACATGACGGCATTGCGAGGCGTGCGGCCTCGGTAGGCGTGGGATCCCGGATCCGTTCCGTCGCCGAGGTACGCCTCCACCTCCGTGATGCGGAGTGTGACCGAACCGTCGGGCGTCGTGTGCGTGAGCAGCGCACCGAGGAGTTCGGGCGCCACCTGAAGTGAGACCCGCTCGAAGAAGGACCGTGTGAGAGACGGCATCCGGCTAGGAGAGTCGTCCGTCGAGCTGGCCGCCCCGGAGGTCATCGGACCTCCTGCTCCTCCGCGATCGCCTCGGCGAGCGCCTTCACCCGCGCGGTGAGGTGCACGCGCTGCTCGGCCACTCGCTCCGGCGCGGTGCCACCGAGACCGGAGCGGGACCCGACGGAACCCTTGATCGTGAGCACGCCGCGCACCTCTGGCGTCAGGTGATGCGAGATCGCGGCGAGCGCCGCGTCGTCCACCTCGTCGAGCTCGACGCCGTGGCCCTCCGCGTACGCCACGAGCTTTCCCGTGATCTCGTGGGCGTCGCGGAACGGCACGTGCTGCTTGACGAGCCACTCGGCCACGTCGGTGGCCAGCGAGTAGCCCTGGGGGGCGAGCTCGCGCATCCGGTCGGTGTGGAAGTGCAACGTCGCCACCATGCCGGTGAAGGCGGGCAGGAGCACCTCGAGCGTGTCGATCGAATCGAAGACCGGCTCCTTGTCCTCCTGGAGGTCGCGGTTGTACGCGAGCGGAAGGCCCTTGAGCGTGGCGAGGAGACCGCTCAGGTTGCCGATCAGGCGTCCGGCCTTGCCGCGTGCGAGCTCCGCGATGTCGGGATTCTTCTTCTGCGGCATGATCGACGAGCCGGTCGAGTACGAGTCGCTGAGCGTGACGAATCCGAACTCGCGGGTGTTCCAGAGGATGATCTCCTCCGCGAAACGAGAGACGTCCACTCCGAGCTGGGCGGTGATGTACGCGAACTCCGCGACGAGATCCCGCGAGGCCGTGCCGTCGATCGAGTTCTCGACGACGCCGGCGAAGCCGAGCTCCGAGGCGACGAGACCCGCGTCGAGGCCGAGCGTGTTGCCGGCGAGCGCGCCGGAACCGTAGGGAGAGGCATCCGACCGGCGACGCCAGTCCAGGATGCGCTCCAGGTCGCGGACGAGCGGCCAGCAGTGCGCCAGCAGGTGGTGCGCGAGAAGGACGGGCTGCGCGTGCTGCAGGTGCGTGCGTCCGGGCATGATCGCGTCGGCGTGCGCCTCGGCCTGCGCGGCGAGCGCGTCGACGAGGCCGAGAATGAGCTGCGCGAGCCGTGTCGAATGGTCGCGGAGGAAGAGCCGCACGAGCGTGGCGATCTGGTCGTTGCGGCTGCGTCCGGCACGGAGCTTGCCGCCCAGTTCGCCGCCTGCGCGTTCGACGAGCCCGCGCTCCAGTGCGGAGTGCACGTCTTCATCGGATGCCTGCGGCAGGAACGCGGCTGACCGCACGTCAGCGAGCAGCGAGTCGAGCGCTTCCGTCATCGCTGTCAGCTCATCCGCGGTGAGGTAACCGGCAGCGGTCAGGGCCTTCGCATGTGCCTTGGATCCGGCGATGTCGTACTCGGCGAGACGCCAGTCGAAGTGCGTGGAACGACTCAGCTCCGTGAGCTCAGGCGAGGGACCGCCCGCGAACCGGCCGCCCCAGAGCGCCCCGGCTTCGCCGGCCCGATTGCCCTGCTGCGCGTCAGACATGCGATGCTCCCGCCGTCGTCGTGTTCATCACGGCGCTCACGCCGCGTTCTTCTCGAGGATCCAGGCCAGCAGTGCCTTCTGGGCGTGCAGGCGGTTCTCTGCCTCGTCCCAGATGACGCTCTGCGGACCGTCGATGACCTGGGGATCGACCTCGTAGCCGCGATCGGCGGGAAGGCAGTGCAGGAAGATCGCCTCGGGCTTCGCGAGCGCCATCAGTTCCGGGGTCACCTTGTAGTCGCCCATGGCTGCGATGCGGTGCGCCTTCTCCTCCTCCTTGCCCATCGAGACCCACGTGTCGGTCACGACGACATCCGCTCCGGCCACCGCCTCGAACGGGTCGGAGTAGAGGACGACGGACCCGCCGGTGCCCGCGGCCAGGGCATCCGCGTCGGACACCACCTCGTCGTGCGGCGCGAACTCGTCGGGAGACGCCACGCGCACGTTCATGCCCGCGATGGCCCCAGCCAGCAGGTAGGACTGCGCCATGTTGCTCGCGCCGTCACCGAGGAAGGTGACGGTGAGGCCGGTCAGAGTGCCGAAGACGTCCCTGATGGTGAGCAGATCTGCGAGCAGCTGGCACGGGTGGAAATCGTCGGAGAGAGCGTTGATGACCGGCACGGTGGTGCCGGCCGCCATCTCCTCGAGGCCGGCCTGGGCGTAGGTGCGCCACACGATCGCGGAGACCATGCGCTCCAGCACCCGAGCCGTGTCGGACGGCGTCTCCTTGCCGCCGAGCTGGCTGTTGGCCGTGCTGATGATCAGCGGGCTGCCGCCGAGGTCGGCGACACCCACCGCGAAGGACACCCGGGTGCGCGTCGAGGACTTGTCGAAGATGACGGCAACCGTCTGCGGACCTGCGAGCGGCTTGCGCCCCCATCTGTCGTCGCGCATCTGCACGGCCAGGTCGAGGATCTCGGCCTGCTCGGCCGCGGTCAGGTCGTCGTCGCGGAGGAAGTGACGGGTCACGGGTCAGTCTCCTTGCTGGTGGCCGGATCCGGCCTGGCTGTCGAGGTCGAGCAGTGCGGCGCGGAAGCGTCGTTCGAACTCGGCGACGTCGTCGTCCCCGATGATGAGCGGCGGAGCGAGCCGAATGCTCGACTCGTTCGGCGCGTTGACGATGAGACCGTTGCGGAGTGCCGCGGCGGCCAGCGCGTCGGCCACCGGCTCGGAAAGCCCGATGCCGATGAGCAGGCCGGCACCTCGGAGCTCGGAGATGAGCGGAGAGCGGATGCCGCGCAGCACGTTCCGAAGCTGCTCACCGCGCACCCTGGCGTTGTCGATCAGCCCGGCACGCTCGATCTCCTCGAGCACCGCACCCGCGACAGCCGTCGCGAACGGATTGCCGCCGAACGTGCTGCCGTGCTGGCCCTTGGTGAACAGCTCGGATGCGTGTCCGAACGTGACGAGGGCGCCGATGGGTACTCCCCCGGCCATGCCCTTTGCCATCGTGATGGCGTCGGGGACGATTTCCGCGTGCTGGAATCCGAACCAGGTGCCGGTGCGTCCGACGCCGGTCTGGATCTCGTCGATGATGAGCAGAGCGCCGTGGCGGCGGGTGAGCTCACGGGCGGCGGCGAGGTATCCGGCAGGCAGGTCGATGACGCCGGCCTCGCCCTTGATCGGTTCGAGGAACAGGGCGGCGACCCTGTCATCCATCGCCGCTTCGAGCGCTTCGAGGGTGGAGTCGATGTGCTCGACGCCGGGGACCATCGGCTCGAACGGCTCCCGCATGTGCGGCTTGCCCGTCAGCGCGAGGGCGCCCATCGTCCTGCCGTGGAATCCGTTCTTCAGGGCGAGGATGCGACTGCGGCCGCCGTCCGAGTTGCGCCGCGCCAGCTTGAACGCGGCCTCGTTGGCCTCGGTTCCCGAGTTGCAGAAGTAGACGCGGCCCGCGGATCCCGCGCCCGTGATGCGCTGCAACCGCTCGGCCAGAGCGACCTGCTGAGGCGTCGCGAAGTAGTTGGACACGTGGATCAGCTTCGCGGCCTGGGTCGAGATCGCGTCCAGCAGAACCGGGTGCGCGTGCCCAAGGGCGTTCACCGCGATGCCGCCGAGAAAATCGAGGTACTCGTTGCCGTCGACGTCCGACACGTGCGTGCCGAGCCCGTGGTCGAGCATCACGGCCGGCACCGCGAGGGAGCCCATCATGACGTCGCCGAAGGTCTGGCGCCAGTCGCTGAGTGTGTCGTTCGGTGTGCCCGTCATGCGGTCACCTCCGTTCCGCTGCCTTTGCTGGTGAAGAGTTCGAAGAGAAGGGAGTGCGCGTCGCGTCCGTCGATGACGGCGGCCTTGGCGACGCCCCCGTCGACGGCGTCGAGGCAGGCCGTCATCTTGGGGATCATGCCCGAGTCCAGGGACGGCAGCAGCTCGCGAAGCTCGGCTGCGGCGATCGTGGAGATGAGCGAGTCGCGGTCCGGCCAGTCGCGGTAGAGGCCGGGCACGTTCGTGAGGATCACGAGCTTGGCGGCGCCCAGCGCGACGGCGAGCGCTGCGGCAGCGGCGTCCGCGTTGACGTTCAGACTGCGACCGGGAACGTCGACGTCGAGTGCCACCGACGAGACCACCGGGATGCGACCGGCGTGCACCTCGGCCATGACGCCGGCCGGATTCACGCCGACGACGTCACCGACGAGTCCGAGATCGACGAGCTCTCCGTCGACGATCGCCTTGCGGACCCGTCCCTCGAAGAGCCGGGCGTCTTCGCCGGAGATCCCGGATGCCAGTGCACCGTGAAGGTTGATGTGGCCGACGATGTCGCGGCTGATCTGGCCCGTGAGGACCATGCGCACGACCTCCATCGTCTCCGGCGTGGTCACCCGGTAGCCGCCGCGGAACTCGCTGACGATGCCGAGGCGGTCGAGCATGGCCGTGATCTGCGGGCCGCCACCGTGCACGACGACTGGTCGGATGCCCACGTACCGCAGGAAGGCGATGTCGTCGGCGAAAGCGCGCACCAGGTCGTCGTCGACCATGGCGTTTCCGCCGAACTTCACGACGATCGTCTGTCCGTGGAACCTCTTCAGCCAGGGCAGCGCCTCCATCAGCACGGCCGCCTTGGCGCCCGGCTGTCCGAGGATGGGAAGCGGCTGCGGTTCGGTATTCGCGGGGTCTGTCATGACTCGTCCCTCAGCTCGCGTACGCGCTGTTCTCGTGCACGTAGTCGTGCGTGAGGTCGTTGGTGCGGATCGTCGCCGAGCGATCGCCGACGTGCAGATCGATGAGGATCGAGGTCGCCCGCGGCGTCAGGTCGACGAGGTCGCGCGACTGATCCGGCTCGCCAGCCGTGCACACCTGGATGCCGTTGATGGCCACGTCGATGCCGTACGGATCGAACTCGGCGTCGGTCGTTCCGACGGCGGCGAGCACGCGTCCCCAGTTGGGGTCGTTGCCGAAGATGGCCGCCTTGAAAAGATTGCTGCGCGAGACGGCGCGCGCGACGTCGACCGCGTCATCCTCGGATGCCGCGTGAACCACCTCGATCGCGATGTCGTGCGATGCGCCCTCGGCGTCGCCCTGCAGCTGCAGTGCAAGGTCGTCGCAGAGATCCGTGAGCGCCAGGGCGAACTCGTCCGTCCCCGGGGTCACGCCCGACGCCCCGGAGGCCAGGAGGACGACGGTGTCGTTCGTCGACATGCACCCGTCGGAGTCGAGCCGGTCGAACGTGACGCGAGTCGCGGCGCGCAGGGCCGTGTCGAGCGCTGAGGAGTCGAGCGCGGCATCCGTCGTGATGACGACGAGCATGGTGGCGAGGCCCGGCGCAAGCATGCCTGCGCCCTTCGCCATGCCGCCGATGGACCAGCCGTCGCCGGCGACGACGGCCTGCTTCGGGTGTGTGTCGGTGGTCATGATGGCCTGTGCTGCTGCGAGTCCCGACGCGTCGTCTGAGCCGAGGGATGCCGCTGCCTGTGCGACGCCTCCGGTGAGAGCATCCCGGTCGAGCTGGTCTCCGATGAGGCCGGTCGAACAGATGACGACGTCGGCGGCCGACACGCTCAGGTGCTCCGCGGCGGCCTCGGCCGTCGCGTGGGACGTCTGGAATCCCTGCGCGCCCGTGTAGCAGTTGGCGCCTCCGGAATTGAGGACGACGGCGGACACGATGCCGTCCCCCATGACCTGTTCGCTCCACAACACCGGGTTGGCTTTGCAGCGGTTCGAGGTGAAGACCGCGGCGGCGTTCTGCAGCGGACCCAGGTTCCGCACGACGGCGAGGTCGAGCGCTCCCGTCGCCTTGAGGCCGGCGGCGATGCCTGCCGCGGCGAATCCTGCTGGGGCCGTGATGCTCACGGTGCGACTCCGTTCACGCTGAGGCCGGTGGTCTCCGGCAGACCGAGCGCGATGTTCGCGCACTGGATGGCGGCACCCGCTGTGCCCTTGACGAGGTTGTCCACGGCGATGATCGACACCACGCGATTCGCCCTGGCGTCGACGGCCAGACCGATCAGCGCGATGTTCGCGCCCAGTACGTCTGACGTGCGGGGAAATTTGCCGGCGGGGAGCACCTGCACGAAGCGCTCTCCCGCGTACGCGTCATTCCACGCGGCCCGCACCTCGTCGACCGAGACGCCCGGCTTCAGAGGGGCGCTGACAGTGGCGAGGATGCCCCGCGACATCGGCACGAGCATCGGCGTGAACGAGATGGCCGGGTTTGCCGCGCCCGCCGCTCGCAGATTCTGCAGGATTTCGGGGATGTGCCTGTGCGTCCCGCCCACGCCGTACGGCACGGCGTTGCCGAGAAGCTCGGAGGCGAGATAGGTGGTCTTGAGGCTCTTGCCTGCGCCGCTGGGGCCGACGGCGAGCACCGCGACGATATCCGTCTCATCGATGAGTCCGGCGGAGACGCCCGGCGCGATCGCCAGCGAGACGGAACTGGCGTTGCAGCCGGGTGCGGCGATGCGGGTGACTCCGGCGAGCACATCCCGCTGCTTGCCGTCCACTCCGCTTCCGTCGACAACGGGCAGCTCTGGGACGCCGTACGCCCACGCACCCGCGTAGTCGCCGCCATAGAAGGCGTCCCAGTCCGCCCTGGACGTGAGCCGGTGGTCCGCACCGCAGTCGACGACGAGCACGTCGTCGCCGAGCTGGGCGCTGATGGCGCCGGATGCTCCATGCGGCAGCGCGAGGAACACGACGTCGTGACCGGCGAGGGTCGTGGCATCCGTCTCCTGCAACGTGAGATGCGCGAGGGAACGCAGATGCGGCTGGTGATCGATGAGCGGCGTGCCGGCGTTGGAGCCGGCCGTCACGGTGCGGATCTCGAAATCAGGATGTTCGGCCAGAATGCGGAGGATCTCTCCCCCCGCGTAGCCCGAGGCGCCGGCGACGGCGACCGAATAGGACATGTCTCTACCTTATTGACGACTGAGCTGAGAGAAGAACGAGCTGGTTCGTTCTTCGAGGTGGTGGAGTCAATGAGCGGCCTGAGCCGCGATATTGACGGCCGAGCTGACAGAAGAACGAGCTGGCTGGTTCTTCCGAGGCGATGGAGTCAGTGAGCGGCGTTGCCACAATCAGACAGTTGGGCGAATGGTGGTCGGCACGGCGACGCCCACAGCGGACCGCTCAACACGCGGTCCCGTACGCGTCGCCTAGCTTCGGCGTGCGCCCAGAAGGAGTCCGCACTGACGTCGGCGCACCGCACGGGTCGAGAAGACCTGTGCGTTCGGGGTGCGCCGGATGCAAGACATGTGCGCCAGCATACCGGGAGCTCGACGGCAGGTGCCAACCGAGCCTCCGGGCTCGCGACGCACACGCTCCGCCCGGGAACGCTCGAATGGCACGATCACGCGCGTCGATCGATCTCGCCGCGAGAACCGTGCATCAACAGGTCACAGGATGCCGAGTTCCTGCGCGCGGGTCACGGCACGAGTGCGATCGTCGACGCCGAGCTTCTCGAAGACGTGCACGAGGTGCGTCTTCACCGTCGACTCGGCGATGAACAGGTCGCCGGCGATCCGGGCGTTGCTCGCCCCCGTGGCCACCAGCCGCAGCACCTCCTCCTCGCGGTCGGACAAGCGGATCCGCTCGTCGCCGTGGCTTCGGGTTCCCCGCACGAGAGCCTCGGCGATCCCCGGCGCGAGCACGGTGCGACCGGACGCCACGGCGCGCACCGCTGCGACGACCTCGTCGTGCGGCGCCGCCTTCAGGAGGTATCCGCTCGCACCGGCCTCGATCGCGCCGAGCACATCGGCGTCGGATTCGAACGTGGTGAGGACGAGGACCCGCGTGACGACCTGACGTGTGCGGGCGTCGGCGAGGATGCGGGCTGTGGCGTCTGCTCCGCCGAGCACGGGCATCCGCAGGTCCATCAGCACGACGTCGGGGTCGGTCGCTGCGACGCTCCGGACCGCCTCGGCACCGTCATCCGCCTCACCGACGACCTCGAGATCGGGCTCGTCGTCCAGCATCGCGCGGATGCCTCGGCGTACCAGCGGATGATCGTCGGCGACCAGCACGCGGATCACGAGACATGCTCCCCTCGAACGTCGGCGACAGCCGACGAGTGCATCGGCACCGTGACCGTCAGCCGCGCTCCGGCCGGCGCCGCCGACTCCAACGTCACATTGCCGCCGAACGTGCGCAGACGATCGCGCATGCCGGAGAGGCCGAACCCGTCACGGATGCCGTCGGCGACACCGATGCCGTCATCGGCGACCACAAGGACCAGGGCGTCGTCCGCGGCACGCAAGGATGCCTCGACACTGCTCGCCATGGCGTGCTTGCGCACATTGGCGAGGGCCTCCTGGAAGCACCGCAGCAGCACCACCTGCTGTTCCCTGGAGAGCTCGACGTCGTCGAATCGCACGTCGACGGCGATTCCTGCCTCACGATCGAACCGGGCCGCCACCCGCCGAGCCGCCTCGTTCAGACCGTCTTCGACGGGCTGCGACGCCGACTCCGCCACGAGCGATCGGATCTCGCGCAGGGTCTCGCGGGCGGCATCCTCCATGGTCCGCAGCGTCTCGGGCAGAGCCCCCGACGCGTCGATCCTCGACGCCTGCCGTTCCGCCCGCTCGGCGAGCATCACGAGCCCGGTCAGCGACTGCGCGACGGTGTCGTGCATGTCGCGCGCGAGACGTTCTCGCTCGCGGGCCGCGCCCGCCTCCTGAGCGGATGCCGCCGCCCGGCTCTGTGCAGCCTGCAGCTCGGAGAGCAGGCGGGCGCGTTCGGCCCCCCAGTCGACGATCCGCCAGATCCAGAGCCCGATGGCCACCGCGAACAGGAACGACAGGGATGCCGTGATCGCGGCGGCCGTCACCCCCGCCGGGCCGAGCGCGAGCCCTGCGAACACCCCGAGGCCGAGGACCACGTCCCACGCGAGCATGGAGCGGATCCGACCGGGCGCGAGAGCGCCGATCAGCGGATACGCGATCGCCTGCAGCACCGACAGGTTCGGATCGGCCGCGCACCCGAACGCGACGATCACGGTCATCAGGCCCAGGTAGACCTGGGCGGCGATCGGAACATCGCGACCGATCAGCCACCTGCCGAACACCGCGTACGCCACGACGAACGCCGCCAGAGCGCTCGACGAAGCGATCGTGTTCTTCGGCATCCCCTGGAGGACCGCGGCATCCAGCCAGATCAGGAATGCGCAGACGAGCGCGGTGGCGCCGACCGCGACATCCCACCATGCGCGCTTCTGCATGCTCACGAGGCAACTCTCGCATCGAAGCCGCGCCGCGTGCGACCCATGGCCGTCGGTCAACCGTCCTTGCGGATCCACCGGAACGTGACCCGACTGATCACCAGCCCGGTCGCCAGCCAGCCGAACAGCACGAGCGCGCACCATCCGAGCTGCCAGCTCCCGTTCGGCTCGAGCACGACGAAGTCGGAGGGCAGGAACACGCTGCGCATGCCCTGCGCGATCCACTTCAGCGGGAAGAGCGACGCGATCGTCTGCATCCATCCGGGCAGCTGCGTGAAGTTCAGGTAGACGCCGGAGATGAACTGCAGGATCAGCACGATCGGCACGATCACCGCGGATGCCGAGCGTCCGGACCGTGGCAGAGCGGACAAGGCGATGCCGAGCAAGGCGGAGGTCACCACGCCGAGCACGAAGATCCAGGCGAAGGTGACCCACTTCTCCGGATCCGTCGGGAGCGCGATGCCGAAAATCAGCCGCGCCACCGCGAGCAGCAGAACCGCCTGGATGGCGGCCGTCGCGAAGACCTGTCCGATCTTGCCCGCGAAGTAACTCACCGGCGACAGCGGGGTTCCGCCCAGTCGCTTGAGCGTGCCGTCCGACCTCTCCCTCGCGATGTCGACGCCCAGGTTCTGCACTCCGGAGAGCAGGACGCCTGCGGCGAGCATGCCAGGCAGGTAGTACGCGCCGACCGTGATGCCAGGCTCGCCGGGCCTCGCCACGATGTCGCCGGCCGCACTGAACGCCGTCGTGAAGATGCCGAGCATGACGAGTGGGAAGAGGAATGTGAAGAACACCGTGTCCATCGAGCGGAAGTAGGCGACGATCTCGTACCGCGTGCGCTCGACGCCGAGGGCCAAGGTGCTCATGCCGCCACCTCCTCGAGATGCTCCGTCGTGCCGAGCAGGCCGAGATAGACATCTTCCAGGCTGGGTCGCACGACCTCGAGGCCGTCGGGTTCCGAGCCGAGGCCGGCCACGAGCTCGGCGACTGTGCGGCCCGGCTCGCTCGTGCGCACCTCGTGCTGCCCGCGGCCGTCGCGCCAGCGGACGACCGGGGTGCGGGCATCCGCCCCGCCGAGCTCGTGAATGGCGCCGATGTCGACCATGCGGCCGGCGGCGATGACGCCGGCGCGGTCGCCCAGCCTGGCGGCTTCGTCGAGGTAGTGGGTCGTGAGCAGGATGCTCGTGCCCTCCCGTTTCAGCGCTCGGATGAGGTCCCAGAATTCGTGTCGTGCTTCGGGGTCGAAGCCCGTGGTGGGCTCGTCGAGGAAGAGCAGCCGCGGATTGCCGATGATGCCGAGAGCGACATCCACCCGTCTCCGCTGCCCTCCTGACAGCCTTGCCAGTCGTGTGCCCGCCTTGTCGGTCAGACCCACCGCCGCAATGGTCTCGTCGACATCTCGGGGATGCGGATAGAAGCGCGCGAAGTGCCTGAGCTGCTCCGCCACGGTCATGACCGCGGACTCGCCCGTCGACTGAAGCACGATGCCGAGCTGCGCCTTCCAGCCGCGCGTCGCGTGCTGCGGGTCGACGCCCAGCACCCGGACGTCACCCGCGCTGCGATCGCGGAAGCCCGCGAGGATCTCGATAGTCGTCGACTTGCCTGCACCGTTCGGTCCGAGCAGAGCGAACGTCTCGCCGGGGGCGATCTCGAAGTCGATGTCGTCGACGGCGGTGAATCCGCCGTAGGTCTTGCGCAACCGTTGCACGTTGACCACGGGATCGGAGCTCTTCGTCATGCCTCAAGGCTTGCCCGGCATGGCTCCCGGCGCCATGGGACAGGAGATGGATTCGGGCATCCATCGACCGATGGATGCCCGAGCCCGTGCGGCTCAGCGCACCGTTCGCGCGCTCAGCCGATGTGCGTCGGCGTCGGCGAGCTACTCGCGCACGGTCGCGGCGAACCGGGACCCGGCGAGCGCTGCACCCGCGAGCTTCGCGTCGCTGGCCTCTGCGGCGGTCAGGGTGCGGTCGTCGGCGCGGAAGCGCAGCGCGAACGTCAGGCTCTTGCTGCCCTCGGGCACTCCGCGCCCGCGGTAGTCGTCGACGATGTGCGCGTTTTCGAGCAGCTCTCCCGCGCCCTCGATGACGGCCGCGAGCACGTCGGCGGCCGGCACGCCGGCATCCACGACCAGTGACAGGTCCTGAGTGGCGGCGGGGAAGGTCGAGATGGGAGTGATCTGCTTGTCGGCGCCGGCGACGCCGATGAGACGGTCGAGGTCGACCTCGAGCACGGCGACCACGCGAGGGAGGTCGGCGTCCTCCGCCACCTGCGGCAGCAGCTCACCGGCGTAGCCGATCGGGCTGCCGTCGAGCAGAACCTCGGCGGTGCGTCCCGGGTGGAGCGCCTTGTGCGATCCCTGTCGGACCGTGACCTCGGTGCCGAGCGCAGCGGCAAGGGTGCGCACCGCGGCGAGCGCGTCCGCAATGCCCGACGCGACGGCGGGCCGGCCCGGCTGCTTGACGGTGGCGTCCCCGGTGAACAGGGCTGCGGCCAGACGTGGCTGGGCCGGGATGCCTGCCTCCAGCTCGGCGATCACTCCCGGTTCGGGGAGCGCGGCACCGACCGGGAGCTCCGAGGTTCCGGTCACCGCACCGTCTGGACGGAAGACCAGGCCGATCTCGAACAGCGCGAGATCGGTGAGCCCGCGTGAGAGGTTGCGCTTCGCGGTCTCGATCAGTCCAGGCAGCAGCGAGGTGCGGAGGAACGGCACGGAAGCGTCAAGCGCGTTCGTCAGGCGCACCGCGGGGACCTGGCCGTCGACGGGCGAGCCGAACAGGTCGTTCTGCGCCGCGGAGACGAACGGATACGCCAGCACCTCGGTAAGTCCGCTTGCAGCGAGTGCCGTGGCGGCCTGGCGACGCAGCTGCTGGGCACGGGTGAGGCCGCGGCCGGGCGGCGCGACGGGGAGTACAGGCGGGATGCGGTCGTATCCGACGATGCGGGCGACCTCTTCGGCCAGGTCGGCCTTGTCGCCGAGGTCTGGACGCCACGTGGGAGGCGTGACGAGGAGCCCGTCATCCGTCTGCTCGATGGCGCCGCCGATCTCGGCGAGGGTGGTGCGCACCTCGTCGTCGGTGAACTCGACGCCCACCAGCGTCGTCACGTAGCCGTGCGGCAGAAGGATCGGTTCGGCGTCAGTGGCAGTGCGCAGGGTTGAACCGAGCCCGTCGGCGCGGCCGCCGCCGAGCTGCTCCAGAAGCTGCACCACGCGTGCAGCGGCCGCGCTGGCGACGTCCGGATCGACGCTGCGCTCGAAGCGACGTGAGGCCTCACTGGGAAGCTTGTGCCTGCGCGCGGTACGCGCGACGGAAACCGGGTCGAAGTTCGCCGCCTCGACGAGCACGTCCGTCGTCGCCTCGTCCACCTCGGTCGTCGCCCCGCCCATGACGCCCGCGAGTCCGATCGGACCCGACTCGTCGGTGATGAGCAGGTCTTCGACGTCGAGCTTTCGCACCTGTCCGTCGAGGGTTTCGAGCGTCTCGCCGCGTGCAGCCCTGCGCACCGTGATGCCGCCGGTCAGCTTGTCCAGGTCGTAGGCGTGAATCGGCTGCCCCAGCTCGACCATCACGTAGTTGGTGACATCGACGATCAGGGAGATGGAGCGGATGCCGGCCAGCACGAGCCGCGCGATCATCCAGGCGGGCGTGGGCGCACTCGGGTCGACGCCGCGCACGACGCGCGTGACGAAGACACTCGCTCCGACCCGACCGCGGATCGGGCCCTCATCGGCGATCACGACCGAGAATCCTTCGCCGTCCACCGGATCCACCGATGCCGCAGGGTCGCGGAACGCTGCTCCCGTTGAGTGCGCGTACTCCCGGGCGATGCCGCGGATGGACAGCGCATAGCCGCGATCCGGCGTCACGTTCACCTCGACGGACGCATCGTCCAGACCGAGAAGGGCGATGGCATCCGTCCCGACCGGGGCGTCGATGCCGAGCTCCTTCAGGCGCAGGATGCCGTTGTGCTCGTCGCCGAGACCGAGCTCGCGCGCCGACGCGATCATCCCGTCGGAGATGTGTCCGTACGTCTTGCGCGCCGCGATCGGGAAGGGACCGGGCAGCACGGATCCGGGAAGCGTCACGACGACCTTGTCGCCTGGGAAGAAGTTGCGGGCGCCGCACACGATGCCGTGCACGGCATCCCCGCCGTCGGCGGCAGCCTCGCCCTCGGGGGCGACGCGCACCTGACACCAGCGGATCGTCTTGCCGTTGGTCTGCGGCTCCTCGACGAAGTCGAGCACCTCGCCCACCACGACGGGCCCGGAGATCTCGAAGCGGTGGATGGCCTCCTCTTCGAGTCCGACCTTGACCAGTGCCGCGTGCACGTCCTCAGGCGTCGACCCAGGGGCGACGTCGACGTACTCGGCGAGCCAACTCAGCGGGATTCGCATGCCCTTAAACCACCATTCCGAACTGCTGGGAGAAGCGGATGTCGCCCTCGAGGAAGTCGCGCATGTCGTTCAGGCTGTACCGGAACTGCAGGGTGCGCTCGATGCCCATGCCGAAGGCGAAGCCGGTGTAGACATCCGGATCGATGCCGGCCGAACGCAGCACGTTGCGGTTGACCATGCCGCAGCCGCCCCACTCGATCCAACGCGGGCCGCCCTTGGCTCCCGGATGCCAGACATCCATCTCGGCGCTCGGCTCCGTGAACGGGAAGTAGTTCGGACGCAGCCGGATCTTGGCTTCATCGCCGAACATCGCGCGGGCGAAGTGCTCGAGCGTGCCGCGCAGGTGCGCCATGGTGAGGCCCTTGTCGACGGCGATGCCCTCGACCTGGCTGAACACGGGCAGGTGCGTGGCGTCGAGCTCGTCGGTGCGGTACACACGTCCGGGCGCCACGACGTACACGGGCAGTTCACGCTCGAGCAGGGCTCGCACCTGCACGGGAGAGGTGTGCGTGCGCAGCACGAGGTGCGCCTCAGGCGGCTCCACGAAGAACGTGTCCTGCAGCGCGCGCGCCGGGTGATCGGCGTCGAAGTTCAGTGCGTCGAAGTTGAACCACTCGCTCTCGAGCTCCGGTCCTTCCGCGACCTCCCAGCCCATGCCGACGAAGATGTCGGCGATGCGCTCCTGCAGAAGCGAGAGCGGATGCCGCGCCCCCACGCGTCCGGGCAACGCCACCTCGGTGACGTCCACGGCTTCCTCCGCGAGGCGTTTCGCGTTCTCCGCCTCCGCGAGCACGGTCTCGCGGGATGCGAACGCCCGGTTCACCTCGCCCCTGGCCTGCCCGACGAGCTTGCCGAGCGCGGCCTTCTGATCGGCGGGGACGTCGCGCAACGAGGCGTTCAGCCGAGCGAGCCGCGAGTGCTCCCCGGAGTGCTCCGTGCGGGCCGTTTTGAGCTCAGCGATGTCGGCAGCGGAATCCACGGCGGCCAGGGCCGCGTCGACCGCCGATCGCACCGCGGATTCGGTGATCTCGATGGGTTCTGGCACGAAGATCAAGTTTACGGGAGGCAGAGCCGCAGAACTCGCCTCTCGCGCCCGGACCATCAGCCACGTCGAGTCGGTGGATTCTCCTTCGGCGATCGTTCACCCGGGACGCCCGCGTTCCGCACCCGCACGCCGGCCTGCCGTGAGGCGCGGCACGCGATCCACGCGAGCGGCCTGCGGCTGCGGTTCTCGTACACCCGATGCGGCACGGTGCTCCCTGGTGCTGCGCGATATCCCGCGGCGGCCAGCACGCTGGGGAGGAGGGCGGCCGCGGCGTTCGAATACCCGAGATCCGACGGATGCAGACGATCGAGCCGTGAGAACATCGAGCCCGGATCGCGCCGGAACAGCGGTCCAAGGGCGTCCGCGAGCGAGACGGTACGGGCACCGGCCCGTAGGGCGACGATCGTCTGACCCGTGGCGAGGAACCGGCTGGCCCAGTGCGCGAAGAACCGCATCGGCTCGACGAACCGGCGAACCGTGCCGAGATCGGGGCAGGATGCCACGACGACGCGGGCACCCGCGCTGCGCAGTTCCGTGATCGTGGCCCGAAGCGGACTCAGCGAATCCGGGAGCGGCACGAGATGGAAAGCGTCGTTCGTGCCCACGATGATGACGGCCACGTCGGGCGAGCTGAGCACCCGCAACCTGACCAGCTGCGCGGCAAGGTCGCTCGACACCGCACCGACCTCCGCCACGTTCGTGAGCTGCACAGAGCGTTCCGACGCCGCCGCGAGCCCGTTCGCGAGTATCACTCCGACCGTGTGGGACTCGTCCTCGGCCCCGTATCCCACGGCCAGCGAGTCGCCCATCACTGCCAGCTGAAGCGGCGGGCTCTGACATCCATCACCGAAGAGACCGCTCCGCGCAGAGCGGACCGAAGGACGCGACGTCGCGAGCCGTCCTCTGGTCCACAGCGCCTCGGCTGCGGTGAGCGCCGCGACGCCCACCGCGACGCCGAGGACAGAGCCGGCAGCCACGGCGGCGCGGCGGACACCGGACACCCACCACCTCGCCCGGCCGCCCGGACCGAGTGCGGATGAGTGGCCGTTCATCGTGTGCGATCTGGATGCCGACGGATGTGCCACACGCTACGCTCGCCACCTCGAGTCGGCGACGGAACGGACGCGATCACGCATGACGGTCGCGGTCGGACGGCCTCGAACCTGCGACGTCGGCGACGGCACCCGCCTCGGGCGGCGGGCGCACAGTCAGGTCCGCCCAGGAGGTGCGGCGTGGGTCCCATGCCCGTGGCCTCCGGGCTCGGCGCCGACGATGATCGATGCCACCACCTCGTCGACGGCATCCTCGGACGGCAACGCGCCGAGCTCCCCGGCGAACAGCAGATGGCCCGAACCCATCAGCGCGAGTGCGAGCGTGCGCGGATCGGCGGACGGCACGAGTCGGTCACGGCGTTGCTCGTCGGCCAGATACGTGGTGAGCACGCTCGTCGCCTCACCGAGATACGACAGGGGATGATCGCCGGATGCCCTCAGCCGCGCGCGCACCCCGTCCCTGGCGATCACGATGCGGATCGTGGCCAAGCCGAGAGGATCGAAGATGCGCGACAGCGCGTCCCGCAGATTCGTCACCACGCTCGCTGTTCCTGCCGTGGCCCGCAGCCTGTCGGCGAGGTCGCCGAGCCCGGCGACCCTCTGCTCCACCCACTCCGCGAGGAAGGTGTCGAAATCCGGGAAATGGCGGTGCAGCACGCCCTTGGCGACCCCGAGCTCCTCGGTGACCGCTCGGCTGGTGAGACCGTTCGCGCCGTCGCGCAGCACCACCCGATCCGCCGCCTCGAACAGGCGGGCACGGGCATCCTGCAGTGCGACTCCAGTGGGCGCCACGTGACATCTCCTCGTTCGCCGAGCGCGATCGCGATCGATGAGTGACCGCATGCCCACCTATAGTGGGCGCATGGTCACTCTACCCGAGCATCTGACGGCATCCGAGTCCCACAGGGCACGAGAGATGGCCGAGTCCTTCGGCGCGAATGCCGACGCCTACGATCGCGCTCGTCCGCGATATCCGGACGCGCTCGTCGACCGGATCCTCGCCGAGACGACGCACGCCGCGCCGCGCGTGGATGTGCTCGACGTCGGCATCGGCACCGGCATCTCCGCCATTCCGTTTCACGAGCGCGGTGCCGACGTGCTGGGCGTGGACGTCGACGATCGCATGGCGGCGTTCGCCCGCTCGCGCGGCCTCGAGGTCGAGGTGGCGAAGTTCGAGGAGTGGGATGCCGCCGGTCGCACGTTCGACCTCGTGATCGCAGGCCAGACCTGGCATTGGATCGATCCCGTCTCCGGAGCACGGAAGGCCGCCGACGTGCTACGACCTGGCGGGCGTCTCGCGCTGTTCTGGAACGTGATGCAGTTCCCCGAGCCGATCAGTAACGCATTCGGTGAGGTCTTCGCACGAGTCCTGCCCGACAATCCGATCGCGGCAGGCATGACCGCCGGCGCACGGGCGTACGGATCGCAGCTCGACAAGGCGGGCGACGGCATCCGCGAGGCCGGTGGTTTCACCGAGGTGGAGCAGTGGCGCTTCGACTGGAAGCGTGTCTATGCGCGCGACGAATGGCTCGACGCCCTTCCCACCTCCGGCGGACTCAACCGACTCCCTGCCGAACGGCTGAAGCCGTTGCTGGAGGGCATCGGCACGGTCATCGACGAGGCGGGCGGGTCGTTCACCATGGAGTACGCGGCGGTGGTGGCAACAGCCACCCGAGTCACCGACGCGTGACGAAGGTCGCTCGGGCGCGCTCTGCCGATCGCGTCACCGTGGACCTCAACTGCGCTGCGCGAAAGCCGACTCGTAGAGGCAGACCGACGCTGCCGTCGCGAGATTCATCGACTCGGCGTGGCCATAGATCGGCACGGTGATCACCCGGTCCACCAGTGCGACGGCCTCATCGGACAATCCGTGGGCCTCGTTGCCGAAAACCCACGCCGTCGGTTCGGCGAGCTCACCGCTCACCCTCGCCACCAACAGGTCGTCACCCGCCATATCCGCAGCGATGACGTGCAGGCCGGACTCCTTCGACCTGGTCAGAACCTCGTCGATCGACGCGCCGACGGCCACCGGCAGATGGAACAACGAGCCCGTGGTCGACCGCACGACCTTCGGGTTGTACAGATCGACGGTGTGACCGGAGAAGACCACGGCGTCCGCTCCCGCGGAGTCCGCCGCACGGATGATCGTGCCCGCGTTCCCCGGATCACGCACCTCCTCCAGCACCGCGATCAGCCTCGGACGCGCCGCGAAGACATCCTCGAGCGACGACGTGAACATGCGGCAGACCGCGACGAAACCCTGCGGTGTGACGGTGTCCGCCATGGCATCCAGCACCTGGTCGGTGACGAACTCGATCTCGGCGCCCGACCGCTTGGCGAGCGACGCGACATCGTCGTGCTTGTGCACGGCGTGCGTCGTGGCGAACAGGTCGACGACAAGGTCGGGACGCCAGGTCAGCGCCTCGCGCGCGGCCTGCGGACCCTCCAGCAGGAAATAGCCGGTGTCTGCACGCGCCGACTTCTTCGCCAGCTTGGCAACGGCGCGCACCCGAGGAGAACGAGGGTTGTCCAGCACTCGCTCAGCCTAACGGCCAAGCGTGCCCTCACGATGAACGGTCACACGCAACAGCGCGACGATTCCCGCTCCACCCCGAGCGCCCGTCGCCGCTCTGTTGCCGACCCACCCCGTCGTTGTCGACCCACCCCCGATTTCACGCGAACACCGGGGTGGATCGGCAAGAGTGGGGTGGATCGATGACACCACGCGTTGGCGGGCACCAGCCGTGGCTGGGCGAGAACGTTCGAGGACTGAAGCGAAATGCGGGGTGCGTCGCTTGCGGCGGAGCGACGATGAAATGACGGATCGGGCCGCACCCCTGGTGAGTGCGGGCCGATCCGGTGGTTCGATGCTTACGCGGCGTCGGCGTGCGGTGCGGACGTGTCCGCCGGCAGCGCCTTCTTCGCGGTCTCGACCAGCGACGCGAACGTGGCGGGCTCGTTCACGGCGAGCTCGGCCAGGATGCGACGGTCCACCTCGATGCCTGCCAGGTTCAGACCCTGGATGAAGCGGTTGTAGGTGAGGCCGTTCTGACGGCTCGCAGCGTTGATGCGCTGGATCCACAGGCGACGGAAGTCACCCTTGCGGGCACGGCGGTCACGGTAGCTGTAGACCAGCGAGTGGGTGACCTGCTCCTTGGCCTTGCGGTAGAGGCGCGACCGCTGTCCGCGGTATCCCTCTGCGCGCTCGAGGATGACCCGACGCTTCTTGTGGGCGTTGACGGCCCTCTTCACTCTTGCCATTGCTCAATATCCTTCGTGCGTCGTGTCGGCTTACTTGCCGAGAAGCTTCTTGGCGACCTTGGCGTCGACCGTCGGAAGCACCTGGTCCTGGTTCAGCCGACGCGTGCGACGGCTCGTCTTCAGCTCCAGGTGGTGGCGCATGCCGGCCTGCTGCTTCATCACCTTGCCGCTGCCGGTGAGCTTGAAACGCTTCTTGGCCCCGGAGTGGGTCTTCTGCTTGGGCATTATTTCTCCTCATCGGTGGCGGAGGGGGATTCCGCCTCGGTGGCCACACCCGCGCGCTGCTGCTGGGAGCGCGCACGGTTCGCGGCACGTTGTGCGTTGGCCTCGGCCTTGGCCTCCGACTTGTTCTTCAGAGGGCCGATGACCATGACCATGTTGCGACCGTCGATGGTCGGGTTCGATTCCACTGAACCGAAATCCGCCACATCTTCGGCGAACCGCTGCAACAGGCGCACACCCTGCTCGGGGCGGGACTGCTCGCGTCCACGGAACAGGATCATGGCTTTGACCTTGTCCCCGGCCTTGAGGAATCCCTCTGCGCGCTTGCGCTTGGTCTCGTAGTCGTGTTTGTCGATCTTGAGGCGGAACCGCACCTCTTTGAGCACGGTGTTCGCCTGGTTGCGCCTGGCCTCTTTGGCCTTCTGCGCAGCCTCGTACTTGTACTTGCCGTAATCCATGATCTTGGCCACGGGCGGCTTCGAATTCGGAGCCACCTCCACGAGGTCCATGTCCGCCTCTTGAGCGAGACGGATGGCGACCTCGATCTTGACGACGCCGATCTGTTCTCCGCCTGGGCCGACGAGGCGAACCTCGGGCACGCGGATACGGTCATTGGTACGGGGATCGCTGATGCGTGGCTCCTCTGATCGAGCATTTCTCTTTGGGCGGGCATCCTTCGGCGATGCCGCAGGATGGTCGGCAGAGAGTTCTCACACACATGCGATCCGCGCTCGCGCACGGCCGTGCATTCCACACCCTCTACGTCAACCTCGGCGACTTTCGTCTCCTCGGCGGAGTGCGTAACGACCCGGTAACCTGATGAAGCGGTCAAGCGCGGGTGGGAGATTCTCCACTTTCCCTTCGAGGCATAGTGCTCCGAAGGCCCGACATAGTCTAGCAGACGCTGCGGGCATGGCCGAATCGTCCCGCCACTCCCCCACACCACTTCTTCACGCACGCGGAGGCTCCATGTCCGATCAGCACGTTCACCGGTTCGAGGATCAGAACTCGCCCGACTTCGTGGAGATCACCGCCGCGGATATCGACCTCGAGGCCGAGGCAGCAGCGATCGCCGACGCCACGCGCGACATCGCGGACGTGCCGGCGGTGGAGGTCATCACGACCACTGCCGTTCATCTGATGAGCGCCGCCGCCGTGAAGTGCGGGCTCGCGGATGATCCGGCCACGCAGACGGACCTCGACGAGGCCCGCAAGCTGATCGACGCCCTGGCCGGGCTGGTCACCGCAAGCGCCCAGCACATCGGCGACCAGCACGCCCGCAGTCTGCGCGACGGTCTGCGCAGCCTCCAGCTGGCCTTCCGCGAGGCGTCGTCGATTCCGGACGCCCCGGGATCCGGGCCCGGCGAGAAGTACACCGGCTCGGTGATCTAGGCGTATCGTTCGCCGCACGCGACACGACGCTCCAGCCCGAGGCAGGGTCACCCGATCCGAGGCAACCCCAACCGGACGGCCTGTCAGGCGGACAGTAGCCGCAACGCCAGGGAGTCGACCCGTTCGGCGATGACGGCGGATGCGCCCAACGCCTGCGAGAGCCGGCTCACGAGCGCGCGCAGGGCCTCCGCATCCAGACCGGGACGCAGCACCACGCCGACCTGGACCTCCGGCCCGGCCAGTCTGGCCGACGGATCACCGGCAGTCACTCGAACGTCGACGACGTCCGGTTCGTCCTGCGCCGCGGTGCCGAACGCGTCGAGCACTGCGGGATCAGCCCACGGCGCGATCCACGGCTCGCCCGTCGCCAAGGCCTTCACCATCGGACGGCGCAGCACGAACTCGGTCGGACCGGTGGGGTCGATCACCACCAGCTCCGTGTGTTCACTGGCCGCCGCGAGCGCGATCCGCGGTCCGACGGCCGGAACGGGCCTGGCCTTCGGGTTCCAGCCCGACATCGTGGACACGGAGGTGAACGCGGGCAGCACCGCTCGTCCGTCCGGCGCCTCGACCGTCGCGATCGACAGCTCCTGCGTCTTGTCGACGAGATGTCCGTCCGCGCTCTCGCCGAGCTCTCCAGCGTGTGCGAGGAGCGGAACGAGGAGGCGCGCGGCGCGTACCGCCTCGACGACCTGCGCGGCATCCGCTCGTCCATCGACGAAGTCGGTCAGGGCCCGCAGCAGCGCCGGATCCGCCGACCCGTCGTCGTCGGTCGCGGCGTTCTGCTCGAAGTGGCGGCCTTCCCACGGGAGCCCCGCCGAGTCGGCGCGATCGGTGGAGCCGAAGAGATGCGCGTCGCGGCGGGTTCCACCGTCGCCGGAGGCGTTCGCGTGCGGATCAGCGTCCGGCAACGTCCAGCGCCTCCGCGAGCGTGAACGCACCGGCGTACAGCGCCTTGCCGACGATCGCGCCCTCGATGCCGCTCGGCACGAGTTCGCGCAGCGCCGCGATGTCATCGAGGTTCGAGATGCCGCCGGATGCCACCACCGGCCGGTCCGTGCGTTCCGTGACCTGCCTCAGGAGCTCGAGGTTCGGACCGCGCAGGGTGCCGTCCTTCGTGACGTCCGTCACCACGTAGCGGGCGCACCCGGCGTCTTCCAGACGAGCCAGCACCTCCCAGAGGTCGCCGCCTTCACGCGTCCACCCTCGAGCGGCAAGCGTGGTGCCACGCACGTCGAGGCCGACCGCGATCGCCTCGCCGTAGCGGGAGATGGCATCCGCCGCCCACTCGGGGTTCTCGAGAGCCGCCGTGCCGAGGTTGACGCGCTTGGCTCCGAGTTCCAGCGCACGCTCCAGGGACTCATCGTCGCGGATGCCGCCCGACAGCTCGATCTGCACGTCACGTTGCGCGTGCAGCACGGCCTTGAGCACGTCGCGGTTGTCACCGCGACCGAACGCTGCGTCGAGATCGACAAGATGGATCCACTCCGCGCCCTGGTCCGCCCAGTCGGCGGCCGCGTCGACGGGATCGCCGTAGCTCGTCTCGCTGCCGGCCTCCCCCTGGGTCAGTCGCACCGCCTTGCCGTCGGCGATGTCGATGGCAGGAAGGAGCTGAAGCTTGGGCGTGTCGGTGAAGGGACTCATCGGGGAAGGGTTCTTTCGGTGAGGAGCGGACGTGACGGATGCCGCGCCCGGAGTCGTGCTCCGCGTCTTACGCCGCGCGGACGGGCAGGCTCTGCACCCAGTTGCGCAGCAACCGCATGCCGGCCTGACCCGACTTCTCCGGGTGGAACTGGGTCGCGGTGAGCGGGCCGTTCTCCACCGCGGCGAGGAACGGACCGCCGTAGTCGGCCCACGTGAGCTTCGCGGCGGCGAACGGACCGGATGCCTCGAGCTCCCAGTCCTGTGCGGCGAACGAATGCACGAAGTAGAAGCGTTCGTCACGGACTCCGTCGAAGAGGACCGAGTCGGCAGGAGCATCCACGGTGTTCCAGCCCATGTGCGGGAGCACCGGAGCCTTCAGCCTGTCGACCGTGCCCGGCCACTCGCCGAGCCCCTCGGCGTCGTGCCCGTGCTCGACGCCTCGCGCGAACAGCACCTGCATGCCGACGCAGATGCCGAGCACCGGGCGGCCGCCCGCGAGACGACGATCGATGATCTCTCCGCCGCGCACGGCCTGCAGCTGGTCGATCACTGCCTTGAAAGCGCCGACGCCCGGCACGACGAGGCCGTCGGCATCCATCGCCGCCTGACGATCGGACGTGACCGTCACTTTCGCGCCGACGGCTTCCAGCGCCTTGGCCGCCGAGTGGATGTTCCCCGATCCGTAGTCGAGCACGACCACGGCGGGCGCGCTCTGTGCTGTTGCGCTCTGTGCTGTTGCGCTCTCCGTTGTCGTGTTCTGGGCCGTCTCGCTCATAGGGCGCCCTTCGTTGACGGGATGCCTTCCACGAGGGGATCGAACGCCTTCGCCTGCCGGAATGCGCGCGCAAACGCCTTGAACTCCGTCTCGGCGATGTGGTGCGGATCCCGTCCGCTCAAGACGCGCACGTGCACGGTGAGCGCGGCGTTGAACGCGATCGCCTCGAAGACGTGGCGCACCATGGATCCGGTGAAGTGGCCGCCGATTAGGTGGTGTTCGAATCCGTCTGGCTCGCCCGTGTGCACGAGGTACGGGCGTCCGGAGATGTCCACAACGGCCTGCACGAGCGCTTCGTCGAGCGGAACGGTGGCGTCTCCGTAGCGTGAGATGCCGGACTTGTCGCCGAGCGCATCCCGGATCGCCTGTCCCAGAACGATGCCCACGTCTTCGACCGTGTGATGCACGTCGATCTCGATGTCGCCCTTGGCGCGCACCGTCAGATCCGTGAGCGAGTGCTTGGCGAACGCCGTGAGCAGGTGGTCGTAGAACGGCACCGTCGTGTGAATGCTGCTGCGACCCGTGCCGTCCAGATCGAGCGACAGCTCGATGCTCGACTCGCTGGTCTCGCGGCGGATGCTCGCGGTGCGGCTGCTCATGCGCTCAAGCCTATCGACGATTGAGGGGTGATCAGCGGGAGCGGATGCTCACGCTGATCACGCCGATTGAGTCGATGAGCCGCGCAGAGGCGATATCGAGACCTCCGTCGCCGACACGGGGCCGAGGGCCGTCATCGCATCGAGGAAGGTCGTGGTCTCGGCTTCCGTGCCGGCGCTCACGCGCAGGTGGTGCGCGATGCCCACATCGCGCACCAGGATGCCGCGGTCTCGAAGCGCGAGGAACGTCGCGTGCGGATCCGCAACCCCGCCGAACAGCACGAAGTTGCTGCCGCTGTCGTGCACGAGGTACCCGAGATCGCGCAGGCCGTCGGCGATCCGGTCGCGCTGCCGCACGATGTCGTGCACCGTGGCGAGCATCTCGTCCGAGTGACGAAGAGCGGCGATCGCAGCCGCCTGCGTCAGAACCGAGAGGTGGTACGGCAGGCGGACGAGACGCAGGGCATCCGTCACGGCGGGATCCGCGGCGAGATAGCCGACCCGCACGCCCGCGAACGCGAACGCCTTGCTCATGGTGCGCGACACGATGAGCCGCTCACGCCCGGGCAGAAGGGTCAGCGCGCTGGGCGCGTACTCCGGCATGAACTCCTGGTACGCCTCATCGACCACGACGATGCCGTCGCTCGCCTCGTACACTGCCTCGACGACCTCGAGACCGAGCGGTGTGCCCGTTGGGTTGTTCGGAGCGCAGAGGATGACGACATCCGGACGCTCATCACGCACCCACTTCGCGGCGTGGCCGGGCGAGATCGCATAGTCCGCCTCGCGGTCCGCGGCGGTCCAGGCAGTCCCCGTTCCGGACGCCAGCAGCGGATACATCGAATACGTCGGCGCGAAACCGAGCGCCGAACGCCCTGGCCCTCCGAACGCCTGCAGGATCTGCTGCAGCACCTCGTTCGAGCCGTTCGCGGCCCAGATGTTCGAGGCGTCGAGCCCATGGCCGAGATAGCCGGCGAGTGCCGCCCGAAGCTCCCCGAACTCGCGATCCGGATACCGGTTCGCGCCCTTCAACGCCTCGCCGACCGACTCGAGGATGTCAGCGACGACGTCGTCCGGGATGGGATGCGTGTTCTCGTTCACGTTCAGGGCCACTGGTACGGCGGCCACCGGCGCACCATACGGGGTCTTGCCGCGGAGATCGTCGCGGATCGGCAGGTCGGAGAACGAGATCACCACTCCATGTTAAAGGCGCCGAGCGGTCTCGAGATTGCCGCCGTCTCCTCAGCGGCCGTCGTACTCATGCGGGACCGCGAGCTGCTGGCCGGACTGGAGCACGCTGGACTGCAGACCGTTCAGATCGACGATAGCGGCGACGACGTCCCTGGGGTCGCTCTGCGGGGCGAGCCGCTCGGCGATGGACCACAGCGAGTCACCCGAACGCACTGTCACATGGTGGAACGCGGTCGATGACGTTCCGACGGCTCCAGCGATCGCATCGCCGTTCGCAGCGAGCGTTCCGATCCCGATCAGCAGCGGAAGCAGGATCAGGGCAGCGATGACGACGCGACCGCGACGTGTGAGCCGCGTGCGAACGCGCACCGGAAGCCGCTGCTGTGTCAGTACGAAGGTGGTCATGTCCGTCTCCTGCCAGAATCGAACTCGTGTTCCGAATGTATCTTCGATTCATTCGAATTTCAACGATACGTTCGCATTTCGCGACGCCGACTTCTCAACACGCTCGAACAAAACCGCCGATTTCGTCCATTTCGTAGATAGAGTTTCGATCGTCACGACGACAGAGCACCACGCACCACCGACATTCGCTGCGAATCGACCACGGTCACCACGACGGAGACATTCGAAACTCGTGTCGGAGCCCACGCCGAAAAGCCACATCCGATGAAGGAATGCGGCGAACGAGAGGACACCAGGTTGACCGAGTCCGACAGCGCAGCATCCGCGGCCGCACGAGCACGGCGCACTCCGGCGGACAAGCCGCGCACTCGGCGTCGCAAGAACCTGAGCGAGAAGCAGCGGTCGATCCTCGAGGTCATCCAGCGGTCTGTGAGCCAGCGGGGCTATCCGCCGAGCATGCGCGAGATCGGGGATGCCGTTGGTCTCGCTTCCCTCTCCAGCGTCGCGCACCAGCTCAACCAGCTCGAACTCAGCGGGTACCTGCGCCGTGATCCCAATCGGCCACGTGCACTCGAGATCCTGATCGACCTGCCTGCGACGACCGGACGCCAGGAGTCCCCCACCGATTTCGACACCATCGTCCCCGTCGGCGACGCCACCATGGTGCCGCTGGTCGGGCGCATCGCCGCCGGAGTGCCGATCACCGCCGAACAGCAGATCGAGGAGGTCTTCCCCCTCCCCCGCCAGCTCGTCGGAAACGGCGACCTGTTCATGCTGAAGGTCCAGGGCGAGTCGATGATCGACGCGGCCATCTGCGACGGCGACTGGGTCGTCGTGAGACAGCAGAACGACGCGGAGAACGGCGACATCGTCGCCGCCATGCTCGACGGCGAGGCGACGGTCAAGGTGTTCCGTCAACGCGACGGGCACACCTGGCTGCTCCCGCGCAACTCCGCGTTCGAGCCGATCCTCGGCGACTTCGCCACCGTCGTGGGCAAGGTCGTGGCGGTGCTCCGCGCGGTCTGATCCGCATGCGATGCGTCGCACGACGTGCGCATGACCTGCGAAAGTCTTCCGCTCCGTTCGGCACGCCGCAGAACCAGAGCGGGGGACCCGGATCTCTCCGGGTCCCCCGC
>NZ_JBTOLK010000003.1:30156-269525 GCF_054551755.1 Rathayibacter sp. CAU 1779
CTGTTCCCCCCGCTCTGGTTCAGGCTGGGTCAGGCATCCACCGAGACGCGCTCGCGCACGGCTCGGGTCGCCTCGATGATGTTCCTCAGCGACGCGACGGTTTCGTCGTACCCGCGGGTCTTGAGCCCGCAGTCGGGGTTGATCCACACCTGGCGCTGTGGAATGCCTTCCAGCGCCCGCTCGATCAGCTCCGTCACCTCGGCGACCGACGGCACGCGCGGCGAGTGGATATCGTACACGCCGGGACCGATGCCGTGCTCGAAGCCGCTCGCCTTGATGTCGTCCACGACCTCCATGCGGCTGCGCGCCGCCTCGATGCTCGTGACGTCGGCATCCAGGTTGCGGATGGCGTCGATCACCACCCCGAACTCCGAGTAGCAGAGGTGCGTGTGGATCTGCGTCGCATCCGCGACACCGCTCGTGGCGAGGCGGAAGGATCCCACCGACCAGTCGAGGTAATCGGGCTGGTCAGCTGCCTTCAGCGGCAGCAGCTCGCGCAGCGCCGGCTCGTCGACCTGCACGATGCGGATGCCGGCAGCCTCGAGATCCGCGATCTCGTCGCGCAGCGCAAGCGCCACCTGACGCGCCGTCTCGCCCAGCGGCTGGTCGTCGCGCACGAACGACCACGCCAGGATCGTGACGGGCCCGGTGAGCATGCCCTTGACCGGCTTCTCGGTGAGCGACTGCGTGTAGGTCGACCAGTCGACCGTGATCGGCTTCGGCCGTTCGACGTCGCCCCACAGGATCGACGGACGCGTGCAGCGGCTTCCGTAGGACTGCACCCAGCCGTTCTGCGTGACCGCGAACCCGTCGAGGTTCTCGGCGAAGTACTGCACCATGTCGTTGCGCTCGGGCTCGCCGTGCACGATCACGTCGATGCCGATCTCCTCCTGGAGGTCGACGACGCGCTTGATCTCCGCCTGCATGAGGCCGAGGTACTCTGCCTCGGTGATCACGCCGTTCACGAACTGCGCGCGGGCGCGGCGGATGTCACCGGTCTGCGGGAACGATCCGATCGTGGTCGTCGGAAGCGGGGGCAGGCCGAGCGCGGCGTCCTGGGCGGTCAGGCGGTCCGCGTACTCTCCACGACGGAAGTCGGCATCGGTCAAGACCTCGGCACGCTGACGAACGGCACCGTCCCGGACGCCCGGTGCGACGCGGCGGTCGGCGAGCGCAGCCGATGCCTGTGCCAGCTCCTCCTGGATGGCCTCGTGTCCGTCGTCCAGCCCTCGCGCGAGCGTGGCGACCTGGGCGACCTTCTGGTCGGCGAACGCCAGCCACGACGTGAGGCGAGCGTCGAGGTTCGGCTCGTCCTCCACGTCGTGCGGCACGTGCAACAGCGACGTCGAGGTGGATGCCGCCAGGTTCGGCGACAGTGCGAGCAGCGACTCGAGCGTGCCGAAGGCCGCCTCCAGGTCACCGCGCCACACGTTGTGGCCGTCGATGACGCCGCCGACGATCGTCTTCGCGCGCAGTGCCGCCGTGGTCGCGGCATCCAGGGCTGTGGGGATGCCGCCGCGCACCAGGTCGAGGCCGATCGCCTCGACGCCCGTCGCCGCGAGCACTGGCAGGGCATCGTCGAGGCTGCCGTAGGGTGCCGCGACGTAGATGTTCGGGCGATCGGAGACGGATCCGAGACGGTCATACGCCTGACGCGCCGCGGCGAGCACGTCGGCACGCGCGTCGTCCAGGCTCTCGCTGACGAGCGCAGGCTCGTCGAGCTGCACCCACTGGGCTCCGGCATCCTTCAGAGAGGCGAGCAGCTCCTCGTACACGGACAGGAGGTCCGCGACACGGGACAGCGGCCGGAATCCCTCGGGAGCGTCATCCGCAGCCTTGCTGAGCGCGAGGAACGTGACCGGTCCGACGATGACCGGACGCGTGAGGTATCCGTCCGCGACGGCCTCGCGGAACTGGTCGACGATGCGGCTGGACGCCAGGCGGAAGTCCGTGTCCGGCCCGATCTCCGGAACCAGGTAGTGGTAGTTCGAGTCGAACCATTTCGTCATCTCGAGTGGAGCATCGTCGCCCACGCCGCGGGCGATCGTGAAGTAGCCGGCGAGATCGACCCGGCCCTCGGCATCCTGCAGCTCAGCGAAGCGAGACGGCACAGCGCCGACGGTCACGGCCGCATCGAGCACCTGGTCGTAGTAGCTGAAGGTCTCGGGAATGGAGGAGTCGCCTTTGCCGAGCCCCTGCTCGACGAGACGGGCTCGGGTCGCGCGACGCAGTTCGAGCGCGGTGGCCTCCAGCTCGTCGGCCGAGACGTTGCCGGCCCAAAAGGCCTCGACGGCCTTCTTGAGCTCACGACGGCGGCCGATGCGGGGGTAACCGGTGATCGTCCCGGTCGGGAACGCGGAGGTGGTCATGCTGGTTCCTTCTGATCTTGTGTGGAGTGGAGAAGTGCGTCCTGCGGCCGCGACCCGACTGCTGTCGTGTCGACGAGACCGCAGCGCTCGAGCACGGAGAGGGCCGTGCGCGGCCGCCCGAACGTGTAGAGATGGATGCCTGGCGCACCGCCTGCGACCAACCGCTCGGCCAGGCGCGCCGCGTAGTCGATGCCGATCTGGCGACGGCCCTCGTCCGTGGGCTCGACCTCGAGTCGGATGCCGAGCTCGCTGGGCAGATCCTCGCCGCTGAGCTCGAGCATGCGTCGCAGGACCGTGGGAGTCGTGGCCGGCATGAGACCGGGCAGGATCGGGAAGGTGACGCCGGCCGTGCGCGCCCGGTCAACGAACGCGAAATAGTCGTCGGCGTGGAAGAACATCTGCGTGATGGCCAGGTTCGCACCCGCGGCCTGCTTGGCAAGCAGAGTGTCGATGTCCTGGGACTTCGACCTCGATCGCGGATGCCCGTTGGGGAAAGCACCGACCGCGATGGTCACCTTCTCGCGCTTGCCGACGACGCTCGCGTGCGGAAGGCCGAGCAACGGGATCTCCCGGTACGGCGCACGTTCTGCCTGGATGCTGTGGATCAGCTGCACGAGTTCGGCCGCACTCTTCAGGTCGCCGAGTGGGGCGTCTGCTGGCGTGCCGATCGGCGGGTCGCCGCGGACCGCCAGGAACCGGGTCACACCGGCGTCGAGGAACTCGCGGATCATGCGGGCCGCTTGCTCGTGCGATGAGCCAATGCAGGTGAGATGCGCCATGACCGGCACGCTCGTGTCGCGCACGATGCGCCGCACCACGTCGAGGGAGGAGTCGTGCGACGATCCGCCGGCACCGTACGTCACGGCCATGAAGGCGGGTCCGGCCGATGCCAGCTGTCCGATGGTGTCAGGGAGCGCTCGTAGGGCTGCCTCGGTGCGGGGCGGGTAGAGCTCGAACGAGAACGGCGTGCCGGCAGGACACGGCGCGACGCCGTCGGGTGTCCCGTGTGCGCTCATTGCTGCTCCCGTGTTCGCGGATGTCCACGCGGCGGGAGTGATCGCCCGAATCGGCCTCACGCATCCGCACCGCATCAGCGGCAGACCGCACGATCATGCGGTCTGTGGGCGGGTGCCGGGCTCGGCTGTCGCACCTGTCGATCAGGCTCGCGGCCCGGCTCGACGAATTGTCGGGGTTCAGAGTACCAATCGAGAATGGGCGCCGATGACGTGTTACGCACGGCTACGCGGTACCGAGCTCTCTGACGAACCGAACGCGGCTCGTCAGAGAGGTCGACGTTCAGACGGCGACAGCGGCTCGGAAAGGCTCGAACACCGGCACGAACTCGGGCGCGATCTTCGCCGTCAGGCGCGTGCCGTCCTGCTCATACGACGTCTCGATGACCCGGCCCCGTTCGTGCAGCGCCGACACGAGGTCGCCCCTGTCGTAAGGGATGAGCACATCGATCTGCTCTGATCGGTCGGGCAGCAGCCGGGCAATGGCCGCGAGCACCTCGTCGATGCCGTCGCCCGTGCGACCAGACGCGAACACGGCGCTCGGCTCGAGTCCGCGGAGCTCGAGCCGGCGGTCGTCGTCGATGAGATCGGCCTTGTTGAACACGACGAGCTCGGGGATGTCCCGCGCCTCCACCTCGCCGATCACGTCGCGCACCGTAGCGAGCTGTGCCGCCGGATCCGGATGCGAGGCATCCACCACGTGAACGATCAGATCGGAATCCGCCACCTCCTCGAGCGTCGAACGGAACGCCTCGACGAGCTGGTGGGGCAGGTTGCGCACGAATCCCACGGTGTCGGACAGCGTGTACAGGCGGCCGTCGGCCGTGATGGAGCGGCGGACCGTTGCATCCAGCGTCGCGAACAGCGCGTTCTCGACGAGGACGCCGGCCTTCGTGATGCGGTTCAGCAGGCTGGATTTCCCGGCGTTCGTGTAGCCGGCGATCGCGACGGACGGCACGCTGTTGCGTCTGCGGTTCGCCCGCTTCGCCTCGCGTGCGGGCGTGAAGTCCTTGATCTGCCTGCGCAGCCTGGCCATCCGCGAGTGGATGCGCCGACGGTCGAGCTCGATCTTCGTCTCGCCAGGGCCACGGCTGCCCATTCCGGCTCCGCCGGTTCCGACCTGGCCACCGGCCTGACGGCTCATCGATTCACCCCAGCCGCGCAGTCGCGGGAGAAGGTACTCGAGCTGTGCGAGTTCGACCTGGGCCTTGCCTTCTCGGCTCTTCGCATGCTGGCTGAAGATGTCCAGGATGACGGCCGTGCGGTCGATCACCTTGACCTTGACGACATCCTCCAGCGCGCGCCTCTGGCTCGGCGCCAGCTCCGTGTCGGCGACGACGGTGTCCGCACCGAGTGCGCGCACCACATCGTGGAGTTCCTGTGCCTTGCCGCTGCCGAGATACGTGCTCGGATCCGGGTGCGGACGCCGTTGCAGCAGGCCATCGAGCACGACCGCGCCGGCCGTCTCGGCGAGTGCCGCCAGTTCACGGAGCGAGTTCTCGGCATCCGCGAGGGTTCCGCCGGAGTACACGCCGATCAGCACCACGTTCTCCAGGCGCAGCTGCCGGTACTCGACCTCGGTGACGTCTTCCAGCTCGGTGGAGAGTCCCGAGACGCGGCGCAGCGCTGCACGCTCTTCGCGGTCGAACTGCTCGCCGTCGGCATCGTGGCCGTCCGCGCGCGCGCCCTGCAGCGCTTGCGCGCTCCGGCCGAAGATCGCCGTCCGTGCTGATCCCTGCTCGGCGCGAGCGAGCACCCGCGCCACGACGTCGTCATGCACGGCCGTCGCCTGGCCTCCATCTCCGCTCGTCACGTCATCGTGAACTGCGTTGCTGCGTGCTGCATCGTCGCGCACGTCGTCCCGTTCGCTGTGGGTTTCGGTCATCGTGTGCTCCACCCTAGTTCTCCTCACTGACAGCTCCCCTGCCGCGCTGTCTGCTGCTCCATGCCTCCGGTACGGTCCTTGTATGGCCAGTGGCGAGCACTACTTCACGTCCCGTCCCGGCGGCGACGCCAAGCTGCATCCGCTGTCGGTCCGACTCGCGGGTCGCGACCTCCAGCTCACGACCGCCAGCGGCATCTTCAGCCCCAGCCACGTCGACATCGGTACCCAGGTGCTGCTTGCCGACGCCCCGGATGCTCCCCCCAGCGGCGATCTCCTCGACCTCGGCTGCGGCTGGGGTCCGATCGCCATCACGTTGGCACTCGAGTCACCGAACGCCACCGTATGGGCGGTGGACGTCAACGAACGCGCGCTCGATGTCGTGCGCCGCAACGCGGCATCCCTCGGCCTCCGCAATATCAACGCCGTGCTGCCTGACGATGTTCCCGACGACGTGGCCTTCCGTGCCATCTGGTCGAACCCGCCGATCCGCATCGGCAAGGCCGAGCTTCATGCCCTGCTGCTGCGCTGGCTCCCCCGACTCGACGACGACGCGGATGCCTGGCTCGTCGTTCAGCGCAACCTCGGCTCCGACTCCCTGCAGCGCTGGCTCGAAGCCGAACTCCCGGAGTCCCACACCGTCAGGCGTGCCTCATCGAGCAAGGGATTCCGCGTGCTCCACGTTCACGCCGGATCCCGAAGCGACCCAGAGGGCTGAGCCGAACGAGCCACGACGCCGGAGCTTCACCGTGCGCGCCGACGCCCACCTGTCTGCCGTGAGTGCGGCAGAGAGCTGCCGGCAACGAGATCGCGCGGCTCAGCCGATCGTGACCTCGCCGTCGTAGACCAGCTCGGCGGGACCGGAGAGCGAGACGTGCTCGCCGTCCTCGGCAGGGAACATCCGCACACCGAGGTTGCCGCCGGGAGTGATGACCTTCCAGTTGTCCGGTGCGCCGTCGCCCGCCCAGTAGCGCGTGGCGAGTGCTGCCGCCACGGTGCCGGTGCCGCAGGCGAGGGTCTCGCCGCTGCCACGCTCGTGCACGCGCATACGGATGCGGCCGACACCGTCCTCGATCAGCGGCTCGAGCGGCACCACGAACTCGACGTTCGCACCGTTGATCGGCTCGGGGTCGAGGATCGGAGTCGGGCCCAAGTCCAGGCGATCGAGCTCGTCGTCGTCGGCCAGCGCGACCACGACATGCGGGTTGCCAACGTCGATGCCGAGTCCGGGACGCGCCACGCCCAGCCCCTTCGCACGCACGAGCGGGTCATCGCCGGTCAACGTCCAGCGACCGAGGTCCACTTGGAATCCCCTGCCGCTCTGCTGCACCTCGCGCACGCCGGCACGCGTGCCGACGGGCAACGTCTGCCCTGGACGCAGGTCGGCGTAGCCGCCGTCGATCAGATAGCGAGTGAACACGCGGATGCCGTTGCCACACATCTCCGCCGGCGTCCCGTCAGCGTTGTGGTAATCCATGAACCACTCCGCCGTCGGGTCCTCCGACAGTGCCATCGAGCCCTCCGGGATCGCGGACGAGTGCACGGCACGGATCACGCCGTCGGCGCCGACCCCGAAGTGGCGGTCGCAGATCAACGCGATCTGCGCGGCCGTCAGGTCGATGGCGCCTTCCGGATCGGCGAACAGCACGAAGTCGTTGCCCGCCCCGTGGCCCTTGCTGAAGGAGAGTGTGGTCACCGCGCAAGCCTATCCAGTGCGGCGTCGGTCAACCGACCGCGCACATCCGCGGAGGCGGTCGCATCCTCGTGGTCGCTGCCGACGTCGCCATCCGCATCGAGCCATTCGAGCTCGGCGTATCGCTTGAACCACGACACCTGGCGCCGCGCGTATCGCCGAGTGAGCCGCTGGGTCTCGGCGATCGCCTCCGCCTGCGAGAGGTCGCCGCGCAGCTGCGCGATCGCCTGGGCGTATCCGATGGCGCGCGCGGCGGTCACACCCTGCTCGATGCCCCGGTCGAGGAGTCCGCGCACCTCCTCGAGAAGCCCGCTCTGCCACATGCGCTCGACCCGCGCATCCAACCGTTCGACGAGCTTCGGTCTCGGCACGTGCAGTCCGATCACCGTCGCGGGCGACCACAGCTCCGGTCTCTCCGGCAGGGCGGCCCCGTATCCCTGCTGTTGCAGCTCTGCCACCTCGAGCGCGCGGATGACGCGCCGAGGGTTCGCAGCGTCCACCCGCTCAGCCGTCACCGGGTCGAGCCGACGCAGTCGTTCCAGCAGCGGGGCGATGCCCGATGCGGGGGCCTCCGCCTCCAGACGCGCGCGCAGCTCGGGATCCCGCGCGGGGAACGCGAAGTCGTACAGCACGGATGACACGTACAGCCCCGACCCGCCGACGAGGATCGGCAGAGCGCCCCGCGCACGGATGCCCGCGATCGCCTCTCGCGCTCGCGGCTGGTACCACGCGACGGTCGCCTCCTCCGTCGAGTCGAGCACGTCGATCAGGTGATGCGCAATGCCGCCTCGCTCGGCGACCGGCAGCTTCGCAGTGCCGATGTCCATGCCGCGATACAGCTGCATCGCGTCGGCGCCCACGATCTCGGCGCGGATGCCGCGCTCCCCCAGCTTCGTCGCGACGTCGACAGCCAAGTCGCTCTTGCCAGTGCCCGTCGGTCCCACGATCGCCAGGATGCGACTGACGTCGACCTGGACCGCCGTCCGGTCTGACACTCCGGAAACGGCCCCTGATGACGAAGCCCCGGCGCCGTTCGTCGACCGGGACACGTCGCCGGCCATCGCACCGGCCGGACCGCTCACGCGGGTTCCGGCAGGATCACCGCTCGCCGTCGGCGAGGTCGTAGATCGGCGTTGTCGGACCCGCTGACGATCCCATGTCCAGTCTCGAACGCAGCGCGGGGAGTCCGAGGGACACCGGTCCCGCACCCTCTCCGGAGTGGGACGGCACGGCGCACGACTCCGTCTCCGCGAGGTCCCAGGCGTCGCCCGCACGAGTGCGGCGAACACGGAGCGCCTCACCGGGCGCTGCGTCGGCAAGGAGGTGGAACGGCGCGGCGTGGGTGATCCGCACGGTCACGACGTCGCCGGGCCTGGGAATCTCTGATCCGTCAGGGATCTCGAAGTGCACCAGGCGGCTGTCCTCGGCGCGACCGCTCATGCGGTGCGTCTCCGCGTCCTTCTTGCCCTCGCCGGTCGAGACGAGCACCTGCACCTCACGGCCGACCAGCTTCTCGTTCTCTTCGAGGCCGATGCGCTCCTGAAGGGCGATCAGACGCTCGTACCTGTCCTGAACGACCTCCTTCGGCACCTGGTCCGCCATGGTCGCCGCGGGGGTCCCGGGACGCGCGGAGTACTGGAACGTGAAGGCCGACGCGAAGCGCGCCTTCTCCACCACACGGAGCGTCTCCTGGAAGTCTTCCTCCGTCTCGCCGGGGAAGCCGACGATGATGTCGGTGCTGATTGCGGCATTCGGGATGCGTGCGCGCACGCGATCGAGGATCCCGAGGAACTTCTCCGACCGATAACTACGTCGCATGGCACGGAGGATGCGATCGGATCCGGACTGCAGCGGCATGTGCAGCTGAGGCATCACGGCGGGCGTCTCGGCCATGGCGTCGATCACGTCGTCCGTGAACGCTGCAGGGTGCGGAGAGGTGAAGCGGATGCGCTCCAGCCCCTCGATCTCGCCCGCCGCCCGCAGGAGCTTGCCGAACGCCTGGCGGTCGCCGAAGTCGACACCGTAGGAGTTGACGTTCTGCCCGAGCAGCGTGACCTCGACGGCCCCGTCATCGACCAAGGACTGGATCTCGGCGAGCACCTCCCCTGGACGTCTGTCGTTCTCCTTGCCGCGCAACGACGGCACGATGCAGAACGTGCAGGTGTTGTTGCAGCCGACCGAGATGGACACCCATCCGCTGTAGGTGGAGTCTCGCTTCGTCGGCAACGTCGACGGGAATGTCTCGAGCGCGTCGAGGATCTCGAGCTGAGCCTCATGGTTGTGGCGGGCTCGCTCCAGCAGGCGTGGCAACGATCCCATGTTGTGAGTGCCGAAAACGACGTCCACCCAGGGAGCCTTCTCCAGGATGACGTTCTTGTCCTTCTGCGCCAGGCAGCCGCCGACGGCGATCTGCATGCCGGCGTGCCGGCGCTTCACCGATGCCAGATGTCCGAGGTTGCCGTACAGCTTGTTGTCGGCGTTCTCGCGCACGGCGCAGGTGTTGATGACGACGATGTCGGCTTCGGCGCCCGCGGCCGGCACATAGCCCGCGGCCTCGAGCGACCCGCTCAGACGTTCGGAGTCGTGGACGTTCATCTGACAGCCGTACGTACGCACCTCGTAGGTGCGCACGTGGCCGTCCAGCTCGATCGCCGCATCGGACACGGCGATCGACGTGGGCGCCGAGCTGGGTCGGACGCGGTCGGCAATGCTCATAGTGCGGACCAGTCTACGTTCGCGGCCCGGCCCCTTGGTCCACACCCGATCGCGGCGGAATCGCGCACGTGGCCCGGTTCCGCAACAGCCCTCTCATCGCTTCCTGCGCTCCGAGTCGGACGATCGCGGACCAGGCCGAATCGGAGACGTGTTCCGCAAGACGCGCGGGCGACTCGGTGACGCGCAGGGAACGAACCGCGAGCGGAGAGAATCCGTCTCGGCGGGACGACGACCCCTTCACCGGAAGCGCACGCCCGAGCTGCTGGACGTCCCACGCGGATGGTCGGCCAGAGCAGTCCTCACCGCCGAACGGACGGCCTCGCCGTCGTAGCCCTTTCGTCCGAGATACCCGCTCAACCGACGCGCCGCGACCTCGTACTCGAGGCTCGTCAGCTGGCGTGCACGACCGACCGCCAGTTCGGTCGCACGCTCCAGCTCGTCCTCGCCGTCGAGCTCGGACATCGCCTCGGCGATGACGAAGTCGTCGAGGTGTCGACGCCGGAGCTCGAGCTCGATGGCCGCACGTCCCGAGCCTTTGCGAGCACGCATGGCGTACACGACGGACACCGCCAACGCCGCGTCGTCGACGAGTCCGATGCTCTCGAGACGATCGAGTTCCGCCGCGGCCGTCCGCTCGTCGACGTCCCGCTTGGCGAGGACCTGTTCGAGCTCCCAGCGCGACATGCCGCGTCGGGCGAGCTGATGGATCGCGACGTTGCCGGCGCGGGCGGTCTTCTTGTCCCGGGTCCCGCCCGTGTCGGTCCCGGCGCGTCCGGTGCCGGAGCGTCGTTGAGCGATTCCCGTTCGTGCTTCCGTTTCGTCGCGTTCCTGCACGGCTCGCACCCTGGCGAGGGCATCCTGTGCCGCTTCGCCGGGCTGCGCACCCGGCAGGTACGTGACGGGAGCGATTCCGTGCTCACGCTCCGGAGATCGACGAGGGTGACGCTCCGATCCGGACTCGGGACCGGCCGGTGGGAACTGGACGACCATGTCGGGACCCGGGTCAGGCGCCCTTGCGCTGGGCGATCTTCGGCTCGATCGACTCGACGTTCGAGGCGACCTCAATGCTCGCGTTCGGATCGGCGATGACGCCGAGCTTGACGAGGATCTTGTGCTCGATCTCCGCAGCGATGTCAGGGTTGGCGATCAGGAAGTTGCGCGAGTTCTCCTTGCCCTGGCCGAGCTGGTCGCCGTCGTATGTGTACCAGGCGCCGGACTTCTTCACGATGGCCTGCTCCACGCCGTAGTCGAGGAGGCTGCCTTCGCGCGAGATTCCCACGCCGTAGAGGATGTCGAACTCCGCCTGCTTGAAGGGCGGCGCCATCTTGTTCTTCACGACCTTGACACGGGTGCGGTTGCCGACGGCATCCGTGCCGTCCTTCAACGTCTCGATGCGACGGATGTCGAGACGCACCGAGGCGTAGAACTTCAGCGCCTTTCCGCCGGAGGTGGTCTCGGGGCTGCCGAAGAACACGCCTACCTTCTCGCGAAGCTGGTTGATGAAGATCATCGTGGTGTTCGTCTGGTTGAGCGCGCCCGTGAGCTTGCGCAGCGCCTGGGACATGAGGCGGGCCTGCAGGCCGACGTGGGAGTCGCCCATCTCGCCCTCGATCTCAGCGCGCGGGACCAGTGCCGCGACCGAGTCGATGACGATGAGATCGATCGAACCCGAGCGCACGAGCATGTCGGCGATCTCCAGCGCCTGCTCACCCGTGTCGGGCTGGGAGACCAGCAGCGAGTCGATGTCGACGCCGAGCTTCTTGGCGTATTCGGGATCGAGCGCATGCTCGGCGTCGATGAAGGCCGCGATGCCGCCGCCCTTCTGCGCGTTGGCGATGGCGTGCAGCGTCAGCGTCGTCTTACCCGACGACTCAGGACCGTAGATCTCGACGATGCGGCCCCTGGGAAGCCCTCCGATGCCGAGTGCCACGTCGAGGGCGATCGATCCGGTCGGAACGACCTCGACCGGCGCGCGCTCGTCGCTGCCCAGACGCATGACAGAGCCTTTGCCGAACTGGCGGTCGATCTGCGCCAGCGCGGTCTCGAGTGCCTTTTCGCGATCCGCTGGAGTGGGCATGTATGGCTTCCTTTCGCCGGGACAATCGTGGGGAAATCGCTGCTTCGTACCGTAGAAGGCACCGCCGACATCCGGATGTCTGCAGCCCGATCCGTGGAAAACTCGCTTCGAGTCGAGCTGTGGTCTCAGAGTACCAATACCCGAACATTCATTCGTATGTCGGTGGGCGTGTCGCGGGGTCGCATCCGAACAAGGGACGACGCGTCCCGGCGATGGGAGTCGATGTCAGCGGTGACGCGGCGCCGGAAGCCCGACGCCGTGACGGCGTTCGACGGGGACCTCCATCGCCTCGCACAGAGCCAGCCACACCTCGCGCTCCGATACACCTGCCGCAAGCGCCTGGTCTCCCGTTCGAACCCCGAGCCTGTCGATCACCAGATCGCGCAGCAGCGCCCTGCCGTACTGCTCGCCGAACTCGGCGGCGACGGCGCGCTGGAACTCGCTTGCTCGCATCCGGCCAGCCTAAGGCGCTCGTCCACCGCTCGCAGAACCGATGCCGGCCGAGGCTCGAGGGTCCGCTTTTCGCACTGAGCCTCGCGAAGTCGCCACGATCCCACAACGCCGCGACGGTCCTTAACGAGGAAACGCCCCGCGATGTGGGGCGTTTCCGTGTCGACTGTGCGACGGCGGCTCAACGAGCGACGAGGTCTGCGTCGAGCGCAGCCACGAACTCGTCGGGCACCGTGTCGGGGATGACCTGATCGATGCCCTCGAGCACCGCCAGTCGGTCACCGACCTCACGCATGATCACCGAGATCGGCGTGTCGAGAGCGTCCGCGACCGAGGCGAGGATCTCGCTCGACGCTTCCTTCTGACCACGCTCGACCTCGCTGAGGTATCCGAGCGCTACACTCGCTCGGCTCGCGACCTGACGAAGAGTGCGCCCCTTCTGCAGGCGGAAGTCCCGTAGCACGTCGCCGATTTCCTGACGTACAAGAATCATTGGAGCCTCCTTTTCTCTTCCTGCCACAACCTTCGAATCGAAGTCCTGATGCGTCAACGCTACGCGTATCCGGTCCGAAAACTCTAACCATCGATGTTGGGGTTTGGGTGTGAAGTACACACCCTGTAACGAAGTCGACACACCGACTATTCCGCGACGGTCCCGGCACCGCACGCAGCCGACAGGCGTCAGCCGACAGGCGTCAGCCGACAGGCGTCAGCCGACAGGCGTCAGCCGACAGGCGTCAGCCGACAGGCGTCAGCCGACAGGCGTCAGCCGACGTCAGCCGTCTCAGCGCCATCGAGGAATCGGTCGGCCAGCGCACGCACCGCGGCCGTGACGGTCTGGGTGCGAATCTTCGCACGGTCGCCGGTGAGATCCAGTTCGATGGAGTCGTCCCCGTCGTCCGACGAGATGCCGATGAACACCGTTCCCGGATCGCGTCCGCCCTGTCCGTCCGGACCCGCGACGCCCGTCGTCGCAACGCCGATGTCGGCGTCCCGGCCTGCTACCGCGAGCGCCGAGCGCACGCCGTGCGCCAACTGGCGCGCCACCTCGGGATGCACGGGTCCGTGCTCGACGAGCAGCACGGCATCCACTCCGACGATCGAGTGCTTGAGCTCGGTGGCGTACGCGACGACCCCGCCGAGCACGACGGCGGATGCTCCCGCCGGCCTGGTGAGTTCGGCCGTCAGCGCTCCCCCGGTCAGCGACTCCGCAACGGCGAGCGTCCGGCCTTGTGCGGTCAGCCTGGCGATCAGCTCGGCCGTGACATCCGCTCCGGAATCGATAGCGACGGACTCTGCTGCACCGGGATCTGCCGCACCGAACACGGCGGCACCGGACGCCGTCACGACGACGCCCCCACGTCACGTTTGCGCATCCGGTACGCCTCCCACAGGTAGTCGAGGCCGGACCAGACCGTGAGCACGAGCGCTGCACCCATGAGCACCCAGTTCACCCAGAAGATCCAGTCGCCGACGATCGTCCAGGTCGGTGCCAGGGCGAACGAGATGGCCACCGCCTGCACCACGGTCTTGAGCTTGCCGCCGCGGCCGGCCGGGACGACGTTGCCGCGACCGAGCTCGACCATGCGCCAGACGGTGATCCCCACCTCGCGCACGACGATGACGATCGTGACCCACCACCACAGCTCGCCCAGGATCGACAGGCAGACCAGGGCGCCGGAGGTGAGCAGCTTGTCGGCGATCGGATCGAGGATCTTGCCCAGGTCCGTGACGAGTCCGCGACGGCGCGCGATGGCGCCGTCCACACCATCAGTCGCGATCGCGAGGATGAAGAGCGCCGCGGCGATCCAGCGGAGGACCCCGTCGTGGCCTGCGTCGGCCAGGAGCAGCCAGAAGAGCACTGGCGCCAGCAGGATGCGCACGACGGTGATGAGGTTCGGCAGGTTGAAGTTGCCTGGTGCTGTCGGCGCAGCGGCCTGGCCGGGATCGGTCATGCTGCAAGCCTAGAGTCAGACCGCGCGGCGGCGGGCAGGCGAGTCACTCTCGCCCGGTGAGACCCCAGGCGTCCTCGTCGGACTCCCCGTCTACCTCTTCGAGACCACCGAACTCCCGACCGACGGGATCGCCGTCGTAACGCTCGTCCACGGGTTCGCGCGTGTCCGGTTGTTGGGCGGCGGGCGACAGCGACTGCTGAGGCGCCGACGGCTGCGCTGTGGAAGGTTGCGGAGCGGATGCCGGGGTGCTGTCGCCACCGCGCAATCGCGCCATCACCTGAGACAGCTGCTCCGGCGTCACCAGCACATCGCGCGCCTTGGACCCCTCGGACGGACCGACGATGTCGCGCGACTCGAGCAGGTCCATGAGGCGTCCCGCCTTGGCGAATCCGACGCGGAGCTTGCGCTGGAGCATCGAGGTCGATCCGAACTGGCTCGACACCACGAGCTCGGCCGCGGCCAGCAGCAGCTCGAGGTCGTCGCCGATGTCGGAGTCGATCTGCTTCTTGTCAGGCCCGGAAGCGACATCCTGCCGGTATTCGGGCCGGGCCTGCGCAGTGACATGCTCGACGACGCGCTGGATCTCGCTCTCGGCGACGAAGGCGCCCTGCACCCTGATCGGCTTCGACGCACCCATCGGCAGGAACAGCCCATCACCCTGTCCGATGAGCTTGTCCGCACCGGGCTGGTCGAGGATGACGCGCGAGTCGGTCACGCTCGCCACCGCGAACGCGAGGCGGGACGGCACGTTCGCCTTGATGAGCCCGGTGACGACATCCACCGAAGGTCGCTGCGTGGCGAGCACGAGATGGATGCCGGATGCGCGCGCGAGCTGCGTGATGCGCACGATCGAGTCCTCGACGTCGCGCGGCGCCACCATCATGAGGTCCGCGAGCTCGTCGACCACGACGAGCAGATAGGGATACGGCTTGAGCTTGCGCTCACTGCCCTCCGGCAGCACGATCTCGTCGTTGCGCACGGCCTTGTTGAAGTCGTCGATGTGGCGGAAGCCGAAGCTCGCCAGATCGTCGTAACGCATGTCCATCTCTTTGACGACCCACTGCAACGCCTCGGCCGCCTTCTTCGGGCTGGTGATGATGGGCGTGATCAGGTGCGGTACGCCGGCGTAGACGGAGAGCTCGACCCGCTTCGGGTCGACGAGCACCATGCGCACGTCGCTGGGCTTCGCCCGCATCAGCAGGCTCGTGATCAGGGTGTTCACGAAGATGGACTTTCCGGATCCCGTCGACCCGGCCACCAGGAGGTGAGGCATCTTGGCGAGGTTCGCGACGACGAACCCGCCGCCGACGTCCTTGCCGACGCCGATCGTCATCGGGTGGTGACTGTTCGTGGCCGTCGCAGACCGCAGAACATCTCCGAGGGAGACGATCTCTCGGTCGGAGTTCGGGATCTCAACACCGATCGCGCTCTTGCCTGGGATGGGCGAGAGGATCCGCACCTCATTGGACGCCACGGCATACGCGAGGTTCTTGCTCAGTGCGGTGACGCGCTCCACCTTGACGCCGGGACCGAGCTCGATCTCGTACTGAGTCACGGTCGGGCCGCGCGAGAATCCGGTGACCCGGGCATCCACCTGGAACTGGTCGAGCACGGAGGTGATGGCTGCCACCACCTCATCGTTCGCGGACGAGCGCGCCTTGGCGGGCGTTCCCGCCGACAGTGTGGACGCCGCCGGCAGCACATACGGCGCCTCCGGCAACGTCTCCAACGGCTTCGCGGCCTCGGCTGCCGCCGCATCGAAGTCGTCGTCGCTGAGACCGCCGAACCCCGGCAGCACCTCGGTCGCCGAATCAGGACGCAGCCCCGTCGGATGCTTGCCCGCCCGCGACACGTCGCCGGTGAACCTGCTGACCGCCTTCTCCGCGTCCTGCAGATCGGCGAGCACCTCGGTCTTGTAATCCGGAGCGGGCTCGAGCGCCGTCGCGAAGCTCCCCGTCGACGAGGCGTCTCCGCCCAGCACCTCGGTGAACGACGGACCCGTCGAATCGAAGTCGGGATCGACCTCGCGCCCGCTCTTGTTGCGTCGCCACCACGGGATGTTCTCGTCGGACCCCGACGTCTTCTCCTCGTCCTCCGTTGCCGCTTTGCCACGACGCGACCTCGGCGTCTTCTCCTCCTGCGGCTTCGACTCCTCCTCTTCGGCGGCCGCCTGGGCGCCGAACAGGTAGGAGTACAACTCGCCCAGCCGGCGTCCGATCCGGTTCGGCGGGGTCTTGGTGATGATCAGGATGCTGAGCAGCAGGAACACGAAGACGATGACAGCAGCGCCCCACTGGGTCGCTAGCGCTACGAGCGGAGCCCCTGCCATCCATCCGATGACCCCGCCTGCCTTCGCCAGGGCGTCGATCCCATCGCTCGGCTGTGGACGACTCGAGAAGATCTCGCACAGCGCCGACACCGTGACGAGCAGGAGGGCCAGCCCGATCCCGATCCGCGTGTTGTCGTGCACCGACGACGGATGCCGGAACAGCCAGATCGCGAGAAGAAGCATCACGACCGGGAGCGCAAAGGCGACACGTCCGAACAGGCCGCCGAACGTCCAGTGGTCCAACTGCTGCGCCACGGTGTTGTCGATCAGGAACCACTCGACGATCGCGCCTGCGACCGCGAGCAGCACGATGAAGAACGGGAGCCCGTCTCGGCGCTCCTCCTTGGCCAGCTTCTCCGGACCGAAGGCGCGCGCCGCGCCGCCGACGAGGTGCGCCAGTCCGAGCCAGGCCTTCGCGAGGGCGCCGCGATCCGTCTGTGCGCTCGGCAGGACCTTGGTCTTCTGGGTCGCCGTCTGTCGCGACGGCGTGCGCGCGGTCGACGTGCCCCTCGCGCGGGCGCGCGACGTCGACTTCGTGCTCGTGGCCATGGGTCAACGCTACTGGCGGCATCCGTCATCGGAGGCCAATGATCGCGGGTGTCTCGCAGATGGCGAACACTGCGTCCACCGCTGATTGACAGGGGACGCGCTACAGCGACGTGCGTCCGAGAGCGACGAACGAGACGCTCATGGCAGGACCCGGACCATCACGTCGGCACGTTCATCGGACGCCACGACCGTGTAGCCCTCGCTGACGTACAACCGCCTTGCGTGGTTCGCCCGGTCAACGCTGAGGCTCACCCTGCTGTGCCCTGCTCCGGCCGCTTCGGCGTGAAGGGCCCGCAGCAGGCTGCGGCCGATCCCGCGCGCCCGCCACTGCGTATTGACGCCGAGCGTGAGCTCCGGAACGCCGACCGACACGAACCCGGAGCCTGGTTGGTCGGCGGGAAAGAGCCGCAGCCACCCCGCCCCGATCGACGTGCCGTTCTCGTCAGTGGCGACCAGACCGAGGTCGCCGGGTCTGAGCCAACCGGAGATGTACCGAGACACGCGAGGATCGTCCAGGATCTGCACGCGCGACCGCCCGGGAAGAGCGCTCCAGTTCGCGGCCTCGACGAGCATCTCGCTGAGGAAGCGGGCGTCGTCGGGCACCGCTCGACGCAGTTGCACGCCATCCATGGCGTGACGGTACGCCGCGCATGTTACGGGCGTGTGTCGGGGAGACTGGCGGCTCAGGCCTCGATACTCCGCCCACCGTCAGCGAGGCTCAGGCCTCGATACTCCGCCCACCGTCAGCGAGGCTCAGGCCTCGATGACCAACGGCACGATCATCGGGCGGCGACGGTAGCTGGTGTTCACCCAGCGTCCGACTGTGCGGCGCACGACCTGGCTGAGCGCGTGCGCGTCGCGCACGCCGTTGTGAGCGGCATCCGTGAGCGCTGCGGCGATCTTCGGCTTGACATCGTCGAACACGGCATCGTCCTCCGCGAACCCCTTCGCGTGGATCTCCGGGCCTGTGATGACGCGTCCTGTGCCGGCCTCCACCACGACGATGATCGAGATGAAGCCCTCTTCGCCGAGGATTCTGCGGTCCTTGAGGTCGGCATCCGTGATCTCGCCCACCGATGACCCGTCGACATACACGAAGCCGAGGTCGAGCTGCCCCACAACCCGGGCGTCGCCGTCCTTGAGGTCGATCACCGAGCCGTCCTCGCAGAGGAGCGTGCGCTCCTCTGGGATCCCGGTGTCCTGCGCGAGCTTCGCATTCGCCACCAGGTGTCGGTACTCGCCGTGCACCGGCATCACATTGCGCGGCTTCAGGATGTTGTAGCAGTACAACAGCTCGCCGGCCGCAGCGTGACCGGAGACGTGCACCTTCGCGTTGCCCTTGTGCACGACCGTCGCGCCCAGCTTCGTCAGACCGTCGATGACGCGATAGACCGCGTTCTCGTTGCCGGGGATGAGGCTCGACGCCAGGATCACCGTGTCGCCCTTGCCCACCTCGATCTGGTGGTCGAGGTTCGCCATGCGCGCCAGCACGGCCATCGGCTCACCCTGGGAACCGGTGGACATGTAGACGATCTTGTCGTCCGGCAGGTCTGCGGCCTTCTTGTAGTCGATCAGCACGCCCTCCGGCACCTGCAGATAGCCCAGATCGGCGGCGATCGTCATGTTGCGCACCATGGACCGGCCGAGCAGAGCGACACGACGTCCGTTCGCGGCAGCGGCGTGCAGCACCTGCTGCACCCTGTGCACGTGGCTGGAGAAGCTTGCAACGATGACGCGACGCGGTGCACGGGCGATCACCGTGTCGAGCACGGGTCCGATGGAGCGCTCGAGGGCGGTGAAGCCCGGCACGTCCGCATTCGTGGAGTCGACCATGAAGAGGTCGACGCCCTCTTCGCCGAGGCGCGCGAAAGCGCGCAGATCCGTGAGCCTGTCATCCAGCGGCAGTTGATCCATTTTGAAGTCGCCGGTGTGCAGCACGAGACCGGCGGAGGTGCGGATGGCGACGGCCAGCGCATCCGGAATCGAGTGGTTCACAGCCACGAACTCGAGGGAGAACGGCCCGAGCTGCTCGTGCTGCCCCTCTTTGACCGTCAGCGCATACGGCTGGATGCGGTGCTCCTTGAGCTTCGCCTCCACCAGGGCGAGCGTGAGACTCGAACCGATCAGCGGGATGTCCGACTTCAGCCGGAGCAGATACGGCACGGCACCGATGTGGTCCTCGTGACCGTGCGTGAGCACCAGGCCCACGACGTCGTCGAGTCGATCCCGCACGGGACCGAAGTCCGGCAGGATCAGGTCGACGCCCGGCTGGTCCTGCTCGGGGAAGAGCACGCCGCAGTCGACGATGAGGATCTTGCCGTCGATCTCGAAGACCGTCATGTTGCGGCCGACCTCGCCGAGGCCGCCGGTCGGGATGATGCGCAGGGTTCCTGGTTCGAGTGCGGGCGGATCGTATACCGACGCGGGCATATGCCGTGCCTCCAGTGTTTCGTTGCGGCTGATCCGACGTGCGGTTCAGCGAGTGGTGCCCGCGACCTTGGGAAGAGCGCCGCCGGCGGCGGCATTGCGATCGGGGCGGAAGTTCGTGAGATCGAGACCCTCGATGCCGTGCACCAGGTCGAGGTCCGCCTCGATCTGAGCCGCCTCGAAATCCTCGGGGCCGACGAGCGGCAGGCGCACGCGCGGGGATTCGATGCGACCGAGGCCGTGCAGGATGTACTTCGCGGCGACCGTTCCGGGCACGTGGGTCATCACGGCGCGCGCAAGCGGCTCGAGCTTCTTGTGCACGGCCGTTGCTGTCGTCAGGTCGCCCGCGTTCACGGCGTCGATGATCTGGCGGTAGGGACGTGCCGCGATGTTCGCCGTCACTCCGACGAGGCCGGTCGCACCGATGGCGAGCGACGGCAGCACGTACTCGTCGGCTCCGGAGAAGTACATCAGGTCCGTGTTGTTCAGGACCCGCGATACCTCGGCGAGATCGCACTTGGCATCCTTCACCGCGACGATGTTCGGGTGCTTCGCTGCGCGCAGGATCGTGTCGTACTTGATCGGCACGCCGGTACGCCCCGGGATGTCGTAGAGGATGACCGGCAGGTCCGTGGCATCCGCGATGAGTCGGAAGTGCGTGAGGATCCCGGCCTGCGTCGGCTTGTTGTAGTACGGGGTGACGATCATGACGCCGTCCGCGCCGGCCTTCTCGCTCGCCTTGTAGAGCTGGATGGCGTGCGCGGTCTCGTTCGACCCGCCACCCTGGATGACCTTCGCCCGGCCGTCGGCGACCTCGAGAGCGACCTCCACGAGACGCAGCTTCTCCGGATCCGTCAGCGTGGATGTCTCCCCCGTCGTCCCCGAGACGACGATGCCGTCTGCACCGTCGGTGATGACGTCGTCGATGTGCTTCTCGACCCCTGGCCAATCCACTTCGCCGTCCGCGGTGAACGGTGTCACCAGCGCGACGAGGACCTGGCCGAAGGGATTCTCTGAGGTGGGCACGTCATCAGGCTATCGCGGCTTGGGCGGTCTCCACCTCAATCCCCGCGGCTCCGAGGCCCGAACGAAACGTGCGCTCCCCCGGCATTCATGCCACGTCACGCTGCGTCACACAGCGGCGTACGGCGACCGGGCGACGTAGCGTGACGTCTGCCATGAATCCCCTGCTCGCTCTCGCCGTCATCGCGGGCCTCGTCGTCGTCGCGACGATCGCGGGGCTGCTGTGGCGGGCGCGCAACGGCCGGATTCGCACGACGACCGGTGGCGCGAAGCTCCAGCAGACCGGACTGCAGCGCACCCTCGGGGATGACGCGCACTTCGGCTCGGACGCGACCATCGTGCAGTTCTCAACGGAGTTCTGCGGTCCGTGCCGCATCGCGGAGCGCGTGCTCACGGGAGTCGCCGCCCAGCGCGACGGTGTCGCCTACCTCGACGTCGATCTCACGACGCGACCGCAGCTTGCGACGGAATTCGGCGTGCTGCAGACGCCGACCATCCTGCTGGTGGACGCGGCAGGGGGCATCCGCTCGCGCATCGTCGGTGTGCCGAAGGCGCGCGAGGTCACCGCCCGTCTCGACGAGATCGTGAAGGAGAGTCATGTCGTCGTCTGAACGCGCTTCTGCGGAGGCTGCCACACGTCAGGGGATCGACCCGCGCGGCCCGCGATTCGGTGCGGGAATCACGGCTGTGCTCCTGCTCGTCGTGATCTTCCTGGGACTCACCGGCCTGACCGTGTCAGCCACTGTGCTGCTGGTCGTGCTCGCTCTGCTGTTCCTGTGGGGCGCGTCGGCGGGCATCGCGCGGCATCCATGGGGACTGATCTTCAAAAAGCTCGTGCGTCCGCGGCTGGCCCCGCCCGCCGAGCTCGAGGACCGCACGCCTCCCACCTTCGCTCAGGGCGTCGGCTTCGTCATCACCGCTCTCGGCGTCGTGCTCCAACTGGTCGGCGTGCCGTACGCGGCGACCGTCGGCGCCGCGCTCGCGTTCGTGGCTGCGTTCCTCAACTCGGTGTTCGGCTACTGTCTCGGATGCCAGTTCTACCTTCTGCTCGTACGCGCGCGCATCGTGCGCCGCAGCCGGGCATCGGTCTGAGTTCAGCGTCTTCGTCTGAGCTCGATACCTTTCCTCCGCACTCCGCCCCTTCTACGCTGGACACGTTCGGGGCTGCTGACTCTTTCGTTGTCGGGCGCTTCGATCGCCCAGCCGGCCATCGGGCCGAACGTCACGTAACGAAGGAGTGGTCATGTCCATCACGAGCGAAGCGACGACGGTCTGGCAAGGAGACCTCTCCAGTGGCGCGGGCGAGGTGAATCTCGACTCGTCGTCGGTCGGCCACTTCAACGTGAACTGGCGCGCCAGGTCCGAAGGCGCCGCCGCGACCACCACACCGGAAGAGTTGATCGGTGCCGCACACTCGTCGTGCTTCGCGATGGCGTTCTCGGCGACGCTCGCCGGCTTCGGCACGCCGCCGCAGAGCATCCAGGTGACGGCGGCCGTCACGTTCGACCCGAGCATCCCGGGAATCACGGGCAGCCACCTTCTGGTCAGCGCGACGGTCCCCGGGCTCGGCGAGGAGGACTTCCAGCGGCTTGCCGAGGAGGCGAAGGCGAACTGCCCGGTCTCCAGGGCGCTCGCCGGCATCCCGATCACCATCGAGGCCGAGCTCGAGTAGGCCGTCCGTCGACGTTCGCGCGCCCCAAAGTCGGAGTCGCGGGCTCCGCGACCGGAGTCGCGAGCACTCGCCGGCGGGTTCGCGTGCACTTGAGATGAGTCGCGGACCACGAATCTGCACTGGGGGTCGCGTCCGGACTCGTGCACTTTCGCGTGGGGACTCGTGCACTTTCGCGTGGGGAATCGTGCACCTTCGCGTGGGGAATCGTGCACCTTCGCGTGGGGAATCGTGCACCTTCGCGTGGGGAATCGTGCACCTTCGCGTGAAGAATCGTGCACTCTCGCGTGGAGGATCGCGCACTCTCGCGTGGAGGATCGCGCACTCTCGCGTGGAGATTCGCGCACCTTCGGCGTGAGGGACGCCTCGGCGTGGTGGGAGGGGCGTCTTTGCGCGTAGGGGTCAGGGGCGGGACTTGTGCAGCTTGACGGCCTCGCGCGTGGCCTGCCGCGCGCGGCGACGATCGCCGGAGGCGTCGTAGGCGAGAGCGAGCCGGAACCACGCGCGCCAGCTCTCGGGTGCAGCCTCGACCTCTGCCCTGTATGCCGGGAACTCCTCGTCCGCCGCGTCACGCAGCGGACGTCCGCTGGCGCGATGCGGAAGGTCGTCGACGGGCAGGCCGCCCTCGGACTCCAGGATGCGCACCAGACGCTGCGTCTGCACGCCGAACCAGAGCTCACGCAGCAGTGCCCAGACCGCGATCACGGAGAGCACGAAGAGTGCGACGGCGATCGCGATCCCGACACCCGATCCGCTCGTCAGCAGGATCACGCCGTATCGCACGACGAGCACGATGTAGAGGGCGAGGAGAACGGCCATCACGATGGCCGCTATACGCCCCTTCACAGGTCGAGCAGACGATCAAGACCGACTGTCAGCCCCCGGGCTGCAGGCGCGGAACGCAGCGCGTGAATGATGCCGGCCGCGTAGGCCCGCGAGTCCGTGGTGTCGTGCGTGATGGTCAGGGTCTCTCCGGCTCCGCCGAGGATGACGCTCTGCTTGGCGACGATGCCGTCCAGCCGGAGGCTGTGCACGGGCACGCCGGCGACCTGCTGACCGCGCGCGCGCTGGTCCGTGTGAGGGGCGGAAACGGGACCTTGCTCCTCGCGCGCCTGCGCGATCAACTCGGCAGTACGGACGGCGGTACCGGACGGCGAGTCGATCTTGGTCGACGCGTGCGACTCGACGATCTCTATCGAGTCGAAGTACCGCGCTGCGGCCACGGCGAAGGCCGTGCCGAGGGCGGATCCGAGCGAGAAGTTCGGCACCACGATCACGCCTTGATCCGGCAGATCCCGCAGCCGCGCCTTGAGAGGCGCCAGCCGGGTCGCGGACCAGCCGGAGGTTCCCACGACGACGTTGCGGCCGGCATCCAGGGCGAAGTCGACCACCGTCGGGCTCACTGCGGGAAGAGTGACGTCCAGCACCACATCGGAGGGCGCGTCGTCGGAGCCGAGCATGTCGGCGAGGTCGTTCTTGGAGCCAAGGGCTGCAACGAGTTCGAGGTCGGCGGCCGACTCGATGAGGTCGACCGCGACGCTGCCGAGCCTTCCGGTCGCGCCGACGACGGCCACACGAATGGTCATGAATTCACGATAGCAACGCGAGCCTAGGCTGTTCTGCGATGCTCACCTTCACCGCAACCCGTACCGACGATCCGACCGCCGCTGCCCTTCTGAACCGCTACTTCAGCGAACGCGAGGAGACCTTCCCCTCGGCGCAGGGGACCTACTCGATCTCCACGCCGGATCCGGATCGCTTCCTGCCCCCGCTGGGGACGTTCCTCGTCGCCGAACTCGACGGCGAGGATGTCGGATGCGGCGGTGTGCGCCGCATCGACGATCTCGTGAACTCCGACGGAAGCACCACCGTGCAGTTCGAGGTCAAGCACCTCTTCCTCAGCCCGGCCGCCCGCGGCAGAGGGGTCGGCCGAGCGCTCCTGAACGAGTTGGAGCATCGAGCCCGCCACCTGGGTGCCTCCAGACTGGTGCTCGACACCAACGAGAGCCTCGCCGCCGCCGGCAACCTCTATCGGACCTCGGGATACGTCACCGTCGAGCCGTACAACGACAACCCGAACGCGACCCACTGGTACGCCAAGGACATCGATCCGACCTGACCGCTCCTTCGAGCTGAGGAGTGGTCGGTACGACCAGACCGGCCCTCTACGGGATCAGACGGGCTGCAGCTCAGGCATCCCCGTGCGCAGCTCGACGGGAAGGTGTCCGAGGTCGTTGTGCACGACCAGCACGGGCGGCTTCGCAGAGCGCACCCGGATGATGGTCAGACCGCAGTTCGCCTGGTTCAGGCCCAGCCAGCGCCATTCGGGAGCATCGAAGACGTGCCGCACGAACCATCCGATGACGAAGTTGTGGGTGATGAGGAGGTCGTGGCGGTCGGCGCGGGCCGGTGTCAGGAACTCGCTGACGGCATCCGCCATCTGAGCGCTTCCCGCCTCGATCTCCGCCTCCGTGATGCCGCCGAAGAACGACTCGAAGGCCTTCGGCATGTCGGGGGTGGGACCGGACGGGATGCAGTCGAAAAGCAGGCTGGACGGCTCGGGGTTCAGCGCCGGCAAACGTTCGGCCATGATCTTCGCCGTCTCCTGGGCGCGACGCAGCGGCGAGTGGTACATGGACGTGAACGGAACGCCGCTCAGACGCTCCGCGATGAGCGTCGCCTGGCGCTTCCCGCGCGCGGACAGCGGGCCGTCGGGCATGCCGTGCTCGGCATCTTGCTGCTCACCGTGTCGGACGAGGTAGAGGTAGTGGGGCAAAACGGGTGGATCCTTAGGTCGAGAACGGTCAGAGAAGGCCGGAGAACACGTCGTCATCGACGGCTCCGACCGCGGCAATGGTCAGGGGCTGGGCGGCGATCTGGGCCGCGAGGTCGCGCACGTCGTCGGCAGTGACGAGCGCCAGCCGGCGCAGCGTCTCGTCGAGGTCGACGAACTCGCCGGTGCTCAGCTCGGATCGTCCGAGCCGCGTCATTCTGGTGTCGGAATCCTCGAGCGCGAGTGCGGAACCGCCCGAGAGCTGACCGACGGCTCTGGCGAGCTCGTCGTGTGTGATGCCGTCGGCGGCGAGCGTGCGCAGCTGATCGATCATGATCCCGGCCACCGAGCGGGCCTTCTGGGGGGCGCAGGCGCCATACATGCCGAAGACTCCGGTGTCCGAGTAGCCGGCGGCGAAGGAATAGACGGAGTACGCCAGCCCGCGCTTCTCCCGTACCTCCTGGAACAGGCGGCTCGACATCCCTCCGCCCAGTACAGAGTTGAGGACGCCCATCGTGATGCGCGCGTCGTCGCCCGCTCGCAGCGACGGCGCGCCGATGACCACGTGCGCCTGCTCGATGGGACGACGTGCCGTCACGAGCCCCGATGCTCCGGTCAGCGGCACCCCGTCGATGCTGCGGCGGGCGACGGGCGAGAAGGCATCCGTCATCGGCCAACCGCCCGCGGCGAGTGATCGTTCGACATCGGCGACGAGTCGGGCGTGGTCGACGGCGCCGGCCGCCGCGACCACGAGATCCTGCGGGCGGTAGTTGGCACGGTAGTGCTGCCAGACGGCGTCCCGTGTCGCGGCATTGATCGTGTCGCGATTGCCACCGATCGGCCGGGCGATGGGGTGGTCGCCGAGAACGGCGGCGAAGAAGCGCTCGTTCACCACGTCGGCCGGGTCGTCCTCGGCCATCGCGAGTTCCTCGAGGATGACGCCCCGCTCGTTCTCGAATTCCGTCGAGTCGAGCAGGGACGACGTCACCATGTCGGCCAGCACCTCGGTGGCCATGGTGAGGTCGCGGTCCTGCACCTTGGCGTAGTAGCAGGTCTGCTCCTTCGCGGTGAGGGCGTTGTGCTCGCCCCCGACCGCATCGAACGCAATCGCGATGTCGAATGCCGTGCGCTGCGCCGTCCCCTTGAACAGAAGGTGTTCGAGGAAGTGGGTCGAGCCGAAGCTGGCCGCGTGACCGCTGGGTCCGGGGAGAACGCCCGTCTCGTCGCGGGAACCGACGCCGAACCAGAATCCGATGGTCGCGCTTCGCACGCCCGGCACGCGCTCGCTGAGCACGCGCACGCCGCTCGGAAGGACGGTGCGGGAGACCAGAGCATCGCCGGACGCTGCGAACGTCAGATCGGCACGGTCGAGTGGGAGGTCAACGGCGCCGTTCATCCCTTCCACCCTATCCACACAGTCGCCGTCCCGAGGATCTCGAAGTCACCGGACGTCGTCGTATCTCGCTCCGATCGCTCACGTGCGCAGCGTGATTGTCTGTGGGATTTGCTGCGGATGTGCTGTCCGCATTCTTGAGGACAAACATTGCTGTCTACCCCTATATACTTGCAACCAATCTCCGACGGAACTCGTCGTGGAGTTCGTGCTCGCAGCGAGTTGAGGAGAACCTGATGCCCGAGCAGAGTGCCGTCACAGTGCGTCCACCGGCGCCGGCCAAGCTGAAGATCCTGGCGACGGCAGACCGTCTGTTCTATGACGAGGGTGTTCACACTGTCGGTGTGGACCGCATCATCGCCCAGTCTCACGTCACCAAGGCGACCTTCTACAAGCACTACCGCTCGAAGGACATCCTGATCGCGGCGTACGTCGCAGGGCGCGCACAGCGCGCGCGAGAGTCCGTCGAGGCGGATCGCGAGCGACTCACCGATGCTGCCGACGTGCTGCGGGCGATCGTCGACGACGTCGCATCCGAGTCTCGGCGTCCCGGCTATCACGGGTGCCCGTTCATCAATGCCGCGGCCGCCCAGTTGGATGCGAACGGCCCCGTCGGTCCGGCAGTCGCGGACTGGCGAGCCTGGCTGCGCTCGACGCTGGTCGAGCTGTTCAGCCAGGCTGGGTCTGCATCCCCCGAAGACGCAGCGGACGACCTGCTCCTGGCACGTGACGGCGCCTTCGGCGGCGGATCGGTCGCGGACCCCGCGGCGACGGATGCCGCGCTGCACCGCGCCCTGGGACGCCTGCTTCCCTGAGCTCGTCCGCGCCCTGCCGCCAGGCTCCGCCGAGACCATTCGGAGGCGCGTCGAGCCGGTTTCCCCTGCCTCGACCGAACAGTGCCAGCCCGCGACGTCGCCCGACGAGTTAGTCGGACGGACGTCTTATTCGGACACGCGATCGAGCTCGAGCATGTCCGTCCGGCTCAAGCTCACGCTGCAGGCGGCCATCAGATCGTCGACCTCGCCCGCTGACGCCACATTGACGACGGGTGCGACGACCCCACGCTTGGCGAGGAGCCACGCGATGGCGATGGTGGCCATGCTGCACGAGTGCTCGGCAGCGACTCGATCGAGCACCTGGCGCACGCGATGGCCGCGACGCCCGAGGTAGCCGGCGACGCCGGCGAGGCGAGCACCGGCATCCAACTCGGAGCGCGATCGGTATGCACCGGCAAGATAGCCGTGCGCGAGCGGCCGGGTGGGCAGTACGCCGAGCGACTGGGCGGCGGTGACGATGCGGAGATCACCCTCGAACACGCCGCGATTCATCAGGCTGTACGGAACCTCGATCGTGGCGACCTTGGGCAGACCGGACGAGGAGAGCACGCGGGCTTCCATGAGGCTCTCGGCAGAGAATCCGGAGAATCCGACGTATCGCACCTTTCCCGTATCGATCAGCCACTCCACCGTGGCGAGTGTGTCGGAGAGCGCAACACGCGGATCGGGCCCCTCGAGGGTCAGCACGTCGACGTGCTCGGTGCCGAGACGACGCAGAGCGGCTTCCACGGCGCGGATCACGTTGACCTGCCCCAGACCGGGGCTCTCCTCCCCCGCTCCGATGCGCAGATCGATGACCATGCTGCCGCGCATGTCGCGCCGGTGCATCCATCCGCCAACGATCGCGTTCCCGAGGCCACGAGAGTGCGCATCGGAGGTGACGATGAAGTTGCCGCCGAGATGCACGTACCGATCGAGGACGGCCTGGGCCGCGTCGACATCCGCGGCTTCTGCCAGCGCCGCCGTGCCGAGTGCGAGCGAATAGACGGCGAGGTCCGTCTCGCCCAGTCGTCGCGGCGCCACGATCGACAGCGGAGCCGTCGCCGCGCCCTCGTGGTCGACCGAAAGCACCGGTGCGTCGAAGACCGGTCCGATACCGGTCTCGCCCCCGTTGATGTGTTCCCGTGCGCGCACGGAAAACGGCTGCGCCATTGACCCCTCCAGCTCCTCAGCCCCCCCGAGCCGATGTGACGCGGGACGCCACATCACACCTGATGTGAGCGAGCGTAGTGGACAGCCCGTCCGTCACTCGGTCGAAACGATTGAACCGTTATCAAATCTTTGGCAAAGACGGGTCGTCCGCGGCCACGACACGCGCTTCGCGCAATCTTCCTCTGGTACGGACCGGGCTGCCGCAGGCATCAGTGCACACCGATCCGAACTGTCGCCGTCAACAGTCATCTGTTCTGCGTCGTCGCCGATCGGCGCCGACACGATCAGCCCTCGAAACGACAACGCGCCCGCCGGGGCCGAGGCCGCGGCGGGCGCGTTGTGCGCAGTGCGTGTCTGCGATCAGGCCTCGACGGTCTCCGCGGAGCCCTCTGCAGTCGCGGCGGGAGCCTCGGCCTCGGCCGACTCCTCGGCGATGACCGGCTGCAGCGACAGCTTGCCGCGGTCGTCCACCTTGGTGATCTCCACCAGGATCTTCTGGCCGACGGACAGCACGTCCTCGACGTTCTCCACTCGCTTGCCGCCGGCGAGCTTGCGCACCTCGGAGATGTGCAGCAGGCCGTCGCGACCGGGCAGCAGGGAGATGAAGGCGCCGAACGTGGCGATCTTCACGACGGTTCCGAGGAACTGGTCGCCCACCTCGGGGTTGGTCGGGTTGGCGATCGCGTTCACCTGGGCACGAGCCGCCTCGGCCGACGGTCCGTCGGTGGCGCCGATGTAGACGGTGCCGTCCTCCTCGATGGAGATGTCGGCGCCGGTCTCATCCTGGATCGCGTTGATCGTCTTGCCCTTCGGGCCGATCAGCTCGCCGATCTTGTCGACCGGGATCTGCACGCTGATCACGCGCGGAGCCGTCGGAGCCATCTCGTCCGGGCTGTCGATCGCGGCGTTGAGCACCGAGAGGATCGTGGTGCGGGCTTCCTTCGCCTGCTGCAGCGCACCGGCCAGCACCGACGACGGGATGCCGTCGAGCTTCGTGTCGAGCTGGATCGCCGTGACGAACTCGCTCGTGCCGGCGACCTTGAAGTCCATGTCGCCGAGGGCATCCTCGGCGCCGAGGATGTCGGTGAGCGCCGCGTAGCGCGTCTCGCCATCCAGCGTGTCGGAGATGAGGCCCATCGCGATGCCGGCCACCGGGGCGCGCAGCGGCACACCGGCGTTCAGCAGCGACAGCGTTGAGGCGCAGACCGAGCCCATCGACGTGGATCCGTTGGAGCCGAGTGCCTCGGACACCTGGCGGATCGCGTACGGGAACTCCTCGCGCGTGGGCAGCACAGGGACGAGCGCGCGCTCGGCCAGGAATCCATGGCCGATCTCGCGACGCTTCGGGCTGCCCACACGGCCGGTCTCACCGGTCGAGTAGGGCGGGAAGTTGTAGTGGTGCAGGTACCGCTTCTTGGTGACAGGCGACAGCGAGTCGATCTGCTGCTCCATCTTGAGCATGTTCAGCGTGGTGACGCCCAGGATCTGAGTCTCACCGCGCTGGAAGATCGCCGAACCGTGCACGCGCGGGATGACCTGCACCTCGGCGTCAAGAGGACGGATGTCGCGCAGACCACGTCCGTCGATGCGGATGCCCTCGCGCAGCACACGTCCGCGCATGACGACCTTCGACACCGACTTGTATGCAGCGGAGAACTGCTCGAGCGTCTCGGCAGGCAGTGCGCCGGCCTCGACCTTCTCGGCGATGGCGACCTTGACGCGGTCCTTGAGCGCGTCATCCGCGTTCTGTCGCTCGATCTTGTCGGCGATCTGGTACACGTTCACCAGGTCGTCGTAGGCGAGCCCGGCCACGTTGTCGTAGGTCTCCTGCGAGTAGGGCAGGAACACCGGGTAATCGGCGATGGCCTTCGCGGACTGCTGGGCGAGCACGGTCTGTGCGCCGACCAGCTGGCGGATGAACGGCTTCGCCGCCTCGAGGCCCTGCGCGACGACATCCTCGTTCGGCTTCGTCGCACCGGCCTGGATGAGGTCCCAACTGTGCTCGGTGGCCTCGGCCTCGACCATCATGATCGCGACATCGCCCTCGGAGCCGTCGTCGTTCGTGAGAACGCGGCCGGCGACGACGAGGTCGAACACGGCGTGCTCGAGCTGCGAGGCCTTCGGGAACGCGACCCACTGGTCCTCGTGCTCACCGTTGCCCGGGATGAACGCCAGGCGCACACCCGCGATGGGGCCGGAGAACGGCAGACCCGAGATCTGCGTGGATGCGGATGCCGCGTTGATCGCAAGAGCGTCGTAGAACTCGTCGGGCGCGATGCTCAGCACCGTGATGACGATCTGCACCTCATTGCGCAGGCCCTCGACGAACGAGGGACGCAGCGGGCGGTCGATGAGACGGCAGACCAGGATGGCCTCCGTCGACGGACGTCCCTCGCGGCGGAAGAACGAACCGGGGATCTTGCCGGCCGCGTACGACCGCTCCTCGACGTCGACCGTCAGCGGGAAGAAGTCGAAGTTGTCTTTCGGGTGCTTGCTGGCGCTGGTCGCGCTCAGCAGCATGGTCTCCTCGTCGAGGTAGGCGGCGACGGCGCCCTGCGCCTGCTGCGCCAGACGGCCGGTCTCGAACCGGACCGTGCGAGTGCCGAACCGACCGTTGTCGAGAACGGCCTCGGCGAATTTGATTTCTGGACCTTCCATTAAGGTCTCTTCTCCTTTGTTCGTGCGTCGTCCCGTGTGGACATGACGCACTCGCCCTTTCGTGCGGGAGAACAGGCAAAACCGAGCGACATGGGCTCCGCGCCGGCCATCAGTAGAAAAACACCATCCGCACTCACGCCGGCCCGGAACATGCGTTCGGAACGTGTCACGTGAGGGGTGCGGTTGGGATTCCACCACCGAGGACCAGCAGCCTGCCAGCCCCGCATAGCGAGTTTCGTGTGGTTATCGAACCGTGACGATCCTAGCAGAGGGGGTTGTTCAGTCGGGTTGGCCGTCACGAGGGCGGAAACCGTCGTCCCCGGCCTATCCGATTCGGCTGTCCCCTTCTGCCGCAGGTCTCGACCCGAGGCGACGCGAACGGACAGCGGGGTGGTGGGCGAGACAGCAGACGGCGGGCGGCCGCGGGTCGCAGCTCGCGCGTGGCCGACGACCTTCAGAGATCGGCGGCCACCTTCAGACAGCGTCCGCGAGCGCGATCACGCGCGCCGCGGCATCCGCGAGGGCGTCGCCGTAGCCGCGTCCGTAGCTCGCTGCGTGCACGGCCAGTGGATGCAGCTGGTGCAGCGGGACTCGGTCGAGCCATCCCGTCGGCAACGGGTGCACCGACTCGTAGCCGGCGATGATGTCGTCGAGGTGCGGGCATCCGAAGAGGGCGAGCATGGCGAGATCCGTCTCCCGATGGCCTCCGTGCGCCGCGGGATCGATGAGCACGACACCATCCGGCGACCAGAGCACGTTTCCGTTCCAGAGATCGCCATGGATGCGCGCCGGCCGCTCGTGGTCGTCGAATGCGCCGGACGAGATCTCCTCGCACGCCTGACGGACGATGGATGCCTGCCCTCGGCCGATCCCACCGGCGTCGATCGCGAGATCCAGATACGGGAGAACGCGGTCCCGCGCGTAGAAGACGCCCCAGGTGTGCTCCTCCGCCCGAGGAAGTGATCGACGGCCGATGAAGAGGGGACCGTGCCATCCGTCGGGTGGCGCGCCGAACGCCGCTGCACCCGCATCGTGTGTGACGGCGAGTGCTGCGCCGAAGCGGTGGGCGGCATCCGGAGTGGGGCGGGCGGATGGCACTCGTTCCAGCTCGATGCGTCCAGGAGCCACGTCGACGACCGCGACGGTGCGGGCGCCGCCTGCCGCGGCCAGCCAGGCCAGACCTGCCGCCTCGGCCTCGAAGAAGCGGGGCGGAGCATCCGGATTGGACTTGATCACCGTCTCGACCATCACGGCCACGCTACCGTCGCCGTTTCGCCTTGCCACGGGCGAAGGATCTCATCGGTGGAAAGGAGTCCGCGCGCCACAGCCGCACTCCCGGATGCGGCCACGCGCTGCCAACACACGAAGCAGGCTCTTAGTGGCGCGAACGCACGTTCGGGAGCAGTCTCGTGCGTCCGCGCGACCAGCGTCGTGCACTATCGAGGGGAGAAACGGTCACCCTCGGGAGGAGAGACGGGCACTCTCGCTAGGAGAAACGGGCACTCTCGGGCGGAGAGACGGGCACTCTCGGAAGGAGAGACGGGCACTCTCGGAAGGAGAGACGGGCACCCTCGGAAGGAGAAAGGGGCACTCTCGGAAGGAGAGACGGGCACTCTCGGGGAGGGCGTCAGGCGCGGACGCGAGGCCGTGCCTGGGCGCGCGCAGCTGCGCGATCGCGGCGGGCGCGCGGCGCGGTGAGCGCCAGGCCGAGGAGTACGCCGACGAGGGCACCGATGGTGTTCGAGATGACGTCGCGGATGTCGGACACGCGGCCGGGGATCCAGATCTGCGCCGTCTCGATGCCGAGGGTCATGAGGAACGGGATGAGGATGGCGAGCCACCACTGACGGCGTCCGAACAGGAGCAGGAAGAACAGGCCGATCGGCAGGAACATCGCGATGTTCGCCGTGAACTCGACACCGTCGTACGTGACCCAGTCCGTCGCGGGGTGCTCCCACAGGATCCGCAACACCTGCATCACGAGGCTGTTCTTGTCGCCGAAGTCCGGCTGCGGCCCCAGCGTGATCCACGCCACAGCCGCCAGATACACCAGCGTGACGACGCTCAGGAACGGATGCCTGCGGAACATCACCCAAGGATGGCGACCGTAGCTGGATGTGCGCTGGCGACCGGCTGGACCGACGCCATGGATCCGGTGATCGGATGCCGTGCCGTCGGATCAGGATGACTCAGTTCGGCAGGGACTCGTGTGCCGCATCGATCACGTCGGTCAGGGCTCCCAGGTCGAGTTCGAGCTTGTACGGACGCGAGGATCCGATCACCGTCGCAGGAGCGGCGACGTACCGTCCGCGTGCTGCGAGCGCACGCAGCCCCGCGTTGTATCGGATCGTCGCCTGGTCAGGCAGGAAGCCGACGTGGTAGATCCGATCCGGCACGACGACGTGCACGGCGATGCGGATGCGGAGGGCGAGCCAGCGCGTGGCATCCGGGACGAGCACCACGACGGGCGCCCGGCCCGCCCGCGCCTGGGCGCTGTCCAGCGCCGCTTGGTGACGGGCGGTGTCGGCGACGGGCGTCCGCGGCGCATCGCTTGTGCCGAGCCGCACGAGCTGGATGCCGTCGAGGCTCGTGAGCATGCCCGCCGCATCCGGATTGCGCCGACCGCGCACCAGCTGCACCACCAGGAGCACGATCAGCACGGCGGCCACCACTGCGGTGATCGCGAACAGGATCCAGTACACGACGGGCAACCGCTCTGGACGGATCGAGCCCGTGATGAGCAGAAGCAGGATCAGCAGGAGGTACGGCGCCGGCTCCCAGCGCCACAGCGGCTTGCGGAGCGGGCGGGTCATGCCTTCCACGTTATCGTCACGCGGACGTGAGCTTGGTGGAGGTCTCGATGCGCGCGGCGGTGCGCGTCCGAACCACTCGGACAACGCCCAGCACGATGAGCACTTGCCCCACCGTGTACGTGAGCATGACGACGGCGTCGTGGCCATGGAAGGCGAGAACCGACACGAAGTGCGCGATGCCGAGGATCGAGTCGGAGACGAGGAACACGGCGGATCCGACTGCCGCGATCGCGTTCGTTCCCGTGGCGAAGACGGCCATCGCACCGAGCGCCAGGCCGTAGACCGCAACGGGGACGAGCATGCTGCCGGCGTTCGGCCCGATGAGAGCGACGAGCCCAAGCCACCACACGGCGTAGACGACGCTCCAGACGCGTGGGCGTCGCATCCGTGCCGGCCAGGCGAACAGCACGATGTAGGCGACCTGCATGCAGAGGAAGAAGGCCAGCATGACCGTGAAGTCGGACGCGATGTCGCCGAGCCAGGCGAACAGCAGGGCGATCCCTCCGACCACAGACACCCGAACCGAACGCCGGCCGACGAGCCACAGGAACGGAATGGCGAGCAGCGGCATGAGCAGCGGCTTCACGGCAGCCGCCAGGGACGGGTCGCCGATAGCCGACCCGATCACGTCGATGACGGACACGATGGCGTACGGCGCGAACACGACGAGGTCGCTGATCCTGAGCTGTGATGCTGTCCACGCCGTTGTGGACTGGGCGGTAGGCATGGAGCGATCGTAGGGCCTCACTGCGACCCGGCCCGACGCAGCACCGCGCGGGCCTGCGCGAGGAGCGGCTCGTCGACCATCCCGCCGTCGAAGCGGAAGGCTCCCGCCGCCTGGTCGGCGGCGGCGAGAATCCGCCGCGCCCAGTCGATCCGTTCCGCGGTGGGACTGTAGGCGGCGCGCACCACTGGCACCTGAGCGGGATGCAGGCAGGCTGTGGCGGCGAAGCCGGAGGCGACGGCATCCGCTGCCTCTTCGGTGAGACCGTCGAGGTCGTCGAGGTCGACGTGCACGGCATCGATGGCATCCGCTCCCCCTGCTGCCGCCGCGAGGAGCACGGCCGAGCGTGCGAATCGCGCGACGTCGTGATACCGGCCGTCCGCTCGGCGGCTGGATGAGCCGCCGAGCGAGACGACGAGGTCCTCTGCCCCCCACATCAGCCCGGCGACGGCCGGGTGCCCGGCGATCTCCGGGGCGGCCAGCACACCGGGAGCCGTCTCGCACAGCGCGATGATGCGGATGCCGTCCAGCACGTCCGCGAGGCGGCCCACCTGATCCGCGGACTCCGTCTTGGCGAGCATCACCGTGCGGACCCGGGTGGAGCTGATCGCCTCCACGTCGTGGGCGAAGTCCGCGGTGTCTGCGGCGTTCACGCGCACGATCACGCGCTGCGCGGCATCCGGATCCGTCTCCGCCAGCTCCCGCGCGAAGGCCACCACCGCCTGGCGTGCGACCGCCCGGTCTGCGGAAGCGACGCCGTCCTCGAGGTCGAGGATGACGGCATCCGCACGCTGCAGCGCCTTGCCGAAGCGGTCGGGACGGTCGGCCGGGCAGAACAGCAGCGCAGGGCCGAGGCCGAGCCGGCCGGTCACGCCCTGTCCTCGCCCCGCTGATCGCCCCGCCCGCCCGCGTGCGTATCGGAGAGCCACATCAGCACGGACCGTCTCGCCGTGGCGACGACGGTTCCGTCCTGGTTGCGTCCCGTGTGGTCGAACGTGACGATCCCCTGCCCCTGACGGGATGCAGACGGCCGCTTCGCCGCGACCAGCGTCTCGCTGTAGAGGGTGTCGCCGTGGAACAGCGGATGCGGAAACGCGACATTCTCGAACCCCAGGTTCGCCACGATGGTGCCCTGCGTGAGCTGCCCGACGGATGCTCCGACCACGGTCGCCAGCGTGAACATCGAGTTCACGAGTCGCTGCCCGAACGGTTGGGTGGCGGCCCAGGCGGCATCCAAGTGCAGCGCCTGCGTGTTCATCGTCAGCGTGGTGAACAGCACGTTGTCCGCCTCGGTGACCGTACGGCCCGGTCGATGGAGGTACAGCGTGCCCACCTCGAGCTCGTCGTAGTACAGGCCGCGCTGGACGACGGTGCGGGTGGGTGTCTCGTCGGCGGTCATCGCGTCTCCTTCGTCCCGACCCGCTGGTCGAGCGTGTCGAAACCCCTCCTGAGTTACTGGTTTCGACACGCTCGACCAGCGGTTGCCGTCTATTCGTCGAATCCGAGCGAACGGGCGATGAGCATGAGCTGCACCTCGCTCGTCCCCTCGCCGATCTCCAGGATCTTCGAGTCGCGGTAGTGGCGGGCGACCGCGTTCTCGTTGAGATAGCCGTATCCGCCCATGATCTGGGACGCGTCGTGCGCGTTCGCCACCGCGGCCTCGGACCCGACCAGCTTGGCGATCGAGGCCTCCGTCTTGAACGGTGCGCCCGCGGCCATCTTGAACGCGGCGTCGTAATAGGCGAGCCGCGCGGTCTGGGCACGGGCCTGCATCCTGGCGAGCTGGAAGGCGATGTGCTGGTTCTGCCCGATCGGATGGCCGAACACGACACGGGACTTCGCGTAGCCGACGGCCTGCTCAAGGCATCCTTGGGCCGCGCCGGTGCACAGCGCCGCGAACGCGACGCGGCCTTCGTCGAGTGTGCTCAGGAAGTTCGCGTATCCGCGCCCCCGCTCGCCGAGCATGTTCTCCTTCGGCACGCGCACGCCGCGGAAGACGAGCGGATGCGTGTCCGAGGTGTGCCAGCCGACCTTGTCGTACGTGGGCAGCACGGTGAACCCCGGTGTGCCGGTCGGCACGATGATCGTGCTCAGCTCAGGGGCGACGGTGCCGTCGGCTTTGCGGCGTTCGCCCGTGACGGCCGTGACGATGACGAGGGACGTGATCGGAGTTCCGGAGTTGGTGATGAACTGCTTCGTGCCGTCGATGACCCAGTCGTCGCCGTCTTCGCGTGCCGTCGTCTTCGTGGCACCGGCATCCGATCCCGCGTCCGCCTCGGTGAGGCCGAACCCGGCGAGCGCGCGCCCGGCGACCAGGTCGGGCATCCAGCGCGCCTTCTGCTCCTGGGTGCCGTACCGGAACAAAGGCATCACACCGAGTCCGATTCCGGCCTCCAGGGTCACGGCGATGGACTGGTCCACCCGCGCGAGCTCCTCGACGGCGAGGCACAGCGAGAGGTAGTCGCGGCCGGATCCGCCGTACTCCTTCGGGAACGGCAGACCGAACAGCCCGAGCTGGCCCATCTGAGCGATGATCGTCATCGGCAGCGAGCGCTGGGTGTCGTAGTGGTACGCCTGCGGCGCCACGACGTGGTCGGCGAACTCGCGCACGTCGTGCCGCAGCTGGAGGTGCTCGGGCGTGAGGCGCGGGTCGTCGCCGACCGGGTTGCTGACGCTCCGTTTCGCAGCGGTGTCGATCATGATGGTCCTTCCGTCGTGAGGATGGTGCGGCTCGGATCGGCCGCGAAGGTGCCGCCCTGGGTGTGGGCGGAAGCGTCGGAGATGGATGCTCGGCCGCCCGCGTCGCTTGAGTCGGGGTCGCCCGAGTGGGAAGCGTCTGGCTCGGCGATCGCCTCGACGCTTGCGAGTTCCTGGTCGGATGTCACGCGGTCGCCGACGGCAACGGCGAGATGCACCACGCCGGCATGCGGCGCCGTCAGCCGGTGCTCCATCTTCATGGCCTCGATCACGAGCAGCCCGGCACCGTCCGCGACAGTCTCCCCGTCGGAGACGTCGACCGCGACGACGGTGCCCGGCATGGGTGCGCGCACGCGGGAGTCGGCCGCGGCACCGGACCCGATCGCCGCCGTGCCGCGTTCTGCTGCGGATCGGACGGAGGGCAGCATCCGCAACGCCCACGTGGATCCGTCGGAGGTCAGCCACATCGTGTCGCCGTCACGAGCGACTCGGAACCGTCGGGTCCGGTCGTCGAGGGCGACGAGCAGGTCGTGCTCGGAGCGGGCGAGGATCCGGACGTGTGCAGGGTCGCTCGTCCCGATCGTCGCCGTCGTCGCATCCGGAGTGCCGGACAGGGTGATTCCGGCGATCGTGTCACCGATCCCGACGTCGTAGCGCACCGGGTGCCTGCCGCCGAGGCGCCATCCCGTCGGACGCGACCACGGGGCATCCGATCCGGCATTCCAGGCATCGTCGTGCAGGAGCAATGCGGCGGCCGACAGAGCGTCGCGATCGCGCGCATCGAGGGCCGCGGTGCGCCGGCCCAGGTCATCGGCGGCCGGAGCGTTCGCCCCACCCGCGATGCCGGCATGTGGCGCGCTCGAGTCACGCTGCTGCGCAGCGTCGAGCATCCTCGCGATGAGCCCGGTGTCGAGCCGTCCGGCTCGCACGTCGGCGTCATCGATGAGGTCCAGCAGGAACGACAGGTTGGTGGTGACTCCGAGAACCGCCGTGTCGCGGAGTGCCGCCGACAGCCGCCGGAACGCCTCGTCGCGATCGCTCCCCCATGCGATCACCTTGGCCAGCATCGGATCGTAGGCATCGGTCACCGCCAGCCAGGGAACGAGCGCGCTGTCGACACGGATGCCGTCGCCCTCAGGCTCGTGCAGCACGAGGATTCTGCCCGTGGCGGGCAGGAAACCGCGTGCCGGATCCTCCGCGTACACACGGACTTCCACCGCATGCCCGGCGAGGCTCACGTCGCCCTGCGCGAACGCGAGCGGCTCCCCCGCGGCGATCCGTACCTGCTGTTCGACGAGGTCGATGGGGTGCTCCCGATCCTCCCCATGCGAGTCGCGGACGCGGCAGACGAGCTCGGTGACCGGATGCTCGACCTGCAGCCGCGTGTTCATCTCCATGAAGTAGAACGTGTCAGGGTCGCTTGCGGAGACCAGGAACTCGACGGTCCCCGCACCGGTGTAGCCGACGCTCCTGGCCACGTCGCAGGCGGCGGATCCGAGCCGCTCGCGCAACTGCGCACCCACCGCCGGCGACGGGCACTCCTCGACCACCTTCTGGTGGCGCCGCTGCAGTGAGCACTCGCGCTCGCCGAGGTGCACGACGTGACCGTGGGCATCCGCGAGCACCTGCACCTCGATGTGGCGTGGCGCCTCGATGAGTCGTTCGACGAAGAGCGCGTCATCGCCGAACGCCGCTAGCGCGACTCGTCGGGCGGTGCGGAGCGCTGCAGGCAGCTCGGATGCCACGCGCACCTCGGTCATACCCATTCCGCCGCCACCCGCCGACGGCTTCACCAGCACGGGGAGCCCGAGCCGCTCGGCGGCCGCGGCGAGCGCAGCGTCATCCAGGCTGCGGTCGTCCACGCCGGGGGTGACGGACACGCCGTGCTCGGCGACCAGCCGCTTGGCGCGCACCTTGTCGCCCATCGCCTCGATCGCGGACGCCGAAGGGCCGATGAAGACGATTCCCGCCTCGGCGCACGCCCTGGCGAATTCGGGGTTCTCGGAGAGGAATCCGTATCCCGGATGAATGGCTTGTGCGCTTGTCCGACGTGCCGCATCGAGCACGGCCTCGACGTCGAGGTAGCTGCGTGCGGCGTCAGCGGGACCGATGCGCACGGCCTCGTCGGCTTCGCGCACGTGGCGGGCACCGGCATCCGCATCGCTGTAGACGGCGACCGAGCGGATGCCCATGGCCCGCAGGGTGCGGATGACACGACAGGCGATCTCCCCACGGTTGGCGACCAGCACGGTGTCGAAGACAGGCGTGGTGTCGGACGGCGACACAGAGTTGGGGAGGGCTTCACTCATCGCTTCACATCCGGAAGAGGCCGAAGCGCGGCTCGCCGGCCGGCGGCAGCGGGGAACGGGAGACGACGTCGAGGGCGAGGCCGAGCACGGTCCGGGTGTCTGCGGGATCGATCACGCCGTCGTCCCAGAGCCGGGCCGTCGAGTAATAGGGGCTGCCCTGCTCGTCGTAGCGACGGCGGATCGGTTCGGCGAACGCCTCCTCCGCCTCGCTGCTCCACGTCTCGCCGCGATTCTCGATGCCGTCGCGCCGGATGGTCGACAGCACGGACGCCGCCTGCCGCCCGCCCATGACGGATACACGTGCGCCCGGCCACATCCAGAGAAAACGCGGGGAGTACGCGCGCCCGCACATCGAGTAGTTGCCGGCGCCGAAGGACCCGCCGATCACGACGGTGAGCTTCGGCACCCTGGTGGTGGAGACGGCGGTGACCATCTTGGCGCCGTGCTTCGCGATGCCGCCGGCTTCGGCATCCTTGCCCACCATGAAGCCGGAGATGTTCTGCAGAAACACGAGCGGGATGCCGCGCGCGTCGCACAACTCGATGAAGTGCGCACCCTTGAGCGCCGACTCGCTGAACAGCACGCCGTTGTTGGCGACGATTCCGACCGGATGCCCGTGCACGCGCGCGAAGCCCGTCACCAGTGTCGCGCCGTACTCGGGCTTGAACTCGGTGAACGTTTCGGCGTCCACCGTCCGTTCGATCACCTCGTGCACGTCGTACGAGGTCTGCAGATCGACGGGCACCACATCGAGCACGGATGCCGGATCCTTCGCTGGCGCACGGCTGGAGACCACCTCCCACGCAGGTTCCAGCGGCCGGGGCAGGGTGGCGACGATCTCGCGCACCATGCGGAGCGCGTCCTCGTCGTCCTCTGCAAGGTGATCGGTCACGCCCGAGACGCGCGAGTGCACGTCTCCTCCGCCGAGTTCCTCGGCCGTCACCTCCTCGCCGATCGCCGCCTTCACCAGCGGCGGGCCGCCGAGGAAGATCGTGCCCTGCCCGCGCACGATGACGTTCTCGTCGCTCATCGCCGGCACGTAGGCACCACCTGCTGTGCAGGAGCCGAGCACGGCGGCTATCTGCGGGATGCCTGCGGCCGACATGCGCGCCTGGTTGAAGAAGATGCGTCCGAAGTGGTCGCGGTCGGGGAAGACCTCGTCCTGCATCGGCAGATAGGCACCGCCGGAATCGACGAGGTAGATGCACGGCAGGCGGTTCTCGAGCGCGATCTCCTGGGCTCGGAGATGCTTCTTGACCGTCATCGGGAAGTACGTGCCGCCCTTGACCGTTGCGTCGTTGCAGACGACCATCACGTGCCTGCCGCAGACGAGCCCGATGCCGGCGATGACGCCCGCCGCCGGGCACTCGTCGTCGTACATTCCATACGCCGCAAGAGGCGCGACCTCGAGGAAGGGACTGCCCGGATCCAGCAGCCGGTCGACGCGGTCCCGCGGCAGCAGCTTGCCGCGCGACGTGTGGCGCTGGCGCGCGGCGTCGCTTCCACCGTGCGCGGCTCGGGCGAGACGCTCCTGCAGCTCTGCGACGAGCGCCCGTTGAGTGCTGGCGGATGCCGGCGGTCTGTCGTCGGTCTGCACGGCTGTCATCGACATGGTGCCGCCTCCCCGCCCTCGTCGCGGCGCCGGAGGGTCGGCTCCGTCGCCGCTGTTCTCGACCCCGGGATCCGCCGCAGGTCGCTGTGCTCGTGGGTGATACGTCGCGCGTGACGGCACCGGATCCGAGACGCGATCCGAGCCTGGTGCACGATTCGGTTAAGAATGTCTAACCGAAATAAGGTTAGCGACCATTAACCGAAGTGTCTAGGGTGAAGGGGTGACGGGCGAGACGGACAGCCGGGCGAACAGCGGGGCGAAACGGCCAGTCCTCCGCGACGTGCTTTCGACACCTGGCTCTGGGCCGGCCGCACCGCAGGGAGCGACAGCGCGCAGCCGCGCCAAGGCGGATCGCCGCGAGGCGCTTCTGGCCGCCGCGGCTGCGCTGTTCGCCGAGCGCGGGTTCGCCGGTGTCTCCATCGAGGATCTCGGATCTGCCGTCGGAGTCAGCGGACCTGCCGTGTACAAGCACTTCAGCGGCAAGCAGGCCGTGCTCGCCGCGCTCCTCATCGACGTCAGCGAGGGACTGCTGTCCGGCGGTCGTGCGTGCATCGCGGATGCCGCGTCAGCACGGGACGCGCTCGAAGCCCTCATCGCCTTCCACGTCGAGTTCGCACTCTCCCAGCCCGATGTCATCCGGGCGCAGGACCGCGACCTCGACAGTCTCTCCGCAACGGATGCCGCCAGGGTGCGCACGCTGCAGCGCACCTACGTCGAGCTCTGGGTCGACGTGCTGCAGGAGCTCCGCTCGGACGAGGACCGCCGCGCGCTGCGCGTGCGAGCACTCGCCGTGTTCGGGCTGATCAACTCGACGCCGCATTCCAGCCGTGCTCACACCGCGAGCAGACCGCCGCTGGCCGTCGTCGGCGCGCTGCTGCGCGAGATGGCGCTCGCGTGCCTCCTGCCACCTGTGCCCGGTCGGCACTGACAAGGCGTCGCAACCCGCTCGGTCGCGGCTGACGCATCGCCGCTGCCGACCCCTCCTCGCGCTGGAGGCGCTGGACGCCTCTGGCGATTCGACGATTCGCCGTGCGGAAATCGTGATCTCCGCACGGCGAACCGTGTGCATTCCGGCCTGTGCGGCGCCGACCTGGCGTCGGCGGCATGCCGACGTCCCACCGACCGGACCGGCGGGTCGCCCTGGGCGGGCGCAGCTCCTGATGAGTTGTGCGCCTCGACGTGCTCCACCCGCTCAGGGAGATGACCGCCGGGGTTCAGGTGGCCCGGCGTGCGCTCACTGCGCAGCCGAGCCATGCCCTGGCTTTCAGGCCATGGCGAGCGCCGCGGCCGGATCCGACAGGATGCGCGCCACATCGCGCAAGAGCCGCGATCCCTGCTCGCCGTCGATCACCCGGTGGTCGAAGGTGAGGCTCAGGGTCATGACCTGCCGCAGGCGCACCTTGCCCTTGTGCTCCCAGGGACGCCGCGCGACGGCACCGAGCCCGAGGATCGCCGTCTCGCCGGGATTCAGCAGCGGCGTGCCGGCATCCACGCCGAAGACGCCGACGTTCGTGATCGTGATGGTACCGCCGGAGAACTCGGACGGCGTCGACTTGCCGGACCGCGCGCGGTCGACGAGCGCGACGAGCGCGTCGGCGAGGTCGGGCATCCGCATGCTTGCCGCGTCACGGATGTTCGGCACGACGAGTCCGCGCTGCATCGCCACCGCGATCCCCAAGTTGACCGTCGGCGGCGTGACGATCTCGCCGGTCGTCTCGTCCCAGCGCGTGTTGGCCTCCGGCGTCGACTCCAGTGCCAGGCAGAGTGCCTTCGCAGCCAGCGTCAGCACCGTGATGCGGCGTCCGCGGAACTCTGCGGTGTCGGCCAGCCGGTCGAGGAGGCGGATGCCCCTGGTCACGTCGACCGTCAGGAATTCCGTCACCTGCGGCACGGCGGCACTGCGCACCATGGCCTCCGCCGTGCGCCGTCGCACGCCGGTCGCGGGCGTGCGGACCTCACCGGGTGTTGACGTGCGATCGGCGTCCGGCGCCGTTCCGGTGTGGGACGTGCCCGGCTCGTCCACTTTCTCGACGGTGCGGCCGGGTGCGACATCCGAACTCACGGATGGTGTCCCGCCGCCTCCCATGCCGAGCGCGGCCGGACGCTCCCACACGAAGGGCTCGGCCAGCCGTCCTGACCGGGAACGCCGCTGCGGCCGTTTGGACGACTGCGCCTTGGGCCCGCGCCCGACGAGCACGGCGTGGCGCTCCTCGTCATCGCCGGCCGCACGGTCGGCAGGAGCTCCCGAGGATGCTGATCCGTTCGTCGCCTCGACCCTGGGGCGTCCGCCCTCGTGACCGACGACCGGTCGCCCAGAGCGTGCGCCCGATGCTCCGGCAGCGGTACCGGCGGTGGCGCCGACCGGCTCGGCGACGCGCGCATCCTCGGATGCCGATGCCACGGCATCCGCGTCGTCTCCGGCGACACCCTCGGGCGCCGGACCGCTTCCGTCATCGATGTCGAATGTCATCAGCGGCGCACCGACCTCGAGCGTCTCCCCCGGCTCGGCATGCAGCGCGCGCACGACGCCGGCGAACGGCGACGGCACCTCGACGAGCGCCTTCGCGGTCTCGACCTCGGCGATGATCTGGTTCAACTCCACCGTGTCACCGACCGAGACACGCCAGGCGACCACCTCGGACTCGGTCAGCCCCTCGCCCAGATCGGGCAGCGCGAACTCCTTGACGCTCACACCCTCACCCCCATCACGCGGTCGACCGCATCGAGTATGCGGTCGAGATCCGGAACGTAGTGGTCCTCCAGCTCCGACGGCGGATACGGGATGTTGTGCCCGGTGACCCGCAACGGCGGAGCCACGAGTCTGTCGAAGCAACGTTCGGTGACCATGGCGGCGATCTCCGCTCCGAGGCCGCCGAACCGCTGCGCCTCGTGTGCGATCACGAGGCGTCCGGTCTTGGCGACGGATGCCGTTATCGCGTCCTCGTCCAGCGGCGAAAGCGACCTGAGGTCGATCACCTCGATGGACACGCCGTCGTCCTCCGCCGCGACAGCCGCATCCTTCGCGGTCTGCACCAGCGGACCGTAGGTCACGAGCGTCACGTCGGATCCGGCGACGACGACGCGAGCCCGGTCGAGCGACGGCGCGTCGGCGGCATCGGGCAACACGTCGCCCTTCGCCCAGTAGCGTCGCTTCGGCTCGAAGAACACCACCGGGTCGTCGCACTCGATCGCCTGACGGATCATCGTGTACGCGTCCTGCGGATTCGAGCACGCCACGACGCGCAGGCCGGGCGTGTGGGCGAAGTACGCCTCAGGCGACTCGGAGTGATGCTCGACGGATCCGATCCCGCCGCCGAACGGTACCCGGATGGTGATCGGCATGCTCACGGCGCCGAGCGTGCGATACCGCATCTTCGCCACCTGTGCCACGATCTGGTCGAAGCCGGGGAACACGAATCCGTCGAACTGGAGTTCGCAGACCGGGCGGAATCCGCGGTACGCGAGGCCGATCGCCGTGCCGATGATGCCTGCCTCCGCCAGCGGCGTGTCGATCACGCGGTCGACGCCGAAGCGGGCCTGCAGGCCGTCGGTGACACGGAACACGCCACCGAGCTTGCCGATGTCCTCGCCGAGCAGCAGCACGCGGTCGTCTGCCTCCATGGCATCCGCGAGTCCTGTCGTGATGGACTTCGCGAGCGTGAGCTCCGTCATCGTGACACCCCCTCGCCGTCTGCCTCGTCGACGTTCTCGAACGATGCGAGATAGGCCGCGTAGGCGTCACGCTCGCGCGCGAGCGATGGCGGCGTCTGTGCGTAGACGTCGTCGAAGATGGCGAGCGGATCCCTGGGCCGCAACGCGAGGCACGCCTCACGGAGGGATGCCGCCACCTCGTCCGACCTCGCCTTGACGGCGGCCGCACGCTCTTCGTTCAGCATGCCGGAGTCGGTCAGCAACAGGCGCATCCGCTCGATCGGATCGCGTTCCTTCCACGACTCGAGCTCGTCCTTGTCCCGATACCTGGTCGGATCGTCCGAGGTGGTGTGCGGCCCCATGCGATACGTGACGGCCTCGATGAACATCGGGCCCTCGCCGGTGCGCGCGTGGTCGAGCGCCATCCGAGTCGCCGCCAGCACGGCGAGCACGTCGTTGCCGTCCACGCGGATGCTCGGGATGCCGAAGCCGGGCGCCCTGTCCGCGATGGGTTTCTGCGCCTGCAGTCCGACGGGCTCCGAGATGGCGTACTGGTTGTTCTGGCAGAAGAAGACGACGGGTGAGTTGTACGCGGCGGCGAAGATCATCGCCTCGTTCGTGTCGCCCTCGCTCGTTGCACCCTCGCCGAAGTAGGCGATCGCGACGGCGTCGGAGCCGTCGCGCGTGATGCCCATGGCGTAGCCGACGGCGTGCAGGGTGTGGGCGCCGATGATCACCGTCGGAGTCGCCATGTTCACCGTGTACGGATCCCACCCGGAGAACTGCGAGCCCTTCCAGACGCGCAGCAGGTCGGGCATCGAGACGCCTCGCACGTACGCGACGGCGTTCTCACGGTAGGTCTCGAACACGAAGTCGTCAGAACGAAGCGCTCGCGCGGATCCGATCTGCGCAGCCTCCTGGCCGGTGAGCGGTGCCCAGAGGAGCAACTGACCCTGACGCTGCAGCGCCGTCGCCTCGGTGTCGATACGACGCGCGACCACCATGTCCTGATACAGCCCGAGGAGTTGCTCCTCGAACACGTCGGCGACCCATGGGTCGAGGTCGGGGTCGTTCAGCCGTTGTCCGTCAGGGGCGATCAGCCGGGCGAGAGAGCCCTGCCGTGTGGACGTGTCTGTACCAGGTCGGATGGTGAGCATCGTTGTACGCAGCCTTCATCGATCGTGACCGGCGGATGCTTGTGGCGAGCCGGCCCGCGCGGCACCGTTGCCGAGCGTCCTTTTCAGAGTACGACGACGGCCCCGCGCGAGGCCAGGGCGCGCTGCGAAACTCGCACGAGCGTGCGGGCGGTGCGCATCACTCGTGCGCGGACGCCGCTTTCCGCGCGTCGATCGAGCGTGCGATCGCCTCCGCGCCGTAGTCGAAGGCGGCTTCGGGGTCCCCGCCCAACTGGAACGCCCCGGCGAGCTCCATCGTGAGGAATCCGTAGGCCCAGGCGGTGATGGTCCTGGCCGCATCCAGTGCTGCATCGGGCCCCGCGAGACGTTGAGAGGCGGCGAGGACCGCGGTGGCCGAACGCGCGAGGGCCTCGCGGGGCGGTTTGGCGGCATCCGGCAGCACTCCGAACACGAGGCCGAAGAAGTGCGGATGGTCATGCGCGAATCCGCGCAGTGCGTGTGCCATGGCCACCACGCCGTCGAACGGGTCGTCGGTCGAGGAGGCCGATGCGTCGTCGAGCACGCTCGCGAGCTCGGCGATGACACGCTCAACCGCGAGTCCGAGCAGGTGGTCGCGACTCTGCACGCGTTTGTAGAGGGAAGGCGCCCGCACACCCACCCGGTCGGCCACGGCCTGCATCGTCAGCGCCTCCTGCCCACCCGAGTCCACGAGGTCGAGCGCAGCCGCGATGATCTCGTCGGTGCTGGTTCGCGTCGGTGCTGGCATCTCACGCTCCTCGTCGGACTACGGATTACGGCGACGTCGTACCGGAATGAACACGACGCCTTCGACGTTGGCTATTGACATTAGCCTACATGGCTAACTATCGTAGCCTTCATCGACGCGCGGCTTCCCGGCCGTGACCACTCCCGAAAGGAATCGACAATGGAACTCGCCCCCGGTCTCCACCGAGTCGGAAACGATCTCGTCGCCGCCTATCTCATCGAGGGCGACGGCGGCCTCACCCTCGTCGACGCCGGAATCGCCGGCCAGTTCGCCGATCTGCAGCGCGAACTGAAGGCCATGGGTCGCACCGTCTCCGATATCCGCGGCGTCATCCTCACGCACGGCGACACCGACCACATCGGCTACGCGGAGAAACTGCGCTCGGAGCATGGCATCCCGGTCTACGTGCACGAGGCGGATGCCGCCCGCGCTCGCGGCGAGGAATCGACGCACCCGGCGTGGGGCGACATGCACCTCGGGGCGACGACCCAGTTCCTCTGGTACACGCTGCGCAAGGGCGGGCTGCGCACGAAGTTCCTCACCAAGGTCGTGACAGTCAGCGATGGCGACGTCCTCGACCTGCCGGGCAGCCCGCAGATCGTGTCGCTGCCTGGCCACTCCGCCGGGAGCATCGCGGTCGTCGCACCCTCGGTCGACGCGGTGTTCGTCGGTGACGCGTTCACGACCCGGCATGTGCTGACCGGCGCCAAGGGGCCCCAGCCCGCACCCTTCACCGACGACGAGGATGCCGCAGCCCGGTCGCACGCGAAGCTCGCCTCGATCGACGCCACCTGGGTGCTGCCCGGCCACGGGACCCCATGGAACAAGGGAACGCGTCAGCTCGCTTCGGAACTCGCTCGAGCGGATACCGCTGCCTGAGTCGCGAGTGCGGCGCACCCCGAACCTGAGACCAAATATCTCATCCATGATGTTACGGTGGCGTCATGACCGATGTACAGGCTCTTGTCCAGGATGTGTCGACTCGAGTGCCGGATGCGGCAGTCCCGACCGAACGCGTGGACTCCGCTCCGACGAGCCCCTCGCGCGAAGTCGGCGCACTCATCCGCAGCGCGCGCAAGGGCCGCGGCCTGACCCAAGCCCAGCTCGGAGAACGGATCGGCACCAGCCAGAGCGCTGTCAACCGCATGGAGCAGGGCGGCCAGAACCTCAGTCTTGAGATGATCGCCCGCATCAGCGCGGCGTTGGACCAGCAGATCGTCTCGATCGGCAACGCGCCCCAGCATCTGCACCTTCGGGTTCAGGGCGGTCACAAGCTGAGCGGATCGATCGCGGTCAACTCGAGCAAGAACGGCGCCGTCGCACTCCTGTGCGCCTCGCTGCTGAACCGCGGCGTGACCCGCCTGCATCGCATGGCTCGCATCGTCGAGGTCGACAGGATCATCGACGTGCTGCGCAGCCTCGGCGCGAGCGTGACGTGGTCGGAGGACGGCGAGACACTCGAGATCATCGCGCCCGAGGAATTGCGCCTCGATGCGATCGACGCGGCAGCCGCGCGTCGCACCCGGAGCGTCCTGATGTTCCTCGGCCCGCTCAGCGGACGATTCGATTCCTTCCGTCTGCCCTACGCGGGCGGATGCGACCTCGGCACCCGCACGGTTGAGCCGCACCTCATCGCGTTGCGTCCGTTCGGCCTGAGTGTGAACGCCACGGGAGGTTGGTACCAGGCATCCGTCGATCGCGACAAGACCGGGCCACGGCGGATCGTGCTCACCGAGCGCGGCGACACCGTGACCGAGAACGCCATCCTCGCTGCCGCTGCTCACGACGGCGAAACCGTCATCCGCAATGCGAGCCCCAACTACATGGTTCAGGACCTGTGCTTTTTCCTGGAGCTCCTCGGCGTACGCATCGACGGCATCGGCACGACAACCCTGCGCATCGTCGGCAAGCCCGAGATCGACGCGGAGGTCGACTACTGGCCGAGCGAGGATCCCGTGGAGGCGATGAGCCTGCTCACGGCCGGCATCGTCACGGAGTCGACGCTGTCGGTGACGCGGGCGCCCATCGAGTTCCTGGAGATCGAACTTGCCACACTCGCAGAGATGGGGCTGAAGTTCGAGGTCAGCGAGGAGTATCCGGCGGCGAACGGCCGCACGCGACTGGTGGACATCACCGTGCATCCGTCCCGTCTGCACGCGCCGATCGACAAGATCCACGCCATGCCGTTCCCGGGACTCAACATCGACAATCTGCCGTTCTTCGTCATCATCGCGGCTATGGCACAGGGCACCACGCTCATCCACGACTGGGTGTACGAAGGGCGGGCGATCCATCTGCTCGACCTGACCAGGCTCGGTGCGAGCGTGACCCTGCGCGATCCGCACCGCCTCGATGTGACGGGCCCGGCCCACCTGTCAGGTGCCGAGGTGAGCTGCCCACCGGCGCTGCGTCCGGCGGTCGTGATCCTCATCGCGATGCTCGCGGCGAAGGGCGAGAGCGTTCTGCGCAACGTGGACATCATCGCCCGCGGCTACGAGAGCCTGCAGGAGCGGCTCGTCTCGCTCGGCGCCTCGATCGAGGCATTCCGCGACTGAGTCCGCGGACATCGCTGCGGGCGCGGAACGGCAGCGAGATCTCGTTTCGATGACAGAGGCTGCGCGTCGCGACCGCGGTAGTCCGCGGTTCCTGTCATCGAAACGGGATCTCGCGCGCCGGAGACACGAGAACGGCCCGCCACCGAAGTGACGGGCCGTTCCCCAAGAGTTCGCGTTGTCGTGCGAAGAGCTGCCGTATCGGCAACCGTTCTCGACTGCTCCTTATCGGCGCAGGCCGAGACGCTCGATGAGCGAGCGGTAACGGTTGATGTCGATCTCCTGCAGGTAACCCAGCAGGCGGCGACGCTGCCCAACGAGCAACAGCAGGCCACGACGTGAGTGGTGGTCGTGCTTGTGCTCCTTGAGGTGCTCGGTGAGGTCCTTGATCCGCTTGGTCAGGATCGCGACCTGAACCTCCGGGGATCCGGTGTCACCGGGGTGGGTTGCGTACTCTTCGATGATCGCCTTCTTGACATCTGCATCGAGTGCCATAAATTCGATCCCCTTCCTCTCGTTGCGCGGTGCCGCAGGCCGAATGCCTGGGCGCTCTTTTTCCGCGGCCGTCATGACGGCAACCCGAAGAGTCTACCAGCGCCGCGCTGCATGAAGTGACGGCGCAGTGCGCCGTCACGCACGCGGCGCCGCGATGGCTATGCCGTCGCGGTTATGAGCTGCTGCACTCCGCGTGGGCGCGCGGTACTCCACGCCTGCACAAAAGCGTCACGCGACAGCGTCGCGCGCCTTCTCCAGCACCCGGTAGTGGAGCAGACCGAAGCAGTACACATAGAGGAGAACTGCCGGGACGGCGCCGAAGAACCAGGTCCATCCCGCGGCGCCGACGGCGAGTGTGAGCACGGCCGTCACGGCCCCGCTGATGACGACGAGCACGCCGAGGCCGACACCGATCCAGGCGCCGACGACGCTGTAGAGGCCGACCACGGCGCCGCGATTGAGGCGCGCGACGGCCTGTGGCGTCTTCGCCTTGCGATAGGCGGCGACGGAGGCGAAGCGGCTGGAGACATCCGCGAAGTACCAGACGGCGGCAGCGAAGGTGAGGATGGTCGCGGCGAGTGCCCAGCCGAACGAGGCTGCGCTCTTCGTGGCGACCGACACCTCGGCGGCGATGAGCCAGGATGCGACGACACCGAGCAGCGCGTATCCGACGGCGGCCCAGCGCAGCTTGAGCCCTAGGTCGACGATGATCTCGTCGTGGGTCCCGAGGAGAGGATCGTTCGCCAGCTGCGTCGCCGTGAGCGGTGCGGGCTCGGGTGCCGGTGACGGACTGGGCGTAGGAAGGGGCGAGGACGCCGAGGGCTCGGCATCCTCGATCGGAGCCGGCGCCTGCCAGGGCTCGCCCGATGCCTCGGCCGCGATGTCCTCGACGGTGTACTCGGACTCGGCCTCCGGTCTTTCGGTGCTCGGGCTGGTCTTCCTCGTCGGGGTCACAGGTGGCCTCCTCTCGGGCCGCACGGATGCCGTGGGCCGGTTCTCGAACTACCCGAACGAGACTACCGGCCCTGTTCGGGGGACGACCTGTCAGGTGCGCGCGAGCCGCGGAACGTTACCGTGATCACATGGCGGACGACGGGTCTCGCACGGCGAGCGAGGTGAGCGGTTCCGAGCTCACGCCGATGGGCATTCTGACCGCTGCCGCCGTCGGCGTCGCCGACGCCGCGTTCCTTCCGGCATGGCACCTCCTGGGTGTGCGCGCCAGGAGGTGGATGCAGCGTCAGGCGCGTCATCCGCTCGACGGATCGCCCGTGCTCCTGCTGCCTGGAGTGCACGAGTCTCCGCGCTTCCTCGATCCGTTCGCCGCGCTCGCGCTGGCGAACAGGCGGCCGCCGCACGTGATCATCGCACTGCACCGAAACGTGCGTCCGATCACCAGGACGGCGCTGGAGACGGCCGACTACCTGGAACGCCACGATCTCAACGACGTGCTGATCATCGCGCACAGCAAGGGCGGTCTCGTCGGCAAGCAGGTGATGACATGGGAGCGCACGAGCGGACGCATTCGCGGGATGGTCGCCGTCGCGACGCCGTTCTCGGGATCCGTGTTCGCCACACGGGCGCCGCTGCGGTCGCTGCGCGACTTCTCCCCCGCCGACGAGACGCTGCTCGAGCTCGCCGCGAATCGCACGGCGAATCGTGCGATCGTCTCGACGTTCCCCGACTTCGATCCGCAGATTCCCGGTGGAAGCAGGCTTCCGGATGCGCTGGCCAACGTGCGTCTCCCCACCGCCGGCCACTTCCGGGTGCTGGCTGAACCGGAACTGTGGGCGTTGCTGCGGCGAGTGCTGCGCACGACTCGGCGGCCGGGAAGCGATAGCACCGCAGCGAACGCGATGATCCGTCTCAGCGGAAGGCGATGATCCCGTCGCCCCACGCCTGACGAAGGCGTCCGTGCGGATCCGAGACGATGCGATCGCGTGCCGCGAAGACGTACGTATAACGCGAATCCGTGTCGTAGCGCGGCCAGAACGGCTCCATGCCGACCGGATTCGGATCACCGTCCGTTGCGAACGAGACCCAGCGGCGCTGCATCCGCTCGGTGAGCTTCCGTCCCGAGGAGACGGCACCCGCCGCGAGCCAACGCGGCACGGGCGTGCCGAAGACGTGCGGCAGCTCTGCGCCGTGCATGGCGCCGAGGCCGGTGACGCGCAGCAGCGGAGGAGCGAAGTCGAACTCGTACGCCCAGGTCGGGGCGAACCGGCTCTGCGCCGAGGCGGCCCAGACCGTCGGCATGCGGAAGGCGGCATCCGTCGACAGCTGGAGTGCCGGCCGTAGGCGCGGGTATCCCCGATAGCCGGACGGCACGGCCAGCGCCTCCGGCGTGCCGAGACGCTCCACCATGAGCTGCACCGCCTTCGACGTGTTCGGCACGATCGGCGAGCGCAGCAGGCGGAACAGCATCGCCTCGTCGCGATTCGAACCGATCATGAGCGGGATGCGCAACGCGTCTCCCCTTGCCATCGCGGTGAGCGGATATTCCGGCACCAGTTCGCCGTCCACGACCGGCGCGACGGGAATGGTCCCCGGCTCCGTGGTGCTCGTGTCGACGATGAGCCTTGCGCCGGCCTCGATGAGCGCTCCCGCCGGGATGCGCCGCAGCCGATGCACCTGGTCGGCCGTGACATCCAGCCTGCGCAGAAAGCGCTCGGCGGCGACGCGCGCGGTTTCCCGCGTGTAGACGGTGCCGACGGGCGAGCTCTGCGCGATCGCCTTGTGCACGAGCCCCTCGGCGCTCGGCGTCGCCATCATGGTCGTGACGGCTCCTGCTCCGGAGGACTCGCCGAAGAGGGTGACGCGGTCCGGCGATCCACCGAACGCGCGGATGTTGTCCCTCACCCAGGCGAGCGCCGCCAGCTGGTCGCGCTGCCCGAGGTTGCTCTCGAACACGTCGTCCGCCGTCGAGAACGACGACAGGTCGAGGTAGCCGAGCGGTCCGATCCGGTAGTTGAAGGTGACGACGACCGCTCCGAGCCCTGCCAGTCGCGTGCCGTCGTAGAGCGGATCCGCGGAGGATCCCACGTAGTATGCGCCGCCGTGGATCCACACCATGACGGGCAACCCGGCATCACCGAGCTCAGGCGTGTACACGTTGACGGTGAGGCAGTCCTCGCTCATCTCCCGCCGCTGGCCGCCCGGACCGCCCTGGATCGGCTGCGGGGCGATGCGGCTGAACATCGTCGCGTCGCGCACGCCTTCCCACGGATCGGGCGGTCGCGGGGAGCGGAACCGCAACTCTCCGACGGGCGGTGCCGCGTAGGGGATCCCCTTGAAGGTGTACAGCTCTCCGCCGTGCACACCTCGCACGTCGCCGTGCACCGTGGCGACGACCGGATTGGTCTTCTCGTCGACTCCGACGACCGTCGTATGCCTCCCGCTCACCGTCTCAGGCTAGGCCGTGTTGCGGCCACCGAGCGTGGCGAAGCCGGCGGCGCGCCCTCAGAGGGAGGCGATGCTGTACACCGGGCTGTCGCCCAGGCGCTCGCGACCCCCCAGATCCGCGAGTTCGAGGACGACGCCGAAGCCCGCGACGGAGTAGCCGGCACCTGCGATGAGGCGGGCCGAAGCCGCCAGCGTTCCGCCGGTGGCAAGCACGTCGTCGAGCACCAGCACACGAGAGCCGCGCGGAAGCCTGTCGGGCTCCAGCTCGAGGCTCGCAGTGCCGTACTCCAGGTCGTACGTCTCAGTGAGGACCACGCCAGGGAGTTTGCCCGCCTTGCGCACGACCAGCACACCGACACCGGCCGCGTACGCGACAGCTGCCGCCAGCACGAATCCTCGTGCCTCGACTCCCGCGACGGCGTCGAAGCCACCCTCGAAGCGAGCGGCGAGGTCGTCCACAAGCGCTCGGAAGGCCGCCCCGTCCGCGAAGACCGGTGCGAGGTCGCGGAAGAGGATGCCGGGCTCCGGGAAATCCGGGACGCTCACGAGCAGACGGTCCAGTTCTTCACGCGCGCGACTCACCCGCCTACTCTAGGCGTGCTCTCTGCACCGAGGTCGCATCGTCGGCAACGGCTCGTGCCGCAGCCGTCACGCGTCGGCGTGCACGCCGTGTAGCGTCGAAAGCCGTGCCGCACGACCATCCCGAGGGCGAGAGCCCGGCCCCCGAAACCGCCAACGCCGATGACGTCGCGCCCCGCCGACGCTCGGTCTTCGTCGACCTGAGCCCGCTGCGCAGCAGCCCGGCCTTCGCCCGGCTCTGGATCGGCGGGTCCATCTCCGGAATCGGCGGCCAGATGACGATCGTCGCCATCGGTCTTCAGGTCTACGACCTCACCCGGTCCACACTCGCCGTGTCGGGCGTCGCCCTCTTCGCGCTGCTGCCGATGGTGTTCTTCGGCATCTACGGCGGCATGCTCGCGGATGTCGTCGACCGGCGTCTGCTCGCGCTGCTGTCCGCGATCGTGGCGTGGGGATCCACCGTCACGATCGCGTCGCTCGCCTGGTTCCACGTCGACAACGTGTGGCTGCTCTACGTGCTCGCCACCGTCAACTCCGTGGCCGCCACGGTGGTCTCGAGCACCCGGATGGCGATCCTGCCTCGACTGCTGGACCGCAGGCTCATCCCTGCGGCATCCGCGCTCGGCGGCATCTCCACCGGTGTCTCGGTCACACTCGGCCCCGCCCTCGCCGGCGTCCTCGTCGCCGCGGTCGGCTTCGGCTGGACCTACTCCGTCGACGTCGTGCTTTTCGTGTTCGCGTTCCTCGGCATCGCCACGCTGCCCTCCATCGTGCCGGAGGGCGACGCTGCGAAGCGGGGATGGGCATCCGTCGTGGAGGGCATGCGGTTCCTGGGGACGGCGCCGAACGTGCGGATGTCGTTCATCGCCGACATCATCGCCATGACGTTCGGGCAGGCGCGCGTGCTCCTGCCTGCCGCCGGCTCCCTGCTGCTCGGCGGCGGCGCCGTGACGGTGGGGGCGCTCACCGCGGCGTTCGCGATCGGAGCGCTGATCAGCAGCGTCTTCTCCGGTCCGCTCGGGCACGTGAGGTTCCAGGGTCTCGCGGTGGGGCGATCCGTGATCGTCTACGGCGCGTTCATCCTCGCTCTGGGGATCGAACTGGGGCTTCTCACGACCGGATGGTTCGGGCAGGCGGATGCCGCGCATCCGAACATCACCGCCATCGTCATCGCGTGCCTGCTCTTCGCCGGCGCCGGCGCCGCGGACAACGTGTCGTCGATCTTCCGCCAGACCATCCTGCAGACAGCGACGCCGGACACCATGCGCGGACGGATCCAGGGCGTCTTCACCGTCGTCGTGACGGGCGGTCCCCGTCTCGGCGACCTCTACGCCGGAGCCGCCGCAGCTCTCGTCGCGCTGTGGTTCCCGCCCGCATTCGGCGGAATCGTCATCATCGCCGCGCTCGTGCTGTTGCTGCGCCTGCAGCCGACATTCCGCCACTACGACGCGATGCACCCGACGCCGTAGGGCGCGGGTGCATCGCAGTGGTTGAGGTGACTCCTACTTGACGTCGAGCAGGTCGATCACGAAGATCAGAGTCTTGCCGCCGAGCGGATGCCCGGTGCCGGCCGGCCCGTAGGCCAGCTGCGGCGGAATGGTGAGCTGGCGGCGGCCGCCGACCTTCATGCCCGGGATGCCGTCCTGCCAGCCCTGGATCAGTCCGCGCAGCGGGAACTGGATGGACTGACCGCGGCTCCACGAGGAGTCGAACTCTTCGCCGGAGTCGTAGTCGACTCCGAGATAGTGCACGTCGACGGTGGCGCCGGGGGTGGCCTCCGCGCCGTCGCCCTCGACGATGTCGACGATCTCCAGCGCCTCGGGCGCGGGACCCTGCGGGGCCTCGATCTCGGGCTTGGACTTCTGCGTATCGCTCATCACTCCATCCAAGGGCACGCGGGCGACGAGGTCAAAGCGGATCCGCCACGCGCGAACGGCAGCACTCGAAGTGCTTGCATTCCGGTGCCGAGCGGCGCACCCTGGGTAAAGACCAACTCGCCGTCCGGATTCGGCTGCCGGCAGTGCCGCACCACCGGGCGGTGAGTTTTGTCTGCGGGGCCGTGCGCGTCATCCGAGGGCGTAGAGCCTGTTGCGGGAGACGCTGATGTCGGCGAGCAAGGCCTTTTCGTCAGCCGCGGTGTCGGCATCCGCCGATCCGCTCAGCACTCGCTGCCGGTCCATGGCCAGTCGTGTCGTCTCCCGAACCATGGAATGGATGATCTCCGGCGCCTGGCCGCCCTTAGCCCTCGCCCAGGCGCGAACGCGTCGCCGGCCAGCTCGGGTGCCGTATAGCGCCACCTCGTCGGGAGTGAACCAGCCGGCCCTCCCGTAGTCTTCCAGCCGATCGCGGGTCTGATGCTGCTCGCGCACGCGGAGCAGCACGACCGTGACGACCGCCGCGACGAAGATCGGCAGCTCGAAGAACAGGTAGACGCCCCAGAAGCCGACGTAGCCGGCGAAGTTCCACACGGCGTGCAGCGCGATCGCGGCGACGAGCCCGATGACGAAGGCGACGAGGATTCTGCCGACGCCTCTCTTGCGTGCCGCCAGACCGAGCGCCAGACCGGTGCACGAGGTGAACAGCACGTGGGCGAACGGCGAGAACAGAGCGCGCAGCACGAACACGGTCGCAGCCTGGCCAGCGCCGCCGTCGTGGATAGCGGTTCCGAAGTACTGGATGTTCTCCACGAACGCGAATCCGCCGGCGGTGAACGCGGCATAGACGATCCCGTCGATCGGTCCGTCGAAGGTGCGTCTGGCGACGAACACGAGGATGAGGAGCGCCGCCCCCTTCGCCGACTCCTCGACGATCGGTGCGCGGACGACGGCGGACAGCACAGAGTCCTCCGGAATCGGCGTCAGCACCTGCTGCCCGATGTCCACCAGCAGGGCGATCGTGATCGCAGCAGCCGCACCCCAGAGCGCTGCGAAGACCTTGGCCGCCCACGGCTCCGGCTCCCAGGCATCGATCCAGAGCGCCGTGAGCACGACGATGGCCAGCGGCACGAGCGCGAGCAGTGCGCTCACGGCGACCAGTCCGGCGCCGAACGCCAGCACGAGATATGCGAACACGACGACGAGCAGTTGCGTGAGGAGGATGAGTCCGATGATCGTCCACACGACCGTGCTGGTCTTCGTGCGGGGACGCGGTGGCGGAGCAAGCAGCATCGGTGCGCCCGCCGGCTGCCCGGCCGGTGTGCCGTTCGTCGTCACGAGAAGACCTTTCCGGGGTTGAGGATGCCGAGCGGATCGAAGACGGCCTTGATCCCCCGCTGCAGATCGTAGGAGTCCTCGCCCAGCTCGTCGCGCAGCCACCGCCGCTTCAGCATGCCGACGCCGTGCTCGCCGGTCAGCGTCCCACCGAGTCGCAGCGCGGTGGTGAACAGCTCGTCCGCCGCACGCCAGATGACGTCGGGAACCTCTCCCCCGTCGTACACGAAGTTCGGGTGCAGATTGCCGTCCGCCGCGTGCGCGACGGTCGGGATGCTCACCCCGAACTCGCGCTCGATCCTCCCGATCTCCTCGAACATGTCCGCGAGCCTCGAGCGCGGTACTGCGACATCCTCGATGAGCACTTCGCCGTGCGCCACCAGCGCCGGATGGAACGCCCTGCGCAGCTCGAGAAGGCTGTCCGACTCCTCGGGATCGGACGACACACGTGCGCTCCCCCCTGCACTCTGCACGAGCGCGACGGACGCTGCGGCGCGGGTCGCGGCATCCGCGTCGTCGAACTGCACGATGAGCGACGCCCCCGATCCGCCGCCTCCGAGCAGCTCTTCGGCACGCTGCGCGTCGTCAGCCAGGTGCTCGCGGATGATGCGCAGCGCCGTGCCGTCGATCAGCTCGCAGAGCGAGGGTCGCAGCCTCGCCGCGGTGATCGCGGCCGACGCCGCCGCCGCTTCGCGTACGCCGGGGAACAGCCCGACGACCGTCGATCCGGCACGCGGCGGCCTCGGAAGCGCGCGCACCGTGGCCTCGACGATGACGCCCAACGTGCCCTCCGATCCCACGAACAACGCGGTCAGGTCGTAACCCGTTACACCCTTCACCGTTCGATGACCCGTGGTCAGCAGGCGTCCGTCGGCGAGCACGACCTTGAGGCCGAGCACGGCCTCTCGCGTCACCCCGTACTTCGCGCAGAGCAGGCCGCCCGCGTTGGTCGCGATGTTGCCGCCGACCGTCGAGATGGCTTTGCTCGCCGGATCGGGCGCGAACCAGAGTCCGTGCGGCGCCAGAGCCGCGTCCAGATCGGCGTTGATCACGCCGGGTTCCACGACCGCCAGCTCGTCGTCGGGCGCGATCTCCAGCACACGGTCCATGCCGGACACGTCGATCACGATCTCGCCACCCGATCCGGCGGCCCCGCCTGCCAGACCCGTTCCTGCGCCGCGCGGCACGACGGGGATGCGGTGCTCGGTCGCGATCCGCAGCGCCGCCTGCACGTCTTCGACGCCCATCGCCCGCACGATCCCGAGCGGAGCGGATGCCGAGACCCACCCTGATCTGTCGGCCCTCGCCTCCTGCAGCGCGGCGGGGTCGGTCGTGAAGGCGGCCCCGAGCTCGGCGGTCAGTCGTTCGATCGGGTCGGGCATCCGGCTCCTCGTGCCTCGTCATCGGCTGTCGTCCGGCCTCGTATGGCTCGCGCGCCGGCCGCCACGCGCACGGGAATCTTACGCGTAGGATCGTGACACGGTAGGCGAGGCTTCGCCGGTCGTCCTGCCGGTGAGGAGTCCCGCCCAACGTGTCCACGATCTCCGTCGTGATCCCTGCCTACAACGACGCGATCATGCTTCGCGAGTGCCTCGAACGTCTTGGCGACCAGATCCGTCCCGCCGACGAGATCATCGTGGTCGACAATGCCAGCACCGATGAGACGGCGGACGTCGCGCGGTCGTTCGGCGCAACGGTCATCAGCCAGCCGGTTCGCGGGATCTTCCCCGCGGCATCCGCCGGCTACGACGCGGCATCCTGCGACATCATCGCGCGCCTGGATGCCGACTCCCGACCTCCGGCCGACTGGCTGGCCCACATCGAGGCCGAGTTCACCGTCTCCCCCGAGATCGCTGCGCTCACCGGGCCGGGCGAGTTCTACGACGGCAATGCGCTCGTCACGTGGCTCGGCGAGAACCTCTACATCGGCGGCTACTTCTGGTTCGGCGGGCTCTGGCTGGACAACGGTCCGATCTTCGGATCGAACTTCGCCATGCGACAGGACCTCTGGCGACGTGTGCGCGCGCTCGTGCACAGCGATCTGCGGCAAGTGCACGATGACCTCGACCTGAGCTTGCACCTGCCGCCTGACGCGATCGTGCGCGTAGACGACACGCTTCGCGTCGGCATCTCCGCACGTCCGTTCGCCACCTGGCGCGGCTTCGGCCGGCGCCTCGGATGGGCGTTCCTCACGTTCCGCCTGAACTGGCCGGACGCGGCGCCGTGGCGCATCCGCGAGGCGCGCGAGGCGTATCGAGCCGAGCACGCCGCCGACGACGGCGACGCGACCAGCACGGTCTGACCGAGTCGTCGGTCAGACGCTGCACCGCCCGACCGCGAACGTCCCGCTTGGCGAACCTGCGCGACCGAGCCGCGAACCCGAACCACAAGGCCGGGATCCGTTAGAATGCCGCGCCGTCCGCGACCTCGAACAGCTCGAGCATGTCGTTGGCCAGCTGGTGCGGGGCCGTCTCGCACGGGCTGTGCCCCGTGCGGTACACGGCGAGCCGGGCGCCGATCCTGTCCGCGAACGCGGCATGCAGCTCCACCGGCCAGAGGTCGTGCTCACCCGTCACGACCAGTAAGGGGATGTCCGTCGCCTTCAGCGGTTCGGACAGGTCAGGCGTGTGACGCATGAGGCGGATGATGTCGTCGACGGACGCCCGCTTCGTCGTCTCGAAGCGCGACCGCACGAAGTCCAGACGTCGGGGCCCCACCTTGTTCTTGTTGGTGACGATGCCCCAGATCATGAGGCCCGCGTTCTGATGGGCGGTCGTGAGGTGGCTGATCCATCCGATCAGGCGAACGCCGCGAAACGTCTGTCCCGGCAGCGGCGGCGCCGTGAGCAGGGTGAGGCTGCGCACGAGGTCGGGACGGCGGGACGCCACGATCTGCGCCACCGTGCCTGCGAATGAGTATCCGAGGAGGTGGGCGGGCGCACCGGCTTCCAGCACGGCGGTGAGGTCGTCGACGAACAGATCGTAGGTGTAGTGGCCGCCGGGCCCGGGACCGGCATCCGCCGACTCGTACTGGCCGGCCAGGTCGTAGCTGACGACGCTGTAGCCCGCTGCGACGAGGATCGGGCCGAGAAGCGCGAAGTCTTCCTTCGATCCGGTCACCCCGGGAACGAGCACGACCCGTGGGTCGGCGGGGTCCCCCATCGACCACATCGCCAGCGCACCGCTCGGCGCGTCGAACGACCCGACGACGGTGCCACGCGGCGGAACGGCCCAGTCGATCTCGCCGATCGCTGCATCCGCCGCGACGGCAGCACGACGGGCCTCGCCGCGGTCACCGCCCGCCGCAGCCGTGTCGGCGCGGTCTTCCTCGATGGACACGCGTCTACCCTATTGCCCGGTGCAGCGACCACGGACTCGGGCGAGCGCGCCGCGCGCGGAAGCCGTTCGACATGCCCGCCTCTCGTCGGGATAGCCTTTCGAGGTGAGATTCGCGCATCTCGGAGCCCCGGACGACTCCGGCGCGCGCCTGGCTGTCGTCGTCGATGACAAGGCCGTGTTCGCCGACGATCTGATCGAGGATGCGCCCCGTGACCTCCAAGACCTCATCGAGCGCGGTCTCGACCTCACGGGCATCCTCGAGAACGCGTCGAAGGATGCCGTCGGCCGGCCCGACCTCTGGCATCCGGTCTCCAAGCTGCGGCACGCGTCGGCCGTGCTGCGTCCGCCCGTCATCCTGGCCATCGGCGCCAACTACGCCGCGCACTCCGCCGAGCTGGCGCTCAAGGTGGAGAAGGCTGCGACGGTCTTCTCGCTGTGGCCCAATTCGCTGACGGCGCACGAGTCTACGACGACGTGGCCTGCCGAGCTGTCCGACGAGGTCGACTACGAGGCGGAGCTCGGCGTGATCATCGGGCGGCCCGCCCGCAACGTGCGCGTCGCCGACGCGCTCGACTATGTGTTCGGCTACACCGTCGTGAACGACATCACCGCCCGCAACCTGCAGTTCTCCGAGGCTCAGTGGTCACGGTGCAAGTCGTTCGACGGGTTCACTCCGACCGGCCCCGTGGTGGTCACGGCGGACCAGATCCCGGATCCACAGGATCTCTGGCTCGCCACGACCGTCGACGGACGCCTCCTGCAGGATGCATCGACCTCCGGGATGGTCCGCTCCGTCGCGGAGCTGATCGCGTTCCTCTCCCGCTCGACGACGCTGCAGCCTGGGACCCTGATCTCAACGGGCAGTCCGGGCGGCGCCGGGTACTCCCGCACACCGCCGATCTTCCTCAGGGACAGGTCGAAGGTGACGGTGTCGTGCTCCGGCATCGGAAGCCTGACGACCTACTGCCGGGTCGTCTGAAGCACGGACTCGACAGCCCGGACTTCCGAGCCGCACCGATGCCCGGAGAACCAGGCACGCTGAAACGGTCCGAAGTCGAAACGGTCGGAAGTCAGCGAGCGGCGGCATCAGAGCCGCGCGTCGGGGTTTCCGTGATGGTCCGACACGATCGGGATGGACGTCGTGATCGTCTCAAGGCCGCTGAGCCGCGCCGGCGACAGCAGCTTCGTCACCTGCTCCCTGGGCAGCAGGCCGGCTTCGACGACCAGGTCGGCCACGTTGCGGTTGGTGAGCAGCGCCGTCTTGGCGAGCGCCGCTGCCGCCGCGTAGCCGATGTGCGGGGTCAGCGCCGTGATCACGCCGATGTTCGAGCCGACCATCGTCTCCAGCCGCTCCTGGTTGGCGCTGATGCCGTCGATGCAGTTGATGCGCAGCGTGAGGCACGCCTGCCGGAGCCAGGTGATGGACTGCAGGAGGAAGTTGGCGATCACCGGCTCGAACGCGTTGAGCTGCAGCTGGCCGGCCTCCGCGGCGGCGGTGACCGTGGCATCCGCTCCGATGATGCTGAACGCCACCTGGTTCACGACCTCCGGGATCACCGGATTGACCTTGCCGGGCATGATGCTGGAGCCTGCGGCGCGCGGCGGCAGAGTGATCTCGCCGAAGCCCGCCTGGGGGCCGCTGGAGAGCAGCCTGAGATCGTTGCAGATCTTGGAGAGCTTCACGGCGCTGCGCTTCAGCGCGCCGCTGAACGACATGAACGCGCCGGCATCGCTCGTGGACTCGATGAGGTCGGGTGCCGACTCCAGCTCGAGACCCGAGATGTCGCGCAGATGACGGACGGCAGCCGCGGCGTAGCGCGGATCCGCCGTGATGCCGGTGCCGATCGCCGTCGCACCGAGGTTGATCTCGGACAGCAGCCAGGTCGTCTCCTTGAGCCGCTCGTAGTCTTCGGCGAGGGTCGTGGCGAAGCCGTGGAACTCCTGGCCGAGCGTCATCGGCACGGCATCCTGCAGCTGGGTGCGGCCCACCTTGAGCACGTGCTTGAACTCGACGCCCTTGCGGGAGAACGACTCGCGCAGCGCCCACAGCTCGTCCAGCAGTGACCGCAAGAGCACCGACAGCGCGATCTTCACGGCCGTCGGATACGTGTCGTTCGTGCTCTGGCTGCGGTTGACGTCGTCGATCGGATGGATGTGCCCGTAATCGCCCTTCTGCCACCCGCCGAGCTCGAGCGCCCGGTTCGCGATCACCTCGTTGGCGTTCATGTTGGTCGAGGTGCCAGCGCCGCCCTGGATGATGCCCACCACGAACTGGTCGTGCAGCTTGCCGTCCAGCACCTCCTGGCACGCCTGTTCGATGAGGCGAGCCTTGGCCGGATCGATCGCGCCGATCTCCGCGTTCGCCCGACCGGCCGCCAGCTTCACCATCGCGAGCGCATCGATGAACGTGGAGTACACCGAGATGGGGCGGTGGGCGATCGGGAAGTTCTCCAGAGCGCGTGACGTGTGGATTCCCCAGTATGCGTCGGCGGGGATGCGCCGCTCGCCGAGCGAATCCGTCTCGATCCGGTAGTCGCCATCGCTCGCGTCCCATCCTGGCGGCGGGGACATGTCGGAGTCCGGCTTCTGTACGGGGATCCCGCGGGTCGCTGTCACGAGGCTTGGCCTTTCCGGGCGCGTCGTCGTGCCCACAGTCGCGACTCTACGCGGCTCGCCGCGCGGCGAGCCGGCGCGCGTGTCCGGCGGGCCGGACATACAGTCCGACCATCACAGCGGACAGGCCGATCCGCCCTCCAGCCGATGCCGGACACGGATTCATGTCCGGAACGGCATATGCCGTTCCGGACTCTCAGGACAGCTTGCGGAGCATCCCGCGGACGAGCTCGTCGGTCCGCTTCGTGTACGGAGGGAAGATCATCGCAAGCGACTCCGGCTTCAGCGGCTTGCTGAGGACGGCCTTCTCGTTGCTGAAGGTCGTGAAGCCCGCCTCGCCGCGGTAACGACCCATCCCGCTCTCCCCCACACCGCCGAACGGCAGTCCGATCACGGTCTGCTGCACCACGGCGACGTTGAAACCCACCGCCCCGGACGAGGTGCCGCGCAGGAAGGCCTTGCGCACATCCTCACGGTTCGAGAACACGTACAGCGCGAGGGGCTTCTCTCGCGCGGCGATGCGGCGAACGGCATCCTCGTGCCCGTCCACCTCGATCACGGGCAGGATCGGACCGAAGATCTCCTCCTGCATCACGGGTGCGTCCTCGGAGACGGCGGTGAGCACGGTCGGCGCGATGTACTTGTCGTCGGCATCCGTCGCGCCGCCGACAGCCACAGTGCCGTCGGCCAGCATCGCGTCGAGCACGCGGAACCTCGCCGGGTTGACGATGCGCGAGTAGTCGCCGGATGCCTGCACGTCGGATCCGTAGAGGTCGGCGACGGCCTCTCCGATGAGCGGCACGAGCTTCTCCGCGACCGGTTTCGTCGCCAGGAGATAGTCGGGCGCCACGCACGTCTGACCGGCGTTCAGGAACTTGCCCCAGGCGATCCGCTTCGCTGCGGCGGCGAGGTCGACCGAGTCGTCGACGTACAACGGGGACTTGCCGCCGAGCTCGAGCGAGATGGGCGTGAGGTGCTCGGCAGCGGCGCGGGCGACGATCCGTCCGACACGGGCTCCTCCCGTGTAGAAGATGTGGTCGAAGCGCTGCTCCAGCAAAGCCGTGGTCTCGGGGACCGCGCCCTCCACGACGGCGATGGCACGGGCATCCAGATACTGCGGCACCAGTCTCGCGAATGCGGCGGAGGTGGCCGGGGCGAGCTCGCTGGGCTTCATCACCACGGCGTTGCCTGCCGCGATCGCAGCGACCACCGGACCGAGCAGCAGCTGCACCGGATAGTTCCACGGCGAGATCACGAGCACCACGCCGAGCGGCTCGCGCAGCACGTATCCCCGACCGGGCTGGAGAGCCATCGGGAGCGCCACGCGTTTCGGCGCCGCCCAGCGGCGCAGGTGCTTCAGCGCATGCGCGATCTCGCTCAGCACGACGTTGATGTCGGCGAGGTGGGTTTCCGTCGGTGGACGGTGCAGGTCGGCGGCGAGCGCCGCCTCCCACTCCGCCGAACGTTCGGTGAGCATGCGACGGATGCCCTCGAGCTGCGCTCGCCGCCACTTCAGCGGCTTGGTGATCCCGGTGTCGAATGCCCGGCGTCGCTCGGCCACGATGCCTGCGATGTCGTCAGAAGTCATGCGCACAGACTACGGCTGTTGGTCGGATGACCAACTTGTCTTCCGCGAAAGTGCACAAGTCCCGATGCGAACATGCACGGTACCCGGCGCGAACGTGGACGAGTCCACTCTCGCGTCGGGTACCGGCCCGCACCTTCAGCTCACGGTCGGCACAGCGATCAGTGCGGGAACAGTGACTCGATCGGTCCGCGAGCGAAGTAGATCGCGAAGCCGGCTGCCACGACCCAGAGCAGCGGGCTGATCGAGCGCACCTTTCCGGAGAACGCCTGCACGACGACCCACGTGATGAATCCGGCGCCGATGCCGTTGGCGATCGAGTACGTGAGAGGCATCACGATCACCGTCATAAACACAGGCAGCAGAACAGCGAAGTCCGAGAGGTCGATGCTCCGGATCTGGGACATCATCAGGGCACCGACGATGACCAGTGCCGCAGCTGCCACTTCGGACGGCACGATCTGGGCGATCGGCGTGAAGAACATCGCCAGCAGGAACAGTCCGCCGGTGATCACGTTCGAGAACCCGGTGCGGGCGCCCTCGCCGATCCCCGCGCCCGACTCGATGAAGACCGTGTTGGACGAGCTCGAGGTGAGCCCACCGGCGACCGCTCCGACACCCTCGACGATCAGGGCGCTGCGGAGGCGCGGGAATGTCCCGTCCTCGTTCGCGAGGCCGGCCTCCTTGGACAGACCGGTCATGGTGCCCATGGCGTCGAAGAAGTTGCTGAACACCAGGGTGAAGATCAGCATGATCGCCGTCAGCGCGCCGAGCTTGCTGAAGTCGAAGCTCACCTGCCCGACGAGGCTGAAGTCGGGCAGGGACACCCAGTTCGTGATCTCAGGGATGTTCAGGTTCCAGCCCGATGCATCCTTCGGCTGGGCGCCGAGGTGCCAGATGAGCTGGGCGACGACGGCCAGGATGGTGCCGGACACGAGCCCGATGAGGATGGCGCCCTTGATCTTGCGCGCCACCAGCACACCCGTGATCAGCAGCGTGAGCACGAAGACCACGGTCGGGATGGTCCCGATCGATCCCGCCAAGCCGAGGCCGATGGGCGGGGACGAGAGCTTCGTGGTGGTGACGAATCCCGCATCCACGAGGCCGATGAAGGCGATGAACAGACCGATACCGACGGTGATCGCGATCTTCAGCGAGTACGGAACGGCGTCGAAGATCAATCGCCGCAGACCTGTGGCGGAGAGGATGACGATGATCACGCCGTCGATCACCACGAGGCCCATGGCCTCGGGCCAGGTGACCTGTCCGACGACGCTGACGGCGAGGAATGAGTTGATGCCGAGGCCGGCGGCGAAGGCGAACGGAAGTCGCGCGATGAGTCCGAACAGGATGGTCATCACCCCGGCCGTCAGCGCCGTGACCGCGGCGACGGCCGTGAACTGCAGCTTGTGGTGATCGACGTCGGGGCTGCCAGACAGGATGATCGGGTTCAGCACGATGATGTACGCCATCGTCACGAACGTGACGAGTCCGCCGCGCACCTCCTGCCACCAGGAGGATCCGCGTTTCGAGATCTCGAAGAATGTGTTGAGACGCCCGGCTGGGGGCGCCTCGGTTGTCGTGTCTGTGGCGGATTCGGACATAGGACTCTCTCCGATCGGGCGAAGGAAAGGTGAACGCGGTGCGTCGAGACGATATTGTCAGGCAACTGCCAGGTGGCGCTAGCATCGCGGACGATGCCGATCCCTGGCAGGCGACGCGTTCCATTCTCCCCCACGCGGGAACGACGAAATGAGGGCCTGATGGCGACCCTGTGGACTCTGCACGGCGACGGCAAGACGATCAGACCCGAGACGGTCGTCGCGCCGGACGAACGGCTCACCTGGCCACGCACGATCGGCATCGGCGCGCAGCACGTGGTCGCGATGTTCGGTGCGACGTTCCTGGTGCCGCTGCTCACGCACTTCCCGCCGTCCACCACGCTGCTGTTCTCCGGCATCGGGACCATCGGATTCCTGTTGATCACGCGCAACAGGCTGCCCAGCTACCTGGGATCCTCGTTCGCGTTCATCGCGCCCATCACGGCGGCGACCGCGAGCCACGGAATGGGTGGGGCGCTGTTCGGGATCCTGGCCGTCGGCATCCTGCTCGCCATCGTCGGCGCCATCGTCATGCTGACCGGAACCGGGTGGATCGACGCGCTCATGCCGCCGATCGTCGCCGGCGCGATCGTGGCGCTCATCGGTTTCAACCTGGCACCGACCGCGGTCACCAACTTCAGCACGTCACCGCTCGTGGCGATCATCACGCTGGCCGTGATCATCCTGTGCACCGTCATCTTCCGCGGGATGCTCGGGCGCATGTCGATCTTCGTCGGCGTCGTCGTGGGCTACCTCGCCGCGGTGCTGCTCGGCGAGGTCGACTTCGCGCCCGTCGCCAAGGCCGCCTGGATCGGCCTGCCCACGTTCTCGCTCCCGGCGAATCCCTTCGCGGATGCCGCACTCTGGGGACTCCTGCCCGTCTTCCTCCCCGTCGTGCTCGTGCTCATCGCCGAGAACGTCGGGCACATCCGCGCCGTGGCGCAGATGACAGGCAAGGATGTCAACGTGCTCACCGGACGGGCGCTCTTCGCCGACGGTCTGGCAACAACCCTCGCCGGGTTCTTCGGCGGTTCCGGCACGACCACGTACGGCGAGAACATCGGCGTGATGGCGGCGACCAAGGTGTACTCGACGGCCGCGTACTGGGTGGCCGGAATCGTCGCCGTAGTGCTCGGCCTCTCACCCAAGGTCGGCGCCGTGCTGAACACCATTCCCGCCGGCGTGCTCGGCGGAGCGACGCTCGCACTGTACGGCCTCATCGGCGTCGTGGGCATCAAGATCTGGCTCGACAACCACGTGGACTTCTCCAAGCCGAAGAACCAGTTCACCGCGGCCGTCGCCCTGGTGATCGGCGTTGGCAACCTGACGTGGGTCATCGGCAACCCGAAGAGCGGCATCCAGCTCGGCGGCATCGTGCTCGGCACCGTCGCCGCCATCGTGATCTACCACCTGATGAACGCGATCGGACGCTGGCGCGGCACCGACTGAGCGGGAGAAACGCGCACCCTCGCAAGGAGAAACGGGCACTCTCGGGAAGAGAGGCACTCTCGGGAAGAGAACAGGACACTCTCGCGAGGAGGAACAGGCACCCTCGGGAGGAGAAACGGGCACCCTCGGGAGGAGGCGGCGCTGCGGCTACTGGTGGAGGGCCGGGACGATGAGGTAGATGCCGTAGAGCACGACCGCGCCGCACAGCACGAAACACGCGTAGGCGACGATGAGCGCCAGGCGCTTCTGCAGCGGCGTCAGCGGGCTGCGCTTCGCCGCCTTCCTGATGCGCTTGGCCTCCGCAGCCGCCTCGGTCGGCGTGATGATCGTGATCGCGTCGGTGAACTCGGCGGGGGTGACGTTCGGCGCCTTTCCGGCCGTGGACAGCATCCGCAGTCCCAGCGCGTACAGCGAGACGACGATGCAGGCCGACAGCAGCGCTGCGCCGGCGACGAGGAGGAAGGCGACCCAGTCGATCATGCTGCGCTCCGTCTCGCGTCCTTCGGCTTGACCTTGCGGATCTTGACCACGCGGCCGGACTCCGCGACCTCGCTGACGCCCTCGAAGGCGTTGTGCGCGTGCACGTTGTTGCGTCGGGAGAGAACGAAGATCAGCACGATGACCGCCACAGCGACCACGAGGTCGATCACGACACCGAGCGGGCCGAGGAGACCGATGAAGGCGGTGATGGCGCCCACGATCGCGGCCGCCGGAAGCGTCATCAGCCAGCCGAGGCCGATGCGGCCGGCCGTCCCCCAGCGCACGCTGGAGCCTCGGCGCCCGAGACCCGATCCGATCACGGAGCCGGATGCCACCTGCGTGGTCGACAGCGCGAATCCGAGGTGTGATGAGGCCAGGATGGTCGCCGCCGTGCTGGTCTCGGCCGCGAAGCCCTGGGCGGGCTTTACGTCCGTGAGGCCCTTGCCGAGCGTGCGGATGATGCGCCATCCGCCCGTGTACGTGCCGATCGCGATGGCCAGGGCGCACGCCGCGATGACGACGATCGGAGGATTCGATCCGGGCGCGAGCGCCCCTGCGGAGATGAGCACGAGCGTGATGACGCCCATGGTCTTCTGCGCGTCGTTCGTTCCGTGCGCCAGTGCGACGAGCGAGGACGAGAAGATCTGGGCGAAGCGGAATCCGGCTCGGCCGTCCGGAAGATTGTCGTACCGGCGCGTGATCGCATAGGCGAGGCGCGTGGCGCAGAACGCGACGAATCCGGCGATCACGGGCGACAGCAGCGCGGGCAGGATCACCTTGTCGAGCAGCACCACGTAGTCGACGGACGCGAATCCGGCACCGACGATGGCGGCGCCGATCAGTCCGCCGAACAACGCGTGGCTCGACGACGAAGGCAGCCCGAACAACCAGGTGACGAGGTTCCAGATGATGGCGCCGACGAGTCCCGCGAAGATCATCGTCGGCGTGATCTGCACACCGCCGTCACCCTCCTTGATGAGACCGCTCGAGATGGTCTTCGCCACCTCGGTGGACAGGAAGGCGCCGACCAGGTTGAGCACTGCGGCGAGCGCGACGGCGATCTTCGGTTTCATCGCGCCGGTGGCGATCGGCGTCGCCATCGCGTTCGCGGTGTCGTGGAAGCCGTTGGTGAAATCGAAGAAGAGTGCCAGCACGATCACCAGCACGACGATCAGGGTGAACTCCACCGACGTCTTTCTCGAGGAAGGGGCACGGTTGCGGCCCGCGCGCCTCGGAATGCACCCGAGTGACGCATCCGGGAATTCACCCGTCAGACGCCGTGCGTTAAGACCTCAGTCGATCGTCACATGTGGCGGTGAGCGGGTCAACTCGACGGGGGCTCGACAGGGCTTCGACTGCCGGCGGATGCCCGTACCCACGTGGAACCTTGGGTGAACCTTTGCGAACCCTGAGGCGTGACAGTGCCGAGAGGGCGCGGGGCGCGGCATCCGCACAGGCACGCGGCGCTTACTCTGGCCGAGTGACCGCAACTGCACAGCCGCCTGGCCGGTTCCGGACCTGGTTCCTGCAGGGCATGGCAGCACCCAGCCAGGGCCCCCATGCCGAGTCGGCTGAGGAGACCCACTCGTGGTGGCGGGTCATGTGTCTCACCGGTCTCGACTACTTCTCGACCCTCGGATACCAGCCGGGCATCGCGGCGCTTGCCGCCGGTCTCATCTCACCGCTGGCCACGATCGTGCTCGTCGCGCTCACCCTTCTCGGCGCGCTTCCGGTGTACCGGCGTGTGGCGAAGGAGAGCTTCCGCGGATCCGGCTCGATCGCGATGCTCGAACGGCTTCTGCCGTGGTGGGCCGGCAAGCTCTTCGTGCTCGTGCTGCTCGGATTCGCGGCCACCGACTTCATGATCACCATCACGCTGTCCGCTGCGGACGGCGCGGCGCACGCCATCGAGAACCCGCTGGCTCCGGCGTGGATGCACGGCGGCAATGTGCCGGTGACGCTCATCCTGATCGTCCTGCTCGGCGCCGTCTTCCTGATGGGCTTCTCCGAGGCGATCGGCGTGGCGACGGTGCTCGTCGGGGTCTACCTGGCGCTCAACGTGGTGGTCGTCGCCGTGGCGCTCGGTCAGGTGGTCGAGCGTCCGATGACGGTGACGGACTGGTGGACGGCGCTCACGGCATCCCATGGTGATCCGTTGCTTGTGGTGGGCATCGCGTTGCTGGTGTTCCCGAAGCTCGCGCTCGGCCTGTCCGGATTCGAGACCGGCGTCGCCGTCATGCCCCAGATCACGGGCGATCCGACGGACACGCCGGACAAGCCGGCGGGGCGGATCCGTGGTGCCGGACGACTGCTCACCACCGCCGCCATCATCATGAGCTGCTTCCTCATCACGTCGAGCTTCGCGACGACCATCCTCATTCCGCAGAAGGAGTTCCAGCCGGGAGGAGCCGCGAACGGCCGCGCCCTGGCCTTCCTGGCCCACGAATACCTGGGACCGGTGTTCGGCACCGTCTACGACATCTCGACCATCGCCATCCTGTGGTTCGCCGGCGCCTCAGCGATGGCCGGTCTGCTCAACCTGGTGCCGCGCTACCTGCCTCGCTACGGGATGGCGCCGCAGTGGGCGCGCGCCATCCGTCCGCTCGTCGTCGTCTTCACGCTCATCGCCTTCCTCATCACGTGGATCTTCGACGCCAGCGTCGATCGCCAGGGCGGTGCCTACGCGACAGGCGTGCTGGTGCTCATCACGTCGGCTGCCGTCGCGGTGGCGCTCTCCGCGTGGCGTAAGCGGCAGCGCTGGCGCCTGATCGCCTTCTCCGTGATAGCTGCCGTGTTCGTCTACACGACCATCGACAACATCGTCGAGCGGCCAGACGGCGTGCGGATCGCGGCCTGGTTCATCCTCGGGATCATCCTGGTCTCGATCCTCTCGCGCGTGCGCCGGTCGTTCCAGCTGCGCGCGACGTCGGTGCGCCTGAACCTCACGGCGGCTGGATTCGTCTCCGAAGACGCCGAGGAGTTCGGGACGATCCGGATCGTCTCGCACGAGCCCGATGTCGACACCGTGCAGGAGTACGCGCAGAAGAGCAAGGACGAGCGACGCTTCGCCCACATCCCGCAGGGGTCTCCCATCATCTTCCTGGAGGTGCTCCCGCGCGATTCCTCCGACTTCGAGGAGGATCTCGAGGTCGTCGGCATCGCCAAACACGGCTACCGCGTACTGCAGGTCACGAGCGCGAACGTGCCCAACACGATCGCCGCCGTATTGCTGCAGATCCGCGACGAGACAGGGGTGGTACCCGAGGTCTACTTCGAGTGGACGGAGGGCAACCCCGTCTCGAACATGCTGCGGTTCCTCGTCACCGGCACGGGCGAGGTGGCACCCGTCACACGCGAAGTGCTGCGCGAGACCGAACCCGACACGAGGCGGCGCCCCCACGTGCACGTAAGTTGATGGCATGACGGAGTCACCCGGCCGTGCTCGGCAGACCGAGATCTACCTCGACGGCGTCGTCGGGCGGATGCCGCGGGTGCCGGTCTCCCATCCGCGCCTGGTGAAGGCGGCGAGGCGCGCCATGTCGAAGGAGGGGTTCGCCTACGTGGCCGGATCCGCGGGCCTCGAGACAACGGCGACCGCCAACCGCCGTGCATTCGGCAAGCACAGGATCGTCCCCCGCGTCCTGAAGGACGTCGGAACCCGCGACCTCACCATCGACCTGTTCGGCAAGCGCCGCGCGACGCCGCTGTACGTCGCGCCGATCGGCGTGCTCGACCTGGCGCATCCGGACGCCGACACGGGCGCCGCGCGAGCCGGCGCGAGCCTCGGCATCCCTGTCGCGCTCTCCACGCAGGCGTCGACGCCTATGGAACGGGTGACCTCCGCGATCCCCGGCGCCGACGCGTGGTACCAGCTCTACTGGAGCTCGTCGCGTGAGCTCACCGAGAGCCTCCTGCGCCGCGCTGAGGCGAGCGGATGCGAGGCGCTGCTCGTCACGCTCGACACGCACCTGCTCGGCTGGCGTCCGCGGGACCTCGACCTCGGCTTCCTCCCGTTCGCGCGTGGCCGCGGCATCGCCCAGTACACCAGCGATCCGGTGTTCATGCGTCTCGTGAACGAGCGGATCGCCGCGGCCGAGCCGCGTCCACGCCCGAAGGTCACGCCGCAGGCGGTGCGCACGCTCGTCGAGATGTCGTCGCGTACGCCCGGTCCACTCGCGCACAACCTGCGTTCGCCCGTCCCCCGTGCCGCCGTCGAGACGTTCCTCGACCTGTTCGCCGATCCGACGCTCACCTGGTCGGATCTGGCATGGCTCCGCTCCATCACGAGCCTGCCCATCGTGCTCAAGGGCGTGCTGCATCCGGACGACGCGAGGGCGGCCCTTGATTCCGGCGTCGACGGCCTCGTCGTGTCGAATCACGGCGGACGTCAGGTCGACGGCGCGATCGGCGCGCTGGATGCCCTGCCGGACATCGTGGACGTCGTCTCCGGTCGTGTCCCCGTGCTGTTCGACAGCGGGGTGCGCGCGGGAGCGGACGTGTTCGTCGCGCTCGCGCTCGGAGCATCCGCCGTCGGGATCGGACGGCCTTACGTCTACGGGCTGGCCGCGGGAGGCGAGGCCGGCGCAAGGGAGGTGCTGCGCAACATCCTCGCCGAGTTCGACATCACCATGGCGCTGGCGGGATGCACGAGCATCGACCAGATCACCCGCGTCACGCTCGCGCACGACTGAGCTGCCGCCGGGCCGATAGGTCGCAAGGGCGCGACCGCCGGCTCGAGCCTTCTGCTCAGGCAGTGGCTTCCGTCGCCTGTCCGATGAGGGCGAGCGCTGCCAGGGCGTAGGCGGTCTCGGCATCCGTCGCCTCGAACCTGGAGCGGATGCCGTCGCGCGTCGTCTCGACGACGAACCCGCCGGTCTCGGTGCGGCTGAGCGACGCGAACGTTCCACCGAGCAGGCTGCGCAGCTGATCCTCGCGCGGCAGCCAGAGCGCGCTGTCCAGCGCGACCGAATCCAGCGCCCACTCGGTCGTGCCGTTGAAGCCCAGGATGGTGCCGGTGTCGAACTCGTGCGCCTCGATCGTCATGTCGCTGACGGTGAACGTCTCGCCGTCGAACTCGCCGGAATCGATCGCGAACACGTCGCCCGACGACGGATGCCACACCAGGCCATGATCCTTGAGCTCGCGTGCCAGCTGGGTCGTGATCATCCCGCCATTATGCGCTTGTCCCCCTGGCGGGTGGACGGATCCTGCTGGGCCGTTCGGTGTCGCGGATGCTTCGCCTGCGGCATCCGTCGGGTCTGTCAGTCCGCAGGCACCAGCTCAGCGATGAGGCACACGTGGAACGGATCGGGCAGCACCCAGGTCTCGGAGCGGGTCAGCCGGAAACCGGCCATTTCGGCGATCGCGCCGAGAGCACTCGGGGTCCCGGTGCGGCGGTGCAGATGATCGTGGGCCCCGTGGGCCCGACGCTCGGCCCCACGCGCGATGGCGGCGGCGACCTCCGGGATCTCGTCGGCGGCATCCGTGCGGAAGACCGCCACCACCACGCGCCCGCCGGGCGCGAGGAGACCGCGCCAGCTGCGGAGGGCATCCGGCGGGCTCGCCATGAGGTGGAACGCCGTCACACACGTGATCAGCTCGAAGGATCCGGCCGCGAACGGCAGCGGACTCGACGCATCCGTCTGCACGAGGTCCGCGTCCGGGAGCTCAGCGCGGGCGACGGCGAGCATCCCGGCGGAGATGTCGACGCCGGAGCGACGCTCCACGGTCGACGGCAGCGCCCTGAGCACCAGGCCGGTGCCCGTCGCGATGTCGAGCACGCTGTGGACCTCTGGGATGGTGTGCGCGTCGGTCGCGTCATCCGTCAGCGCGAAGCGCACCGTCTCGGCGGCGAGGGCGCGATGGAATGTCGACTCGTCGTAGCTGGGCGCACGCTCGTCGAACATTCGGGCGATGTCCTCGGTGGTTTCCGGCGCTGGGATTCCCCGCGCTGCGGCTTCCGGGGCTGCGGCTTGCGACAGGTTCTCGGCGTTCGGCTGGCCGTGGTCCGTCATGCTCGACTCCTCGTGTGCGCTGGACGTCGGCGTCGTCCCGCTGTGCGCGTCCGACGGATCCGGATGCGACATCCGACGCCCGTTCGCGAGACTACTGCTCCTCGTGGTGGTTCGGGTCGCCGCCGAACAGGCGGCCGTCCGGCGTGCCGAGCGCGGTGATCGCAGCCATCTCGTCGTCGCTGAGCGTGAAGCCGAAGATGTCGAAGTTCTCTCGCTGCCGCTGCGTCGAACTCGACTTCGGCAGGGCGACGGAACCGAGCTGCACGTGCCAGCGCAGCACGACCTGGGCGGGAGTGACACCGTGGACGTGCGCAGCATCGGTGATCGCCTTCTCCGAGAGCACGGGCGAGTTCTTGCCGAGCGGGCTCCACGCCTCGGTGACGATGCCGTGCTCGGCGTGGAACGCGCGCAGCCGCTCCTGCGGGAAGTACGGATGCAGCTCCACCTGGTTCACGGCCGGCAGCTCGCCAGTCTCCCGCTGCAGGCGGGTGAGGAACTCCTCGGTGAAGTTCGAGACGCCGATCGTGCGCACGAGGCCGCGATCGCGCAGCTCGATCATCGCCTTGAACGTGTCGACGTACTTGTCGACGCTCGGGTTCGGCCAGTGGATGAGGTACACGTCGATGGTGTCGACGCCGAGTGCCCTGCGCGACTCCTCGAACGACTTCAGGGTCTCGTCGAATCCGTGGTGGCGACCGGGGATCTTCGTCTGCACGATGAGCTCGGAGCGATCGACGCCTGATGCCCGCATGCCGCGTCCGACGGCGTCCTCGTTGCGGTAGTTGACGGCGGTGTCCAGGAGTCGATAGCCGACACCGATGGCGCCGGCGACGGCCTTCGCTCCCTCGTCGCCGCGCAGCGGATACGTGCCGAATCCGGTGGCCGGGATGGTCGTGCCGTCGCTCAGGTCATACTGCGGAATGCTCATGGCCTCAACGCTACCGAGCCCGCGCAGCTTACGATGGCGCCGCCGGCACCCAGCTGACGGATCCGGGTCGGTAGCGTTGAGACCATGCCAGAGTCTTCCGCCTCGTCCGACGTCGTCGATCCCGCCGTTCCGCCGACCGACGCACCGGCGTCCGCCACTCCGCCCGTCGCGAAGCGGGTGCCGTTCACGCGCACCCACCACGGCGACAGTGTCGAGGATCCGTACGAGTGGCTGCGCGACAAGGACGATCCGGAGGTGATCGCGCATCTGACCGCGGAGAACGCCTACACCGACGAGCAGACCGCTCACCTGGCGCCGCTGCGGGAACGGATCTTCGAGGAGATCCGTTCCCGCACGCAGGAGACCGACCTTTCGGTGCCGGTGCGCGAAGGCGGCTGGTGGTACTACTCGCGGTCGTTCGAGGGCAGGCAGTACGGCGTGCAGTGCCGCGCCCCGATCGCGGCCGCCGACGACTGGACGCCGCCGGTGGTCGCCGAGGTCGACGCCGGCACCCCCGCGCTGCCGGGCGAACAGGTGCTGTTCGATGCGAATGCGGAGGCGGAAGGCCATGAGTTCTTCCGGCTGGGCACGTTCGACGTCGGCGCCGACGGGTCCAGGTTGCTCTACGCCACCGACACGGTCGGCGACGAGAGGTACACGCTCAGGGTGCGCGAGCTCGCGACAGGCGCCGACCTGGACGACGAGGTGCCGAACACGTCGGCCGGCGCCGTGCTCTCTCCCGACGGCCGGTACGCCTTCTATGCGACGGTCGACGACGCGTGGCGCCCTGACACGATCTGGCGCCACGAACTCGGCACCGCGGCATCCGATGACGTGGTGGTGCATCACGAGCCCGACGAGCGGTACTGGGTGGGCGTCGGCGTCATGCGCAGCCGTGGATTCATCGAGATCGGCATCGGCTCGTCCATCACGAGCGAGTCGCGGCTGATCCCGGCATCCGATCCGACCGCTGAGCCGATCGTCGTGTGGCCGCGCCGCGAAGGCGTCGAGTACGACGTGGAGCACGCGGTCGTCGCGGGCGAGGACCGGCTGCTCATCGTGCACAACGACCAGGCCGAGGATTTCGAGCTGGCGGATGTCGCGGCATCCGACCCGCAGGGCGCCCGCCGCATCGTGCTGCCGCACCTCTCGGGCCGCCGTCTCGAGTCCGTTGACGCGTTCGCGTCCAGGATCGTCGTCGAGTTCCGCCGAGAGGGCCTCACTCGGGTGGCCGTGCTGCCGCTGACGGATGACGGATACGGCGACCTTCGCGAACTCGATTTCGACGAGCCGATCTTCACGGTGGGCACGGCGGGCAACCCCGAGTGGACACAGCCCACCGTGCGGCTCGGATACGGATCCCTCGTCACGCCGTCGACCGTGTACGACTGGCTTCCCGGAGCCGAACCGGGCGCGGACGAGCTGAGACTGCTGAAGCGGCAGCCGATCCTCGGCGGCTACGACCCGGATGCCTACGAGCAGCGCCGCGAGTGGGCGACGGCCGGCGACGGAACGCTGGTGCCTATCTCCCTGGTGTTCCGGCGCGACCTGGTCACCCCTGGAACTCCCGCTCCCCTCGAGCTCTACGGATACGGATCGTACGAGCACAGCATCGACCCGGCTGTCTCCATCGCCCGCCTCTCTCTGCTGGACCGCGGCGTCGTCTTCGCGATCGCGCACGTGCGCGGCGGCGGTGAGCTCGGTCGCCACTGGTACGAGGACGGCAAGCTCACGAACAAGCGCAACACGTTCACCGACTTCGTCGCGTGCGCCAAGCATCTGGTCGACGCCGGATGGACGACACCCGATCGTCTCGTGGCCGAGGGCGGCAGCGCGGGAGGGCTGCTCATGGGGGCCGTCGCGAACCTCGCGCCGGAGCTCTTCGCGGGCATCCTGGCCGACGTGCCGTTCGTGGACGCGTTGACGAGCATCCTGGATCCCGACCTGCCGCTGACGGTCATCGAGTGGGACGAGTGGGGCGACCCGTTGCACGAGAAGGCGGTGTACGACTACATGAAGTCGTACACGCCGTACGAGAACGTGCCGGCGGATGCCCGTGCCTACCCGCGCATCCTCGCGGTGACCAGCCTGAACGACACCCGCGTTCTCTACGTGGAGCCCGCGAAGTGGGTGGCGCGCTTGCGAGCGGCCGGAGCACCCGTGCTGCTGAAGACGGAGATGTCGGCCGGACACGGCGGCGTCAGCGGGCGCTACAACTCGTGGCGCGAGCGGGCGTTCGAACTCGCGTGGCTGCTCGACGTGCTCGACCGGCGCGAGTGAGGAGCCGCCCTGCGACCGTCTGACGAGCACTCGGTACATCCGTGATCCTGGCCCGACGTCGCCGGGCCAGGATCCGTTCGTCAGTGCTGCGCGACGGACTCGCGCTCGGCCTCGGGCAGGCCCCTCGCGTTCTCCACGTGGGCGGCGCCCGTCTCAGTCAGCGACTTCCTGGCCGTCTCGGGCGCCATCACGAGCGATACGACCCCGCCCAGGAAGCAGACGCCCGCGAACACGATCAGCACCGGACCCAAACCGAGTTGTGCGAACCCGATCGGAGTGAGGAACGTCGCGAGGGCGGCGCCGATCCGTGAGAAGCCGGACGCGAGACCGAGACCGGACGTGCGCACCGGTGTCGGGAAGACCTCCAGTGGGTAGACGCCGCAGAGAATGCTCATCGATCCGTAGAACAGCAGGTACCCGAAGAAGCAGACGACCGTGACGGCCGCCGGGAGATTCAGCACAGTGCCGAGCGCGACGAGGGTGAGGCAGATGCCGGTTGCGAACATGGGGATGATGAGGAGCGGCCTGCGCCCGATCTTGTCGATCAGATACCAGCCGATCACGGCGCCGACCAATGCGACGCATGTGCCGAGCAGCGCGGCGACCACCGGATTCGACAGCCCGCCGCGACCACCGGCCGACCGTCAGAGCGGCTGGTTCCGGAGCGCGCTGAGCGCATACGAGCCGCCGGAGCGGGAGCGTTCCAGGATGCCGGCATCCACGAGATACCGCCGCAGCGTCACATGGTCTTCGGTGAAGACCCGCAGCCGCTCGTTCACCTGGGCCTCGGTCAGCTCCTCGGTGGGTCGGAACGCGCGTTCTGCCACATACAGGAGCAGCGCGTGGCGCTCGCCCGCCGACATCGGATACCGATCGATCCGGCCGCCCCGCAGGAACTTGTCCACCCCGGTGGCGGACTCGACGGGGTTCGCCGCCAGTATCCCGGCGAACGGCGCAAGGGGCACGGGCTCACCCGACGCCTCATCGAAGGCGACGAGCCCACCACGGGCGAGCGTCTGCAGCGCGCGCTCCCACTTCGAGGTCGGCAGGCCGGTCTGGGCGTCGGATCCCGTCATCCCTGCCGTGAGTCGCGCGTAGACCGTTCGGGCGTCATCGTTCGCGAGCGCGGCGACGGGCGCGCGCCACGTCCCCGGGCCTCGGGTGTCGTCAGTCATGTCTCGGTTTCCGGCTCGGTGTTCGTGCTCAGTGATCCGGCGTCAGTGCGCCCTGGCACCTGCTCCTGGGCCGGTGCCCCGTGGCGCGTGCCCCGGCCGGGTCACCCGAAGAGCAGTGCGGCTTCCTCGTAGCGGTAGTCGGGGACGGTGTTCAGCCCGACGGTGGCCTCCGCGATCGAGACGATCTCGACATCCGTGCCCTTCAGCGACACCATCGAACCCCACTGCTCGGTCTGCGCCGCGTCAACGGCCGCCATGCCGAGGCGCGTGGCCAGCACGCGGTCGTACGCGCTGGGCACGCCCCCACGCTGGATGTGGCCGATGACCGTCGCACGCGACTCGATGCCGGTGCGCTCCTCGATCATCGGGGCGAGCAACTCTCCGATGCCGCCGAGGCGGGGACGGTTGAACGCGTCGAGACCCTTGTGCGAGTGGGCCTCTTCCATGGTGTCGAGGTGGAAGCCCTCCGACACGACCACGACGGGAGCTCGCCCGCGGTCGCGCACGTGCTCCACCCACGCGCAGATCTGGTCGATCGACTGCGGGTGCTCGGGGATGAGGATGGCGTGCGCGCCGGCCGCCATGCCGGAGTGCAGGGCGATCCATCCCACGTGGCGTCCCATGACCTCCACGATCATGCAGCGCTGGTGGGATTCCGCGGTCGTGCGCAACCGGTCGATGGCCTCCGTCGCGATCTCGACGGCTGTGTCGAATCCGAACGAGTAGTCGGTGGCGGCCAGGTCGTTGTCGATGGTCTTGGGCACGCCGATGACGTTGATGCCGCCCTCGTCCACCAGCCGGCGAGCCGCGGTGAGCGTTCCCTCGCCGCCGATGGCGATCATGGCGTCGATGCCGTTCTCGTCCATCATCCGCTGGATCTTCTCCGGCCCGCCGTGCTCGCCCTCGAACGGGTTGGTGCGACTGGATCCGAGGATGGTGCCGCCCTGACGGGACAGGCCGCGCACGCTGTGCCGGTCGAGCGGCACGATGTCGGCGTCGACGACGCCGCGCCATCCGTACTTGAATCCGACGAACTCGTCGCCGTAGACGCGATCGCCCTTGAGCACCGCCCCGCGGATGACGGCGTTCAGCCCCGGACAGTCTCCACCGGAGGTGAGGATACCGATCTTCATTACGCGCCTCTTTCGCACATACAGGAATGACGTCTGTTTGCACGTCGATACGCCGCTGTATCGGCCGATACGTCAATGATCATGCCGGATGCCGCGGGTCCGCTCCAAAACGGTCATCCGGGAGGCAGCGCCCTGCCCGTCGCGGCGAAGGTCAGTTCGCGCGCAGCGCGCGCTCGAGCTTCGAGGAGCTGGCCGACGGATGCCCGCCGGCGGCAACGACCACCGCTTCGAGTCCGTCGAGCAACTCGCCACGCGCCTTGCGGCTGTCCGGCGCGGCCGCCGAGAGCTCGACCTCCCACTCGCGCCACGTCTCGCTTCCGCCGGTCAGGAGGTTCTGCCCCGTGACGTGGTCGTCGCAGTACTCCGCAACCGGATATCCCGCAGCGTCCAGCAACCGCGACACGACCCGATGGTTGCGAACGCGGGCAATGGGCGTGAGTTCCGCGTCGCCGACCAGCTCGCGAACCGCCTCGCGCAGCTGCTCGGGTACGGATGCCGTCCCTTGGGCGGTCTCGCGCTCACCGAGCGCCCAGTGCTGCTCGAGCCTGCCCTCTCCGGCATCGCGCTTGATGTGCCACCCCGCGTCCGTGCCGCCCTCGCGGCGACGAAGGGCCACGCGCGCGTGCGCGAGGGCGAGATCCGCGGTGTCGTAGTACACGGCATCCAGCTCACGGATCTCCGGCGCCTCGACGACCGCGATCGGCCCGACGCCGACGAAGCGCGGCTCCCCCGCCGTCTCGGTCACGTCGTACTTGCGCTCGATCTCGATCGTGGAGGTTCCGTGCTTCGTCATCGCTCCAGTCTTGCGCAGGTACCGCGTAGGCGACGACTCGACGGTCGCCCGAGCATCGGCATCCGGGCGCGATGATCGCCCTTCGCCGAGACCCTGGGCAGCGCCGCGGAGCGGGGCTACCCTGGCAGCATGACCGAGCACAGCGAGGCACGGCACGACGATTCGGATGCGGACTTCGACGAGTTCGCCGCCGCTCAGGACGGCGACTACGAGCCGGAGGTCGACGAGGTCGAAGGCCTGGCCGATGAGGACGAGCGTCCCGTCGACGATCTCGACGACGACGGGTTCCCCGACGAGGATCGCATCGTCGTCTTCGACGACGAGCCGGGCGAAGACGACGTCTGACCCCTAGGCGTCGAGCGCATCCCGCAGCAACGAGATGAGGGCATCCAGCTGCACCGAATCAGCGGATCCCGGCTCGATGTCCACGCCGTCCAGGGCGCGCAGAGCCAGTGACTGCTTCGAGTCGATGAGCTCGGCGATCTTCGAGTCGATGGTCTGCGCCGCGATGATGCGCCACGCCGTCACCGGCTCCTCCTGGCCGATGCGGTGCACGCGGTCGATCGCCTGCGTCTGCTCAGCCGCTGTCCAGCTGAGCTCGGCGAGCACCACGTTGGAGGCGGCCTGCAGGTTGAGTCCGACGCCTGCCGCCGTCAGCGAGCACACCGCCACCGAGACACCAGGGTCGTTGTTGAACGCGTCGATCTCACGCTGCCTGGACAGTGCCGTCTGGTCGCCGCGGATGGACACCGAGCGCAGCTCGCGCGACGCGAACGCCTCCTCCGCCTGGTCCATGACGTCGATGTGCTTGGCGAAGAACACGACCTTGCCGACGGAACGCGCCAGCTGTGCGGCGTAGTCGGCCGCCAGCGCCGCCTTCGCCTGGCCGATCTTGCGCACCATGGTGAAGACGTTCTCGCCCGACTTCTGGCCCTTCGATTCCTCGAGCTCGGCGTGCGCGACCATGCGGATGAGGTGCTCGCGGCGCTCGTCGTCGTCGCCGGCATAGGAGTCGCCGACGCCGGCCTCCTGAGCCCGGCGGAACCTCTGCACGAGTCGCGCAGCCAGCTCGCGCTCGGCCGCCTTGATGGAGCGTCCGAGCTCGTCGTCGAGCTCGACGGGCAGATCGACCACGCGACGGGAGGGAAGGTCGGCCGCCACGTCGATCTTCTTGCGACGCACGATTCCCATGTCGATGACGGCCTCGCGCGCCGCCGTGTAGAAACCGGGATCTGCTGGGGTCAGCTCGGTCTCGTCGAGGCGCTCCATGAGCTCGGCGGTGGGCTTGGATCCGTCGATCCAGCCGAGGAACTGCCAGATGGCCCTGAAGTCGTCGATGTCGTTGATCAGCGGCGTACCGGTGAGCGCGACCATCAGCGGATTCGCGACGGAGTGGCGGATGGCGTCGGCGAGCCCGAGCACGTACCGCGAGCGCTGCGAGTGCAGGTTCTTGATGAAGTGGGCCTCGTCGACGACCATGCCGCGGAATCCGAGCTCGGAGAGCCATGACAGGTGCCGGTCGAGCACCTCGTAGTTCACGATCACGATGTCGGCGAAGGCGTCGAGTCCTTCTCCGTCGCCGTGGATGACTGTTGCACGACGGTGCGGCGTCCACCGCTCGACCTCACGCGCCCAGTTCATCTTCACGACGTTCGGCACCACGGCGAGAAGCGGATACGCACCCGCGACGGATGCCGCCAGCACCGACTGCGCCGTCTTGCCGAGTCCAGGCTCGTCGGCGAGTAGGAACGAGCGGTGCCCGAGCCGCACGGATTCGATGAACCTGGCCTGGTGCTTCATGAGCTCCATGCCCTGAGGCGAATAGCGATCCAGCTTGGGGGCAGGCGGAAGCTCCATGCTGGCCGCCTTGCCGGATCCGTACTCGAACGACTTGAACAACGGTCCCAGCAGTTCCCACGAGTCGAGCCGTCGACGTGGGGCGGGAGCCGAGTGCTGCGCGAGAGCGAAATCCGGGGCGAGGAACGGGTTGGAGAGCTGACGCGCCCGAACGGACTGCGGGACGACCTGCTTCTGCGCCAGCTCCGGCGACAGCAGCACCTCCTGTTTCGGCTTCGGCGCCTCCGTCGTGATGATGAGGTCGTCGGGCTCGAGTTCGGCGCCCGATTCGAGCAGCCAGTCCCTGCGCATCTTCTGCGCCGCAGCGCTCGGCGGTGCCGTGGACTCCAGCAGGGCGATGAGCGAGGTGTCGCGAGCGGCGGTCTTCGCCAGGATCGTGGCGATGCCGTCGAGGCGCTTGAGCTGCTCTGCGCGAGCTGAGTCGCTGAGTGCGGGGTCCGACTTGGCGCGGGCGCGCTCCTCGCGCATGAGCAGCGCGATGACCTGGAACTTCGTGCGGTTGGTCGGTCCGAGCTTCTTGCCCGTCGTCGCCTTGGCCTCGACCTCGCGCACGCGGCGTGCGAGGACGGGGATGAGACCGTCGTTGTTCGAGTGGCGGGCGCCGGAACGACGGGAAACCTGAGCGGTGCGATCGCCGGTGTGCGGCATGATCCTCCTGTGCGTGAGGGCCCGTGAGACACGGGCACTCGTGGATGTGCCGTCGGGGCGATACGGAAGCGATCACCCGCATGCGTCCTTCTCGCGCCATGAGAGGCCACGAGCGACGAGACCGATGCGGGTGTTCGGACCGCTTTCGAATGCGTGAACCAGGCCCGAAGGTCGTCTGCGATGCAGCCGACGAGACGTGTCCGGCGGATGCCAGGACCCCGACGAACGCCCATTTTACGGTACGGGGCGCCCGCTCGTCACCTCGACACGGCGTGCCGTCACTCCCGCTTGCTGCCCGACCCGGTCAGCAGCACCTCACGAGCGTGTCGATCGTGCGCCGCGAACGTGTCAGGCGGCCCCTTCGAGCGCGTCCTTGAGCACCACAGCGTGGTTGATCTTAGGATCGTGGGCCGCGTACACGAGGGTCACCGGCTCCGACTCGCCGAGATCCCTCAGCCGATCCAACTCCGGATTGCCGTGCAGTTCGGAGAGGTAGCGCACCCTGAACTCGTCGAACTTCGCCGGGTCGTGGCCGAACCATTCGCGGAGGGCGGTGCTGGGCGCGACATCCTTGTCCCACTCCGCGAGATCCGCCTTCTCCTTGCTCACGCCTCGCGGCCAGAGCCGATCGACGAGCACCCTGTGCCCGTCATCCGGCGATGCGGGATCGTACGCTCGCTTGATCACGAACGGCATGTCACTTCCCCCTTGTGCTGCTTCCTCGTGTCGCGCCATCCCCGCGCGCAGTCTGCTTCGACGTCTTCTTGCCGTCGTACCGGCCGGCCGGACCGGCGGCCTTCGCCTCGACCGGAACCTTGATGGAGATGCCGGCGGCGATGAACACCACGGCGCCCGCCAGGTGCACAACGCGCAACCAGAGGTCATCGATCGGCAGCGGCCACACCGGGTTGAACACCACAGCGATCGGCACGAGCCCGATCAGCCACCAGTACGCCTTTCCCTGCGCGGCGAAGACGCACATGATCAGGGCCAGGATCGCGACCGCGAACTGCACCCAGATGTACCAATCGCCGCCAACGAGTGCGAGCGCGGCGATGAGGATGATGGCGCCAAGAAGCCCCGGCAGCAGGGCGAGTCGGGCGTACGAAGGTTCTTGGTTGGGTCGGGACATCTCAGTTTCGAGTCTAGGCCGCACGGCGCGAGCCGACGGCCTCACGCGATCCCGCCGATCAGCACATCGTTCCGAGCCTGGGCGAACCCGGTCGACGACATCCTGTCGGCTCAGCAGCGTCCCTTGCAGAGCAGGAATCCGAAGGTGTCGGCGGTGTCGACGACGACCGTCACCTTGCTCGCAGTCAGAAGGGCGCAGAACGCCGCCTCGGAAACGGGGAGCGTCTCGACGCGGTGGCCCTCGGCATCCGCTGCCAGACCGGCGACCGCGAAGGCGATGTCGTCGAGATCGTGCTCGCCCTCGATCACGATCGGTGCGTCGTCGTCGAGCGGAGTGACCGTCAGCAGCGCCGTCACGACCTCCTCGACGGAGTCATGTGCCACCCGGATGCCGTGGGGCGCGTCGTGCTCGGGGCTCACGATCGCGATCCATGCCGAACTCGGGGTCTCATCAAGAGCGCGCAGGAGAGCACCGGACACAATCGGTGAGAGATTTTTGAGCACCCGGGCACCCCACTTTCCCCTCGGGTCGGAACCTTCCGCAGGCCGGAAACGCAACTTCGTCTTCGGGTCGGAAGTTGCATCCGGATAGCACCTGAGCCGAGGATATGCAAGCCTCTGTTCGCGAGGCAGTCCCCCTTTGGGAGCGCACTAGTCGGTATTCCCCTTTTCGGGGCACGGGGGAAACGTTCTCTGTGTAGCGGGCGCGTGCTCATCTGCGCACCGGGCTCCGAACGAGGTCCTTCCGGGGTCTCGAAGTCGCCGCCAGCGTCGCCGGATTCCGCGGGCCATCGACGGCAGGTGGCCTACCCTGAGACCGTGATCGAGGACATCAAGAAGCGGGCGCTGCACCGCACGCGCATTCTCTCCGGCCAGCTCCGCGGGCTCGAGAAGATGATCGAGAACGAGGACTACTGCGTCGACATCCTGACGCAGTCGCTCGCCATCCAGAAGTCGCTCGGATCGCTCAACAAGCTGCTCGTGGAGAACCACCTGCGCACGCACGTGGCCGCACAGTTCGAGGCGGGCGGCGATGACCGCGAGCGAGCGATCGAGGAGCTGCTGCGCGTCTTCGAGCTCTCGAACAACAGGAGCTGAGACGGCCGCCGCGGTCGCCGGTCCGGTTCGCGTCGAGACCGTGCTGGGCGACATCACCGAGCAGAACGTGGACGCCGTCGTCAACGCGGCGGATCCGGCACTGCTGGGTGGAGGCGGTGTGGACGGCGCCATCCATCGTGCAGGCGGTCCGGAGATCCTCGCCGAGTGCAGGGTGTTGCGCGAGACGCGTTTCCCCGACGGTCTGCCAGCGGGCGACGCCGTCGCCACGACGGCCGGCCGCTTGCCCGCCAGGCACGTGATCCACACCGTCGGTCCGGTGTACTCCGTGCGGGAGGACCGGACGGCGCTGCTCGTGAGCGCCTACGCCCGGTCGCTGGAGGTCGCAGGAGAGCTGGACGCGGCATCCGTGGCGTTCCCCGCCGTCTCGGCGGGCATCTACGGGTGGCCGATGGACGACGCAGCCCGGGTCGCCGTGCGCACCGTGCTCGAGCGAGCGGATGCCGTGCCCGGCCTCGCCCTCGTGCGCTTCGTGCTCTTCTCCGAGTCGGCGCTGAGGGCTTTCGACCGTGAGCTGACGTCGGCCGGCTGACGCGCCGATCGGCCGCGTGGCGTCCCCATGGTTCAACGCCCATGGCACGAGGTCCCTGGTCGATACCGATACTCTCGATACCTCTGCTCGTGGCTCGTGGCTCGTGGCTCGTGGCTCGTGGCTCGTGGCTCGTGGCTCGTGGCTCGTGGCGTGGATCTAGTGCCGGTGCCGCGTGTGTTCCTTCGGCAGGAGGATCGGACGGCTCGTCGGCGGAACGTCGTGCAACACCTCGAGCGCTCCGCGCAGCTCGGACAGCCAGACCTCGTACCCGCGCTCGGTGAGGTGCAGCGCGTCATCGGAGCAGTCCGGATCGATCGCACCGTCCGGTCCCGCGAGCACCGGCCACAGATCGAGGTACTGTGCCCTCACGGTGGAGGCGAACTGCCAGAGGTGACGGTTCACGTCCCTGATCGTGTCCGCGTAGGCGGCCTCACGCGGCATGACGGACTGCACGAGCAGCTGCGCGTCGGGAAGTGCCTTGCGCAGGGTCACGAGGATCGTCTCGATGTTGCGCACGATGTGCTCGGCCGACCGGCGCCACGCCAGATCGTTCGTGCCGATGAGCAGCACGATCGTTTCCGGCTGCAAGGCGATGACCTCGTCGAGGCGTGCGATCACCGCATCCGTCGTGTCGCCGCCCACCCCGAGGTTGTGGGTGCGATCCTCGGGGAACCACTCGTCCCAGCGCCCGCCCGCCGTGATGCTGTCCCCGACGAATACCGTTCCGGCCGTCTCCGACATGTCGCTCCTTCTGCCCGACATCCATCTTGACGCCGGAAGGTTGCGACACGCCACCGGTTGACGTCATCGCGCCGATGACATCGAAGTCCTGCCCACCGTGCGACAGGCCGACCGCGACGGCGTGCGCGGCGGGGACCACCTGCCGTGGTGCGAGCGGTAGGACGGTGCGTGCGTGAGCTGCGCCGCGGCCCGCGAGAGGGACCGGATCAGCGCATGCTCTTGGTGTGCCAGACCGTCTTCGTCTCGGTGAACGCCGCGATGCGCTCCAGCGAGCGAAGGTCGACGGCGCCGCCGTCAGGCGGGAGAACGCGCTTGAGCGTGTCGGCTGCCGCGATCTGCAGGTCCACCCAGTCCAGCTCGGACGCGCCGGTGAGGTCGAGCGCGTTGACGTCGGCATGCGAGGCCAGCCACGGCGCGAGCTCGCCGGCGGATCCGGTCAGCACGTTGACCACACCGCCCGGCACATCGCTCGTGGCGAGCACCTCGGCCAACGAGATGGCCGAGAGCGGATGCTCCTGGTCCGCGACCACGACCACCGCGTTGCCGGTGACCACGATGGGCGCGATGACGGCGACGAGTCCGAGCAGCGAGAGACCGCCCTGCGGAGCGATCGCAGCGACGACACCCGTCGGCTCAGGAACGGAGATGTTGAAGAAGGCTCCCGCGACCGGATTCGCGTTGCCCGCCACCTGGGCGAACTTGTCGGCCCAGCCCGCATACCAGACCCACGTGTCGATGGCCTCGTCGACCTGCGCGGCGGCGTCCTGTCCGGAAAGCCCCTCGGATGACCGCACCTCCTCGACGAACTGCTCGCGTCTGCCCTCGAGCAGCTCGGCAACCCGGTAGAGCACCTGTCCGCGGTTGTACGCGGTCGCCCCGGCCCACCCGGAGACGGCCTTGCGGGCGGCGACCACCGCGTCCCTGGCGTCCTTGCGGGATGCCTGCGCCGCGTTGGCGAGGAACGTGCCGTCTGCGGCGAGGACCTCGTAGGTGCGTCCGGACTCGCTGCGCGGAAACGCTCCGCCGATGAACAGCTTGTATGTCTTGGGGACGGCGAGGCGGGTCACTGGACGGGTCCCTTCTTCGGGCTGGATGCCTTCGCGCTGGATGCCTTCGCGCTGGATGCCTTCGCGTTGGATGCCTTCGCGCTCGGTGCCTTCGTTCTGGTGGTCTTCGGGGCGGATGCCGTCGCCTCGGTGCGACGCGTCGTCTTCGTCACGGCGGCTGCCGACCCGACAGCGGCCTTCGCCCCGGAGGAGGCCACCGCTCTCGACGAGTTCGCCGCCTCGGCCGCGGTCGTTGCACGAGGCGCGGATGACGCCTGCTTCAAATAGGCGGCAAGCCCGTGTCGACCGCCCTCACGCCCGTACCCCGACTCCTTGTAGCCACCGAACGGCGATGCCGGGTCGAACCTGTTGAACGTGTTCGCCCACACGACGCCGGCGCGCAGGCGGTCGGCGACGGCAAGGATGCGGCTGCCCTTGTCCGTCCAGATGCCGGCGGAGAGTCCGTAGGGCGTGTTGTTCGCCTTCGCAATGGCCTCGTCCGGCGTGCGGAACGTGAGCACCGACAGCACGGGGCCGAAGATCTCCTCGCGTGCGATGCGGCTGGAGGTGGACACGTTGTCGAAGATGGTCGGTGCGAACCAGAATCCGTTGTCGGGGATGGCGCAGTCCGCCGTCCAGCGCTCGGCGCCCTCCGCCTCGCCGATGTCGCTCAGCTCACGGATGCGCTGCAGCTGTTCAGCGGAGTTGATCGCGCCGATGTCGGTGTTCTTGTCGAGCGGATCGCCGAGCCTCAGCGTTCCGAGTCGGGTCTTCAGCCTGTCGACCACCTCGTCGTGCACGCTCTCCTGGACGAGCAGGCGGGACCCGGCACAGCAGACGTGTCCCTGGTTGAAGAAGATGCCGTTGATGATGCCTTCGATCGCCTGGTCGATCGGAGCATCGTCGAAGACGATGTTCGCGGCCTTGCCGCCGAGCTCCAGCGTGACCTTCTTGCCCGTTCCGGCGATCGACCGCGCGATCTCGCGGCCGACGGCCGTCGATCCGGTGAACGCGACCTTGTCGACGTCCGGATGGTTCACGACGGCGCGGCCCGTCTCCCCCGCGCCCGTCACGATGTTCACCACGCCGGCCGGAAGACCGGCCTGCTGCACGATCTCGGCGAAGAGCAGGGCCGTCAGCGGCGTGGTCTCCGCCGGCTTCAGAACGACCGTGTTGCCCGCGGCGAGCGCCGGGGCGATCTTCCACGCCAGCATGAGCAGCGGGAAGTTCCACGGGATGACCTGCCCCGCGACGCCCAGTGCGCGCGGCGACGGCCCGAGACCGGCGTAGTCCAGCTTGTCGGCCCAGCCCGCGTAGTAGAAGAACCAGGCGGCGACGAGCGGAACGTCCACGTCGCGGCTCTCCTTGATCGGCTTGCCGTTGTCGAGACTCTCCGCCACGGCGAGCTCCCGAGCCCGCTCCTGCACCAGACGCGCGATCCGGAACAGATACTTGCCCCGATCGGCGCCGCTCAGCTTCGACCAGACCCGCTCATACGCACTCCGTGCGGCATGCACCGCGAGGTCGACATCGTGATCGTCGGCGGTGGAGATCTCCGCGATCGTCTCCTCCGAGGCCGGCGAGATCGTGCGGAAGGCCTCGCCGTGCCCGTCGACGAATTCGCCGTCGATGAAGAGTCCGTAGGAGGGCTTGAGGTGGAGGATGGCGCGCGACTCGGGAGCCGGCGCGTAATCGAGGAAGGTCATCGAGGCTCCAGTCGGGCTAAAAGGAAGGCATCGGTCAGTGGGTTTCTCACGAGGGAAAGCGCACTAGTCGATGGTCACGTAGTCGGCACCGGAGTAGTGACCGGTCGCCAGCTTCTGGCGTTGCAGCAGCACGTCGTTGAGGAGGCTGGAGGCGCCGAAACGGAACAGGTGCGGGTCGAGCCAACGTTCACCGGCGGTCTCGGCGACCGTGACGAGGTAGCGGACAGCGTCCTTCGAGGAGCGGATGCCACCGGCCGGCTTGACCCCGACCAGTTCGCCGGTGAGGCGATGCCAGTCCCGCACTACTTCGAGCATGAGCAGCGTCACCGGCAGCGTCGCGGCCGGCGACACCTTTCCGGTGGACGTCTTGATGAAATCCGCTCCGGCCAGGATGGCCAGCCAGGATGCCCGGCGCACGTTGTCGTAGGTGGCGAGCTCGCCCGTCTCGAGGATCACCTTGAGGTGTGCGCTTGTTCCGTCCGGTCTGCGACAGGCCTCCTTCACGGCGACGATCTCGTCGAAGACCTCGCCGAAGCGCCCCGAGAGGAACGCTCCGCGGTCGATGACCATGTCGATCTCGTCGGCACCGCCGGCGACCGCATCGGCGGTGTCGGCCAGCTTCACGTTCAGAGATGCCCGCCCGCTGGGGAAGGCCGTCGCGACCGCCGCGACGGAGACGGTGCCGCCGGATGCCACGTGCGCGGCACCGAGCGCCTCGACGGCGACGGGCACGAGGTCGCCGTACACGCACACGGCCGCGACGCGCGGGCACGTCGGATCCGACGGATCCGGCAGCACCGCCTTGGCCGCAAGGGATCGCACTTTGCCTGGGGTGTCCGCCCCCTCGAGCGTGGTGAGGTCGATGAGCGACACGATCGTATCCAGCGCCCGCTTCTTCGACGTCGTCTTGATGGACCGCGTTGCGAGGCCGGCGGCGCGCTGTTCGAGGCCGACGGCATCCACTCCTGGCAGCCCGAGGACGAACCCGCGCAGACTGCGCTCGCTCAGCTCGGTGCCCACGACCGTGCGGGCGAGGTCGAGGGTCATGATGCCTTCCCGAGGGCCGGGCTCGAGGTGGCGGACTCGTCGAGCAGAGCCGCTGCCGTCTGGTCGTCCGTGATGAGCACGGTGCACAGCCCGTTGGTGACCAGTGCCCTCGCCACCTCGTGCTTTCCCTCGCCAGCGACGACCGCGATCGCCGTCTTGGCCGCCTTGATTCGGTCAAGAGAGAGGCCAACAGTTCGAGAGTCCAGCTCCGCGTCGACGGGCTTGCCGTCTGCGCCGACGAAGCGGCCGATCACGTCGCCCACCGCCCCCTTGCAGACCAGGGCGTCGACCTCGGCTGGCGTGAGGTATCCACTGTGCACCAGCGCGGAGTCCGCACCGGCGACGCCGGCGCTGAACAGGTACGCCTCGGCGTGGGCCGCCCGGTCGAGGACTCCGGCAATGGCGCGGTCCCGCTCGATGCTGCGCTTGGTCGCCGTGTGTTCCAGGATGGCCGGGATCGGCAGCACGTGAGCGGATCCGGCCGCCTTCTGGGCTATCACGAGCGCAGTCGCCGACGCGGTGTCCCCGTACTTGGTGAGGCTCAGGCCGCCGTTGATCTGCACGACGCCGACACCGTGAGCCCATCCGCGCGGCAGGCATGCAGCCACGTCGTGCATGGTGCGACCCCAGCTCACGCCGAGCGTCTGCGGTGCCGGGCGCATCGCCGCGAGATAGTCGGCGGCGGCCTGTGCGACACGGCGCTGCAGTTCTTCCGGCGAGGAGACACCGGCCGAGGACGCGACGACGATGTCGTGCAGTCCGTAGCGCTTCTTCACCGCCTGCTCGGCGAGCACGCGGCGGGCACGCGGATGCACGATCTCGATGCGCACAATGCCGGCTGCACGTGCCTGAGCGAGCAGGCGACCGACCTTCCAGCGCGTGATGTGCAGCGCGGCACCGATCTCGTCCTGCGTGCGTCCCTCGTCGTAATACAGCTCTGCGGCCCGCACGGCGAGCAGTTCGTCTGAGGAGTTCATAGCCCTTCCAGGATACGAACGCGCCCCACTTATGAGCAATGCGCACGGCATCCTGTGCTCATCCGAGCACAACGTGAAACCGTGAGCGAGATCCCTCGAGTGTGCAGAACACCCTTGCCCGTCTCGTGAAGAGCATTTTCTGCACACTCCGCCAGGGTGGAGCATCCGGAGCTAGGCACGGGTCACGCGAGGGTGTCGCGGGACCGGTGGATGGATGAGTCGGCTCCGCCACTCAGTGCAGCGTGCGGCCCATGATCGCTCGGGTGAGCGCCGCGATCGGCTCCGCGGCCGCGCGGGGGTTCGACAGCAGGCTGAATTCCACCTGACCGAGCTCCGGCAGCCCGAGCCGGTTCGTGACCTTGACCAGGTCGTTCGGGATGATCGTGCGCGGGAAGGGCGCGACGCCCAGTCCTGCGCGAACCGCGGCGAGCACGCCGTTGACCTCTCGCGTGTTGCAGGTGATGCGCCAGACACGACCGGCAGCCTCGAGCGCGTCGATCGCCATCTGCTTGCTGATGCTCGGATCCTGATATGCGATGAGCGGCACCGGGTCGTTCGGTCCCAGGTTCGTCTTGTCGAGCCCCATCCAGACCAGGTCGTCGGTGCTCACCCGATCGCCGTCGGGCGATCCCGCCATCTGCTTGATGAAGATGAGGTCGAGCTGCCCTGCCTTCAGGCGTCGGTAGAGCGGCGCGGACTGGCTGACGGTGAGCTCGAGATTGATCTGGGGATACGCCTGCCGGAAGTCCCGCAGAATGCTCGGCAGCTGCGTGATGGCGAGATCGTCCGCTGCACCGAAGCGCAGGCGTCCACGCATCGCGGTGCCCGTGAAGTAGCTGTCGGCGGCCGCGTGCGCTGCGAGGATGCTGCGGGCGAAGCCGGCCATGGCATCCCCGTTGTCGGTCAGTCGCACCTGCCGGGTGTCCCGGTCGACGAGCGTGCGGCCCGCTGCCCGTTCCAGGCGCGCGACGTGTTGGCTCACGGTCGGCTGGCTCAGGCCGAGCCGTTCGGCGGCCCTGGTGAAGCTGCCCGTCTCGGCGACGGCGAGGAAGGTGGCGAGAAGGTCCGGATCGAACATGCTCGGATTATATATTCGCGAACGCAATAGTAGTTATAGCTCCGATTAGTTCGCGGAATAGTCGGCCGAAGTTTAGCGTTGAAATACACGTTCGATCAGCCACTTACTCGAAAAGCCATCGTGACCGCTCCTGCGCCATCTTCCGTCGACACACTTCTCACCGCACCCGTACCCGTACTCGAACGCCGCCCGCCGTGGCGCGACACGTTCTCGTCGCTGACCGTTCCGAACTACCGGCTGTACGCCGGCGCGCAGGTGGTCGCCACGACGGCACTCGGCATGCAGCGCGTCGCGCAGGACTGGCTCGTGCTGCAGCTGTCGGGCAGCGTGACGGCGGTCGGAGTCACCGTCGCGATGCAGTTCGCGCCGATGCTCATCTTCGGTCTGCTGGGCGGCGTCATCGCCGATCGCTACTCGAAGCGGATGCTGCTCATGCTCACGCAGTCCACCGCGGCTCTGCTCGCGGCGATCCTCGCCGTGCTCATCCTCACCGGCACGGTGCAGGTGTGGCACATCTGGGCGCTCGCATTCGTCGGCGGATTCGTCACCGTTGTTGACAACCCGGCGCGTCAGGTGTTCGTCAACGAGATCGTGGGGCCGCGGCTCCTCCGCAACGCGATCAGCCTCAACTCCTCGACGTTCCAGCTCGGTGCGCTGATCGGACCGGCCGTCGGCGGCATCGCCATCTCCGCCGTCGGCAGCGGGTGGGCGTTCGTCATCAACTCGTTCGCGTGCCTCGTCGTGGTCGGCGCCCTCGGCATGATGAACACGAAGGAACTCCTGCACACGCCTGTCGCGGCCCGGGGCAAGGGACAGCTCGCCGAAGGTCTGCACTACGCGGCTCAGAAACCGTCCATCCTCTTCACGATCATCATCCTGGGCGCCGTGGCGATGTTCGCCTACACGATGCCCGTGCTGCTGGCCGCCTACGCGAACGACGTCTACAAGGTGGGCTCTGCCGGCTACGGATTCTTCAACGCCTTGGTCGCCGTCGGAGCCCTCACCGGCGCCGTGCTCTCGACACGACGCATGGGCGTGAGCCTGCGGCTCGTCATCGGCGGGGCCGCCGTGCTCGGGGTGGTTCAGGCATCCGCTGCGCTCGCCCCCGACATGGTCGTGTTCGCCGTGCTCATGATGGCCAGCGGTGCGGCGAGCCTGCTGTTCCTCACGAGTGCGAACTCGCTGGTGCAGATGTCGACGAACCTCGGCATTCGCGGGCGGGTGATGGCGCTGTACATCCTCGTGCAACTCGGCGGACAGGCACTCGGCGGCCCCGTGATGGGATGGATCGTCGAGCAGTACGGGCCCGCGTGGGGACTCGCGGTCTCCGGACTCGTGCCGTTGACGACGGCGATCGTCGTCGGACTCCTGATGATGCGCCGGTCGCACCTGCGGCTGGCGGTGAGGCGACGCGGACGGATTCCGTCCCTCGCACTGGTCGCCCGCGACTGAGTCTCCGCCGGTCTGCTGCGGCGGGTGCTCACCAGCACACCGCGCTTCCCGCCCGACGGTACACGAACGGCGAAACGTGGAGTTCGGTGCGCGCTCACAACGTGCTCGGCGCTCCCCTAGCCTTGACGCATGACCATGCCCCTCGCTCTCGCCGTCGACTTCGGCGGCACCAAAGTCGAGTCAGCCCTCGTCACCTCTGACGGCGAGGTGATCGAGGGATCGCGACACCGCGCCCCCACCGGACGACACGCCACCAGCGCCGAGCTTGAGACCTCCGTGCGCGAGGTCATGACCTCGGCGCTTGACGCCATCGACGGGCGACCCGTCGCGGGCGTCGGCATCGGATGCGCCGGGCCGATCGACCGCGCCCGCGGGCTGGTCTCACCGCTCAACGTGCCGAACTGGCGCGACTACGATCTCCGGTCTTTCGCGGCCTCCGTGCTGGCCGACGAGGGCGTCGACGCATCGGTGACGCTGGAGATGGACGGCGTCGCCATCACGATGGCCGAGCACTGGGTGGGGGCGGCGCAGGGCGTCGACAACGTAATGGGCATGGTGATCTCCACCGGCATCGGCGGCGGCCTCATCGTCGGCGGACGGGTGATCACCGGGCCGACGGGAAACGCCGGTCACATCGGCCACGTCGAGGTAGCCGACTTCCAGGGCGAGGACACGTTCGGCAAGGCGACGTCGCTGGAGGCCATCGCGAGCGGTCCGCACACCGTCGCGTGGGCGCGCCGACGCGGGTTCGCGGGAGAGACGGGCGAGACGCTGGCCGCGGCCTACGCGGCGGGCGATCCGATCGCACGCGAGGCCATCGAGCGCACCGGCCGTGCGGTCGGGCAGGCGATCTCCAGCGCCACGGCACTCCTCGACCTGGAACTGGTGGCCATCGGCGGCGGGTTCTCGCAGGCGACTCCCGACCTCTTCGACGTCATCAATGCAACGATCGCGTCGCACTACTTCGGGTTCGTCCGCAAGGTGCGGGTCGTGCCGTCCGGGCTGTCCGGCGAGGGGCCGCTCATCGGCGCGGCAGCGCTCGTGCATCGCGCGGAACTGCTCCCGCCGCTCTGAACCCGTCCGCTGCGAACCGACCCGGTCTGACTCGCTCGCGCTGATCGCCCTGCTCGAACATCCAGCCGCGGCGACGAGCTGTTCCGACCAGCTGTCCGACCAGCAGAGAAACCCGTTCCCACCAGCGGAGCGACGGCGCCGAGCCGACGCCGCCGAGACGAGACCCTCAGCGCGATCGGCTCGGTGTCCCATGGCCTCGCCCTCCCCGCGCGATCCGTCAGCCGTCTGCACCGATGTCCGCCGCAACATCCGTGGCGTCGCATGAGGCGATCACCGCGTCGGCGACGGCCGAGTGGTGACCGATCGCGTCGAGTCCCTCGCCGAGGCGGTTGGTGAGGTGCACGAACACGAGCCCGCGGGTGGGATCCGCCCAGGCGACGCAGCAATTGCTGCCGTTGTGCCCGAACGCCTGCTTGCTGCTCAGCTCGCCGAGCGGGCTGATGAATCCGGCCTCGTGGCGTGCTCCGCCGAGCTGGAACCCCTCCGACCAGCGCACCGGCGCCTTGGCGTAGCGGTCGAGCTCACCGTTGCTGGAGGGGCGAAGCATCCGGGTGATCGTGGTCTGGGAGAGGATGCGCACGCCGTCGATCTCGCCTCCGGCCAGGAGCATGCTGTAGAACCGGGCGACGTCCTCGGCCGTGCTGGAGATCCCGGCCGCCGGGATGACCGCCTGACGCAGGCTCCGCCGGTTGAGGTCGATCGCGGCGACGCGTCCGACGGTGGTCGTTCCGCGGATGGGCACGCAGCGGGACAGCTCCTGCGGCGGAACGCCGAGGTACGTGTCGCGGAGGCCGAGCGGCGCCAGAAGGTGGATCCGCAACGCGTCGGCCATGGGCATCCGCGTGACCCGCTGCACAACCTCACCAAGGATGAAGCCGAACGCGAGGTATTGATACGCGGGGACTGCGCCCACCGGCCAGCGCAGCCTCGCGTGCGCGATGCGGCGGACGCTGCGCTCCCACTGCGTCATGGCGAGGGCGTCGCCCACGCTCGACGTCGCGACGGCCATGCCCGAGCGGTGCTGAAGCACCCTGCGGATCGTGACGAATCCCTTGCCGTTTTGCGCGAACTCCGGCCAGTAGTGCGCGACGGGGGCGTCCAGGTCGATCAGTCCGGATTCCGCCAGCTTGTGCACGAGCACGGCGATGAACGGCTTGCCGGCCGAGAACATCCAGAAGAGGGCGTCGTGCGGGCAGCCGATCCGCTCGTCGAGGTACGGACGGCCGTGCCGGATGACGAGCAGACGCGTCGCGCCGACACGGCCCCGCACGAGTCGGAGGGCATCGGCCTTCTCCGGTTCGGCTGCGCTCACGCGACGGTCCTCACCGGCTCAGTCAAACACGCGGTGCGGGCGCGACGATGCTCGACGTCGCCTGGCGAACCGAGCCGTCACCCAACATTCACCGTGGGACGCGGGAGGCCCTGGCTGCGACGTGATCCTCGAGCATGCCCGGCCGGGCGATCACAGCACCCGCGAAGACCACGCCGACCGCCGTGAGGAGCAGGAAGAGAAGCGGCCACAGCCATCCGCCCGTCGCGTCGTGCAGCACCCCGACGAGCAGCGGCCCGAGCGCGCCGAGCACGTATCCGAGTCCCTGCACGAATCCGCTCAGGGCGACGGCGCCCTCGTGGGTGCGCGTGCGCAGGTTGATGAGTACGAGGCAGAGCGGGAACAGAAGCGGACCGAGCCCCGCGAAAACCACCCAGAGCCAGGTCGCGGTGCCCGGCAGCAGGATGAGGCCGAGATATCCGACGATGAAGAACGCCGCTCCCAGGTAGATCAGCCACGCGACGTTTCTCAGACGGCTCGCCAACGTCGGAATCAGCAGACTCGCGGGTATGCCGATTCCGGCATACAACGACAGCAGCGCGCCGGACTGTGCTGCATCCGTGCCCGCAGTGTCGCGCAGAAGCTCGGGAAGCCACGCGAACAGGGCGTATGCGTTCAGCGACGATGTCGCGAATGTGACGGCCATCGCCCACGCCAATGGCGCGTGCCACACTCTCCCCATCGCGGCCTTGCCCGGCTCCTCGACGTCGGCGTCGACGTGTCGCGCGTCCGGTCGGCGCAGGAGGATCGCCAGCCACGGAACGACCGCAAACACGCCCAGCAGAGCCCACATCCCGACCGAGTACCGCCAGCCGACGGAGTCGGCGACCGGGACGGCGAGCAGCGGCGGAACGAGCGTGCTGACGGCGAGAACGGTGGCGTACAGCGAGGTCATCAGACCGATGCGGTCGGGGAAGTACCGCTTGACCAGCGGCGGCAAGAGCACGTTGCCGACCGCCATGCCGGCGAAGGTGAGCACGCTTCCGGCCACGAGCATCCAGAAGGAGACCGAGAGGCCGCGGACGACGTCGCCGGCGACGATCGCAACGAGTGCGGCGGTGATGATGACCTCGAGGCTCGTCTTCCGCGTGAAGAGCGGCGCGACCAGCCCGAACACGGCGAAGCAGATCGGCGGCAGCGCACCGAGCAGGCCGATCCCCGCCGCTCCGAACGGAACGTCGTGGGTGATCTCGTCGAAGATCGGCGACAGCGCGGTGACGGCTGCCCTGAGGTTCGCGGCGACGAGCAGGATTCCGAGGAGCGCGAGGGTGCGCCCCGCCCAGAGCGGACCAGGACGTTGCGGCTGCGCGGTGTTCGGGTGGGTCACACCCCAGTGTTTCAGACTGCAGTCGTCCGCGTTCGGGTGTCGGCCCTGCCGCTCGGAACGTGACGCCGTCGCACGAGCCGGAGCCGGCCTGGACGCATGGGCTTATCGAAAGGGATGCCGGTGCGACGTCGCCCGCGGACGGGGGCTGGCATCGGCGAGGGGAACGGAATAGATGTTCCATCATGAGGATCGCGATCGTCGGTGCGGGTATTGCCGGACTCGCCTCGGCACTCCTGCTCGACTCAGCGCACGAGGTCACCCTTTTCGAGCGCAGCGATCTCCTGGGCGGCCATGCCCGTACGCATCGCTTCAGCCATGAAGGGCGGCGCGCCTTCGTCAACCCTGCGTTCGGTTACATCGCTCCCGCCATGTACCCGCGCTTCATCCGTCTGCTGGAACTGCTGCGCGTGGCCCGCGAGCCGGCACCGGCGTCGGTGACGGTCGGTTCGACCGGCCTCCACCGCGACGTCTTCGTCACTCCAACCGTGTCACCGCTGCGCGTCTCACCGGTGCTCGATCCCCTCGGTCTGCGACGGATGCTCGCCGTTCGCAGCATCACCAGAGCCGCGCGCGTCCTCGACGACGCCGACGACTGGACGACAACGCTCGACGAGTTCCTCGAGCCGCAACCGGTCTCCCGGTTCGTCAAGGACGAAGTCGTCTATCCCTGGATGGCCGCGGTCAGCGGTGTGCCGATCGCCGAGGTGAAGGCGTTCTCGGCACGCGCCGCGCTCAGGTATCCGGTGCACGTGCAGCAGGAGGGGGCGTTGCGACCGTTCGGCCTGCAAGAACTCACCGGTGGTGTCGACGCCTATGTGCAGCCCCTGCTGGATCGGCTGCAGACGACGACCATTCGTCGCGGTGTCGAGCTGCGACCCCTGCAGCGAAGCCGTGGGCAGTGGCAGCTCACCGAGGCCTCCGGTGTACAGCACGAGTTCGACGCCGTCGTAGTGGCCACGCCCGCCTTCGAAGCGCTCGCCCTCCTCGGTGCGCTTCCCGGCGCCGACCGGCTTCGCGACGTGCTCGCCGGATTTCCGTACGCGTCCACGCGCATCCTGGTGCACTCCGACACGTCCTGGATGCCCCGCAAGAAGTCCAACTGGTCGGTGTACAACGCCCGGCACGACGGCCCGAACTGCGAGGCCACGATCTGGTGCCGGCACAGTGGCGAGTTCGCCTACTTCAAGAGCTGGGCGACGTTCAGCGACCGGCGGCCTTCGCTCCTGCACGCCGAGTTCGAATTCCATCACCCCCGGTTGACGCCCGGTTACTATCGATCGCAGTCCGTGCTGCCCGCACTGCAGGGACTGGGCGGACTGTGGTTCGCGGGCTCGTACGTCGAGGATGTCGACTCGCATGAGAGCGGCATCGGATCCGCGATCCGCATCGCCGAACGGCTGAACCCCGGCTCAGCGAACCTTGCGGCGCTCAGATGACGGATCCGCGAATCACCGTGCCCGTCGTGGCAGCCTCAGCCCGCTCAGCCGGCCCAGCGCGATGCTCATGCTCGCTCTCGTGCTGACGCTCAGCGCTCGCCCGACGACGAATGCACTTCCGGATGCGGTGGCCGGCACCGCAGAACGCCGAGCGCGCCACGCAGCACGGTCGCGCCGGCACCGTGGGGAACGAGGATGGTCTGACCCGGTGCGAGCGACACGGCCTGTCCGGCCCATCCCAGTTCCCCTTCGCCGTCGGTCACCACGAGCACGGCGAACTCTGCGGGCAGCGGATACGCGCCGTCCACCTCGATGCGATCCGCACGGAAGAGGGCGTCCGCATCGGGCGGGAACAACGCCGTCAGCTGGGCGTCGCCGTCGGCGAACACCGGTCGCCAGGATGCCAATCGGGCAAGCGTCTCCTCGCTCAGCGGCTCACGGTCGAGGTCGGAGAACGCCACCTCGGGTTCGAGCCCGAGCAGCGCCATCTCGCGATCAAGGCCGGGAAATCCGTCGTACTCCACCAGGATCGACAGGTCGACGGGCTGCTGCAGCTCCACGAGCGTGATGCCAGGGCCGATCGAGTGCGGCACCCCGGCGGGCACGTACAGTGTGTCGCCCGGAGCCAGTTCGACCCGGTTCATCGCGGCCAGCATGGCGTCGACATCCTGCCGCTCGAACCAGTCGAGAAGCTCCGCCTCGTCAACGCGCCGTCGGAAGCCGAGGTGCGCGTAGCCCTCGCCGTCCGTGTCGACGATGATCCACGCCTCCGTCTTGCCGGACGCTCTGGCGAGCGTGCTCCGCGCGAACTCGGTCGACGGATGGAAGTGAACGAACAGCCGCTCCGCCGTGTTCAGCAGCTTGACGAGCAGCATCGGATCCGCGCCGAAGGCCGCGACGTGCTCCTCACCGAAATAGTCGAGCGGATGCCCGGCGAACGCATCGCGCAATCTCGTGCCGTCCGGCAGCACCGTGAGTCCGACCCCGCCGCCGGCGAAGACTTCGGTCGCCGAGGCGACGAAATCCTCGGGCATCCGGTCAGCACCCGCGTCTTCGCCCGATTCGTCGCTCGCTCGGATGCCGCGAAACCGCAGGATGCCGGCGCCTCCCCGATACGGCCGCTCGGCCGGCCGATTGGGTCCGAGCACGATCGGCGCGATCGTGCGATTCCCGCCGGACGCAGCACCGTTCGCGGATGTGCCCTCGGATGCCGTCGGTCGCCCTGAGCTCACGCCGAACTCCTCCTCGAGTCTCGTTCCGCCGACGCTGCGCCGACATGACACCAGCGTACGGTCCCGGTCCGCCCGGCACCCACCGTGCCATGATGGACCGCGGGCGAAGGGATGCCATGCAACGAGACTTCGGAGAGCAGATCGCGCAGACCCTGGTTCAGCTGGCCGCCGCGCTGGAGGGCCTGCAACCCGACGAGTGGGGTGCGGCGACGCTCTGCGATCGTTGGACCGTGCGTGATGCGACGGGTCACATCGTCTGGCGGCTCGGCAGCTCGTACTCCGAGATGGTGCGAACGGCGCTGCCGCTGCTCACGCTGTCGGGCCCCAGTCCAAGCGCGCTCACGGATGCGGTCAGCAGGCAGGAGGGCGAGGCATCCAGTCCGGAGGAACTCGTGCGTCGCCTTCGTCACATCGCAGCGCTCAGGCTGGCGGGCATCGGACGCACCGGCCTGAACGACCTGGTCGAGGCGGTCGTGCACAGCTACGACATCGTGCAGCCGCTTGGCGTTCCGATCGACGTGGATCCAGAGGCGACGCGACTCATCGCCCTGCGAGGGATGCTGCTCGGCTCCGGCGTCCGTCGTGCCGTCGCCGGCAGGCACACGCTGTACGCGGCCGACGCCGGATGGGCCGTCGGACGCGGCCCCATCATCGAGGGCACTGCCAGGGGGATCGTGCTGTTCCTCTTCGGGCGCAACCCGCTCCCTGCCCGCGCGGGCGCCTGACACCGCGCACCGCGTTCAGCGCGTCTCGGGCCGAGAGCCTCGTGCTTCGCGACGCTCGTCGGCACCGGCCAACGCGGGAGCCTACGACTCCGCGAGCAGCCGCGATGCCTCGTCCACGTCGGCGCGCATCTGCTGGATGAGCGGCTCGATGCCCGAGAAGGCGACCATGCCGCGGATGCGCTGTGCGAACTCGACGTCGACGACGTGGTCGTAGAGATCGATCTCCTCACCGATCACGTACGCCTCGACCTGCCGCTGCGGAACGCCCTCGAACGTCGGGTTGTTGCCCACCGAGATGGCCGCCGGATGCCGCACCCCGCCGTCGACCAGCCACCCCGCGTACACGCCGTCCGCCGGGATCAGGCCCTCGCACTGCGGCGACAGGTTGGCCGTCGGGAACCCGAGCTCGCGCCCGCGCTGCGCACCGTGCACCACGATGCCCCGCACGGTCGGCGGATGTCCGAGCAGCATCCCGGCGTACGCCACGTCGCCTTCGGCCAGGAGACTCCGGATCCAGGTCGACGAGACCCGGTCGTGGCCGTCGGGACGCACGTCGTCGATGAGCTGCACCTCGTAGCCGTCTCGCGTCCCGAGCTCGCGCAGCAGGGCGACATCGCCCGCGGCCTTCGCGCCGTAACGGAAGTCGCTGCCGACGAGCATGGTCTTCGTGTGCAGTTTCGACACGAGGAAGCGCTGCACGAAGTCCTCGGCGGGAACCTGCGACAACTCGCGGTCGAACGTCAGCACCAGCACCGCGTCGATGCCGGTGTGCTCCAACAGCTCGAGCTTCTGTTCCAGGCTCACCAGATCTTCCGGGCACCGATCGGGGGCGACGATCGACATCGGGTTGCGGTCGAAGGTGACGACCACCGATGCCAGGCGTTGGGCGTGCGCGACGGCGAGCAGCCTGCCGATCACGGCGCGGTGGCCGAGGTGCACGCCGTCGAACTTGCCGACCGTGACAGCACTCGGGCCGAAGTCGTCCGGGATGTCCTCGATGGAGCGGAAGACCTGCATGCCGGCGCTCATGCCAGGGGGGCGGAGCCCGCGGGCGCGGACGCCTCCGCCGTGGTCGAGGGAGTGTCGGAGACGGGAGCCGGTCTGTGCTTCGCGAGCCAGAGCATCCCGAGCACCGGTAGCACGAGTGGGATGAACAGGTAGCCGGCACCGTAGACGGACCACACCGTGGAGTCCTGACCGAAGGGATCGATCGCACTCATACCGATGGCGGCCGGCACGAACGTGCTCAGCGTGCCGATGATCAGCACGCCGGCGAGCTCGATCGAGATGGTGATCCACGCCACGCGGTACCACACGCGGCCCGGGGCGATGAGCGCGATCGTCGCGACGATGTAGACCAGGGCGGAGAACGCCGAGAGCGTGAAGGCAACGGGTGCGGCCTGGAAGTGGTCGATGATCTGGAAGACGCTGCGGCCGGTGGCGGCGAGCGCGAGGATGCCGTACACGACGACCAGGACGCGGCCGACCCCTGTCATGCGTCGGGTGGGACGGGCTGCTGACGCGCCGGAGGCACTGGCAGCGGGGCGCGCGGGGGTGTTCTCAGACATCGCCTTCCATTATCCAGGGTGGACGCCGAGCGTCGGCCCGCGGCGGGGCATCCGGCGACGTCATGGCCGGTCATCATGCCGGAGGATCACCGGAACGTCCCCACTGCCACGCGTCAGGGCGTCCCCTGCACGAACCAGATCTGCCCCATCCGGTAGAGCATGACGGCGATCGCGAGACCGACCACGCCGAGCACGACGGTGCTCCAACGCGACCGCTCGATGAGCGCCCAGAAACCGCCGGCGAGCGGGAGCAGCAACGCGGAGATCAGGTAGATGTAGAACTCGGCAAGGGATCCGGTCGGAGGGTTGCCGACGAGCGGCGCCACGATCGTGACCACGAGTTGTGCGACGAGCAGCACCTCGACGAGCGCAGTCGCTCCCAGGGTGACGTCGTTCGGCGGCCTGCCGATGAATCCGACGACCAGGCACAGCAGACCGGCCAGCACGGCGACGACGACCTGCACGGCCGTGAACCATTCGATCAACGCGTCTCCTGTTCGGGGAAGTTCACGATCGTGCTGACCGACCCCTTGCGCACGGCGGCGAGCCCCACCAGCCGGCCGTCGGGAGCGACGGCGGCCGCCGTCTCCGCGTCCGGTGCGTCCACGGCGATCCGCTTTCCGTGACCGAGGTCCGTCGCCTGCTCGGAGCTGAGCGCGAGCACGGGGAAGAGAGCGGATGCCGCGTCGGCCGGCGCGATGAGTGCAGAGGCGACGTCGAGGTTCTCGAGGGGGCGCGCATCCGTCACGGCGAACGGCCCGACGCGCGTGCGCCGCAACGCCGTCAGATGACCGCCGGTGAGCAGCGCGACACCGAGGTCGCGGGCGAGCGCCCGCACGTACGTGCCGGACGAGCACACGACGCGCACGTCGACGTCGAGCGCGACGGCGTCGCCGAGGGAAACCTCACGCGTGCCGAGCACCTCGAACTCCGAGACCGTGACGCGCCTGGCCCTCAGCTCGACCTCTTCGCCGGCGCGGACCTTCGCGTACGCGCGCTTGCCGTCGACCTTGATGGCCGACACGCTCGAGGGCACCTGGTCGATCTCGCCGGTGAGGTGCGCGACGGCAGCCGCGAGTCGTTCGGGGGTGATCGCCTTCACTCGACCCGCAGGAGCCCAGCCGAGGTTCTCGCCCTCCGCGTCGTCCGTCGTCGTCGAGGCCCCGAGGCGGACAGTCGCCAGATACTCCTTGTCGGCGCCCACGATGTAGGTGAGCAGACGTGTCGAGGGCCCGAGCCCGAGGATCAGCACGCCGGTTGCCATCGGGTCGAGCGTGCCTGCGTGACCGACCTTGCGGGTTCCGGCCAGTCGACGCACTCGCGCCACGACGTCGTGGCTGGTCCACTCCCCCGGTTTGTCGACGACGAGGATGCCGTTCGGCGCCGTCACGCGGTCGCCCGCGCGTGCGACGCCATCGCAGCAGCGTGCGCTTCCGAAGCGGAGATACCGGTCACCGTGTTCACCACGACGTCAAGCTTGGTGCGGAACGTGTGCGTGAGCAACTCGCCGACGCACGGGTCGTCCGACCCGAACTCGTCAACCATGTGCATGGCGATCAGGGTGTTGAACAGCATGCCGTGGGCGAGGAAGTTCACGATCTCATCCGGCTCCATGCCGGCTTCGTCGCGCAGCAGCTGGTAGATGGCGAGGAATCCGCCGCGCGCCTTCGCTCCGATCACGGCATCGTGCCCGGAGATGAAGCCCTGCATGAGGGAGAGCAGGATGCCGCGGTCGCTGATGAGATCGGCGTACGCCGCACCGAGGCGTGCGGTCACCACGGCGCGATCGTCGAGGTCGTCGAGGTCGGCGAGGACACCGCGGAAGGCCTCGATCAGCTTGTCGAGCGCGCGATCCAGCACCGCCCCGAACAGGTTCTCCTTGGATCCGAACATGCGCACGACATACGGCTGGCTGATGCCCGCCGCCTTGGCGACCTGATCGGTGGTCGCGCCGACGTAGCCGCGTTCGCCGAAGACGTGGCTCGCGGCCTCGAGGATCTGCTCGCGCCGCACCGCAGACGGCACTCTTTCCTGCTTGGCAGGTGCTTCGCTCGGCTGGTCGGACTCGAGCGCGGCATCGGTGACGCGGTCGGATTCGTTGCTCATGCTTGACATGTTATCAGTCGATTACTACTGTCCATCTTGTAATCATTCGATTACCTCACTTATCCACTTACCACCCCTGACGAGAGGGACTGAATCATGACCGCAGAGATCGCGGCGGCACCGCGCAGGCGGGTGCCGACCTGGCTCGCCATCCTGGCGGCATCCTTGCCGATGTTCATGGCCACGCTCGACAACCTGGTCGTCACGAATGCACTGCCGCGAATCGGCATGGACCTGAAGGCCTCGATCGAGGAGCTGCAGTGGGTCGTGAACGCCTACAGCCTCTCGTTCGCGACGTTCATCCTGCTCGCCGTCGCGCTCGGCGACCGATTCGGCAGGCGCACCGTCTTCGTCACGGGCCTCGGCATCTTCACGCTGGCGAGCGCGGCAGCTGCACTGGCCACGTCGCCGGGCGAGCTTATCCTGTTCCGTGCCATCCAGGGCGCGGGAGCCGCCGCCGTCATGCCCCTGTCGCTCACGCTCCTCGCCGGGTCGGTGAGCGAGCGGATCCGTCCCGCCGCGATCGGCATCTGGGGCGGGATCTCCGGCCTCGGCGTCGCCCTCGGACCGCTGATCGGCGGGGCGATCGTGCAGGGCTGGAACTGGCAGGCGATCTTCTGGATCAACGTGCCCGTCGGGATCGTCGCGTTCCCCCTCGCGCTCCTGGCACTGCCGAACTCGTTCGGCGCCCGCCTGCGGGCCGACGTGCTGGGTGTGGTGCTCGTCGGCGTCGGCGTCTTCGCCGTCGTGTTCGGCATCGTCCGCGGCAACGACGCGGGCTGGGACAGCGGCGAGGTGCTGGCGGCACTCATCGGCGGCGGCATCCTGCTGCTCGGATTCCTGTGGTGGGAGACCAGGGCGACCGCCCCGCTTCTGCCGCTTCGCCTGTTCCGCAACCGGAGCTTCTCGGTCGCGAACCTCGTCGGCGTCACGTTCAGCTTCGGGATTTTCGGAGCGGTCTTCATCCTCATCCAGTTCCTCCAGGTGGTGCAGGGTCACACCGCACTGGAGGCAGGGCTCATGACCATGCCGTGGACCCTCGCTCCGATGGTCGTTGCCCCGCTCACGGGCGCCCTGATCGTGCCCCGCTTCGGCACGCGGCTGCCGATCGTCGTCGGACTCGTCTTCCAGGCCGTCGCGATGTTCTGGGTCGCAGCGATTCTCGCGCCCGACGAACCCTTCTCCGCCATGGTGGCGCCGTTCCTGCTCGCCGGCATCGGCATGGGTCTGGTCTTCGCGCCGAGCTCCACCGCCGTCCTCACCGGGTTCACCGAGAAGGATCACGCGAAGGCCTCTGGCACGAACGCCACGCTGCGCGAGGTCGGCGTCGCGCTCGGCGTGGCTGTGCTCACGGCCGTGTTCATCGGCGCGGGCGGAACCCTCACCCCGACCGGTTACGTGAGTGCGGCCATCCCCTCCGTCATCGTGGGAGCTTCGGTGCTGGCCGGCGCCGCCGTGATCGCCCTGTTCCTGCCCGTCGGACGCCCGGAGCGACACGCCGAGCCCACCGGGACCGCAGCGGACCTCACCACGGAAGCCGAGGATCTCGACGAGGTCGCCGCCGGCGCATCCATCGGCTGACCTCGGATGCGGATGCCCGTGCCGACCGCTTCGCGCGGGCGGCACGGGCATCCGCATCCCGCCCTTCATCCGGCTCCGCGTCCCGTCGGCCTCCGCCTCCGTGTCTGCCTCTGCCACAGCCGCGCGGGAGCGGCGCCCACTCGCCCTAAGCTGACCGGATGCGGATCGGGATCATCGGAGCCGGAGCCATCGGCGGCACGATCGCCGCACTCCTGGACCGAGCCGGACACGACGTCGCGGTCACTGCCAGAGGCGACGGGCTGGCGGCCATCCGCGACGACGGACTCCGGTTCGACGGTGCGTGGGGTGACCACACCGCTCACGTCGAGGCGTCTGAGCAGCTCGAGGCCGCGCCGGAGCTCGCATTCGTGTGCACGAAGGCGCAGGACGCGGCATCCGCCCTGCACGAGAACGCCGAGCTCCTGCGCGGCATCACGGTCGTGATCGTGCAGAACGGACTCGACGCGCTCGAGACGGCAACCGGCATCCTGCCCGACTCGGAGCTCGTCGGCGGACTCGCGCTCTACGCGTCGCAGTACGTCGAGCCTGGTCACGTCACCGTCACGGCAACCGGCAGCACGTACCTCGGCGATGGCCCAGGAGAGCCCACGGATGCCGCCCGCCGGGCCGCCGCGCTCCTCGCCACGGTGATGCCCACCGTGGCGACCCGCAACTTCCTGGGTGCGCAGTGGTCGAAGCTCGTCGTGAACATGGTGAACGCGATGCCGGCGCTCACCGGCCTGAGCGTGCAGGAGACGATCCGCGACCGGGCGCTCGGGCGCGTGGTGACCGCGTCCATGCGCGAGACAGTGCGCATCGGGTTCGCCTCCGGGGTGCGCTACGCGGACGTTCAAGGCCTGAGCGACCCGCTGCTGCGGGTCTTCTCGTCGCTCCCGCTCGGCGCCGCGCGCGCCCTCCCCTCGCTGATGGCCCGCCGCATGGGCGTGGTGCCGAACCTCGGATCCACGCTGCAGAGCCGGCGCCGCGGACGCACAACAGAGATCGACTACCTCAATGGCGCCGTCGTGCGAGCGGCAGAGGCGATCGGGCGCAGCGCGCCCGTGAACGCCGCGATCGTGGATGCCATGCACCGGCTGGAATCGACCGGCTCGTATCTGAGCCGGGAAGAGGCAGCCGCGCTCCCGTTGCGCTGAGCGCACGAACCCCGCGGCCCGCGTCCGCCCCGAGACGGGAGGGCGTCAGAAGCAGGCGCAGCCGGTGTCCGGGAACTCGCGGCGCGGATGCTCCGGGTCGGCGGCATCCACCACCGCGGAGGCGAGGTACTGCGGCTCCACCTGAGCGCCGTAGCGCCTCCAGCCGCCGACGTAGCGCGCGTTCGATTGCGCGTCCGGATCCGGATCCCTGCCCTGGCTCGCGGCGAGACGCGCGTAGGCCTCCGCGAGTGGCACGTCCAGGAGCACCGAGAAGTGCCAGGCGCCCCTCACCTCCGGACGCAGCAGGAACGGCCCGTCCACGATGAGCGCGATGTCGGCAGGACCGGTCTGCCACTCGGAGACGACGGGCGCATCACGCATGACGTCGAACGCACGCGTCTGGAAGCCGGTCGATCCGCCGAGCCGGAACGGGTCGATCAGCACCCGACGCAGCGTGGCGTAGTCGAAGGACCGCTCGTAGTAGTCGCCGGGATCCGCACGCCCGTGCTCGTGCCTGGTAGCCCGTGGCAGATGGAAATCGCGCATGGATGCCCGCGCCGTGTCGGTGCCGGCCTCGCGGTAGACGGCGGCCAGGTCGTCCGCGAACTCCGCGGTTCCGGATCCCTCTGCTCCGTCGACGGCGATGACGACCCGTCCGGCCGGATAGTTGTGCACGATCTCGGCACGGAGGTCGCGCAGGAACGCGGTGCGCGGAGTGGTCACCAGCTGCATGCCGCAAGCCTAAAGTGTCGGGCCGGCGTCGGCGCCGGCCCACAGATCTCCGTACGCTGGAACGATGCAGACGGCGAGCGAGGAGACCACCGCAGCGGAGCTCGCCGGCACCCTCAACGCCTGGTTCCGGCTCGAAGCGCGCGATCTCCCCTGGCGGCGGCCCGGGTTCGGCGCGTGGGGCATCCTCGTCAGCGAGGTGATGCTGCAGCAGACGCCCGTCGTGCGCGTGATCCCGCGGCTCAGGGAATGGCTCGATCGATGGCCGACACCCGCAGACCTCGCCGCGACGCCGCAGTCGGAGGCGATCCGTGCCTGGGCCGGCCTCGGCTATCCGCGTCGCGCGCTCCGCCTGCATGCCTGCGCAGTCGCCATCACCGAGCGCCACGGGGGTGCCGTCCCCAGGGATGTCGACGCGCTGCTGGCGCTGCCCGGCATCGGCGACTACACCGCGAGGGCCGTCGCCGCCTTCGCGTACGGCGAGCGGCATCCCGTCGTCGACACGAATGTGCGCCGCGTGCTGGCCCGCTGCGTCGACGGTCAGGGCGAGCCTGCTCCGCCGAACGCGCGCCGCGATCTCGCGGCGATGGATGCCGTGCTCCCTGCCGATCCGTCGGAGGCCCGCGTGTTCAACGCGGCGGCGATGGAGCTCGGAGCCGTGGTGTGCACGGCGCGATCACCGCGGTGCGATGTGTGCCTCGTCGCCGGGCTGTGCGCGTGGCGTGCCGCGGGTGCGCCGGCGTACCTGGGTGCGAGACGCGCCGTGCAGAAGAAGTACGAGGGAAGCGACAGGCAGGTGCGCGGCATCCTCCTGAGGGCTCTCGGCGCGGGTCACAGGCCGCTGTCGTCCGATGAGCTCGAGCCTCTCTGGCCGGATGCCGAGCAGCGGGATCGCGCGCTCTCCGGTCTCATCACCGACGGACTCGTGGTGGCGGGGCCGGATGGAGTCTCCCTGCCGGACTGAGCGGACCGGCCGATCTGCTCAGTCCGGCTCGCCGTCCCGACGTGCTCGACCGAGTGGCCGAACGCTCACCACTCTGCACGGTCGCGGGCGGCCTGCAGGTCGCGGTACCCGCGGTCGCTGTCGCGGGATGCGTTGCGTCCGTTGTGCTCGAGCTCGGCGGAGAACCACTTCCACAGCGAGAACGTCTCCTGCCGGGCGGGCCGAGTCGGCCGCTCGACGTAGCCGTGGTCGATGCCCTGCAACGAGCGGTGGGTGCGGGATGAGTGTCCACCGAAGGTCGGGATGGATGCCGTCTGCTCTGTCATGACTCTCACGTTACGTTCGTATATATACAGCCACTATATGGCAGAGAGACGTCCCTCGCAAAGATTCCGCCACTAGACTGGGCTGCATGTTGCGCAGCGTGGCAGTACCCGTCATCGACGACCTCGCCATCTTCGAATTCGGCCTTCTCGGCGAGGTGTTCGGCCTGGACCGCAGCTGGTACACCGACATCCCGCAGATCGACTTCCGGGTGTGCGGAGTCGAGGCCGGGAGGCCCGTCACGACCCAGGTCGGCGTCCCCGTCACACCCGCCCTCGGCTTGGAGGCCATGGACGACGCCGACGTGATCGCGGTGCCGGCCGCGACCATCCGGCCGGATGACGCGTACCCGCCGGAGTTGCTGGAGGCGCTGCGACGGGCGTCCGCGCGGGGTGCGATCATGCTCAGCGCCTGCTCGGGTGCCTTCCTGCTCGGCGCCGCGGGACTCCTCGACGGACGCCCGTGCACCACGCACTGGCGCCATGCGGACGAGTTGCAGCGACGGCATCCCACCGCGCGCGTCGACGAGGACGTGCTCTTCGTCGATGACGGCGACATCGTGACGTCGGCAGGCACCGCCGCCGGCATCGACGCGAGCCTGCACCTGGTGCGTCGCGAACTGGGCAGCGGAGTGGCGAACATCATCGCCCGCAACATGGTCGTCCCACCGCAGCGTGACGGCGGCCAGCGGCAGTACATCCCGCGTCCGGTCCCGGAGGCTGACTGCGACGAGCTCATCGACGTGATCGCCTACATGAACGACCGCCTCGACGAGCAGCACTCGGTCGCCGCGCTCGCCCAGCGCGCCCACATGTCGACGCGCACGTTCGCCCGCCGATTCGTGGCGGAGACCGGCGTCACGCCCATGCAGTGGCTCACCGGCCAGCGCGTGCTGCACGCCCGCCTCCTGCTGGAGACGACGGATGCCCCGATCGACGAGATCGCCGCGGCATGCGGTTTCGGCAGCGGCACGCTGTTCCGGCATCATTTCGCCCGTGAGGTGGGCGTTGCGCCCACCGCCTACCGCCGTTCCTTCGCCGGCGAGGGCAGCCGTCTCGATGAGACAACACTGCGGCTCTCCACGGGTCGGCTCTCACCCGGCCGATTCTCATCCGACACCCGGATGACCTCCGCCCCGGTCACAGCGTCGGGCGCGCGGTAGCCTCTAGGCTGAATTCTCGATGCCTGACAGCCCCCTTTCCGCCTCGCCGTACGACGTGCTCGGAGTGCCGACGTCGGCGAGCCAGGACGAGCTGCGCAAGGCCTACCGTCGCATGCTGCGCCAGGCCCACCCCGACACCGGAGGATCCGATGCGCTCTTCGTCGCGGTCCAGCGCGCGTGGGCGGTCGTCGGAACTCCCGAGGGTCGCGCCGAATACGACCGCGGGCATGTCATCCGTGAGCCGCAGCACACGTGGGCTCCGCAGCCTCCGCGCGCGCCCCAGCAGCCGTCGCGGCCGCAGACGCGCGCGTACGGGCATCCGGGCGGCTTCTCCCGGGAGAGATACCTCACCCTGATCCGCGAGTGGGTCGGACGCGGGCAGCCGCTGAAGGATCCGTACGATCCCGCGCTCGTGCGCACCGCACCGCGCGAGATCCGCCACGCGCTCGCGGACGCCATCGCCGAAGAGAACACGGCCCGCGCCCTCACCTCGCTCGGCATCGGCTACACGGTGTGGCACGACGTGGATGCCACAGGCCGGATGGCCGCCGCGGACGGCCGCGTCGAGAAGATCGACCATGTCGTGCTCGGCCCGACCGGCCTCTTCGCGGTCCAGTCGGAGGACTGGGCAACCCCGGCCATCGTGCGGCGAGGGGATCTCGTCCCGCAGGGCGAGGCATCCGGATACGACCGTCAGCCGTTGCACGAGCTCGCGGGACGCGCTCGCACGCTCGGCAGAGCCACAGGCGTCAAGTTCACGATCGCCGTCGTCGTGTTGCCGGATTCCGACCTGGATCAGGCGATCACGGTGGTGGGTCGGTCGCGAGGGATCACGCTCGTCGCGGCGCAGGCATCCGTCGTGGCGCATCTGCTGCGAACCGGTGTGGCCGACACGCCGCGGCCGGACGGCACGACCCTCTTCGAGTTGCGCACGCGGCTGCAGCAGGGCATCCGCTTCGTCTGACGGGAACGTCACGGCCGAAGCGGGTTCTCGCCGCTCGCCGTCCCGTTGAGACCCGAAACGCCGACGCAGGGAACCCACGTCGGCGTTTCGAATCGATCTGCGTCTTCGGCTTACTCGTCCTCGTCGAGCTCACGCGGCTTGACATAGGGGTCCTCTTCGCCCGCATACTCAGCGGATGCCGCCAGCCCGGCCACCTGTGCGTCGCGCTCCTGAGCCTCCCGCAGCAGGCCCTCGATGTGCTCGGCGTTCTCCGGGATCGCGTCGGCGATGAACTCGATCGACGGGGTGAGTCGGGTGTTGATATTGCGGCCCACCTCGGTGCGAAGCATGCCGGTCGCCGCCTTGAGGGCAGCGGCCGAGTCGGTGCGCTCCTGCTCGGTGCCGTACACGGTGTAGAAGATGCTGGCGTGCTGAAGATCGCCGGTGACGCGCACATCCGTGATGGTCACGAAGCCCAGCCGAGGGTCGCGAAGACCCTTGTCCAGTCTCTTGGCGACGACCTCTTTGATGCGGTCTGCGAGCTTGCGTGCCCGTGCCTCGTCCGCCATCGTTCTCCCTCTTTCTCTTCCTCACTCGCGATCGATCGCCCACACGATCCACCGCCCAGCAGCGTGCCGATGTCTCGTTCGTCGGCACTGTCATTCCAACGAGTCAGCTCGATGCTTGCACTATGCCCGCAGGCCAAGAGTACGAGGCGTTTCCGCTCTGGCCTTCTCTTCCAGGGAATCGGGGCAGGGGTCCCCGCTCTTTCCCGGAAGAGAAGACCAGAGCGGGAACGCCGTCAGGCAGACTGACACGCTGGAGCGCTTCACGCCCTGTGCTGCCCGTGACCGATCCCGAGACGGGCTCGGCGCGATAAACGCGGGGGCCAGAAATGGCCTCCCACCCTCTGCGGGCTACGCCCACCCTGTTCACTTGACCGAGCCCGAGACGGGCTCGGCGCGAAAAGCGTGGGAGACCAGAAATGGCCTCCCACCCTCTGCGGGCTACGCCCGCCCTGTTCATTTGACCGAGCCCGAGACGGGCTCGGCGCGAGAAACGCGGGGGCCAGAAATGGCCCCCGCTCTCTGCGGGCTACGCCCGCGGTTTCTCGCGCATCTCGATCGTCTCGATCTCGTCGCCGACCTGGATGTCGTTGAACTTGCCGAGGCCGATACCGGCTTCGAAGTCCGTGCGGACCTCGGTGACGTCGTCCTTGAACCGACGCAGCGACTCGATCGCGAGGTTGTCCCCAACGACCACGCCATCGCGGATGACCCGCGCCTTGGCGTTGCGTGTGATGGTTCCGCTGCGCACGTACACACCGGCGATGTTGCCGAACTTCGAGGAACGGAACACCTCGCGGATCTCGGCGACACCGGACTGCACCTCTTCGAACTCGGGCTTGAGCATGCCCTTGAGCGAGTTCTCGATGTCGTCGATGGCGTTGTAGATGACGGAGTAGAACCGCACGTCGATGCCTTCGCGGGCTGCACGCTCGCGGGCCTTGACGTCGGGGCGCACGTTGAACCCGATGACGATCGCGTTGTCGATCGTTGCGAGGTCGATGTCGCTCTCGGTGATCGCACCCACACCGCGGTGCAGGATGCGCAGCTGAACGCTGTCGTCCACCTCGATCTTGAGCAGCGACTCCTCCAGAGCCTCGACGGCACCGGAGACGTCACCCTTGATGATGAGGTTGAGCGACTCGACCTTGCCCTCTTCGAGAGCACGGGTGAAGTCCTCGAGGCTGATGCGCTTGCGCGCCTTCGCCAGCTGGGCGTTGCGCTCTGCCGCCTCGCGCTTCTCGGCGATCTGGCGGGCGGTGCGGTCTTCCTCAGTCACCAGGAACGTGTCGCCGGCACGCGGAACGCTGGACAGACCCTGCACCTGGACCGGACGCGACGGGAGCGCCTCGGCGACGGCGTCGCCGTTCTCGTCCTGCATGGCACGCACGCGACCGTAGGCCGTCCCGGCGACGATGGAATCGCCGACGCGCAGCGTTCCGGACTGGATGAGCACCGTCGCGACAGCACCGCGGCCCTTGTCGAGCTTCGCCTCGATGGCCACACCACGGGCATCCTTGTCGGGATTCGCCCGAAGGTCGAGACCGGCGTCGGCGGTGAGGAGCACCGCGTCGAGCAGGTCGTTGATGCCGATGTTCTCGCGCGCGGACACGTCGACGAACATGGTGTCGCCGCCGTACTCCTCCGCCACCAGGCCGAACTCGGTGAGCTGCTGGCGTACCTTCGCTGGATTGGCATCCGGCTTGTCAATCTTGTTCACCGCGACCACGATCGGCACGTCGGCCGCCTGCATGTGGTTCAGTGCCTCGATCGTCTGCGGCATGATGCCGTCGTCCGCCGCGACCACGAGGATCGCGATGTCGGAGACCTGCGCACCGCGGGCACGCATGGCGGTGAACGCCTCGTGACCAGGGGTGTCGATGAAGGTGATCGCACGCTCGATGCCGTCGTGCTCCGTCGACACCTGGTAGGCACCGATGTGCTGCGTGATGCCGCCGGCCTCGCCTGCGATGACGTTCGTCTGACGGATCGCGTCGAGCAGGCGCGTCTTTCCATGGTCGACGTGTCCGACGACGGTGACCACCGGAGGACGGGCCTTGAGGTCCTCGTCGGATTCCTCTTCGAGCTCGGCATCGAGGTCGATGTCGAAGCCCTCGAGCAGTTCCCTGTCTTCGTCCTCGGGCGACACGACCTGGATCTTGTACCCCAGCTCGGCTCCGAGCACCTCGAACGTCGCCTCGTCGAGCGACTCGGTCGCCGTCGCCATCTCACCGAGGTGGAACAGCACGGTGACGAGGTTGCCGGGGCTCGCGTCGATCTTGTCGGCGAAGTCGCTGATCGAAGCCCCACGGCGCAGACGGATGACGGTGTTGCCGTCACCGCGGGGAACGCTGACGCCACCGAGCGACGGGGCTTCCCGCATCTCGAATTCGGCCCTCTTCGTCCGCTTCGACTTGCGCGATTTGCTCTTGCTGCCACCGCGACCGAACGCACCGGCCGTGCCACCGCCGGGGCCACGGCCACGGCCGCCACCACCTGCGGGACGAGGACCGCCGAAGCCACCGCCCGGACGGTTGAATCCGCCCGCACCAGCACCGGTGCCGGCACCGGCACCGCCGGGACGCTGGAAGCCGCCTGGGCGACCGCCACCTGCGCCGGCCGGACGCGGCCCGCGCTGCCCGGCACCGGCCGGACGCGGACCACCGGGACGCGGCGAACCGGGGCGAGGAGCCTGCGGACGCGGGATGTTGCCCGGCGTCGGGCGCTGGCCCATGCCCTGCGAGCTCGAGAACGGGTTGTTACCCGGACGCGGCGTGCCGGCCGGGCGCTGACCCATGCCCTGCGAGCTCGAGAAAGGATTGTTGCCCGGACGCGGACCACCGGGACGCGGCGAACCGGGACGCGGCGCGGAATCGGCCGACTTCGGGCTCGCGGGCTTCGTGTCCGCAGGCTTCGCCGCGGCTGGCTTCGCCTCCGCGGGCTTCGCCTCTGCGGCGGGCGCGGGCGCAGGGGTCGGCGCGGCCGGGGGCTTCGGCGCGGCGGGGCGCGGCGCAGCGGCACCGGCCGGCACCGTTGCGGGTGTGCCCGACTGTCTCGATGCCGGAGTCGCGACCGGCTTGGCCACCTCGGCCGGTGCGGCCGAACCGGTGCCCTCAGCCTGCAGGGCAGCCCTCAGCTTGCGAGCCACCGGGGGTTCGATGCTCGACGACGGTCCCTTGACGAATTCGCCGAGTTCCTTGAGCTTCGCGAGCGCGACCTTGCTGTCGACGCCGAGCTCGCTCGCGATCTCATGTACACGTGGTTTTGCAGCCACAATTCTCCTGTTCGGGGCTTGCCCGAGCAGGGGCAAGCCTTAGTGGTGGACGGGTCTCATTTCGAGCCGCTCATCAGTTGTCCATTAGCCGTTCAGCCCGTTCTCTAGTGGCCGAGTGTCCAGAGATCCTTCGACTCGCAGCGCACGCCCGAAGGCTCTGCGTCGGAGTGCTTTGTCGAGACACTCGGAAGTCGGATGCAGCCACGCTCCTCGACCGGGCATCCGGGCGGACTCGTCCACCACAAGTTGCGAATTCCGGGCGACGACCCTCAGAAGAGAAGATCGGGGGGCGCGGGAACGGCATCCGACGCACGTTCTCACAGCTACAAGCTTACCCCACGGAGGACCGAGGGCGGTGCGGGTGTGCTCAGACGGCCGAGGCCGACGCCGTGGTCGAGGCGCGCGGCCTCACCCGTGACGAAAACCGGAGGGATCACGCTCTCAGCACGAAAACCGGACGAAAGCTCCGGTATTCGATGCGTTCTCCGGTATTTGGAACGGATGCCACCGGCGTCGCCGGGCTGCTGTCCCTCCTGACGTCCGGGCATGCAACCGAGCGCAGCACAGCTGCGCTCGGCGCTGGCGTCGCGGGGGGGGGGAGAAGATCGACATCAACCCGACGCGGCTATTCAGCCGTGTCGGGTTGGATGTCGATCTTCGCGCCCGTCAGCTTGGCGGCGAGGCGGGCGTTCTGCCCCTCCTTGCCGATCGCGAGCGACAGCTGGTAATCCGGCACGAGGGCGCGGACCGCTTTCAATGACTCATCCACCACGAACGCCTTCGTCACCTTCGCCGGCGACAACGCGCTCGCCACGAAGGTGGGCAGGTCAGGCGAATAGTCGACGATGTCGATCTTCTCGTTGTTCAACTCCGCCGTGACGGCACGGACCCGCTGACCCAGCTCACCGATGCACGCACCCTTGGCGTTCACGCCGGGCTGATTGGCACGAACGGCGATCTTGGTGCGGTGTCCTGCCTCGCGTGCGAGCGACACGATCTCGACGACTCCGCTGGCGATCTCGGGCACCTCGAGCGCGAACAGCTTGCGCACGAGCGCCGGGTGCGTGCGCGACACGGTGATGGACGGCCCCTTCGGCCCCTTCGACACGCTCGTCACGTACACCCGGATCCGCGATCCGTGCGCATAGTCCTCCCCCGGCACCTGCTCCTCCGGGGGCAAAATGCCCTCGACGCTGCCCAGGTCGACGTGGATCATTCGCGGGTTCGGACCCTGCTGGATGACGCCGGCGACCACGTCGCCCTCTCGGCCCTTGAACTCGCCGAGCACCGCGTCATCCTGGATATCGCGCAGCCGCTGGTTGATCACCTGCTTCGCAGCGAACGCCGCGATGCGACCGAAGTCGCTTGGGCTGTCCTCCGACTCGCCGACGATGACGCCCTCATCGTCGAACTCCGGCACATAGACGGTCACGTGGCCGGTCTTCCGGTCGAGGTGTACGCGCGCGGCAGGCGCCTCCTCGCTGTGGCCCTGGCTGTGCCTGTGCTCCGCCTGGTTCGTGTGCTTGAGGTAGGCCGTCAGAATCGCCTGCTCGATGATTTCCACGAGTTCGTCGAACGGGATCTCCCGCTCTCGCTCCATCAGGCGCAAGACACTGAGGTCGATGTCCACCTTCGGCCCCCTTTATTCAGTTCGTAGTTACGTTTTCATGTCAGCGCCCGCAGTCTCCGCACTGCGGATTCACCTGCGGGCGCACGACGCCTCAACCCTTCGAGGGCTGACCACTCAGGATACCGGATGCACGCGCTCCCGTCATCGCCGCAGCCGACCGAATCGACGACCGATCTGCGCATGCAGTTGGATGACACGCGGATCGCCGGGGATGCCGTCACCGGCGTCAGCACGGAAACACGACGTGCGCGAGCGCCCGCATCCGGTTCGCGCCATCCATGACACTTCATCCTCGAGGGCCATCGGCGCCGAGCGCAGAAATGCTGCTCTCAGTTCGCTGGCCCAGCGGACGGCAGTTCGTTGATCGCCCCGATCAGGGCGAACAGGTCGCCGACGCGATGCTGATCCAGCCGGAGCACGAGTCGTGGCAGCTCGAGCCGATCCTGGTCCCTGCGCTCGGCGCGCAGCGGCTCGCTTCGTCGGATGCCTCCGGGAGCGAAGTCACCGAACCTGTCGTTCAGAGCCAGCAGTTCGTCATCCGTCGGCTCGTTCCTCAGCCGGAGGACCAGGGTGTCTCCGACCCAGCGCAGCGACTCGTAGTTGCGCCAGAAGCCAGTGATCTCGGCCACTGCCTTCTCCACCGAGTCGGTGATCAGGATGCGGTCGAAGTCATGTGGGGAGATGACGCCGGTCGGGATCAGCTGCTCATCGACGAAGCGCTGCAGCGCCGCCCAGAACGTGCCGCCGACGGCGTCGAGCAGGACGATCGGAACGGGTTCGGCCTTTCCCGTCTGTTGCAGGGTGAGCAGCTCGAACATCTCGTCGAGCGTGCCGAACCCTCCGGGAAGGCAGATGAAACCACTCGATTCCTTCACCAGCATGAGCTTTCGGGTGAAGAAGTACTTCATGGTGACGGTGTTCGGATCGTTCTGCACAGCGGCATCCGGATGCTCCTCGAACGGCAGCCGGATCGATACGCCGATCGAATGGTCCAGCCCGGCGCCCTGCACCGCGGCCTGCATGATGCCGGGCCCGGCTCCCGTGACGGCCATCCAGCCGCGGGTCGCAAGCTCCTCCGCCACGCGCGTGGTCTGGCGGTACAGGGCATCCTGTTCCCTGGTTCTGGCCGATCCGAAGATCGTGACCTTGGGGATGCCCGCGAACGGCGCGAACACCCGGAACGCGGCGCGCATCTCGGCCAGCGCCGCTTCCGCGATTTTGAGGTCGAGGCGGCCAGGGGCATCGGTGCCGAGGCCGAGCGCCGTCACCACCATGCGCTCGACGAGGTCGCGGTCGGCCTGGACGCCGGCGTCCTCGATCATGCGTCTGATCTCGATCTCCGGCTCGTCTCGGACGGGATCGATCGAATCGTCGGACATGCAGCCAGAATGTCACGCGGACGCTGTCCTGCGGAGGACCGGCCCCGCCTGAGGACGGTATCGCGCGGATGCGCACATGCGACGATCGTCTCGTGGCTGCGATCTTCACCGGACCGCGCCACCGATGCGCGGCTTCCGCTGACCGATCGCTTGCGGGCAGCGGACCGGCGCTTCGCCCGATTCGGCAGCGATCAGGCGGGTATGCCGAGCCCGTCGAGCGCGCTTTCGACGATCTGCAGTCCGTCGAGCCCAGGAAGCGCCGCGATCGACCTGTCGACCTTGCGCGCAGCATCCCTTCCCGTCTCCCCGCTCATCAGGTGGGTCATGACGTGCACGACGTCGTCGCGCTCCATAATGGTGGACCCGACGGGCGCCCAGAACCGACTCAGCGCGAAGCGTGTCAGCTTCTGAGCCTTCGTGCTCGCGGCAAGCCTGGCCCGCGCCTGCGACGTGTAGAAGGCGACGTGGCGAGCCTCCTGCTTGGCGATGCGGCGCAGCAGCTCTGCCAGTACGGGGTTGTCCTCGAGCTCGGCCATCCGGTTGTACGCGGTGATCGCCGACCACTCGTTCGCCGCGCCCCATGCCATGTGCGTCGCGATGAAGTCACTGCCGACGAGCGTGCCGAGCACGGACTGCTTGATGGGATCGAGTTTGTCCTTCCAACCGAGTTTCAGGCGCTTCGCCCTCAGCTCGTCGTACTGCACGGTGATTCCGTGCATCGCCAGCACCGCGGCGAGCGCTTCGCCGTGCCAGAACTCCTCGCGATTCCACATGGTCATGAAGGCGCTGACATCGGGGTCGCGGTGCGACGGTGTCGTGAGCAGATCCCGGGTGTAGCAGACCGTGTGGTACTCGACGTCGGTCATGTAGCGCAGTGTACGCAGGGAGCGTTCGTCGAGCGGATGCGCGCGAAAGCCCTCGAAATCGAGGTCGCCCCAGTGCACCGCGGCGCTGGTCGCCGTGTACTTGTCGATGTCGAACGCCATGTCAGGCTCCCTTCGCCAGTGCGCTCGCGAGTGCCGACGCCGTCGTCGCAGCGATGCCCGGCAGCCGCGCGATCCGTTCGGCGACGGCCTCGGCACGTCGCACGCCCTTCGCGCCGCCGAAGACGGTTGCGGTGAATGCGTCGCCGTCGTCGGTGTCCAGCAGCAGTGCGCCGATGGGCCATGGCCCGCGGCGGATGCTCAGTCCCGCCAACCGACGTGCTCGACCGTCCTCGCTCAGCAGGCGACGAGACTCGGCCGCGAAGAAGGCGGTGTGCCTGGCTTTCGTGTCTCGGATGGCCGCGAGCAGCTCGTGCAAAGAAGCCGTCGCCTTCAGCGCCACCACGTCGTACGCGGCGTCGAGCACGAGATCATCGACGAGTCCGGCGACCGTGTGAACCGGGACGATGGACGTTCCGGCGAGGAATCCGCCGATGGACCGGCGCACCGGACCGCCTGGCAGGCCGGTGCGCGCTGGTCTGCCGGCGAGCGGCGAGCTGCCGGGAGTCGACGCGACGGATCGGGAAACAGCGGCGAGCGCATCCGCTATCCAGTACTTCTCGAACGCCCAGGTGACGAGGAAGGCCGTGACGCGTGCGTCCTTGTGCGTCGCAGTGACGAGCACATTGCGCAGATGCGCCATCGTGGCGCCTTCGAGCACGGAGAGCGTCGCCAGCAGCCGCGCGGCGTCGACGTCGACGTCGACGGCGATCGCGTCCAGGTCGAACCGTTCGCGAAGGCTTCCCCGTGCGGTGCGCGTGAAGGCGGGCACATCGAACACGTCCTGGTCATCGATGGTCGTCGGCGAGCGCACGCCCTCAAGTCTGCACCAGGAGCCGCCGGGAGGTCCTTGCGCCCGCGCCCGTCGCCGGAGCTCACCCGCGGAGTCGCTCCTCGGGCCGGATCCGCCCCTCAGCTCAGCGCGGACAGCGTCGCCGCGACCTCGTCGACGGCCACCTTCGTGCGCTCACCCGTGCGGCGATCCCACAGCTCGGCGACCCCGTCGGCGGCATCCCGTCCCACGATCACGATGTGCGGAACGCCCACGAGCTCGGCATCCCCGAACTTCACGCCGGGCGACACCTTGGGGCGGTCGTCGTAGAGAACGTCGAACCCGGATGCCTCCAACGAAGCGACGACGCCGTCCGCGACCTCGTACACCGCGGCATCCTTGCCCGTCGCCACGACGTGCACGTCGAACGGGGCGACGGACTCCGGCCAGATCAGGCCCTTGTCGTCGTTGTTCTCCTCGGCGATGATCGCCAGGATGCGGGTCACGCCGATGCCGTACGAACCCATCGTGACGGTGACGAGCTTGCCGTTCTCGTCGAGCACCTTGAGCCCGAGCGCCTCCGCGTACTTGCGGCCGAGCTGGAAGACGTGTCCGATCTCCATGCCGCGCGCCAGCTCGACGGGACCGGAGCCGTCCGGCGCGGGGTCACCGGGCAGAACCTCGGCGACCTCGACCGTGTCGTCCCACGTGAAGTCGCGGCCGGCGACAAGGCCGAGCACATGCTTGCCCTCGATGTTCGCTCCGGTGATCCAGCCGGTTCCGTCAACGACCCGAGGATCGACGACGTAGCGGATGCCGGTGAGCGATTCCTCGCCGAGCACCTGGCCCGCGGGCGACCACGGTCCGATGTAGCCCTTGACGAGTCCCGGATGCTTCGCGAAGTCCGCATCCGTCGCCGGCTCGACCTCGGCCGGCGCGAACGCCACTTCGGCGCGCTTCAGGTCCACCTCGCGGTCGCCCGGCAGACCGACCACGACCACCTCGCGCGTTCCGTCGAGGTTGGTGAGCCCGAGCACGACGTTCTTGAGCGTGTCGGCGGCGGTCCACGCACGACCATCCGGACGCGGGTGCTTCTCGTTCGCGATCGTCACCAGCGACTCGATCGTCGGAGTGTTCGGGGTGTCGACGACCTCCTGCGGCGTCAGCTTCTCGTACGAGCGCGCGGGCGGCGCGGTCGTGACGTACGCCTCGACGTTGGCCGCGTATCCGCCGGCGGACTGCACGAACGTGTCCTCGCCGACGGGCGTCGGGTGGAGGAACTCCTCGCTGCGCGAGCCGCCCATGGCACCGGCATCCGCCTGCACGATGACGTAGTCGAGCCCGAGGCGGGTGAAGATGCGTTCGTACGCGTCGCGCTGGGACATGTAGCTGGCGTCGAGGCCGGCGTCGGACGAGTCGAAGGAGTAGGCGTCCTTCATCGTGAACTCGCGGCCGCGCAGCAGGCCAGCACGCGGACGCGCCTCGTCGCGGTACTTGTCCTGGATCTGGTAGATCGTGATCGGCAGGTCCTTGTACGACGAGTAGAGGTCCTTCACGAGCAGCGTGAACGCCTCCTCGTGCGTCGGGGCGAGCAGGTAGTCGCCGCCCTTGCGGTCCTGCAGGCGGAAGAGCAGGTCGCCGTACTCGTCCCAGCGGCCCGTCGCCTCGTACGCCTCGCGCGGCATGAGCGCCGGGAAGTGCACCTCCTGCGCACCGGCGGCCGTCATCTCCTCGCGGATGATCTGCTCGATCTTCGCCTTCACGCGAAGTCCGAGCGGCAGCCAGGCGAAGATGCCTGCAGCCTGCGGTCGGATGTATCCGGCGCGGATCAGCAGCTTGTGGCTGGTGACCTCTGCGGCTGCCGGGTCTTCACGGAGCGTGCGGAGAAAGAAGTTGCTCAGACGGGTTGCCACGAGCATCAAGTCTAGGGTCGTGCCGAGCACCCGCCGGTCAGCCCGAGCACCGGGCCCGATCCGGCCTACGGTGGACGGGTGCCCACCCGTCGCGCCCGCCTCACAGCCTCGACCGCTCAGGGACAGCTGGCCGAAGCCCTCGCGAACCTCAGGACCGAACTCGGCCTGCCCGTCGACTTCTCCTCAGACGTGCTGGCTGAGGCGGAGGCCGCGTCCGCAGCTCCCCCGCGATTCGACCTGCGCGACATCCCGTTCGCCACCCTCGACCCGGCCGGTTCCCGCGACCTCGACCAGGCGTTTCACCTCGAGCGCTCGGGCAGCGGTTGGCGTGTCCGGTACGCCATCGCCGACGTGCCCGCCTTCGTGCCGGCGGGTGGTGCCGTCGATGCCGAGGCCCGTCGTCGCGGAGAGACCGTCTACGCGGCAGACGGAACCGTGCCGCTGCATCCGACCAGGATCAGCGAAGACAAGGCGTCGCTGCTGCCCGATCAAGACCGGTCCGCGTACGTGTGGACGTTCGAGCTCGACGACCACGGCGCAGAGGACTCGCACCGCGTGGAGCGCGCGCTAGTGCGCTCACGGGTGCAGCTCGACTACGCGTCGACTCAGGCGGACCTGGATGCCGGTGCCACCGACACGCCGGCGGCTCTGCTTCCCGAGATCGGTCGCGCCCGCCTCGAGCAGGAGCGTCTGCGCGGCGGGGCGAGCCTCAACCTGCCTGACGAGCAGATCGTGCGCGACGCCTCCGGTTCGTACAGCATCGAGCGTCGTCGTCCGCTCCCGGTCGAGGACTGGAACGCGCAGCTGTCCCTGATGACGGGGATGACCGCCGCGTCGATGATGTTGGACGCCGGGATCGGCATCCTGCGCACCATGCCCGCCGCCGACGACGAGGCACTGAGCGCGTTTCGCGTGCGCACCCTCGCGCTCGGGCTGCCCTGGCCGGAGGGCGTGCAGTACGGGGACTACCTGCGCGGACTCGACCGTGAGGATCCGCAGACGCTCGCTGTGCTGCAGGCAGCCGCATCCCTGTTTCGCGGCGCGGGGTACGTCGCGTTCGACGGCACGCTGCCGCCGAATCCTCGGCAGGCCGCCGTCGCCGCGCCATACGCTCACGTCACGGCACCTCTGCGTCGGCTCGTGGACCGCTGGGGACTCGTCGTCTGCGCCGCGGTGTCGAGCGGAGCATCCGTTCCCGACTGGGTGAGGCAGAGTCTTCCCGACGTTCCCGGGCTGATGCACACGGCGATCGAGAGGGAGTCGCGACTGGCATCGGCGTCGATCGACCGTGTGGAGGCCGCGTTGCTGCGCGACCGTGTCGGCGAACGGTTCACCGCCTGGGTGCTGGAGATGCGGGGCGGCAGGGCTCGCGTGCAGCTGACCGACCCGATCGTCACGGCGTCGTGCCGTGTCGCGGCCGACGTCGTCGCAGGCGACACGATCACCGTCGTGCTGCAGGCCGCAGACATCGCCGGCGGAACCGTGCGTCTCGAGGCCGAGCCGGTCGGGCCGGCGGATGCGACGCACGAAGGATCGCCGGGCTCGCGGTCCTCCGGTACGGCATCCGCCGACACGAGAGCGGAGACCCGGTGACCACCGTGCTGCTGACCGGGTTCGAGCCGTTCGGCTCTGACGCCGTCAACCCGTCGGGCGACGCCGTGCGCCTCGTGGCGTCGCGATGGCGCGGTCCGGAACGTCTGGTCACCGACATCCTGCCGGTGTCGTTCCGCGGGTCGGCCGAGCGTCTCGCAGAACTCATCGCGACGACCGATCCCGATGTCGTGATCGCGACGGGCCTGGCCGGCTGGCGGTCGCGGGTGTCCGTCGAGCGCGTCGCCGTGAACCTCATCGACGCGCGGATCCCCGACAACGACGGCGAACAGCCCGTCGACGTGCCGTCGCGTGTCGGTGCACCGACCGCCGTGTTCGCGTCGCTGCCGGTGAAGGCGATCGTGCGCGACATCGCTGCCGCAGGCATCCCGGTCGCCCTCTCGCTGACCGCCGGTTCGTTCGTGTGCAATCACGTGCTTATGCATGCCGCGGCGTGGGCCCGTAACGCGAGCAGGAAGGCCGGCTTCATCCACGTTCCGTGGGCACTAGGGCAAGCTCCGAACGGTGAACCGGAGCTGCCGCTCGACGACCTCGCGCATGCCATCGAGATCGCGGTGCGTACGACGCTCGACACCGGAGTGGATATCGACACGGTCGGCGGGACGCTGCACTGACGAAGCTCCATCCGTCCCCAACCGATGTGATCCACCGCCTGGTCACAGTTGTGGTTCGAGCTCGAATGGTATCAAGCGCGATACCATAGCTTAATGGCCATGACACTTCGATTGACCGACGAGGAAACCGAGGCATTGCGTCACCGCGCTGCTGCCGAGAATCGTTCGATGCAGGAGGTCGCCCGAGACGCGGTACGGCAGTACATCCAGGCTACGGACAAGCGTGAGTTGCTGCGGCAGGCGATCGAAAGCGAGCTGCCTCGCTATGCGGAAGCCCTGAGACGCCTGGGCGAGGAAGAGTGAACTATCCGGACTCAGACGACCTACGGCTGCTCGCTGCCGTCATCCTTGGAGGCGAGCCCGCAATCCGTGACCTGGGACTGCTCGAATCCGCTGTCGCCAGGCCGGCCGCGGGCTATGGCGGAGAGGACCTCTACCCGACGATCACGCTCAAGGCAGCAGCACTGTTCCACTCGATCGCGCGCAATCACGCCCTGGTCGACGGAAACAAACGGCTAGCCCTGGGATCGTTGCTCACGTTCCTCTGGATGAACGGTCATCAGCTGACGATGACCAACGACGAAGCGTTCTCCTTCACCAAACGCGTCGCGTCCGGCGAACTAGACGATGTCGCCGACATCGCCGCAGCTATCGCAAACCGACTCCGCGATCGGGACTGAATCGACAGCACGCTCCGATGGTCGCCGCTCTCGTCGTGCTCTCAGTGCCCGACGGCCACCGTCGGCTCGCCGGACGGCCGCTCGTCGGCCATCTCGGCCGCGATGCGGTTCGCCTCTGCGATGAGCGTCTGAACGATCTCCGACTCCGGCACGGTCTTGATGACCTCGCCCTTGACGAAGATCTGCCCCTTGCCGTTGCCGGAGGCCACGCCGAGGTCCGCCTCGCGCGCCTCCCCTGGACCGTTGACAACGCATCCCATGACCGCCACGCGCAACGGCACGCTCATGCCCTGAAGGCCCTCGGTGACGCTGTCCGCGAGCGTGTAGACGTCGACCTGGGCGCGACCGCACGACGGGCAGGAGACGATCTCGAGCTTGCGCTCGCGCAGGTTCAGCGACTGCAGGATCTGCAGGCCCACCTTGACCTCTTCGACCGGCGGAGCGGAGAGCGAGACGCGGATCGTGTCGCCGATGCCCTCTGCCAGCAGGATGCCGAACGCCGTCGCCGACTTGATCGTGCCCTGGAACGCCGGCCCGGCCTCGGTGACACCGAGGTGCAGCGGCCAGTCGCCGCGCTCTGCGAGCTGCCGGTACGCCTTCACCATGACGATCGGGTCGTTGTGCTTGACCGAGATCTTGAAGTCGTGGAAGTCGTGCTCCTCGAACAGGCTCGCCTCCCAGACCGCGGACTCGACGAGCGCCTCGGCCGTCGGCTTGCCGTACTTCTGCAGGATGCTCGGCTCCAGCGATCCCGCGTTCACGCCGATGCGGATGGAGACTCCAGCCTCCTTGGCACGCCTCGCGATCTCACCGACCTGGTCGTCGAACTTGCGGATGTTGCCGGGGTTGACGCGCACCGCGGCGCACCCCGCGTCGATGGCCGCGAAGACGTAGTTGGGCTGGAAGTGGATGTCGGCGATCACCGGGATCTGCGACTTCTTCGCGATGATCGGCAGTGCCTCGGCGTCGTCGCGGCTCGGCACAGCCACGCGCACGATGTCGCATCCGGATGCCGTCAGCTCGGCGATCTGCTGCAGCGTCGCGTTGATGTTCGTGGTCGGAGTGGTGCACATCGACTGCACGCTCACCGGAGCGTCACCGCCGACGAGCACCTTGCCCACCCGGATCTGCCGCGATTTGCGACGAGGGTGGAGCACTTCGGGGACGGTCGGCATACCGAGATTCACTGCTGGCACGGCACTCAGTCTAGGTCGCGCGACCCGGGCGGACCCGGGCGCGACCTGCACGTCCGGGTCCACGTGGCACGCCGCGCAGACTTGACTGCACGACCCGCCCGGCCCCGCTCAGCTGCCCGACTCGCCGCCGAGCACGACCGCCAGCGGTGGCTCCGTCGCCGCCGTCACGTCGTCAACGGTGACGCCGGGAGCGAGTTCGCGCAGCACGAGGCCGTCCGGCGTCACGTCGATCACGGCGAGATCGGTGATGATCCGGTCGACGACGGCCTTGCCGGTGAGCGGCAGGGTGCACGCATTCACGATCTTGGGTGATCCGTCCTTCGCGACGTGCTCCATCAGCACGATGACGCGGCCTGCACCGTGCACGAGATCCATGGCACCGCCCGGACCCTTCACCATCTTTCCGGGGATCATCCAGTTGGCGAGATCGCCGGATGCCGACACCTGCATGGCGCCGAGGATGGCGGCATCGATCTTGCCGCCGCGGATCATGCCGAAGCTCAGCGCGGAGTCGAAGAACGCGGCACCGGGAAGGACCGTCACGGTCTCCTTGCCCGCGTTGATGAGGTCGGGATCGACGGCGTTCTCCTCCGGATACGGGCCGACGCCCAGGATTCCGTTCTCCGACTGCAGAACGACCGTCACCCCATCCGGCACGTAGTTGGGCACCAGCGTCGGCAGCCCGATCCCGAGGTTCACGTAGGCGCCGTCCGGCAGCTCTCTGGCGGCACGCGCCGCCATCTGCTCTCGCGTCAATGCCATGGTCAGTCCGCCTTCCGCACGGTGCGGCGCTCGATGCGCTTCTCGATGTCGGACCCGACGCCGACGATGCGGTGAACGTACGCGCCGGGCAGGTGCACGGCATCCGGATCGATGGTCCCCGGTTCCACCAGTTCCTCGACCTCGGCGATGCACACCCGGCCGGCCATGGCCGCCAGCGGCGAGAAGTTGCGGGCCGACTCGTGGAAAACCAGGTTGCCGTGCCAGTCGCCCCGGATGGCGTGCACGAGCGAGAAGTCCGTGCGGATCGCCTCCTCCAGCACGAACTCCTTCAGCACGCCGTCGACCTCGAACGGCCGCACCTCTTTGGCGGGCGAAGCCAACGCGACGGATCCGTCCGGGTTGTGCCGCAGCGGAAGGCCGCCGTCGGCCATCTGCGTTCCGACACCGGTCTGCGTGAAGAACGCCGCGATGCCGCTGCCGCCTGCGCGCAGCTTCTCCGCGAGCGTGCCCTGCGGCGTCAGATGCACCTCGAGCTCGCCGGTGAGGAACTGCCGCTCGAATTCCTTGTTCTCCCCCACGTACGACGAGGTCATCCTGCTGATGCGCTTCTCCTGCAGCAGGATGCCGAGCCCCCAGTCATCCACTCCGCAGTTGTTGCTGACCACCGAGAGTCCGCCGACACCCGAGTCCAGCACGGCCCGGATGAGTGCCATCGGATTTCCGCACAGCCCGAAGCCGCCCACCGCGATGCTCGCGCCCTCCGTGATGTCGGCGACGGCATCCGCCGCGCAGTCCATCCGCTTGTCTATCGTCATGCCCGTTCAGCCTCCTTGCTGACCACAGCGACGCCGCGAGCGTTCTGCCCGACGACGGGACGTGAGGCACGAGACGATTCCTCGTGGGAACCGTTCGGTCGCCGATGACGTCCTCGTTCCCATCATGCCCGCCGCGCTGCACCGTCGGGTCGGCGACCGTCGCGAATGCCGGAACGAGTCGAAGGCAGCGGAGCGGTGAATTCGGCGAGCTGAGGCGGAGAAGGACGCGATCAGCCGGGCAGCGTGATGGGCTTGACGATGTCGGCGTACGCCAGCAGCAGGCTCATCGCGCCGAGCACGATGATGACGGCGTACGTGACGGGCATCAGTCGCGCCATGTCGACGGGCTTCGGCGAGGCTGCCCTGCGGGTCGCTCTGAACCAGCCGCGCTTCACCCACTCCCAGATGGCGCCCGCGATGTGGCCGCCGTCGAGCGGAAGCAGCGGGATCATGTTGAACACGAAGAGCGCGAGGTTCAGCGAGGCCAGCAGGCTCAGCATCAGCTGGATCTTCGCGATGAAGGCGTAGGAGTCGCTGTCGGCGATCTCGCCGGCCATGCGTCCGACGCCGATGATGCCGACCGGAGAAGATGCCGAGCGCTCGCCCGACCCGAACGCCGCGTTCCACACGCCGACCATCCGCTCCGGGAGGTTGATGACCACACCGGCGACCTGACCCAGCTGTTGTCCGGTGGTGGCGACGGCGGTGCCGAACGACTGCGGCTGCAGCTCGGTGGTGGGCGCGATGCCGATCATGCCGACGTCCTTCACGACCGTCCCACCTGAGGCGTCAGACACCTCGGCCTGTGTCTGCTTCGGCGTGACCTGCAGCGTGACGCGTTCACCGTCGCGAACGACGACGACGGGCACGGTTCGGCCGGCCGAGCCCTGGATCCTCGTCGACAGCTGCGTCCAATCCGTGATGGCCGTGCCGTCGTACTCGACGACCCGGTCGCCCGCCTTGAAACCCGCGGCAGCGGCCGGGGATGCCGGATCCGACGTCGAACACGTGGTGGACGTCGACGACGCCGGCTTGAGGCACTCCGATACCGATTGCACCGTCGTGCTCGCACCCTGCACGCCGATTCCGCACAGCATGATGGCGATCAGGACGAACGCGATCACGAGGTTCATGAACGGCCCCGCGAACATCACGACGATGCGCTTCAACGGATGCAGCAGATAGAAGGCGCGGTGCTCCTCGCCCTCGGGAATGGTCTCCGCGCTCGCCTGCCGCGCCTCGTCGGCCATCGTGCCCAGCACGCTCCGTCGCTGCTGCTCACGCTCCTCGCGCGGCGCACCGATCGCGCCGTCGGTCACGACGAGCGAGTTGTAGAAGCCGGTGGAGGCGTCCCGCGGCGCCTCTCCAGGATGCTTGGGCGGGAACATCCCGATCATCGCGATGTACCCGCCGAACGGCAGCATCTTCACGCCGTATTCGGTCTCGCCCTTGCGGAACGAGAACACGGTCTTGCCGAAGCCGATCATGTACTGCGTCACCTTGACGCCGAACGCCTTCGCAGCCGTGAGATGGCCGAGTTCGTGCAGCGCGATCGAGACGGCGAGGCCGACCACGAAGATCAGCACGCCGACGATGAAGGGCAGCACGGAGGACATGCAGAAATGCTAGCCGCGCCCGCCTGGATGCTCCCCCGAAGTCCCTGCCAGGACGGAGCATCCGCAGCGTCTGCTCACGAAACGCATAGCCCGGTCACGTTAGGGTGATGATCTGTCGCCGGTGCTCACATCGGCTCACCCGCTTCCACTACTCCCCTGAACGAAGAGGACGTCAATGGCTACTGGCCGCGGTGCGAACGGTCCGAGCAAGAAGGACCGCCGAGAGGCTGCGCGGGAGCACGCCCGCCTCATGCGTGAGGAGGCCGCGAAGAAGGCCAGGCGCCGCAAGTGGTGGATCCAGGGATCCGTCGGCGTCGTGATCATCGCTGTGCTCGCCGTGGTGGCTCTGGTGATCGTGAACTCGATTCCGCAGGGACAGACATCCGCCGGCCCGAAGAACATGATCAGCGACGGCATCGTGATGACCTCGAGCACGAAGGCCGTGCGCACTCCTGCTCTGCAGGCCGGCGACTCGCCGACGCCGACCACCCAGTCGGACACGTCGACCAAGGCCTACATCACCATCTACGAAGACCTGCAGTGCCCGTACTGCCAGCAGTTCGAGCAGACGAACATGTCGCAGATCACGCAGTGGCTCGACTCCGGCCTGGCCACGCTGGAGCTGCACCCGCTGAACTACCTCACCAACAAGGGGAACGGCGGATACTCGCTGCGGGCGGGCAATGCGCTCGCGTGCGTCGCGAACTACTTCCCCGACAAATTCATCACCGTGAACACGGCGTTGTACGCCAAGCAGCCCCAGGAGAACACGGGTGGCTTGCCGAATTCCCAGATCCTGTCGATTCTGAAGAGCGCAGGGGTGAGCTCCGACAACGTCACCAAGTGCGTGAACAACACGAGATTCTCGAGCTGGCTCAACGCTGCGACGACCCGCGCCACGACGAAGAAGCTGCCCAACTCGAACGTCACGACGTTCGGGGGAACCCCGACGGTGATCGTGAACGGTCAGCAGTACAAGGGATCGCTCACCGACGCGTCGGCGTTCGCCTCGTTCGTGGAGTCGGCCGTCGGATCGTCTACCTCGACGCCGACCCCCACCCCGACGGCCACGCAGTGAGGCGGTGGCCTCGTCAGTGTCCGGATGACGACCCGGCCGCCGATGAGGCCGATGGCGGCTCATCGGGCTCGGGCAGACCGAGACGTGCAGCCATGAGCACGATGAGCGCTTCGGTATAGGCGTCCACGTCGTCGATCACGCCGACGTAGTGCCCGAAGAGCTCGAACGAGATGTGGCCGAAGAGCTGCGACCACACCTGAACACCCGCGACCAGAGACGGACGCAGCGCCGGCGGGAATCCGAGCTCGTCGCCGAGACGCACGAACGAGGGCGCGAGCACGTCGCGTGCCGGGTCCTGCGGAGGGCGGCATCCGGCGGCCGCGGCGTCCTGGAGCAGCCTGGCGAGAAGCCTGCCGATGATCGATGCGGGTTGCAGTGTGCTCGGCGGAACGCTGTATCCGGGCACCGGCGCGCCGTAGATGAGCGCGTACCTGTGCGGGTGCTGCTTCGCCCACTCCCGCGCACTGCGGACGATCACGGCGAAGCGTTCGCCGAGGCGCTCCCTGCCGATGTCGTGCTCGGCATCCGAGACCCATTCGCCGAGTTCGGTGTGGGCCTGCACGATCAGATCGGTGAGCAAGGCATCGCGACTCGGGTAGTGCCGGTAGATCGCCGAGCTGACCACCCCGAGTTCGCGGGCGATGGCGCGCAGCGAGACGGTCTCGGCTCCGCTGTGTTCCAGGGTGGCCGCGGCCGCGTCGAGCACCTGCTCACGCGAGATCACGGGCTTCCGACCGCGATGGACTGACCGGTCTGTCACCCTTCCATCCTGCCATCGTTCTTCTCGAATTAGTGATCGATGCTCTTGAAATCCCGCCGCCGATCCCCTAGGTTTCCGGTGAGCGGTGCTCACAAATCATGCGGGCTCTCGTACTCGTCGATGCGAGCTCGTGACCATTGCTCGTGAAGACTGCTCGCGAATCGCGGTGGTTTCGCACAGCGGGATCATCGCGTGCTGTCGTCCCCCACGACAGCCGTCGAAACGGAAACACGAGGCACATGACGACTCGACTGGTCCTCGGAGCCGGCCTCATCGGCTCCCTGCTCACAGCACAGCTCGCCGAGCGGGGCGACTCGGTACGCGTCGCGAGCCGGAGCGGTACGAAGGTGGACGGCGCGCTCTCCATTCGACTCGACGCGTCCGACCCGGATGCCGTCACCCGCGCCGCCGAGGGCGCCGAGACCATTTTCGTGGTCACCAATCCCCCGTACACGTCGTGGCCGCGCGACTGGCCGCCCGTGTTCCGGGCCGTGATCGCCGCCGCCGAACGATCGGGGGCATCCCTCGTCGTCATGGGCAACCTGTATCCGTACGGCTCACCGACCGGACCGATGTCCGAGAACTCGCCAGAGCTGACGAACGAGACGAAAGGCCTCGTGCGCAAAGCCGGATGGCTCCAGGTGCGCGAGGCGACGCAGGAGGGGCGCATCCGCGGGGTCGAGGTGCGGGCCAGCGATTACTTCGGTCCCGGATCGGACGCCACGGCACACCTTGGAAAGGCCTTCTTCACCGGAATCCTGGGGTCGAAGACGGTGCGCGGTGTCGGCGGCGTCGATCTCGACCACAGCTGGAGCTACCTCCCCGATATCGCGGCCACACTCGCGGCGGCGGCCGACTGGACCGGAGACTGGGGTCGCGTGTGGCACGTGCCGAGCGGCGCCCCGCATCCCCGAGCGGAGATCGCCGCCCAGCTGAACGCGCTGTACGGGACGACGGGCGAGGCCGCTGCGATACCGCAGTGGGTGCTGCGCGCCGCCGGACTCGTGAGTCCGATGATGCGCGAGATCCACGCGTCCAGCTATCAGTTCACCGTGCCGTACGTGATCGACGCAGCCGAGACCAGCGAGCTCCTGGGCGTCGAGGAGACGCCATGGCACGAGTCGCTCACCACCACCGCGGAGTGGTACCGCACCCGGATGTGATCACGCACCCGCCGGGCCTCCGCGAGACGCCCGCCGGGCTCCTGCGCGTCGTCCGCCGGTTCACAACTCAGGAAGCGACGGCGCGCAGTGCGTCCGGACGATGAGGATTCGCGGCCAACGGGCGCCGCAGCGCGCTCCGATCCTGAATTGTGAACGTCGACCGGTGCGAGCCGGCCGCGACCGGCGGTGGTCAGGCGGAGGCGATGATCTTCTCCGCCCGCTCCCTCGCCCAGCGCTCCGCTTCGGCGAGCGTCGGGAGATCCAGCGCCACCGGCGCATCGTGCTCGTCGACGACGCGCTCGATCGTGTCGACGATGCCGAGGAAGCCGAGACGCCCGGCGTGGAACGCAGCGACGGCCTGCTCGTTGGCGGCGTTGAACACCGCCGGATAGCTGCCGCCTGCTCCGCCGACGCGTTTGGCGAGGGCCACGGAGGGAAAGGCGTCCGCGTCGAGGGGCTCGAACGTCCACTGCTGAGCGCTCGTGAAATCGAGCGGGACACCGACGCCTGCGACGCGGTGCGGCCAGTCGAGTCCCAGCGAGATGGGCAGCCGCATGTCGGGTGGCGATGCCTGGGCGATCGTCGACCCGTCGACGAACTCGACCATGGAGTGCACGATCGACTGCGGATGCACGGCAATGTCGATCCGCTCGTACGGCACGTCGAACAGCAGGTGCGCCTCGATGACCTCGAGACCCTTGTTCACGAGGGTCGCCGAGTTGGTCGTGACGACGAGCCCCATGTTCCAGGTGGGGTGCGCGAGCGCCTGCTGCGGGGTGACATCCGCCAGTTCGGCGCGGCTGAAGCCCCTGAACGGACCGCCGGATGCCGTGACCACCAGCCTGCGCACCTCGCCCTTGTCCCCCGCGAACAGCGCCTGCGCGATGGCGGAGTGCTCCGAGTCCACCGGCACGATCTGGCCCGGATCCGCACGTGAGGTCACCAGGTCACCGCCGACGATCAGCGACTCCTTGTTCGCCAGCGCGAGCGTGACGCCCTTGTCCAGGGCGGCGAGGGTCGGGCCGAGTCCGACGGATCCGGTGATGCCGTTGAGCACGACGTCGGCGTCGACGTCGCGGATGAGCTGCTCGGCCTCGTCCACGCCGAGGGCGGTGTGCTCAACAGCGAACTCCGCGGCCTGGGCATCCATCGCGTCGCGGTTGCGGCCCGCCGCGAGCCCGACGACCTCGAAGCGGTCCGGGTTCGCACGGATGACGTCGAGCGCCTGGGTTCCGATCGAACCGGTGGATCCGAGAATCAGTACCCGTCGCATCCGCTCATCGTATCGGCGGGCGGAGTGATGAACCCGCCCACAGCGATCAGTGCTGCGTCTCCAGGATGTCGATCACGAAGACGAGCGTGTCGGTGCCCTTGATGCCGGCCTGCGACTGACCCGTCGTGCCGTATCCGTCGGCCGGCGGGATGACCGCGACCACCTGAGAGCCGACCTTCTGTCCGACCAGTGCCTTGGTGAACCCGGGGATCACCTCCGAGGTCTGCATCGTGGAAAGGCCGCGACCCCAGCTCTGGTCGAAGACCTTGCCGGTGCGCCAGTTGACGCCCTGATACTGCAGCGTCACCGAGTCGCCGTCCGCCACCGTGGCGCCGTCACCCTGCTTGAGCACCTCGACCTTGGTCTCGGTGGGAGCCTTGAGGCTCTTCGGGATGGTGACCGTCGGCTGGCCACTTGCCGCCACCTTCACGGTGGGGAATCCGGCCTGCGCGGCCTGCGGCGCGCCGTCGGCCTTCGACGGAACGGAAGAGAGGATGTCCACCACGAAGACGACGGTGTCCGTGGCCTTCAGACTGCTGACGTTCGACGACGGGTCGCCGCCCCAGGCGTCCTTCGCCGTTGCCGTCGTGACCAAGCGGGATCCGACGGGTGCGCACTCGACGGCCTGCGTCAGGCCGGGGATCAGCGAGCTGCCGCCCACGGTGACGGGAATGGTCGCGGTGCCCGCGTAGCCGTTGCTGGTGAGCTTCGTGCCGCTCGTGCCGTTGTAGACGACCATCGAGATGTCGACCGTCGCACCCGTCTTGGCCTGCTCGCCGTCGCCCTTGCTGATGTAGCTGCGCTGGGTGTCCGAGGCCTTCAGCGGCTTCGAGAACGTCACCGTCGGCTCGGCGGCGGAGTTGTCCTTGGCCGCGTCGCCCGCCACCTTCACCGAATCGGACACGCTTCCCGACTTCGGCGGGTTGCACGCCGTCGACGCGGACTTCGCGGAGGCGGAAGGCGTCGCCGTGCTCGTTCCGTTGCCCGAGCCGGCGCATCCGGCGAGCAGCAGGGCGGCAGCGGCGGACACGGCGAGGACTGCTGGGATCTTCAGGCGCACGGCATCGCTTTCTGAATGTGGAGTGGGGGCCACCTCAGTGTGCACCATGCGCCTAGGCTCCCGCTGGGAACGGGCGTGCACGCACCCTGGAATCGACATCCGCCCGCCCACCGTACGATGGTGGGATGCCCCGCGAATTCTCCGTGCCGCAGTCTCGTGCCGTCGTGACCCCCCTCCCCGGACCGCGGTCCGTTGAGCTGCAGAAACGCCGCGAAGCATCCGTTTCGCGCGGCGCAGGCACACTGGCCAACATCTACATGGACCACGCCTCGGGCGCCATCCTCGTGGACGTCGACGGCAACCGGCTCATCGACCTCGGATGCGGCATCGGCGTCACGACGATCGGTCACGCGCACCCTGCTGTGGCGGCCGCCGCCTTCGAGCAGGCGAGCAAGCTCACGCACACGCTCTTCACGGTGACCCCGTACGAGAACTACGTTCGGGTGGCCGAGAAGCTCGCCCAGATCACGCCGGGCGACTTCGAGAAGCACTCCATCCTGGTGAACTCCGGCGCGGAGGCCGTCGAGAACGCGGTGAAGATCGCGCGCAAGTACACGGGACGCCGCGCGATCGTCTCACTCGAGCACGCCTTCCACGGCCGCACGAACCTCACGATGGCGATGACCTACCGCCCGTGGCCGGAACGTGCAGGCATGGGTCCGTTCCCCGGCGAGCTCTACAGCGTCCCAGGCAGCTATCCGTTCAAGGACGGTCTCAGCGGCGACGAGGCCGCCGACCGGACGATCGACTACATCGAGACCCACATCGGCGCGAGCGAGATCGCGGCGTTCTTCGCCGAACCGATCCAGGGCGACGGCGGCATCGTCATCCCGGCCGACGGATACTTCACCCGCATCGCCGAGTACTGCCGCGAGAACGGCATCGTCTTCGTCGCCGACGAGATCCAGGCCGGCATCGGCCGCACCGGAACCTGGTATTCCATCGAGCACTTCGGCGCGGTTCCCGACCTCGTGACGAGCGCGAAGGGCATCGCGGGCGGCTTCCCGCTCGCAGCCGTGACCGGTCGCGCCGAGATCATGGATGCCGTGCAGCCCGGCGGCATCGGCGGAACGTTCGGCGGCAACCCGGTCTCGACGGCCGCCGCACTGGCGACGTTCGAGGCCATCGAGAACGAGAACCTCATCGCGGAGGCGCAGCGCGTCGAGCACGTCCTGCGGGCACGGATCGGCGACTGGGCCGAACGCTTCGGGGTCGTGGGCGAGGTGCGCGGCAAGGGCGCCATGTGGGGCATCGAGCTCGTCGTGCCCGGAACACGCAAGCCCAACCCCGAAGCGTTGACCGCCGTGCTGCGTCACGCGACGAGCAACGGCGTGATCGCTCTCGACTCGGGCAGCTGGGACAGCGTTCTGCGCCTCCTGCCCTCCGTCGTGATCAGCGAGGAACTCATCGACGACGCGGCGAGCGTGATCGAGGTCGCACTGGCGGCGCAGTCGGTCTGAGCCGACCTCCTGCCGCTCAGGCCGCGAGCAGCAGCGGCTTCCCGGCCGCTGACACGAATGCGCGCACCTCGCCGACCGGCGGCCGATGCGCCGGCGCAGGCATCCGTGCCTCGCTCCTGCGCGGTGCTCCCGGATCGCTGGCGCTCGGCAGAAGGTGCCGCGTGCCCGTCGATGCGGCCTCTTCCTGGTCGCGACGTCTGGCCGTGAGGTCGAGGATGGGCGCCATGCCTCGGGCGGCCGCGCGTTCCGCGACGACGAGTTCGACATCCGTCTCCCTCATCAGCTCGCGCAGCGTCACGCCGAGCACGACGCACACCGTCTGAATGATCTCGCTGGAGGGCTCCTTGCGGCCGCGCTCGATCTCGGACAGGTAGGGAAGCGAGATCGCTGACGCCTGCGACACCTCCCGCAGCGTGAGCCCGCGTGCCTGCCTCAGTCGCCGGATCGCCGATCCGACCGCGTGCCTCAACAGCATCACCGCTCCCTCCCGTCGGTCCCATCAGGCTACGCGTCGTCGGCCATCGGATCGTCAGGACGCGTTCTGCTCTGCGCGAAGTCGCCGTGGGCAGAAACCACGGTCCCGGAACGGGTCGCCGCCCCAGCATGGGCACACGACGACAGGAGACGACACCATGACGGAGTCCCGCACCATCAGCCCAGCGCAGCAGCCCGTGTTCGACCGCCTGCTGGACGACCGCATCCTCTTCCTCGGCGTTGAGGTGGACGACGGCATCGCCAACGAGCTCTGCGCCAAGCTGCTGCTGCTCGCCGCGACGGACCCGCACCGCGACATCCAGCTGTACATCAACTCCCCCGGCGGATCGGTCACGGCGGGCTTCGCCATCTACGACGCCATGCAGTTTGTCAGCCCGGACATCGTGACCGTCGGCATCGGCTTCGCCGCCTCGATGGGCCAGTTCCTGCTGAGCTCCGGCACGCCTGGCAAGCGCTTCGTGCTGCCCAACACGAGGGTGGTGATGCACCAGCCGCACGGCGGATTCGGCGGCACGGCGGCGGACATCAGCCGGCAGGCCGAGCAGATCGTGAAGTTCAAGAACGAGATGGCGCGACTCACCGCGGAGCAGACGGGACACACGATCGAGGAGATCCTGCGGGACGGCGACCGGGATGCCTGGTACAACGCGAGCGAGGCCGTCGACTACGGGTTCGCGGACGCGGTGATCTCCTCGCAAGATGCGCTGTCGGGTGCAGGCATCCGCTGACAACGCGCCGCCGATGACCCGGCATGTGCGCACGCCTGGGCCAGCGTCTCCCCCGGGTACGCCCTAAGGTCGAAGGCATGCCCGAGCGCGACCGCGAGACAGCACGCATCGGCGACTGGACGGTCCGTGCCCCGACCGCCGACCTCGTGATCGTGGCGATCGCCGCGCTGTCCGTGATCGTGTTCGCCTTGGCGGTGGCGCTCGCGCCCCGAGCAGAGCCGGAGCGAGCGCCGTCCGACGCCCGATTCCGTGCAGGCCTGATCATCAGCGACGCAGCCTTCTACGACCCGGACACCATGACGGTCGGGCAGGTGCAGCGCTTCCTCCAGAAGCAGCGATGCTCATCGGACGACGGATCCCCGTGCCTCGCCGACTATCGTCAAGACACGCCGGACGAGCCAACGCAGTATGCCCACTGCGCCGCGATCACCGGGCAGAAGGCGGAGCGTGCGAGCTCGATCATCGTGCGCATCGCGCAGGCGTGCCGCATCAGCCCGAAGGTGCTGCTCGTGCTGCTGCAGAAGGAGCAGTCTCTGCTCACGCATCCGAGCGCGTACGGGTACCAGCGGGCGACCGGATACGGATGCCCGGACACCGCCGCCTGCGACACCCGATACTTCGGATTCTTCAATCAGCTCTACAACGCAGCGTGGCAGTTCCGCGAGTACACGGTGGGCGGCACGTCGTGGCGCTACCACGTCGGGAAGGTCGCCATCCAGTACCACCCGAACGCGGCGTGTGGATCCAGCGTGGTCGACATCCGCACGCAGGCGACGGCGAACCTCTACAACTACACGCCGTACCAGCCGTCGCCGCAGACGCTCGCGCATCCGGATGTCGTCACCGACTGCTCCACGTTCGGCAACCTCAACTTCTGGCGCCTGTACACGGAGTGGTTCGGGTCGCCTCTGGTGGAACCGTTCCCGCCCCAATACGACGGATGCCTCAACCTCACGGGCGGAACACGCTGCTCCATCGATCCCCGCACCGGGCTCTGATACGGGAACCGGCATGCCATCGCCGGAATACGACGCTACGTAGGGTCGCATCATGACCACACTGTCGCGGCCGGAGCGCCCCATCGCGTCATCCGCAGTCCTTCCGCCCCTGGCCACGACAGCCGGACGAACGGACATGGCCTCGGCCGGACGGCCGGGATCTGGGGCTCCGGCCGCATCCGCCGCCCACGCCGACGCCCACGAGACGCGTCAGGCCGCGTCCAGCCCGCGCCCCGGATTCCTGTACTCCTTCGGCCGTTTCGTCGTGGCGCCCGTCGCCCGCGTGCTCTACCGTCCGCGCGTGGTCGGCCGCCGTAACGTGCCGAAACAGGGTGCCGTCATCCTCGCCAGCAACCATCTGTCGTTCATCGACAGTGTCGTGATCCCGGTGGTCGCGCCGCGGCGCATCCAGTTCCTCGCCAAGTCGCACTACTTCGAGGGCACAGGCATCGTCGGCTGGATCAAGCGCACGTTCTTCGCGGCGATCGGCGCCGTCGGAGTGAAGCGGGGTGCGGGACGGGACTCCCAGACGGCGCTCGAGATCAGCCGGAGCATCCTGGATGCCGGCAGCGCCTTCGCCCTCTACCCCGAGGGCACTCGGTCGCGTGACGGTCGCATCTACCGAGGTCGCACCGGCGTCGCCTGGCTCGCACTCACCACGGGAGCGCCCGTCATTCCCGTCGGCCTCATCGGCACCGAGCGCCTGCAGCCCGTCGGCAAGCGGATGCCCCTCTTCGCCCCCGTGACGGTCGCGTTCGGCGAGCCCATCGACCTGTCGTCGTTCGGTCCGGCGACCAGCGGCAAGGCGCGCCGTGAGGCGACGGATGCCGTGATGGCCGCGATCCAGAAGCTGAGCGGCCAGGTCGAGGCCGGCATCTACAACGAGGCACCGTCGGACGAGCCCGTCGCCTGAGGCGATGCGTCACGGCCTCCTCCGCGGTGGGCCGCTGCGACACGACGCCTGCGGACGGACGAATCGCGGCGTTTCCGCGTGCCGGGCCGGTTCAGGCGCTGCGCGTCACGGGCTCATGCTCCACGGGGAAGTTCACGGATGACGCGATGAAGCACAGCCGCGACGCCTCGGCATGCAGGCTCTCCGCGAGCTCGAGCTGCGCCGCATCGGCGATCGTCACCTCGGGGCGCAGGGTCACGACCGTGAAGTGACCTCCCCCATCGGAGGTCGCCGTCATGGTTCCGGTCGGCGTGTCGACGTAGGCGGTGACGACGACGCCGTTGCGCTGGGCCACATGCAGGTAGCTGAGCATGTGGCACTGGCTCAGCGCCGCCACCAGCAGCTCCTCGGGGTTCCAGCGATCGGCGTCTCCGAAGAACGCCCGGTCGCTCGAACCTTCGATCGGCGGATTGCCCTCGGCGCTGATCAGGTGATCGCGACCGTAGTCCCGATATCCGCTCGTGCCTGATCCCCGGTTTCCTGTCCACTCGATGGTCAGCGCGTAGTGGTGATCGACGTTCATACGCTCGTAGTCCTCGTCTCGTGCGGGTGTGGCCCGTGCCATCGCTCCGCGGTCATCGGCTGCAGAGCACCGGATGACGACTACTCTGCCGGATCGTCGACGGCGCCGCAGGCGATGAGGCCCACCGCCTGTCGTCGCCCGTGCCACTCGCGACGAGCGGACGGCCTCCGTGATGAGCGACCGTCCCGACGAGATCCCCGGCCGTCATCGGCGGAGCGCACGGCGTTGCGCCATGGCCGCATGGCACGCACGAATCGTGCGCTCCCCGGCCGCATCCGCGGCAACCCGCCTGGCTAGACTCGAAAGCACCATGAGCGATTCGGTGCGTGTTCCGCGGCCCCCCATCGGCACCTTCGAAGCAGCGAACGCGGTGGAACTCGCCGTGCAGGAGCGCAGTGGGTTCGTCGAGAACCGGCACGTCGGATCCGCCGTGGTCCTCGGCTCGGACGGCGAACGCGTGCTCGCCCTCGGCGATCCGGAGGCGCTCGTACTCCCCCGGTCCACCATGAAGCCGTTCCAGGCCGTCGCGTCGATCGGCGCCGGGGCCGTACTCGATCCGGAACAGACGGCGATCGCCACGGCCAGCCACGCGGGAACGGCGGATCACGTCGCGCTGGTGCGCGGCATCCTCGCCAGCGTCGGGTTGGACGACAGCGCGCTGCTGTGTCCCGCGGCGCTTCCGGCCGACCGGGAGTCGCGCGAGCAGGTGCTGCGCTCGGGCGGATCCGCCGCATCCGTCTACATGGAGTGCTCCGGCAAGCACGCGGCCATGCTCGCCGCCTGCGTTGCCAACAGCTGGACGACGGCGGACTACACGGATCCGCGGCATCCGCTGCAACAGCACGTCAAGGACGTCGTCGAGCGCCTCACCGGCGAGAAGATCGCGCACACGGCCGTCGACGGATGCGGCGCCCCGGTGTTCGCCATCTCGCTGACCGGACTGGCACGCGGCATCCATCGCATGGCGAGCGCCTCGGAGCAGTCGCCGTTCGCTCTTTACAGAAACGCGGCGCGGGTGCACCGGAGCGCCAGGGAGCATCCGTGGGCGATCTCCGGCCGTGGGCGCCCCGACACCGTGCTGATGGAGACGCTCGGCGGGTATGCGAAGGCCGGAACGGACGGCGTGATGACGATGTCGACGGTCGAGGGCGCGACGGTGGCGGTGAAGGTGCTGGACGGCAGCGTTCCCGCCGCTCGCGTCAGCGCAGTGGCACTGCTGGCGGCGGCGGGCGCGATCGACAAGGCCGCCGCGGCACAAGCTCTGGAGCACGTGGACACCACGATCCTGGGCGGCGGCGCCCCGGTGGGTCGGATGCGACCCGTGGTCTGAGCCGAAATCCCTCTGGTCGAGGGCGGAGCTTCGCGGTCAACGAAGACCGCGATCGGGCCGGTCGGTCCGAGAGGCAAGAGAACGGAACACGATGAGAATCTCCATTCCTCGCGAGATCAAGAACAACGAGTACCGGGTGGCGATCACGCCTGCCGGAGTACACGATCTCGTCTCGCACGGGCACGAGGTGCATGTGGAGCGCGGAGCAGGCGACGGCTCATCCATTCCCGATTCGGCATACGTCGAGGCGGGGGCACTGATCGAGCCGGATGCGGCGTCCACCTGGGCGAGCGCCGACCTGCTGCTCAAGGTCAAGGAGCCGATCGAGTCCGAGTACGCGCACTTCCGCGACGGGCTCGTGTTGTTCGCGTACCTGCATCTCGCGGCCGAACCCGCGCTCACCCGTGCCCTCGTGGACAACGGCGTGACGGCCATCGCGTACGAGACGGTGCAGCGCGCTGACCGCACGCTGCCGCTCCTCGCACCGATGAGCGAGGTGGCCGGACGGCTGGCCCCCATCGTCGGCGCGAACGCGCTGCTGAAGCCGCAGGGCGGATCCGGACTGCTCGTTCCCGGCGTGCCGGGCACCTATCCGGCGAAGGTCGTCGTGCTCGGCGGCGGGGTGGCCGGTACGAATGCGGCATCCGTCGCCGTCGGCCTCGGTGCCGACGTGACCGTGCTCGACACGAACGTGGGTCGGTTGCGCGAGCTCGACGCGCTCTATGCGGGACGGATCAAGACCGTGGCATCCACGGCCTTCGAGGTGGAGCGAGCCGTGATCGATGCCGATCTCGTGATCGGATCCGTGCTCGTGCCGGGGGCCAAGGCGCCCAAGCTGGTGCGCAACGACATGGTGGCCAGGATGCGACCGGGCAGCGTGCTCGTCGACATCGCCGTCGACCAGGGCGGATGCTTCGAGGACTCGCATGCCACGACGCACGACGCACCGACCTTCCGCGTGCACGACACCGTCTTCTACTGCGTGGCGAACATGCCGGGTGCCGTGCCGCACACCTCCACCCACGCCCTGACCAATGCGACGCTCCCCTACCTGAGGGCCATCGCGAACAACGGATGGAAGGCGGCACTGGGCTCGGATCCGGCGCTCGCGCTCGGGCTCAACGTCGTGGACGGCAGGATCACGAACCCCGGTGTCGCCGAGGCGAACGGGATGCAGGCCACGCCCTTGAGCGCCGCCCTGGCTTAGGCCTGTCAGATGATCAGGGCCGGCGACGGTGCGCTCGGCGCGATCGTTCGACGCAGAGCCGTCATCACGTCTCATCCCTCGGGTCCGGCCACGCCGCGCGAGCGAAGGTGCCGGAGGAATCGCAGACCAGCAGGCGACCCGCCGCCGTCACCGGCGGCAGCACCCGCGAATGCAGCGTCGACCGGATCTGGGCGAGACTGCATCCGTCGAACACGATCGAGGCACGGGGGCGCAGACGCCCGAGGAGGGACCACTGCGCCTGCCACGCATCCGGATCCCCGACGATCACGGTGGGCGGATTGCCGTTGCTCACGCGAAGGGAGCCAGGGTTCGCGGCGTTCGCAGGACCCTCGTCCGGCCCACCGAACAGATCCGCAGCGAGTCCGGTCACCGGGCGGGCGCCCTTCCGGACGACTCCGTCGGCCAGGCTCGTCGTCGCCCCGAGGGATCGGCGTGGGTCGAGCTCGTCCAGTGCGATGACCTCCACCTCGGTGTCGGCAGCGCGCACCCGGCGCGCCGCTTCGGCCGGCGCCGCGGTGACGACGAGCGTGACGGTGCCGGAGCCGAAGGCCAGGGGAACCGTGCGTGCGGGGACGGCGCTCGATGCGGGCGCTCCCGCCGGTGCGGGGGCAGATCCCGACGTCGGCCGAGCCGGATGGGAGCCGATTTCGCCCGGCGAACCATTTGACCCCTCTGCGTGCGGCGCAACGAGCACGACCTGAGCGGCTCTGTCGTGCCACACGCCGCGTCCCGGAGGCGCCTCCGGGTCGAAGAACTCGGTCGGGGCCCCAGCCAGCGTGTGCTCCTGCCTGTCGGCCTGCCGAAGCAGGAGCCGCTCGCCGAAGTGCGACGCCACGCCTCTGAGCGCGCTCGGCAGCACGGATCCGGAGCACACGACGGCGATGCCGGCCCGCGGACCGTCCACCAGCAGTGCCCGCAGGCTGTCCGCGACGGCATCCCTGTGGTCGTCGTCGAAACGAGCGAGCAACGCGTCGACGTCGTCGATGATCACGAGGCACGGGGACGTCCCTGATGACGCTTGCCGTAGTCGAGCTTCGGCGGCTTCGACCGCATCCCAGGCTCCTTCGGCGTCGGCCGGCACGACGATCGTGTCGCCCGCCCACTGGGCTGCGACGGCCCGCAGCGTCGTGGACCTGCCAGACCCGCGGACACCGAGCACGAGCAGGTGCGCCAGCGATGGTCGGTACACGATCCCTTCCTGTCGTTGACGATCCGGATCGTCGAGCGCGCCGAGGACCACCGCACCCTCAGGCGGCGCGCCGAACGCGGCCAGCGGTATCTCGGTGGGCAGCGCGGGAAGCCAGGGGGCCGGCGGACGGCGGGATCCGTCCTGGAGCCGAGCTACGGCATCCACGTCAGCCGGATCGGATGACGCTGCCTGCGCGAGGATGACCTCGCCGTCTCTGGCGACCACGAAGCGTCCGGGGACGGAATGTGGGAGGTGCGCTGCGGCATCCGTACCGAGCAGGGCGACACTGTCGGCCTCGGATGACAGCCGAAGCGAGAGCCGGAGAGCACAGTTGGCCACGAGCGCATCGCTGAGCACACCTGTCGCACGTTGGGTGCCGAGCACGAGATGCACGCCGAGCGCTCGGCCTCGCGCCGCGACATCGGCGAAAAGGTCGGAGAGCTCGGGAAACGCGGCGAGCATGGCGGCGGCCTCGTCCACGACGATGACGAGGCGGGCGAGACCGTCGCCGGCGTCGCGCACATCGGCGACGCCGAGCTCGGCGAGCACGGATTCGCGTCGACGCAGCTCCGCCCGCAGGCTCCGCAAGGCTCGTCGGGCTTCGCCGTGACCGAGGTCGGTGACGACGCCCACCGTGTGCGGCAGCGCGCGGAGTGCCCGGAAGGCCGTGCCGCCCTTGAAGTCGACGAGGAGGAACGACACCCGCGAGGGCGACGCGGACGCGGCCATCGCGAGCACCCAGGCCACGAGGAGCCTGCTCTTCCCACTGCCCGTGGTACCGGTGACGATCGCATGCGGGCCCGATGAGACAAGGTCGAGTACCAGCGGACCCGCCGCAGACATGCCGATGGCGGCCGAGAGAGAGCTGTCGGCCGCGGTTCCGGACGTGTCGGGTGCGGCGGCGGGGGGCACCGCATCTGTCGTGCGCGCGGTCGCCGGAGCGACAGCAGCAGAGTCCGCGACTGCGGGGAGCAACGAGTGGAGCTCCGACCAGCGCACGACGGGCGGGAGAGTCCGCTGCGGCGCGACGCCCTTGGACCGTGCGGCGGCGGCGAGAGCGCGCCCGAAATCGGCACCGGCCTGAGCGGTCAGCAGCTCGCCGTGGAACGCAGCGATCCCCTCGGTCGGCGACAGCACCGTCAGCGCACCCGATGCGTCTGCGCGCAGCACGAGCCTGCACCCGGCGGGAAGGTCGTCCACGTGCTCCGCCACCGCCACCGTGCCGGTCATCGGCGAGGACGCCGCTGCACGAAGCGGGCCCGCATGCGGAGGACGCTCCCACGCAGCGTCGGCCGTGCCGCCCGCGTCTTCAGCTGTATCGACGATCCGGAGAACCAGTGACTCGCCGCCGAGATGTGCGACGTGCGGATAGTGCTTCAGCCACGCGTACTGCTCGCCTGAGGGTGCGCTGAAGGCGAGCACGCCGGGCGGATGAGCGAAGGCAAGCTGCATCACGAGGCCGCGCACGTACGCCCGCGCTACCGGCAGGGGTGCGACGACGCCGATGCCGGCGCCGGGATCCGCGACGATCGGCGCATCCGTCACGGTTCGCGCCTTCGCCATGAGCGCGCGGTCTGATTCATCGTCCACCGAGCCCGTGACGGGTGTGGCGGCCGTCACGGAACCCGTCCCGGCCCTGACCGGTGCGAAGCGATCGCCGCCCTCCGCCCAGCGCCGCGCGCCGTATGCCGCGTCCGTCGTCAGTGCCGAGGTCGTCGGATGGCGGGCGTTCAGCGCGCGCCGCTCGACGTCGTGTGCGGCGGCCACATCGTCGAGGAAGCGGGCCGCGGAGTCCGCGTAACCGCGAGCATCCGCTCGGCGACGCCGTCGTGCCCCGATGCGGCCGTCGATCGTGCTCGCGACCGCGATGACGGGACTGAGCCCCGCGAAGGCGATCATGAGGGTGGATCGAGTGACGGCGAAGAGCACCGCGGCACCGATCAGCGGGGCGAGCACCGCGAGCAGAGGGAACGGCGATCGGAGCGGCGGAGCGGGATGCCGTGGCAGCGTGAGCGGTTCACCGACGGCGGGATCGAGGGATGGCATGCACCCATTCAGGGCCATCCGGCGAGACCGCGAGCTCGATCGGACGTGATCCGTGCACTCCTGGCCGATCGGCAGCTTGGGGATGACGAGACCCGCGCCGCCTCAGCGCTCCGCACATCACCGGCTCAGCGCTTCGCGCACCGCTGACTCAACGTCGCGTATCGCTGCCCCAGCGTTCCGCGTACTCGCGGTCCAGCGAGCCTCGGACCGGCGGCTCAGCGCACGTCGAACCAGTGATCGCCGATCTCGACGCGGCCACCGCGCGGCACGCGATAGCGCCGCCCCGGCTCGCAACGGTGCGGTGCCCCCGCCGGCGGGATGATCACGGTTCCGTTCGCCGAGTAGCGATCGCACACCCAGAGCTCGCCGGTCTCGAGGCCGAACTCGAGGTGCGTCTTCGAGACCGAGCGCTCATTGTCCGCGATGGACACCAGCTGGTCGAACCGTTCCGTCTGCTGCGGGTACGGCCGACGTCCGAGCAGCCCTGCGCCGACCACCACGACCCGCTCCCCCGTGGAAAACGACAGCACGTACGGCACGGGCGCGCCCCGCTGCTGCGACGCAGGCACGCTCTCGGATGTTGAGACGACCGGCGACTCCGCGGTCGGCACGTCGGCGGCGGACGGTACGCCGGGGCGGTCGTCCGCCAGCGGTGCGTAGCCTGCGGAGCCGGACACCGCATCGTCTGCATACCTGGCCCGAACGCTGGACGCCGGGCGCGGCGCCGGCAGGTCGTCAACGGAGAACCCCCGAGCGCTCGGGTCGGATCCGTCACGATCGGACCGAGTTCCGCCGGCACCGGCACCCTCCGCCGAATCGAGGCCGTCGACCGCGTCATCCTCGTCGTCGCCCTGAACCGTGACGACGGACGCCGACGCGCCAGGGTCCGGCTCGCCAAGATCCGCCTCATCCGACGCCGGCTCGCGCGGTGCACCGGCTGTCGACGCCGCTGCATCGTCGGGCTCGGAGACGTCTGGTTGATCCTGAACGTCTTGCGCGGCATCCTGCCCCCCGTCGGTGGCCGAGTCGGACCGGCCGGCACCGAGATCGGCGAACACCCAACGCGACGTCGGACGGATCACCATGGTGTCACCGGGCCGCGGGTCCACGATCCGCGCACGCGGAGTCGTCGCCGCTGTCACAGCTCGCCCGCAATTGCCGCAGAACAGAGCACGCTCGGGCAGCGCAGCCCCGCACGACGCACACTTCACCGTGCATTCCCTCCGGGTCCCGGGTCTTTTCCACCCGCGCTACCACGGTAGCCGCCCAGCGAACGCAGCGAGACACGGGCGCGGATGCGACCCCACCTGGTCGTGCGCGCATCGAGGTCGCGACGCAGTTCGTCGACGGCTCGCCACACCTGGTCGGCATCCCCCTCTGTCGGCTCGGCGAGACCGAACGCGGAGCGGTCAGCCACCGAGGCGAGCAGAACGGGCCTCGCTCCGCCCACGTGTTCGGCGACTTCGGATCGGGTGGGCGATCCAGGCGGTGTGTAGCCGTGATCGAGCGCGGTGTCCGCGAACTCGAGCCACGCACCCGCGATGCGTCCACGTGGCAGGACCCGTGACGACCGTCTCGCCCGTCTGCGACGCCACTTGGCGGCGATCACGGCGAGGAAGGGCGAGGCGACGAGCGCGGCGATCAGCAGCACCCATCCGAGCACGGTGAGCACCGTGAGCAAGATGCTCAGCCAGGCCGGCAGATGCTTCACGTGCTGCTGAGCGACGTGCGCCTGCGGCGGAGGGTTCTGGTCGCGATCCGTGGTGTCCTTCGGCGGGTCGACGACGGACTGCGGACGCGAGATCTGCTTGGGCACGTCGGGCTGCTTCTCCGGGATGGACCAAACCTGCGGGTTGGGGTCGACGTCGACCCAGCCGTCCTGAGCGGTCTGCACCTGGATCCAGGCGGTGATGTCACTCCCCTTCACCGTGACCGTGTTCCCGCTCGGGGCCACCTCGAACCCGAGCACGACCCTGGCAGGGAACCCCAGCTGCCGCGCCATCAATGCCGCCGTCACGGCATACTGCTCCTGGTCGCCCACCATGGGAACCTCGGTGAGCAGAGCGTCGATCCGATCGGCGCCGTGACCGGACAGGCTCTTCACCTGACCGTCGAGGCCGTGGCTGATGTACCCGGTCTCGGCGAGCCGCTTCAGCACGAGCGCCAACCGCGCGCCAGGCGTCGTCGCGTCGCCCTGAAAGCGGTGAACGGTGTCGACGAGATGATCCGGAAGCACATCGAGCGCGGGGAGCTGTGCTTTCCCGGGGCGCGCCGACGCGAGCTCGGCGATCGTCTTGGACGGCGTCGGAGACGCCGTGAGGCTGTACGTGTCACCGGATTGCAGCTCGCTGACATCGGCCATGCTCGCCGTCACCGAGTTGTAGTAGAAGCCGTCACCCAGCGCGGACGGGTCGGTGCCGCCGAACGAGATGCGCTCGAGGTCGCCGAACGTGGGCAGCCAGGGTCCCTGCAGCCCATCGATCGTGACGTCGACGGTCTGTGCTGCAGCGCCGTTCGCGGTCGTCATCGGCCGGGACACGGTGTCAGGGATGCGCGCGAAGGCACCGGAGTCTCCCGGCTGCATTCCGACCGCGTAGACGACGCCGTCATACGTGTCGAGGGTGGCGATCCGCACCCGCTTCAGATCGCTCACACCGTGCAGCGTGAAGAGAGCTCCGTCCGCCTGATCCGGCTGCAGGTACGACCGGAAGCCGGACAGCGGGCTGGGGTAGTCGCGCGGATCGAACGGCGGAGTCGTCGCCGATCGCGCCACGGTCCGTGCCGCGCTGGACGGCAGCCCGACGGCCAGTCCGGCACCCATCGCGATCGCCACGGCGAGAGCCACGACGGCGATCACTGCCGACCGAGCCGCCGCGACGGAACGCTCGCTACGGCGCACGCCATCGGCGTGCTCGCTCGCCAGCGAGACGAGGCGGGAGAGGCGCCTGCGACGGCGCATCCAGACGAGCCAGACGACGCTCAACGCGACGATGCAGAGAGTGAGCGGAAGGGGGGTGGCCGACGTGTCGGAACCGAGCACGATGGCCAGGCCGAAGACGACGAGCGGTGCGACGAGGGCGAGCTCCGGCATCCGGGAGCGCAGTGCGGTCGTCACGGCGACGACCGTCGCGACGAAGGCGAGCGTATAGGCAGGCGTGAGCAGCGCCTGGTACGAGCCCACCGGGACGCTGATGGTGACGAGCTCCTTCCAGCCCACCGCGATGGTCCTCACGAGGTCGAGGAAGCCCTGCAGCGTGGGAACCACCCGCCACAAAGTCTCGTCCGGCACCGCGAGCGGCACCCCGACGAGGAGGAAGACGACGGCCGACACGAGCGCCGTGACGAGCGAGGACCAGCGCCGCCATGCCCCGACCACCGCGACCGCGGCACCCGCGAGAACGGCTCCGATCCCCATCACGACGAAGTCGAGATCGCGATAGACAGGCCAGAAGGCGGCGACGCACGCGGCCGTCAGCGCGATCACGTACGCCGTGCCGACGATGCGGAAGAAGGCGTCCCTGCGGTTCATGCGGCGCTCGCTTTCGCGAGGCTGGAACGCAGGTCGTCGAGATATCCGATGGTGAGGATGCTGACGTCACCGACCCGACGCAGTCCGGGCAGGTCGCCCGGAACGCAGCGCACGGCGACGACCTCGACGCCGGCGTGGAACATGGTGGCGGCGTGCCGCAGGTGGGCGGAGGACACCGTCGATCCGCACACCAGGTAGGCGACCGACACGTCGGGTGCCTTGTCCGCCGCGACCTTCGCCACATCGGAGATGCGCAGCGCGGCCGACACCAGTTCGACCCGGCACAGGGCGTCGAGCAGCCGCGTCGGCGTCACAGTGTCGAGCTCCCGGACGTCGAACACCTGCTTTCTGGCGAAATCAGGGGTCTGCTCGCTGATCACGAACGCCACGGAACGTCCGTCCCGCACGGCGCGCACGCCGATCGAGGCCGCGGCGCTCACGGCGAGCTCGAACTCGTCTTCCGACGCGAAGTCGGCCTCCGCCAGCGACAGCGCAACCATCAGGTTGCTGCGCCTGGTCTGCTCGTACTGACGCACCATGAACGCGCCGGTCTTCGCGGTGCTCCGCCAGTGGATGTGCCGCCGCTCGTCGCCCCTGGCGTACTCGCGCAGCGCGTGGAACGACATATCGCTCGTCGTGAGATCCCTCGTCGAGCTGCCCTCCAGGTCGCGCACCAGCCCGGAGCTCATCCCGGGGATCGCGACGGTGAGCGGATGCACGAACAGCTCGGCGGTCTCCTGCCAGTCCGTCTCGCGGCGCAGCAGCCCGACCGGATCCGCACGAACGGACCGCACCGGCCCGATCGTGACGACGCCGCGCCGCGTCGTCGGCACCAGGAAGACGTCGCGGAACTCCGCACCCGGTCGCAGCCCCGGCATGGCGAACTCGGCGACACCCTCGCCGACCGGCACCTCGATCCTGGCCGAGAGCAGACCCCGTTTCGTGGGGTTGGAGACCACCACGTCCACGGGCGCGGACACGCCGACCACCACCCGGGGATTCGGCAGGTGCAGCGCGGCCCGGTAGGCGACGAATCCCAACTGGTACAGCACGGCGACGACGAAGAGCGCGATGCCGACCCATCCGAAGATCAGCGACTCCGACAGGCCTGCGGCATAGCCGACGACGAACGCGGCGATGGTGACGAGCGCTATGCACACGCCGGCCACGGTCACGACACGATGGACGGCGCGCCAGATGCGCGAGCATCCGTCCGCGAAGGTCCGCCAGCCGCGCACGGACGCCACGATGGCATCGGCGAGGCGTCCGTCGCGCGCGCCGACGATCCGGGTCCGAGCGTTGTCGAGTCCGGTCGTGTCGGAGTGCTGGTCGAGGCTCACACCGGGGTCCTCACACCGCTGTCCCGTCCAGGGGCGGCGGGGTCTCCAGTACGACGCCCGCGATGACGCTCTGCGTCGTGACGCCGTCGAACTCGGCTTCCGGATCGAGCACGATGCGGTGCGACAGCACCGGCTCGGCCAGTGCCTTCACGTCGTCTGGCACCACATAGGGGCGGCCCAGTCCGGCCGCGTACGTCTTCGCCGTGCGGATGAGCGAGAGTCCCCCGCGCACGCTGACGCCCAGGCGAACCCCGTCGGCATTGCGCGTGGCGTCCACCAGTCGCGACACGTAGTCGTTGATCGCGGGATCGACGTGCACGGCGCGCGCCAGCTTGGACATCGTGGTCACCATGTCGCCCATCACGACGGTCGGGACGACGGTGTCGTGCGCCGAGTGGTCGGCACCCTCGAGGATGCGCACCATCGACGCGTGATCCGGGTATCCGATGGATGTCTTCATGATGAATCGGTCGAGCTGCGCCTCCGGCAGCCGATACGTGCCTGCCTGCTCGATCGGGTTCTGCGTGGCGATCACCATGAACGGGGGTGCGAGACGGTGGGTGACGCCGTCGACGCTGACCTGCCGCTCCTCCATCACCTCCAGGAGCGCGGACTGCGTCTTGGGGCTTGCACGGTTGATCTCGTCCGCCAACACGACGTTGGCGAACACCGGGCCCTTGTGGAACTCGAAGTCGCCGGCGCGCTGGTCGTACACGCCGACGCCCGTGATGTCTCCCGGCAGCAGGTCGGGCGTGAACTGGATGCGGCTGCTCGTTCCCGAGATGCTCTCGGCGAGAGCACGCGCCAGCGACGTCTTGCCCGTTCCTGGCACGTCCTCGAGCAGCAGGTGTCCCTCGCTGAGCAGCGCCGTGACGGCGAGCCGGATGACGTGCGTCTTCCCGAGCAGCACCCGTTCGACATTGGAGACGATTGCGTCGACCGTGCTGGCGAACCAGGATGCCTGATCCTCGGTGAGCGGGGTGAGTTGCCGCGACGAGGCGGCGGGGGCATCCGGCATGGCGGGGATCCTCTCGTGCGAGTTCTGACGATCTGCTGACTGGCTGCGGCCGGGCAGCGTGTCATCCATCTCGGCGTTCAGGACGTCGTTGCTGCTCATTGCGGGTACTCCATCGTGTAGGTCTTGCCGCCGTTGGCCGTGACACGCACGGTCAGGGTGCCGCCTGGAGACGGGCAGGTCCCCGTCGCCGGCATGGCGGCAAAGGCGGCGTCGTTTCCGCAGCGGTAGTCGACGGCCTCGTAGCCCGGGCCCGTGGGGATGGACGACCACGTCAATGTGCCGTTCGCGTCCGCCTGCACGGTGGCCGTCGCGTTCACGGCGACGCCGACCACGTCGGGTCCGACCGGATCCGACCAGGTCGTGAGGCTCACGCCGCCCGGATAGCTGGCCACAACGCCGATCATCACCGTCAGCCCTGAACCGAACGTCGTGGTCACGATGGATCCGCCCGGCGAGATCGGCTGCGAGGTGGAGCCGCCGTCGAGGCTGTACACGTAGCCGATGCCCGTGGCACCCGGTCCGGCTTCGGCGGGGCTGGCGCCGCCGAAGACCGGGAAGAACACGCCGTTCGGCGACGATCCCTGCGGAGCCATCGAGATCGATACGGACGTGGGTTTCGACGGGTACGAGGCCGGAGTGACGCCGATCGATGCGGAGGTCGTCGACCCGACGCCGTTCGTCGCCGTCACCGTGATCGTGGTCCGCGCTCCTGCCGTGAGGTGGCACACGGCGGATGTCGCGCCGGGTGCGACGGCATCGCAGGATCCTGCCGACGGCGTGACGGTGTACCCGGTGATCCCGGATCCGTTGTCCGAGACGAGACCGCCCCACGAGACGGTGACGCCGCCGGATCCGTCGCCGGCATCCGCCACAGTGGGCGAGCCCGTCCAGATCGGCTTGCCCGCCGGGACGACGGTGACGGGTCCTGCGGTGTTCCAGACCGGCTGGGTGCCGTAGAAGTCGTTCATCGCGGCGACCGAGACTGCCACCTGTTGTCCGTTCGTCAGGCCTCCGATATCGACGGATGTCGTGCCTGCGCCGACGACGCGCACGATGGATCCCACTGTCACCTGATACTGCGTCACGGCGCTGGCCGAGCCACCCTGGGCCGGGGCCGTCCACGAGACGTGCACCGACTGGTCGTCAGGGGTCACCGACAGGTTCGTCGGCGCGCCCGGCACCACGTTCGACCAGACCGCGTCGGAGTACGCGACCGGATCCGAGGTCCCTATCGCGTTGTTCGCCGTGACCCGCACGGTCACGGCGTTCTGCGGACCGTTGCCGGGGGTCGGCACGACACACGTCGTCGCCTGGCAGACCGTGGATCCGACGACCGCGCCGCTCGAGCCGACCAGGGAGACCGTGTATCCGGTGATCGGCGAATTGTTGGCGGAACTCGCATCCCAGGCGACGGTCAACTGGCGGTCGCCGACGCCCGTGATGCGCAGGTTCGCCACCGGACCGGGGCGGTCCTGCACGGAGATGGTCACGGTGCCCCAGGTGTAGCGGTCGGGGTCGCCCGTGGCATCCGCCACCTCGTATTGCAGCGTGGTGTCGACGGGCTGCGCGTCCTGCGACACCGAAACGGTGAGCCGGGATCTGTCGGCACTCGGCGTGACCTGCACGCCGGCAGGCAGCGCGGCATCCGACGCTCCTCGCACGGCCACCACCGTGAGCGGCGTGGACGGGAACGGATTGGTCGCCGCGTCATTGGTCAGCACGTCCACGCTCGTGGTCGCCCCGCGCCTCGCGATCACCTGGTCGGGCTGCGGCACGGCGAGCGGTCTCGTCGACGGCACAACGGTGATGTCGATGCGCCCGGCCTTGCCGTCGTTGACGGCGTCGCGCACGCCGACGATGACGCTGAGATGCGTGCCCTTCGGGGTCTTGTCCGACACCTGCACGGTGAGCTGCTGGCCCTGCAGTGAGACGGATGCCCCGGCCGGCTTCGGATCGAGCACGCGGTACTGCAGCTCCTTCTGGTCCTTCGCGTAGGGGTACCGCGTGAGCTTCACGAGATCCAGCGTCTTCTGCTGGCCGGGCTCGAATTCCACCTGCGCGCCCGTGAACGTCGGCGGCTGGTTGGTGCGCGCCGTCACGTCGATCGGAAGCACCAGGGTGGCGATGTGCGCGCCGCGGGCGCCGGATGACGACCCGTCCGTCACCTCGAACGAGATGGATGCCGGGCCGAAGTACTGCGCAGCACTGGTGAACACGAGGGTGTGGCTGTCCCGCACCAGGCTGTCGCCGTTGGCGTGCGTGGCGTGCACGTGGGAGGCATCCGTCAATCGCACCTGCTTGCCGCCGGCCGTGACCACGTAGTCGTCGAGGTCGATGACGAGCGTCTTCTCGCTCGGCACGGTGAGTTTCGGCGCTCCCGGTTTCAACTGGGGAAGGGCGTCGTCGTAGCCCGGCACCCAGATGAAGCCGTACGAGGCGACGGAGGCGTCGTCGGGATGGGCCACCTTGAACGGGATGATCTGCGACTTGTCCAGGATCTTCACCTGCACCCGGCCGTTGGTCGTGATCGTGGCTGTTGTTCCGTAGCCAGGCACGAGCGAGAGCTTGAGACTCGAGACCGGACCGTCGGCGAAGAACACGTTCGCCAGCGGATTCACCGTCACCTGGCTACGGCCGAGGATGTCGGCCAGGCTCACGACGGTGTCCTGGACGACGGGTCGCGACAACGGGGCGTCCTTGCGCACCACGACGGTCAGGAAGTTCGAACTCGTGCCTCCCGTGTCGTTCTGCGCGGTGTAGATGAACCCGTATCGTCCTTCCTTCTGCGGTGCCGTGACCTTGACGACCTTGCCGCTGATCTTCGCCTTCGCGATCCCCGTGGACGTGCGCTGCACCGACGTGATGTGCAGTGGACTGCCGTCGGGGTCGAAGTCGTTGGCCAGCACCTGTACCGAGACCGTTCGTCCTGGCCGCACCGTCACCTGATCCTCGACGGCCACCGGATTCCGCGCTCCCCCGGTCTGCGGAGCGATGCCGACGCGTACCGTCCCGTCGGCGTGCGCGCCCAGCGCGTCCACCACCGTGTAGTCGAACGTGTCGGTTCCCGCGGCGTACTCGCCGGCCTGGTAGTCGATCCAGTCCGATCCGACCGCCGTCACCGCGCCCTTCTGCGGGTTCGTGGACTGTCCGATCAACTTCACGGAGTCGCCGTCGGGATCGATCCCGTCGAGCGTGATCGGGATGCGCACCGTGTTGCCCGAGAGAACACGCGCCGTGATGGTGCGCGGGATGGGCGGACGGTTCGACTCCGAGTCCACCTCGCGCACCGAGATGGAGACCTGGGCCGTCGCCCACTGACCGTCCGCGTCGTCGACGCGATAGACGGCGGTGTAGTTTCCCGGCTTGTCGGGCGCCAGATACCGCAGCTGGTTGCCGGAGGCGAAGAGCAGTCCGTCGCCCTTCGGCAGCGGCGTCGGCAGCACCGTGTCCAGCGTGAGATCGTCGCCGTCCGCCTGCGTGTCGTTGTCCAGCACCGGGATGTCGATGGCGTCGCCCGCTCGCACCGTCGCAGAGTCCGGAGTGGCCACCGGCGGCTGTCGCACCGCGGGCCGCGGTATCTCGACAACGCGAACGCTGCCGTCGGTCTGCGCCGTCCCGTTGCTCACGGTGTAGGTGAACGAGACCGGTCCGCCGAGCGGCCTGGTCAGCGTCACCCTGAGGATCCTCTGGTCAAGCACCTCGACCTTCACACCGACGGACTCCGCAGGCGACTGGGCCGACGTGATCAGCAGAACCCCGCCAGCAGGATCGAAGTCCGTCGCCAGAACGTCGACCTCCTGCGAGCTCTGCTGCTCGATGAAGGCGGTGTGCGGAACCGTCACGGGAGCGTCGCCCGCATCCTGCGGGGCACTGACGACCACGCGCACTTCACCGGATGCCGTCGTCGAACCGTCCGTCACCGTGTAGTCCACGTAGTGGCTGCCTGGCACATCGGAGGAGAACCCGAACGTCCCGTCGTCGAAGTTCGGACTCAGCGTCACATCCGGTTTGTCCGGAACGGATGCCAGTCGCACCGGACCGACTCCGCCCCTCACGTGACCGAGCGGCGAGATCGTGATCTCGTTTCCCGCGATGGCGGTCGCGACGAAAGGCTCGGCGATGATCGGCACGTCTGTCGGCGGCCGCACGGTCACCGCGAGTGTGCCGTACCCTTCGGTCCGGCCGTCCGAGACGGCGAGCGCGACGTTCTGCAGGCTTCCGGACTTGCCGGCATCCGTGTAGACGACGGTTCCCTGTGGTGTGGAGCTGGCGCTGTTCGGCGCCGCAGTGGTGGCCGAGCTGAGATAGACGGGATCGCCGTCGGGGTCGTACCAGTCGCCGAGCACGTCGGCGGTCACTCGGCCGCCGGCGCCGACCGTCGCCTTCGTGGACCTGACCTGCACCGGTGCCGAGTTCTCGTCCGCCGCGCGGACCGTCACGGTGACATGGGCGGTGGTCTGACCGCCGCGACCGTCGCTGATGGTGTAGTCGAAGTCGATCTGCCCGTGGGCGTCCGTCGGAAGCGTGATCTGCAGTTCCTGGTCGTCCGCCGTGCGCTGGATGCGCGCCGTCGCCTGCGGCACCGGTGTGAACGAGTCGATGACGAGCACGTCGCCGTTCGGGTCGTAGTCGTTGAGCAGCACCGGGAGCGGACTCGTCACGCCGGGCCGTGCTCCGAAGTGGTCGTCGACGGCGATCGGCGGCACCTCCGCCTTCTCGTACGTCGGCGGCTTGTCCTCGATGTTCTCTTCGGTCTGCTGTTTGTCGTCGTTCGGCTTCGCGAAGTCGGCCCAGTTGTCGATGAGTCCGTTGCCGTGCTGCACGGACCACGAGGTTCCGTGCGTGGTGTCGTTGAGCACCACGGTGTTTCCGTTGACGCGGAAGGCGAGATTCGCGCCGGGTCGCACGTCGCTGAGGGTTCCGCCGCGACCGGCGGCGCCGCCCGTGCACGAGCGCCACGTCCGCCCCGTGTTCCAGGCCGTGTACAGGCATCCGTTCACCCACACGGGAGCCGCCGCGATGCCGTACGACCCCTCGACAGCGGTGCGAACAGCGCCTCCGCTCATCGGGATCAGGTAGACGCCGGACTCCGAGGCGACGGCGAGGTCGCTGCCTGTGTCGGATGCCTGCTGCAGCACCGCATCGCCGCCGACGGCATCCGGCAGCGTGCGGCTGCCCTCTGCCGTGCGGAGCCGCCGCGACTGCGAGTCGTACACCGCCCACTGGCCGCCGACCGACGTGATCTGCAGCGTCGAGGTCGACACGGACGAGCGTCGTGTGGGAGCGGACGCCTTCCACGTCTGTGCGACGGAGTCGCCGCCCGCCGCGTCGATCCGGTACACGGTGCCGGATTGCGGCGAGTAGGCGAACAGCACGCCGTCGGGCGCCAGGGAGGTGACGATCTTGCTGCCGAGATCGATGGTCGGCGCCGACGAGGAGGTGAAGGAGTCGAGATCGGTGAGCGGAACGAGCCAGATCTGTCCGGTGGTCCGCGACTCGATCACGGCCTTCGAACCTGCGATGCCGACCTGTGGATCACGCGGCGGAAGGGCGACCGCCTTGCCGGCTGTGACCGATGCCGGGTCCACCTTCGCGACGGTGTTGTTCGCCTTGTCGACGAGCAGCACCGATTTGCCGCGCTGCGCGACATCCAGCGACTCACCGGCGGTGACCGCAGAGTTGAGCGAGTTCACCTGCGTGTTCGCCCTGCCGAGCATCTGCGTCGCCGAATTGGTGACCCAGACTGCGGCATCGCCGAGCACCATGCGCTGCTGCACGAAGCCACCGGAGACGATCGCGATCGTCGCGACCAACGCCACGACGACGGCGCCCACGACGGCGGTGATCGCGACGGAGCGATGGTGCGTGAAGAGCGAGCGGATCACGGCGAGCCGGCTGGATCGACGCACTTCGGCGTGCTGGGCGCTCCTGTGCGGCCGGAGCGGTTCACCGTGACGGTGAGGCACACCCTGTGCTGCGGAGCGTCGACGGTGAACGTCGAGCTGCGCTGCACGCTCGGGGCGCCGCCGTCGACGCTCACCTGGTATTCATCCGACGGCGAGATGCCCGGATCCGGCCAGCTGAACTCCACGGATCCGCCGACCAGCCGGCCCTCGACATCGTGCACGGTCGGGATGTCCGACGGTGACCCGGAACGCACGAGCACGGTCGACAGCGTCACGATGAATGCCACTCCGAGCACGACGCAGACGGCGATCAGCCACGCGGCGCCCTTGCTCAGCCGGGTGGCTGCGGCACCGGAGGTCGCGCCGGTCTCGCGCACCGGCGCGACCTCCCCCGCCTGCGGTTCGGGATCTCTGCGACGGCGGCGGCGCTGCGCACCGGTCACGGCAACGACGCCCTTCACCCGGGTCCGATCGTCGTCTTCGACGGTGGGGGCGGCGACCCAGACATCCGTCGCGACATCGGCCGGAGTCGGCGCGAATCCGAGCTCCGCCTCCACTGCCTGGAGGTCGCGGATCAGCTCGAGGACACTCTGCTGGCGCGCCTCAGGCTTCTTCGACATCGACCGACGCAGCACGGCCTCGAGTCGCGGAGGCACGTCGGTGCGGCCGATCGGTTCGGGCTTGGCGCGCTGAATGCGCGAGATGAGCTGGGCTGACGAGTTGTCCGTGCCCGGCACCTCGAACGGCGACCGTCCGGCGATCAGCGAATAGACGGTGGCGCCGAGCGCCCACACCTCGCTTGCGACGGTCCCTGTCGTCTGGTCGGTGATGACCTCGGGCGCCGACCACGGGATCGACAGGCCGACGGCATCCGCAAGGTCGACGTCACCGACGGTCGCCGCGATGCCGAAGTCGGAGAGCACCGGATGCCCGTACGCCGTCGTGAGGATGTTCGACGGCTTCACGTCGCGGTGCAGCACCCCGGCTCGGTGCGCGGTCTCCACGGCGCCCGCGATCTTCACGCCGATCGCGAGAGCGTCGGGAACGCTCAGCGGCTCGGCGCGGTACCGCTGGTTCAGCACCGGCGAGCACAGTTCCATCACCAGATACGGCCGCCCGTCGGATGCCACGCTCGCCTGATAGACGGTGAGCACGGCCGGATGCGAGCTGAGCTGGGCCATCAGGTTGGCCTCGGCCTGGAACATCGCCCGCACGCTCGGCGTCACGACCTCGCTGAGCAGCACCTTGACGGCCACCTGGCGTCGCGGCATGTTCTGCTCGTACAGGAAGACGTCGGCGAAACCGCCGGATCCGAGCGCACGCACGTACGAGAACCCGGGAAGCACAGGCGGGGTTGACGGCAACCTCTTGACCATGACACCTCCCGTCAGCTGGGTCGTCCTCGTCCCCGGGCGGGGTCAACGTGCACCCATTGTAGGCGGGAGCAGTTGCCGGCCGCCTGGGGTCGGCTGAGGCCGGAACCGCACGGCTCCGACTCGGAGTTTCAGCGTCTTCTGCCTGTGCGCCGTCCAGCAGGCAGAGGCGCTTCAGGGGTCTCGAGCACGTCGACGACGACGACCGTGACATTGTCGCGACCGCCGTTGCCGAGCGCGGCGTCCATCAGCTGGCCGGCGGCGTCCAGCGGGCTCGAACCGACGGTCAGGAAATGGCGGATGCCGTGCTCCGTCAGTTCCTTCGTCAGGCCGTCCGAGCAGGCCAGCAGCCTGGTGCCAACGGTCAGCGGAACGAGACTGAAGTCGGGCACGGGATCCTCGTTGAAGCCGACAGCACGCGTGATCACGTTCGAATGCGGATGCACCTCCGCCTCCGACGGCGTGATGGCACCGGCGTCGAGCAGCTCCTGCACGATCGAATGGTCGACCGTGAGCTGTCGGAGTTCGCCCTCCTCGAGCTCGTACACCCTGGAGTCCCCGATGTTGAAGACCAGCCAGCTCGGTTCGCCGCCGACCATCGTCAGGGCGAATCCGGTCACGGTGGTCCCCGTGCCCAAGTCGCTCTGCCCAGCGCCCTTCTCCATGTCGACGACCGCATCGCGGAGCGCCGTGTCGATCGAGGACTCGTCGACGAACGACGGCGCGGTGTGCTCCGCGAGCCTGTTCACGACGGCGGCGCTGGCGACATCGCCCGCCGAGTGTCCCCCCATGCCGTCGGCCACGGCGAAGATCGGGGACTTCGCGATGAAGCTGTCCTCGTTGACTGCGCGCCGGTAGCCCTTGTCTGTGACGGATGCCCACGCCAGCGTGATCCGTGCGCCGTCCTTGCCGGGGACCGTGATGTGGTGCCTCTTGCTGCTGCGCCCGATTTGTGTCACGCGGGCGTCCTCTCGGGTGGGGTCTGCAAGCCGGGCCAATCGACGATCGTGTCGGTGCGGCGCGCTCACCGTGCTACGGGGGTGATCTCGATGATAGTCCCGTCCCCGATTTCGACCGTGGCGGCCCCTGGCACGGCGAACGATTCGCCGGGACGCAGCCGCCTCGGTCGCGCACCGGGAACCGTGATCGACGTGCCGTTCCTCGACCTCAGGTCGGTGACCACGACGACGCTCCCCTGACGCTCGATCCTGAGGTGCGATGCCGACACGACCTGGCCTGGCGAAGGAACCGTGACCAGCAGGGGCTGGATGCCGTGCCTGCTCGTCCCCGCCGGATGTCGTCCGACGATGATGGGCGCGTCCAGCAGTACGGAGTCCCGGCCTCGGACACCGACGCGCACCGGGGACGGTTCAGCCGGCGCGTTCGAGACGGATGCGGGGGCACGACCCGGTGCGGCGGCCGGCGACGAGGCTGCGCTCACCGGCGCCCCGACGGACATGCCTGGCAGCCTGTGCGTGGACTGCTGCGGCATCGCGGCAGTCGGCTCCAGCTCGCCGGGCGCTGAGCGCTTAGCCTTCGAGGCGGCCGCTTCGCCGTCGAGCGAGGCCGGATCGTCACGGTCGAGTTCGACCGGTTCGACCGTGCGCTCCTGCCGGTCGGTGGGACGCCCCCGGGGAGTCGCCTGTTCCGCCCTTCCTCGGCGTGCGGCGGTTCCATCGGCCTCGGGAGAGCCCGCGTCCCCGTCGCTGGAAGGCTTCGAGCTCGCGCCGGCGCCCTGGCTTCCACCCTGATCGGACTCCACCGGCGGACGGAAGAATCGGGCGACGGATGCCCGCGCCACCGTGAGCTCGTCCGCTTCGCGTCGGAGAGCATCCGGTGCGGGACGATCCGTCGCGTCCTCGAACGGTGCGAGGTCGCCGATGCGGTGCCGCTCGACCGTTTCCTCCGCGTCGAGGACGCCGGCCGTGTCGGACGGCTCAGCGGTCCGCCCTCCGTCCGGCCCGTCCGCTCTCCCGGGCTGCCCTCCGTCCGGCTCGTCCGCTCGCCGGACGGATCTCCCCGCGAGCGGCGACCTGCGCACCGTGTCGTCGTCGAGTGCGGCCGCCGACCGGACGTATCCGACGTCGCCGTCCGTCGCGTCGGCGTCCGAGCGATCGATCGAGTCCATCGACCAGAGGAGCGATCCGGCGTGCGCGGTTCCCAATCCGATTGCCAGAGCGCTCGGGTTGCGGTGCGTCACGGCGTCGAATCGCCGAGCGGGACCGCCTAGACCGACCGCCACCACATCCCGGAACGTGGCGATCAACCAGGGCTGGACGCCCGACGAGGAGAACCTTCGCGATCCGCCCTCCGAGTAGAGATCGACGAGAGCGCGGCCGCGTGCGACGGCGGTGACGCGCCAGCCGTCGTCGGCAGGCTCATCCAGGTGGACCACCGCGAACGAATCCACGCCGTCGGGACCGGCGGGAATTGCCGACACGATCGCTTCGAGCGCGGCATCCGCCGAACGCGCCAGCTCGGTCAGGGCTTCGACACCGCGTTCACCAGGTCCGGATTCGATGAGCGCGACGAACGTCTCCGCCGCAATCGCGATCCAGTCGTCTTCCGGTGGGCGTGGGACAGCGATATACACGAATCCGTGCTCGCGACCGAACGGCTGCGCTGCGCCCACCGCCCCCCCCTCTCGCCCGACGTCATCGGCGTTGCACGTGGACGGCTGACGGGTCCCGCTTGTGGCGAGCGGGGATCCGCCCGGCGCCTGGACGCGGCCGGTGCCTTCCGACGGCAAACCCGAGTGTAGTGTCGGCGCGGATCGCGTCCGCACGGGACACGTCCCTAGCCGACCGAGCTCTCATGCTCCCCGCGGCGCGACGGCTCGCCATCCCGTCTCATCATGCCGTCGGCCTCACGGCGTCGACCCGGCTGCGACGTCCCGCCCGCGACGACGAGTCGGCGATGAATGCCCACTCCGGGAGAACCCCGTGCGACAGGATGGCGTCCAGGAGCTCGGCGAGGCCGTACGACGGGTCCGCAGCTCTCGCCTGCCTGACATACTCACCGGCGACGGAACTGCGACCGAGCGTCCAGCTGAGCCAGGCCAGGGCGGCCAGGGCCGGTGCCCTCTGCGTCTCGGCCAGATGCGCTGCCACGCGGCGCAACAGCGCGATCGCGTGCTCGACCGACGGGACATCCGGACGCCCCAATGTGGCCGCACCCGAGAACGCCGCGGCGAATCGCGCGTCGACGACGGGTCCGCCTCGGAGGAAGCGCTCCTGAAAGCGCACCGCGCGTCTGCCGGCCCTGCTGCCCCACGCCCAGGTGTACAGGAGAACGTCCCGTGCGGCCGGATCGGCGAGGACACCGGTCAGCAACGCCGACGCCGCAGGCCCGACGTCGCCAGGCCGCCAGCCGGCGCTGTATCCGGCGAGCCAAACCGGATCCACATCCGAGCCGTCATGGTCGACGGCCGCGAGCGCGGTCGCCGTGCGCCGGCGATCGCGCTCGGAGACCGGCGGGAGCATCGCGGCCTCGCGCGGCGAAGGCCCGAGGTCGGGGACATCCGGATCCAGTCTGCGCAGCCTGGTGACGGCATCCACTTCGCGCCGCGGTCGCGCCTCACCCGTGTAGCTGCCCCATCCGTCTGCTGCGACGTACAGGGCGTCGATCATCCGGATCCGTCGAGCGGATGCCGCCCGACCTATCTCCGACACCATCCCGATGTGCGGCGGACCGTCGGCGCAGGAGGCATCCGTGTAGACGATCGGGAGGATCCGGTCCACGCCCGGGATTCGCCGCACGGATTCCAGGAGCGCAGTGGCCAGCTGTCGTGGAGTCGTCGCTCGTTCGTGTTCCGATTCCGATGACGCGCACTCATCGAGAGGCCCCTCCGGCGCGGGAGGCGCGTCGGGCGGGAGGTCGACACGGAAGGTTCCCGAGCTCGTCTTCCCGCAGAAGGTGACGAGCACGAGAGACTCCCGCGGCTCGAACCCCACGAGATCGGGAACGACGGACAGCAGGCTCAGCGGATCAGAGGCGACAAGGTGTTCGGACATGCCGGCCACCCTCGCGGATCCCCGGGCCCGGCGATGCCGCGAAAGCGGCATCCGTGGACGCCCGGCCACGATGAGCCTCTGGGGACGACGAGTGAGCCGGCCAAGGCGGCTGTCTGCCTGCCTGCGGATGCTGCGCGACAATGGCCCCGCAGCATCCGCACTCGTCGTCGATCAGATGTCGTCGGTGACGGCTCCCGCGAACTGCGCGTTGTAGAGCGAGTAATAGGCGCCGCCTGCAGCGAGCAGCTGGGCGTGCGTGCCCTGCTCGACGATGTTCCCGGCCTCCATCACCAGGATCAGGTCTGCGTCGCGGATGGTCGAGAGCCGGTGGGCGATCACGAAGCTCGTGCGGCCGGAGCGCAGCGCGCTCATCGCCTTCTGCACCAGCAACTCGGTGCGCGTGTCGACCGAGCTCGTCGCCTCGTCGAGGATGAGCACGCTCGGCCGGGCCAGGAATGCCCTGGCAATGGTGAGCAACTGCTTCTCCCCCGCACTCACATTGGACGCCTCGTCGTCGAGCATCGTGTCGTAACCGTCGGGCAACGAGCGCACGAACCGATCGACGTAGCTCGCCCGCGCCGCTTCGACGATCTCGTCCTCCGTGGCATCCGGCCGCCCGTACGCGATGTTCTGCCGGATGGTGCCGGCGAACAGCCACGTGTCCTGCAGCACCATGCCGATGCGGCCGCGCAGTTCGTCCCTGGTGAGCCTGGTGATGTCGACACCGTCCAGTGTGATGCGGCCGGAATCCACCTCGTAGAACCGCATGATCAGGTTCACCAGCGTGGTCTTGCCGGCACCCGTCGGGCCGACGATCGCGACGGTCTGCCCCGGTTCGGCGACCAGCGAGAGGTCGTCGATCAGCGGCTTGTCCGCCACGTACCGGAACGCGACGTCCTCGAACTCGAGCCGTCCCTTCGTCTCGTCGAGTGCGGCAGGGGCATCCGGATCCGGCGACTGCTCGTCGGCATCGAGCAGCTCGAACACCCGCTCGGCGGATGCCACGCCCGACTGCAGCAGATTGGCCATCGACCCCAGCTGGGCAAGCGGTTGGGTGAACTGCCTCGAGTACTGGATGAACGCCTGCACATCACCGATCTGGATGGCACCGGCCGCCACCTGCAGACCGCCGATGACCGCGATCGCCACGTACACGAGGTTCCCGACGAACTGCATCGAGGGCATGATGACGCCGGACACGAACTGAGCGCCGAAGCTCGCCCGATACAGCTCATCGTTCTTCAGCGCGAATCGCTCGTTCGCTTCGCGCTGGCGGCCGAACACCTTCACGATCGCGTGTCCAGAGTAGGTCTCCTCGATCTGCGCGTTCAGCTGGCCGGTGTTCTTCCACTGTGCGACGAACATCTTCTGCGACCGCTTCGCGATCACCATCGTGACCACCAGCGTGAGCGGAACGGAGATCAGGGCGATCACGGCGAGCAGGGGCGAGATCACGAACATGATGACGAGCACGCCGACGACCGTCAGCAGCGACGTGAGCACCTGGCTGACGGTCTGCTGAAGGCTCTGCTGCACGTTGTCGATGTCGTTCGTCACCCGGCTGAGCAGTTCTCCACGAGGCATGGTGTCGAAGTACTTGAGCGGCAGCCGGTGCACCTTCTCCTCCACCTCCTTGCGCAGGCGGTACACCGTTCGCATCGTGATGCCGTTGAGGAGGTATGCCTGCAGCCAGCTGAACACGGACGAGAAGACATACAGCGCGAGCACGATGAGGAGAATCTGCGACAGCGCCCCGAAGTCGATTCCGTGCCCCGGGTTGAGCTCCATTCCGCTGAGCATGTCGGCGAGCTGTCCCTGCCCGCTCTGTCTCATGCCAGCCAGCACCTCGGCCTTGGTGGCCCCGGCCGGCAGGCTCTTGGAGACGAAGCCGGCCACGATGATGTTGGTTCCCTGACCAAGCAGCTTCGGCCCCAGCACGCTGAACGTGACGCTGAGCACGGTGAGCAGGATGACGAACACCAGCCCCAGCGACTCCGGCTTCAGCCTTCCGATCAGCCGCTTGGCACTCGGGCCGAAGTTCATCGCCTTCTTCGTGGGCATGGCGAGCCCCGCCATCGGACCTCCGCCGCCGGGACCCGACCGCGCCGGCGCCTGTGTCGCACCTGACTTCGTCTCGCTCATGCTGCTTCCTCCGCCCCGAGCTGGGAGGACACGATCTCCGCATAGGTCTCGGACGTCGTCAGGAGCTGTTCGTGGGTGCCGGAGTCGACGATCCGTCCGTTCTCCAGCACCAGGATCTGATCCGCATCCGTGATCGTGGAGACACGCTGCGCCACGATCACGAAGGTGGAACCTCGTTCACGCTCGCGGAGCGCCCGTCTGAGGCGGGCATCCGTCGCCAGGTCGAGCGCCGAGAACGAGTCGTCGAACACGTAGACCTCCGGGCTCTTGACCAGAGCACGGGCGATCGCCAACCGCTGCCGCTGACCGCCGGACACATTCGTGCCACCCTGGGCGATCGCGGCGTCGAGGCCGCCGTCCATCGCCGTGACGAAGTCCTTGGCCTGTGCGATCTCCAGGGCGCGCCAGAGCTCATCCTCCGTGGCGTCCGGCTTGCCGTACCGCAGATTGGATGCGACGGTTCCGCTGAAGAGATACGGCTTCTGCGGCACCAGGCCGATCTTCGACCACAGCACGTCTGGGTCGACCTCTGCCACATCCGTGCCGTCGACGAGGACCTGACCGCTCGTGGCGTCGAACAGGCGCGGCAGCAGGTTGATGAGGGTGGTCTTGCCGGATCCGGTCGACCCGATGATCGCGACCGTCTGCCCGCGCTCGATGCGCACGTTGATGTCACTCAGCACCGGGTCCTCCGCACCCGGGTAGGCGAATCCCACCTCGAACAGCTCGATGGTCCCGTGCTCGGGGAGTTCCGTGATGGCGTGGTCGGATGCCGTCACCGTCGACTCCGTCTCCAGCACCTCGCCGATCCGCTCCGCGCACACCGCGGCGCGCGGCACCATGACGAACATGAAGGTCGCCATCATCACGCCCATCAGGATCTGCATGAGGTACTGCAGGAAGGCCGTCATGGTGCCGATCTGCAGCGAGCCGTCGTCGATGCGGAAGGCCCCGAACCAGATGACGGCGACGCTCGAGAGGTTCAGCACCAGCATCACGGTCGGGAACATCAGCGCCATGAGCCGTCCCGCCCTGATGGCCGTCTCTGTCACTTCCAGGTTCGCCGTGTCGAACCTCTCGCGCTCCACATCCTCACGCACGAACGCCCGCACCACGCGGATGCCGGACAGCTGCTCGCGCAGCACCTGATTGACCTTGTCGATGCGGGTCTGCATGAGCCGGAACTGCGGAACCATGCGCGAGATGATGAGCACCACGCAGACCAGCAGCACCGGCACGCTGACCGCGATCAGCCACGACATGCTGAGGTCCTGCTGGATCGCCAGCACGATGCCGCCGATGCAGAGGATGGGCGCCGACACGAGCAGCGTGCACGTCATGAGCACGAGCATCTGCACCTGCTGCACGTCGTTCGTGTTGCGGGTGATCAGCGACGGCGCCCCGAACTTCGTCACCTCGCGCTCGGAGAACTCGCCGACGTGCGAGAACAGCGCGCCGCGCAGGTCACGGCCGAGACTCATCGACGCCTTCGCACCGAAGTACACGGCGACGATGTTGCACACCACCTGCCCGAGCGTCACCAGGAGCATGAAGCCGCCGTTGGCGAGGATGTATCCCGTGTCGCCCTTGATGACGCCCTTGTCGATGAGATCGGCGTTGAGCGTCGGAAGATACAGGGACGCGATCGACTGCAGCAGCTGGAACAGCACCACTCCCACCAGCAGCGGCCAGTGCGGTCTGAGGAACCGCACCAGGACTCTCATCAACATTGCTTCGCCTTCTCTCCAGGTCGGGAGTGCTCAGACACGCGTGGGCACGCCTTCCTCGTCGTTCGTCACGCCGCCGTCCGCGGCGGTGGTCTCCGCATCCGCGACCGTCACCCGAGCGGATGCCGGTGCCTGCCTTCCAGCGAGAGCTCGCGCGGCCCGCTTGCGCGCGGCATCCTCCTCACCGGTGTTCGTGTCGCCTGCGATGCCGTACACGATCAGGCGAGCCAGCTCGCGGGAGCCGAAGGCCTTCTCCTGATTGAACGCGGGGATGGCGCTCGCGAAGGCGATCAGACGGATGAACGGCGCGATGTCCTCTGGCGGCACGTTCAGCCGATCGAGCTCGGGCTCCACCAGACGTGCCACGACCGACGCGTACTCGATCGGCGACTGCGCGGGACGCCGGCTGATCTGCTCGGGACGGCCGCCGGCCAGCCCGAGCGCTGCCATGATGCTGACCACTCCGTGGAACCGTTCGGTGAGCACCTCCAGCACCCCTCGCACCTTGTCTTCCAGGGGCAGGGACGCGTCGAGCCCGCGAAGGCGCTCGCGCACCGGCGCCGGATCGAGGTAGACCTCTGCTGCCTCACGCAGCAGCGTCTCCTTGTCGCCGAACGCCCGAAAGATCGTCCCCTCCGCCACTCCGGCAGACTCAGCGATCTGACGCGAGGTCAGTGCTGCGCCGTACTCGATCATGACGGGGATCACCGCCTGGATGATGGCGGCTTTGCGCTCCTCGGGAGGCAGCGGGCTCGCCCGGTTGGGGATTTTCGGCACGCCTCGAACACTAACTGAGTGTGCACTCACTCCGCAATGGGCGGACCTCGAAACATTACTGCGCGGGCGGTCGCCTACGCCGTGGCGAGAACGGTGAACTCGCGCGAGTACGCGGGAGATCCCGCGCCCTCGCGCCACGTGACCCGGATGCGAGGTGGAGGCGTCCCCCGCCCGGCGGTCACCCGGAACTGCAGCACGTCGTCGCGGTCGACATCGCGCGGAATCACCTCATCGGGACGAACGAACTTCGGCGGCACCGTGGCGTCGGAGAGCAGCGCGTCACGCGCCTTGGCGAAGCCCGTGTTGCGCAGCACCCAGGTCGTGTTCCGAATGCGTTCCAGCTTCCAAGTGACCTGCACGACCCGTTCCGTGCCTCCGGAGGCGCCACCCGGCATCAGGTGGTCCTCAGCACGCTGGACCGTCGCGCGCCCCGCGGCCTCCGCACTTGCTTCGGCTTCGCCGGCAGCCGACGGGGCCGCGACCTCCGCACCCGCGTCCACGCCATCGCGGAACGCCGTCGCAACGCTGAGCTGGGTGGCCTCCAGACGCGCGGCCTCGGCACCGGACTGCGCTGCCTCTGCCTCGGCCTCCGCCCGCGACGCCTTGTCGGCTGCAGCCTCCGCCTCACGCCGGCTGACGGCGGCCGACGCGGATGCCTGGGTGGCCGCCTGCGCCGCTTTCGTCGCCTCTCGCACGGCGTGCGCCGCGTCCTGACGCGCCTGTACGACCCTGCCCTCGAGCTGTTCCAGCCCCGCCTGGGCCGCCTGCGCGCTGGTCTCGGCCTTCGCCACGACGGATGCCGCGGCCGCCGCTCGCTCGTCGGCTCCGCGTGCTCGCATCAGGGCGACCACGGCGAAAGCGATCGCCACCAGTGCGACGACGAGGCTGATCACGTCGAGGAGTATCACAGCGGAATTCTAGGCTCTGCGGTGGTGGCCGCACCGTGAACGGCGCTCGCGGTGAGAGCCCTTCGCGCTCGTAATCGGGTCTCGATTCGCGCCGGTTCGTGCGAGAGGGGAAGCCTCGACTTCCCGTCCCCACGCGCAACGGATGCCGCCTCTCCACATCGAACCGCTGCCGGGCGATCCGTGTCGGGAGCCGCCCGTATGGTCAAGGTATGGACGCCTACCTGCTCCGCATCCCGAGCCCCATCGGGCGGCTCGAACTCGTCTCCGACGGGTCGAGCGTCACGTCTCTCACGATCGAACGCGACGGCCGTCTGCCGCTCGACGGATCCCCCGACCGTCCCGACGATGTGCTGCGCGACGCGGCGGTCGAGCTCGAGCAGTACTTCGCCGGGGAGCGGCAGGTGTTCGACGTGCCGCTGAACCCGTACGGCACCGAATTCCGGAGGTCCATCTGGACCAGCCTCCTCGAGGTCCCGTGGGGTGAGCACACCACCTACGGCGAACTCGGCATGGCGGTCGGCAAGCCGACGGCCGGACGCGCGGTCGGCGGCGCCATCGGCGCCAATCCGATCCCCCTCTTCATCGGATGCCATCGCGTGCTCGGATCCGACGGCCGCATCACCGGCTACAGCGGCGGTGAGGGCATTCCCACCAAGCTGTGGCTTCTCCAGCACGAAGGGATCACGCTGGCAGCATGAGCGAGACGACCACCGCCGAATCAGACTCCGCCGTCGGAGACACGGTCCCCGACGCTCGCGGAGCCGAGGCGAAGGCCGCACCCGCCGGCCGAATCGACCGCCCGAACGTGCTCGTCGGCGACGACGACGTCGCTCGGTGCGCCTGGGTCGGCAGCGACCCGGAATACCAGCGTTACCACGACGAGGAGTGGGGCACGCCGCTCCACGACGATCGGGCGCTCTACGAGAAGATCTGCCTCGAGGGATTCCAGGCCGGGCTCTCGTGGCGCACCATCCTGCTGCGTCGTCCCGCATTCCGCGAAGCGTTCCACGGATTCGACGTCGAACGGGTTGCGGCCATGACGGAGGACGACGTCGAACGCCTCGTGCAGAACGCCGCCATCATCCGGCATCGCGGCAAGATCGAGGCCACGATCGCCAACGCACGCGCCACTGCCGCTCTGAGCGAACCGCTGTGGCAGGTGATCTGGTCGTTCGCTCCCGCCGAGCGTCGACAGCGACCACCGCGGAGCCTGTCCGAGATCCCGGCCGTGACCGCCGAGGCAACGGCACTCAGCAAACGGCTTCGAGCGCTGGGGTTCCGGTTCGTCGGACCGACGACCATGTACGCGCTGATGCAGTCAGCGGGGCTCGTCGACGACCACGTCGCCGGATGTTGGCGGGCGCGCGAGCCGGCCTGACGGTCCACGAGTCCTTTGACCTGGTCTCTGACCGGGGATGCTGCGGTCTGGGTGCAATCCTCCGGACGCGGTCAGCGAGTGCGAACGACCGAGTGCAGCCATCCGATTCCGTCTCGAGGTCGAATCGAGCGAGTGCCGTTCTCGCCAGCGTGCAGTCAGCCGGATGCCGCCCTCCGAACGGGCGCTGCTCTCCGCTGCTCGTCTTCCGAGTGCCGGTGTCCGAGTGCCGGTGCTTGTATGCGGGGTGCCTGTACGCGCGGGGTCGCTGTAAGCCGCGTCGCTGTAAGCCGGGTCACTGTAAGCCGGGTCACTGTAAGCCGGGTCACTGTAAGCCGGGTATCTGCAGGCGTCCGGGTGCCGCAACGATCGGGCGCCCCTCTAGTCCACGAGACGAGAGACGCCACGACAAGGTCGGGTCGGCGTGAGATCCGGTGATCCTGACGGTGTGCCTCGTGGTGACCGGCATCGCACTAGCCCGACCGCAGGCGATCAGAAATCCGATCATCGCACCGTGAACGATCGCACTGGCGCACGGAGGGGACGCGCGCCGACCTCATTCGCCGACCCGACGGTATTGCGTTCGCTCGCGTGGACAATCCTCGCGAAGAGCATCACGAGCGCCCTGATTAGAAGACCGTGGACGTCGCCCCGCTGCATCGCCGTTCGATCACGTCGCGTTCACCGTCACGTGTCGCCCGTTTCGCATCGTGCCGACCCCCGCAGGCACATTGTCGATACTAGCTCAGGGGGCCAGGAGCTGAACCTCGTGATTGCCTGCGTATTCGGTGCGGAACCCTGCGGAGGAGGCCCAGCGCACGAACGCGTCCACCGAGTGGATGCGCGGGCGGTCGAGCGCGAAGGCACGCACGAGCATCCCCTTCGTGTGCTTGTTGAAGTGGTTGAGCGCGCGCGTGACGCCGTCCGGTCCTTCGGCGACCACGCGCACGAAGACCGAGTGCTGCGTCTCGGGCACGGGCCCGAGCGCGACGTAACTCTCGGAACGCAGATCGATGATGGGTCCAGCCACGGCGCCGAGAGCGTCCGCCACAGCCGGCGTCCACAGCTGACGCAGCCGGAGCCCCGGGAGCCGCGACGTCGCGGACATCCGGTAGTCGGGTATGCGGTTGAGCGCGCCGATCGGCCCGAACACCGCCGAATGCACGGCGACCGTGCGCCCGAGGTGGCGCCGCGCCTCGGTCGGCAGCGACGCCGCGTCCAGGGCGTCGTACAGCACCCCGGTGTATCGGTCGATCGCGGGCATCACCGGCGACTCGAAGAGCTCGGCGTTCGCGGCGAGCTCGCCGACGAGCGTTCGAGGGATGCCCAGCGATTTGGCCGCGGAATCCGCATCGCCGCCGCGTGCCAGTTCGACCAAGGCCTGTGCCGTGATCGATCGCGCGGAGGCGAGCTCCGGGAACCGCAGACTCGCCAGCTCGAGACGGGCGCGCGCGGACCCGCCCGCCCGCTTGGATTCGGACGGCGGCAGGAGGATCAGCACCGCACGCTCGAGGCCGGAGTCACGGGGCGAGGAAGCGGATGGCGGCATCCACGTTCTGGCCGAGTGCGTTCACCGTGTCGAGCGTGATCCGCGGCAGCGCGGCGCACTCGCCCTTCCATGGCTGGTAGTCCTCGAGGCTCTGCTCGACGGCGCGCCAGGACGGCTCCTCGAAGTGCGGCAGGTTGCGCACCCGCTTCTCGAGGCGCTCCCTATGCAGTTCGGGATCGGAGCACTCCACCTCGATGACGCGGAGCGGAACATCCGCGCGAAGCGCGAGGTCGCGCCACTGCAGACGCGCAGGCTCAACGGCGTTGACTGCGTCGACGATCACGCTGTGACCAGACATGAGCACCTGCTCGGCGAGTGTCTCCGCGACGAGGTAGGCGGCAAGGCCCGTCGGCTGGTCGGCGTCGATTCCGGCGTGCAGGATCGCGGACTCGATCGGATCGACGGAGACGATCGTCGCTGAAAGTCGGGCGCTGATCACCTCCGCGATGGTCGACTTGCCGGCTCCTGGCAACCCCGCCATTGCGATCAGGACCGGAACCCGGATGTCTCCGAACTGCCGGTCAACCGTCGTCTGCGCCACGTCGGCCCCTCCCGATGATTGATCTCGACTCTAGTGAACGTCCCGGGGCTTCCGCCCGGCTCACGCGAACGAATCCGGGTCCTGATCGCGGCTCGTACCGACCGCGATCGTCACCCGGTCGATCGTGCTGTCGCATCGCCGTCGGCCGCGCGGACGATGCGAAGAGCGGATGACATGGTGTCGGCCCCATGGCATCCGCTCTTCATGTCGTCAAACCAGTTCGGCCTTGCCTGCGACGACGGCGACCATGTTGCTCTCCACAGAGAGGAATCCGTCGGAAGCGTCGGCCGTGATCTTCTCGCCACCCGGCAGCGTCACGCGCACCTCGCCTGTGGCGAGGATGGCGAGCATCGGCTCGTGACCGGGCAGGATGCCGATCTCACCCTCGACCGTGCGAGCGACCACCATGGCGGCGTCGCCCGTCCAGATCTCGGCGTCGGCGGAGACGACGCTGACCTTCAGCGTGGCCATGGTCAGCCGTTCTCCTTCTGGATCTGCGCCCACTTCGCCTCGACGTCGGTGATCGGGCCGACGTTGAAGAACGCCTGCTCGGCGACGTGGTCGAACTCACCCCGACAGATCGCGTCGAACGACTCGATGGTGTCCTTCAGTGCGACCGTCGAGCCATCGACGCCCGTGAACTTCTTGGCCATGTAGGTGTTCTGCGAGAGGAACTGCTGGATACGGCGGGCGCGCGCGACCGTGATCTTGTCTTCCTCGGAGAGCTCGTCGACGCCGAGGATGGCGATGATCTCCTGGAGTTCCTTGTTCTTCTGCAGGATCTGCTTCACCGTGGTGGCCACGCGGTAGTGGTCCTCACCCAGGTAGCGCGGGTCCATGATCCGTGACGTCGAGGTCAGCGGGTCGATCGCGGGGTACAGTCCCTGCGACGCGATCTCGCGGGAGAGTTCCGTCGTGGCGTCGAGGTGGGCGAACGTGGTCGCCGGCGCCGGGTCGGTGTAGTCATCAGCCGGCACGTAGATGGCCTGGAGCGACGTGATGGAGTGACCGCGCGTCGAGGTGATGCGCTCCTGAAGGACACCCATCTCGTCGGCGAGGTTCGGCTGGTAGCCGACGGCCGACGGCATGCGGCCGAGAAGTGTCGACACCTCCGAGCCCGCCTGCGTGAAGCGGAAGATGTTGTCGATGAAGAGCAGCACGTCCTGCCTCTGAACATCGCGGAAGTACTCCGCCATCGTCAGCGCGGACAGTGCGACCCGCAGGCGCGTCCCCGGCGGCTCATCCATCTGACCGAAGACCAGTGCGGTCTTGTCGAAGACACCGGCTTCCTCCATCTCGTGGATCAGGTCGTTGCCCTCACGGGTGCGCTCGCCGACACCGGCGAACACGGACACACCGCCGTGATCCTGCGCAACGCGCTGGATCATCTCCTGGATGAGGACCGTCTTGCCGACGCCCGCACCACCGAAGAGGCCGATCTTTCCTCCCTGCACGTACGGGGTGAGGAGGTCGATCGACTTGATGCCCGTTTCGAACATCGTCGTCTTCGACTCGAGCTGGTCGAAGTTCGGCGCCTTGCGGTGGATCGGCCAGCGCTCGGTGATCTCGATCTGCTCGCCGGGCTCCGCGTTGAGCACTTCGCCGATCACGTTGAACACGCGACCCTTGGTCACGTCGCCGACCGGCACGGAGATCGCCGCACCCGTGTCGCGCACCTCCTGGCCGCGAATGAGGCCGTCGGTCGGCTTCAGGGCGATGGCGCGCACGAGGTCGTCGCCGAGGTGCTGTGCGACCTCGAGAGTGATCTCACGGTTCGCCTCCTCGCCCTCCTCGCCGTAGGCGATCGTGGTCTTGAGAGCGTTGTAGACCTCAGGGATGGCGTCGTGCGGGAACTCGATGTCGACGACCGGGCCCGTGACGCGGGCGATGCGGCCGACGCCCGGAGTCGTCTCCGCTGCCGCGGCCTGGGACTCGGCGGTAGCTGTCGGTGTCATTTCTTCTCTCTCTGTTTCTGAAAGACCTGTGGTGTCGGCCGTTAGCGGGATGCCAGCGCGTCGGCGCCGCCGACGATCTCGGAGATCTGCTGCGTGATCTCGGACTGGCGCGCGTTGTTGGCCAGGCGCGTGTAGTTGGTGATGAGCTTGTCGGCGTTGTCCGTCGCCGACTTCATCGCCTTCTGTGTCGCAGCGTGCTTCGCGGCGGCGGACTCGAGCATCGCGTTGTACAGGCGGCTGTGGATGTAGACCGGCAGCAGCGCGTCCAGCACGGTGTCGGCATCCGGCTCGAACTCGTACAGCGGAAGCACGTCGTTCTCGCCCGGCTGCTCGACACCCTCGACGATCTCGAGCGGGAGCAGACGGACGACCCTGGGCTGCTGAACGAGCATGCTCACGAAGCGGTTGTAGACGATGTGGATCTCGTCGACGCCGCCGTCTGCGGCATCCTTCGTGAACGCCTCGAGCAGCTCCTCGCCGATCTCCTTCGCCGTGTCGTACACGGGCGAGTCGGTGCTGCCAACCCAGTCGCGCACGCTGGCACGCTTGCGGAAGGCGAAGTATCCGACTGCCTTGCGACCGACGAGGTAGAAGACGACCTCTTTGCCCTGCGACTTCAGCAGCGACTCGAGTTCGAGCGCCTCGCGGATCACCTGCGAGTTGAAGGCACCGGCAAGACCGCGGTCGGAGGAGAAGATCACCACTGCAGCACGGTCGACATGCGCCGGTTCGGTGGTCAGCAGATGGCTGACCTTCGAATGCGTCGCAACCGCCGACACGGCGCGCGTGATCGCCCGCGTGTACGGAGCGGATGCCTGCACCCGCGCCTGCGCCTTGGCGATGCGGGATGCCGAGATCAGCTCCATCGCGCGGGTGATCTTCTTCGTCGTCTGGGCAGAGCGAATGCGCTGCCGGTAGACCCGAAGTTGCGCTCCCATGGGACTCCTGTCTAGCTAGTCGAGAATGTCGAGGTGATCGTCACGGCGCTCAGCGGCGCGCGGCGACGATCTTCTCCTGGTCGACTTCGTCTTCCTCGATCGCCTCGTGCTCTTCGCTGCCGGGTCCGGCAAGCGGCTTGCCCTCGCCGGTCTGGAAGCCGCGCTTGAACTCGACGACCTCCTTCTCGAGCGTGGCGACCGTGTCGTCGTCGAGCACGTTGGTCTCGCGAAGGGTGTCGAGCACGGTGCTGTTGCGACGCAGGTGGTCGAGGAACTCCGACTCGAATCGGAGAATGTCCTCGACGGGCACGTCGTCGAGCTTTCCGTTCGTTCCCGCCCAGATGGAGACCACCTGCGACTCGACGGGGAACGGCGAGTACTGCGGCTGCTTGAGCAGCTCGGTGAGACGGGCGCCACGTGCGAGCTGGCGGCGGGATGCGGCATCCAGGTCGGAAGCGAACATCGAGAACGCCTCGAGTGCGCGGTACTGGGCGAGCTCCAGCTTCAGCGTTCCCGAAACCTTCTTGATCGACTTCACCTGCGCGTCACCACCGACGCGGGACACCGAGATGCCCACGTCGACGGCCGGACGCTGGTTCGCGTTGAAGAGGTCGGACTGCAGGAAGATCTGGCCGTCCGTGATGGAGATGACGTTCGTCGGGATGTACGCCGACACGTCGTTCGCCTTGGTCTCGATGATGGGCAGACCCGTCATCGAGCCGGCGCCGAGTTCGTCCGACAGCTTCGCGCAACGCTCCAGCAGGCGCGAGTGCAGGTAGAACACGTCGCCCGGGTAGGCCTCACGTCCCGGCGGACGGCGCAGCAGCAGCGAAACGGCACGGTACGCCTCAGCCTGCTTGGACAGGTCGTCGAAGATGATCAGCACGTGCTTGCCTGCATACATCCAGTGCTGTCCGATGGCAGAACCGGTGTACGGGGCGAGGTATTTGAAGCCGGCCGGGTCGGAAGCAGGAGCGGCGACGATGGTCGTGTACTCCATGGCTCCTGCGTCTTCGAGCGCGCCCTTGACGGAGGCAATCGTCGAGCCCTTCTGGCCGATGGCGACGTAGATGCAGCGGACCTGCTTGTTCGGGTCGCCGGACTCCCAGTTCGCCTTCTGGTTGATGATCGTGTCGATCGCGATGGCCGTCTTGCCGGTCTGGCGGTCGCCGATGATCAGCTGGCGCTGTCCGCGACCGATCGGGATCATGGCGTCGATGGCCTTGATGCCGGTCTGCAGCGGCTCGTGCACGCTCTTACGCTGCATGACGCCGGGCGCCTGAAGCTCGAGCGCGCGACGTCCCTCCGTGACGATCTCGCCGAGACCGTCGATCGGGTTGCCCAGCGGGTCGACGACGCGACCCAGGTAGCCGTCACCCACCGCGACGGAGAGGACCTCTCCGGTGCGGGTGACTTCCTGGCCCTCCTCGATGCCGGCGAACTCGCCGAGGACGACGACACCGATCTCGTTCTCGTCCAGGTTGAGGGCGAGACCGAGGGTGCCGTCGCCGAAGCGCACGAGCTCATTGGCCATGACGCCGGGCAGGCCCTCGACGTGTGCGATGCCGTCAGCGGCGTCCAGCACGTGGCCGACCTCGGTCGCCTCGGCCGATGTCGGCTCGTACGAGTCCACGAAGTCTTTGAGCGCAGCGCGGATCTCGTCGGGGCTGATGGTCAGATCTGCCATGATGTTCCTTCTTTGCTTGAGGCGGCTGAAGCCTCAGGGTTGTCGGGCTTTCTCAGCCCGCGAGCTTCTGGCGCACGTCGCCGAGACGCGCGGAGATCGAACTGTCGATGACGTCGTCACCGATCTGCACGCGAACGCCGCCGATCAGCGACGGTTGCACGACGGCGTTGACGACGAGGTCGCGCCCGTAGCGACGCGAAAGCGAACCGCGCAGGCGTTCGAGCTGCTCTCCATCGAGCGGTGCGGCGGTGATCACCGTCGCGAGCGTCGCTCCTGCCTGATCCGCGACGATCTCGGCCGCCCACCGAAGCGCCTCGCGGATGCTTCGACCGGCCGGTCGCTGCACGAGCTCTCGAACTATGGCGTGGGTGGCGTTCGACGACTTGTCTCCGAGAAGCCGGTCGACGAGCGCGACCTTGGCATCGACGGGACCGAGCTTGCTGCGCAGCGCGAGCTCGAGCTGCGCGTCCGAGCTCACCGCCCTTGCGACCTCGAACAGCTCGGCGTCGACGCGATCGGACGCATGTGCCGTCGAGGCAAGCGCGCGGATGCCGAGCTCCTCCAACCCGCCTGGCAGGTCGGCCGGATCAGACCAGCGTTGCGCGACGGCCTCTTCGAGAATCGACTGCGCCGACGCGGTGACCTTGCCGCCGAAGATGGCGCGAACGAGCGCCGTCTTCGCGGTCGGGTCAGCCGAGGCGTCGCCGAGAACACTCCTCAACTGCACGGACGAACCCGCTGTGCGGGCCGCCGAGAAGAGGTCCTCGGCCGTCTGACGATCCACGCCCTGTTGTGCCGCGAGCGTGGATCGCAGTGCACCGAGCGCACCAGTGGTCGCGCTGCCCATTACGCCTTCGATCCTGCCTTGTCGTCCTGCTCCAGCTCGGCGAGGAAGCGGTCGACGACGGCGGTGGCCGTCTTGTCGTCCTTGAGGCTTTCGCCGATCACGCCGGAGGCGAGGTCGATGGCCAGCGTGCCGACCTCGGCGCGCAGTGCGACGGATGCCGCCGTGCGCTCCGCCTCGATCTGCACCTGGGCGTTCCGCGTGATGCGGTCTGCCTCGGCCGTCGCCTGGTCACGATGCTCGGCGACGATGCGCTTGCCCTCGTCGCGGGCCTGCTCACGGATGTGGGCCGCCTCGCTGCGGGCATCCGCGAGCTGAGCCGTGTACTCCTCGAGCAGCGCCTCGGCCTTGTTCTGCGCCTCGTCCGCCTTCGCGATGTTGCCCTCGATCGCCTCTGCCCGCTCGTCGAGCAGCTTCCGCATGCGCGGGAGCCCGAGCCTCCAGAAGAAGATGAGGATGACGACGAAGCACAGCGCCGACCAGACGAGGTCGGACACCGACGGGATCAGAGGATTCGTGGCCTCTTCCGCCGCTGTGACGACTGCGTGAATCATCACGCCTCCTTATCGGTGCCGGGTGTCTTAGGACGTGAAGATGAAGTAGGTCGCGATACCGATGAGCGCGAGCGCCTCGGTGAAGGCGATACCCAGCCACATCAGAACCTGCAGACGGCCGGCGAGCTCGGGCTGGCGAGCGATCGACTCGATCGTCTTGCCGACGACGATGCCCACGCCGATGGCCGGGCCGATGGCAGCAAGACCGTATCCGACGGTCGCGATGTTTCCGCTGATCGCAGCGACAACGGTGGTTGCGTCCACGTTGTTTTCCTTCCGTGATGGTGAACGGCGCCTTGGCCGTTCTTTTAGTGCTCCTCGGCCAGCGCGAGCTGGATGTAGACCGAGCTGAGCAGAGTGAAGATGTACGCCTGCAGGACGGCGACCAGGACCTCGAAGAGCGTGAAGACGAATCCGAGGGCCAGAGTGCCGACGCCGAACAGTTTGAAGAATCCGGGTGCGGTGAAGAAGAAGAACGTCGTTCCGCTGAAGAACAGCACCAGGAGCAGGTGACCGGAGATCATGTTGAACGTGAGTCGGAGGACCAGCGTGATCGGCCGGAGGATGAAGGTCGAGAAGAACTCGATCGGCGTCACGATGAGGTACAGCGGCCACGGCACACCGGCCGGGAAGAGCGCGTTCTTGAAGAACCCGGCCGGGTGCTTCTTGATGCCCGCGTACATGAACATCACGTACGACACGACGGCCAGAACGATCGGGACGCCGATCACCGACGTTCCCGCGACGTTCAGGAACGGCACGACACCGGTGAGGTTCATGAACAGGATCATGAAGAACATCGAGGTCAGGATCGGCAGGAACCGACGACCGTCCTTGCGCCCGAGCAGGTCTTCCGAGATGTTGATGCGCGCGAAGTCGAGCGCCATCTCCACGATGGACTGGAAGCGACCGGGCACGATGCGCATCTTGCGCGTTCCCAGCCAGAACACGAGGAGGAGAGCGATGACCGCCACGAACCGCACGAGCATGATGCGGTTGATCTCGAACGGCGTTCCCTCGAAGAAGAGCACCGGAGGAAAGAACTCGTCGATCGACGGTCCGTGGAAGGTTCCATCACCATCGGCGGCGTGGACCAGCAGGTTCACAGCGTTAGCTAACAGCGCTATCTCCTGATTCGAGGGCGTCGAGCTGAGCTCAATGCGACGATGAACAATTACCAAGACATCGCGCCCTGCGCGAATACTCGCGGGGCATGACGGGGGAAATCTTCGAACAACTGTACCGGAGATTCCGTCTTGTAACGAATCGATATGAATCGGTCGGCCGCCGGCATCCGCTGCTTCGTGGAGGCCCGCGCGACGTGATTCTACGATCCGTCGAAAACGATTCTACGGTATGTCGAAGAGCGATCTGACCACTTTCGCAGGATCGGGTCGCCGACCCGGCGGAACGTCGGCGGATCGACCGTCTACGACCGGCCGCCGGGGAGTCGGGCGTCGCTCGCGTACGGCATCCGGGACCTCAGCACGACGACCACGTCGACCACCAGCGAACCGATGACGCCGACGATGAGACTCAGGAACATCACGAGCGGATTCACCCACGGCTGACCCTTGAGAACGACGGCGATCACGATGAACAGCACGAATTTGACGATCCAGCCGCCGAGCACGATGCCGAAGAACACCCCGACGAACAGGTCGCTGCCCGAGAACCGGTTGGCGAGCAGGATGCTGCCGGCCGTGATCCCGAGATAGACGACAGCGAGCGCCGTGCCGATCAGGGCGCTCGCCACTCCGCTCCAGCCGTCGAGCACGCCACCGATCACGCCGGCGACGACGGCGATCACGAGCGCGAGCAGGCCACCCCAGACCAGTGCGGTCTTCAAGATGGGGTTGGATGCCGGCGGACGATGCTCGGCGGACGGAGTCCCGCCGAGCACGGTCTGCGCCGCATCGTTCTGCGCCGACGAGTTCTGCGCAGCCGCCTGCGTGGCCGAGGTGTCGGGGGCCGAAGGATCCTGCGAGTGCGGGTCCTGGGGCTGCTGGTCGGTCACGAGGCGCGTTCCTTCTGTTGCTGATTCGGGGTCTGTTGGTGGTTCGGAGCCCCAGAGGCGCTGATCGGCCGGTGCGCAGACGGTCCGTGACCGGACTCGGATGCCGCATCGAGCGGATCGAGCCGGGCAGCGGCATCCGCTCCGAGTGCGGTCACCGGCGTGAGTTCTGCGGCCGCCTCGGCGCTCTTGCGACGGCTCAACGGGGCGAGCGTGATGGCTGTGCACACGACGAGACCCACGCAGAGGAACACGATGGCCGGCCAGACGGGCTGGAAGAAGAAGAGCAGGCATCCGATGGAGACGACGGCGGTCCACGCGTAGAAGATGAGCACCGCGTGCAGGTGCGAATGGCCCATGTCGAGCAGGCGGTGGTGCAGGTGCTTGCGGTCGGCGCTGAACGGCGACTTGCCGGCTCGCACGCGCCGGAAGACTGCCAGTCCGAAGTCGAGCAACGGCACGACGAGCACGGCGAACGGCAGGATGATCGGGATGAACGCGGGGAACAGAGCCCTCGGGCCGCCCTGCTGGATGGACACCGGATCCAGCTGGCCCGTGACGGCGATGGCGGACGAGGCCATCAGGAGCCCCACCAGCAGAGCGCCGGTGTCGCCCATGAACATCTTGGCCGGATGCCAGTTCAGCGGCAGGAAGCCCGCGCATGCCCCGACCAGGATGATCGCGATGACCGACGCCAGGCTGAAGTAGTTGGACGGACTCGTCTTCACGGTGATCAGGTAGCTGTAGAGGAAGAACGCGCCGTTGGCGATGAGGGCGACGCCCGCGACGAGACCGTCGAGTCCGTCGATGAAGTTGATGGCGTTCATGACGAGCACGATCGCGAAGACGGTCATGATGACGCTCATCCAGGGCGAGCCGACCGTCACTCCCCCGCCAAGCGGCAACGAGTAGATCTGCACGCCGAGCCACGCGACGAGACCGGCCGCCACGAACTGGCCGGCGAGCTTCGTCATCCAGTCGAGATCCCACAGGTCGTCGGCGACGCCGATCACGACGATGAGCAGCGCAGCGCCCAGGATGGCGAGCACCGGCGTCGGATCGGAGAAAACGACGCCGAGCAGCGGACCGCCGAATCCCTGGAACACCAAGGAGAACAGGTAGGCGACGCCGAACGCGACGACGATGCCGAGGAACATCGCGACGCCGCCGAGTCGGGGCGTCGGCCGAGTGTGCACGTCGCGCTCGCGGATGCGCGGATACAGCTTGTACTTCAGCGCCACCCGCCACACCACGATCGACAGCACGAACGTGACGATCGCGGTGATCAGACCGATGACGAGAAGGAGGGTCATGTGGTCTGCTGATCCTCTGCGGATTCAAGCGCGTCGCCGACCACCTCGCGGAGCTGGTCGTCGCTGATGACGCCGTGGCGCAGGATGCGCAGCTTGCCGGTTCCGGATGCGAGTGCCGTGGCGTCGACGATGGTCGAGGAGGTCTCCTCCACCTCGGCGTCGGCGTAGTCGACACCGACCGTTCCGCCGTCGAGGTACACGCTCACGGCATCGCCGAGCATCGCCTCGGCCTCCTGCGCAGTCGTCGCCGCCGGCATGCCCGTCTTGTTGGCCGACGAGACGGCGAGCGGTCCGGTTGAACGCAGAAGGGCGAGTGCCACCGGGTTGTTCGGCATGCGGAGCGCGACGGTGCCCTGAGTCTCGCCGAGATCCCACGACAGGGAGGGCTGAGCTGGCAGGACGACGGTGAGTCCGCCCGGCCAGAAGGCGCCGGCCAGATCCCGCACCTCCTGGGGCACGGTCTCTGCGAGCGCATCGAGCGTCGTCAGGGCTGGGATGAGCACGGGAGGCGGGGACTGGCGTCCCCTCCCCTTCGCCGCGAGCAGCTGGGTGACGGCGTAGCCGCTGAAAGCGTCGGCGCCGATGCCGTACACGGTGTCGGTGGGAAGGACGATGAGGTCGCCGTTCTCGATCGCGGAACGCGCTTGCTTCGTGCCCTCGGCGAGGCCGTCGTCGTCGGAGCAGTCGTAAAAGGTGGTCATGACCGCTCGATTCTATGGGCGATTGAGGGGAAGGAGATGTGAGCGAGCTCGCGTCTCCTTCCCCGATCCAGTCCCAGAGCGGCCCAGCCGCGATATGGGCGATCGAGGTGAGCGCCCTGTGAGCTCCATCGCAAGGCCAACCCGATTGATCGGGACTTGCATTCTTACTGCTTACGTCGCACACTGTATACGCCATACACATTGCGTATGCGGTACGCAGTTCATTCCGTATCGCTCGCGAACATCCATCACTCCACGACATGCAAAGGAACACCGATGAACGACACGGTCACCTCCGCCGATGGCGGGGTCGTCGCGTACAAGACAGTTGGCACGGGACCCGACGTGGTGGTCATTCCCGGCGCCGTGAGCACGGCGGCGGACTACTCGCGATTCGCCGAGGCACTCGCCGGCCACGGCTTCACCGTGCACACGATCGAGCGGCGCGGTCGCGGCGGAAGCTGCCCGCAGGGCGCCGACTATTCGATCGCCACGGAATGCACGGACGTCGCCGCTCTCCTCGAGTGCACGGGGGCACGACTCCTCGTCGGACACAGCTACGGAGGCCTCATCGCGCTCGAAGTCGCCGCATCAACCGATCTCGCCGGGGTCGCCGTCTACGAACCCGGAGTCTCGATCGACGGCGCCATCCCGTCCGACTGGCTGGATGAGGCGCAGCGACGCCTGGATGACGACGATCCGGCCGGCGCCTTCGTGACGTTCGTCAAGGCGATGAACCCGGAAGCACAGGCGGCACCGGACGCCGTGCTCCTCCAGATGCTCCCTCAGGCCATGGGCGTGGAGGGATGGCAGCACAAGGTCGAGCTGATGGGTACGACGGTGAACGAACACCGCGAGGTGTCCCGGCTGAATGACACGTATGCGAAGTACGAGAACATCTCGGCCGATGTTCTGCTGATGTACGGCGGAAGCGGTGCGGGCACGGGACGCGAGACGCGCGACCGGCTGGCTGGAGTCATCCGCCGGGCAGCAACGCACGAGTTCGCCGAGCTCGACCATTTCGGCATCGACGAGAAGGACCCGGAGACGGTCGCCGCCGTGGTGGCGGGAGCCTTCGCCGCGCTCACCGCCTCGGCGAACGCATGAGATATCCACCCACGACACGCAACGGAAGGAAAGCGACATGACAGCGACACATCAGCCGCCGGCCATCGAGGTGTCCGGGCTGCGCAAGGCCTACGGCAAGCACACCGTGCTCGACGGCGTGGACTTCCACGTCGCACGCGCCGAGATCTACGCCTTGCTCGGGCCCAACGGGGCGGGCAAGACGACGACGGTGAACATCCTCTCCACACTCATCCGGCCCGACGCCGGCACGGCGAGAATCGCGGGCGTCGACGTGCTCGCCAGCCCGGCGCAGGCCAGGCGGATGTTCGCCCTCACCGGTCAGTACGCCTCCGTCGATGAGTTCCAGACCGGGACCGAGAACCTCGCCATGATGGCCGTGCTGAACCATCTGCCGGCATCCGAGAGGCGCTCCAGGGTCACACGGCTCCTCGAAGCGTTCGACCTGGTCGATGCCGCGGACAAGAAGGTCTCCGGCTACTCGGGCGGGATGCGCAGGCGCCTCGACCTGGCGATCAGCCTGGTCGCCACGCCGCCCGTGCTCTTCCTCGACGAACCGACGACCGGACTTGATCCGCGCAGCAGAGCGCAACTGTGGTCGCTGGTCGAGGAGCTCGCGGCGGCGGGCACGACCATCCTCCTCACCACCCAGTACCTCGACGAGGCCGAACGGCTCGCCGACCGGGTCGGGGTCATCGACGACGGCGTCATCGTCGCCGCCGGTACCCCTGACGAGCTCAAATCCCAGGTGAGCGGGGACCACATCGTGTTCTCGTTCGGGACCAGGGAGGACGTCGCGGAGGCGGGGCGCCTCGCGGCGGGCGGATGGGAGGTCGAGATCGACGACGACGACCTGACTGTGCGGATGCCGACGGCGGACGCCGTGGAGGACATCCGGGCGTACCTCGCCCGGACGGCCGCGGCGGGCATCCAGGTGACCGACATCGCGATCGTCGGCCCCACCCTCGACGACGTGTTCCTCACGCTGACCGGACGCGCCACATCCTCGAGCAGTGCCGCCGAAGGCACAGACACCCGCAACGAGAAGGAGAAGGCAGCATGACCACCATCACCATGGCGCCGGAGGCGACGGCCGTCCGCGGCCAGGGATTCGGCACGGGCGTGTCCGACATCGTCGCGATGGCCGGACGCGAGGTACGGCGCACGCTGCGCAGCGTGGACTCGCTGGTCACCGCGTTCGCGATCCCGGTGTCGATCATGCTCGTCTTCGTCGTGATCTTCGGCGGCGCCATCGAGTCGGATGGCGACTACGTGAACTACGTCGTGCCGGGCACGCTCGTGCTGTGCCTCGGACTCGGCGCGGCGAGCTCCGCCGTCGGCGTCGCGCAGGATGTCGCGACAGGCACCGTCAACAGGTTCAAGACACTGCCCGTGCTGGGGTCGGCCGTGCTCTACGGTCACGTGATCGCGAGCGTTCTACGCAACATCGCGGCATCCGTGCTGGTCGTCGGCGTCGCGCTGCTGCTCGGATACCGGCCGGGCGCCGACCTCGGCGGCTGGATCGCCGCCGTGCTCTTCGCCGTGCTCGTGATCGTCGCGTTCACATGGCTCAGCGTGCTGAGCGGGCTGCTGCTGAGCGTGGACGCCGCCGCGTCGATCAGCTTCGTGTTCCTCTTCCTCCCGTACGTCTCCAGCGGATTCGTCGCCGTGGACACCATGCCCGGCTGGCTGCACGGATTCGCCCAACACCAGCCGTTCACGCCGATCATCGAGACGCTGCGCGATCTGCTCAGCGGGACGGCGCCGGGCGGCACCTTGTGGGTGGCGCTCGCGTGGCTGGCGGGGATCCTGCTCGTCGGCGTCGTCGGATCGTCGCTCGTGTTCGGTCGGCGCGTCAAGGGCTGAGACGCACGACAGCCGACCCGCTGGTTGAGCCCGTCGAAACCAGACCACGCGGGTCGCCGGTCGAGCCCGTCGAGACCAGACCACGCGGGTCGCCGGTTTCGACGGGCTCGACCGGCGTCATCAGTGTGCGCCATAAGCTGAGACGACAGCCGCGTGAGACGCGAGGAGCGTGATGTCGGAGAACGAAGCATCCCCGGAGATAGCACTGCCGCACGCCGTAGCGCTGTCGTGGGGCGTTGCGGAGCGGCCGCAGCGCGGGCCGAAGCGCGAGCTCAGCATCGAGCGCATCGTCGAGGCAGCGATCGAGATCGCCGACGCAGAGGGACTCGGCGCGCTCTCCATGGCGAAAGTGGCGTCGGCACTCGGCTTCACGACCATGTCGCTCTACCGCTACGTGACGAGCAAGGACGATCTGCTCCTCCTCATGCAGGATGCGGCAGCCGCCGTCGAACTCCCAGAGCCGCCAGAGGACGACTGGCGCACCGGCCTCAAGCAGTGGACTCTGGCGAATGTCGAGGCGCTGCGGCGCCATCCGTGGTACAGCCAGATCCCGGTGACGGGAACGCCGATCACGCCGAACGTGATGCGACTCATCGACACGGCGCTGCGGGCACTGCGACCGGCGCACTTGAGCGACCACGAGAAGATGGCCTGCGTGCTGCTCGTCGCCTCGTACGCGCGCGCCGTCGGGAGTCTGCAAGCCGAGATCGACGACACGGGAGCCCCGTCCGAGGAGGTGAGCGGCGCCTCGTACGCACCGGCACTCGCCGCCCTCATCACGGAGGATCGGTTCCCCGACCTCGCGCCGGTCGTCTCGTCGGGCGCATACACGTCAGAGGACTACGACGACTTCGGGTTCGGCCTGGAGCGCGTGCTCGACGGGATCCAGCGCTACATCGACGAGTCATCGCATCCGGATGCCGCAGCCACAGACGCGGACGCGTCCGAGCCGAAAGGGTCGGCTCCGCACCTCGATCGCGAGGCGGAGGACGCCGCGCTGTACGCATCCGACAAGCGCGTCAAGGAGGCTGCCAAGGCCAGGCGGGAGGCCGAGAAGGCGCTTCGCGACGCGCGCAAACGCGAGCGGGAAGCCTTGCGCAACGCACGGGAGCGCGCCGAGAACGCGCGAGCCAAGGCCGCTCGTTGAACCACGGCTCGGCCCTCGCACCGCCCAGAGTCCGTCGGCTGCCCGTCCCGTGCCGCCTCGGCCCCGTGCTGCCTCGGCTTGTGCCGCCTCGCTGAGCGCCGCGCCGCTCAGCGCACGGCGGTGGTGACCCTGTCGCGCAGCGTCAGGTCGCGATGCGTCGCCGCAGCGCGCCAGTCGTCTGCCGTCAGGATGCCGCGCACTTCGGCCCCCTGATACTCGCCGTGCTCGATGGCGAGGAGTCCCCCTGGCCGCAGCAGCCGTAGCGCCCGCTGCGAGAGCACGCGCACGACATCCAGACCGTCCGCGCCGCCGTACAGCGCCACGGAGGGGTCGAAATGGCGCACCTCGGGATCCCGCGGGACAGCATCGTCCGGCACGTACGGCGGGTTGGATGCGACGACCGCAACGCGCCCGTCGAGTGCGGGAAGGGCATCCCCCAGGTCACCCTCGACGAGTTCCAGGTTGTCCGCCGCGACCTCGGCGACGTTGCGACGGGTCCAGACGAGCGCCTCGGGCGAGCGCTCGACCGCGTACACGCGCGCGTGCGGCACCTCGGTGGCCATGGCGAGTGCGATGGCGCCGCTGCCCGTTCCGAGGTCAACGCCGATCGGCTCCGGCTCGGCCGACGCACGCAGTGCATCGACGGCCAGCTGCGCCAAGAGCTCCGTCTCCGGCCGCGGGACGAAGACGCCCGGTCCGACCTGGAGGTCGAGCGACCGGAACGGGGCGCGGCCCGTGATGTGCTGCAGAGGCTCTCGCGTCGAGCGCCGCGCGACCAGCTCGCGAAAGAAGGATGCCTGTTCGGGCTGCACCGCGGCATCCGTCACGACGAGCGCCTGCACGCGACCCCGGCTCGCGTTCAGCACGTGGCCGGCGAGGAGCTCCGCGTCGACGACCGGATCCGGAACGCCCGCCCCAGCGAGCGTCTCGGCCGCCTCGCGCAGCAACAGCCGAAGCGGCGTCTCGTCGGCGGAGTCGCGTGCGGGAACACCGGCCGAATCGCCGGAAGAACGGGCGGCCGCCGCAGCATCCATGATGGTTCGTTCCTTCCGTCTGGCCTGCCCCGGCCATACACCATGCACCGCGACAGCCGGAGCGCAACGTCATAAATCGGAACGCGTCCGAGCGTCAAGAATAAGCTTCTCGGGAGGCCCTGGCATCGTCGCACGACCGCGCCGGGTGTGCCATCAACCCCAGTCAAGCGCAGTCCGAAAGGCAGGCCATGTCCGGCTCCATTCACTCCGACATCACCGAGGTCGTCGGCAAGACGCCGCTCGTCCGCCTCAACCGCGTGACAGACGGCGCCGACGCCACCGTGGTCGCGAAGCTCGAGTTCTACAACCCTGCCGCCAGCGTGAAGGACCGCATCGGCGTGGCGATCATCGACGCGGCGGAGAAGTCCGGCGAGCTGAAGCCGGGCGGCACCATCGTCGAGGGCACCAGTGGAAACACCGGCATCGCGCTCGCATTCGCCGCCGCCGCTCGCGGTTACAAGCTCATCATCACGATGCCGGAGACCGCCAGCAAAGAGCGCCGCGTGCTGCTGCGCGCCTACGGAGCCGAGGTGATCCTCACGCCGGGTGCCGACGGCATGCGCGGGGCCGTCGAGAAGGCGCAGGAGATCGTCGCGGGCACCGAGAACGCCATCTGGGCGAAGCAATTCGCGAACGAGGCCAACCCGGCCATTCACCGGGCGACAACAGGCCCCGAGATCTGGGAGGACACCGAAGGCGACATCGACGTGCTGGTCGCCGGGATCGGCACGGGCGGCACCATCACGGGAGCCGGCGGTTACCTGCGCGAAAAGAAGGCGGACATCCGCATCGTCGCGGTCGAGCCTGCGGAGTCGCCGATCCTCAACGGCGGACAGCCCGGACCGCACAAGATCCAGGGCCTCGGCGCCAACTTCGTGCCGGAGGTGCTCGACACCGACATCTACGACGAGGTGCTCGACGTGAACGCGGATGCCGCGATCGCGATGGCGCGGCGCCTCGCCGTCGAGGAGGGCATCCTCGGCGGCATCTCCTCGGGTGCCGCCGTGCACGCCGCCGTCGAGGTCGCGAAGCGTCCGGAGAACGCGGGCAAGACGATCGTCGTCGTCGTGCCCGACTTCGGCGAGCGCTACGTCTCCACGGTGCTGTACCAGGACCTGCTGGATTGAACTGTGTTGTCTGGTGCGCCGGTCCCTGCCCGGCGCACCGCGGTCGGCTAACGGCGTGGTCGCGTCCGGCGGCGTACGCGCCGCCGCCTCGAAGAGCGTGTCGCGAACCGCGCGCAACACCCTTCAGCCAGGCCCGGCGCACCGCGATCGGCTAACGGCGTGGTCGCGCCAGGCGGCGCACACACCGCCGCCTCGCAGAGCACGTCGCGAACCACGCACAGTGCACAGGGACACGCCAGCGCGAGACGCAGTCGGCAGACAATGCATCGCGCCCGGCAGTCGAATCGGCTGCCGGGCGCGACCATGAGCGGCCGGGAGACCGCCATACGATGGAGTGACCGTGAGATCCCGCAGGCGCGAAGAGTCTCACCGGATGCCACGAGGAAGGCTTCGATGACGGTACTCTGCCGGATGCGCGAGGACATCGAGAACGCGCGCAGGCACGATCCTGCTGCGCGCAGCGACCTCGAGATCATGCTGTCGTACTCGGGCCTGCACGCCATCTGGCTGTACCGCATAGCGCATCGCTGGTGGATCTCCCCCGGCCTGAAGCTGCCAGCTCGCCTCCTCTCGCAGTTCGCCCGATTCCTCACCGGCATCGAGATCCATCCGGGCGCGCGCATCGGACGCCGGTTCTTCATCGACCACGGCATGGGCGTCGTGATCGGCGAGACGACGATCGTCGGCGACGACGTCATGCTTTACCACGGAGTCACGCTCGGCGGGAAGTCCAGGGGACACGGCAAACGGCATCCCACCCTGCAGAGCGGCGTCGTGGTCGGCGCGGGCGCGAAGGTACTGGGCGACATCGTGCTGGGCGCGCGATCGGTCGTCGGCGCGAACGCGGTCGTCGTCAAGTCGTCGCCGCCGGACTCGGTGCTGACGGGCATCCCCGCGCACGCGCGACCGATGGACACCCCGCACCACCTCGCCCAGACCCGCGAAGACGAGGCGTGGCTCGACCCCGGCATCTACATCTGATTGAGGCGAGAGGGGAGCGAGCTTGCTCGCTTGCCCGAGCCGATTGAAGATGTCGAGCGATGAAGCCGCGACCACATCTGAGGTGACGCGGATGGCGCGCACGCCCGCGACGCGCGCTGATCCGGGCGAGATGACGTCAACGGGACCGGCCGCGCGCCGACAGCCTGTGCCAGAGACGCAGCAGCGTACGGCGGAAGTACCAGACCGCGGCGAGCACGAGCAGGACGATCGGCAACGCCTCCGGCGCGGCGAGGAACGTTCCGAGAAGGATCTCGAGCACCTCGAAGCCGACGAGCGAGGCGGCTGCCACCCACACCCATCCGCTGAAGAGGGCGAGGCGCAGGCGCGCTCGTCGGACCCCGCGCGCGATGAGCAGCAATGCGAGTCGTGCTCGCCGGGCGGAACGACGACGAGTGGGCGATGGTGTGGAACTGGACATGGAACTCCGAATGCGAGGCGAGCTGGGTCGGTGGGAACCGCCCACGACGGCCACTTCGCTCGTCCGGAGACCCGGAGAGCCGATCAGCGCGTGCTGTCGCGGGTGAGAACGAGCCCACTGCCCGGCGCACGCGGACCCCGACCGCCGACGCGGTGCGGGCGGCCGCTCGGAACATCGAGATGGCTGCTCCCAGCCTGATGCTCACCGGCGACCGAGGGGGCGCGTGCCGCTCGATGCGCCGCGATCAGCGCGTCGCGCACGGCAAACCCTGCGACGGCCGCGAGCATACCTATGGTGACGGCGATCGCCACGATCGTCAGCGAGGTCGGCTCGGCGTCGACGCTCAGCCGGATCCACGTGTCGGCGACGACCAGCCAGGTCAGCAGCACTGTGCCGACGCCCGCCATCACGCTTCTGTTACGCATCCCGTGCACACTACCGCGCTGCCGCCGGAATCGGAGTCGACCGTCTGCACGCCGAGAAGATGCCGGAGCACCGTGATGACGCCCTCTTCGGTGTTGGACGGAGCGCGGAATCGCGCGACGCGCGCGATCTCCGGATGAGCGTTCGCCACCGCATACGAGAGGTCGGCGACCTCCAGCATCTCGAGATCGTTCAGGTAGTCGCCGAATGCGGCGGTCTGGGCGGGCGTGACATCGAGGGCCAGCTGCAGAGCACGCAGGGCCGTTCCCTTGTTGACGTCAGCCGCCATGATGTCCACCCAGTGTCCGCCTGAGACGACGACCTGGTGTTCAGGGCGGTGACGGGCGAGTGTCGGCTCGACGTCGCGTTCGATGTCCCCGAATTCGAAGACGGCGATCTTGATGACGTCATCGGCGTGATCGGAGAGATCTCGAACCGTCTCACGGGAGTAGTAGTACTTGGCGGTCTCCTCGAGGAAGGGCGGGTCGTCGCGATCGGTGTAGGCGACATCCTTGCCGCAGAGCACGACGCCGGCGTCGATGCCGTCCCGCACCAGTCGACGAACGTCGTCGATCACGGTTCGCACGAACGAAGGCTCCAGCGTCGAGGAGCTCACCTCCTGCCCGTCGTGGACGACGTACGCGCCGTTCTCGGCGATGAAGGAGAGCTCGCCGGCGACGGAATGGAACGTGTGCCTGAGCGTGGCATACTGGCGCCCGCTCGCCGGGACGAACGCGATCCCGCGCTCGCGCATCACCGTCAGCAGGGGCCACAGCCGGTCGGGCACGCGTCCCTGCTCGTCGAGGAGGGTGCCGTCCATGTCGGCGGCGACCAAGCGGAGATCGGGAAGCGTCACCGTTCGAGCGTAACCGGAGCGATCAGGACGTACCGTTCCCGGGTCGGGCGTCTTCACCTGTGTCCGTGTCAGTGGTCGTGGCGTCCCACCACGCAAGGGCAAGTGCCGCAGAGAACGTCAGCCACTTCGACGGCTCGCCCTCCGGCACGTCCACGTCGAACCAGACCTTGCCGTCGTCGCGGCGCCCCTGAAGCCACGTTCCGTCTGCCGTGCGTGCCGAGCGGATGACGTCGACGGCATCCGCCAATCGAGGATCCGGTGGGGTTCCATCGAACAGCGCCGCCTCACGGAAGTAGTCGACGGCCTTGATCGCCGAGCAACGCCAACGCAGCGGATACGAGAACTCGTCGGTCCACTCCCCCACCCGCTGCCCCGTCGACTTGCGATACAGCAGGCGGCGTTCGAGCAGGTACTCCTCACCGCCGTGCCTCGCCTCCGTGAGAGCGGGCGTGCTGCCCACCGCCTTCTGGTAGTAGAGGATGCCGCGCAGCGCGTTGAGCGTGGAATGGAACGACGAGCGCACCGAGCCCTCGACCCACTCGCAGTTCCAGCCGCCGTCGGCGAGACGGTGCTCCGGAAACCACGCGGCGAGCCCGGACACGTCGGCGCCGAGCCACGCGCCGCTCGCCAGCGTGAACGAGTTGATGCAGACGTCCACCTCGCCGCCCCAGAACGGCAGGTCGTCGTACTCCCAACGTGCGTTGGCGTCGAGAAGATCGGCGGTGCCGGCGAGCGCATCGGCAGGCAGGCCCCAATCGCGGAGCGTGTTCAGCGTCCAGGTGGTCGCTGTCCACGGCTGCGGGGCGCCATCTTGCTGCGATTCGAACCAGGAGGTGCCTCCCGGGAAGAAGGCGCCGCCATCCCACTGGCCGTCGGGATCCTGCAGGGCGATCAGACGCGCGGCCATCCCTTCGGTCGCCATGCTCCGTCGCGTCCAACCCCACACCGATTCTGGCGCGCCCACGAGGTCTCGCTCGACCTGCCAGCGCAGGGCGGGATCCGAATCCAGCAGCCAGGTCGTCACCTTGTCGAGCAACTCCATGACGGGAACGCTACGACCGAGTACCGACAGCGCGACAGGGCTCCTAGACCTCGATGGTGAAGCCCAGCTCCTTGTCGCTGGCGGCGACGCCGCCACCACCCCAGTTCTCCCGGTCGCTCTCCCGCAACAGGATCGAGACCTTGTCGCGCGGGATGCCCAGCTGCTCCAGACGCTCCACGATCTCGCGATAGAGGTTGCGCTTCGCGTCGATCGAGCGTCCGGAGAAGCAGTCGATCGTGACACGCGTGTACTCGTCGGACGTCCCGGCGGCAAGGCCGTCCACCATGCGGTGCGGCGCATACGAGATGAGCCGGCTGAAGCGATCGTCTTCGGGGATCGTGAACGCCGCCACGAGCGCGCCATGGACGGCGTCGATGATGGCGACCTCTTCGTCGGAGGTGTAGTCGCGACGGACCTCGATCAGAACGCTCGGCATCCGCTCACGATAGCGGTACGCCGGCGTCGCAGGCGAGACGGGTGTACGGAATCAGCCCTCGTCGCCGAGCGCCGCCAACTGCGCCTCTTCGTCGGCCTGGATCGCGGAGTCGATCACCGGATCGAGCGCGCCGTTCATCACCTGGTCGAGGTTGTAGGCCTTGTATCCGGTGCGGTGGTCCGCGATGCGGTTCTCCGGGAAGTTGTACGTGCGGATGCGCTCCGAGCGGTCCATGCCACGGATCTGCGACTTGCGGGCGTCGGATGCCGCGGCATCCAGTTCCTCCTGCTGCTTCGCCAGCAGCCGGGCGCGCAGCACGCGCATGCCCGCCTCGCGGTTCTGGATCTGGGACTTCTCGTTCTGCATCGACACCACGATGCCGGTCGGCACGTGCGTGATGCGCACGGCGGAGTCCGTCGTGTTGACCGACTGGCCGCCGGGACCCGATGAGCGGAACACGTCGATCCGCAGGTCGTTCGGGTTGATCGCGATCTCTTCCGGCTCGTCGACCTCCGGGAAGACGAGCACGCCGGCCGTCGACGTCTGGATGCGTCCCTGCGACTCGGTCACGGGAACGCGCTGCACGCGGTGCACGCCGCCCTCGTACTTGAGGTGTGCCCACACGCCCTGGGCCGGATCGGGCGAGTTGCCCTTGATGGCGACCTGAACGTTCGTGTAGCCGCCGAGGTCGGTCTGGTCCTGCTCCAGCAGCTCGGTCTTCCAGCCCTTGGAGTCCGCGTAGTGCAGGTACATGCGCAGCAGATCCGCGGCGAACAGGGCGGACTCGGCACCACCGGCACCGCCCTTGATCTCCATGATCACGTCGCGTCCGTCATCCGGGTCGCGCGGAATGAGGAGTCGACGCAGCTTCTCCTGCGCGACGTCGCGGGCCTCCTCGAGCGACGGCACCTCCTCTGCGAAGGCCTCGTCCTCCTTGGCCAGCTCGCGTGCGGCATCCAGGTCGTCGCCGAGGTGCTTCCAGGACTCGTACGCCGCCTTGATCTGGCTCAGCTCCGCGTACCGGCGGTTGACCTTCTTCGCGCGCGCGGCGTCGGCGTGCAGCGCGGGGTCGGCGAGCTGCTCCTGCAACTGCTCATGCTCGTCGAGGAGGGTCTGGATGGAATCAAACACTTCGTGCGGCTTCCGTGCGATGGCGTGTGAGCGGAGAGGGGAAAGAGGGATGCCCACCACGGCATGCCCCGGTGCAGAGACATGCCGCGATGGGCATCGTTCGGTGGTTAGCGGTGGTCGTTCTCGTGTGCGTGCGAGTGCGCGACGCCGTGGCCCGAGGTGGGCGCCGGCATCGACTTCTGCATCTGCACGAGGAATTCCACGTTGGAGCTCGTCTCCTTGAGCTTGCCGAGCACGACCTCGAGCGCCTGCTGCGGGTCGAGGCCGGCGAGCGCGCGGCGCAGCTTCCAGGTGATCTTGACCTCGTCGGAGCTCATCAGCATCTCTTCGCGGCGCGTGCCGGACGCGTTCACGTCGACGGCCGGGAAGATCCGCTTGTCGGCGAGCTGACGCGAGAGGCGGAGCTCCGAGTTTCCGGTGCCCTTGAACTCCTCGAAGATGACCTCGTCCATCTTGGATCCGGTCTCGATGAGCGCCGTGGCCAGGATGGTGAGCGATCCGCCGTGCTCGATGTTGCGGGCGGCGCCGAAGAACCGTTTCGGCGGGTACAGCGCCGACGCGTCGACACCGCCGGAGAGGATACGACCGGATGCCGGCGCCGCCAGGTTGTAGGCGCGGCTGAGGCGGGTGATGGAATCGAGCAGCACGACAACGTCGTGTCCCAGCTCCACCAGGCGCTTCGCACGCTCGATGGCGAGTTCGGCGACCGTGGTGTGGTCCTCTGCAGGACGGTCGAACGTGGACGCGATGACCTCGCCCTTGACCGTGCGCTGCATGTCGGTGACCTCTTCGGGCCGCTCGTCCACGAGCACGACCATGAGGTGCACCTCGGGGTTGTTCGTGGTGATCGCATTCGCGATCTGCTGCATCACGATCGTCTTGCCGGCCTTGGGCGGGGCGACGATGAGGCCCCGCTGGCCCTTGCCGATCGGGGCGACCAGGTCGATGATGCGCTGCGTGAGCTTCGTCGGTTCCGTCTCCAGGCGCAGGCGCTCCTGCGGGTACAGCGGCGTGAGCTTGTTGAACTCGACGCGGTTCTGCGCCTCGTCGTTCGACTGGCCGTTGACGGAATCCACCTTGACGAGCGCGTTGTACTTCTGGCGCCCGGTGTTCTCACCCTCGCGCGGCTGGCGGATGGCCCCGACCACCGCGTCGCCCTTCCGCAGGTTGTACTTCTTCACCTGGCCGAGCGACACGTAGACGTCGCTCGGTCCCGGGAGGTAGCCGCTGGTGCGCACGAACGCGTAGTTGTCGAGCACGTCGAGGATGCCCGCAACGGGGATGAGCACGTCGTCGTCGAGGATCTCCGGCTCGACGTCGTCACCCGCTGCACCACGGCGCTTGCGGTCTCGGTAGCGGTTACGGCCGGCCTGGTCCCCGTCCTGCTGCTGGGCGGCGTTCTGACGCTGGCCCTGCTGGTTCTGCTGACTCTGCTGGCCGCGCTGGTTCTGGCCGCCCTGCTGACCCTGCTTCTGCTGGCTGCCCTGCTGGTTCTGGCCGTTCTGGTTCTGGCCGTTCTGCTGCTGAGCGTTCTGCTGGGTGTTCTGGCCCTGCTGCTCGCTGTCGCCCTGCTGGCCGTCCTGGCCGTTCTCGCCGCGACGGTTCTTGTTGCGGCCGCGGTTGCGGCGGCCCTGACGCGGCTGCTGCTCGCGCTGAGCCTCATCGGATGCCTGAGCGTCGCCCTCAGACTGCTCGGCGCCCTGCTCGGCACGCGCCTCGTCGGCGTTGCCGCCCTCGGTCGCGCTCTGCTTGGCGCCCGCGAAGTCGGATGCCGCACGCGGCTCACGCGCACGGGCACCGGCCGTCGAGTCGGTCGCCTGGTCTGCATCGCCGACGACCGCGTCACGGTCGTCGTTGCCGGCATCCACGGCCGGCAGACCCGCGTCGCCCGCGTTCACGTGCGCGCTGGCGGACACGGTGCGACCGCCGTCGACGCTGGTGACCCGCCGCGACCCGCGACGGGTGCGCGCCGGAGGGGTCTGGAGGTCGAGCGCTGCACGGAGTGCCGCCTCGGCCTCGGCAGGGCTGAGCCGCTGGTCGGGAGTCGTCGCTGCGGCGTCGTCCGCCTGCTGCGCGTCGTCTCGCGATCCGGAAGGCTGCGACGCCTGCGCGGCATCCGCAGGCTCGGCGGCCTGCTGCCCTGCGGACTGCTGCTCGGCTGCGGGAACGGCGACGTTCTCGGCGACGGGCTGCGCTGCATCCGTGGTCGGCTGGTCGATGGTCTGCGTCGTGGCGCGCGTGGCCTCGATGGCCGCGACGAGCTCGCCCTTGCGCAGCTTGGCCGCGCCGGGGATGCCGAGGCTCGTGGCGAGCGTCTGCAGCTGCGGAACGCGCAGCGACGACAGATCGAGATTGGGTTCCACGCCGTCGGCGTGGAGATTGACATCGGTCACTGAAGAGGATTCCTTTCCTCTGGCGGGCATAGAACCGCCTCGCTCAGAGCGCGTGTCGTGGGATAGCCGCCCGGTCATGTTTCGACCGCGTGCGTCGGGGATCGCATGCGCGGGTTTCGGGCAGGCACGACAGCAATGAGTTACAAGAATTTCACCCGAACACCAGATTCGCGAAGCTAACGCGCCGTCTGGCAGGTGCGGCCCAGTCTATCACCCCCGGCATGCCAGACGGATCACGTACACGCCGGTGGCCCGACGTGTGCCTCCACCGGATCAGGCCGGGTCCTGCTCCACCCGGTGCACCGTCGCACCGAGGAAGTCGACGGCGAGCATGAGCGGCTGCCACGGCGTCTCGGCACGATCGGCGACGAGCTGTGCGGCAGCCAGGCGCTGCGCAGGATCGCTGCACAACACCAAGATCGATGGACCGGCTCCCGAGACGACGGCCGGGAAGCCGGCCACCCGGAGCTCGGTGATGAGGCGATTGGTCTCAGGCATCGCCTTCGCCCGGTAGTTCTGATGCAGCTTGTCCTCCGTGGCAGCGTGCAAGAGTTCAGGACTCTGCACAAGCGCCGCGACGAGAAGCGCGGAACGGGACACGTTGAAGACGGCGTCCTCATGCGGCACCGAGTCCGGCTGCAGGCTGCGTGCGAGCGCCGTGGACATCACGTGCTCGGGGACGAACACCAGCGGTGAGACTCCGCGGTGCACGATGAGCTTCTTGTGGGCCGGACCGGCCTGCGACATCCACGCGATGGTGAGGCCGCCGAAGAGCGCAGGCGCCACGTTGTCGGGATGACCTTCAAGCTCCGTCGCCAGGGTGAGCAGCGTGGTGGAATCCAGCTCGGCGATGCCCTCGAGCAGGCCCTTCGCCGCCACGATGCCGGAGACGATCGCCGCGCCGGAGGATCCGAGGCCGCGACCGTGCGGGATGGCGTTGTGCGCCACCAGGTCGAGTCCAGGCAGCGGCACGCCGACGGCCTCGAACGTGTGGGCGATGGAGCGCACGACGAGGTTGGACTCGTCCGTGGGGACCTCGCCCTCCCCGACGCCGTGCACCGCGACCGTCACGCCCGCCTGCTCGCGCACGGTGACCGTCAGGTCGTCGTACAGTGCGAGCGCGAGTCCCAGTGTGTCGAATCCGGGACCGAGGTTCGCCGACGTCGCGGGTACCTTGACCCGCACGGAGCGGCCTACGGGAACCTGCGACGTCACGTGCGCGCCGCTCACACGACGTCCGGCGAGCTCTGCGCCACCCGGCTCAGCCCCAGCACGTCGGCGATCTCCGCCGTATCGACGGGAACCGAGGTGGGCTGCACCTGGCCGCCGTCCGGGAGGCGGAGCGCCCACTGCGGGTCCTTCAGGCCGTGGCCGGTGACGGTGAGCACGACGCGCGATCCGGCAGGGATCTCCCCCGCCTCGGAGCGCTCGAGCAGACCCGCGACGCTGATGGCGCTCGCCGGCTCGACGAAGATGCCCACCTCGGCGGAGAGGAGGCGCTGAGCGGCCAGGATCTTCTCGTCGTCGATGGCGCCGAAGTATCCGTTGGTCGCGTCGCGCGCCGCGAGGGCGAGCTCCCAGGAGGCCGGGTTGCCGATGCGGATGGCGCTGGCCACCGTGTCCGGATCCTTCACCGGGTGCCCGAGCACGATGGGCGCGCTCCCCGCAGCCTGGAAGCCGAACATGCGCGGCAGCTTGGTGGAGACGCCGCGCTCGACCTCCTCCGTGTAGCCGCGGGTGTACGCGGTGTAGTTGCCTGCGTTGCCCACAGGGATGAACTGGAAGTCGGGCGCATCGCCGAGAACCTCGACGACCTCGAACGCCGCAGTCTTCTGGCCCTCGATGCGGTCGTTGTTCACGGAGTTGACCAGGTGCACCGGGTACTCGGCCGCGAGGTCACGTGCGATGTCGAGGCAGTCGTCGAAGTTGCCGCGCACCTGCAGCAGTTCGGCATTGTGCGCGATCGCCTGGCTGAGCTTGCCCATCGCGATCTTGCCCTCGGGAACGAGCACGACGGCCTTGATGCCCGCGTGGGTGGCGTAGGCGGCGGCGGATGCCGAGGTGTTGCCGGTCGAGGCACAGATCACGGCCTTCGCGCCGCCCTCGACGGCCTTGGAAACCGCCATCGTCATGCCACGGTCCTTGAAGGAGCCGGTCGGGTTCATGCCCTCGAACTTGACGTAGACATCCGCTCCGGTGCGACGCGACAGGGCGGCGGCCGGAATGAGCGGCGTTCCACCCTCACCCAGCGTGACGATCGGCGTCGCCTCGCTCACATCGAGGCGGTCGGCGTATTCGCGCAGAACGCCCTGCCATTGGTGCGCCACGTCAGACTCCTTCAACTCGTAGAACAGCGGTGACCCGCACGACCTCTTCGCTCGTCCGAAGGGTCTCGACCGTCGCCGCAAGTGCGGACTCGAACGCCACGTGCGTTCCGATGACCAGCGTAGCCGTGCCCGATGGGACTTCCCGACCGTCCGCTGAGGCCGCTGCGGACGCCGACCGGGCCGTCGTGGAGGCGACGGTCTGGGTCACGGTCTCGACGGAGACGTCGTGGCGGGCGAAGACGGCGGCGATGCGCGAGAGCACGCCGGGGGCATCCGTCACGAGGAGCGTGATCTGGTAACGGGTGCGGATCGCTCCGACGTCGAGAACCGGCAGATCGGCATGCGTGGACTCGGCGACGCCGGGTCCGCCGACCACGTGCCTGCGTGCAGCCGAGACGACATCGCCGAGCACCGCCGAGGCCGTCTGCAACCCACCGGCTCCCGCTCCATAGAACATGAGGTCTCCTGCCGCCGCCGCCTGCACGAATACCGCGTTGTGCACGCCGCGCACAGCGGCGAGCGGATGCTCGCGCGGCACGAGAGCGGGATACACCCGCGCCGACACGCCTTCCGCTCCGTCCTCGTCGGTGACGCGTTCGCAGATCGCGAGGAGCTTGATCACGTATCCGCCCGCGCGAGCCGCCTCCACCTGCTGTGCGGTGACGGACGTGATGCCCTCGCGATGCACCGCATCCAGCGGCACGGTGGTGTGGAAGGCGAGGCCGGCGAGGATCGCGGCCTTGGCCGCTGCGTCGTATCCCTCGATATCCGCCGACGGATCGCTCCGCTCCGCGTACCCGAGTTCGGTCGCCACCTCGAGCGCGGATTCCATGTCGTCGCCCGCGGTGTCCATGCGGTCGAGGATGAAGTTCGTCGTGCCGTTGACGATGCCGAGGATCCGCTCGACGCGGTCGCCGGCAAGGCTGTCGCGCAACGGGCGGATGATCGGGATCGCTCCCGCGACGGCCGCTTCGTAGTAGAGCTGTGCGCCGACCTGTTCGGCGGCGGCGAAGAGCTCCGGTCCGTGCTCGGCGAGCAGGGCCTTGTTGCCCGTGACCACATCGGCGCCGGAGGTGAGCGCGAGCAGCACGTACTCCCGAGCGGGCTCGACGCCGCCCATCAGCTCGATCACGATGTCGGCACTGAGGATCAGGGAGCGTGCGTCCGTCGTGAACAGCTCGCGCGGGAGGTCGGTGCGCCTGGGCGCGTCGACGTCGCGCACCGCGATGCCGACGAGCTCCAGTCCGGCGCCGACACGGGCGGCCAGCTCGTCGCCGTGGTCGAGCAGGAGCTTGGCGACGTTGGATCCGACGGATCCCGCGCCGAGCAGCGCGACCTTGAGAGTCCGGTAGTCGATCACTGCTCCTCCTGGGCTTCGTGTCGGGCGTGACCCTCGCCTGCAGCGCCGCCCAGCCCCGCCGGGTGGTGGCCGGCGCGGGCGAGCGGGCCAGGGGCATCCGCGTCTCTCGCGGGTGGATGCGCGGTCGCCGCACTGTGCCTGGCGCCGAGGTCGCGAGAGAGCAGATCGTCGATCGTCTCGCCGCGCACGATGGCGCGGGCTTCGCCGTCGCGCACCGCGACGACCGCCGGCCGCGGGAGGTAGTTGTAGTTGCTGGACAGCGACCAGCAGTATGCGCCGGTCGCGGCGAGCGCGAGGAGGTCGTCCGGTGCGACGTCGCCCGGCAGGTATTCGGCGTCAACGACGATGTCCCCTGACTCGCAGTGCTTGCCCGCAACGCGCACGAGTGCCGGGTCCGCAGCGGAGGTGCGTCCCACGATCCGGGCGGAGTAATCGGCTCCGTAGAGCGCCGGCCTCGCGTTGTCGCTCATACCGCCGTCGACGCTGACATACAGGCGCTGGGCGGCCGTGCCTGCGGCGTCCAGAGTGACTGCCTTGGTGGTGCCGACGGTGTAGAGAGTGATGCCGGCGCGTCCCACGATGGCCCGGCCCGGTTCGAAGCAGACGATGGGCACGGGAACATTCGCGTCCTCACACGCCGCAGCGACGACCTGGGCGATGCGCTCGGCGAGGGTCTCGATCTCCTCGGCCCGGTCGGCCGTGGTGTACGCGATGCCGAACCCGCCACCGAGGTTCAGCTCCGGGACGGGACCGCCGGAGAGAAGGCGCGCGTGCACCTGCAGGAGGCGCGCCGCCGACTCGGCGAAGCCATCCGATCCGAAGATCTGCGAGCCGATGTGGGCGTGCAGGCCGACGAACTCGAGTCCGTCGTGCGAGCGGATGTCTGCGACGATGCGCTCCACATCGTCGAGCGCCACACCGAACTTCTGGTCCTCATGGGCGGTGGCGAGGAACTCGTGCGTGTGCGCGTGCACGCCGGTGCGCACGCGCAGTCGAACGCGCTGTGTGCGTCCATGAGCGGATGCCGCTGCCGCTACCCGCTCGACCTCCTGCTCCGAGTCGATCACGACGGTGCCGACGCCGACGCCGACCGCCCGGTCGAGTTCCGCCGCGGACTTGTTGTTGCCGTGGAATCCGAGGCGCGCGGGATTCACACCGGCGGCAAGGGCCACGGCGAGCTCGCCGCCGCTCGCGACGTCGATGCGCAGGTCGGCCTCGGTGACCCAGCGGGCGACATCCGTCGTCAGGAATGCCTTGCCCGCGTAGTACGCCTCGGCGGTGGATCCGACGCGCTCGAACGCCTCGGTGAAGGCGGAACGCACGCGATGGGCGGTGTCACGGACATATTCCTCGTCGAGCACATACAGCGGAGTGCCGTAGTCGCGCGCGAGCTCGTCGACGCGTACGCCGGCGATCCTGGCGACGCCGTCGGCGTCGCGTGTCAGGCTCGGCGGCCACACGTCGGGTGCGAAGGCGTTCGCATCCTGTGGAGCGTGCAACCACGCAGGGGCCAGCGGATTGTCGGGCACGGAGAGTCACCTCGAACAGTTGGGTGGGCTGGCGAGCGGACCCGGATTGGCCCCTGAAGCCTTCAGACATGCGCGAATGCGCGTTCCGAAATCCTATCCGCTGGTATCCCAGCTCCCGAAAACGGCCCCGTCATACTTCAGTGTCGGTCGGCGCGTCACCCACGAAAGTGCGACCCAGACCCACGGCCTTGCACTCACCCGGATACTGACGTGCACTCGCGGGAGGACTAACGGGCACCCTCGAGAGGACTAACCGGCACCCTCGAGGGCTAACAGGCACCCTCGAGAGGACTAACAGGCACCCTCGAGAGGAAAATCGGGCACCCTCGGGGATGGGGTCAGCCGCAGGTGCCCTTCGTCTGCATGGTCTTCTCGTCGAGCACGATGTCGTCGGCGCCCACCGAGACGTGCGCTTCTCCTTTGGAGATGGCGAGTCCCGTGGCGTCCACGCCGTCCGGCAGATACTGGGCGACGCAGATCGAGATGGTCGACGGCAGCAGGTCCTTCGCGAAGCGCGTGACATCGAGCGATCCGCCTCCCGCGGTCACGCTGACGTTCAGCGGGGTGAGCACGATGGTCTTGGCATCCTTCAGGGTCGGGCTCACGCTCGCCGTGTACCCCACGTCGATCCCGAGGATCTGCCCTGTGCCCTTCAGCCCGACCTCATGACGGTTCAGCGTCACTGTCGTGTCGTTCGGGAGGTCGACGAGACCGTTGACGGCATCCTGTCCGATCGTCATCGAGCCGTCGATGCGGTGCACCGGCTTCGACGAATCCAGCGGGATGCCGTGTGCAACGATCGTGCCGCTCAGCCGATTGCCATCCACGCGGACATCGTTCGAGTGCAGGTCCACCTTGTCGAGCGATCCGCCGATGAGCTGCGCGATGACGGAGAATCCCTGGATCGTCACGTCGAGATTCTTCACGGTGACGTCGGACGGCAGCTGCTTCTCGAGCTGGTCGCGCACGGTGTTCTGCGCGATCTGCCGCACGACGGCATCCGCGGCGAAGAAGAGTCCGACCACGACGACCACTGCCCCGACGACCCAGAGCCAGGTGCGCAGGGTGCGACGGCGACGACGGGCACCGCCCGACGGAGCGTTCGGGGCACCCGCGCCGTTACCGACGGAGTTCTCCTCGTACGGGTTGCGTGATCCCTCCCCGCCGGATGCCGGCAACGGCTCGGTCGGCTGATCCTGCGTCGACATGTTCCCCCGTTCACGTCATGGGCTGCCGATCGCACCGGTGAAGGGCGGCCGCCCGGTGTGGTGTCGCTACATGCGCTCCGGCGCGGACACTCCGAGGAGTCCGAGCCCGTTGCGGATGACCTGGCCCGTCGCGTCATTCAGCCACAGACGGGTGCGGTGCAGGTCGGTGATCGGCTCCTCGCCGAGCGGGATCACGCGGCAGCTGTCGTACCACTTGTGGTACAGCCCGGCGACCTCTTCGACATAACGGGCGACGCGATGCGGCTCGCGCAGGTCCGCCGCCAGGGCAACGAGGCGCGGGAATTCCTGGAGCGCACCGAGCAGAGCCGACTCGGTTTCGTGCGTCAGCAGCTCCGGCGCGAAGGCGCTGCGCGTGACCCCGGCCGCCTCGGCATTGCGTGCAACCGAGCGCGTGCGCGCGTGCGCGTACTGCACGTAGTACACGGGGTTGTCGTTGGAGTGGCTGCGCAGCAGTTCCGGATCGAGCGTGAGCGGCGAGTCGGCAGGTGAGCGCCCCAGCGAGTATCGGAGGGCATCCGTTCCGAGCCACTTCTGCAGGTCCGTCAGCTCGATGATGTTGCCCGCGCGCTTCGACAGCCGCGCGCCGTTCACGCTGACCAGCTGACCGATCAGGATCTCGATGTCGCGATCAGGTTCGTCGCCCGCAGCGCCCGCGAGCGCGCGCAAGCGGTGTACGTAACCGTGGTGGTCGGCGCCGAGCAGGTAGATCTTGTGCTGGAAGCCGCGGTCGGACTTGCTCAGGTAATAGGCGGCATCCGACGCGAAGTAGGTGTACACGCCGTTGCTGCGGCGGATGACGCGGTCCTTGTCGTCGCCGAAGTCGGTGGTGCGCACCCACACGGCGCCGTCCGCATCGAACACGTGGCCCTGCTTGCGCAGCCGCTCCACCGCGTCGTCGACGAGGCTCGTGCCGGTCTGCGGATCGGTCTCGTGAAGCGTCCGCTCGCTGAAGTAGACGTCGAACTCGACGTTGAAGTCCTTCAGCGCCTGGCGGATCTCGGCCAGCTGCAGTTCGTAGGCCAGCTCGCGGGCGCGCGCCAGGGCATCTTCGTCGGACAGCGACAGCAGACCCGGCTCGCGCTCGAGCACGGCCGTGGCGAGGTCCGCGATGTACTGCCCCGGGTATCCGCCTTCCGGCGTCGGCTCACCCTTGGCGGCTGCGAGCACGGAGGCACCGAACTTGTCCATCTGGCTGCCGGCGTCGTTGATGTAGTACTCGCTGGCGAGCTCGGCACCGGACGCCTTGAGCACACGGGCGATCGAGTCGCCGAGCGCCGCCCAGCGCGTGTGGCCGATGTGCAGCGGCCCCGTCGGGTTCGCGGAGACGAACTCGAGGTTGATGGTGCGTCCGGCCTGCGTGACGTTCTGGCCGTACGCCTCCCCCGCGTCGACGATCGTCTTCGCCAGCGCACCGGCGGCGGCGGCATCGAGCCTGAAGTTGATGAAGCCGGGACCCGCGACCTCGGCGGATGCCACGCCGTCGAGCCGCTCGCTCTCCAGCGCGATCTCCTGCGCCAAGTCACGCGGGTTGACGCCGAGCGGCTTCGCCAGCCGCATGGCCGCGTTCGACGCCCAGTCGCCGTGGTCGCGGTTCTTGGGACGCTCCAGCCGGATGTCCGAGCGCGCGAGCAACGGCGCCGTCTCGGCGGATCCCTGCTCCGCGCGTCGAGCGTCCACCACGCGCGTGACGATGGCGTACAACTGGTCGGCGAGCTGATCGGGATTCACGACCGCCAAGTCTATCGGGCGGCGCCTGGACGCCCTGCCCAGCCGGCGGATGCAGAGGCATCATCCGGTGTTGGTATCCTCGTCCGCACGCGACCCCCACCGCTTTCGGAAGTCCTCCCATGCGCATACCTCGTCTTCGCCGTCCGAGTCGTTCGCTGTCCGGCAGTGCCGCCGCAGTGACTCTCGTCGCGGCAACCGCCCTTCTGCTCACCGGATGCCAGTCCTCGCCGACCCCAGCAGCCTCTGCGTCGCAGTCTGCCGCGGCGAAGGCATCGGACGCGCCCTCCTCTGCGCCCAAGGCGTCCGCCGGTCCGACTGCGACGCCGACTCCCGTGGCCCTGACGTGCGATCAGGTGCTCACAACCGAGCAGCTCGCCGCGATGCTTCCGGTGCTGGTTCCCGCGTCCGACTACCAGCCGGCCAAGGGGTCCGACGCGGCCAAGGCGGTCTCGTACTCCGGTGTGGCGTGCGGCTACGCGAACCCCTCGAGCGGCAACACCGTCTCGGTGTCCATTGCGCAGCCGGCCTCGGGCGAACTCACCGGCCTCAAGAACGACGCCATCACCCAGAGCAACGTGGTGCCGACGTACGGTGTTCCGCCGAAGGTGATGGGCTACTTCAGCGTCGACCACGGATCCGGTGTCGCGCAGGCGTTCACCGGAAAATACTGGGTCGTCGCGTCGTCGAAGGACTTCACCGAGCCGGGCGATGCCGGCCCCGTGATCGCCGGAGTGCTCGCGAATCTGCCGGGCTGACGCTGACGCCGGCCGGACTCTCCGTGCCCGCCGTAGCCCGTGTGTTCCAGCGGCGATTCGGCTCGACACGCCGCCGCCCGGCCGCGACACGCCCGCCATATCGTCGCAACTGCAGCGCGAGCGCACGCCGGGCCGCGCCCACCCGTGAAACCCGTGCCAGATCGGATGCTAGCCTTGACGGGCACTGAGCCCCCATAGCTCAGGGGATAGAGCGTCTGCCTCCGGAGCAGAAGGCCGAAGGTTCGAATCCTTCTGGGGGCACCGATGATTGAGGTGAGAGCGGTGGGATCTCGCTCACACCGCCGAACCGATTGAATCGGTTGAGCGGCGCAGCCGCGATCACAAACGATTGAGGCCCGGACGAGAAAGCTCTGCTTGCTCGGACGGGCCGATTGAGTTTGTCGAGCGGCGCGGCCGCGATCACCGATGACGTCACACGAGTTCGACGTCGATCCCGAGCTGCGCGTACGTGACGGCAGCTCGCCTGTCGCAGCTGAGCAGGCGGATCCCAGCTTCGCGGGCGGCGAGCGCGACGAGGCCGTCGTACACGGATCCGCCCGAGATGCCCGCCGACTGTAGGGCCTCGATGCTGGTCCGCGCGGATGCCACACCGAGGCTATGGCTCGCCGGAAAGTTGTTGCGAATGATCGCCAGTGCCGCCTGGGTGCTCACCCGCTGCGCCCCTGGCAGCCGGGTGAGCACCGAATACGTCTCGATCGCGGCGTGACCGCAGAGCCCGAGCGTCTTTCCGGAGACCTGCCGGACGACGGGATCGTGATTTTCATGAGTCGTGAGCACCAGCGCAATGGCGGCGCTGGTGTCGAGCAGCAGTTCAGCGCTGGACGGCAAGCCGCAACTCCCGCACGTCGTCCGCGGTCGTCTCCGGTCCCTCCGCGTCGATCATGAGCAACCCTTCGCGTTCGACCACGTTGTCTTCCTCCGGAATTTCGACCCGCAGCCCGCTTCCATCGATGCTGATATCGACGGGCCCCGGCTCGAGTCCGATCTGCGCGCGCAGTTGCGAAGGAACGACGATCCGTCCCGCCTTGTCCATCGTCGTGCGCATGTCATCATCCTACCAATGCATCGCCCATTGCGATACCACGAAGACATCCATGATGTGTGCCATGACGCCAAGGCGCCACGATCCGCGCCGTGGCGCGGCGGCGTCTCGCCGTCTCAGTATCGGATCGCGTCGATCGGACGCACCCGCACCGCGACCGCCGCGGGGAGCACTCCGGCGAGCGCGCCGACGCCGATGGCCACGAGCATCCCGAACGCCGCGGCGGACAGCGGGAACGCGGGCACATCCTGCAGGCCGTGAGTGCGCAGGAAGCCGAGCACGATCGGGTTCTCGAGGGCGAGGATTGCGACCATCACCCCGACCACACCGGCCGCCGCAGTGGCGACGACGCTCTCCATCATCACGCCGACGAACACACGCCCCGATGTGGCGCCGAAGCTGCGCCGGATGCCGATCTCCCGAATCCGAGCACGCACAGTCACCATCGAGATGTTGAGCAGCCCGAGCGCGCCGAGCACCAGGATCAGCCCCGCCGCCGCGCCGCCGATGATCTTGAGGAAGAGCAGGGGATCCGGCCCGTTCGACGCCTGGTAGTCCTGGCGGTTCACCGACACCCTCGCGCCATCACCCGAGTCGTGCGAGAGGTCGCCCTCCAGTCGGCTCATCAGTTCGCGCGCGCGGGTGGGCGGCACCCAGGCCAGGTAGCTCGTCTGCGTCGCCAGCTGCTGCTGGGCGTCGGCCGACGCCAGCTTCTGGTACGCGCCGTACAGCATCCAGAGTTGTCCCGAGTGCTCGTCTCCCCCGCTCGTGACACCGACCACGACGGCGTCGGTCGCAGACGGCGCCAGAAGATGCAGGGTCGGATGCGTGCGCAGGTCCGGACTTCCCAGCAGCTGCCACAGTCCCGTGTTGATGACGACTGCGGGCACCAGGCGACGCTCATCGCCCGCCGCGAACCACGTTCCGTCGGTGACCTGGGTACGGAACATGGCCGCGTACGAGCTGTCCACGACAGTGGCACTGAGGTTCGCGTCCTGTGGCACCCCGCGCGCGCTGACCTGCGCGTATCCCTGCCGTGACCAGTAGCGGATGCCATACCTCGCCATTTCAGCGCTGAGATCGCTCTGGAACGCCTCGGGGGCCACCAGCGGCTCGCCATTGTCGTTCGAGGCGGGGTAGACGCTCACCATCGCGGGGCGTCCGGATCCGCGCTCTAATCCCTCGATCACCGCCTGCTGGGCGACGGCCGAGATCGCGGCGATCGCGGTGAGCGCCATGATCGCCACGGCCACCCCGATGATCGACATCAGCACCCTCGCGCGGTAGACGCGGAACTCCGCCCACGCCTCGACGAGGACGCTGAACACGCTCGTCACCGCCCTCATGCGGCCACCTCGCCGAGCTCGTCGGATCGCTCGCGCGACTGATCCTGCCGGTCGTCGGTGCCCTCCGGGTCGCGCTGTTCGATCGTGTCGCCCGGAATCGTGTCTGCCGGGTCCGGGCTCGTCGTGCGATCCACGGCGTGCAGGACGCCGTCTTGAAGCCGGTAGGAACGGTCGGCCAGCGCCGCGATGCCGGGATCGTGGGTGATGGTGACGAGAGCTGCGCCGGTGTCGTGCGCGACGGCATCCAGGAGCGCCATGACGGATCGGCCGGTCTCCACGTCGAGAGCACCGGTCGGCTCGTCGGCGAGGATCACACGGGGTCCGCGCACGAGCGCCCTGGCGATCGCCACGCGCTGCTGCTCGCCGCCGGAGAGCCGGCTGGGCAGCCATTCGGCGCGGTCCGCGAGGCCGACCTGGTCCAAAACGTCGAGAGCGAGCCGGGTGCGACGCCAGAACTTCCGCGGCTCCGCATACAGCAGCGGCGTCGCGACGTTCTCCGCTGCCGTGCGTCCGGGCAGCAGGTTGAACTGCTGGAAGATGAAGCCCACGTCGCGTCCGCGTCGTTTGTCGCGCGCCGCGCTCGACATCCGCTTCACCGTGATGCCGTCGAACGCGATGCTGCCGGCCGTCGGCTCGTCGAGCAGGCCGAGGATGTTCAGCAGAGTGGACTTGCCGGATCCGCTCCGCCCCACGATCGAGACGTGTTCGCCGGCGTCGACGACGAGATCGATGCCGCGGAGGATATGCAGGGGATCCGCGTCGGGGAGCGGCACAACCCGGGTCACGCCCTCCAGTTCGAGGATCGGCATCAGCCCCTGACCCCCACCACGGCATCCGTCTGCTCGTCGGACTTCGACGGGACGTACTGCAGGATCTCGTCGCCCTTCTTCAGGCCGGACACGATCTGCACCGACGTGCCGTCGAAGATCCCCAGCTGCACCTTGTGCGGGGTCGGATCGCCGGATCCGCTCCGTGTGTACACCGTGCCCTCGCCTCCGCTGATGCCCTCGACGGCGGTGGCGGGAACGATGAGCGCGTGATCCGCCTTGCCCGCCGCGATGGTGAGCTTCGCGGCGAGTCCCGCGAACACCGTGACGTCGGCGGGGACGGAGCAGCGCACCGTCGGACCGGAGGCGGTGCCGCTGGACGGCTCGGTGCCCTGTCCGGACGTGCTCGGCGTGCTGCTCGCACCGGCGAGCGGAGCGCTCACCGTCAGGCCCGTGCACGTGAACGGCGCCGGGCCGCCGGAGATGACGACCTGTGCCGTCGTGGGATTCGACAGCAGCCGGTACTGATCCGCTGCGGCGATCGACCCCGTGACGTTGAACGTGGGCGGAGCGACCTGCGCCAGCACGTCGCCGACACCGACCTGCTGGCCGACCAGGGCCGTCAGATCCGAGACCGTTCCGACGGCCGGGGCGACGACCGTGACGTGCGTCTGGTCGTCCGCCTTCTTCACCACGATGACCGCCGCACCGCTGTCGACGTGCTGCCCGACCGCGATGGACACCGCCGTGATCTCGCCCGTTGCCGTCGCGCGGACGGGCACCGCGGCATCCGCGAACACTGTTCCCTTCACTGTCAGGTCATCACTGATCGAGCCGGTGCGCACGATGCTCGTCGGATCGCTCACGACGCCCGTCGCGCGCAGGTCGTCGCTGCCCGCCGTCGCGCCGCTGAAGAACGCGAGTTTGACGAGGGCGGCGGCGATGGCGGCGAAGATCAGGATGCGGAGGATCGGGAAGACCCAGCGGCGGGTCACGCCAGGGGAAGCGGCAGTCATCCCGCCATGCTGGCAGCGGATGCCGGCCTGGGACATCATCACGAAGGAGGAAATCCGAGAATCACGGCGTCTGGCAGTGGCGCGTCAGACGATGTCCCCCGTCTGGGCACTGCCCGGCTCGGTGCACTCCTGGTACCGTCACCGCGTGTCCGCACAGTTCGACGAATCCTCATCTTTGGATGTCCGCAGCGGCTTCATCGCATCGCGCGAGCGGGCGAGGAGCGCATCGTGATCACCGTCGACGAGCTGCGTGGCATACCGGTGTTCGAGCCGTTGCCCGCCGAGCCGCTGGAGTATCTCGTGCGCGCCGTCGAGGACATCCGCCTCCTCCCCGGCGAGTATTTCGCTCACGAGGGCGACGAACGCGCCTTCTTCGTCGTCGTCGAAGGCGGCGCCGAGATCACCAAGCTCGTGAACGGCGACGAGATCGTCATCGGCACGCGCAAGCCTGGACAGTTCTTCGGCGAGGTGCCGATGACGCTGAGCACGCCGTTCCCTGCGAGCGGCCGTGCGGCCGGCACCACACGCATCATCAAGCTGGATCCGACCGCGTTCTACACGCTCGGGGGCATGGCACCGAGCATCCCGGCGAAGGTCGCCGCCCTCGCTCGAAGCTATCTCGACGATCTGCAGCATTGGGCGTCGGAGCAACCGGACATCGAGGTGCACGTCTACGGACCCCGCCAGGATGCTGCGACCCACGACGTCGCAGGATTCCTCACCCGCAACCAGGTCGCATTCGACCTGGTCTCCGTCGAGCCGGAGCCCGGGCGACGGTACCCGGTGGTCGAACTCGCGGGCGGACGCCGGATCGAGGCGCCGAGCGCGCGCGACCTCGCCGGAGCCGTCGGCCTCGACGTGCAGCCCGCACGAGGTGCCTACGACCTCGTCGTGCTGGGCGCCGGTCCGTCAGGACTCACCGCCGCCGTGAACGGTGCTGCCGAAGGTCTCGCCAGCGTCGTCATCGAAGCACTCGCACCCGGCGGACAGGCCGGCACGTCCACCAGGATCGAGAACTACACCGGCTTCCCGTTCGGCATCTCCGGCGACGACCTCGCCAGCCGAGCCCTGAAGCAGGCGAAGCGACTCGGCGCCGAGATCGTCGTGACGCGATCCGTCGTCGACGTCCGTCCGGATCGACACGAGGTCATGCTCGACGGTGGGGACCTGCTCCGCGCACGCGTCATCGTGCTCGCCACCGGGGTGCAGTGGCGGACGCTGCCGCTGGCATCCGTCGGCCGCTACCTCGGCACGGGCGTCTACTACGGCGCTGCGCGCAGTGATTCCGGACTCGCGCAGGGCGCCGACGTCTGCATCGTCGGTGCGGGGAACTCGGCCGGGCAGGCCGCGATCTTCTTCTCCCGGTACGCCCGATCGGTCACGATCCTGGTGCGGGGTGACTCGCTCGAGGCGAGCATGTCGCGCTACCTGATCGATCAGATCGTCGCGAACGACGGCATCCGGGTGCGCACGCGCAGCGAGATCGTGGGGCTGCACGGCGACTCGGCACTCGAATCCGTCGACGTCGTCGACAAGCGAGACGGCAGCACGACCAGCGATCCGTTCTCCGTGGTGTTCGTGATGATCGGAGCGGATGCCGTCACCGGCTGGCTCCCTGCGGAGATCGCCAGGGACGACCACGGCTTCATCCGCACGGGCGCAGACGCGGCGGACACGCCGCAATGGACGGCGGATCGGCGTCCGTTCGCGCTCGAGACGAGCGCGCCGGGCGTCTTCGCCGTAGGCGACGTGCGATCCGGATCCGTCAAACGCGTCGCCGCAGGAGTCGGCGAGGGCGGAATGGCGGTGGCGTTCGCGCATCAGTACCTGGCACTGGGTGGCCAGGAGGGTCAGTCGGATCCGGGGTGAGCCGCTCAGTCTCCCCAGGTGTCGTTCCTAGGCCGGCGGACCGTCCACGAACGGCGCCAGCAGCCCGGCGATCGTGCGATTCACCGGGGCGTCCCGTCCGACCTGTTCCGCAAGGTCGACCACTCCCCCGCTCAGCCACGGCAGCTCGAGGCGTCTGCCCTCTGCAAGGTCGTTCGCCATCGAGGCCGTCATCGACGGGGCGACCGTGTCGATGAACGCGAGACGCTCCTCGACAAGTCCCGGGTCGAGAGCGACACCGCGTGCTCGACCCACGTCGAGCACCTCGCCCATCACGGCGCCGAGGAGACGCCTGGTCTGCGGGTTCGACCGGATCGGGCCGATCGGAAGACGCGTCGCCGAGGTGAGGGCGGACATCCCGACGAGGAAGACGTATTTCTCCCACAGCACGCGCTCGATGTCGTCGCTGACGTCGGCATCGATGCCGGCGTCACGACACCGCTCGACGAAGTCGACGACGCGATCGGAGGGCTGCCGGTCGTACTCGCCGACCACGATGCGCTGCATCGCGCCGTGGTGCGCGATCACGCCGGGGCGCTCGATGAACGCCGAGATGTAGCAGGCGCCGCCGAAAACACTGGCGGCGGAGACATGGCGTCGAAGGACGCCGTCCTTCAGCACACCGTTCTGCAGCGACACGACCGAGGCGCCGGCAGCGGCGAGCGGGGCCAGCCGCGCGGCGACGTCCTCGGTGTCCCAGAGCTTGACCGCGACGATGACCAGGTCTGCCTCGCCGACGTCCTCTGGTCGCTCGACGACCGTCGGATGCTCGAGGTGCTGCGGGTGCACGTCACTCGTCACGACCAGTCCATGCTCCCGGATGGCCGCGCCGTGTGCGCCGCGGGCGACGAAGACGACGTCCTCCCCATTCGCAGCCAGCTGGGCTCCGAAGTATCCGCCGACCCCTCCGGCACCGATGATGGCGATTCGCACGACGACACTCCCCTGACTCGACCGATGCCATGCTCAGTGGGGCCGTGCCCGCCGGTGCTGTCACCGGGCCGGTTGCCCGCCGCGGTGAGGCGGTACCCGGATCGGGAACGGATGCCGCAGCACCGGAGCCTATCCAGTCGACCGCATGCCTGCGATCCTCGGGAGGACGTCGCGCCTCATCCCGCCGGGTGCTCCCCCCTCGCAGCGACCCGGGCGAGGAACTGCCCGAGCAGCCGGGCCGTCTGCGCCGTGTCCTCCAGCATCGGCGTGTGCCCGACGCCCGGAAGCAGCTCGAGCCGTGCGCCGGGCGCCGCGAGGTACGCGGAGGCCGCCGACGGGTTCCAGCGCTTGTCCGCGTCGCCGAAGATCACGAGAAGCGGCAGTCCGAGCGGCGCGAGCCGCGATGGCAGGTCGCGTTCCGCCAGGTAGCCCCGCGCTGCCCGATCCGTTCCGACGAACGCGGGATACGCCATGTCCATCGCGGCCTGCACCAGCTCGTGCGGCAGTTCGACCTCGCGCGTGACGGCGCTTGCCGCCGCCGCCCGTACCATCCTTTCGTTGCGCAGCGCCCACACGAGTCGTCCGATCCCTGGCGCGAGCAACACCTTGAACGCCGGGCCGTCGGGTGCCGCGGCGTCCAGATCGGGCCCGCCGTCGATCAGCACGACGGCCGACACGAGATCCGGTCGTGCCTCGGCCAGCGCGGTTGCCACCAGGCATCCCATGGAGTGCGCGACCACGCTCACCCGGCCGACGTCGAGCCGGTCGAGCACCTCGCCGATGCGCCGGGCCTGAGCGAGGATCCCGTATCCGTTCGTCGACGGCGTCGAGCGTCCGTGTCCGAGCAAATCGACCCTGATCACACGGAAGTCCGCGGCGAGCGCGGGCACGATCGGATCCCAGACGTGTACGTCCGACGCGGTCCCGTGGATCAGCACCACGGCAGGTGCCGCCCCGTCCCCATCCACGACGACGTGCATCGCGCCTGCGTCGAGCGGGACGTACGTGTCCTCGGTCGTTTCGTCTTCAGTCATGCCGTCAGCGTGGTTGAACGACGACGGCGATGTCTTGGACGAATGTTCCCGACGTCGTCGCCGAGTCGTCGTCGGATCATCCTCCGAACCGTCGACGGGCCGTCGCCGAGCCATCGCACCACGCCGTCACACCATGCCGTCGCCGACGGCGACGTCACACCGCGGCGTATCCCGGATTGCGCCAGGCCACGTCGTCGACGTCCAACCACGGTGCCGTGGCGATTGCAGCGGGCGTCGACCCGGTGAAGTCCGCGACCTCCCGGCTCAGGTGCGACTGATCGGCATATCCGATCTCCGCGGCGACCATGACCGCTGCGCTGCCACGCGCCAGGCGATGCACGGCCTGATCGAAGCGGATGAGACGGCCCGCGCCTTTCGGGGTCAGTCCTGTCTGCGTACCGAACCGCGACCACAACCGCTTGCGACTCCAGCCCACCTCGGTCGCCAGTGCCCCGACCCGCACCGATCCACGCGAAGCGACGAGGCGACGCCACGCCTGACCGACCTCCGGATCCGGTGCAGCGGAAGCCGACGCGCGCGAGGCGACCGCCTCGGCGACAAGCGCGAATCGCTCCTCCCACGAGGGTGCGCGCCGCAACCGACCCTCAAGGCGTGCCGCCGAGCTGCCCCAGACATCCGTCATCGTCGCGGCGGAGCCGAATTCGGATGGCAGCCCGATCGCGTGCGCCAGCAGAGGAGACAGCCGCACCTGCAGGCACTCGACATCGCTGCCGCGCCCGTGCAGCGACTTCGGGGCCAGACCGAGCGCCACGCTGCCGCTGAGCCGCGCCCCGTTCCCGTCGTCGACGTGCAGCGGCTCGCCTCCCAGGTCGAGGAACAGGGTCACCGCCGGGTAGGGCACCACCTGCAGATCACCGAAGCCGCGACGGGCGCGGAAGCCGGCCATGGCCATCCCGGCGGGAAGGACATGCGAGGGAACGACGACGTGAACGGAGTCTCCGACACGGCCGTCGGATGCGACCGGCCCCATGGGGTCATGATACGAAGCCGGAGCGAGGAGCCGTGGGACTCAATCGTGTGTGACCGCCGCTGCGCCGATCAACACAATCGGGTGGGAATGGAAGCGAGCTTCCATTCCCGTCGCTCAGTCGCTCGTGACGAAGTCGATCAGCTCTTCCACGCGTCCGAGGAACGCGGGCTCCAGGTCACGGTACGTCGTCACCGTCGACAGGATCCGCTTCCACGCTCGGGCGATATCCGCCTGATCCTCGTGCGGCCAGCCGAGCGCCGCACAGATGCCCTTCTTCCACTCGATGTTGCGCGGGATCTGCGGCCACGCCTTCAGGTGGACACGCTCCGGCTTCACCGCGGCCCACACGTCGATGTACGGATGTCCCACGATCTTCACGTGGGCTCCGTGCGGGCCGCGCGCCACGGCGTCCGCGATCCGCGTCTCCTTGGAGCCGGGCACCAGGTGATCGACGAGCACGCCGATGCGCTTGCCCGGCCCTGGTCGTGTGTCCCGCAGGATCTGTGCGAGGTCGTCGATGCCGCCCAGATACTCGACCACGACGCCCTCCACCCGAAGGTCGTCACCCCACACCTTCTCGACGAGCTCGGCGTCGTGCCTGCCCTCCACGAAGATGCGGCTGGCGCGCGCGACGCGAGCAGGCGCATCCGCGACGTGGAACGAACCGGATGCCGTGCGCACTCGCCCCTGTCGGCCCGTCTTCGTCGGCGGCACGAGCACCACCGGCTTGCCGTCCACCAGGAAGCCGCCGCCGAGCGGGAACGCCCGCACCCGCCCATTCCGGTCCTCCAGCTGCACGAGCCGGTTCTCGATGCCGACGATTGCTCCCGTGTAGCCGGAGTCGGCGAGTTCGACGACGAGGTCGTTCTCCGCCTCGATCGTCTTCGGCTGCACGAGTCCCCTGGCGCGCCAGTTGCCGGCGAGGACGTCGGATCCGTACGGGTCGTCGAAAGTCACTCGTCCACGCTAGGGGCTGCTACCGGGTTCCGCGCACCGCCGGGAGCGCGATTCGGGTCCACCCACCCGCCGGGTTCGTCCACAATTCAGAACCGGGCGGCGGCAGCAGCGAGGCAACCACCGGAAACGCGCGCCCATCCGCCGCCGCGATCGGCCACGTCCTGAGTTGTGAACGCGTGAGCTCCCTGACCGGGGTACGAGCGAGGTAGGGGCCGCGCTGACAGGATCGAGGCATGGCTTCGAAGACGATCCTTTTCATCGGCGGCACCGGCACCATCAGCTCGGCGTGCGTGGCACGCGCTCTCTCGCGCGGCGCATCCGTCACCGTGCTCAACCGCGGGCAGTCGCAGACCCGTCCGCTGCCCGACGGCGTCGAGGAGCTGCAGGCGGACGTGCGCGACGCGTCCGCCGTGGATGCCGTGCTCGGCTCGCGCGAGTTCGACACGGTCGCGCAGTTCATGGCCTTCACTCCCGAGCACGTCGCCGCGGATATCGCGCGGTTCTCCGGCCGCACGGGACAGTACGTCTTCATCAGCTCGGCGAGCGCGTATCAGACGCCGCCGGCACGTCTCCCGGTCACCGAGTCCACGCCGCTGCGCAACCCGTTCTGGACTTATTCGCAGGACAAGATCGCGTGCGAGGACCTGCTCGTGCACGCGTACCGCGACGACGCGTTCCCGGCGACGATCATCCGTCCGTCGCACACGTACGACCGCACGTCCATCCCGACATCCGGTCACTGGACCGACATCGCGCGCATGCGCGCCGGCAAGCCCGTCGTCGTGCACGGAGACGGCACGAGCCTGTGGACCATCACGCACAACACCGATTTCGCCGTCGCCTTCGACGGGCTCATGGGCAATCCGCTCGCCGTCGGCGACACGTTCCACATCACAGGCGACCACGCGCCCACCTGGAATCAGATCTACACCTGGCTCGGCGAGGCGGCAGGGGTGGAGCCGGTGCTGGCCCACGTGGCGTCGGAGACCATCGCGCGCATCGCTCCCGACCTCGGTCCCGGCCTGATCGGCGACAAGGCCCACTCGATGGTCTTCGACAACAGCAAGGTCAAGGCGCTGGTTCCGGAGTTCGCGACCACCGTCACGTTCGACCGCGGCGCGCAGCAGATCGTCGACTGGTACGACGCCCATCCCGAGCAGCAGCGCTTCAACCCCGACCTCGACGCGGCGTTCGAGCGGATGCTCGCCACGATTCCCGCGTGACCGGCTGATCCGCTCGTCCCTGCCTCGCACCTCGCTGAACGCTCCGGCGGTCGGAGGATGTGATTGAGAGAAACGATCCGACATCCGGGAATCGTTCAGGGCCCGTGCCGGTTGGCCTGAACCATGACGACCATCGGACTCATCGGAGCAGGACACATCGGATCGCAGATCGCCCGCCAGGCGGTCGCGCACGGCTACGACGTGGTGGTGAGCAACTCGAGAGGCCCGGAGACACTCGCCGACCTCGTGGCGGAACTGGGCGACCACGCCCGCGCCGCGACGGCAGCAGAGGCGGCAGCGGCCGCCGACATCGCCGTGGTGACGATCCCGTTCCTCGCCATCGACAAGGTCCCGGTCGAGCCGCTGAGCGGCAAGCCGGTGATCGACACGAACAACTACTACTGGGAACGCGACGGACACGTCGCCGAACTCGACGACCTCAGCGAGACCAGCTCGGAGAAGCTGCAGCAGCATCTGCCTGACGCGCACGTCGTGAAGGCGTTCAACCACATCTTCGCGTCGGCGATCACCGACGAGGCGCAGGATGCCGGCACCCCCGACCGTCGAGCGCTCGCGATCTTCGGAGACGACGCTGCCGCGGGCGCGACGGTCGCCGCCTTCATCGATGCCATCGGATTCGACACTGTCGACGGCGGACCGCTGAGCGAGAGCTGGCGGATCCAGCGCGACACCCCCGCATACGGCCCCCGTCTCACCGCTGACGAGCTGCGCGCGGCGCTGGCCTCAGCGACCAAGTAGCGCAAGCACAACGGCTAGGCCCCTGGGTCCGGCGAGAAGCAAGAGGGAGCGTCGCGGCGGAGGCCAGAAATGGCCTCCGCTTTCAGCTCCAGCGCCGAACCCGACCGCCGAGACGGCGGTCGGCGCTGGCGTCGCGGCGGAGGCCAGAAATGGCCTCCGCTTTCAGCTCCAGCGCGCAGGAAAAGTAGTCTGTTCGAATGCCGACCCGCTTTCTGATCGTCCCGCAGTGGCAGGGATCGAGTTCCTCTCGTGCGATGCAGCTGATGGATGGTGCCGCCGCGATCGCCGGCGACCTTCCGGCGTCGGCGACGACCACGGTCGACGTGCCGATGGAAGCCGGCGAGTCGCTCGGATCCGGGGTGAACCGACTGTCGTCCATCTCGATGGTGCGCGACCGAGCCGCGGCAGCTCTCACGGAGCTGTCCGCCATCGGCGACGGCCTGATCGTGACGATCGGCGGCGACTGCGCCGCAGACCTCGCGAGCGTGCAGCACGCGGTGTCGAGGCTGCCGTCCGGATCCGTCGCGCTGGTCTGGCTGGATGCGCACGGCGACCTCAACACCCCGGAGTCCTCGCCGTCGGCAGCCTTCCACGGCATGGTGGTGAGGGCGCTGCTCGGCGAGGCGCCGGATCCCGTGGCATCCGTCGGCGACGCCGTCCTGAATCCGCGCTCCGTCGTGCTGGCCGGAACGCGGGAACTCGATGAGGGCGAGACGGCGTACGTGGACGAGGCGGGCATCCGGGTCGTCACGGTCGACGAGCTGCACACGCCGGACGCGCTCGTGGACGCCGTCGCTGCCACGGGCGCCGACTCCGTGTACGTGCACGTCGATCTGGATGTTCTCGACCCCGGTGCCGTGTCGGGTGTGCAGTTCCCGGAGCCGTTCGGGCTGCAGCCGGATGAGGTGGTCGCCGCGATCACCGGGCTGCGTGCGCGCTTCGAGCTTGCGGGGGCCGCGATCACCGAGTTCGCTCCCCGCACCCCAGATGCCGCGTCCGACGACCTCACCGTCATCCTGCGCATCCTCGGCGCCCTCACGCGGCGGCTGCCGGATGGCGACACCGGAGCGAGCTGAGTGCAGGAGCGGCCGGATTCCCCGACGGGCGGGCCGAGACGGCGCACCGGGAGAGGGCGCACTTCGAAGAGGCCAGGCGCCCGAGGGTTCGGTGCCGAACGATCCCTGGTCCGTTCACCGGCCGGTACCCGGGACACCCGCTGACCGGCCCACCCGAGCGGACACCGCGGATAGTCTGCGAGCGTGAACGAGATCGAATACGACGTCATCGTCATCGGAGGGGGTGCGATCGGCGAGAACGTGGCCGATCGTGCCGTGCAGGGCGGCATGAAGACCGTTCTCGTGGAGTCGGAGCTCGTCGGCGGTGAGTGCTCCTACTGGGCGTGCATGCCGTCGAAGGCGCTGCTGCGCAGCGCTGCGCTGCTGCGAGTCGCGCGCAACGTGGACGGCGCCGAACAGGCGGTGACGGGCGACCTCGACGTGGCAGCCGTGCTGCGTCGTCGCGACAAGGTGACGAGCAACTGGAAGGACGACGGCCAGGTCGAGTGGCTGAACGGCGCGAACATCGATCTGGTGCGCGGCCACGCCCGGCTGACGGGTCCGAAGCGGGTCGAGGTGACCGGCGCTGACGACGGGGTGACCGTCATCACCGCGAGGCACGCGGTAGCCGTGTGCACCGGATCCGCTTCGCTGCTGCCCGACATCCCCGGCCTCGCCGACGCCGACCCGTGGACCAGCCGCGATGCGACGAGTGTGCACGAGGTGCCGTCGTCGCTGGCCGTCATCGGCGGCGGTGTCGTCGCGGCGGAGATGGCGACCGCGTACGCCGGATTCGGCGTGGACGTCACGGTCATCGCGCGCAGCGGACTGCTCGGCAGGAACGAGCCGTTCGCCGGCGAGCTGGTTCAGGCGTCGCTCGAGGACCTCGGCGTCATCGTGCGCACGGGCGTCTCACCCGTCAGCGTCAGCCGTGATGACGAGACGGATGCGGTGACCATCGTGCTCGACGACGGATCATCCGTCACCGCCGACGAGGTGCTCGTGGCCACAGGCCGCGTGCCGAACACGCTCGACCTCGGCGTGGAGACGGTCGGCCTGACCCCGGGCGAGTGGCTGCCGACGGACGATTCGCTGCGCGTGCTGGATCCGTCCGGTTCGGACTCGGCTGGCGGGCTGCTCGGCGGTGCGGGAGAGGATGCCTGGCTCTACGCGGTCGGCGATGTCACGCACCGCGCGCTGCTCACCCACCAGGGCAAATACGATGCCCGCATCGCCGGGGATGCCATCGCCGCCCGTGCGAAGGGCACGACGCCGTCCCTGGCACCGTGGTCCACCTATGCCGCGACGGCCGATCACGCGGCCGTTCCGCAGGTGACGTTCACCGATCCGGAGGTGGCATCCGTCGGGCTCTCCACCGCCGACGCGGAGAAGGCCGGCATCCGCTCCCGTGTCGTTGACTACGACATCGCAGGGGTCGCCGGCGCGACGATCGCCAGCGACAAGTACGTCGGCCGGGCACGCATGGTGGTGGATGAGGACCGCCGGGTGCTCGTCGGCGCCACGTTCGTCGGCCTGGATGTCGGCGAACTGCTGCACTCGGCGACCGTGGCCATCGTCGGAGAGGTGACGATCGACCGGCTGTGGCATGCCGTGCCGTCGTATCCGACGCTCAGCGAGGTGTGGCTGCGTCTGCTCGAGGCTTACGGACGCCCGACCGAATGAGCGAGTCCGGCAGACCGGGCAGTTCCCACAGGCCGAGCGAGCCCGACGAGCCGACGGGGGCGTCACTCGCTGACGGAGCCCGGCGCGTCGTCTCCGCGTTCACTGCGCTCCCCCGCCTGTTCCTCGTGGACTCCGCGCTGTCGTATCTCGGCTACCGGTATGCCACTGCGGTCGGCTTCGCCTGGGGCTTTCTCTGGAGCGTCGGCCGCGTGGAGAAGCGCAACGGGCTGTGGGTGTTCCGAGGGATGCCACGACGCACGTTCGGTCGCGGCGGCTCGTGCGTTGGCGGTTGCTACCTCACGAACGACACCCTCTCGGACGCCGTGCTGGAGCACGAGGCAGTGCACCAGCACCAGTGGCGGAGATACGGCATGCTGTTCCCGGTGCTGTACTTCGTGGCGGGACGTGATCCGCTGCGCAATCGGTTCGAGATCGAGGCCGGCCTCGAGAAGGGCGGATACCTGTGAGCGGTTCAGAGAACGCGAGCGGTTCAGGGAACGCGAGCGGTTCAGAGAGCGTGAGCGGTTCGGGCAGCTCGCGCGGCTCGAAGCGCACGGTCGTGATCACGGGAGCGAGCTCCGGCATCGGCGAGTACGCGGCGGAGGCGCTCGCGCGCCAGGGTGCGCGAGTCGTGGTCGTCGGACGCAACCCGGAACGCACGCGGGTCGTCGCGGATCGGATCGGCGCGGAAGCGCTGCTGGCGGACTTCGAGCGGCTGGACGAGGTGCGGGAGCTTGCATCCGCTCTGCTCGAACGGCTCGACCGCATCGACGTGCTGGCCAACAACGCCGGCGGCCTGTACGGAACGCGCGAGGTCACCGTCGACGGGCACGAGCGCACCATCCAGACCAACCACCTCGCACCGTTCCTGCTCACACATCTGCTGCGCGACCGCCTCGTCGAGAGCGCGAAGGATGCTCCCACCCGCGTCGTCAGCACCGCGAGCATGGCGAACATGTTCGGATCCCTCCGCCTGGACGATCTCGACTGGGAAAAGCGTCCGTGGCGCGGCGGATGGCAGGCGTACGGCACGTCGAAGCTTGCCACGATCCTGTTCGCGTGCAGGCTGGGCGAGATCCTGACCGGGACGGGCGTGACCGCGTACTCGTTCCATCCGGGCACGATCGTCACCCGGTTCGGCGGCCAGTCGCCGCTGATCCGTTTCGGCAACGCCGTCACGGGCGGCAGATACGGACGTTCTCCGGAGGGCGGTGCCGGTCCGCTGATCGCGCTGGCAGGCGAAGCCGAGGTGCTCGAGCCGACGGGCACCTACTTCGACAGGTTCACGGCGAACGGCCGGGTGAACGCCCAGGCCCGCAACCCGCAGCTTGCGCGCGACCTGTGGGACGCCACGGAGCGAGTACTCGGCATCGCCGACGAGCGTGCGGCGAGCGACCTCGCGGGTTGAGCGCCGAACCGCTGGTTGAGCGCCGAACCGCTGGTTGAGCTTGTCGAAACCAGCAGCCCAGGGACGCTGGTTTCGAGAAGCTCAACCAGCGGGGGACGGCCCAATCAACCAGCGGACGTACGGGTCAGCGCTGGATACGCAGGCCGAAGCGTTCGGGTGCCGTGATGTTCTCGTCCGCCATGCCGGTGCGTCCGGCCAGCACTTCGTAGACGCCGCTGACGCTCCGATAGTCGCCGGTGAGAATGGCCTGCGTGTCGCCGGGGCCGTCACAGAGCATCTCGGCGCTCCACGCGCCCACCGCGCGACGCAGCGCCTGACCGGGAGCGCAGCGCTCCCCCGTTCCAGGCCGTCCGCCACGCACGGACCGCGGCAACCAGGTCACGGTCATGCGCATGGGCACCTGCAGCGGAAAGACGTCCGCAGGCTCCGGAACCTCCACGAACACACGTCCCTTTGCGCACAGCGGAAGGAGCGCGAGCTCGCTCTGCAGCTCGGCGAGCGACGTCTCGTCGCCCGTCACAACGAACTGCACGCGGTCGTCGCGGTGTGCTGTCGCGCCGGTGTGCGCGGAATGGTCGGGTCGATACATGGCGATTCCAGTATAAGGGGAGCCTTACCTAAGGTTGGCCGGGAGTCCGCCCTGCCTTTGCTCTAGGCTCCAGCGCGCCATACGGGCGGACGCCGTCGCTGCCATCCGATCCGCCGCTGCAGCTGCGCCCCGAGGGCGAGCAGCGTGGCCTCTCCGCCCGGTCGTCCGATGAGCTGCACCCCCATCGGAAGCCCATCGGATGTCTGCCACACCGGCAGCGTGATCGCCGGCAGGCCGCTCACATTGAGCATCGATGTGTACGGCGTGTACTGCACCTGCTGTGCGAAGTTGAGCTCGGCATCGTCTGCGTCGTACCAGCCGATCGGGCGCGGCGTCATCGCCAGCGCCGGCGTCAGCACCGCGTCGAACGACGACAGCTGACGGATCAGCGAACGCTCGAATGCGGTCAACGCGGCGAGCGCTCCGACGAGCTGACCGGCGCTCAGCGCACGCCCCTGCTCGACGAGCCAACGTGTGAGCGGCTCGAGCAGATTCATCGCGTCACCCTCCGCGGGGATGCGCGCCGCCCCCGCCTTCCACACGGTGATGAACGCGGGCGCGTAGGTCGGATCCGGCGTCAGCGCCGTCTCCTCGATGCCGTGCCCGAGGGCGGCGAAGGCGTCGACAGCGGCGTCCAGAGCCGCGCGGGCGTCCGGATCGATCGTGATCTCGTAGTCCAGATCCCAGGCGCTCGTCGTCATCACCCCGAGCTGGAAGCGTCCCTCGCCACGCACGGCGTGCGGGAGGAAGGCGGTGTCGTCGCCGGGCGCGAGGGTCGCGAACCGGTGGTCGACGCGTCCGTTCCGCCTGGCGATCATGCCGTCGAGCAGCAGGGCGGCATCTTCGACCGTACGCGCCAGCGGGCCGTCGACGACGAGACCGCCCAGTGACTCGAGCCCGCTGCCGGAGGGCACCCGACCGCGGGACGGCTTCAGCCCGACGAGCCCGCACGCCGCAGCGGGAATGCGAACGGATCCGCCGCCGTCCGAGCCGGGCGCGAAGGGCAGCATTCCGCTGGCCACGGCGGCGGCCGCTCCCCCACTGGATCCGCCGGCACCGCGAGCGAGATCCCACGGCGTGCGCACCGGCGGCGCGACAAGAGTCTCGGTGTACGACGGAAGGCCGAACTCCGGCGCTCCGGTCTTGCCGAGGCTGACCGCGCCGGCGGCATCCAGGTCGAGCACGATCTCGTCCGACTCGTCGGGCACGTACCCGGTGAGGAGCCGCGATCCGAATCCGGTCGGCACGCCTGCGCGGCGCCACAGGTCCTTGTCGCCGATGGGCAGCCCCCAGAGCGGTGCCGTGCGGGGAACGGATGCAGCGACCTGCGCTGCTCGCTCGCGTGCGGCATCCGGTGTGACGGTCACGAACGCGCCGACCTGCGGATTCAACGCCTCGATGCGTCCCAGGTAGTGGTCGGCGAGTTCCGGCGGCGTCACCTCGCCCTTCTGCAGCAGGTTCCACTGGGCGAGCGCGGTGAGTTCGTGGAGGTCGTCGGCCATGTCACGAGCCTAGGGTCCCGGCCCGTCCGGCCCTCGCTTTCGGCGAAGGGTTGACACCGCTTGGTGGGTTAGTTACTCTACTAATGAACCAAAGAGGAGAGCCGGTGATCGACGAAGGCAAGCCGATCTTCCAGCAGATTGCGGAACAGATCGAGAACGACATCATCTCGGGCACGTTGCCCGAGGAGAGCCAGGTGCCGTCCACGAACGAGTTCGCATCGTTCCATCGCATCAATCCGGCGACGGCCGGAAAGGGCGTCGGGCTGCTGGTCGACGCCGGCGTCCTCTACAAGAAGCGGGGCATCGGCATGTTCGTCGCCACCGGTGCCCGCGAACAGCTGCTGGCGAAACGGCGGGACAGCTTCCGCGCCGATTTCGTGATCCCGCTCCTCGCGGAGGCGAAGAGCCTCGGGATCACGCCCGCGCAGCTCAGCCAACTCATCACGCACGAAGGAGAAGCATCGTGACCACATCGACCGCACCCGTGGTCGAGATCAGCGGCCTCACCAAGCGTTTCGGTGACGTCACCGCGCTCGACGACGTGAGCCTCTCGTTCCAGACCGACGCCATCACCGGCCTTCTCGGTCGCAACGGGGCAGGCAAGACCACGCTCATGCAGACCATCACCGGCCAGGACTTCGCCACCGCCGGAGAGATCCGCGTCTTCGGTGAGCACCCGGTCGAGAACGCGAAAGTGCTCTCCCGCGTGTCCTTCATCAAGGAGAGCCAGAAGTATCCGGACGAGTTCAAGCCCAAGCACGTCTTCGGGTGCGCGCCGTGGTTCTACGAGAACTGGGACGCCGACCTCGCCGCCCAGCTCGTCGATGACTTCCAGCTTCCGGTGAACCGTCGCATCAAGAAGCTGTCCCGTGGGCAGCTGTCCGCCGTCGGCGTCATCGTCGGCCTCGCAGCCCGCGCGCCGCTCACCTTCTTCGACGAGCCGTACCTCGGACTGGATGCCGTCGCCCGGCAGATCTTCTACGACCGCCTTCTCGCCGACTACAGCGAGCATCCGCGAACGATCATCCTCTCCACGCACCTGATCGACGAGGTGGCGAACATCCTCGAGCACGTGGTCGTGATCGACAAGGGCCGCATCGTCATGGACGAGTCGGCAGAGTCCGCACGCGACTCTGCGACGACCGTCGTCGGTTCGCGCGGCGCCGTCGAGGCGTTCATCGCGGGACGCAGGGTGCTGCATCGCGAGGGCATCGGAGGGCTGGCATCCGTCACCGTGGAACGCCTGGACGCCGACGAGCGGCGGGATGCCCTCGCCGCCGGTCTCGAGCTCGCCCCGGTCTCCCTGCAGCAGCTCATCGTGCGCTCCACCAATTCCACCGGTGCCGAGTTCGGCGCCGAAACCCAGGTAGCCGGAAACGGAGCACTGTCATGACCGCCATCAGCACACCGGCCGCCGTCGCCGAGTCCACCGCAGTTCAGGGTGCCGGGCACCGCGTCTGGACGATCACGCGGCTCCACTTCGCCAACGGTTTCACCATGATCGCGCTGCCCTGGATGATCATCGGCTTCGTGTTCCTGGTCAACATGATCATCTGGATCTCGATCTTCCTCTCCACCGGCGAGCAGCTCGAAGGAACAGAGTGGTCGGGCGCCACGGCGTACATCTACGTGTACTTCGCCGTCGCGGCCGTGCAGGCGATGAACCTCACCTTCCGGTTCGCGCTGGGCATGTCGGCCACGCGTCGCGACTACTACCTCGGCACGGTCGTGGCCTTCGCCATCCAGGGCGTGCTCTTCACCGCCGTGTCAACGCTGCTCTCGTACGTCGAGGACTGGACGAGCGGCTACGGAATGAGCGCCCACATGTTCAGCAACGTCTACTTCGGCGCCGGCCCGCTGTGGGAGCGCCTGTTCTCCAGCTTCGCGGCCTTCATGATCTGCTTCGGGCTCGGCGCCCTGGCCGGCAGCGTGTTCGTGCGGTGGCGTGCCAACGGCCTGTACGCACTGGGCGCGATCGTGGTGCTGCTGGTCGTGGCAGGGGTCGCGGTCGCGACGCTGACCGACTCCTGGCCCGCGGTCGGCGCCTGGTTCCTGCAGATGAGGGCGATCGGCGTCGTCGCATGGCTGCTGATCCCCGGGTTGGCTGCCGCCGTTGTCGGATTCTTCGTGCTGCGCAAGGCTCCTGCACGGGAGTGACGCACGCCCAGACGGACTCCGTTCTCGCTCCGCCGCACCGATGAACTGGACGAGGCCTGCCGCATCAACTGATGCCGGCAGGCCTCGATTCGTACAGCGTCGTGTCGATCGCCTCGAGTGACGGGAGACGCCCGGCTGTGACGGTGAGATCACTGTATTGCCGGGCCGCGGCGTCCGCCAGGGCTTATTACGAATTGATAACGCCGACGGGGTGAACACACAGAATCGTCGCGCGCTGAAGCGTCACTTCAGGCTCTTCTGCATGAGCACCGTGCCAAGCCAGCGGTCGAACTTGTAGCCAACGTGGCCCATGCTGCCGACCTCTTTGAAGCCGAACGATCGGTGCATGGCGATGGAGGCCTCCGCGCCCTGGTCGGCGATCACGGCGATCATCTCCTTGAGACCGGCGGCCTTCGACTTCTCGAGCAGCGCCCCCATCAGCACCTTGCCGAGCCCCTTGCCGGTGGACGCCTGACCCAGATAGATCGAGTTCTCCACCGTGTAGCGGTACGCCTTCTTCTGCTTCCACGGCGTGGCGAGCGCATAGCCAAGGATCTGCCCGCTCGGCGACTCGGCGACGAGGAACGGCATCCCGATCTTGCGCAGGTAAGCGTACTTGGACTTCCACTCCTTCAGCGTCGTCGTGTCCTCGTCGAAGGTCACGGTGCTGTTCGTGACGTAGTAGTTGTAGATCTCGCGCACGTGGGGCAAGTCGGCCGGCGTCGCATCCCGAATCTCGTATGCGAACGGCGCCTCCCGCGGCTCCGGCTTGCGCAGGTGCGCCGGGAGCACCCGTCGCGTCTCGTATTCCTCTTCCAGCACGGCACCAGGGTAATCGCCGGTTGTTGCGGATCTGTTTCGGCATCGACGACGACGGGAGCGGATCGCGAGCGGATGTCGCTCCCCGGGTGATTTCGCGCGCCACTGCCTCATCCGCCGCAGTCAGCGCCTACTCTGCCCGGCATGCATTCCTTCGTGTTGTCCACGCTGTTCTTCGGCTTTGAGTGGATAGCGGTGCTGATCATCAACGTGCTCGCGCTCATCTACATCCCACGCGACCGCAAGCCGACAGCGGCGATGGCCTGGCTGCTGCTGATCTTCATCGTGCCGCTCATCGGACTGGCGATCTATCTCCTGATCGGCAACTTCACCCTGCCGGCGAGACGGCGCAACGAGCAGGCGCGCATCAACGAGTTGATCCATCAGAGTGCACACGGACACGAGGCGGATGCCACGTGGCCGCGCTGGTTCCAGCGGGTCACGCAGCAGAACGAGGCGCTCACCCGCCTTCCGCCGCTTGGCGGGAACGGCGCGACGCTGATCGACGACTATCAGGCGTCCATCGACGCCATGGCAGCCGCCATCGACACGGCCGTCGACTGGGTGCACGTCGAGTTCTACATCGCGGCGTGGGACGACACCACCGAAGGATTCTTCGCGGCGATGGAGCGCGCGGTGCAGCGCGGCGTCACCGTGCGGGTGCTGATGGATCACATCGCCTCGCGCAAGATCCCGGACTCGAAGAAGACGTTCGCCGAGCTCGACCGCATCGGCGTGGCGTGGTCGTTCCTGCTGCCCGTGCAGCCGTTCAAGGGCAAGTTCCAGCGTCCGGATCTGCGCAACCACCGCAAGCTCGTGGTCGTCGACGGACGCGTCGCGTTCCTGGGCTCGCAGAACCTCATCTCCCCCGACTACAACTCGAAGAAGAACATCAAGCGCGGTCTGAAGTGGCACGAGCTGGTCACGCGTCTCGACGGTCCGATCGTGTCCCAGGTGAACGTGGTGTTCCTGTCGGACTGGCTGATCGAGACCGGGGAGGACCTCTCCCAGACGGAGCACCTGCCGGCATCCGTTCCCGAGCACGCCGCCGAGGACCTGACCTGCCAGCTCGTGCCATCGGGGCCGACGTACACGACGGAGAACAACCTGCGGCTGTTCCTCTCGCTGATCAGCGCCGCCACCGAGCGCGTCATCCTCACGAGTCCGTATTTCGTGCCGGATGAGGCCATGCTCTATGCGATCACCACGGCCTGTCAGCGTGGCCTGGACGTGCAGCTGTTCGTCTCCGAGGTCGGCGATCAGGGTCTCGTGTACCACGCGCAGCGCTCGTACTATCGCGCGCTGCTCGAGGCCGGCGTGCGGATCTTCCTGTATCCGGCACCGTTCATCCTGCACGCCAAGCACTTCTCGATCGACGACGACGTCGCGGTCATCGGATCCAGCAACATGGACATCCGCTCATTCAGTCTGAACGCGGAGATGTCGCTCATGGTGCGCGGAGCGTCGTTCGTGAACTCGATGCGCCGCGTCGAGGACGCGTACCGCAACGCGGGCAGGGAGCTCACGCTCGAGGAGTGGAAGCGCGAGCCCGCGCGACGCACGTTCCTCGACGGCCTCGCCCGGCTCACCTCCGCCTTGAACTGAGGCTCCCCTGCCGGGCACGTTTCTCCCACCGTTCGCCTGCCTGGCACCGACCGCGCACGTGTCTGCCGCCGACCGTGTGTCTCCGACACCCGGTGTGCGCGGTCGGGATGAGGTCAGGCGCCACGGACTCCGTCCGCGTTCGTGTCCGCCGGAAACGCGACGGGGTACGGCTGCCCGAAATCGGCGGATCGGCTGACGTCCTGCCACGCCAGATCGCTCTCGAGCTGCGCCCGGTCGAAGCCGACGGACAGCCGGGTCGCGTTCGCCCCGAGCGGCAGGTTGGTCGGCAGGTCTGCTCGTCGTGAGAGGCGCACCAGGATGGCCGCCGCGCGCTCCGGATCCCCCGCCTGCAGGCTGGACTCCGCAGAGGCCGCATCGGAGTATCGCGCGCCGAGCGCTGCATACTCCTGCGGCAGGTCCGCGACGCTCATCGAGCTGCCCGCCCAGTCCGTGCGGAATCCGCTCGGCTCGACGACGAGCACTCGGATGCCGAACTGCTCGGTCTCGGAGCGCAGCACGCGGCTGAACCCGTCGATCGCGAACTTCGCAGCCTGGTAGGAGCCGATCCCGCCGGATCCGCCGACACGTCCGCCGACGGACGAGAACTGCACGATCAGCCCGCCGCCCTGCGCCCGCAGCACGGGGATCATCGCCTTCGAGACGTTGTACACACCCCAGAAGTTCGTCTCGAACTGGGTGCGGAAGTCCTCGTCATCCGCGGTCTCGATCGGCGCGACGTTGGCATAGCCGGCGTTGTTCACGACGACATCGATGGATCCGAAGGCTTCACGCGCAGTGGCGATCGCCTCATGCACCGAGTCGACGTCGGCGACGTCGAGCCGGAGCGCCCGCACCCGATCACCGTACGTCGCCACCAGGTCGTTCAACTGCTCGGGACGACGCGCCGTGGCCGCCACCCTGTCGCCCGCTGCGAGCGCCGCGACCGCCAGGGCGCGACCGAAGCCGCGCGACGATCCGGTGATGAACCAGGTCTTCGTCTCTGCACCGGATTCCGTCGCCGCGCCTTCCGCGCGGCTCATCAACATGTCGTGTTCATTGTTCGTCCGTACTGTCTCGTTCTCGATCACACAGTTAGTACAACACCGTTCTCTTATTTAGTCAACACCGTTTTGCTAAGATGTCCGGCATGGACTCAGCAGCGGCCTCAGACGGTGCGCCCTCCCCCGCGCCCGCGGACTTCCAGCGGGCGAGGAGTCCCGAGGCGAAGCAGCAGCGCGAGGAGGCGATCCTCGCCGCCGCGCGGGAGCTGGCGGCCGAGCGCGGCATCCGGCAGATCACCCTCACCGACATCGCCGACGCCGTCGGCATGCACAAGTCCGCACTGCTGCGGTACTTCGAGACGCGGGAGGAGATCTTCCTGCGTCTCACGTCCGACGGCTGGCGCGACTGGTCAGCAGCACTCCGTGGAGAGTTGGACGCGCTCGACGTGAGCGACGCGGGTCCGGATGCCGTGGCATCCGCCCTCTCCGGCACGCTCGCCTCGCACGGCATGTTCTGCGACCTGCTCGCCCAGGCCCCGATGAACCTCGAGCGCAACGTGTCGCCGGATGCCGTTCGCCGCTTCAAGTACGGCACCCACGCCGAGGTCGAGGCGATCGTCGCCTCGATGCAGCGAGTGCTTCCCGCGTTGTCCGACGCGGACGGCGTCGATGTCGTCGCCAGCGCGACCGCACTGGCCGGGGCGTTCTGGCAGATCGCGACGCCCGGCCCGGAGATCGCCGCCCTCTACCGTAGCGACCCGAGGCTCGCCCATGCGATCGTCGAGGTCGGACCCCGACTGCGGCGCATCCTGCGTGAACTGCTGACCGGAGCCCTGACGGACTGACGCGGACTCTCGCGGGGAGCAACGTGCATCCTCACGAGGAGAAACGTGCACTCTCGGCGGGAGAAACGTGCACTCTCGGCCGGTGGAACGTGCACTCTCGCGGGGTGAACGCGCGCGGTCGCCTCAGGCGAGCGACCAGTCCACTGGCTGCGCGCCCTGCTGCTGGAGGAGGGCGTTCGCGCGGCTGAAAGGCTTGGATCCGAAGAATCCGCGGTCCGCGGACAGCGGGCTGGGGTGCGGCGAGGTGATGACCGGGGTCTGGCCGAGCAGGGGGCGAAGTCCCGCGGCATCCCTCCCCCACAGGATGGCGACCAACGGGGTCCCGCGCGCGACGAGCGCCCGGATGGCGTGCTCCGTCACACGCTCCCAGCCGACGCCGCGGTGTGATCCGGCAGACCCGGGCCGAACCGTCAGCACGCGGTTGAGCAGCATGATGCCGTGCTCGCTCCAGGCCGTCAGGTCGCCATGCGCCGGGGTCTCGATGCCGAGGTCGCTGCTGAGCTCGCGATAGATGTTCTGCAGACTGCGCGGAACGGGCCGCACGTCGCGCTCGACCGCGAACGACAACCCGATCGGATGCCCAGGCGTCGGATACGGGTCCTGCCCCACGATCAGCACCCGCACGTCCGCCAGCGGGTACCGGAACGCACGCAGCACGTTCGCCCCCGCCGGCAGGTACGGACGTCCGGATGCCACCTCCCGCCTCAGCCAGTCCCCCATCGCCGCGATGTCGCCGGACACCGGCTGCAGCGCTTCGGCCCATCCGGGATCCAGGGATCCGTCGGCGGCGAGTTCGGTGAGCGTCTTCGGCATCGTTTCCGGTCTTCTTCCTCGCTCTACCGCATGCTCCGCACGAGCACGCCGCGTTCATCCTTCGTGACCACCCACACGGTGCCGGCGCCTCCAGCGCGCAGGGGTCCGGCGCCGACCGTGAGCACGGTGGATTCGTCGATCGCGATGACGTCGCCGACGGCTCCGGAGTCCACGGCGGCGATCGCCCTCGACAGGTTGCCCCACTGGGCGGCGTGCACGTCAACGGTGACGTCGATGAGTCCGAGTCCATCTTCGACGGTGAGCTCGTCGAGCTCTTCGGATCCGTCCTCGGAGCAGATCTCGACGCCGTCGATGCGCCACCCGCCGATGATCGCGCGGTCGGGCGCGATCATCGCGCCGGCGGAGAAGCCGAGGTACGGCACGCCTGCCTCGACGGCATCCCGCACCTGCTGGGCGACGGGCGCGAGCGCCGCGAGGTAGGCAGGGGTCAGGCCGCCGCCCACCAGGATGCCGTCAGCGCCCTCCAGCGCGGACGCCGGGATGGTCTCGCCCTCGTCCACGACGGTGAGGATCGGGTCGATGGCGCGGCCGGCGGCAGCGACCAGGAGCGCATCGGCGAGGGACCGGCCGTGCGTGGCATCCGCTCCCTCACGCACCGTGAGCACGGCGATCACCGCCGCATGCTCGTCGCCGGCGCGCGCCACGGCCTCGGACACGAACGGCCCGTAGACGTCGGTCTCTGTGCCTTCGCGGTATCCGCCGCCGATCAGGTGGATGCTCATGCGTGCCTTTCCGGGTCCGTTCCGGAGCCGTCGGTTGGCGCCGCATCGCCCTTGCGATGGGTATGGACGGCGTCGTTGAGATAGGAGACGACGGTGGCCGTGGTGACCCCCACGATGATGATGCCGCTCAGCATGAGCGCGACGGCCAGCGTGCGTCCCATCGTCGTGACAGGCACCATGTCGCCGTACCCGACGGTGGCGATCGTGACCACCGCCCAGTACAGCGCGTCGCCGAGGCTGACGATGGTGGCGCCCTTCGCACCGCGCTCCACGAGCACCTCGGTGACCGCGATCACGTACACCCAGAGCACGACGAACGTCACCGCAGAGGCGACGAGCCGTGCTCGCACTGCGGCACCCGTACGCTGACGGAAGTAGCGGATGCGCCGTAGCTCCCGCAGCGCCCTGAACGGTCTGAAGACGGGCAGCAGCGCGCCGAGCAGATCAGGCACGTTGTGACGGACGAAGGACCACTTGTGCGGCGACAGCAGCAGCCGACCCACGTAGTCGACGACGAAGATCGCCCAGACGGCGATGAGAATGCTCCAGATCAACACGGGCGAATGCGCGATGAACATCGGGTCCAGGCATCGGATGCTGTACGCGACGATGAACACGAGCGACAGCACCAGGAACGGCCAGCTGCTGGCCTCCTCCCATCTTGCGACCGCGCGTTCGCGCGCATCGAGACGCTCGCTGCGCCCGGACATCTCTCAGTCCCGCTTCACGCTCAGGGGACCGCGGTGGAGCTTGTACGCCGCGGCCTGCGCCACCGGTTTGATGACGATCAGGTCGAGATCCACGTGCGGCGGACGCTCTAGGGCGTCCACGATCGTGTCGGCGATGTCCTCAGCAGTGAGCGGCTGCGGAACGTCCGCATACACGGCATCGGCGCGTTCCTTGTCACCCTTGAAACGCGAGAGCGAGAACTCCTCGGTGCGCACGAGGCCGGGCGCGACCTCGATGACGCGGATCGGCTCACCGTTGAGTTCCAGGCGCAGCGCCTCCGTCAGCGCGTGCTCGGCGAACTTCGCCGCGTTGTATCCACCGCCTCCCGCATACGCGACGTGACCGGCGGTGGAGGTGACGTTCAGGATGTCGGCATGACCGTCGGCATCCGCCCCGTCGCGGAGCAGCGGCAGGAGTGCCGCAATGACGCGTTTGGTGCCGAGCACGTTGACCTCGTACATCCACGCCCAGTCCTCGACCGACGACTTCTCGACGGAGTCAAGACCCCTGGCACCACCGGCGTTGTTGACCAGCGCGTGCACCCCGCCACTGGCCGCCAGGTGATCGCGCAGGGCGTCGACATCCGCCTGCACGGTGATGTCGGCGGCGAACGCCTCTGCACCGGTCTCCTCGGCGAGCGCGCCGAGCCTCTCCGCCCGCCGCGCCACCGCGACGACCTCCCAACCGTGCTTCCGCAGCAGGCGAACCGCTGCCTCGCCGATGCCCGAACTCGCTCCCGTGACCACCGCACGCCGTGTTGCCATTCCCCCATTCTGACGGCCACAGGCACAACGACCGAAATGCAGGAAGCGTGGCGGACCCCATAGTGTGGATGGGATGACGATCGCCGAACGGATCACGACGACGACGCCTCGCAGGGCAAGGGTCGCCTATTGGGACAACGCTCGCTGGCTGGCCATCACGCTGGTCGTGATCGGGCACGCCATCCTCAAGCTGATCGCGGATTCCGACACCGCCTACACGCTCTACCTCTTCATCTACCTTTTCCACGTTCCGGTGTTCGTGACCGTGTCGGGGTACTTCGCGAAGGCACAGCCGCCCGGGTACCGAGGCGTGAAGCGACTGCTCACCGACATCGTCTTCCCCTACGTGATCTTCGAGACCGTGTGGAGCCTGATCTCGTGGGCCGTGACAGGAAAGCTCAGCCTGGACTACACGACAGCGAGCTGGACACTGTGGTTCCTGATCGCCCTCGGCGTGTGGCGGGTGGCGCTGCCGTACATCGTGATGCTGCGCTACCCCATGGTGTTCGCGATCCTCGTCTCGGTTGCCGCCGGATACCTCGACAACGTGGACTCGACACTCGCCCTTGCCCGCACCGCCGGCCTTCTCCCGTTCTTCGTCTTCGGCTGGAAGCTGCGTCACTGGGACGGCACCAAGCGCTGGCTGAAGCTGCGCCGCGCAGTCGCCTGGCGCTGGCGCGCGGGAGCGCTCGTGCTCTTCGCGCTCGTCCTCCTGTTCCTCGGCCTTTACATCGACGTGTGGCGGGACCTGCTCATCCGCCGGTTCCTCCTCTACGACGAGCAGTACGACACGTTCGGGTACGACCAGTGGTGGGCGGGCGCCGTGCGACTCCTCATGATCGGTATCGGCGCCCTGCTCACCATCGCGTTCCTCACGCTCGTGCCGCGTCGCCGCGTCGTCTTCACGGCGTGGGGCGCCGCGACGATGTACATCTACCTGCTGCACAGCTTCTTCCTCTATCCGCTGCGCGAATCGGGCGTGCTCGACCACCAGCCCTCTCCATGGGTGCTGATCGGGATGCTCGCGCTCGCCGTTGCGATCTCGGCCTTCCTCTCCCAGCCCTTCATCAAGAAGGCGTTCCACTGGGTGGTTGAACCGGACTTCCCGTGGCTGTTCCGCAGACAGGCGCTGGCGGAGATCCCGCCGCCCACCGCACCGGATGTGCCGGTCCCGCCCGGAACCGTGCTCATCGACGCTCCGCAGGAGGAGGCGACGGATAGTGCAGGCCCGCCACAGCATCCGTCACCCTCCGAAGACGGGCAGCACCCCCCAGAGGGGTGAGGTTACGTCGTGTTTCGGGGGTTTTGGGAGGGCAATACCGCGTGCCTAAGGTGAATGCACCCGCCGGCGCGCACGCATGCCGGTCCTTCGTCGCACCAATCGGGAGATCATCATGACCGACGCCGCCCAGTGGCAGTTCGAAACCAAGCAGGTCCACGCGGGCGCCGCGCCCGATCCGGTGACCAACGCGCGGGCCACGCCCATCTACCAGACCACGTCGTACGTGTTCAACAACTCGGACCACGCGAAGAACCTCTTCGCGCTCGCCGAGTTCGGCAACATCTACACGCGCATCCAGAACCCGACGCAGGCCGTCGTCGAGGAGCGCGTCGCGGCGCTCGAGGGAGGCACCGGCGCGCTGCTGCTGGCGAGCGGACAGTCGGCGTCGACGTTCGCCGTGCTGAACATCGCACAGGCCGGAGACCACATCGTCTCCTCCAGCTCGATCTACGGCGGCACGTACAACCTCTTCAAGTACACGCTCGGCAAGTTGGGCATCGAGACCACGTTCGTCGAGAACCAGGACGATCCCGACGAGTGGCGCCGCGCCATCCGCCCGAACACGAAGCTGTTCTTCGGCGAGACCATCGGCAATCCGAAGGTCAACATCCTCGACATCGAGACCATCGCCGGCATCGCGCACGAGAGCAACATCCCGCTCGTCGTGGACAACACGATCGCCACCCCGTACCTGCTCCGTCCGTTCGAGCACGGCGCCGACGTCGTGATCCACTCGGCGACGAAGTTCCTCGGCGGCCACGGCACCACCATCGGCGGCGTCATCGTCGACGGCGGTCACTTCGAGTGGTCGAAGAACGTCGACAAGTTCCCCGGTCTCACCGAGCCCGACGAGTCGTACCACGGCGTCAGCTACACGCAGGCCGTGGGCGACGGACTGGCCTACATCATCAAGGCCCGCGTGCAGCTGCTGCGCGACCTCGGCGCCGCCATCGCCCCGAACAGCGCGTGGCTGCTCATCCAGGGCATCGAGACGCTGTCGCTCCGCATCGAGCGTCACGTTCAGAACACCCAGGAGATCGCCGAGTTCCTCGAGAACCACCCCGATGTGGCCTCGGTCAACTACGCCGGCCTTCCGACCAGCCCGTGGTACGCCGCCGCGAACAAGTACGCCCCCAAGGGCGTCGGCGCCGTGCTGTCCTTCGAGCTCAAGGGCGGCGTCGACGCCGGACGCGCGCTCGTCGACAACCTCAGCCTGTTCAGCCACCTCGCCAACATCGGCGATGTGCGCTCGCTGGTCATCCACCCCGCGTCGACCACGCACTCGCAGCTCTCCCCCGAGGAGCAGCTCACGGCAGGTGTGACGCCGGGCCTGGTGCGCCTGTCGGTCGGCATCGAGAACGTCGAGGACCTGAAGGCGGACCTCGAGGCCGGCCTCGCAGCGGCGCGCGCCGTGACCCAGGCGGACAGCGTCTCGGCGTAACACGCCGCGGCCGTCCGGCCGCACCGACATCGTGGAAGGGCCCGGCTTCGTCCGGGTCCTTTCGCGTGCCTGCCGAGCGCCCCGGATGCCCGCCCACCCGTAACACGTGCCGGCGCATGCCGCCGAGCGGGGAGAATTGACCTCACCATGGACTGGCAGACCTCTGAAGACACGGTGCCGTCGAGCTTCATCACCGACGCACAGGCACGCTCGCTGCTCGGCAAGCCTCGCGCGACGGGAGCCTGGCGGGAGGGGGATCCCGAGGGAGACCGCCGCTTCGTGCGCATCGGACCGCTGCCGTTCGAGAGCGGTCGCACGCTCTCCAGCGCCGTCGTCGCGTACGAGACGTGGGGAACGCTCGATGCCGACGGCGGCAACGCCGTGCTCGTGCTCCACGCGCTCACCGGAGACAGCCACGTGGTGGGCGACGCCGGCCCCGGGCATCCGACCTCTGGGTGGTGGGACGGCGTCGTCGGTCCCGGCCTCGCCGTCGACACCGACCGGTGGTTCGTGGTCGCTCCCAACATGATCGGCGGATGCCAGGGCTCGACCGGCCCCGCATCCTTGGCGCCCGACGGCATCGAGTGGGGTCCGCGCTTCCCGTACACCAGCATCCGCGATCAGGTGAACGCGCAGGCCGCGCTGGCCGACGAGCTCGGGATCGCACGCTGGGCCGCGGTCATCGGCGGATCCATGGGCGGCATGCATGCGCTGGAGTGGGCCGTCGGATTCCCGGATCGTGTTGAGCGGGTCGCCGTGATCGCGGCGCCCCCGTTCTCCACGGCCGACCAGATCGCACTGAACTCGGTGCAGATCGAGGCCATCCGCACGGATCCGCAGTTCCGCGCCGGGCGGTACTACGACGCCGACGACGGCGACGGCCCGCACGCCGGGCTCGCGCTCGCGCGCCGCATGGCGCTCCTGAACTACCGCAGCGCCAACGAGCTGAACGAACGGTTCCAGCGCAGCTGGCAGAGCGGCATCTCTCCGCTCGGCGCAGGCGGACGATTCGCCGTCGAGTCCTACCTCGACTTCCACGGGAACAAGTTCACGCGCCGTTTCGACGCCAACAGCTACATCACCGTCGTGAACGCCATGACGTCGCACGACGTCGGACGCGGACGCGGCGGAGTGGACGCCGCTCTTGCCCGCGTCACGGCGCGCTCGCTCGTGCTCGGCATCGACAGTGACCGGCTGTACAGCGTGGAGGGGCAGCAGATCATCGCGGCCGGGCTGCCGAACAGCATCCACGGGGCGCACCCGGTCGTCATCCATTCGCCCTTCGGCCACGACGCGTTCCTCATCGAGGACGATCTCATCGGACCCCCGCTGGCGCGCCTCCTCGAGTCGTGAGCATCCGGCGGCGGCGGCCGCACTGCCCTCATGTTCCGACCGTGAGAGCGGAAGACGACGTCGCAGCGGTGTCAGCGAGACGGCCTAATCTGTCTGTAACGTGCCCGGGGTCTGCACCCGCGGGTGAGGCACAGCCGGAGGATCGATGACGCGCACCGTCGAAGAACGCGACCGCATGCTCGCGTTCGCGTCGACAACGGTGACAACCGTCGCCGGCGGTGCTGCAGCGGTCTGCGCGATCCTTCCCGGGGCGCTGTCGGCGCTCGAAGCCACCATCAGCGTCGTCGCGTTCGCGCTGCTCATCGTGGCGGCCGGCGCCTACCTGCAGCGCCACACCTCGCCCATCCCCGTTGTGGTCATTCTGGTGACGGCACTCATCGCCATCGGCGTCGTCGGGCTCAGCGGCGGGACTCCCGGTTCGTCCGCGACCTCGGTCGTCGCCATGCTTGTCGTCGCCTCCAGCAGCTCCGCCTTCCTGCTCGCCGCCGAGGCGCGTCGGCGCATCATCCTCGGGATCGGCTTCGTCGCGGTGCTCGTCGTGGTCATCCCGACGGTGCTCTCCGTGGACGGCAACCTCGTCGCGGCGCTCTTCGTCACCGTGGGCAGCTGGGCGTTCTGCACGGGGATCTCCGTCTGGGTCGCGCGCGTCGTCCCACAGACGGTGGAGCGCATCGAGGGCATGAGCGACGCCTACCGCACGGAACGCCAGGCGAGCGAGTTCGAAGCGCGCCGCAGGCAGAGCGCGCGCCTGCTGCACGACACGGTGCTGGCCACGCTCACGCTGCTCGCCCACTCCGGTCGTGGTGTCGGCGAACAGGCGCTGCGCGCACAGGCATCGGAGGATGCCGACCTGCTGCGCCAGCTGCGACTCGGCTACACGCCCGATCCGGCAGCATCCGGCGACTATCGACTGCGTCAGGTGCAGGAATCGACGCTGGGCAACACGCTCGAGACGGTCAAGCAGCGGTTCAAGCGCATGGGACTCGACGTCGCCTGGCACGGAACGGGGCACGTCCTCCTGCCATCCGAGACGCTCGACGCGTTCCTGCTCGCGCTCGCGGAGTGCCTCGAGAACGTGCGCAGGCACTCGGGCGAGACGCAGGCGCACGTCACCATCACCGACGACGACGTGACGGTGCGCGCCATGGTCACCGATTCCGGTGTCGGATTCGACATGGGAAGCGTGTCTCCCGGACGCCTCGGCTTCACCGAGTCGATCGTGGCCCGTGTGCGCGATGTCGGCGGAAACGCGCGCCTGTTCAGCGCACCCGGATCCGGCACCACGGTCGTGCTGGAGGTGCCGAAGACATGAGTCGGCTGGACGCCCGCGCCACCCACGTCTACACCGGGGTCAGCAGCCTGCGGGTCGGCACCATGGTCATCGCGGATGCGCTGGTCGCCGCCTCGACCATCCGCTTCGCGGTGTTCGGGCGGTTCTATCCGTTGATGTGGTTCGGTGTGGCCGCCGTGGTCTTCCTCGTCGTCGTGGCGGCGCTCATGTGGGTCATGCCCCCGGCACGCGAAGCACAGTCGGAACAGGGGCGCTTCGCCGGTCTGCTCGCCGCCTGCGGGATCGTCACCGCGCTCGATCTGATCGGATCCTGGTCGCCGGGTGCGACGCCCGTGTTCCCCGTGACGTGCATCGGGGTCGGCGGGCTGCTGTTCGCGGCTGTCACGACCAGGCCGCCGCGCGACATCATGGTGGCGACCGGCGGTTTCGCGCTGATCCTCTTCGTCGTGCTGGGTCTGCAGATTCCCGATCCGCTGTCCGCCGCCCCGCGTCTGGCCTTCGTCGTGATCGCCTGCGCGACACCGCTCGTCGGTGTGTCGCTGGTGCGGTCGTTCCGCTCCATCGTGCAGTTCCACTCCGAGATCGCGCAGACCCAGAGCACCACGATCAGCGACTCCGCTGTGGGGATGCTGGCATCCGAGGAGCTCGAGCGCCTCGACTTCGCCGCCGAGCAGCTTCTCGACGATGTCGCGGCCGGACGCGCCGAACTGCCGCTGGACGAGGCGACCGCCGCGCGTGCATCCGCTCTGGCCACCCAGTTGCGGCTCCACCTCGTCGAGGATCGCAGGCAGACCTGGCTGTACCACGCCGTCACCGAATCGGCGCTCCTCGACCCCGTCACGCAGATCGACGATCCGGACGGCCTCGCCGCTTCGCTGTCTCCCCGCCAGCGCGACGGCCTGTTCTCCGCCATCTGGCTGCTCGTCGGGAGCGTGCCGAGGCCGGCGGCCACCCTCGTGATCCGCATCGTCAGAGGAGCGGATGCCGGTCCCCACGTGCACAGCCTGCAGATCCGACTCGAGGCAATCGGCATCCCACGACGCCAGGTGGATCCCGCGGCGTGGCAAGCTATTCGCAGAGTCGGTCGGTACACCGAGACCGGACAATCCGCTATGGTGCGCATTGAGGTGGACTGCCTTGTCGACGCGACGGCGGACCGCTGAGCGACTCGGATCTAGGCGTGCCCCATCGCCCGGCTCCCCCGCCAGAGTGAGGAAACACACGTGAAGGAACAAGAGAAGACCCCGATCAGGATCGCCATCGTCGACGATCACCGGATGCTCCTCGCCGCACTCACCGAGTGGATCCGGAGTGCGGCGGACGACATCGAGATGGTCGCCGCGGTGGCGACCTGGCCCGAGCTCCTCACGCACGAGGAGTTCCCTGTCGACGTCGTGCTCCTCGACCTCGACCTGAAGGACAACATCCCTGTTTCCATCAAGCTGCAGGCGCTGAAGGCGGCAGGCGTGCACACCATGCTGATGAGCGCCTACTCCGACCCGAACGTGGTGCGCGAGGCCCTCGCAGCGGGCGCCCAGGGCTACATCGTGAAGAGCGAGAACGCCGACATGATCGTCGAGGCGATCCGCGCAGCGATGCGCGGCGACTCGTTCATCTCGGAAGAGCTCGACGTGGCGCTCAGTCAGAGCACGACCGGGTCGCCGAAGCTCAGCGCGCAGGAGCGCCGCGTGATGGCGCTCTACGGCGCGGGCGAGCCCGTGAAGTCGGTGGCCTTCAAGCTCGGCATCTCCGACGAGACGGCCAAGAGCTACCTCAAGCGGATCCGCGAGAAATACCGCGTGGCCGGGTACGACGTCGGCACCAAGGTGGCGCTGCGCAAGCGCGCCATCCAGGACGGCATCCTGCTGCAGAACGACTGAGCACCGGGGGGGGGGGGGGGGGGGGG
>NZ_JBTOLK010000003.1:269535-479317 GCF_054551755.1 Rathayibacter sp. CAU 1779
GCGCTCCCGCTCCGTCGTGCGGGCTGCCGCGCCGGCTCTCGGCGATCGCGCCAGGAATCGTGGCGCGATCGCGGAAACCTGGCGCGATCGCGCGGGCGCCCGCAACGGGCTCCGCTCAGAGCGCCTTGATCGGAACCGTCGGAATACCCTCGGTGTGGCCTGCGACCGGCAGTCCTCGCGCGGCGCGGACCCGATCGAGGGTGAAGGATCCGATCGCGAGCAGCAGCCCCAGTGCCGTCAGCACGAGGCCGACCCACACGGGTGCCCGGTATCCGAATCCGGCGGCGATGACCACTCCGCCCAGGTACGCGCCGAATGAGTTGCCGATGTTGAGCGCCGAGTGGTTGAGTGCTGCGGCGATCGACTGGCTGTCGCGCGCGACATCCATCAGCCGGGTCTGGATGGCGGGCGAGATGGCCGACGCGGACGCCCCAACCAGGAACACGCCGACAGCGAGCGCGACCCAGTTCTGCGCGAGCGCACCGACACCGATCAGCGCGGCCATGAGCACCACGAAGAAGGTCAGCATGGTGCGCTTCACGCTGCGGTCCGCCATGGCACCGCCCACGAGGTTGCCGACGGTCATGCCGAGGCCGCAGCACACGAGCATGAGCGGCACCGCCCACTCCGGAAGGCCTGCGACGTCGGTCACGATGGGCGCGATGTACGTGTAGAGGGCGAAGAGTCCGCCGAATCCGATGGCACCGATCGCGAGGGTGAACCACACCTGGGGCCTCGTGAACGCCTTCAGCTCGCGGCGCATCGTCGCCTCGGCGTTCCCCGCCTGCCACGGGACGGCCAGCATCACGGCGAGGAACGTGAGCGCGAAGATCCCGGCGACGGCCAGATACGCGATACGCCAGCCCGCCTGCTGTCCGATCCACGTGATGGCCGGAACCCCGACGACGTTCGCGATCGTCAGGCCGGAGAGCACGAACGCCACGCCCCTCCCACGCTTGCCGGGACCCATGAGGGATGCCGCGACCAGGCTCGCAATGCCGAAATAGGCTCCGTGCGGAAGGGCGGCGACGAACCGCGCGACGAGCACCAGGCCGAATGTGGGCGCCACCGCCGCGGCAACGGTGCCGAGGGTGAACGTCACCAGCAGCCAGAGCAGCAGCCGCTTGCGCGGCCAGCGTGCCGCGGCGGCCGCGATCGTCGGCGCACCGACCACCACGCCGAGCGCGTATGCGGAGATGATCCAGCCGGCCTGCGCGTTCGCGTCGGCCGGATTCGCCGCGTAGAGCTGCGGCAGCAGATCCGAAGCGATGTTCGGAAGCAGCCCCATCGCCACGAACTCGGTCGAGCCGATGCCGAATCCGCCCAGCGCGAGCGCGAGCAGGGCAAGACGAGTGCGGGCCGGCGAGAGCGCCGGCCCGTCGGTGTGGTTGGCCATGTCGTCAATGCTAGGGGTCGGACGTGACATTCTCGAATCGATTCGATGACGAATGGACGTCGGGTTTCAGGTCCTCGGGCCCGGTGCGCGTGCCGCTGTGCCGGCGTCGGGTGTGCCGGAGGCCGGGCGTCCCGCGGATCCCTGGGATCCGCGGTGAATCCGTCAGTCCTGCTGGGCGTCCAGCGCCGCCTCGAGCCGGTCCACCTTGCCGGTGAGCTCGCCGGTGTGGCCGGGACGGATGTCTGCCTTCAGCACGAGCGAGATCCGCGAGCCGTAGGCGCCGACGGCATCGGTCGCGCGCTTGATGACGTCGAAGACCTCGTCCCACTCCCCCTCGATGGTCGTGAACATCGAGTCGGTGCGGTTCGGCAGGCCGGAGTCGCGGACGATCCGCACGGCCGCCGCCACGGCGTCGTGCACGGAGTCGCCATCGCGGCCGGTTCCGCTGGGTGCGACGGAGAATGCGACGAGCATGATGGGGTCCTTCCGATCGGTGGGTGAAGCGTGCAGTGTCAGTCTGCGACGGTGGCCCGGGACGGAAGGCACGTCATCCGTCCCGCTGCGCGAAACGCGTCAGAGCTGCTGCGGGAAGAGCTCGTCGGCCGAGGGGCTGACTCGGGCTGCCGGCGCCTCGACGGGCAGGTCGTCGCCGGGGGCGGCATCCGGTCGGCTCAGCGGCCACACCCGACTGTCGGATGCCTCCGCCTCCGACACGCCACCGCGCGCGGCCCGCCCGCTGCCGGTGCGCCACAGTGCCACGACGGACCACCCGAGCACGACGAACAGCATCACGTTGCGCACGGTGACGATGGTCAGGATCCAGGCGTTGAGGTTGAGCAGCTCGAGATACAGATACGGGTAGAAGAGCTGGGTGAGGCCTGCCGTCACGCCGACGAGGATCGCAGGCGTGAGGAACCGGCGTCCGGACATGAGGATGCCGAGCACGACGGGTGCCGCAAGCCACGCGATGTACTGCGGCGACCCGACCTTGTTGAAGGCGATGAGGGAAGTCACGATCGCGAGCGAGAGCTGAGGCAGCACGAGGGATGTCGGTGCCTTGCGCATCACGGCGCGCAGCCCGATCAGCACGACGACGATCACGGCCACGGCGAGCGCGATCGTCATCGCGGCGCTGGCGACGTCGATGCCACGACCCATCACCTGGAACGTCAGCAGCGTCTGGTCGTAGTAGATGAAGCTGCCGGGCACGTGCAGCGCCGCCGCCCAGAACCAGGGCGCGCTGATCGGGGCCTCGATCTGGAGTCCGCGTCCCGTCTGCTGCGTCACGAAGCTGAACAGGTCGGTCAGCCCGCCGAACGCCGCCCCGATGATCACGATCACTGCACTCGTGGCGAGCACGTATGCGAGCATGCGCCACCGGCGGCGGGATGCGATCACGACGGCGAGGATGATGCCGGCCGGCCACACCTTGATCCAGGTCGCCACCGCCAGCAGCACCGCGGCCACGCGCGGCCGTGCGGCGAGCCAGACCAGCGCAACGATGACGATGGCGACGGACACTGCATCCAGGCGTCCGAGTGCGACAGGACCGAGGAGCAGCAGGAACGCGAGCCACCACCATGCTGCGGCCGTCGCACGGCTCCGTCGGCGGGTGATGAGCACGGCGAAGGCAATCACGTCGAACACCGTCACCATGGCCAGCCAGGCCATGACGTAGTTGTCCGGTCCCGCGATGAGCGGAATGAGGATCGGAACCATCGCCACGAGCGGATACACCCACGGCGCCGTCACGCCCATGAACTGATGGCCCAGCAGCGCCTCCTGCGCCCAGGGCCGGTAGACGATCGTGATGTCGCCGAGCGGCATCCCTGCTCCGTACAGGCCGCACAGCCAGAGCACGACGTGCACGAGGAGGAACGCACCCCACTGCGCGTAGGTGTTGCGGCTCAGCCGCAACAGGGTTGCGCGCGCGCCGGGCGTCCCGTCGGACGCAGTGCCGGACGACCCCTCGGTCGCGGTGTCGGTCGCCATAGTCGTAAATGCTACCGACCCGGAGCCATCGCTCCTGACGCGGGCCGGCATGGTGTCATCGGGGAGATCACGCCGCCATCAGCCCGCCATCAGCCTCCGGCCACGGTGGGATCAGCGTGCGAGCGCTGTCCCGATCGCCGTCGAGACCGCGTCCGCGACGTCCAGGGCGGCGATCGGCCCGCCGGCCTGCCGAGAACTCGCGAGGGCAGCCGCCGCACCGTGCAGAGCTGCGGCCGTCGCTGCCAGGCGGGCCAGAGCATCCGCTCCGCCGTCGGCGACGGCATCGGCCTGGGTGGCGACGAGCGCCCCGAGGATGCCGCCGAGCACGTCGCCGCTTCCCGCGGTGGCGAGCCAGCCGGCATCCGGTCCTGTGCTGACGTCCACCACCTCGCCCGACGGGGCGGCCACGTGCGTCACATGTCCCTTGAGCAGCACGACCGTTCCGGTCGCGCGGGCGGCGCGCGCTGCCCAGGCTGCGGGATCCGCCGCGATGTCGGAGGCGGATGCCGTCACACCGCCGTCCGCGAGCAGTCGGGACAGCTCGCGATAGTGCGGGGTGACGACGACCGGACCGCGTGCCTCCGACACGAGATCCAGGGCTCCCGCATCGATGACGGCCGGAACGCCTTCGGCGAGCGCCGAGCGCAGGCGGTCGGTGGCGGCAGGGTCGCGGTGAGCGGCATCCATGCCTGATCCGAGCAGCCAGGCCTGCACTCGCCCGCCGACCGTGACGACCTCGGGCCGACGCTGCAGGATCAGCGCGGCCGGAACGTCGTCGCCGACGTAGCGGATCATTCCCACGCCCGTGCGCGCCGCCGCCTCGGCCCCGAGCACCGCAGCTCCCGGATACCGATCGGATCCGGTGACCATGCCGAGCACCCCGCGCGAGTACTTGTCGTCGTCGACGCCCGGCACGGCGATCCAGTCCCGACAGTCGTCGAGCGTCCAGCGCTGACGTGCTGACTGGCGGCCATCGTGCTCTGCGTCGGTGTCCATGCCATCACGATAGGTTTTCAACGCACGTCGACGAAAGGCTTCCCATGCCCATCTCCCTGCCAGGCCGCGTGGTCATCTTCGATTACGGCGAGGTGATCTCCCTCAGCCCGAGCGAGGCGGACCGGGAGGCGCTCGTGGAGGTGGCCGGGGTCGATCCGGACGGGTTCTGGGCGTCGTACTGGCGGCATCGCGAGGGTCTCGATCAGGGCACGGTGAGCATCCACGACTACTGGCGCCGGATCGAGGCCGACACCGGCGCGCACTGGTCGGAGAGCACGCTGCACCTGCTCTGGGTCACGGATTTCCGGGGCTGGCTGAGCGTGGATCCCGGCACGATCGACGTGCTCGTCGACCTTCGCGACGGCGGCACCCGCCTCGCGCTCCTCTCGAACGCGGGCGCCGACTTCGGCAGCTACTTCCGGCAGGGGCTGATCGGGTCGCTCTTCGAGCGCGTCTTCGTCTCCGGCGAGTTGCTGTTGGTCAAGCCGGATGCCGCCATCTTCCGCCACGCGCTCGACGAGCTGGGCGTGGACGCCGCGCACGCGGTCTTCATCGACAACAAGCCGGAGAACGTCGAGGGCGCGGAGGCGATCGGCATCACGGGACACGTCTTCACGGGGTCGGCCGACCTCCGGGCCTTCCTCTCCTCACTCGCAGACTGATCGCAGGGAACTTCCATGTCCGAACTCTTCGATCCGATCCAGATCCGCGGAACCCGACTGCGCAACCGCATCTTCACCGCGCCGATGTGCCAGTACTCGGCCATGGCACGCGACGGCGTCCCCACGTCGTGGCACCTCGTGCACCTGGGATCCATCGCAGCAGGCGGCAGCTCCCTGGTCGTCGCCGAGGCGACAGCGGTCTCGCCCGAGGGTCGCATCTCCGACCGGGACACCGGCATCTGGAACGACGAGCAGGCGGATGCCTGGCGTCCGATCGCCGCGTACGTCGCGTCCCAGGGCGCCGTGCCCGGCATCCAGCTCGCGCACGCGGGACGCAAGGCGTCGACGTGGGCGCCGTGGGGCGAGGACGGCCGACACGGATCCATCCCCGCGGAGCACGGCGGCTGGCAGACCGTCGCGCCGTCGCCGATCGCGTTCGACGGGTTCGCCACGCCGACCCAGCTCGATGCCGTTGGCATCGAGCGGATCGTGTCCGACTTCACGGATGCCGCGACTCGCGCCGTCCGCGCCGGCTTCGGCATGGTGGAGCTCCACGCCGCGCACGGCTACCTGCTGCACGAGTTCCTCTCCCCCGCCAGCAACCAGCGAACGGACGCCTTTGGCGGGAGCCTCGAGAACCGGGCGCGCCTGCTGCTGCGGGTCGTGGCATCCGTTCGGGCGGTCATCGGTGAACTGCCGCTCTTCGTGCGGTTCTCGGCCAGCGATTGGGCGCCGACGGGATGGGACGTCGACGCCTGCGCGACGGTCGCCCGCTGGTGCGCGGAGGCCGGCGCCGACTTCTTCGACATCTCGTCGGGTGGCAACGTGCAGGCCGACATCCCGATCGGTCCCGGCTACCAGGTACCGTTCGCCGAACGGATCAAGCTCTCCACGGGCCTGCCGGTGTCTGCGGTGGGCATCATCACGGAGCCGGCTCAGGCAGCGGAGATCGTGCGATCGGGGCGAGCGGATGCCGTGTCCTTGGCCCGCGAACTGCTGCGCGACCCGCACTTTCCGCTCCGTGCGGCGCACGAACTGGGGGTCGACCTCGACTACTGGCCGCCGCAGTACCTTCGCGCCCGCTGGCGGTGAGCAGCGGTCGTGCCCGCTCCCTGGCCGGACATGGCCGCACGATTCTCAGTGCGTGGAGAAACCGCCGTCGCTCTTGATGAGCTGGCCGGTGACCCAGCTCCCCTGATCCGACAGCAGGAAGCTCACGAGGTTGGCCGCGTCGTGGGGCGAGCCGAGCCGTCCCGTTGGCTGCATGGCGGTCAGGGCAGCTCGGGTCTCGTCGTCCATCCAGCCGGTGTCGACGGGGCCGGGGTTGACGAGGTTCGCCGTGATGCCGAGATGTCCGAGTTCACCGGCGGCAGCGACGACGAGCCGGTCCAGGGCGCCCTTGCTGGCGCCGTACGGCATGTTGTGCACGACGTGGTCGCTGGTCAGAGCGACGATGCGTCCCGAGACGCGCTCCAGCCTGGCGAACTCGCGGATGAGCAACCACGCCGCACGCACGTTGACCGCGAAGTGCTTGTCGAAGCTCTCCACCGTCGTGTCCAGGATCGAGGAGTCGACGCTCTGTGAATGCGAGAGCACGAGAGCGTCGAGTCCACCGAACGAGTCGGCGGCCTCGCGAACGACCCGTGCGGGGACGTCGGGATCGGCGAGATCCGCGTCGATCAGGCACACACGAGCTCCCGCGGAAGTCAGGTCGGCGACGAGGTCCGCGACGTCACGGCTGCCACCCCCGTATCCGGCGGTGTCGTCGTACCTCGTCCACGTGGTCAGCGCGAGATCCCAGCCGTCGGCCGCGAGCGTGCGGGCGATGCCGTGCGCGATGCTCGAGGATCGTCCGACGCCGGTCAGAAGCACGGAGCTGCGTGAGGTCATCACGCCAGTCTGCTGCATGCCGCTTCCTTCCCCAGCTCTCCGATCGGCTCAGCGCAGAGAGGGCTGCCGGGATCACTCTCGCCGAGTCGCGTCCTGCACCTCGCCCACGAGCTCCTCGATGATGTCCTCGAGGAACACGACCCCGACGGTCTCGCCGTCCGGGGCGACACTGCGGCCGACGTGTCCGCCGGAGCGCCGCATGATGCCGAGCGCGTCCTCGATGTCTGCGTCGGGCTCGAGCGCGATGAGCTGGCGGAACCGTTCGGGCGGGATGGGGTCGGTGTAGCCGTCATGTTCCAGGTCGAGCACGTCTTTGAGGTGGAGGTATCCGACGGGCTCGTCCGCGGCATCCACGATCACGTAACGAGAGAAGCCGTGCTTGGCGACGGCGCGCTCGAGATCGGCAGGCGTGGCCGTTTCGGGAAGGCAGACGAGCGTCTGCAGGCCGAGAGCGACATCCCGCACCTTCTTGGCGGAGAACTCGAACGCGTTGCTGAGTGTGCCGGTGCGGTCGGTGAGCACGCCCTCGCGCGTCGACTGGTCGACGATGGTGGCGACCTCGTCGAGCGTGAACGTGCTGACCGCTTCGTTCACGGGCTTCACGCCGAACAGCCGAACGATGCCGTTGGACGTGCTGTTGAGCGCGACGACGATGGGCCGGAAGACTCTGGCGACGCCGACGAGCGGCGGAGCGAGCATGATGGCAGCCCTGTCCGGCATCGAGAACGACAGGTTCTTCGGCACCATCTCGCCGAAAACGACGTGCAGGAACGTGACAAGCACGAGCGCGATCGCGAACGCGATGCCGCCGATCCAGGCATCCGAGAGCCCGGTGAGCTTCAGCGGCGCCTCGAGAACGTGATGGATCGCGGGTTCCGACACGTTGAGGATCAGCAGCGAGCAGACCGTGATCCCGAGCTGCGTGGTCGCGAGCATGAGCGTCGCGTGCTCCATGGCCCAGAGCGCCGTGCGCGCGGCGCGGCTGCCCTGCTCGGCCTTCGGCTCGATCTGCGAGCGCCTGGCGGACATGACGGCGAACTCGGCGCCCACGAAGAACGCGTTGCCGGCCAGCAGGATGACGAGCAGCAGTATCCCGATCCAGTCAGCCACGGTTACCCTCCCGTTCAGACCGTTCAGACCGTTCAGACCGCTCCGAGCGTTCCGACCGCTCCGAGCGTTCCGACCGCTCCGCGTCCGCGTCGCCCGCACGGCGCGACTCGCGGTCCGGATCAGGGGTGAAGCGGAGCGTGTCGACGCGGCGCCCGTCGAGACGCTCGACGCGCAGCACCCCGCCGTCCACGTGCACCGAGTCGCCGACGACGGGCAGCCTGTCCAGCTCGTTCATCACGTAGCCGGCGACGGTCTCGTACGGTCCGTCGTCCGGAATGCGAATGCCGGTGCGGTCCTCGAGCTCGTCGGGGCGCAGCATCCCGGAGATCGTGATGGATCCGACCCCGCGGACGATGTCCGCCTTCGTGCGGTCGTGCTCGTCGGCCACCTCCCCGACGAGCTCCTCGACGAGATCCTCGAGAGTGGCGACGCCCGCCGTTCCGCCGTACTCGTCGACGACGATGGCCAGCTGGTAGCCCTTGCCGCGCAACTCGCCGAGCAGGGTGTCGAGCGTCATCGTCTCCGGCACGCGCACAGCATCCGTCTGCAGAGCGGATGCCGGCACCAGCGCCCTGCGCTCGATCGGCACCGCGACCGCCTGCTTCACGTGCACGACTCCGACGATGTCGTCGATGTCGTCGTCGATCACCGGGAACCGTGAGAACCCGGTCTGCCTGGCGAGCGCCAGGATCTCGGTCGCCGGGTCCGACCGATGCACGCTCGCGACCCGCGGCCTCGGCGTCATGACGTCGGATGCCGTGTGTTCCGAGAAGCGCAACGTGCGTCCGAGCAGAGTGGCGGTGTCCGACTCGAGCACCCCGGCCTTCGCAGATCTGCGTACGAGGGATGCGAGTTCCTCCGCACTGCGCGCCCCCGAGAGCTCCTCTTTCGGCTCGACCCCGAACATCCGCAGCACGCCGTTCGCGCTCGCGTTCAGCACGAACACCGCCGGACGGAACACCGCGGTGAACGCGGTCTGGAACGGGATCACGATCTTCGCCGTCGCGCGCGGCAGGGCGAGCGCGAAGCCCTTCGGCACGAGCTCGCCGAGGATCATCGACACCAGCGTGGCGATGACGATGCCCACGATCGTGCCGATCGGCGGCACGGCCGCGGCCGGAACCCCGATGCCGGCGAGCGGACCGGCCAGGAGGGACGAGATGGACGGCTCCATCAGATAACCGGTGAGCAGGGTGGTCAGCGTGATGCCGAGCTGCGCGCTGGAGAGATGGGTCGAGGTGATCTTCAGCGCGGCGATCGTCATGCCGAGGCGCGTCTCACCGCGATCCCTCCGGGCCTCGAGATCCGCCCGGTCGAGGTTGACGAGCGCGAACTCGCTGGCGACGAAGAATCCCGTTCCGACGGTGAGCACGACGCCCGCTGCGAGCATGAGCCATTCGGACAGCACGGTCACCGCCCCCTGGCTGGGATGGTGGAAGACGCGGACGGCGTACTGGGAGGGTCATCCATCGTGGCACAAGGCTATACCGGGGCGACTGTGCGGAAGCGGAGCGCCTCGGTGTGAGAACGCGTGACGAGGTGCCGCCCGGATGCGATACACGGCTGACCCTCGTGACCATTCGCCAGACGTCGATATCCACGTCGCATCCCTTGACGTTGAAAATGTAGTCACGTAGACTGACGTCGATATCGGAGTCGGAGGTGGCAATGGCGTACACGGGTGCAGTGACCAGCGCCGAATCGCTCGGGCGCATCCTCCAACAAGCACGCCTTCTGGCCGGATTGAGCCAGCGAGAGCTTGCACGCCGATTGGGGACCACCCAGAAATACGTCTGGGAGCTCGAATCGGGCAAGCCCTCCATCGTCATGGAGCGGTTGTTCGCCGCCATGCGCGAAACCGGAATGACGCTGTCGGCGACCATCACGCCGAACGACGATCATGACTGAGCTCACTGTCGAGCTTTACGGTTCACAGGCCGGGGTGTTGACCGGCAGTTGGCGCGACTTCGACTTCGTCACCGCTCCGGCTGCGGTCGAACGCTTCGGGATCGACAGCCAGATGCTGTCGCTCGCGATCCCCTTCACCGCGGTGGCTGTGCGAGCGCGAAAGCAGCGGCGGCAGACATTCTTTCGTGAGCTGCTGCCGGAGGGCAGGATGCTCGCCGCGATGGCACATGAGGCGACAGTGGCTGAATACGACGTGCTCGGGTTGCTCCGGGCCTACGGCCGCGACGTCGCCGGCGCACTTCAGATCTGGGATCCTGACCGTCCAGGTGAGCCGAGACAGCCATCTATCGAACTCCTCGACGACGCCGGTGTGGGAGACATGCTTCGGCACGTACGCGCCAATCCGCTCGGCAACAAGCCCTTCGGCGGAAAGACGTCGCTTGCGGGTGTGCAGGACAAGATCGTGCTGGCCACAACCGACGCCGGCTGGAACCGGGTCATCGACGGATGGCCGTCCACCCACATACTCAAGCCGCAATCCGACGACCAGCCGACATCCATCTACGACGAAGAATTCGGCGCCCGGATAGCACGCGCGAGCGGGCTCACCGCCTACCAGACCCTTATCGAAGAGTTCGACGGCATCCCGGCCCTTGTCATCGAGCGATACGACCGGGCACCGAATGCTCCGCAGGGACGTATCCACCAAGAAGACTTCAGTCAGATCCTCGGTGCGACCGGCAACGAGAAGTACCAGAAGTACGGAGGCAGAGTGAGCCTGGAGCGGATCGCACGGGTCTTCTCGGGTCAGGGTGATCGCGAGTCGCTCGAGCGGTTGTTCAGACTCGTCGTGGTCTCGGTCGCGATCGGCAACCTCGATCTCCACACCAAGAACATTTCGGTGCTGCATCCGCTGGACTCCGCGGTGACGCTCGCACCGGCATACGATGTTGTACCGCAGTCGCATCAGCCGAACGACGGGGAACTCGCACTCGCCGTCGGTGGCGAATATCGGCACGCCGTGATCACTGCTGCACATCTCGAAGCCGAAGGGCGTAGCTGGGGTCTTGCTGACGCGGGCCGCCATGCCGCGGAGACGCTGCAGACGGTGCTCGACACCGTCCGCGACGAAGTCCCCCACCCGCGAGCACACCGCGATCTCGTCGCAGACATCGAACGATTCACCTCCAATCTGCTTGCGGGGGCGGAGGTGGGCCTTCCACTCGTGCGTCGGTGATCCGTCACGATCCTCGCGGCAGTGCACTTGGTGCGGTGTGCCGCGGATCCGGCCGTGGGCGTCGCACACTCGTCAACACCATCTGGCCCACGCCCGGCCCTCCGGCTGGCGCAATCGCCGGTGCACCCCGGCGTCGTCCTACGTCCGTGGAACGATGAAGGGATGAGCTCCGCCAACCTCACGCGCGCCGAGACCACCACCCGCTCACGCGACATCACGGTCCGTTCGTATCTCGTCGAACTCGATCTGACGAGCGCGTCGGATGCGGCGACGACCGGCTTCACGACGTCGACGACCGTCGAGCTCGACGCGAGAGTCTCCTCGACCTGGCTGGACTTCGTCGGCAGCGCCGTCGAATCCGTCTCCGTGAACGGTCGGGCGATTCCCGTTCGCTACGACGGCGCACGCATCCTCCTCGACGGGCTGACGGCGTCCAGCGCTGTGGTCATCCGGGCAACGGCCGACTACAGCCGCTCCGGCGAGGGCATGCACCGGTTCGTCGACCCCGTCGACGGCGAGACCTACCTCTACACGCAGTACGAGCCGGCGGATGCCCGTCGCGTTTTCGCCTGCTTCGAGCAGCCCGATCTGAAGGCGCCTTTCGTCTTCACGGTGCACGCCCCCGAGCCGTGGACGGTGCTCTCCAATCGGAACGCGATCGCCAGGGATGCCGCGGACGGCACGCAGACCGTCACGTTCGGCCCCACGCTGCCGATCTCCACCTACATCACGGCCGTGATCGCAGGGCCATACCACCGCGTCGAGGGCGGATGGAGTGGCAACGGTCTCGACGTTCCGCTCGGTGTCTACTGCCGGGCGTCGCTGGCCGAGCACCTGGATGCGGACGAGATCCTCGAGGTGACCCGCCAGGGCATGGACTTCTACGCGGAACACTTCGGATATCCGTATCCGTGGGGCAAGTACGACCAGGTCTTCGTGCCCGAGTACAACCTCGGTGCGATGGAGAATCCCGGATGCGTCACCTTCACGGAGCGCTACGTCTTCCGCGGCGCGGCGACCAGGGCGCAGCACGAGGCTCGCGCGACGACGATCCTGCACGAGATGGCACACATGTGGTTCGGCGACCTGGTGACCATGCGCTGGTGGGACGACCTGTGGCTGAAGGAATCCTTCGCGGACTTCATGGGCACGCTCGCGACGGCGGAGGCCACCGAGTTCACGGATGCCTGGGTCGCGTTCGCGAACCGGCGAAAGGCCTGGGCATACCTGCAGGATCAGCTGCCGACGACGCATCCGATCGTGGCGGACATCGTGGACCTGGAGGCGGCGAAGCTCAACTTCGACGGGATCACCTACGCCAAGGGCGCTTCCGTGCTGAAGCAGCTCGTCGCGTATGTCGGCAGGGACGCGTTCTTCGAGGGCGCGCGTCGATACTTCCGTGCCCACGCCTTCGGGAACACCACCCTTGCGGACCTGCTCAGGGCGCTTGAGCAGACCTCCGGTCGCGATCTCGGCGCCTGGTCGAAGGCTTGGCTGGAGACGACGGGGATGACGACGCTCGAGCTCGAACGAGACGTGCGGGATGTCCGGCTCGTGCCGTCGGACGATCGTCCGCACCGACTCGCCGTCGGCTGGTATGACGCCGACGCCTCAGGTGCGATCGTGCGTGTGCGCCAGCACGGCGTCGACCTGTCCGGCGAGCCCGTGGCGCTGAACGGCGGCGCCGAGCTCGTGCTGGTGAACGACGACGACCTCACGTACGCCAAGGTCCGGGTCGACGACGAGTCGCTGCGCACGGTGCGCCACTCTCTGAGTCGCGTGGCCGACCCACTCGCTCGGGGTCTTCTGTGGTCGTCGCTCTGGAACGCCACCCGCGACGGCGTGCTGCCGGCCGACGTCTACCTCGAGATCGTCGGCGCCCACGCGACGGCCGAGACCGATGTGGCGCTGCTGACCGCCGTGCTGGGCAACGCCCTGTTCACGGTGCAGCACTACGTGCCCGATGAGGACCGGGCGAGCCGTGCATCCGACTGGCTGGAGACGACGTGGTCGAACCTCCTGGCCTCTGCGCCGGCGAGCGACCGGCAGCTGGCGTGGGCGCGAGCGACGGCGGATGCCGCTGCCTACGACGGCGCGCACGCGCAGGACATCCGCGGCCTGCTGCTCGGCACGACGCCCGCTCCGGACGGCCTGCCGTTGGATCCCGACCTGCGCTGGTCGTTCTGGACGGCCGTCTCCGCCACCGGCGACGCGACCGAGGCGGAACTGCGAGGCGAGCTGGAACGCGACGACACGGCATCCGGGCGCACGGCGCTCACCGGCGCCCTGGCGGCACGGCCCGACCGAGACGTGAAGGATGCCGTCTGGCGCTCCGCCCTCGACGACCTCACCCTCAGCAACGACGAGCTCGACGCGACGATCGCGGGTTTCCGCGCCGGTGCGACCCGGGATCTGACCGTCGCCCACGACCCGGAGTACTACGCGTCGCTGACCGACGTGTGGGCAACCCGGAGCATCGAGCTCGCCGAACGCATCGTCGTCGGCCTGTTCCCGAGGTCGGAGTCGACGGATGCCGTCGACTCCTGGCTCGCCGACAACCAGGAGGCGCCCGCCGCGCTGCGCCGCCTCGTGCTCGAGCGTCGCGACCACCTGGCCCGCGACCTGCGGGTGCGCGCCGCGAATGCGACCGCCGGCTGACCGGCTGCTACCAGCTGACCGGGAGCGCCTTGCCCTCCTCGTAGCCGGCCGCGGACTGGATGCCCACCAGCGCGCGGTCGTGGAATTCCTTGAGCGTGCGCGCCCCCGCGTAGGTGAACGAACTGCGCAGGCCGGTGGTGATCATGTCCAGCAGGTCCTCCACCGACGGCCGCAGCGGGTCGAGGTAGATGCGCGAGCTGGAGATGCCCTCGGCGAAGAGCTCCTTGCGTGCCCTCTCGTACGGGTCGAGCCGTTCGAATCGCTGCTGAACGGCCTTCGTCGACGCCATGCCCCAGCTCTCCTTGTAGAGGCCGCCCGCCTCGTCGCTCTGCAGACGTCCCGGCGCCTCGACGGTTCCCGCGAACCACGATCCGATCATCACGGATGCGCCGCCCGCGGCGAGCGCGAGCGCCACGTCGCGCGGATACCGCACTCCGCCATCCGCCCACACGTGCGCGCCCAGCTCGCGGGCCGTCGCGCTCGTCTCGAGCACGGCGGAGAACTGCGGACGTCCGACGGCGGTCATCATGCGCGTCGTGCACATGGCGCCGGGCCCGACTCCGACCTTGAGGATGTCCGCACCCGCCGCGACGAGATCGCGCACCGCCTGCTCCGTCACCACGTTCCCGGCCACGAGCGGCACGCCGAGCCCGAGGCGCGCGACCGTGTGGATCGCGCGACGCATGCCGTCCTGATCGCCGTGAGCGGTGTCGAGCACGAGCACGTCCACGCCGGATGCGACGAGAGCGCGGGCGCGTCCCTCGACGTCGCCGTTGATGCCGATGGCTGCTGCGACCCGGAGCCGGCCGTGAGCGTCGAGGGCCGGCCGGTAGATCGTGGAGCGCAGCGCGCTGGTGCGGCCGACCGTGCCGATCACGCGACCATGGTCGAGCACCGGTGCGAAGTCGAGGTCCGCAGCGGCCAGCAGGTCGAAGGCGGCGCGGGCGTCCGGCACGTCCTCGGCGTCGATGGAGGCGAGAGAGCCGTGCAGCAGTTCGCCGAGCCGCGCGTCGGGAAGGGCTGCGGCGAGGTCGACTGCGGCGAGGCATCCGACGTATCTGTCGTCCGCGTCGTGCAACACGATGCCGTGCCCGGCCAGCGGCGGTACGACCTGAAGCGCGTCTGCGACGGTCTCGTCGGGGCTCATCACGAACGACGAATCGAAGACCACCGGCTGCGCCTTGACCCAGTCGATCGCCGCCTCGAGGTCCTGCGGGTGCATGTCCTGTGGCAGCACGCCCAGCCCGCCGCGGCGCGCGAGGGTGGCCGCCAGGCGTGGACCGGTCACCGAGTTCATGTTGGCGGAGACGATCGGGATCGTGGCTCCCGTGCCGTCCTCCGGAGCGAGCGACACATCGAGGCGGCTCGTCACGTCGGATCTGCTGGGTACGAGGAAGACGTCCGAATAGGTCAGGTCGTGCGTCGGCGCCGTGCCATAGAACTGCATGAACCCCACGTTAGAGGCGATTGGGGTGAGAGTCACCGGAGCATGCTCGGATGACCGAACCCATTGAGCGCCTGAGCGGCGCGGCCGCAACGCGACGGGCCCGACACGCTCGCATTCGCATGCGCCTCGCACGAGACGGCTCGGCCGCCCTGTTAACCCGGGTGCGCGCCCGTGCATCGCCGAGTCGGCATCGTGACCGTACCGTGACTGTCGTCGACGGGCGCTCGGATGCCATGCAGCCCCTCGTTCTCCCCCGTCGGGTCCGGTCGCTGAGGAGGTTCAGCTGCGATGTGCGGGTGACGTCAACGCCGCGCCTGACAACGGGCTTCAGACGATTCGATTAGGCTTGATGACTGGCCGGAACGGCCCATCGCCTGTGCCCTCAGCGATCCCGTCCGGCGGAGATTCCAATCAACGAAGAGAGTGGGCGAACGGCTGTGTCGAGCCAGTTGACCGGGGTAGGAACAGACGAGGGAGCATCGGGAGAGTTCGGAGCCAACGAATGGCTCGTCGACGAACTCTACGAGCAGTACGTCGTCGACAAGAATTCGGTCGACAGGTCGTGGTGGCCCATCTTGGAGGCCTACACGCCCGGCAAGGCCGAGGCCGCCAACAGGCCGGCCCCCGATGCGGCGCCGTCCGCTCAGACTCAGCCCGCTGCATCCGCTCCCGAGGCGTCCGCTCCGGCCGCGACACCGGCCGTGGTCGCTCCTGCGCCCGCAGCGCAGCCGGCAGCCGGACAGCAGGCCGCGCAGCAGCAGCCGACCGCTGCCGCCGCGGCACCCGCGTCGACGACTCCCGTGCCGCCGGCGCCCGCGGCATCCCCGGCTCAGACGGACGCCGCTTCCGCGACCCAGCCCGTCGCCCGCACCACCTCCGCCGCGCCGCGCCCCGCACCGGTCCCCGCTGACGCTCCCGTGACCTCTCCGCAGTCCGTCGTGCGCGCCGAGGAAGAGGGCGAGGAGGAGCGTCAGCCCGTCGCCACCCCGCTGCGCGGCATGGCGAAGACACTCGCCAGCAACATGGACGTCAGCCTCACGGTGCCGACGGCGACCAGCGTGCGCACCATCCCGGCGAAGCTGATGATCGACAACCGCATCGTGATCAACAACCACATGTCGCGAACGCGCGGCGGCAAGGTCAGCTTCACGCACCTCATCGGATGGGCGCTGATCCAGGCGCTCAAGGAGTTCCCGAGCCAGAACGTCTACTACGACGTCGTCGACGGCAAGCCGTCGGTGATCGCTCCGGCGCACGTCGGCCTGGGCATCGCGATCGACATCCCGAAGCCCGACGGATCCCGCGCCCTCCTCGTTCCCGCCATCAAGCGCGCCGAGTCGCTCACCTTCGGCGAATACCTGTCCGCATACGAAGACCTGGTGAAGCGCGCCCGCGGCAACAAGCTCACGGCGGATGACTTCAGCGGCGCGAGCATCTCCCTCACGAACCCGGGCGGCATCGGCACCGTGCACTCCGTGCCCCGCCTCATGAAGGGCCAGGGCTGCATCATCGGCGCCGGCGCCCTCGAGTACCCGGCGGAATTCCAGGGATCCAGCCTGAAGACGCTCACCACGCTGGGCATCGGCAAGACGATCACGCTGACCAGCACGTACGACCACCGCGTCATCCAGGGTGCGGGTTCCGGCGAGTTCCTGAAGATCGTGCACGAGCTCCTCACCGGGCAGCACGACTTCTACGAGGACATCTTCTCCGCCCTGCGCATCCCCTACGACCCGATCCACTGGGCCGAAGACATCAGCGTCGACCTGGCCAGCTCCGTCGACAAGACGGCCCGCGTGCAGGAGCTCATCAACGCATTCCGCGTGCGCGGCCACCTCATGGCCGACATCGACCCGCTCGAGTACAAGCAGCGCACCCACCCCGACCTCGAGATCGCCTCGCACGGCCTCACGTTCTGGGACCTCGACCGACAGTTCGTCACGGGACGCTTCGGCGGCGACAAACACACGATGCTGCTGCGCGACATCCTCGGCGTGCTGCGCGACTCGTACTGCCGCACGGTGGGCATCGAGTACATGCACATCCAGGATCCCGCCCAGCGCAAGTGGATCCAGGACCACGTCGAGGTGCCGTACGAGAAGCCCACGCACGACGAGCAGCTGCGCATCCTGCGCAAGCTCAACGAGGCAGAGGCGTTCGAGACGTTCCTGCAGACCAAGTACGTCGGTCAGAAGCGCTTCAGCCTCGAGGGCGGTGAGTCAACGATCGCGCTGCTCGACGCCATCCTCCAGGAGGCCGCGCAGGAGGGTCTGGACGAAGTCGCCATCGGCATGGCGCACCGCGGCCGGCTCAACGTGCTCACGAACATCGCGGGCAAGACGTACGGTCAGATCTTCCGCGAGTTCGAGGGAACCCAGGATCCGCGCACCGTCGGCGGGTCCGGCGACGTGAAGTACCACCTCGGCACAGAGGGCACCTTCACGGGTGCCGCCGGCGAGGAGATCGCGGTCTACCTCGCGGCGAACCCGTCGCACCTCGAGGTCGTCGACGGCGTGCTCGAGGGCATCGCGCGCGCCAAGCAGGATCGTCGTCCGGCAGGCACGTTCCTCACGCTGCCGATCCTCATCCACGGTGACGCCGCCATGGCGGGCCAGGGCATCGTGGTGGAGACCATGCAGATGTCGCAGCTGCGGGCGTACCGCACGGGCGGCACCATCCACGTCAACATCAACAACCAGGTCGGATTCACCACGCCGCCGAGCGAGGGCCGCACGTCGGTCTACTCCACCGACGTGGCCAAGACGATCCAGGCGCCCATCTTCCACGTGAACGGCGACGACCCAGAGGCCGTCGTGCGTGTCGCCGAGCTGGCGTACAAGTTCCGCCAGGAATTCAAGAAAGACGTCGTCATCGACCTCATCTGCTACCGCCGACGCGGGCACAATGAGGGCGACGACCCGTCGATGACGCAGCCGCTGATGTACAACCTCATCGAGGCGAAGCGTTCCGTCCGTCGCCTCTACACGGAGGCTCTGGTGGGTCGCGGCGACATCTCCGAGGCGGAGTACGAAGAGGCGCACCAGGACTTCCAGGATCGTCTGGAGCGCGCGTTCGCGGAAACGCACGCGGCGCAGACCGGGTCCATCCCCGTCATCTCCGGCGACCCGAACGCGATCAACGACCTCGAGCGTCCCGACGCTCAGCAGGATGCCGCGCGCGGCGAACTCGCGACGACCGGCGTCACCGAGCAGGTCATCCAGACCATCGGCCAGGCGTTCGACAACAAGCCGGCCGGATTCACCGTGCACCCGAAGCTGCAGCAACTGCTGACCAAGCGCGTGGAGATGACCCGCAACGGCGGCATCGACTGGGCGATGGGTGAGCTGCTCGCCCTCGGGTCCGTGCTGCTGGAGGGCACGCCGGTCCGTCTCGTCGGCCAGGACTCGCAGCGCGGCACCTTCGTGCAGCGCCAGGCCGTGCTCCACGACCGCGTGAACGGTCAGGAGTGGCTGCCGCTGGCGAACCTCAGCGACAACCAGGCGAAGTTCTGGATCTACGACTCGCTGCTCAGCGAGTACGCCGCGATGGGCTTCGAGTACGGCTACTCGGTCGAGCGTCCTGACGCCCTCGTGCTGTGGGAGGCGCAGTTCGGCGACTTCGCGAACGGCGCGCAGACCGTGATCGACGAGTTCATCTCCTCTGCCGAGCAGAAGTGGGGACAGCGTTCGTCTCTCGTGCTCCTGCTTCCGCACGGCTACGAGGGCCAGGGCCCCGACCACTCGTCGGCACGCATCGAGCGTTACCTGCAGCTGTGCGCGGAGAACAACATGACGGTGGCGCGTCCGTCGACGCCCGCGTCGTACTTCCACCTGCTGCGCCGTCAGGCCTACGCCCGGCCGCGCAAGCCGCTCGTGGTGTTCACGCCGAAGGCGATGCTCCGCCTGCGCGGCGCGACGAGCGACCTGTCGGACTTCACGTCCGGTTCGTTCCAACCCGTGCTCGACGACCCGCGCGAGGTCGACAAGGCCGCGGTGAAGCGCGTGCTCGTCATGGCGGGCAAGGTCTACTACGACGCGAAGGCGGAACTCGAGAAGAACCCGAACGACGAGATCGCCCTGGTTCGCGTCGAGCAGTTCTACCCGTTCCCGGCTGAGGAGCTGCGCTCCACGCTGGCCTCGTATCCGAATGCGGAGTTCTTCTGGCTGCAGGACGAGCCGGAGAACCAGGGCGCATGGATCTACATGGCCCTCGAGGCCGCGAAGGCGGGTCTGCCGCCGTTCGGCGTGTTCTCGCGTGCGGCATCCGCTTCCCCCGCGACGGGATCGGCGAAGCGCCACGCACAGGAGCAGACCGAGCTGCTGAAGCGGGCGACGACGCTGTAGCGCTCAGGTAGGCGGAAGGGGCCGGATGAACGAGGGTTCGTCCGGCTCCTCGTCTTTCGCCGATGGCGTTCTGAAGGCGCGTCGGCCGCCGTCCGCATCGTCGTTCCATGAACCTCGAGCGCAGCCTCATCGCGCCTGCGTCCGCTCTGGAATATGCAGTCGAGCTCGCCGTCTTCGGTCGACTCGTCGGCACCTGGCGAGTATGCAACGCATCGTTCTCCGGGGCCACCAGCAGCTCGGCGGACAGCGAGTTGAGCTGGACCTTGGGGTGGATCATTGCGGCCGAGGAGTCCAGGATGTCCTCGTCGACGCGGCGCCCTGCTCGCGTGTGCGGAGCGGGGCGCGTGCGGCTTCGCGTCGCTGCTCAGCCCAGGTGCGTCGCCTGGATGCTGCGCAGCTGTGCCAGAACCTGCACTCGAAGCTGCTCGGGGGCTGTCTCCTTGCAGGCACGCTGCACGACTTCGGTGAGCACGATCCCGACGTGCACCTCGCTCTGGCAGTCGTCACAGTTGGCGAGGTGGTCGCGGATGTCCGCCGCGTCGTCGGCCTGCAGCTCGTTGTGCAGGTATTCCTCGATGTCTTTCTTGGCCTTGTCGCAGCCGCAGTCGCTCATCTGGTGCTCCCGGTGTTCTGCACGGCGCTGACCTTCGGGTCGGCCGGTCTCGTCGACGCGGCCGCGCCGCTGTCTCGAACGGCACCGCTCTCTCGAACGGCACTGTTCTCTCGAACGGCACTGAGGCCGCGCTCGTGCGCGTAATCCGTCAACAGCTCGCGGAGCATTCGCCTGCCACGGTGCAGACGGCTCATCACGGTGCCGATCGGGGTCTTCATGATGTCGGCGATCTCCTGGTAGGAGAACCCCTCGACGTCGGCCAGGTACACCGCCAGACGGAAATCCTCCGGGATGGACTGAAGCGCGTTCTTCACGTCGGAATCGGGGAGGTGGTCGATGGCCTCTGCCTCCGCCGAGCGCGAACTCGACGAGGTGGTCGACGTCGCACCGCCGAGCTGCCAGTCCTCAAGATCGTCGATCGCGTTCTGGTACGGCTCGCGCTGCTTCTTGCGGTACGTGTTGATGAACGTGTTCGTCAGGATGCGGTAGAGCCAGGCCTTCAGGTTCGTGCCCTGCTTGAACTGGGCGAACGCCGCGTAAGCCTTGACGAACGTCTCCTGGACGAGATCCTGCGCGTCAGCCGGGTTGCGCGTCATGCGCAGTGCGGCCGCGTACAGCTGGTCCATGAACGGCAGGGCCTGCTCTTCGAACAGGGCGCCCAGATCCTGGCCTGCCCCCTGGTCTGCAGAATTCGCGGCGGGGGTGGATCCCTCGATTGGAGTCGACATCACCGCCCAGTCTAGGCCGGGCACCTTCGGGCTCTCCGAGCGGCGGATGCCCGCGGCGGCTCGTGCCGCGAGTCGGCGCGTCGACGAGGTGACGGGTGCGCTCAGCAGTGCCTGCGGCATCCGTGTGCTCCTCTCGGGACGGCATCTCGACTGGGTCTCGACTCCTGCGATGCCTCAGCCTTCCGGCCTGGTGGTCTCGCAAGATCGTTACTCTTGACAATCGATGCTGATCTCGAAATATTCCGCACCGGACTTCGATCCGTACGGTGACAATCGTCCGGAAGAGCCGCCGACGCTCTGGGCCGCCCCAACGGCCGACGCGCCGCTGCGCTCCACCCTCTCGCTTCCGGGCTCGAAATCGATCACGAACCGCGAGCTCGTGCTCGCCGCGCTGGCGGATGCTCCGTCCCTTCTTCGAGCACCCCTGCATTCCAAGGACAGTGCCAACATGGTGGGCGCCCTGCGCGCCCTCGGCACCCGCATCGAGGATCGCGAGGGATCCGGCGGATTCGGATCGGACTGGCTCGTCACGCCTGGCGAGATCACCGGCAGCACGACGATCGACTGCGGTCAAGCCGGGACGGTGATGCGGTTCGTGCCGCCGGTCGCTGCGCTCGGCCTGGGCCCGACGGTCTTCGACGCCGAGGACTCCGCGCGCGGACGTCCGATGGGCGGCATCGTGACGGCACTCCGTGCGCTCGGCGTCGACATCGACGATTCGGGTCGCGGCGGCCTTCCGTTCACCGTGCACGGCACGGGCACCGTGACCGGCGGGTCCATCGAGATCGATGCGTCGGCGTCCAGCCAGTTCGTGTCGGCGCTTCTGCTCTCCGCTGCGCGTTTCGAGAACGGCTTGCACCTGAAGCATGTCGGCGAGCGGCTGCCCAGCCTCCCGCACATCGAGATGACGATCGACGCTCTGCGCCGCCGAGGGGTCGACGTGCAGTCTCCGGCCGTCGGTGAATGGGTGGTCGCCTCCGGTGCCATCGGCGGTCGCGACGTCGACATCGAGCCCGACCTGTCCAATGCGGCGCCATTCCTCGCGGCGGCACTCGTGACCGGCGGCAGCGTGACCATCACGGGATGGCCGGATGTCACGACCCAGGTCGGCGCCGACCTCGCCGACATCCTCCCCGCGTTCGGCGCGACGGTGGAGCGTTCGAACGGATCGCTGACCGTGCGCGGCGGCGACGGCATCCGCGGCGTGGAGCTGGACCTCTCAACGGGTGGCGAACTCGCACCCACGGTGACAGCTCTGGCGGCGCTGGCGGATTCCCCCAGCACGATCACGGGGATCGGACACATCCGCCACCACGAGACAGATCGCCTGGCGGCGCTGGCCGCCGAGATCAACGGCCTGGGCGGCGAGGTCGAGGAGCTCGAGGACGGCTTACGCGTGACGCCCCGGCCGCTGCACGGCGGCGTCTGGCGCAGCTACGAGGACCATCGGATGTCGACCAGCGGCGCCCTGATCGGCCTCGCCGTGCCGGGTGTTGAGGTCCACGGCGTGGAGGCGACGCACAAGACTCTGCCTCAGTTCACCGCGCTGTGGCGTGACCTCGTCTCGGGATCCGAATCGAGAACGGCATCCGGATCCGGTCACTCCGTCGACGGGCTCGTCGGGTGAGGATCGCCGTCGCGTGAGCTGGTGGGACACCGACGACGAGGAGACGCCGTACGACGAGTACGACGAGACGTCGGTGCGCATCCGACCGAATCCCAAGGGGAACCGGCCACGCACGAAGACCAGGCCGGAGCACGAGGATGCCGTCGTCGCTCGCGTGCTCGGCGTGGACCGCGGTCGATACACCGTGCTCATCGACGAGGACTCCGCGGACGAGCATGAGGCGATCGCCGCGCGTGCCAGCGAGCTGCGCAAGCAGGCCGTCGTCACCGGTGATCGTGTCGACCTCGTCGGCGACGTGAGCGGTGAGGATGGCACACTGTCGCGCATCGTCCGCATCAGGGATCGCAGCACCCTGCTGCGCCGCAGTGCCGACGACACCGATGCCGTGGAGCGCGTCGTGGTCGCGAACGCCGACCAGATGCTCATCGTGGTCGCCGCTGCCAATCCGGAGCCGCGGACCCGTCTGGTCGACCGCTACCTCGTGGCGGCATACGACGCGGGCATCGCTCCCCTGCTGTGCGTCACGAAGACGGATCTCGCCGATCCGGGGCCCTTCCTGGAGAACTTCGCCGGGCTCGACCTGCCCGTCTTCCTCTCCACCACCGGCGGCCCCACCACGTCGGGCATCCCGCTCGATGAGCTGTATCGCGCCTTGGCCGGACACGACACGGTGGCCGTCGGACACTCCGGAGTCGGCAAATCGACGCTGGTCAACGCTCTCGTCCCCGGAGCGGATCGGGCGACGGGTCACGTCAACGAGGTCACGGGCCGCGGACGCCACACCTCCTCGTCGACCGTCTCGCTCCGGCTCCGCTCCCCCTACGGCGGCGGATGGATCATCGACACCCCCGGCGTACGCTCCTTCGGGCTCGGTCACGTGGATCCGGCCAACATCCTGCGTTCCTTCACGGATCTCGCCGCCATCGCCGAGAACTGCCCGCGCGGATGCACCCACCTGCCGGACGCCCCCGACTGCGCGATCATCGAGGCCGTTGAGGCCGGCGAACTCGGTGACCGCGGCCCGGCGCGCCTCGACTCGCTGCAGCGCCTCCTCGCCACGTTCGCCTGAGCCGCGACATTCCGACGCCGTCCTCCGCTGTCCCGTCGTGCCGCATCCGCTGTCCCATCGCATCGTTCCGCTGTCCCTTCGTGCCCCTTCGTGGCGCGCAGGCGGCACAAAGGCACAGCGGAACGATGCGGCTGGGCGCTCGGCCCAACCGATTACCGTTGAGGCATGAGCGAAACGTCTGCGACCCGGTCCCGCCTCGCCGAGGGCGACACCGCCCCCGACTTCACCCTCCTCGATCAGGACGGCAACGAGGTCTCGCTGCACGACTTCGCCGGGCGAAACGTGGTCGTCTACTTCTATCCGGCCGCCATGACGCCAGGCTGCACGAAGGAGGCATGCGACTTCCGTGACAACATCAACTCGCTGGCCTCCGCCGGATACCAGGTGCTCGGCATCTCGAAGGACGATCCGACGACTCTGGCGAAGTTCCGCGACCGGGACAGCCTGAACTTCCCGCTGCTTTCCGACACCGACCTGCGTGTGCACAAGCTCTACGGTGCGTACGGCGAGAAGTCGCTGTACGGCAAGGTCGTCACGGGTGTGCTCCGGTCGACGTTCGTCGTTGACGAGAGCGGGAGCATCCGTCTCGCGCTCTACAACGTGCGCGCAACGGGACACGTCGCCTCACTGCGCAAGAAGCTCGGTCTCGCCGCCTGACCGCGCCAGTGACGCGTCGACGGGCCTTCGTGCGCCGCCGGGTCGGACGTCAGCGCTTCGTCGCAGGCGGAGCGGTCGACGCCGACGACTCGTCGTCCGCACTCTGCGACTCCGTCTGACGCGCGGTGGCGCGCGTCACGGAGGGCGCCAGCGCCAACCCGATCCCGAGTGCGGCGACGATGATCAGCACCCATCCCGCCTCGGGAACCGCCGTCACTCCCGTGAAGGAGCCGATGGCGATCGCGAACACCAGGATGTGCAGCGTGATCGTCGACCCGCGCATCCACGAGCGGCGGCGGGCGGCGCCGACCGTCGTCAGGACCACCCACACCGCGCACAACGCCGCGATGATCAACAGCGCGAGACCCGTCGAGACGTCGGATGCCGCAGCCTGCGCCGCCTGCACGCTCAGCCAGATCACGCCCGCGATCAAGCACAACGACTCGAGGGACAGAAGCGCCACCAGGCATCCGAGTAGCACAGGAAACGACTTTTCGGGCCGGTCATCGCCACTATCGGGCTTCTGTTTCCGGTCTGTGTTCACAGCGTTATCCCATTCGAAACTCTTGATTTGGCACTACCAGTATGCGAGCATTTCCTAGTCGAGTTGACGCTCACAGGGTGGTGGGCAAGCGTCCGTCTTCCAGGATCGCGGTCCACCAGGTAATCGTTCTCCGGCGAGGTTGTACAACGACCACGTCGATCGGATCGGAACCGGTCGGTTTCGATCCGTGGAAGTCATGACCCTGAGACTCGGCGCTTACCCGAATCTGGCCTTCGGCCATGCCCGCGTCTGATGGCGCATGCAACAAATAAGGAGCACCCTCATGGATTGGCGCGACAAAGCCGCCTGCCTGACAGCCGACCCGGAACTCTTCTTCCCGGTGGGTAACACGGGGCCGGCAGTCGAGCAGATCGAAAAGGCGAAGGCCGTCTGTGCCCGGTGCACCGTTACCGAGACTTGCCTGCAGTACGCTCTCGAGACCGGACAGGACTCCGGCGTGTGGGGTGGACTCTCCGAGGATGAGCGCCGCGCCCTCAAACGTCGCGCCGCGCGAGCGCGTCGCGCCTCCTGACCCGCGAGGTCCTCATCGCCGACGACCTGCCGATACCCGATCGGCAGGCGCTCCCCCGACCGTGAGGCGGCGTCCTCCGGTCTCGCCCTGCGCAGAGAGCTCAGGCCTTGCGCAGATAGCGCAGCGGCACCTCGATGGTCACCTCGGTTCCCGAACCGACCATGGTGTGCCAATCGATCGTGCCGCTCAGTTCGCCTTGGATGAGCGTACGCACGATCTGCGTGCCGAGGCCGTCGCCGACCTTGCCTTCCGGCAGCCCTGAGCCGTTGTCCTTCACCTTGACAGTGAGCATCTCCGGCGAGCGGTCCGCGATGATCTCCACCTCGCCCGACCGACCGGCCAAACCGTGCTCGACGGCGTTCGTGACGAGCTCGGTGAGTGCGAGCGCGAGCGGTGTCGCGTACTCGCTCGGAAGCTCGCCGAAGCTTCCGGACGACTTCGGATGCACTGTCGTGTTGTGGGTGCTCGCGACCTCGGCCACCAGCAGCAGGACACGATCGAACACGTCGTCGAAGTCGACGATCTGCGCGAGGCCTTCGGACAGGGTGTCGTGAACCACCGCGATGGCCGCGACGCGCCTCATCGCCTGGCCGAGAGCATCCCTGGCCTCTTCGGAGTGCGTTCGGCGTGCCTGGATGCGCAGCAGCGACGCCACGGTCTGCAGGTTGTTCTTCACACGGTGATGGATCTCGCGGATCGTCGCGTCCTTGGTGATGAGCTCCTGCTCCTGATGGCGCATCTCCGTGACGTCGCGGCAGAGCACGATCGCTCCGGTCCGTTCGCCGTGCGTGCGGATCGGGATGGTGCGCAGTGACACCGTCACGCCGCGCGCCTCGATGTCCGTGCGCCAGGGTGCGCGACCGGTGACGACGAGCGGAAGCGACTCGTCGACGACGGAGTTCCCCATCAGCAACCGGGTCGTCACGACGGCGAGCGACTCGCCCTCCAGTTCCTCGGTGAATCCCATGCGGTTGAAGGCCGAGAGGGCGTTGGGGCTGGCGAACGTGGTGACGCCGTCGACATCGAGGCGAATGAGACCGTCGGATGCCCGCGGCGCACCCCTGCGCGGACCGGACGGAGCGCCGAGGTCGGGGAAGTCGCCGGTGGCGATCATGCTGAACAGGTCGTTCGCGCAGGCGTTGAAGGTGAGCTCCTGGCGGCTTGGCGTGCGCGCCTCGCTGAGGTTCGTGTGCCGGGTCATCACGGCGATCGGCGTCGGGACGACCTTCGCGCTGGATGCCGACACGCGCCGGAACACGGGTACCGCGCGAACCCTGGTGGGCATCTCCTCGTACCAGTCGGGGGCGTGCGAGTCGACGATCGCCCCCGTCTCGAACGCCTCGGTGGCGAGGCCTTTCCACTCGGCACGGATCGACTGCCCGACGAAGTCCCGGTAGAACAGGGTGGCAGCGCTCGACGGACGCGAGTGGGCGACGGCGATGAAGCCGTCATCCGTCGGCACCCAGAGCACGATGTCGGCGAACGCGAGGTCGGCGAGCAGCTGACAATCACCGACCAGGAGGTGCAACCACTCGATGTCCTCCGGGGTGGAACGGCCGTGCGCCACGACGAGATCACTGAGTGTTGACATCGCTTCAGTCTAGGAGCGCGCTGGAGCTTGGAGGGACGGTCCGGTGGACCGTTGCCGCGACGCCAGCGCCGGCACAGCTGTGCTGCACCGGCAGACCACCACCCTCTCGACCTCCCCGCGACACCAACGCCGCTGCAGCTGTGCTCCAGCATCTGGACCTCACCCGATCAAGCGCCCCGCGATTCGAGCCTCGCTCCCTCGACGACGGGCCGCGGCCTGGCCGCGTGGCGACGACGGCCGAGCTGCGGCTCGGGCGCCGGAGCGAGCTCTCGTTCGACGAAGCGGCGGATGGCCGCGCGAGCGGGCGATTTGGGTGCGGCATCGCGGAGCGTGCGACCGGAGAGCACGGCAAGGTCGAATCCCGCCGGGTCGTCCGGGATCAGGGCGGCGGGTTCGACTCCCCCGAACCGCCGCAGCGTCGAGGCGACCTGGGCGAACGGATTCGCGCCCACCGCGGAGGTTCGCACCCGGTTCACGATCACGTGCGGCGGCGTCTCGTGCGCTGTCTCCACCAGGTCGCCGAACGCACGCAGAAATCGCGACAGACCTACCGGATCCGCGAGCCCGACTGCGATCACGTCGTCTGCGGCCTGCACCGCCGTGAGCGTCGCCGCGTTGCGCCGGGGAGCGAACAGGTCGCTGGTGATCTCCTCGTCGGTCTCCAGGCTGAATCCCAGGTCGACCACCGTGTAGTCGACCCAGCTGCGGCACTGGGCGAGCACGCGCTCGACGCGATCCGCCGTGAGTTCCGGCCAGCGGGCGGCGCGTCCGATTCCGGTGAGCACCCAGAACGCACCCCGCGGGCTCGCGTACCGCTGCGCCACTCGGGTGAGCTCGTCGTGGCTGAGCGCATCCGATGTGGCGAGCCGGCAGGCTGCCGCGAATCCGGGAGCCTCGTCGAGGAGCCCCAGCGCGGGGGCAACGGCGCCGCCATACGGATCTGCGTCCGCGAGCACGACGCTGTGCCCGAGGGCAGCGAGCTCGGCGGCGATCGTGATCGCAACGGAGGTGCGTCCTGGCGCGCCTGCCGGGCCCCAGACGGCGATGATCCGCGACTCGTCTCTCGCGCCGATCGGGCCACCGGCACGGGACGGGATGACGCGCACCCCGCGCAGCGACGGCTCGATGGCGGGCCAGTCGGCGCCGGCATCCAGGGCGTCGTAGACGCCGACGGAGAGCGCATGTCGCCGCTCCGACTCCCCCGCCGCGAGCACGACGAGCCGCACGCCCGCCTGGTCGCAGGCCGCGACGACCTCGGCGGAGAGCCGCCCTCGAGCACCGCCGACGACGGCGACTTCGACGTCGCGTTCGGCGATCGCCGCGAGAAGCTCCTTGCCCGTCGACACGCGCGCCACGACGAGATGGCCGGATGCCGCTGCCTCCGCAGCCACCCGCTCCAGCGTCCGTCGATCCAGGCACAGTGCGACGGCGGTCATCCGGCGCTGCCCGTCGGCGTGGGCACCGCGGTCGCCGTGCGCGGTGCGGACGATGCCTCCGATGCCGCGGCCGTGGCATCCGCGCTGGTGGGCACGACCGAGATGGCCTCGCCGTCCGCGATCGCCTGAAGCACGGCGGCGACACGGCTCGCCGGCACCCGCAATTCAACAGACACGGACGACCTCCCGGACACCAGCGCATCGTCGCGCGACACGGAGACGACCACCGCACCGGACACAAGCACGAGCGGTGGCGCGTAGTTCTTGTCACTCGCCGTGTGGGCAGCCCAGACATCCGCCGTGGATCCTGCGTTCACCGATGCGGCGACAGGCCCGGATGCCGTCACGACGACGCTCGTCAGCCTCGCCTGCACCGTGTTGCTCACGGCCTTTGCCGGCACGAGTTCGCCCTCGCGCACGGACCGGGTGACGACCGCGTCGGCAGGCAGTGCGCCCTCGGCGAGGTAGCGGTCGGATGCCGGCACCCGCACGCTCGCGACCGTGAGGTCGTCGGCGTGCACGACATCGCCCTCGACGAGCGTGCTGCGAGCCACGTACACCCGCACGGTGCGGTTCTGCACCGAGAGCAGCGCCCACACCCCGACGACCGACGCGACGATGAGCACGATGCCGACGGCGAATCTCGGATCGACCCAGAATCTCCGAGGTCTCGCTCCCGTTGACCCGCTCATGTTCCTCCTCGTCGACGACAACCTGAGCGTCCGCTCAGCCACGCGAACCGGCATTCCGCTGTCGCGCGTGAGACCATCGTGCCGATCCTGGGCAAGTCGTAGGAAAGTTATCCACACCGCAGAGGCTGTCGAGCGCGTCCCGCCATAATCGAAGGCATGACCGCCGACCGTTCGGACGATGTGACGCGCTTCCTGACCGTCGCCGACGCTGCGGAGGTCCTCAATGTCGCACCATCCGACGTGATCGGTCTCCTCGAGACCGGAGAGCTGCCGGCGATCCGTGTCGGCCGGCCGGGCGCGTGGCGCATCGAGCGAATCGAACTCGAGGCGTATATCGCCGCCATGTACGAGGAGACCCGGCGCCGGGCGCTGTTCGAGCAGTCGGACCTGGCTGCCATCCCCGAGCTGTCCGGCGGCCGCATCATCTGGCACGACGAGGACTGATCGACGCCCCTGTCCGTGTGCCGAGCGTCGCGACATGGCCCGGGTGGCTCTGACCATTCCGGGTCGAAGGGGATGTGCTCCCGCACACGCTAGAGCCGCACGATCACCACGGATGCCATCGGCACGATCCGCACACCGCGCACGTTGCTGGAGCGTCGCGGCGTCCCCCGCTCATGCACTGCTAGGTCGAAATGGTCTCGTGCGACACGGTCGATGGTGCCGTGGATCGTCGCACTCCCGGTCGTCACGGACACCGCGGCGCGCCTTCGTGCCAGGTCCCGCAGAGCGAAGGGCAGCCCGAGGCGGTCGATCAGGCGAGGCGACGGATCGCCGGGACGCACGGCATCCGGGTCCGGCTCCGCGGTGAGGCTGCGTTCAAGCTGATCGGCGTCGAGGACGACGGATGCGATGGCATCGAGCGGGACGATGACACGCGGGCCGATGCCGCGCGCTGCACCGCCGCCTGCGGCATCCGTCGTCGATTCGCCGGAGACCCAGTCCCGGCCGAATGTCGCGGGACGCAGCCGTACGTCGCTGCCGTCGATCAGCCAGAGATGCACCGGATCCGGTCGTCTGCCCGCCGTCTCGGATGCCGCGCGCAAGCGGTTGCGCAGCGTCAGTCGCCCAAGGCGCAGCCGCTCCTCTTCGACGCGCAGTTCGAGGTCGTCGACGCCGAGCTCGTGCTCGAGCTGGCTCTCGAGGTCATCGAAGAGGTTGTCCCAACGCATGACAGGACACCTTAACGGCTGGCCATCACCGGCAAGCCGAGTTGTCAACAGGGCACGAACGCCGTGGACGCTCCTGTCTGGCCGCTGGTTGAGTGCATGCCGAAAGACCCCCGAAGGCGGGACACCGACCCCGCCTTTCTCGCCCCCGAGCAGAGGGAGTGCCGCGATGAGCCAGGCGTCGACACCGTTGCCCGATCCCGACCCGCGTGCGGAGGGCATCGGTCGCAGCGACGGAGCGACAGGTCGCGTTCCGTTACGCCAGGGCTTCGGCGACGACTACTTCATGGCGCAGCCGTCCCGTCGCGGCGAACTCCCCGATCCGCAACCGCTGATCGAGAACCTCGCACGCTGCATCCTCGAGGTGCTGGCGGGCGCCAGGGATCTCGAGCAGCTGATGCGCTGGGTCACCGATGACGTCTACGCCACCCTCTTGCACCGAACTGTGCTCGCCGAGCGAGCCAGGCGGGTGAAGGGCCAGGCGACCGTCCGTCCTGCGCTGAGCGTGCTCAGCACGCACCTCTGCGAGCCGCGCGACGGCGTGATCGAGGCGACGGTCATCGTTCGCAACCCCGTGCGTGTGCGGGCCGTCGCCATCCGTCTCGAGGGACTCGATCGACGCTGGCGGGCCTCGGCGATCAGCGTGTTGTAGGTCGTTCGGGGCGCGCCCGGTGGAATGTCCTCCGAGTGCACTCTGCGCAGGGCGCATCCCAGCGCAGGTCTACGGCGACGGCGCCCTGCTGAAGCGGACTCCGACGATCGCGGGGTCCGCTACGCCGATCGCACTCACCGTCGACATCACCGGCGTGCATCAGCCGACGCTGACGGTGGGCGACGCCGGAGACGGGAACGGCCACGACAACGCCGATTGGGCTGACGCCGAGATCGAGCGCACTCCCTGATGACGCTGCCACGTGAGGGTGCCCCGGCGGCGTGATCGCCGTCGGGGCACCTTCATGTCTGGTTCGTCGATGCAGCGGACCTTCTTGATCGGTCTGCGGCAGCTCTGGTCAACGACGGCGGCGCTCCTGTGCGCGTCGCTCAGCGCGGTTCTGGGGCGCGGCTTCGCCGGAGTCGTCACGCTGTCCGAACGCGCCACGCGACGCGGTCTGCTGCTGCTGAACCGACGCGTTCTCCTGCTGAGCGGCGAGCTGCCTGCGACGGGCGCGCTCCGCGCGATCGGATGCCGCGCCGTCGATCTGACCACGCTGGTTGCGCACCTCGACGCTTCCGTCGTCGCTCGGCGCCGAGTAGCTGAGGCGCTGCTGCTCGTTCGCTGCCGGGGTCAGACCCTTGGCCTCGACCTCGGTGATCTCACCCGCGGCCTGTGTGACCTCGACCTCGAGGTTGAACAGGAATCCGATCGACTCCTCGCGAATGGCGCCCATCATCTGCTGATACATGGTGAAGCCCTCGCGCTGGTACTCCACCAGCGGATCGCGCTGTGCCATGGCACGCAGACCGATGCCGTCCTTGAGGTAGTCCATCTCGTAGAGGTGGTCGCGCCAGCGACGGTCGATCACCGACAGAACGACCCGGCGCTCGAGCTCGCGCATCGCCGGGGAACCCAGCTGACCCTCGCGACGCTCGTAGGCGAGCCGCGCATCCGAGAGGATCTCCCGCTTGATGTAGTCGCGGTTGACGCGGCCCTTGTTGCCGACCTCTGCGATGACCTCGTCGATCGAGATATCGATCGGGTACAGCACCTTGAGATCGGACCACAGCGCGTCGAAGTCCCAGTCGTCGGCGTTCGCCTCTGCCGTATGCTGCTCCAGCACCTCGGAGATGACGTCCTCGAGGAACTGCTGGACGCGCTCGTGCAGATCGTCGCCCTCGAGGATGTGCCTGCGGTCGCTGTAGATCGCCTCGCGCTGGCGGTTCAGGACGTCGTCGTACTTCAGCACGTTCTTGCGGATCTCCGCGTTGCGCGCCTCCACCTGCGACTGGGCGGAGCGGATGGCGCGGCTCACCACCTTGGACTCGATCGCCAGATCGTCGGGAACGTTGCTGCGACCCATCAGGCTCTCGGCCGCACCGGCGTTGAAGAGGCGCATCAGGTCGTCGGTGAGCGACAGGTAGAACCGGCTCTCGCCCGGGTCGCCCTGGCGACCGGAACGACCGCGCAGCTGGTTGTCGATGCGGCGCGACTCGTGACGCTCGGTGCCCAGCACGTAGAGGCCACCCACGTCCACGACCTTGGCGGCCTCCTCGTTCACGGACGCCTTGACGCGCTCGAAGACCGCGTCCCACTCCGCCTCGTACTCATCGGGTGTCTCGACCGGGTTGAGGCCGCGAGCGTTCATCTCTGCGACCGCGATGAACTCGGCGTTGCCGCCGAGCATGATGTCGGTTCCACGACCGGCCATGTTGGTCGCCACAGTGACGGCGCCGAGCCGGCCGGCCTGCGCCACGATCGCGGCCTCACGCGCGTGGTTCTTCGCGTTCAGCACCTCGTGCCGCACGCCCTTCTTGGCGAGCAGGCGCGAGAGGTACTCGCTCTTCTCCACGCTCGTCGTGCCGACCAGCACGGGCTGGCCCTTCTTGTTGCGCTCGAGGATGTCTTGGGCCACCTGGTTGAACTTGGCCTCCTCGTTCTTGTAGACGAGGTCGGGCATGTCCTTGCGGATCATCGGCTTGTTCGTGGGGATCGGCACCACGCCGATCTTGTAGGTGGACATGAACTCCGCCGCCTCGGTCTCGGCGGTACCTGTCATGCCGGACAGCTTCTTGTAGAGGCGGAAGTAGTTCTGCAGCGTGACGGTGGCCAGCGTCTGGTTCTCCGCCTTGACCGGCACGCCTTCCTTGGCCTCGATGGCCTGGTGGATGCCCTCGTTGTAGCGGCGTCCGACGAGGATGCGACCGGTGTGCTCGTCGACGATCAGCACCTCGTCGTTCATCACGACGTAGTCCTTGTCGCGCTTGAACAAGGCATTCGCCTTGATGGCGTTGTTCAGGAACGAGATGAGCGGTGTGTTCGCCGACTCGTAAAGATTGTCGATGCCGAGGTAGTCCTCGACCTTCGCGATGCCCGGCTCCAGCACGCCGACCGTACGCTTCTTCTCGTCGACCTCGAAGTCGACCTCAGGCTCCAGGCGCGTCGCCAGACGGGCGAACTCGTTGAACCAACGGTTGGCCTCGCCGCTGGACGGGCCGGAGATGATGAGCGGGGTGCGCGCCTCGTCGATGAGGATGGAGTCCACCTCGTCGACGATCGCGAAGAAGTGTCCGCGCTGCACCATGTCGGACGCCTGCCACGCCATGTTGTCGCGCAGGTAGTCGAATCCGAACTCGTTGTTGGTGCCGTACGTGATGTCCGCGAGGTACTGCTCGCGACGCTCGTCGGGCGTCTGGCCCGCGAGGATGACACCCGTCGTCATGCCAAGGGCACGGAACACGCGCCCCATCAGCTCACCCTGATAGCTGGCCAGGTAGTCGTTCGTGGTGATGATATGCACGCCGCGGCCGGCGATCGCGTTGAGGTACGCCGCGGTGGTCGCCACCAGGGTCTTTCCTTCACCGGTCTTCATCTCGGCGATGTTTCCGAGGTGCAGCGCTGCGCCGCCCATGATCTGCACGTCGAAGTGCCGCATGCCGAGCGTGCGCACTGATGCCTCGCGCACCGCGGCGAACGACTCAGGCAGCAGATCGTCGAGCGACTCGCCGCCGACGTACCGCTCACGCAGCTCGACGGTCTCGTTGCGCAGCTCCTCGTCGGTGAGGGCTTGGAAGTCTTCCTCGAGCGCGTTCACGGCGCGGGCATACGCCTCGAGCCGCTTGAGCGTGCGGCCCTCGCCGACACGCAGCACCTTTTCGAGAACTGAGGCCACTGATGCACTCCAGATGGTTCGTGGGGGATGCCGAAAGCATCCATCGTCCCGGGTGGACGCGTGCCGCCCGCGGGGCGACAACGCCACCCATGTTACCGGGCTGTGACCTGAGGATGCCGGACGGCTGCTGAGCGTGCGCCACGTACGCGGGATCGCGGCTGATGCCTTGTGTCCGCCGCCCAGCCCTGGACGAGACTCTCCGATTCGAGCACTCGTCTCGGCGAACCGTTCGGCAGCGAACTATGCCGATCCCGTCGCGACGACACCATCCGGTGGGTTAGGCACGACGACGTCGCCTGCGAGAGACGAAGCCCGGAGTGAGGAGGCCCAAAGCGCCCAGCGCGATCGCGACCGCCGCCGCGAACGGAATCCAAAGCGACGTGTCGGTTCCCGTGTTGGCAAGCTCCGCAGCGGATCCGCTCGCGGTGGGCGTGGGCGTCGGAGTCGGAGTCGGAGTCGGCACAGTCGCGTACTCGTCGGTGACGGTCACTGTGGCCGTTGTCCGATCTTCGATGGTCACTTGCTCGGGATCGATGGTGGTGCCTGTGAGATCAGCACTGTCATTGGCACCGGTTGCGGTTTCGCTGAGGGTGCAGACCCATCCGGCCGGTATCGGAGAGATCACGGGAAGATCGTGCATACCGGCTGCCGCGGCGCCCGGCAGCGTGGCCGTGTACGTCTGCGATCCGCCTTCTCCCGAGCACTCCGCTGTCACTGTGATGTCACCCTGCAGACCCGCTCCCTCGCCCGCCACGTTCTTGAGGATCTGGAGCGAGCCCGCCGCATACGGGACGGCAGTGACACCGGCACGAATCGGAAGATCGGTGTTCTGCGCCAGGATCAGCTTCTGCGCAGAGTCCCGACCCGGGTTCGACCCGTCGTAGAGAAACACGGTCCCCTGCAATACGGACTGGACGGATGTCAATCGGAAGCCCTGTAGCGGGAGCATCGAAAGATACTTCATCCAGAGCTGCGATCCAGGAGTGACGGTCGCGCCGTTGGCCAGGGGTTGGGTACCCGCCGAATCCGCATACACCTGCACACCGAGTTCCTCGAGTGTGCCGAAGGCAACGGTTCCTCCGACGGTGAACGGGCCGACGAGGTCACCGGTGGTGGGAACGTTTGCACTGTTCGGCGTAATCGTGAGCGTCGGTTGCGGCGGCTCGCTGCCGGTCGCATTGGCCTGTGCGTCGGCGATGATTCCGGCCGCCGCGGACCGCACCGTGTCGTCGGAGGCGAGCACGAACTGATCGCTGAAGAACCAGATCGCGGCCTGCACTGCGGCCACCTTCTCCACCAGCGTTCCGGCCGGCGCGGTGGGCACGGTGGGGAAATAGTGCGTGAGGATGTACGTCACGTACACGAGGTTGGGAACGTTCGCCTCGGTCCAATCGCCCAGCGTGTAGTTGACACCCTGGGTCGTGTCCGTGTGCAGGTCGATGCAATACGCCAGACCTTGGATCGGACCTGTCGGGTCGTTGGAGTCACGCATCACGATCTGCGCCGTGGTCTCCGTGACGATGGCGGCGCCTGTCGGTGGTGCTGCGGGATAGGACGTGGTTCCCGTCACAGTGGAGTCCACCGCACCTCGCACCGAGCCCAGATTGAGGAAGGATCCGATAGTCGTCTCGGTGGCGATGCCACCCGAGCCCGCGCCGATCGGCCCTCCCGGACTCGGCACGGCCTGCGCTGGCAGCGTCGTCGTGATGCCGAGAGCCACGACGCCAACCAGCACCGCGATCAGACGCGACAACACGCGCGCCTTGCCGTGCGAACTTCGATTCCTCATGGTCCCCCCGGCCATCGGCTCCTGACCGATGTTCGCATCAAGAGAAGTCGAACTTCAGTTTCCTACAGAGACCGCCAGGGGTACAAGGGTGGCACAGGACCGCGCCTTCTTCGCCGCGCCGCGGATTTCAGACGCGGCGTGGGGCGCGCACCTCGCCTCCGGTACGCGCCCCACGTCGCATCGCCGCGGACAGCCGAGCGACGAACGGAGCCGTCGCCCCGCCGCGGCTCAGCTTCGTCCCAGCTTGCGCGACGCCGTTGCGACCTCCTGGAGCTCGTCCGCATCCTCGTCGAGTCCGATCACGCCGTAGTCCCAGCCCTTGCGGCGGTACACCACAGACGGACGTCCCGACTCCTCGTCGATGAACAGGTAGAAGTCGTGTCCGACGAGTTCCATGTAGTACAGAGCGTCGTCCACCGTCATCGGCACGGACGCGAAGACCTTCTTGCGGATGACGACCGGGCAGTACTCCTCTGCTTCTTCCGTCTGCTGCGCATCCTGCACCACCGGAACCCCGCCGGTACGCACCTGCTCGAGCACCGCGACGGGCGCAGGAGTCACGTCGACACGGCCCAGCCCGACGGTCGATGCCTCACGCACGGACGGCGGACGGTGCAGCCCGCGGTGGATCTTGCGGCGATCCTTCGCGCGCCGCACGCGTTCCAGCAATCGCCCGATAGCCAGGTCGAAAGCCGCGTATTTGTCTGCTGCCGTGGCCTCGGCACGAACGACGGGACCGGGTCCGATGAGCGTGAGCTCGACGCGGTCGTCCCCGTTCTGACCTCCGGACTTCTCGTTGTGGCGGGAGACCTTGATCTCCAGCGAGAGGGCGCGTTCCGCAAGCGATCCGACCTTCGCGGCCTTGTCGGTCGCATATTCACGGAAGCGATCGGTGATGCCCACGCCGAGTCCGAAGATGTTGATTTCCATGGCAACCTCCGCTTCCAGTGCGGCCGTCACCCGTTCGGAAGGGCGGCTGGACCGACACCTTTTCCCCTACCGTAGACCGGCCCACCGTGGATGTCATCAGCCATATGGAAGGTGAACGCCATGTGACGCCGCGGTGTCGCGCAATCACGGCGTGACCACGACTTTTTCCTTCGGGAACCGGCCTCTCGAATTGCCGCTCCGGCGTGTCACGCACCGCTCCGCCGAGGCGTCCTGGCGAGCACGGCGGCCCCGACGACGATGGCGCCGGCGGATGCCAGCGCCCGCCTCGCCTCCAGCAGCGTGGCCCCTGTGGTGAGGATGTCATCGACCAGCAGCATCCGCTCCCCCGCGACCGCGCGCCTCGCCTCCAGCCACTCCGATCGGTTCGCTCGCCGTGAGTCAGCGGACAGCCCTACCTGATCCGCGGCCTGTCGACGGGCGCGAAGCATCGGCTCCGCTCTGAGACCGAGATGCTGCAGCAGGAGGCCGACGGGAGAGTATCCGCGGGCGCGGCGTGCCGAGCGCGACGACGGAACGGTGACGAGGTGCAGCGACGCGGAGTGGCGTTCAGCGGACCATCGGACCGCGAACGCGATCGAGGCGGCGAGCGCAGGGGCGAGGCGGGCCGCGGCATCCGTACGTCCGCCGTCTTTGAAGGCCGCAATCGACGAGCGCACGACGCCGTCGTAGTCCAACGCCGCGGCCACCGGCATGCCGTTCAGGTCGATGGTTCTCACGGAGGGCGACAGGCTGCTGGCGCACGCTTCGCACAGGGACCGGTCAGCGGTGCCGCAACCCGCGCACGAGGTGGGGGCGACGACGGCGAGCGCGTCGAGCAGCGCGGATCGCACGCGCGGTCGGTGGTCGGGCGCGGCACGAGAGCGTGTCGAGAGGGCAGTTCGCACGGCGTCGGGAGGAACACGGAGGGAGGTTGCTTCTACTGCGGCGGGCATCTGATCAGTGTGACGTGCCAGCGAGGCGTGTCGGACGTCTTGCACAGGCATCGGTGCACTTCGGCGTTTCAACCTGCCGTGGGGAGGACGAGTGCCGTGGTGTGAAACGGTGCGATTCTCCGGGAGGCAGACCGCCACTGCCGTCGCGCGCCCGGGGCACAGTGTGCACATTCGAGACCAGAGATGCACCGACCAAGAACGGGCACTCTCGGGGAGAGAAACGGGCACCCTCGAGAGGAGAAACGGGCACTCTCGGGGAGAGAAACGGGCACTCTCGGGGAGAGAAACGGGCACCCTCGGGGGCTACTGCGGCTTGCCGAGCTGCTGGCCGATGAACTGCACACCGTCGATGCGCTCCTGCCATCCGGCGCCGCGTGGCCACTGCAGCGATCCGTTCTCGGTGAGCACCCAGTAGTAGGGGCTCGCGCCCACCGGACCGATCGATGATCCGTCTGTCGGTCCGGGCTCCGAGGTCGTCTGCCCGCCGATCGACTGCACGTCGATCGTGCTGTCGTCGCTCGACCCCGCGGCGAGAGCGGCGACCGTGTGATCGTCGAGCCACGTCAGAGAGGTGGCCGTTCCGCCCGAGACGGGACCGAGATCGATCGGCGTCGAGACGCTTTCCGGTCTGCCGGTGGCCGTGCGCACGACTCCCGCGACCTCGATGTCGACGCCGCTGTCGGTGCGCACGAGGGCCGCGAGCCGGGTGCCGTCGCGCGACATGGCGATGGCCACGATGGTCTGCGCGTCGGGCCAGGCGGCGGTCAACGTCGTCGCCGTTCCGTTGGAGCCCATGACCACCAGTTCGGACGGCTTTCCGGCGGACGCGCTCCACGCATAGTTCGACGGATCGAGCGTGGGAGCCACGAGTCCCGGTCGTGTGTCGAAACGGACCGGATCGTCACCGGTCCTGATCACCCATGCAGCGTCGGATGCCAGCACCGCCGCGCCGCGATGGTCGGCGGACAGGGTCGCCGCCGACGGCGACAGCCCCTCGACCTTGGCCGAGATGTCCGGGATCTCCATGACGCTCGTGCCGGAGAGGAGTCCGAACTTTCCGCCGCGCATCACGAGCGCGTTCCCGTCGACGCTCGGGTCGTTCGTCGGCTGCGGTGACAGCACGTTGGGCACCGAACGCTGCACGCCCTCGAACGAGATCCGCACGTCGTTGATGCCTGCGACGGAACTGAGGGACTCGGAAAGCTGCAGCTGCATGCGGGCCAGCGTGCTCTCATCCGCTGTGCCCGCCGTGCTGTTGAGGTCGACGTCCGCCTGGCCGCCGGTCACTGTGACCGAGTCTGAGGTGAGCTGTGAGCCCTGCGGGAAGGCGGTGACGTAGGCGCCGGCCAGCCATTTGGCCGGACCCTGGACCAGTTCCTTCACCACGCGTGTCTGCAGGGACGCCGGCGAGTTCGGGAACCAGCGTTGATCAGGCACCAGGAAGCTCAGGTCCGGACTGAAGAAGTACAGCAGGTGCGAGGTGAACACGTTCGTGAAGCGCGAGCTGTCGATGACGACGCCGTTGGGCGCCTTCGAGATGCGCCACTCGCCACCCTCCTTCGTGAAGGAGTACTGCTGCCGGATGTCGGTGGGCGACTCGGCGCGGCTGTAGGTTCCGTCGGCGTCCACAAACGCGACGGGTGCGAGCGTGAGCTGCTTCTGGTTCGTGTCCAGGGTGGAGTAGTCACGCTGGGAGGCCGTGTCGACCGTGACCGAGGCGTCGGGGTTCCACCTGCTCTGGAAACCCGACGTGAGGAACTCGCGCGCCACCGAGTAGTCGCCCTGGGGCGAGACCGCGGCCTGCACGAATCCCCGCAGGATGTCGTCCTGCGTTGCCCCGGTCTGCGGACCGCTCGGCAGGAAGTCGACCTGTCCGAGTCCGTCGTTCTGCTCCGTGATCGGGCCGACCTCTTTGACCGCACTGGTGCGCGGAATCTGCGCGCATCCGGCGATCAGTGCCAGAACGGCAAGCGCGGCAGCAGCGACCAAGGCGGTGTGGCGTGTGCGGATGCGATGGAGACTCATGCGTTCACCGTCCCCTCGTCAGACCGGTCGATGTGGTGACCGGACCGGTGCCGCCCTGCCCACCGGAGGAATCGCCCTGCCGACCCGACGAGTCGCCCCGGCCGCGGCGGGAGCGTCCTCCGCCACGGCGATTCCGGCCGCCGCGTTCGTCACCGTTGCCGTCGGAGTCGCCGTCGTGACGGTTGCCGATCCGCTCAATGCCGATGGGACGGCCTTCGGCGTCGCGGGGCGCATCCTCGGGGGCGAGCGGGATCGGCGACGAGACGATGGGCTCGCCCGGCGTGCGGGGCAGGGTCAGCCGGAAGTGGGACCCCTCATGAGGAGAGGACCAGACGTCGAGCCATCCCTCGTGCTGCGTTGCGTCTTCCAGCGAGATCGCCAGACCGAGGCCGGTGCCGCCGATGGTGCGCTTGCGTGACGGATCGGCGCGCCAGAACCTGTCGAACACGTGCAGCACTTCGTGCTCGTTCATCCCCAGGCCGTAGTCGCGCACGCCGATCGCGACGGCAGACTGGTTGCTGTCGACGACGACGACGATCGGTCCGCCCTCGCCGTGTTCGATCGCGTTGCCGAGCAGATTGCGCAGGATGCGGCGCACCCGCCTGGCATCCATGTCGACCTCGAAGTAACCGCCCGGCGCCTCGAGCCGGAGTTCGGATCCTTTCGTCACGGCGAGCGGCCGCATGTCGTCGACGGCGTCGTCGGCCAGGCGCACGAGGTTCGTCGGCTCCGGCTCGAGCACCACGGATCCTGCGTCGTACCTGCTGATCTCGAGCAGATCGGAGAGCAGGGTGTCGAAGCGCTCGATCTGCGTGTGCAGCAGCTCGGCCGTGCGCGCGGTGGCCGGCGGGAAGTCTTCGCGCTGGTCGTAGATGACGTCGCCGGCGAGACGGATGGTGGTGAGCGGGGTACGCAGCTCGTGCGAGACATCGCTCACGAAGCGCTGCTGCAGCTGAGAGAGCGTCGCGAGCTGCGTGATCTGCCGCTGGAGGGCATCCGCCATTCCGTTGAACGATCTCGCGAGGGTGGCGAAGGCGTCTTCGTTGGCGATCGGCATACGCACTTCGAGGTCTCCGTCGGCGAGGCGTCTGCTGGTCTGCGCGGCGATCCTGATGGGCGTGACGACGAGGCGCACCACGAGGTAGGTGATGGCCGCGATGAGCAGCAGCAGTGCGAGGCCGACGACGAGCAGAGTCCTCTGCACGAAGAGCAGCGTCTGTTCGGAGTCGGAGAGGTCGTAGCCGATGTACAGCTCGTAGTGGCCGGCCGTCGGCAGCTGGAGCTGCGAGCCGACGACGATGCCGGGGCGGGTCGTGCCGTCCGTCGCCGGCAGAGCGACCGACTGGGCGAACACCGCGTGCGGCGACGACTTCACCGCCTTGCGCATGTCGGCGGTGATGACGTCTTTGCCCGACCCAAACGTGGAGACGCCGACGGGTGCACCGGGGTCGATCCCCTGCCCCGGCACGCGGAACGAGGCGACGAGCCCGGTCGCCGTGGAGTTCTTCACATCGCCGAACACCTGGAGGAACAGGTTCTCGACGGCCTCCGGGTCGGTCGCGTCCGAGGCGTCCAGCTTCTTCTGGGCGTCGGTGGTGGCCCTGGCGGAGTCGCGATACGCCTGCTCGAGGCGCGACTGGTACAGGCCGTTGCCGACCACGAACGACACCAGCAGGCCGGCGATGAGCACGGCAGCACCGGTGAGGGCCACGGTGATCAGGATGGTGCGGAACTGCAGATTGGTGCGCCACAGGTGCGCCAGGCGGCGGGGCCACTCCCGCCACCGTCGCCAGTCGACGCCCAGGAACACGCGGACTCTTCTCAGTGGGCGCCGGTCACGGCGTCGCGCCGGCGCGGTAGCCAACGCCGCGCACGGTCATCACGATCTTCGGGTTGTCCGGGTCGTCTTCGACCTTCGCACGCAGCCGCTGCACGTGCACGTTCACGAGTCGGGTGTCCGCCTTGTAGTGGTAGCCCCACACCTGCTCCAGGAGCATCTCGCGCGTGAAGACCTGCTGCGGCTTGGAGGCGAGCGCGATCAGGAGATCGAACTCCAACGGCGTCAGGCTGATCCGGTCGTCGCCGCGTCGCACCTCGTGCGCCGCGACGTCGATCTCCAGGTCGCCGACGCGCAGTAGGTCCGTCGCCGGAGCGGATGCCGCGGGCCGCAGTCTGGTGCGGATGCGAGCCACCAGCTCCTTCGGGTTGAACGGCTTGACCATGTAGTCGTCCGCGCCGGATTCAAGGCCCTTGACGACATCCGCCGTGTCGGACTTCGCGGTCAGCATGATGATCGGCACGCCGGACTCCGCACGGATGCGCGAGCACACCTCGATGCCGTCCATGCCTGGCAGCATGAGGTCGAGCAGGACCAGATCGGGCTTCGCGCTGTGGAATGTCTCGATCGCGAGGCTGCCATCGGCGCAGAAGCTGGGTTCGAAGCCCTCGGTCCGCAACACGATGCCGATCATCTCGGCCAGTGCGGTGTCGTCGTCGACAACCAGGATTCGTGCGTTCATGCCAGTCAGGGGTCCTGATTCCTCTTCGGCGCCCGCGGAAGGCGTCCACGCGGGCGAGACCATGGCACAAGAGTAGTCGACAGGCCGGGTTGAACAGCCGCGGGAGGTGCGCCGCAGTGCGGTGAGTCGCGGGGCGAGATGGGACGGATCCGGTGTGCCAGGATGGGGAAACCCTGGACACGAGCAGCGGCAGGTCATCAACGGTGAGCGATTCCCAGAATCCGGTCGAGCCCGGCGCGAGCGAGCATGCGCCGTCGCGGCAACAGTCTGTCCATGGGGGCGACCCGTCCGACCCGCAATCGCAGGACACCGGATGGACCGCTCCGGAGTCGTGGGCGCCGCCGTCGCCGGGCGCGCAGGGCGCTTCGCAGTACGGGCAGCAATACCCTGGTGGGCAGCAATACCCGGGCCAGAGCGGATGGCAGCAGTACCCGGGTCAGCCGGGCTGGCAGTATCCCGGCCAGCCGGGCTGGCAGTACCCGGGTCAGCCGGGCTGGCAGCACCCCGGCCAGACGGGATGGCAGCAGCCGGGCGCAGGCGCCCCCGGCTGGCAGAACTGGACCCCTCCGCCGAAGCCCGGCCTCTTCCCGTTGCGTCCGATGACGTTCGGCCGGCTGTTCGGTACGCCGTTCGCCGTGCTGCGCCACAATCCGCGCGCGACGGTCGGCGGAGCCCTCATCGTGCAGCTCATCACCACCGTCGCCACGGTCGTCGTCGTTGGCGCGACGGCGGCGTTCGCCGTGCTGCGCATCGTCACGGCGAGCCAGGAGCAGTCGCGGGACCAGCAGCTCATCGCTTCAGGAAGCGTCGCGCTGCTGATCGCCGCGATCCTCGTCGGTGTCGTCATCTCCCTCATCGGCACGGCCATGGTGCAGGGCCTCGTCGCCACCGAGGTGGCGCGAGGTGCGCTCGGCGAGAAGCTGACCCTGCGCGGACTGTGGCGCTCGACGCGTGGCCGACGCTGGCGCCTCATCGGCTGGACGGTGCTGCTGGCGGCCGCCGTGGTGGCATCCGTTCTGATTCCGCTCGGCGTCGGGATCCTCACGTCAGCGGCCGGCTCGGTGCTCGTCACGGTGCTCGCCGTCGTCTTCGTCGTGCTGGGCCTGATCGCGGTGTGGGTCTGGGCGGGCACGAAGACCGCCCTCACGCCCAGCGTCATCGTTGTAGAGAAGACCGGCGTGTTCCGTGCTCTGCACCGCTCGTGGCAGCTCACCCGGCGATCGTTCTGGCGCACGTTCGGCACCCTCGTGCTCGTCTGGTTCGTCTGCTCCGTCGCCAACAGCATCGTCACCGTGCCGCTGCAGGCGATCTACACGATCCTCATCTCCGTGATCAGCCCGACGGGATCGCTGCAGAGCGGAAACGCCATCACGGTCACGATCGTCTACTACGTGCTGTCGCTCGTGGTGGGAACGCTGATCGGCTCCGTCACCTCGGTGGTGGAATCGGCGACCGCGACGACCGTCTATCTCGACCTGCGGATGCGGCGCGAGGGCCTCGACGCCGACCTGCGTCGCGTGGTCGACGACCGCGCCGCCGGCGTCCCGGATGCCGGCGACCCGTTCGCGACACCCGCCTGGGTCTACCAGCACGTCTGGGGTGTTCCATCAACACCGGGTGCATACTCTGCGCAGAGTGGTTCGACCACGCAGACCAGTTCGGCAGCGCAGAACGTTCCGTGGACGCAGGACACTCCGTGAGCGCAGCGTCTAACGCCGTGCTGATACTCCTGCAGCGTGCGCACCTGGATGCTCCGCCGCTGAGCCCGGATGGCCCGACCGCTCAGCAGTGGCTGCGGCACGAGCTGGCCAAGCCCGAGTATCAGGCCGCGAAACCGACCTGGTTCGATCGGCTCGCACAGCAGATCTCCGAGTGGTTCTCCTCGCTCGGCAGCGGGATCGGCGGCAACGCCGCCTGGATCATGGCCGGCATCGGCGTCGCCCTGCTCGCCGCCATCGTGATCGCCGCCTTCGTCGTGTTCGGAGTGCCACGGTTGTCGCGCCGGCGGTCGGCACCCTCGGTCTTCGACGCACAGGATGACCGGTCGGCCGACGAGCTGCGCCGTCTCGCTGCCTCGGCCGCCTCGGCCGGCAGGTACGACGAGGCGGTGCGCGATCTGTTCCGCGCCATCGGCCGTGCCCTCGGCGACCGAACCATCGTGCTTGTCCTTCCCGGCACGACGGCGCAGGAGCTGGCCGCAGAGGCATCCGGCGCGCTGCCCGCGTTCGCCGCACGGCTGCACGGCGCTGCGACGCTCTTCGACGGCGTCCGGTACCTCGGACGGCGCGCAATCGGCAATGACTACACCGCCCTCCTCGAGCTCGATCGCGAGCTCGCGAAGGCCAGGCCCGTGTTCGCGACGTCCGACGCGGTGGCGTCACCATGACCGCCACCGCTCCCGTGCTGTCCCGCACACCCCGGCAGAGCCTGCGAAGGGCCCGTGGCTGGATCGTGCTCGTCGTCATCCTCTTGGTGGGCGCGGGGATCGCCACGGCGATCCAGCTCTCCCTCGCCTCCAGCAGCCTGGACCCGATGGGGGCGAACAATCCGGCGCCGCAGGGTGCGCAGGCACTGGCACGCGTTCTGCAGGAACACGGGGTCGACGTGCGAACGGCCGGGACGCTGCAAGAGGCGCGGCAGGCGGCATCCGATCGCGACGACACCACCGTGCTGATCTCCGACCCGAGCGGGATCCTGGATGCCACGCAGTCGCGTTCCGTGCTCGGCCTCGGCACCGACGTTGTCGCCGTCGGCCCCGGCTTCGCGCAGTTGCAGGCCATCGCACCCGAGGTGCGGATGGCCGGACATCCCGGGCGCACGACATCGGCGGCACCGCGCTGCGGTGCCGGCGCCGCGGGACGTGCCGGATCCGTCGCGGGCGTCGACACCGCCTACCGCATCACCGGCGACGCCGTCGGATGTTTCCCGCTCGGCAATTCCTACGCGCTCGCCCAGACACGGTCGGGCGACACGACGGTGAGCGTCGTGGGCGCCGGAATTCTGCAGAACGGCGGCATCCAGAGGGCCGGCAACGCCGCACTCGCGATCGGTCTGCTCGGATCCCACGGCACGCTCGTCTGGTACCTGCCGTCGGCAGCGGATGCCACGGCATCCGGCGTCCCGACGATCGCTGAGCTGACGCCTGCGTGGCTCACGCCCGCGATCATCCTGCTGATCGCCGTTGTCGTCGTCGCGGCGATCTGGCGTGGACGCCGGTTCGGGCCCCTCGTGGTCGAAGACCTGCCGGTCGTGATCCGAGCCGGCGAGACGATCGACGGACGCGCGCACCTCTATCGCGCGGCATCCGCTCGCTCGCACGCTCTTGACGCGCTCCGGGTCGGCGCCCTGCGCCGGATCGGCCGGCTCTGCGGGCTGCCGGCGAACGCGCACGTCGACCAGATCGTGCTGGCGACGGCGGGGCTGACCGGTCGCTCGATCGCCGAGGTGCGGGACGCACTGGTGGACTCGATGCCGCGAACCGACCTCGAGGCGCTCGCGACGGCATCCCTACTGGCGGATCTCGAGCGAGAGGTGCGCAGTGCCGTGGGCGGGGCGACCGATACGCTCGGAAGGCCTGCGCCGACCGCTACGAGCACCGACCGCGACGAGGAGTGACCCGCCGATGACCGACCCGACCAACGCCACGCAGCGACCGGAGGACGCCGGCCGCGCGCAGGTGCCTCCCGCCGCATCCGCTGTAGGAGACGACCGCGCCGCTTTCGCCGGCGTGCGCGCCGAGGTGGCCAAGGCGGTCGTCGGCCAAGAGGCCGCTGTCACAGGCCTGCTCGTCGCACTCCTCACCGGCGGCCACGTGCTGCTGGAAGGCGTTCCCGGCGTGGCGAAGACGCTGCTGGTGCGCTCGCTCGCGGCATCCCTGTCGCTGGATATGAAGCGCGTGCAGTTCACCCCCGACCTGATGCCTGGCGATGTGACCGGGTCCGTCGTGTACGACGCGAAGTCGGCGGCGTTCGTGTTCCGGCACGGTCCGGTGTTCACGAATGTGCTGCTCGCCGACGAGATCAACCGAACTCCGCCGAAGACGCAGGCCGCGCTGCTCGAGGCCATGGAGGAAAGGCAGGTGAGCGCGGACGGCGAGACGCTTCCGCTGCCGGATCCGTTCCTCGTGGCGGCAACCCAGAATCCGATCGAGTACGAGGGCACGTACACGCTGCCGGAGGCGCAGCTGGACAGGTTCCTGCTCAAGCTGGTGCTCGACCTGCCGGACCGCGACACGGAGTTCGAGGTGTTGCGCCGCCATTCGGCGGGCTTCGACCCGAAGGAGTTGGCGGCAGCGGGCATCCGTCCCGTGCTCGACGCCACGGGAGTGCTGCGCGCCAGGGATGCGGTGCGCCGGGTGAGCGCCGGAGCCGACGTTCTCGCGTACATCGTCGATCTGGCCAGGGCCACGCGGCAGAGCCCGTCCGTTCGCCTCGGCGTGAGCCCGCGCGGCGCGACCGCGCTGCTGGCCGCCGCCAAGGCGTACGCCTGGCTCGGCGGATACGACGCCATCACCCCCGACCACGTGCAGGCGATGGCGCCGGCGGCGTGGCGGCATCGCCTGCAGCTGCAGCCAGAGGCGGAGCTGGAGGGCGTCTCGGCCGACGGCATCCTGCGCTCCGTGCTGCAGCAGGTGCAGGTTCCCCTCTAGGCGACGCCGGTGGCCATCAGCGGACGTTTCGCCGTGCTCCTCGCCGTGGGGCTTGTGCCGATCGTGGTGTTCGGCGCAAGCGCACCGGGTGCGTACTTCGCGCTCGTGTGGTGGGTGGTGTTCTGCTGCGCGCTGGGAGTGATCGACCTGCTTGTCGCATCATCTCCGCGGCGCGTACGCGTCGAGCGGATGCTCCCGTCCCGCGTCCGTCTCGGCGAGACCGTGACCCAGACGCTGACGGTCACCAACCTCGGCGCTCGTAGGCTGCGCGGCCGCCTGCGCGACGGTTGGCCGCCCTCCGCCGGCCTCACATCTGCCGGTCACGCGCCGGCGCGGGTGCTGTTGAACGTGCCTGCCGGCGAACGACGGATGCTCACCCTCACGCTGACCCCGCGCCGCCGCGGAACGCGTCGCGTCGAGTTCGTCGCGATCCGTTCCGCCGGCCCCCTCGGCCTGTGGTCGCGGCAGGTCACACTGCGGGCGCCGGGCGAGCTGCGGGTGCTGCCGCCGTTCCACTCGCGCAAGCACCTGGCGTCCCGGCTGACCAGGCTGCGCGAGCTGGAGGGCACGACCCCGGTGATGGTGCGCGGCGAGGGCACCGAGTTCGACTCGTTGCGCGAGTACGTCGCCGGCGACGATGTGCGGTCCATCGACTGGCGCGCGACGGCACGCACCTCCGCCGCGGCCCGATCCGGATCGGGCATCATGGTGCGCACGTGGCGCCCCGAGCGCGACAGACGCATCGTGGTCGTCATCGACAGCGGCCGCACGTCGGCCGCGCGCGTGGCCGACGAGCCCCGCCTCGACACCGCGTTCGAGGCCGCCCTGCTGCTGGCTGCTCTGGCCGATCGCGCAGGTGATCGGGTCGACGTCGTGGCATTCGACAGACGGGTGCGCGCACGCGTCGTCGGCGCCAAGGGCTCGTCCCTTCTGTCTCGGCTCGTCACAGCGCTGGCGGACGTGCAGCCGGAGCTCATCGAATCCGATTGGTCGGCGGTGCCGGCGCAGGTGCGCGCCATCACCCACAGGCACGCCATGGTCGTCCTGCTCACGGATGCCTCGGCTCCCGGCTCGGCGACCGGCCTACTTGCCGCGTTGCCGCAGCTGACGAAGACGCACACGGTGGTCATCGCATCCGTGATGGATCCCGCGATCGCGCAGACCGCGGGACAGCACGACGACATCGGATCCTTCTATCGGGCGGCCGCGGCGGAACGCGCGCTGCTGGACGGCACTCGCGTCGCAGGCGCCATCCGCCAGCTCGGAGCGGACGTCGTGTCGGCTCCGCCCGCCGAGTTGCCGCCCGCGCTGGCCGACAGGTATCTGCAGCTGAAGGCCTCCGGCCGGCTGTAACCCCATCCCCGGACAGGACGAAGCGGCCGAGCTCCATCACCTTCTGCCACGCGGCAGCGAAGTCGTTCACGAACTTCTGCTGGGCGTCATCGCTCGCGTACACCTCGGCGATGGCGCGCAGCTCGGAGTTGGATCCGAGCAGGAGATCGACGCGGGAGCCGATCAGCGTGGTGCCGTCCGCGGTGACACCGCGGTAGGCGTGACCGCCCTCGTCGAGCGGGGTCCACTCGGTGCCGAGGTCAAGCAGCGACACGAAGAAGTCGTTCGTCAGCTGCCCCTTGCGCGTCGTGAAGACGCCGGTCTCCGAACCGTCCCAGTTCGTGCCGAGCACACGAAGCCCGCCCAGCAGCACCGTCATCTCCGGTGCGCTCAGCGTGAGCAGGTTCGCACGGTCGACGAAGTGGAACTCCTCGGGCGCGCCGCCGACGACGCCGACGTAGTTGCGGAAACCGTCCTGGCGGGGCTCGAGGTAGCCGAACGACTCGACGTCCGTCTGCTCCTGCGTGGCATCCGTGCGTCCAGGGGTGAAGCCCACCTGCACGTCGACGCCTGCGGCCTTCGCCGCCTGCTCGACGCCCACGCCGCCGGCGAGCACGATGAGGTCGGCCAGCGACACGCTCGTTCCCGACTGCTCCTTGATCTGCTCGAGCGTGCCGAGGACCCTCTGCAGCTGCTCAGGACGGTTGATCGCCCAGTGCTTCTGCGGTTCGAGACGGATGCGCGCACCGTTCGCACCGCCGCGCTTGTCGCCGCCGCGGTAGGTCGACGCCGACGCCCATGCCGTCGACACCAGCTCGGACACCGTCAGATCGGATGCCGCCACCGCCGCCTTCAGCGCTGCGATGTCCGGGTCGCTCAGTGTTCCGGTCGCCGCGGGCACCGGATCCTGCCAGATGAGTTCCTCCTCCGGCACCTCGGATCCGAGGTAGCGGTCGCGCGGACCCATGTCGCGGTGGGTGAGCTTGAACCAGGCGCGGGCGAAGGCGTCCTCGAACGCCTTCTGGTCGTCCTTGAACCGGCGCGAGATCGGTCCGTACACCGGGTCGAAGCGCAGGGCGAGGTCGGAGGTGAGCATGCGCGGCTCTCGGCGTCCGTCGGAGTGCGCCAGCGGCACCATGTCCGCCCCGCCGCCGTCCTTCGGACGCCACTGCTTGGCACCGGCCGGCGACTCCATGAGCTCCCACTCGTAGGCGAAGAGGATGTGGAAGAACTCGTTGTCCCAGCGGGTCGGGTGATAGGTCCACGTCACCTCCAGGCCGGAGGTGATCTGGTCGTCGCCCTTGCCGGAGCGGAACCCGTTCTTCCAGCCGAGCCCCTGCTCCTCGAGCCCTGCGGACTCCGGATTCGGTCCGACGTTGCTGTCCGGGCCCGCACCGTGCGTCTTGCCGAAGGTGTGGCCGCCCGCGATGAGTGCGACGGTCTCCTCGTCGTCCATCGCCATGCGCTTGAACGTCTCGCGGATGTCCCTGGCGGACGCGAGCGGATCCGGGTTGCCGCTCGGGCCCTCGGGGTTCACGTAGATGAGACCCATCTGTACGGCGGCCAGCGGCGCCTCCAGCTCGTGGTCTCCCGTGTACCGCTCGTCGCCCAGCCACGTGGACTCCGGGCCCCAGTAGACGTCGTCATCCGGCTCCCACGCATCGATACGTCCGCCGGCGTAGCCGAACGTCTTCAGGCCCATCGACTCGAGGGCCACGTTGCCGGCCAGGATCATCAGATCGGCCCACGACAGCGACTTGCCGTACTTCTTCTTCACCGGCCAGAGCACGCGCCGCGCCTTGTCCAGTCCGACGTTGTCCGGCCAGCTGTTCAGCGGTGCGAACCGCTGCTGGCCGCTTCCCGCTCCCCCGCGCCCGTCGTGCACGCGATACGTTCCGGCGCTGTGCCACGCCATGCGGATGATGAGCGGTCCGTAGTTGCCGAAGTCCGCCGGCCACCACGACTGGGAAGTGGTGAGGGTGGCCAGGATGTCGGCCTTCACCTCTGCGAGGTCGAGCTTCTGGAATTCGGTCGCGTAGTCGAAGTCGGCGCCGAGCGGGTTCGCCACCGCGGGGTTCTTCGCAAGGACCTTGAGGTTCAGGCGCTCTGGCCACCAGCTGATGTTCGAGGGGCGGTTGCCGCTCGCGTCGCCGTGCGGCACGGGGCAGCCCTCGTCGGCGATGAGTGCCGTTTCGCTGACCAGTCGGTCGGAATTGTCGCTCACGATGTGATCCTTCTTCATAGCGGGATGGGTGGATGGTCATGACGGCTAAGCGCCGCGACGGCGGGCGCCGAAGCTCAGGGTGTGCTGCAGCTGGGACACACGCCCCAGAACACGACGTCGGCAGTGTCGATCACATAGCCGTGGTCGTCGTCCGGCGTGAGACAGGGGGCCTCGCCGACGACGCAGTCGACGTCTTCGACGCTCCCGCACACACGGCACACGAGGTGGTGGTGGTTGTCGCCGACGCGCACCTCGTAGCGGGCGAGCGAGCCGGCGGGCTGGATGCGACGCACGAGTCCCGCATCCGTCAGTGCATGCAGGCCGTCGTACACCGCCTGGTGCGAGACCTGTGGAAGCTCGGACCGCGCCGCCGCGAGAATCGTCTCCGTGTCGGCGTGCGGATGCGCTTGCACGGCACGGAACACGGCGACGCGCGGCTCGGTGACACGCAGCCCGCGCCCGCGCAGGGCGCTGTGCAGGTCTTCGATGGCTGTCGTCACTGTGGTCTCGCTCGTCCTTATCTTGAATAGTTCAAGATAACTTCGTTCACCATAACACTGTCGCGAAGACGACGACACGCCCCGGCGCACCTCCGCCGCTCGTTCGGGGGTAGTTATCGTGCCGAAAGGCAGGACATGCCGATTCCCGGCATATCCGCGGGTAACGTCCACACATTTCTTCGGGGGAACACCATGTCCGAGACCACCAATCCGACAGCGAAACCCACACCGACCCTGCTATCGCGCATGCTCGCCGAAGCGGTGGGCACGCTCATCCTGGTCTTCGGCGGCGTCGGCACCGCCGTCTTCGCCGCCGGATTCAAGAGCGGAGTGGGCGGGCTCAACGTCGGCTTCCTGGGCGTCGCGCTCGCGTTCGGCCTCACCGTCGTCGTCGGCGCCTACTCGCTCGGACCCATCTCCGGCGGGCACTTCAACACGGCCGTCACGCTGGGGCTCGCCGCGGCCGGACGGTTCCCCTGGCGCGACGTGGTGGGCTACGTCATCGCCCAACTCGTCGGTGCCATCATCGGATCGTCGCTGCTGTTCTGGATCGCCGCGGGAGGCCCGCGCGGATTCCTCACGAAATCGGTGGCGTCTGGCTTCGGCTCCAACGGCTACGGCGAGCACTCACCCGGCGGATTCGGCCTTGGATCGGCGATTCTGATCGAGATCATCCTCACGGCCGTGTTCCTCTACGTGATCATCGGGGTCACCAGCGAGGGGGCGGCACCAGGATTCGCGGCACTGGCCATCGGCCTCACGCTGACGCTCATCCACCTGATCAGCATCCCGGTCGACAACACGTCGGTGAACCCGGCACGCTCGATCGCCGCTGCCATCTACGGCGGCCCCGAGAACCTCGCGCAGCTGTGGGTCTTCATCTTGTTCCCGATCGTCGGCGGGTTCCTGGCCGGTTTCACGTTCAAGCCGCTGTTCGGCGGCCTGATCAAGCAGACGGCCGCCTAGGCCGGCATCGACCGCCGACATCCGGCGGACGGACCATGGCGACGGGTCCCAGGACTCCTGGGACCCGTCGTCGCGTGTTGTCGAATGCGGCGTGGGGGCCGCGACCTAGGCGGCGATGAGGCGACGGGTCGCGACATCCGCTCCATCGAGGTCGCCCGTCTCGCCGGCGAGCGCCGCCCGTCTGCCGAGCACGAGCATGTAGACGAGGAAGGCGGCAAGTGCGAGGACTCCGATCGCGATCTTCGCCCAGATCGGGAGGTCGGACGGCGTGACGAATCCCTCGATCAGGCCGGAGCAGAACAGGCTGATCGCCGTGCCGACGGCGACCGCGAACAGTGCGCGACCCTCCTGCGCGAGCGCTTGCGCTCTGGTGCGCGGTCCAGGAGCGACCCACGCCCAGAAGATGCGCAGGCCGGCCGCGGCGGCGACGAAGAGCGAGGTGAGCTCGAGCATCCCGTGCGGAAGGATGTACGAGAACATGACGTCCGTGCGCCCGAAGTGCGTGAAGATGCCGGCCGCGAGCCCGAGGTTCACCGCGTTCTGGATCAGGATGTACGGCACGTACACCCCGAGGATCCCCGTCGCGACGCTCTGCGCGGCCAGCCACGCGTTGTTCGTCCACACCTGGCCGGCGAAGGATGCCGCGGGGTTGCGCGAGTAGTAGTCGATGAAGTCGTGGTTCAGGTACTGCTTCAGGTCGACGTTGGTGCCGACGGCGGCGAGCACTTTGGGATCCGCCACGAGCCACCAGGCGGTGAGGAACGCCACGATCACCGTGCCGACCGCGACGCCCAGCGTGACCCAGCGCACCCGGTACAGGGCCGCGGGAAGGGCTATCGCGAAGAATCGCGCGACGGCACCGGCGGCACTGCCGCCTCCACCGGTGAAGCGCAGCCGTGCCCTGGCGAGAACGGTGGCGACGCGATCCGTGTACGCGCTGTCCCCGTCCGTCGAACCGAGGGCCGAGAGCTGCGTCGCCGTGGACTGGTACCCGGCGATGAGGTCGTCCGCATCCGGTCCGTCGAGCCTGCGCTGCGCGGACAGCGCGCCGAGTCGGTCCCACTCCGCGCTGTGGGCTGCGGCGTACGCATCGGCATCCATGACTGCTTAGATGGTAGCCATGACGAGCGGGGCTGCGGGCAATCCTCGCTTCGTCGACACCACGCTGAACGAGTACGCCGACGGAGACCGCCAGGTCACCGGCGAGGCCGTGGCGTTCGATGCACGTGCTGCGAGCTTCGTGCTGCGCGCTGCGGGACTGCTCATCGACGTCGTCGCGACGTACGGCGTCGTGATCCTGCTGTTCTGGGCGCTCAGCGCGGCGTCGAAAGCGCTCGATCCTGCGGCGACGGCCGCCATCCAGGTCGCGATCATCGCAGTGATGTTCCTCGTGGTGCCGACGGCGGTCGAAACCCTCAGCCACGGTCGGAGCCTGGGCAAGCTCGCGATCGGGGCGCGCATCGTGCGCGACGACGGCGGCGCGGAACTGCTGCGGCACGCGTTCGTGCGGTCGCTGGCGGGCGTCGTCGAGATCTACCTCACGTTCGGAGGCATCGCCGCCGTGACCGGGCTGCTGAGCGCGCGTTCGCGGCGGGTCGGCGACTGGCTGGCCGGCACCTATTCGCAGGTGCAGCGGATGCCCGCCCCGCCCGTCCCTCCCCCGCCGCTTCCTCCGCACTTGGCCGGCTGGGCCGTCGTCGCCGATGTCGCCGCCCTGCCGCCCCGTCTGGCGCGTCGCATCGCAGAGTTCCTGCGCCACGCCGACACTCTGACCGCGGATGCCCGCATCCGCGTCGCCACGGATCTCGCGCGCGAGGCGTCCCCGTACGTCTCGCCGCTTCCGAACACGGACGCCGAGTCGTTCCTCGTGGCGGTGTCCGCGCTCCGCCGGGATCGCGAGTACGCCGCCCTGATGGGCGAGCGCGTGCGCCTCGCCAGGGTGCAGCCGGCGCTCACCGCGCTCCCGCCGGGCTTCCCGCCCCGCTGAACCCTGGCCGCACGGCGCACACCTCACACCTCGCACGTCGATTCGGATCGTCTGGCTGGACCCGGGGCTCGAGTCTGGGTTAGGGTTACCGGAGTTAGGTAAGGCTTACCTACTGGCCGAATCGGCCGAGGAAGCCGCTCACCTCGCCGCAGCGTGCGGCACGCCACGGGCACCGTCGCCCGACCACGTCGCGGTGCGACCGGCCGATTCAACGGTGCGGTGCACTGCGGATCCGCCCGACCCGAAGGACACAATGATCACCCGCGCCCACTCCGCCTCGCCCGCTCGCCTTCTCAGGGGTCGGCTCGCCGTCGTCGCGGTGCTCGCCGCAACAGCCCTGGCGTTGACCGGCTGCTCCAGCACCGCGGCGTCGAGCACGAACGACGCGGAATCCGCGAGCGGGACCTTCCCCGTCTCGCTGAAGAACACGTACGGCACCACGGTGATCCAGTCCGAGCCGAAGCGGGTCGCCACCATCAGCTGGACCAACCAGGACGCGGCGATCGCGCTGGGCGATATCCCGGTCTCGATGTCCAAGGCCACCTACGGGGACGACGACGGCGACGGCGTGCTGCCGTGGACGGCCGCCGCACTGAAGAAGGCGGGTGCGAAGACGCCGCAGCTGAACGACGAGACCGACGGCATCCCGTACGAGAAGATCGCGGATTCGACGCCCGACGTCGTCCTCGGTGCCTACTCCGGGCTGACGAAGCAGGAGTACTCCACGCTGAGCAAGATCGCACCGACGGTGTCGTATCCGAAGGCGGCATGGGGCACCCCGTGGCGCGACACGACCCTCACGGACGGCGAGGCACTGGGCAAGAAGGCGCAGGCGCAGAAGCTGATCGCGAGCACCGAGAAGACGATCAGCGCGGAGACTGCGAAGTACCCGCAGATCAAGGGCAAGACCGTGATGTATATCTGGATCGACCCGAAGGATCTGTCGACCATCACGTACTACACGCCCAGCGACGCCCGCGTGAAGTTCCTGGGCGACCTCGGCCTGAAGAACTCGCCGTCGATCGAGAAGCTCGCGAAGGGCAGCTCGCAGTTCTTCGGCACGATCAGCAGCGAGAAGGCCGACACGCTCGACGCCGACATCGCCGTGCTGTACGTCGACGACGCAGGGTCGTACGACCTCATCAAGAAGGACCCGCTGCTCAGCCAGATTCCGGCCGTGAAGCGCGGCTCAGTGGTCGTGCTCGACGACACGACGGAGATCATGGCCTCGTCGGCGCCGTCGGTGCTGTCCATCCCGTGGGTGCTGCCCACCTACGTGCCGCAGCTGGCCAAGGCCGCCGACAAGGTCGGCTGAGCCGAAGAAGCCGAGCCGAAGGATCAGAACGCAGAGCATGACCTCCACCCCCACGTCCGCCGTTGCGGATCACGCGCCCCCGGGATCCGGGTCCGTGGGATCCGCCCGCACGACGCCGCGGCGTCGTAGCAAGGCCGTGCGCAGCTGGGGGATGGCGGCGTGCGCGCTCGCCCTGGTGGCGGCATCCGTCGCCTCGCTCGTGTTCGGTGTGCGTGACGTGCCGCTCGACCAGGTCTGGCACGCGCTGACGACGCCGGACGTGCCGGGCATCGACGCGGCGGCCGCGCTCAGCAGGGTGCCGACGACCGTGGCGGGGATCCTGATCGGCACCGCGCTCGGCGTCGGCGGGGCGCTCATGCAGGGCGTCACGCGCAATCCGCTCGCGGATCCCGGCCTCCTCGGCATCAACTCCGGTGCTGCCCTGTTCGTCGTGATCGCCATGACGTTCCTCGGCGTGTCCAGCGCCATCGGAACCGTGTGGTTCGCGTTCGCGGGCGCCGCGGTCGCCGCAGTCGTGGTCTACGCCGTCGCTTCCGCCGGGCGTCGCGGAGCCACTCCCTTCACGCTCGCGCTTGCGGGTGCCGCCGTGACGGCCGCCGCGGCGTCGATCACGACCGGCGTGCTGCTCACCAACGTCGCGTCGCTGGACTCGTACCGCTTCTGGCAGATCGGATCGATCTCCGCACCCGCATGGTCGACCATCCTCCTGCTCGCGCCGTTCATCGCCGTTGGGCTCGTACTCGCGCTTTTCCAGGGATCCGCGCTGAACGCCCTAGCGCTCGGCGACGACCTCGCAAGAGGACTCGGCCACCGCGTCGGGCTGTCGCGCGTGCTCACCGCCGTCGCCGTCGTGCTGCTGTGCGGTGCCGCCACGGCCATGGCCGGGCCCATCGCGTTCGTCGGCCTGGCCGTTCCGCACGCCGCACGCCTCGTCTTCGGCGCCGACTACCGGTGGATCCTTCCCGCCTCCGCGTTCCTCGGCGGCGTGCTGCTGCTTGTCGCCGACGTCATCGGCCGGCTCATCGCACGTCCGTCCACGATCGAGGTGGGCGTCGTCGTGGCAGTGATCGGCGCGCCGGTCCTCATCGCACTCGTGCGTCGTACGAAGGCGGTGGCCCTGTGAGCGCGACGCAGGCGAACCGAGCGGGCGGTGCGGCATCCGCTCTCGACGGCAGCGGCCTGCTGACCGCCGTGGCGGGCATCCGCTCGGCCAGGAGGGCGACCGCACATCGCGACGCGCTCGTGGTGTCGGCGCTGGCGCTCGTCGTGGTCGTGCTCATCGTGCTCACGCTCTGCATCGGCGCCACCGTCACCCCGATCGGCGACGTGCTGCGCGTGCTGTTCGGCCAGACCGTGCCGGGCGCGAGCTTCACGGTCGGCGAGCTGCGGCTACCGCGGGCGATCGGCGGGCTGCTCGTCGGGCTCGCCTTCGGGGCGGCCGGATGCCTGTTCCAGTCCGTCCTCCGCAACACCCTCGCGAGCCCTGACGTCATCGGCATCTCATCGGGCGCCGGCCTGGCGGCGGTCGTCGCGATAGCGGTCTTCGGCGCTTCCGGCCTCCTCGTCTCGGTCGCCGCACTGGGCGGCGCCCTGGTCACGGCGCTGCTCATCTTCGTGCTCGCCGCCGGCCGATCCACCAGCGGATACCGCTTCGTGCTCATCGGCATCGCCATCGGCACGGCCGCCCAGGCCGTGATCGGATACGTCATCACACGCTCCGACATCGCCGACGCGCAGCAGGCACTCGTCTGGCTCACCGGATCCCTCTCCCGCAGCCTCTGGGATCAGCTGCCCGCCGTGGCGATCGCGCTGATCGTGCTCCTGCCGTTCGCGCTGTTCTCCGGCCGCACCGTGGACACGCTGCGCCTCGGAGACGACACCGCGACGGCGCTCGGCGCGCGGGTGCAGCGGGACCGGGTGGCACTCATCCTGCTGTCCGTCGCCCTCGTCGCCGTCGGCACGTCGCTCACCGGCCCCGTCGCGTTCGTCGCCTTCCTCGCCGGGCCCATCGCATCCCGCATGCTGCGCTCCACCCGCCTTCTCGTGCCCGCCTCAGCGCTCATGGGCGCCGCCATCCTGCTCGCCGGCGACTTCGTCGGCCAGCACCTCATCCCCGGCGTCACGCTTCCCGTCGGCGTCGTCACGGGCGCGATCGGCGCCCCCTACCTGCTCTGGCTGCTCGCCCGCGGCGGCCGCCGGAGCGCCGCAACCGGAGGAGTCTCGTGAGCCAGCAGCGCACGACGCACACGCTCGCCGCCGACCACGTCACGCTCGCGTACGACGATCGCGTCGTCGTCGACGACCTCGCGCTTCAGCTGCCGCAGCAGGGCGTCACGATGATCGTCGGGGCGAACGGATGCGGCAAGTCGACCCTCCTCCGCGCGTTGGCGCGCCTCATGGCGCCCGCCAAGGGCGCCGTCCTGCTCGACGGATCGGACATCCGCCGCACGCCGACGAAGGCCGTCGCGCGCGTCGTCGGCCTGCTGCCGCAGAGTCCGGTCGCCCCTGAGGGCGTCACGGTGTCCGAGCTGGTGGGACGCGGACGGTATCCGCACCAGTCGTGGGCGCGTCCATGGAGCTCGCGCGACGACGAGGCCGTCGCGGGAGCGCTCGGATCCACCGGCATCCTCGAGCTCGCGGACCGCCGCGTCGAGGAGCTTTCCGGCGGGCAGCGGCAGCGCGTGTGGATCGCGATGGCGCTCGCGCAGGAGCCGGACATCCTGCTCCTCGACGAGCCGACCACGTACCTCGACGTTGCTCACCAGATCGACGTGCTCGACCTGCTCGTCGACCTCAGTCACCGCGGCACTGCTGTCGTCGTCGTGATGCACGAGCTGAATCTGGCGACACGCTACGCGGACCATCTCATCGCCATGAAGGACGGAGCGGTCGTCGCCGAGGGCACTCCGCGCGACATCGTGACCAGCGACCTCGTGCGCGACGTCTTCGGACTCGACGCCGCGATCGTCGACGATCCGGTGTCGGGCACTCCGCTCGTCATCCCGATCGGACGCCACCGCACGGGATCATCCGCCACGAGCGCAGCCGAGCGCGCTCTCCTCGTGGAAGAGGTGGCCGATGTCACTCGTTGAGACCCCTGCCGACCGGTCCAGCGCCGATGTGTCCAACGCCGACCCGTCCGAGGCAGTCCCGTCGAGCGCTGACGATTCCGACGGCGTCGCCGAGCCGCTGTACCGCCTGTTCGATGCGACGGTGGTCGCCACGGAGCGCATCTCCCCCACGTTCGTGCGCATCACGTTCGGCGGCCGCGGCCTCGACGATCTCGCCTGGGACGGATTCGACCAGCGCATCAAGCTGCTGTTCCCGAACGCCCAGGGCGGATATCCGTCCATGCGCGCCAAGGATCCCGCCTGGTACGCCCAGTGGTCGGCCCTGTCCGATGACGTTCGTCCGCCGATGCGCACGTACACGATCCGCGACCGGCGGGAGGGGTTCGCCGGCGTCGAGCTCGACATCGACTTCGCCTTGCACGCCGAGTCCGCCGGTCCGGGTGCCGGATGGGCGGCGCGCGCCGACGTGGGGATGCCCCTGCGCCTGCTCGGGCCCAACGCGAGATCCGAGGGCGACCGCGGCGCGATCGGCTGGATACCGCCGGCCGACACGCGACGCTTCGTGATCGCCGGAGACGAGACCGCCCTGCCGGCGATGGCATGCATCCTTCGGACGTTGCCGACGGATGCCTCTGCCACCGTCTTCGCAGAGCTCCCGCACGGCGCAGACCTCGCAGCGCTCGACGCACCGGACTGGGTCGACGTGCGGTTCGTGGAGCGCTCCGACGAGCCGGGTGCGGCGCTGGCCGATGCCGTCTGCGCCGCGTTCCCGATCCCCACCGCTTCCGTGCCTGTGACCTCGGATGTCGCGTTCGACGGATCCGCGATGCCCGCCGGCGTCGAGCCCGAGGACATCGACATCGAGGCGGAGACTCTCTGGGAGGTGCCGGGAGTGGATCCGCTCACCGGAGACCGCATCACGGACGACGACCGGCACGCCGCCAGCTATGTGTGGCTGGCGGGTGAGGCCGCGGCCATCAAGCGCATCCGCCGCCACCTCGTGCGCGACGTCGGATTCGACCGCCAGGCCGTCTCCTTCATGGGCTACTGGCGCCGCGGCCGCAGCGAGTACTGAGCGCCCGCGAGCCGCACTCGCCAGCCTTTCCCCTAGCCGCACTTGCGCCACTTGCGCATTACTGCGCCACCTTCGCCGGCGCGGGAATGCGCAAGTGGCGCAAGTGTCGAGTGCGAGTGTCAGTACCGGTAGTGGTCCGACTTGTAGGGCCCCTCGACGGGCACGCCGATGTAGGCCGCCTGCTCGGGCGTGAGCGTCGTGAGCTCTACACTCAGCGAGTCCAGGTGCAGCCGCGCGACCTTCTCGTCGAGCACCTTGGGCAGCGTGTACACACCGAGCGGATACGCCGCGAGGTTGTTCCGCAGCTCCATCTGACCCAGCACCTGGTTCGTGAACGAGTTGCTCATCACGAACGACGGATGCCCCGTCGCGTTCCCGAGGTTCATCAGGCGTCCCTCGCTCAGCACGAGCACGCTGCGGCCGTTCGGCAGGCGCCACTCGTGCACCTGCGGCTTGATCTCGACCCTCTCGACGCCCTCGAGGGATTCCAGGGCGGCCATGTCGATCTCGTTGTCGAAGTGTCCGACGTTCGAGACGATCGCGAGGTGCTTCATGGCGAGGAGGTGCTCGAGGCGCACGACGTCCTTGTTGCCCGTGCCCGTCACGAGGATGTCCACCTCGCCTACCACGGACTCGAGGCGCGAGACCTGGAATCCGTCCATCGCCGCCTGCAGGGCGTTGATCGGGTCGATCTCACTCACGATCACACGGGCGCCCTGGCCGCGGAGCGCTTCCGCAGCCCCCTTGCCGACATCTCCGTAGCCGGCGACGAACGCCACCTTGCCGCCGATCAGCACGTCTGTTGCCCGGTTCAGACCGTCGACGAGCGAGTGACGGATGCCGTACTTGTTGTCGAACTTCGACTTGGTGACCGAGTCGTTGACGTTGATCGCGGTGAAGAGGAGCTTTCCGTCGCGTTCCAGCTCGTACAGCCGGTGTGCGCCGGTCGTGGTCTCCTCGGTGACGCCGACGATCTCTGTGCCGATCCGTGTCCAGCGGTCTGCGGATTCCGCCAGCGACGTACGCAGCAGGTCGAGGATGACGCGATACTCGTGCGAGTCGCCGGGCGCGGCATCCGGAACCCGTCCCTCGCTCTCGAACTGCGTTCCGAGGTGCACGAGCAGCGTGGCGTCGCCGCCGTCGTCCAGGATCTGGTTCGGCCCGGTGAAGTCGGCGCCGGATGCCGTTGCCTCGGCACTCCAATCGAACACTCGCGAGGTGCACCACCAGTACTCCTCGAGCGTCTCGCCCTTCCAGGCGAACACCGGAACGCCCTGCGGGTCATCCACCGTGCCGTTCGGCCCCACAACGACCGCGGCGGCCGCCTCGTCCTGCGTCGAGAAGATGTTGCAGCTGGCCCAGCGCACCTGTGCTCCCAGTGCGACGAGCGTCTCGATGAGCACGGCGGTCTGCACTGTCATGTGCAGGGATCCGGCGATGCGGGCGCCGGCGAGCGGCTGGGCGTCCCCGAACTCCGCACGCAGCGCCATCAGCCCCGGCATCTCCTGCTCGGCCAGCCGAAGCTGGTGGCGACCCGCCTCGGCGAGACCGAGGTCGCGAACGCGGTACTCGAACGGCTGTGCGGCCTGCTGGCCTGCGGCCTGCTGCGTGGTGGAGAGCGAAGTCATGTGCCCCATTGTCTCAGGACGTTCGCTGCACCGGCGAGCCTGTGACGACGGCTCCTCGCACCGACTCGTCAGAGCAGTTCGCCGTGCGGCGCGCTGTCCAGCCCGCCGAGCACCTGGTGACGCACGACCTGCCATCCTTGCGGGGCCGACAGGCGATCGGCGTGGATCGCGCACAGGTCATAGGTGTGCGGCTCGTGCGCGATCGAGAGCGGCCCGAGCACGACCATCGAATCGGCGTAGTCGTACGTCAGTGTGGCCACGGCTTCCCGGGAGCACGCGACCTTGGAGCACACACGGGGCTTCATCAGGGCACAACCTTACTCGCGCGCGCATCGTCCCCCCGTGCACCGCACCCTAGGATGGTCCCCATGCCACGATCCCGACCCGTGCGGTACGCCAGCGCGGTGCGTCGCTCGGATCGGCATGGGCGAGGGTCCCGCGGCCCGGTGACGGGTCCGCACCTCCCGCTGCTGCAGGACCGGATCGATGTCTTCGAGATGACTGTCGCGGCCACGGCCGACTTCCTCAAGGGCGTCTGGCCCGACGAGCTTTCGGACATGCGCGTGCAGATCGCGGCGGCACCGTCATCCGCTCTCGGTCTCGACGAGGTGGAGCGCTGGGGCGTCGACCACACCCACAAGGCGATCACGCTCTACCGCGTGCCGATCGAACGGCTGGCGAAGCTGCATCGCAACGACGACCTGCACCGCAAGCTGCTCGTGGAGAGCTGCGTGTTCCGTGCGGTGGCCGAGCTGATGGGCCGCGACCCCTGGGACCTCGCGCCCGGCCGCTTCGGCCACTACTGACGATTGAGCCTCGGGGAAACCGAGCGAGCTCGGGTTCCCCAGGGTGATTCAGTCAGTCGAGCGGCTAGCCGCGACCACTGGCGATCGGGTCAGTCGAGCGGCAGCCGCAGCATTGATGCACCGAGCCCGTTGAGCGACCTGCTCGATCGCTCACTTCGGGTAGACATCGATGGGCTGCGCCATGGGTCCAGGCGGGTTGAGCGCGAACGACGACGACGCTCCGTCCGCCGTCAGGCTGACGGATGCCCAGAGTCCCGCCGTCCCATCGAGCTCATACGTTCCTCGTGCGCTGACCGGGACCGCGACGCCCTTTCCCCCGGCGACCGACACGTGCTGTGGCGAGCCGCTCTTGCCGGTGATCGTCACGGAGACCGAGGACTTGCCGTCGTTGAAGAGGTGCAGCGTCGGGGATTTCCCGGTCGGAACGGCCAGCAGTGCACGCTGCTGCAACGGCGCCGACGCCACGAACCAGGCGAAGTCCTGCGTCGCGGCCTCGGCCTGCGCCGTCGCGGACTCGTCTCCGGTGGCCGGGGCAACAGCGTCCACCGTGCGCGCCGCAGCGACGACCGGCCCGTCCGCTGAAACGCGGACCGTGTAGGAACCGTCGATGAGGTGCGAGAACGGCACCTCGCGCACCGTCCCACCCTGAAGCGTGATGTGCGACGTGTCCACGACGCCGGCCGTCGTCTCCGAGGTCGCCGTCACCGTGACGTGCACCGCCTCCGTGCCTGGTGCGAGCAACCGCACGCTCGGCAGCTGGGCTGCCGCCCCGTCTGCACCGCCGCTGACCCGCGCGATGTTGGCCACTGTCATCCCCGGGATGACGGACTGCTGTGCCGGCTCCGCTGTCGGTCCGACGAGCTCGACGCCCTGCGGTGACAGGCCCTGCACGCTGCTCTGCTGCAGCGACGGATAGACCCTGCCTCCCGTCGCCTGCACGTGCACGACGGATGCCTGCACGTTCGGCACGATCCCCGCCAGCGGCACCACGAGCTGCGAGTTCGCCCGCACGACGAGGCCGCGCGCGCCAGGAGCCTCCTCTCGCCCCGCCTCCGTGTACACCGTGAGATCCACCGTTGCCTGCACGGCCGTCGGATTGCTCAGCAGCACCAGACTCGTCGACCCGAGGGTCGTGGCCCCGGCGACGAGCCAGCTGTCCGATGTCGCTTCACCGCACGCCGCGGCGGCGAAGCCGGCGATGTCCGACTCCGACGCCTTCTGCGACTGCCCGCCCGCGATGAGCGGACGTCCGCCCGCGTCACCCGCCTGGGTGCTGATCAGGCGGGGCGCCGAACCGCCGCCCTGCACGCTCGGCGTGTCGAGGTCGCGCTGGGCGACCGACGTCGTGGCGCGCGTCACCACGGTCGGCGATCCGACCGACGACAGAGACGACGCGTTGCTGGCATCGTCCTGGTCGAGCAGAGGTCCTGGGCACACGCGCTCCTGATCGGCCGGAACGGGCGTCACGGTGTGCACGGGAGGATCGATGCGGAAGCTCGGCCACGGGAGCGTGGCGCCGAGCAGCGCGAGGACCGCGACGCCGGTGCCCACTACGCCGGCCACGATGCGCACGCTGCCTCGTGCGATGGCGCGCTTACTGGGCACGTCCGCCTCCTTCCGCACCTTCGTGGACCATCGAATCGGATGCGGGGCCTGGTTCGTCCGCGTCGGCGTTCGTGCCGATCCTGCCGGCATCGTTGGCGGGCTCGGAGTCCGCTTCGTCGACGGGCTCGGAGTCGGCATCGTCTGTGGGCAAGGACTGCGACAGCGCCGCATCCTCTCCCTGGTCCGAGCCCGGCCCGGGATCAGGATCGGGATCCGCGCCCGCGTCGCCTTCCGAAGGGGCGTCGGCTCCCGAGTCGGGGCTGCCGTCTCGCTGCGGATCGGCATCGGACTCGACGTCGTCTCGCGGATCAGGATCGGGCGGGCTCGGCGGCTGATCGTCCGGATGGGCGTCCGTATCCGTATCCGGCTCCGTTTCGGGAACGTCGACGCCGGCGCCCCCGGGATCCCTCGTCCCCCGCTTCGCACGCTTCTCGGCGGCTCGACGTTTCTCCGGATGCATGCCGAGCACCTCGGCTGCCGTCGGACGTCCGAGGTTTCCCCGTTCCGTTCGGCCGGTCGGGAGCGCCAGGAGCAGCGTCAACCCCATCACGATGCCGAGCACGATGAACACCAGCACGCGGATCCAGCCGCCGGCGTCCGGCGGGACGGGCACCTGGTGCTTCTGCGCGGGAACGCTCCACAGCACAGCGCCGTCGGTCGACGCCACCTGCGTCAGCAACGCATTGCCGTCCAGCGCCGTCTCGGCGCGCACCGTGGTCGCCGACGCCGGGGATACGCCGTCCCCCGCCGTCGTCTCCAGGAGCACGAACGACACCCCGAAGTGCTTCAGCAGCGACGACGCGTCGAGACCGCTCGTCGATGTGAGGTTTCCGGCCAGCACCGCGAGCTTCTTCTCGTCCGTTGTGAGGCTGCGACTGGTGGCGCTCAGGGTGCTCTGATCGTCGAGCGTCTGCCCCGTCCCGTGCACCAACTGGGCAGCGAGCGAGCCGTCGGACTGCGGAGTGAGCCGCAGGGTTCCGATGCGCGGCTTGGTCTGCGCCTGCGCCGTCGCGTACGCCGGCAGAGCGCTCGTCGCCGACGGTGACACCGCTGAGGTCTGCAGCGGCATCGCGATGGCGAGCGGTGCGACAGCCACGGCGAGGAACGCCACGACGATCGTTGCCGGCGCGATCGAGAAGCGGCCCAGCGCGACCAGCGCCATCGTCGCCGCAGCGATCAACCCCAGCCAATAGAGACTCAGTGCGGTGCCCGCATACACCGGAACGGCCTGCGATCCGGACACCGACAACGAGAGGTGAAGCGTGAGAACGGACGTTGCGAATCCGAGCAGCGCACCGACCAGGCAGAGCGTCGCACGGATGGTTCCGCGCAGGAACAGCGCAAGCACGGCGAGGATACCGATCGGCGCGATCAGGATCGGCACGGCGATCGACGGTGCTATCCCGCTGACGCCCAGCAGGCTCGCAAGCGACTGCCATCCGCCGAGGTCGCCGTCCGCGAATCCGAGTGCGACGTGGAGCGGATGCCCCTCCGTACCCTCCTGGGGCAGGCCAGGGTCGGCGAACACCGCGAACGGCGTGCCGCGCAGACTCTGCTGCACGACGAGGGGCAGGAACAACACGACGGCCGGGATCGGGATGGGCAGCATCCGTCCGGTTCCGCGGCCGGCGAGAATCACGCCGATCAACCAGATCACGAAGAGCGCGGGCGCCAGGATGGGGGCGCATGCCAGCACCGCCGCTGCGAGGATGCCCGTGGTCGCCGCCGCAGCCCACGACCGCTTCGCCGCCGTGCCCGCGAAGAACAGCCAGGGCAGCAGGATGTGCAGGATCACCGCGGCCGGCCGCCCCTGCTGCAGCGCGTCGAACAGCATCGGCGCCAGCGCCCAGACCAGCGCGAACGTGGCACGCAGCACGGGGCGATGCGTGAACCGCGTGGAGAGGAACCACGCACCGAGCGCGGCGAGCGGCATGGCGGCGAACCAGAGCAGCTCGATCGCGAACGATGGTTGCCAGAAAGTGAGCGACCCCAGGATGGCGAGCACGGCGTTGAACGGATCGGCTGCGCCCACGAAGCCGATGCCGATGTCGCGCCAGCCGTATCCGAGACCGGACCAGAGCGATCCCACGTCGTTCAGCGGCAGCAGACCACCGCCGCCGATCTGCGCGGATCCGAGCAGCGGCGAGAACAGCGCGATGCTCATCACGGCCATCGCCAGCACGACCCAGGCGCCGCCTCCGCTGAAGAAGTTCAGCTCGCGCCGCTCGCCGTGCACCCGAGTCAGACTCGCCTCGCGACGGATCGCACGCGCACGCACCACTTCGGACCGCGGAATGCGCAGCGGAGCTATCGCGCTCCACCCGACCGTGCGCGCGCGTTTCAGCGCCGATCGGGCCGGCCGGATCCGGCTTCCGCCGAACGCGGTCGCGAAGGCTGCGGCGAATTCGCCTCCGATCGATCCGGGCTGTTTGCTCAGCAGCAGGCCGAGCGAACGGAGCACGGCGAGCGGCACAAGTGAGATCCAGTGGAAGAACAGGGCGAACGCCGGTGCGTACGCCATCCTCCTGTGCAGCTGTGCGGCACGCCGTTGACGGTGCTGGCGACGCCGGCGACGCCCCTTCGGGCTGCGCTGGGGGGCACTCACGTCGTCCGCGGCGGATGCCAGGTGTGCGGTCGGGACGATCACCACGCGGTGTCCCGCGAGACGGGCCCTGACGCACAGGTCGAGACCGTCGTCGAAGACGGGCAGCGCGGGATCGAATCCGCCGAGCCGTTCCCAGACGGTGTGCCTGATCAGCATTCCTGCTGCGGGAACCGCCAGCATGTCGCTCGTGCGGTCGTGCTGCGCCTGATCGAATTCGTCCTCGACGGGCACGATGGTCGCACCGAACCTGGTCATCGCGAGGCCCAGCTCGCGCAGCACGGATGCCGCGTCCCAGTCCACGAGCTTCGGCCCGGCCACCGCGACCGACGGAGACACCGCAACGGTGTCGATCAGGCGGGCGAGTGCATCCGGTTCCGGCGCCGTGTCCTCGGCGAGGAACCACAGCCACTCGTCGTCGGATGTCGGTGGGGGCAGTGTGCGAACGGCGACCCCGATGGCGGCGCCGAACGGGATCCTCTCCTTCGATGCGAGCAGCGCCCCAGGTGCGGCAGCCGTGGCGACAGCAGTCGTCGCCTCGTCGGAGGCCACACCGATCACCACCACTGAGTCGACAGGCCGGGTTTGCGCGGCGAGTGCATCAAGGCTTCGAGTGAGGTGCTCGGCGCCGCGGTGTGCGACGACGAGTGCGGTGACAGTCGGAGGCATCGCGGCAAGCCTAGGCAACGACCCGCTCGATCCCGGGGACCAGGCTCGCGTGCGCCGGGATTTGCCCTGCTGGATCACGTCGGGCTGTGGATCTGCTTTCCCCGCTCTGGACGTGACCCGCGGACCAGGCGACGAAGCCTTGGGTGCTGCCCGAGCGCATCCGACCCTCGACGAGGCATCCGGGTCGGTCGCGGATCGTCGCGACATCCTCTCGGTCCCGTGACTACAGCATCCGCGACGATCTCACCCGGGACGGCGACGGCCGCGACCCGAGACGCAGCCCCTATCAGTCGTCGCGCGAATGTCGTCATCGATCGCGCGGCGGCCGCAGAGACCGTCGTCTGCGTACGGCGTCGGCCGAACCCGGCCTGCGGAACGGCGTAACTGGGCCGTCCGGCTCAGCCGTTCAGCTCAGCCGGCGCGTTTGCGCAGCTTGCGACGTTCCCGCTCCGAGAGTCCACCCCAGATGCCGAACCGCTCGTCGTTCTGCAGGGCGTACTCGAGGCACTGACTGCGCACCTCGCACGACGTGCAGATCTTCTTGGCATCCCGAGTCGATCCGCCCTTCTCGGGAAAGAATGCTTCGGGGTCGGTCTGCGCACACAGCGCATCCGACTGCCACGCGAGCGGATTCTCTTCATCCTCCTCGCGCGACGGAACCCCCGGCACCCCCAGCCGAACGGGATCGACGAACCAGTTTTCGGGTACCCCCGGTCGATATTCGCTATTCGCCATATCGATCTCCCCACCTGTGTTGCCACGCGCGCCGTGCACTTTCTTTCCGCGCGGGGCGTTTCACTAATTACACCGGTGTAGTTCGATCGCGTCAAGTCGCGAATCGTAAAGGTTCGAGCGTCAATCGAAGGTTCACGACGCGCCGAGATCCGACAACAATTTCGACACGCCCGGGATGCCGACACCACGATCCGCACCACCATGCGGATCGCACAGTCTCACTGCGCGGTGGCCGCCGCCTGTCGGGCGGACCAGGCGCTGCTCACCATGTCCTGCAGCGAATGGCGCATCTTCCAGTCGAGGTCCCTGGCGGCGAGCTCGCCGGATGCGACGATGCGCGCCGGGTCGCCGGCTCTGCGCGGTGCGATCTCCGGTGTGAAGGCGATGCCTGTGACATCCGCCACCGCCGACATGATCTGGCCGACGGAGACGCCGTCGCCGCTGCCCAGGTTGTAAGCGGGCTCGAGGGCGTCGCCGGCCTCGAGCCGCTGAGCCGCTGCCACGTGCGAGTGGGCGAGATCGGAGACGTGCAGGTAGTCGCGCACGCACGTGCCGTCCGGGGTCGGATAATCGTCCCCGTTGATGCGCGGCGTGCGGCCGGCCAGCAGCGCGTCGAAGACGAGCGGGAACAGGTTGTGCGGACTCGTGTCGTAGAGATCGGGGTATCCGGATCCGACAACGTTGAAGTAGCGCAGGCTCGTGTGCTTGATGCCGCGGGCAACCCCCTGGTCGCGCAGCAGCCACTCGCCGATGAGCTTGGACTCTCCGTACGGCGACTCCGGCGCCTTGGGGGTCTGCTCCGTGACCAGGTCGACGTCGGGTGTGCCGAAGACGGCGGCGCTGGAGGAGAACACGATCGTGTTCACGTCAGCCTCCTCCATGGCGGCGAGAAGCGTGGCGGTTCCCGTCACGTTCTGCTCGTACGTGTGCAGGGGGCGCTGCACAGAGACGCCCGCGTACTTGAAGCCCGCGATGTGCATGACGCCCGTGATCCGGTTCTGGGCGAAGACGCGTCCGAGAAGCTCGCCGTCGAGGATCGTGCCGCGCACGAACGGCACGCCCGCCGGTACGAACCGCTCGTGTCCGCTCGAGATGTCGTCGATGACGACGGTGTCGATGCCCGCCTCCGAGAACGCGCGCACAACATGAGAACCGATGTAGCCGGCACCGCCGGTCACCAACCAAGCCATGGCATCCAAACTACCGGGCTGTGGGTTTCCGCCCGACCGCCGTCCGCTGGTTTGAACGCGTCAAGCGGGCGTGGTCAGCGGTTCTCTGTGGCGACGAAGAGCGTCGCGTCCGGCTGGAGTGCGAAGGCGAGCGATCCCTCGTCGGGCGACACATAGACGGCCTCGCCGCGCGTCACGCCCTCGGTGCCCGAGGCCCCCGAGACGGTCGCGGCACCGGCGGTGGCCAGAACGATGGCCGGGCCGTTCAAGGTCAGTGTCGAATCCGCCGTGATGTGCGCCAATCGGAAGTCGGGAACGTCCGGCTCGAAGAGTTCGAGGGCGCCGACGCGCGACGGCGAGAGGAGCGGAGCCGGCACGGGCTCGAAATCCAGCACACGCAGCAGTTCGGGCACGTCGATGTGCTTCGGTGTGAGACCGCCGCGCAGCACGTTGTCCGAGGCCGCCATGAGCTCGATCCCGGTCCCCTTCAGGTACGCGTGGATGTTGCCGGCCGGCAGGTAGAGCGCCTCGCCCGGTGCGAGCGCGACGCGGTGCAGCAGCAGCGCGAGCACGACGCCCGGGTCGCCGGGGTAGGCATCCGCGAGCAGTCGTACGACGCCCAGTTCCGGCAGGTCGTCGCCCTTCGGGGAGCGCGCTATCGCGGTGGCCTGCGCCACGATTTCCTCAGCTGCCTCTCCGCCGCCGAGGAGGAGCCCGACGGCCGCACGCAGCGCCGACTCGTCGTCCTCCCCCGCCAGCAGGATGCCACGCAGCACGTCGAGCTCGTCGTGCGGCATCCTCTCGCTGCGGCCGGTGGCGATCAGTCGGTCGAACACGGCGATAGAGGTCGCGACGTCGCGGAATCCGCACAGGGCGTCGAAGGGCGTGACGGCGTAGATCAGCTCCGGCTTGTGGAACGGATCCTTGTAGTTGCGCTCCGGCGAGTCCAGAGGGATGCCGAGCCGGTTCTCGCGGTCGAATCCCGCACGCGCCTGCTCGGGCGACGGATGCGCCTGGAGGGAGAGCGGGCTGTCCGCGGAGAGCACCTTGAGGAGGAACCCGAGGCGCGGATGGCCGTCGTACGACTCCTCGGTGCGCCAATCAACGCCCAGCGCGCCGGCCGGATCCTCGGCGACGAGGTCGGCAAGGGTGCCGGCATCCGTCGTGGGGTGCACGAGGAAACTCGGGGATCCGGGGTGGGCACCCAGCCACAGCTCGGCCTCCGGACGGCCCGAGGCGGGACGACCGAGCAGATCCGCGATGCCGTGCAAGGAGCCCCACGCATAGTCGCGGGGAACGTTGTCGATGCGGACGAACATCGGCACCGCCCTTTCTTCTGGATAGTCGCAGGGTACCAACGCCAGGGGCCGCCGGTCGTCGAGCGCGGGCCGCTGGGCCCACCGTGAATGCTGCTCGTCGAAACGCGATGCTCCGCCGGTTGAGCTTGTCAAAACCGCACGACCGCCGGTTCAGCCAGTCGAAACCACCGCTCGTCGAAACCGGTAGGTCCCTGGTTTCGACAAGCTCAACCAGCGATGAAGCTCAGCCCGCGAGCACCGTGACGTCGCGCAGCGCGACGGCCGTCCCGCCGCGCAACGAGTTGGGCACCTCCGCGATCGCGTCGACGCGTACGACGAGCGCCTTGAGCGTCTCCTCGTCCGCGTCACCCGCCAACTCCACGTCGTACGTCACCGGATCCGAGACGGCCGGTGAACCGCTGAAGTCGCCGTCGACGGTGACCGCGACCTGTCTCAGGTGGATGCCCGCGGCATCCGCCTCCCGGAAGAGATCGTTCGAGACGCAGCCGGCGATCGCCAGGTACAGGAGCTGTCCGCCGTTGAAGCCGAGTCCGTCGCCGCCGGACTCTTGCGAGCGATCGACCACGAGCGTGAACGGTCCTGCCGCTCCGATGGATGCGCTTCGGGATGCCACGTTGCTGGTTCGCACACGGAACATGGGGCCAGGGTAGGCCCGGCGGCAGCCGGCCGCCATACGCGCGGCGCTCCGGTAGGGTCTGCTCAGGGTGGTCAACCCGTGTGCAGAGCACGCTCAGGGCACGATTACAGTGAACGCATGACACCCGAGACCCGGCCGGCGACGGCACCGCTCACCGTCCCGTCCGGCCAGGGATGGATGCTGGCGTTCGCCGGGTTCACGTTCTTCACGCTGTTCGTGGGCGACTTCTGGCGCAACAGCATCGGCTGGATCGGCTGGGGCGTCGTGGTGTTCCTCTGCCTCGTCGTCTGCATCGTGTTCCTGGTGCGCGCACGTCCGCGGGTCCCGATCCGCAAGTGGCCCAAGACACTCCTGCTGTTCCTGCTGCTCTGCATCGTCTCGATCGCGTGGTCGGCGTATCGTGCGGAGTCCGCGATCGCCGGCGTTGCCCAGCTGGCGACGGCAATCGCCGGGGCGTTCTTCGCCCTGTGCTTGACCTGGCAGCAGATCCTGCGCGCCCTCGGCGCCGCCTTCCGCTGGATCATCGGCCTCTCGCTCGTCTTCGAGCTCGTCGTGTCGGTGTTCATCCGGCACCACATCCTGCCGTTCTTCACCACGTATCAGTACCCGTCCGGCAAGCTTCCCGATGCCTTCTACTGGAGCCGCGACCTCCTCTTCCATGGCGGCAAGATCCAGGGGATCGTCGGCAACAGCGACATCCTCGGCATGATCACGCTGTTCGCGCTCATCGTGTTCGGCATCCAACTGGCCGACGCCACCGTCAATCGCACCGCCGGGATCGTGTGGCTCGTGCTGGCGGGAGTCACGTTCCTGCTGACCCGCTCCTCCACTGTCATCGCCGCCCTGGCGGTCGCCGTGGTCGTGCTCCTGTTCGCCCTGTGGGCGAGGCGGGTGGCGCAGAGCAGGCGGGTGCCCATCTACGTGACGGCGGCCGCCCTGCTGGTGGTCGGCGTGGCATCCGTCGCGCTGTTCTGGGGCACCATCACCAAGCTGCTCGGCAAGAGCGCCGACCTCACCGGACGCACCGACATCTGGGACAAGGTCATCCACCTCGCTCAGCAGCGGCCCCTGTTCGGCTGGGGCTGGATCAGCTATTGGGCGCCATGGGTCGAGCCGTTCAAGGGGCTCGCAATCAGGAACAAGGTCGAATACCTGCAGGCACACAACGCCTACCTGGACGTCTGGCTGCAGCTCGGCATCCTCGGCCTGATCGTCTTCATCCTGCTCGTGCTCTCCACCTTCGGCCGCGCCTGGTTCATGGCCGTCGACCGTGCGCCGTTCGACGCGAACGGCGTTGTGCGAGCGGATGTCCCCTACACGGCGATCACACTGCTCCCGCTCCTGATGCTGGCCGCGATGATCGCGCAGTCGTTCGCCGAGAGCCGGATGCTCATCGAGGCCGGCTTCGCCCTCCTCGTCGCCTTCAGCGTGAAGACGAAGCTGGAGCGTCCGTAGCAGCGCGGCCCGCGGTAGCACGATCCTCGACGCCGCCACCGGCCGCGCCCGCCGAGCCGGCAGCTTCCGCGACGATACGATGAAGCATGCCCGCCACGACCGCTGACGCACGCACGTCGCGTCCCGCGCGACGCCGCCGTCGGCCCGCCGACCGGTGACGGCGACGTCGTCCCGCCAGCCCCGGTGGTTCGCGCTCAGCCGGGCGCTGTTCGAATCCGCGAAGTTCTCGCGCGCGCTGTCGCTGTGCATCGTGGGATCCGCCTTCCTCACCACGGCCATCCGTGACGTCATCGGCTGGCCGGGCGTGATCGCCGTGTTCGCGACGCTGGTCGTGCTCGCCGTCGGATCCTTCATCGCGCACTGGAACGTGATCGAGTGGCAGGGCCTGCTGCCGGTGTCCTTGCTGGTGTTCGTTGGGTGGTGCGCCGTCTCCCTCGTCTGGAGCAACTACCAGTGGGCGACGCTCGCCGCCGTGCTGTACCAGTGGGTCTTCACGTTCCTCGCCATCTACCTCGCCCTCGTGCGGGATGCCATCCAGATCGTGCGGGTCATCGGCGACGTGCTCAGGGTGCTGCTCACCGCATCACTCGCGCTGGAAGTGCTGAGCGGCCTTCTCATCGACGCGCCCATCCGCTTCCTCGGAATCGCGGGCAACCTGGCGCACGGCGGACCGATCTCCGGTCTCTTCGGCAGCCGCAACCAGCTGGGTCTCGTGGCGCTCATCGCCATGGTCACCTTCATCATCGAATGGCGCACGAAGTCGATCACCACCGGGCTGGCGGTCTTCTCGGTCGTGCTCGCCGCCCTGGCCCTGGTCTTCTCCAGTTCACCGGTCATCGCGCTCGTCGTCGTGATCCTGTTGCTGGCGACCGGCGCGCTCTTCGGCGTGCGGCACATCCGCAACGAACGCTGGAAGTTCACAGTCCAGGTCGCGCTCGGCGCCCTGCTGGTCGTGCTCGCCGTGCTCGCCTTCATCTTCCGTGCGGCTGTCATCGACGCGCTGCACGGCCGATCCGTCATCACGGTGCGCTACGACGTCTGGATCCAGATCTGGCACCTCATCCCCGTCAACCCGCTGCTCGGCTGGGGCTGGATCGGCTTCTGGCGCGGATCCCTCCCGCCCTACTCCCTCATCAACGCCCTGACGGGCGCACCGCACGCCAACGGACTCAACGCCTTCCTGGACGTCTGGCTGCAGACCGGCCTCGTCGGCTTCCTGCTCTTCCTGCTGCTCCTCGGCCTCGCCATGGGACGCTCCTGGCTCCTCGGATCCAACAAGCGCAGCGTCATCTACGCGTGGCCCCCGCTCATCCTCATCGCCCTCATCTGCACGGCGATGGCCGAGAGCACGATCCTCATCGAGAGCGGATGGATGCTGCTGGTCATCTGCACTGTCAAGGCGTCGCAGGGGATGTCGTGGCGGCAGGCGCTGCCGGCGCGGGCGGGGTGAGCGGGGTCACTCCGAGTCGACACGCACGCGCTCGATGACCAGGTCGTACAGTTCGGCGACGTAGCGTCCCTCACGCCTAAGCTCGTCGATCTCCTCACGGAGTCGACGGTTCTCCTCTGTCAGCCGCTGAATGCCGTCGGCATCGACGGACTCCAGCGCCGCCTGAATACTGCCGTAGCGGGAGCGGACCTGCGCCAGATCCGACAGAGACGCAGCCGCCCCCGGTGCCACACGGCGGAACATCGTCCGCAGGAAACTCTTCACGATTTCACTCCTTCGCTCTCACGTACGATCGCGTACGCCGTTGTCCGCGCTCGTCCGCGTTCGTCCGTTCGACCCCTCGTCGACACGACCTCCGCCACCAGCCCTTCCGCCGCCGCCAACTGCCTGAAGTCATCGAGCGGGAGGTGCCAGGACGTCGGGTCGTCGAACGTGTGATCGACGGGCAGATCGGTGTCGAACGTGACCGCGGCGACGGTCCCGCCATGCAGCAGCCAACGCATCAGCAAGAAGGCATTCGCCTTCCCGTCGCCGCCGAGGCCCTCGAGCACATGCTCGAGGACGAGATTGGTCGGAGTCCCCTGCACGATGCGGTCGAGAGCGAATTCGAGGGTGCTGTGCCGGTCGTTGAGGTTGAGGAAGACCGTGCCGCCAGACGACTTCTTCTTGCCAGACGGGTGTCGTTGTGCGTACAACGCGGGGAGGCTGAAGTCGGCTGCGATCGCCTCCCAGCCTCGGTTTCTCAGCGCCGTCGCCGTCCCTGACACGCCGGCCCCGATATCCGCCACGGCGCAGCTGCTCGGTGCGTCGGACAGCGCCTTGAGCACGAATGGAAGGTCCGGGGCCCAACCGATCACGGCATCCGCATGGTGAGCTTCCCAGTAGTCGCGGTGCAGGTTGAAGGTGCCGAACCAGGAATCGAACCGTCGACGGGTGTCTTCGGGAATTTCGAACTGGAATCCGGGATCGGGGACCCGCCATCCGGGCCCATAATTCAACTCCAGCCATTTCTGGGGCACCGCGGGTGCTGCGTAGGTGTTGCCCTCGAGCTCGATGACCGAATAGGGCTCGAGGTCCTCTCTGGCGAGCTCGCCCCGGATCGAGAAGGGCTGGTTGAAGGCGCCGTCCGGGTCGAAGTAGGCGGTGAACACGTCGATGTAGTGATCGAGGTCGCCCGACTTGTGCAGGAACACGAGCTGCAGGTGGGCATGGGAATGACGCACCACCGTATATCCCCGCGACACCAGAGCGCGTTCCAGTCGCTCACTCTCGAGGATGAGCGCCGCAGGATGCTGGGTGTCTGTCACATTCCCTAGATCGATGTCGTCGTCGTGTGGCAGAAAAGATCCGTTTCGGATCGCGCCCAGGAGGGATCCGCTAGAGAGGAACGGGTGGAAGCCGAGGGACTCGAGGTCCGCCATGACGCGATGAGCGCGACGCAGGAGACGCTTCCGTGCACCCTTCTTTTGCGATTCGAGCGGCACTCCAAGGTTTCCCCACTTGTTCACCGCGAGCCAGCGGCCGCGTGAGTCGACGACAGACGTGCGCGTGTCGGAGTCGTCGAAGGTCACGGTGCCGGCGGCCACAATCTCGCCGGTCGTGGCGCGCGTGACCGTAAGCTCTGTATGGCCGATCAACGCCGGCCGCAGATTGAGCGGCCACTCGAGACGAACCACCGCCGCCCTGCCGCTGGTCACATCGGTTGACCACACACGATGACCGTCGAAGCGGACGTCGACGCTTTCGTGATCGAGGTCGATTCCGGAGATGAACGAGAGAGAGCGCTTGGAGGCTCGCTCCACTCCCCCGGCCGCCGCTCGGGTTTGCTGGCGACCATGGATCGGGGGGAAGGGCAACGTCGACTCCTGTAGAACAGCTCAGTTACAAGTGTGCAGTCGAATGTTGTACGTGCACAAACCGTCCGGATCACACGAACAGGCCTAAGTCAGCCTGCCGGGAAAGTGTCGATGTCGTTCATGTGCCGGCTTTGAGTGCGCTGTGCGACAGTCAGAAGATATCGATGGCAGTCCCCGCTCGACCGACGCCTTGATCCGGGAGCGGCCGGTGGCCACCATCCAACGGCCTGCCATACGTGCACCGCTAGATTGGTGGGTCGGAGGATCACCGTTGGCAATTGACATCATGATGCCGTTCTACGGCGACCCTGACCTGCTGCGCGACGCAGTCGCCAGTGTCCTCGCGCAGACATCGCCTGACTGGCGGCTCACCGTCATCGATGATGCCTATCCAGATCCGGCACCGGGCGAATGGGTCGCCAGCCTCGGCGACGACCGAATCCGCTACCTTCGCAATGGACAGAATCTCGGAGTCGCAGGCAACTTCCAACGTGCGCTCGACCTGTCGACCGCCGATCACCTTGTCATCATGGGATGCGACGACCTGCTCGCTCCCGACTATGTGGAACGTATGGTCGTGCTCGTCGACGAGCATCCGACCGCGTCATATATCCAGCCGGGCGTCCAGGTCATCGACGAGCACGGTGCCGCGGCCGTCCCGCTGTCGGATCGTCTGAAGGGATGGCTGCGTCCGACTGTGACGCAAGCCACGGTCATGGGAGGTGAAGGACTGACCCGTAGCTTGCTTAACGGCAACTGGACCTACTTCCCGTCCATCTGCTGGCGCCGTGCCGAGCTGGTCACTCGCGGATTCCGGGCGGACTACGAAGTGGTGCTCGACCTGGCGCTGCAGTTACAGATCCTTCTCGACGGCGGAACGCTCGTTCTCGACCCCACCGTGACCTTCCGTTACCGCCGGCACGGTGGAAGCGTGTCGTCGTGGAAGGCGACGGATGGCACCCGGTTCCACGAGGAGGCCGCGCTGTTCTCCGAAACCAGGAACCGTCTTCGCTCGCTCGGTTGGAAGCGTGCCACCAGGGCGGCGCGGTTCCACTGGACCTCGAGACTCAACGCGCTCACGCGGCTCCCTGCCGCCATCGCGCACTGGGACGCCGCGGGAATCCGTGCACTCGTTGGCCACGCCTTCGGCAGTTAGCGGCGATCGGCGGCGAGTGCTCTGCGCTGCCGTCGCCGGATCTCTCGAATCGCGCGGACGAGCATCCACCGCGCTCGGAGGACCGTGCGGACATCGCGCGGCCTCGATGGCGACGCGTTCGCGTCGTGGAGCCGCCTGAGAACGGTCGCTTCATCGGCATGCGCCATCGACCGTGCGAGATTTCCGCACAACGCGATCCACAGGTCGTGGGATTCGGAAAGGAATTCGGGGAACGGCAGGACAAGTGACCTCGCGTCGGCGCGGAAACCCATCGCACATCCGAAGTAGGGCATCGCTCCGGCAAGGACGCCCAACGTGTTGCGGACCGGATGCTGCCGCTCCTGTCGTGGCAGCCGCCAGTTCTTTCCGCCGAAGGGTGAGGGAAGCGAGCGTCCGTCGGGCAGCAACTTCAGGTTGGATGCCACGACATCGGAGTTCTCCAGTGCCGCATGAAGCACGGCAACGTGATCGTCCGACCAGATGTCGTCCTGATCGCTTAACAGGATGACCTCTCCCGACGCGTCAGCGATCGCGTCCTCGAAGGTTGCGACATAGCCACGGTTGGCCTCGTGCTCCAGAATCCTCAGCCGAGGATCGGCGAGCGCACGGATGACGTCGACAGTGTCGTCGTTCGACGCATCGTCGACCACAATGACCTCGCCGTCTGCCGGCAGCTGCGCCAGAATCGACGCGAGCTGTTCGGTGACGAAGCGCGCACCGTTGTAGGTCGCCATGCAGACGCTCAGTGACGTCCTTTCAGGTTCAGACACGCTCATCACCCTCGACCTCCGCGGCACGCTCTCTGCGCCCGATCTCGGCGCGGAGCACCGCGAACTGGTACGTCGCCACAACAGCTTCGGACAGGGCAACGGACCACGCGACCAGAACGGGCTGATGCAGCGCCGCGAAGACCACGATGAGTGGTGCGCCGACAAGGGCCCCGACCACCGTCGACCCTGCCAGCGAGCGTGCCCGACCGATCGGCACGAGACACGCGTAACCGATCACAGCTGATGTCGCCACGAAAAGAAAGGCGAATCCGAGGGGAACGCTCAAGGAGAACGGAACGACGATCTCGCCGCCCGACAACAGCCCAGCGACGGGCTGCGTCAGAGTCGCGATCAACAACCCGCCCACCACACCGAAGCACGCACCGCCGAGGACGGCGATGTTCATCCTGCGATACGACGCACGTTCACCTCGCTCTGGAACCCATCCCTGGAGGAACTGCTGGATGGGCGAGAACGCAACGTTCGCATAGCGGAAGAACCGGTCCGCGAGCGCGTAGGTCGGAACGAACGACGGCAAGAAGACCTGAATCGACAGGAGCGGAAGGTTCACGTAGAGACCGGAAGTGAGTGCGCTCGTCACAGCATGTCTCTGACCCGCGAGGCTGGACGCCACCGCGCGCGGAGCCGCGCGACCCTCCAGAACGGCCCCAGACCCGCGTAAGACGATGACAGCATCCAGAAACACAGCGATGAGACTTCCCAGGGCCTGCAAGGCGAGGTACGCGATCAGACTCCGCGTCAGGGCCGCCGCTGCGAGCCCCGCCAGCGTGCCTGCAAGAGTCGGCACGGAGTCGAACAAGAACAACCGCCACGGCCGAGCTTCGCCCACGAAATACCAGTTGGCTCCGAGGAAGGGCAGCAGGTATGCGAACGAACCGAGAACGGCGACACCGATGTCTCCCCTCGTCAGAAAGGCGAGGATGACGCTGCCGGTCGCCAGTCCGACGACGAACAGGTAACCGCGAGCGACCAACGACTCGAGGTAGAGCTGCGGTCGCAAGGCCGCGGCAGTCGAAGCGACGATGGACGGGCCGGTGGCGCCCCATCCGAATGCCACGAGAATTCCGACCAGCTGACTCGTCGCCTGCACAACGGTCAGAGAGCCCCATTCGGTCGCACCGAGATATGCCACCAGTAGGGGGATGGTGATGATGCCCAACACACTGCTGGCGGCAACGGGCGCCGCAAATCCGACGATCCGCTTTGAGATACTGATGAGCGCGCGACCGGGCACAGGCCTTCTCTCGGAAAATGGACCTCCAGAGTCTACGGGTGGAAAAGCGCACTCGACGACAGACCTCAGCCAGGAGCATCACACATGCACGACGACCGTCCAGCCATCGGCGGCGCATTCGGAACAGTGGCCATGGCCGCATATCGCCCGAACGCCGAACTCTTCGGACGCCAATTGCGATCGATACGCGACCAGAGCCATCGCGACTTCGAGTGTGTGATCTCGGCAGACGGCGAACCAGAGGAACTCGCCGCGCTCGTCCGCGAATTCGTCGGAGACGACGGTCGGTTCCGCGTGATCGGGTACGCCGAGCGTCAGGGATTCTACGGGAACTTCGAACGTGCGGTGGCGGCCGCGAGCACGGATTCCTCCTGGATCGCACTCGCCGATCAGGACGACTTCTGGTACCCGGAGAAGCTCTCCAGCCTGCTGCCTCACCTCGAGACCCACTCGCTGGTGTCCGGTCAGGCGCGAGTGGTGGAGTATCCATCAGGCAGAATCCTCACCGATGATACTCGGCGACTCGACGTATCTCCCGAGTCGTTCGTCCTCACGAACCAGTTCACCGGAAGTCTGTGCATCTTCCGCCGTGACGTGCTCGAACTCGCCCTTCCCTTCCCACGGATGTCGACGCCTTCGGAAGTACACGACCACTGGATCGCCCTCTGCGCCTCGGTCCAGGCCGGGACCGTCGTCGTGGACGACGTGGTTCAGGACTACGTCCAGCACGATGCCAACGTCGTGGGTGAAATGCTCGCAGACGACGCCCCGATCGTGCCTTCGGCATCATGGGCCACTGTGCGCAGAATCGCAGATCGGTATGAAGGATCGCACGGACCACGCGCCATAGCGCGCGCAGTGTTCAAGGTCTCCGTCGGGTGGCGACAGCTCTTGGTCGAGACGCTCGCACAGCGCATCGGCGGTACAGACGGGCTATCGCGGATTCTCGCCCTCTACGGCAGGAAGCGACGTCTCGGCCCGACGCTGAGGTTTGTCCGAGACGCCGAGCGTCGTGGCTTGGTGGCCCGTCGAAGCGTCATCGAATACGTCGGAGGCTGGGTGGCAGGATGGTTCGTCCGGGGTCGGAGGATTGCGCTGCCGCCTGCGCCCGAGGGCACCGCCGACCGCGACCCGTCATGACCGCGCTACGCGCTCCCCGCGCCAGCGCACCGCTCTGACACGGGACATCGTCGACTGGCTGATGCGGCCAAGTCGACCGCCCCGCCCGTCGCGCCATCCGACCCACAGCACACGGACGAAGGCGCCCCGCGGACGGGCGAACGCCATAGCCACTCCGAAATGCGCGAGGTCCCGGTTCCGTTCGTTTCGCAGCAGCGCCGGGTCGAGATCAAGGTAACGACGCGTGATGACCACGCGATTGCGGGCGCGGTAGTAGTACCGGAACGGCGTGCTGAGCGTGGTGCTCACGGTCCGGCCCAACATGCGCATGGACTGGATCTGGCCGAGCTCGTGCGGAAGATCGACGCCGACCGCTGCGACGGATGCCAGTCCATGCTTGAGAGCCCTGAGGTAGTACTCCACGTCCACGAGGTCGATGAAGAGTTCCTCGTCGAAGAGTCCAATTGTCTTCAGCGCCGAAGCGGTGACGAGCATTCCGGATTGGATGGGCCGCAACGCCTCGACGAATCCGGAACCGAGATCCCTGCCCGTCTGATCCACACCCGCGAACGTCGCAGGTGCAACGATGCCCGCGGGAAGGCCGGCGGCCACGGCGCGATCGAGCGTCGCCTTCAGCTGGTCGACGAATGCGTCCGGCAAGCGACTGTCCTGATCGAGTGTGATCAGCAGGTCCTGCTCAGCGAGAGAGGAGGCGCGGATGCCGGCATTCAGGGCTGCGGCGATTCCGCTGTTCTCCTCCAACGCTACGACTGTCGCTCCCGCGCCCTCGACGGCATCCAGGGTCTCTCGATATTCGGGCCCGCTCCCGTCGTCGACGACGATGACGGCATCGACCTGCCGTACCGTGCGTGCCACGTTCTCGAGGACCGTCTCGTCCGGGTGGAAGACGGACATCACGGCGAACACGCGTCGCTCAGGCGCAGAACTCATGACTCGATTGTCGCGCAGCAAGTCCACCGTCGACGTCGGCGCCCGTGGCGCACATGGTCGTCCCACTCTCGATCGATAGAATCCTGGAATGCCAACCCCGCTGGAGCGAACGCTGATCGTCATGCCCGCTCTCAACGAAGAGTCGAATGTGGGGACGGTCGTCGCGGAGGTCTTCGCCAAACTGCGGGGCATCTCCTGCCTCGTGATCGATGACGGTTCGCAGGATGAAACGGCCCGCGCTGCGGCACGAGCCGGCGCGCGTGTTGCGCAGCTGCCATACAACCTCGGCGTCGGCGGCGCGATGCGGCTCGGCTTCCGATTCGCTGTAGAGAACGGCTACGCCAATGTGGTGCAGGTGGATTCCGACGGCCAACACGATCCGGCGGCGGTACCTGAACTCGTCGCGGCACTCGACGACGCGGACATCGTGATCGGCGCCCGTTTCGCAGGCAAAGGATCGTATGACGTTCACGGTCCCCGGCGCTGGGCCATGTCCCTGCTGTCCGTGGTCATCAGCCGCATCGCCGGGACCAAGCTCGTCGACACGACCTCCGGTTTCAAGGCGATGGGGCCGCGAGCCGTTGCACTCTTCTCCTCCAACTATCCCGCCGAGTATCTGGGCGACACGATCGAAGCACTCGTCATCGCGTCGAAGGCGGGATTGAGGATCAAGCAGATCCCCGCTGAGATGCGCGAGCGCGCAGGCGGGAAGCCGTCTCACAATCCGATCAAGTCCGCTGTCTATCTGGCGAGGGCCGCCCTCGCGCTCCTCGTCGGACTGCTTCGCCCCGCGACTCCTATTCCTGGAGACGAATCATGACCACCGCCAGTTATGTGCTCGGCGTCGTTTCGGCGCTGCTCGTGCTCGTCATCGTCGTCGAAATGCTCCGGCGCAGGCGACTGCGAGAGCGACACGCGCTGTGGTGGCTTGTCGCAGGCGTGCTGGCTCTTATCGCCGGCGTGTTCCCACGCACACTCGAGTGGGCTGCGCAACTCGTAGGAGTGCAGCTTCCTACCAACCTCATCTTCTTCGTGAGCATCGCCATCCTGTTCCTGGTATGTCTGCAGCACGCGGCCGAATTGACGACAGTGGAGGCGAAGACCCGCACACTCGCGGAGCAGGCCGCCCTTCAGGAGTTGCGCATCCGCGAACTGGAACGGCAGCTCAACGGAACCGATCGCCTGACCGTGGAGCGCGACGAGACCTGAGGCTCATCGCTCCGATCGGCTTCCGCTCCGTCGCACGTTCGGTCTGCGCCCAGTCGCACAGCCTCGACCGGTAAACTCGCTCGGTCCCCACGGACGCGACGACGGCTGACATGAGCGGTCGCGCCGAGACGTCCAACACGAGCGAAGGGTTCCGGTGTGCGCGTAGTAGCGGTGGTCGTCGCCTACAACAGACGCGATTTGCTGCTCGAATGCGTCGAAGCACTTCACGCGCAATCTCGACCGCTCGACGGGGTCGTTGTCGTCGACAATGCGTCGACCGATGGCTCAGCAGAGGCCCTCGAAGCTGCCTTCCCCGACGTGGACGTGCAACGGCTCCCCATCAATACCGGAGGCGCCGGCGGCTTCACCGTCGCCATCGAACACGCCATCAGCGCTCACCATGCTGACCTCATCTGGGTTATGGATGACGACACGATCCCAACGTCGACAGCGTTGGAGTCGATGCTCGACGCGCGATCGGCGGCGCGTGAGACACCCGCCATCCTCGCGTCGCGCGTCGTGTGGACCGATGGACTCGACCATCCGATGAACACACCGCGTCGCAAGCCCCTCGTTTCCCGGCAGGAACAGCGTGATGCCGACGCCGTGGAATCGGTGCCGATTCGGTCGGCGTCCTTCGTCTCAATGCTCGTCGAGGCTGAAGCCGTGCGAGCTGCGGGACTTCCCGTTGCCGAGTACTTCATCTGGAACGACGACTTCGAGTTCACGTCTCGCGTTCTTCGTTCGCGACGCGGACTCTTCGTGCCTGCGAGCGTCGTGCTGCACAAGACCAAGGCTCGAGCAGACACGGATGCCGATCCTGGAGAACGGTTCTACTACGAGGTCCGCAACAAGCTCTGGCTCTTCCGCCGCTCCCCCGCTCTCGCCTGGTTCGAGTATCCGCTGTATGTGGGCGCCACGGCGCGACGGTGGCTAAGGACGTATCGCCGATCAGCCGATCGGTCCACGATCGCACGCACGTTCCGCGCGGGCTGGAGTGACGGGATCCGCCGGTCCCCCCGACGCAACAGTGCGTTCCTGGAGACGCTCGGCGTCGATGTCTCTCCGATCCAGGAGTTCGAGGAGACCGCACGATGACGGCTCTCCCCGGATTCTCGCTGCTCCTGCCTGTCTACAATGGGGACTCGGCCGGCTTCCTCCTTCGAGCTTTCCGTAGTTCCGTCACCGATCAATCCGTGAGGCCATCCGAGGTCGTGCTGGTTCAGGACGGACCGGTCTCGGCGTCGCTGGTGTCAGCGATAGCCGAATTGGATCGGTCGACGCCGGTTCCCCTGAAGATCGTCATCCTCCCGGAGAACCGCGGGCTCGCTGAAGCACTCACTGCAGGCTTGGAGGCCTGCGCCTTCGAAGTCGTCGCGCGAATGGACGCGGACGACGTCTCGGAGCCGCGCCGCTTCGAGGTGCAGTTGGGACTCGTCGCTCAGGGCTATGAGCTGGTGGGCAGCGGATTGCACGAGTTCTCCGAATCGGGCGGCGAGGTGAGCCTCGGTGTACGGCGAACCCCGCCGGTGGAGCCGGACGACATCGTGCGCTACGCACGGTTCCACGACCCCTTCAACCACCCGACCGTCGTCTACACGAAGTCTGCTGTGAAGCGCGCAGGCGGATATCAGCCACTGGGAATGATGGAGGACTACTGGCTCTTCGCCAGGATGATCGCCTCGGGGGTACGCGCGACCAACTCTCCCGAAGCCTTGGTACGGTACCGGATCTCATCGGGTGCCTACAACCGCCGCGGCGGAATCCGTCTGCTGCGCAGCGAATGGATGTTGCAGCGCGCATTCCGTAGGAGCGGTTTCACCACACGAACGCAGTTCATCCGCAACATCGTGGTGCGCGGCGGCTACCGGCTGGTTCCGGAACCGCTTCGTCGCCGGGCGTACCGCAAGTTGATCGTCGGCGACCAGGGCCACCACGCCGCGAGCGTCGGGCGCTGACCTCGGCGCTGCAGCGATCGTGGATTGCCCTGGACGCCAGTCAGTTGCAGCCGGTGATTCGATAGAGCGCGGCGTCGCCTACGTGGTCAACGAGTGCGACCGCCGCCGAGGTACTCAGATGGTGTACGCCAGGGTACTGATCGGTGTGACCGAACACGCCCTTCGTACCGAAGTCCAACGCGTACGTCACACCTTCCGCATGGACCGCCCGACAGACGGCAGAGTCGGGTTTCGCGCTTCGCAGGGACTGCAGGATCAGGTTCTCCGCGTCGCTTCTGGCACCGTAGATGTGCGGGGCGATCACCCTGCGATCCGCCAGAGCCCACGTCAACGCCGTTCCGGTCCATGGATCCCCGGCGATCACGGCATCGGCTGGCACTTCACCGGGGAGACGCTCGATGAGCGCTCGCTCGTCGGTGGACAGTAGGCGCGCTTTGGCGGTCAGCGCGTAGTTGTGTTTCGCCCATCCCGTGGCTGCCACCATCGACCGTTCCAGCTGGGCCGCCCCGCCGAGCACCACGACGAGCACGACTGTCACGATAGCCACAAGCCGAGGAGCCGACGCCCGGTCTTTGAACCGGGCCGACTTGCGCAGCAACTGCGCCGCAAGCTCCCCCAGCCAGATGACCCCGACCGTGGCGAGTGGCGCCAAGACGAGCGGGAATAGCGCAATGATTCGGTAGATGTCGCTGTACCAGGTGCCTGTGAAGATGAGCCTGAGGTGGCCGAGCGGAAGCGTCGCCGTCAGGTAGAAGAGCAGCTCGACGGCTGCGGCTGAAATGACCAGCCACCGGTTGCGTCGCTTGACGAAAGTGGCGACCACGCCGACGATGGCCAGGGCGGTGACGACGAATGCCGGTATGTCACCGTACTCGGCATTGAGGAGACCCATGTAGAGAGCGGCCTTGCGTCCTTCAATAGGCCCCCAGGTCGCCGCGGCCGAAGGCGGCCGTACCAGCCAGAAGACGATGAGCAGTACGGCGGCTCCGACGACTCCGGATGCGATGCAGACGATCAGCCGCCGCCGACCCGTTTCCCGCAGAGTCCACCGCAGCCATCTCCACCAGCCGATGGCAATCGGCGGCATTCCGACGACGAGCAGCGACACCAGTGCGTTCGGATGCGCCAGCGCGATTCCGGGCAACAGTGCCACGAAGGCGATCCAGCCCAGCACGGGGCCGAGCACGGCATCGGCGGCGAGCTTATTCGCAAGCACCAGCGTCCCGAGTCCGGCCGGAACGAGAGCGAGACCGAGGAGGTTGGGATAGAGCACGCCCCACGAGACGAGCGTGAGCGGGAAGGCAGCCAGACCGATGGACATGACGCCGCCAGCCAGCAGTGCAAGCGGACGTGGGCCCATGACCTGCCGGATAAGGAACACACATGAGAGCGGCCAGATGACACCACCGATCACGATGCTGAACGCATTCGCCGTGACGGGTACCGACGCACCGCTCAGTTCAGCGATGAGCGCCGCGACGGCGTGCCAGAGATTCGGATAGAACGACCCGAAACCGTGGAATGCGTACTGCAGGTCCGAGAACGTAAGTGGACTCGCCTCGCCGGTGTCGATGATGTATCGCATTCCGTTGAGGTGGAAGTTGTTGTCGAACGTCTGCGAGATGCCATCCGGCGCGGCGAACACGTACGCGAAACGGATCGCGACAGCGAGGAACGCGATGACCGTTGCACCCGAAGCAACCCAGCCGACCGTCCGGGGGTCCCTGGCAAGAGGAGCGACCCCGAATCGGCGCGTCAGCCATCGGGTCACGAGTGCGACAACGGCTACTACGACGACCACGCCCAGGGTGACCGTGCCGAGATTCCACGTCAGGTGCGGCACGCCGTATATGAGAGCGAGCACCGTGTACACGGTCATCGAGAGTCCCGGTGCGAGCCCCCACGCCGTGATGCCCCGCGCGGTCGCCGCATAGGCGATGACCAGACCGGGGATCATCACCAGGGCTATCCCCGCGGCGATAGGCGGGACGAGCACCCACCAGCTCATCGGAAGTCCGCGTCGTGAGAACTTTGTCCACCACGAGTCGAGGACACGCAGGACGTCGGGGGGCGATGCACGCCGGAAACCCTAGCATCGGCACTACCCGACAACGCTCAGACAACGCCCGAGCGTCGCGCCTCGCATTCTCGGGGGCTGTGCCGGACTCCCAGTCGCCGTCCCGTACACTTGATGGCTGGTCAAGGTGCTGTCACATCGTCGACCCCGCTCACCTGAAAGACAGGCATACGTGAACCCAGATCTCATCGTCGTCGGCTCCGGTTTCTTCGGGCTCACCGTCGCAGAGCGTGTGGCCGACGACCTCGGGCTCAAGGTGCTGGTCATCGACCGTCGCTCGCACATCGGTGGAAACGCCTACAGCGCTTCCGAGCCGGAGACCGGGATCGAGGTGCACCAGTACGGCGCGCACCTGTTCCACACGTCGAACGTGCCCGTCTGGGAGTACGTCAACCGCTTCACGAAGTTCACGTCGTATGTGCATCGCGTGTACACGAATTACCGCGGCGAGGTCTACCCGCTCCCCATCAACCTCGGCACCATCAACCAGTTCTTCCGTTCCGCGTACGCGCCCGCCGATGCACGCGCGCTCGTCGCCGAGCAGGCATCCGAGTTCGACACGCACAATGCCGAGAACCTCGAGCAGAAGGGCATCGCGCTCATCGGACGCCCCCTGTTCGAAGCGTTCATCCGCGACTACACCGCCAAGCAGTGGCAGACACCGGCGGACCAGCTGCCTGCGGAGATCATCAGCCGGCTGCCTGTGCGTTACACCTACGACAACCGGTATTTCAACGACACGTTCGAGGGTCTCCCCGTCGACGGATACACGGCGTGGATCGAGCGGATGGCCGACCACCCGAACATCGAGGTCCGGCTGAACACGGACTTCTTCGACGAGTCGCAGCCCATCAACAAGCAGGCCGTCGTCGGGCAGATCCCCGTCGTCTACACCGGTCCGGTCGACCGGTACTTCGACTACAGCGGCGGCACGCTGTCCTGGCGCACGCTCGACTTCGAGCAGGAGGTCTTGCCGATCGGCGACTTCCAGGGCACCCCGGTGATGAACTACGCGGATGCCGCGGTGCCGTACACGCGCATCCACGAGTTCCGGCACTTCCACCCCGAGCGTGAGTACCCGGACGACAAGACCGTGATCATGCGCGAGTTCTCGCGTTTCGCGAACCACGACGACGAGCCCTACTACCCCGTAAACACCGCGGACGACCGGCAGAGCCTGCTCAGCTACCGCGATCTTCAGGACGGCGAGCCGAACGTCTTTTTCGGTGGGCGTCTCGGCACGTACAAGTACCTCGACATGCACATGGCGATCGGGTCGGCCCTGTCGATGTACTCGAACAAGCTCCAGCCGCTCCTCTCCCGTACGGCGGCCTGAGTCCCATGTCTCGAACCATGGCGAGTGGGACCCGCGAGGATTTCGTGCGCCCCGGACACGGAGCAGGTCTCCTCGACGTCTTCCGCAAGCGGTATCTGCTGTCGCTGCTCGTGCGCAAAGAAGTCCAGGTCCGGTACCGCGGATCGGTACTTGGGTGGCTGTGGTCCTACGTCAAGCCGCTCACGCAGTTCGCCGTCTTCTTCCTCGCTCTCGGAATCTTCCTCCAGCAGAACCAGAGCATAGAAAATTACCCGATCTACATGTTCAGCGGCCTCGTCGTCGTGAACCTATTCAGCGAGGCGTTCAGCAACGGCACCAAATCACTTGTCGACAATGCGCCGCTCATCAAGAAGATCTACCTGCCCCGCGAGATGTTTCCGGTCGCATCCACACTGGTCGCCTTCGTGAACTTCCTTCCCCAGGTGATCGTTCTGTTCGGCGTGAGTCTGATTGTCGGGTGGCATCCGGACGGGGTGCAGGCGTTCGCCTTCATCGTCGGCATGGTCATCATCGTGCTCTTCGCGACCGGCCTCGGCATGTTGTTCGGCTCCGTCAACGTGCTGTTCCGCGACGCCCAGAATTTCGTGGAACTGATCGTGCTCGTCGCCACCTGGGCATCCCCGGTTCTGTACCAGTGGCAGATGGTGGCGAAGGTCCTGCCACCCCCGCTGATGTTCGTCTACCAGATCAATCCGCTGACCGCCGCGGTCGAGTTGTTCCATACGTCTTTCTGGTATCCCACGACGCGCGGAGGTTCGACGATGCCACCTGATCTTCCGTTGTTCGCGGTCATCGCCCTCGTCATATCCATCGCCACGCTGCTCATCGGGCAGCTGGTGTTCCGTCGCCTGGAGAATCGCTTTGCCCAAGATCTCTGAGCCTCCAAGGGACACTCGCGTCGTCATCGACGACGTGCGCAAGACCTTCAAACTCCGCCACACGCATTCCCTCAAGGAGACGTTCATCGCGGCACTGCGGCGTCGTCAGATCTCGACGATGTTCAATGCTCTGGACGAAGTCTCTTTCACCATCGGAGAGGGCGAATCGGTCGCGCTCCTCGGATTCAACGGATCCGGCAAGTCCACGCTCCTCAAGCTCATCTCGGGCGTCTTCCAGCCCGACTCGGGACGTGTGCTGACACGGGGACGCGTTGCCGGCCTGATCGAAGTGGGTGCCGGATTCCATCCGGATCTCTCCGGTCGCGAGAACGTCTTCCTGAACGCCGCCATCCTCGGCATGTCCCGCAAGGAGATCGAAGAACGATTCGACGAGATCGTGGAATTCTCCGAGATCGGCGACTTCATCGACACCGAGGTGAAGCACTACTCCTCTGGCATGTTCCTGCGCCTGGCCTTCTCAGTTGCCATCCACACCGAGGTCGACGTTCTTCTCGTCGACGAGATCCTCTCCGTCGGCGACGAGCCCTTTCAGCGCAAGTGCCTCGCCAAAGTGAGGGAATTGCACGCCAACGGCAAGACGCTCGTCGTCGTGAGTCACGATTTGGACATGGTCGCCGACCTCTGCGAGCGTGGAATCCTCCTCAGACGCGGTCGGATGGTCTTCGACGGCCCGTCTCATGAGGCCGTCGCACTGATGCGGGCGAACGAGGATTGACGCGAAACGAACGGAAGAGCAGATGAGCGACGAATCCACCGAAACCATCCTGCAGAGAGTCATCTTCCCCGAGCACGGCGATCCTCAGGCGCTCCCCCTTTTCCTGGATCCGGAAACCTGGACGTGGTCGAGCAACCGTGAATCGGACGCCGACTTCATGGCCAAGATCCGAGGCGTCTTCAACGAGGGGCATGACCGTGAGCCTTTGCGGCTGACCAATCGTTCCGGTCTCGGCTGGCTTCGCGGGCGGAGGGGGGTTCGCGTGCCGTCCTTCCGCAGCGTTTCCCTCGCAACCTATTTCAACGCTTTCCCCGCCAGTTACTGGGTTGCATGGACCAACTTGACTGCGGTCACGCTTCGTGTGCAGACCAAGGGCACGGGGCGCATCGTGGTCTTCCGTTCCAACGCCCGCGGCGTCGTCCAGCGCGTCGACGGCGTCGAGGTGGGAGGCCGTGCGACGACCTCGACGTTCGATATCCCACTCACGTCCTTCCTCGACGGCGGATGGCTGTGGTTCGACTTGGTGGCAAGCGAGGACGCCCTCGAACTCGTCCAGGCGGATTGGCTCGCCCCTGAGAACACCGTCGCCGTCACGCACGGCACCGCCACAGTTTCGATCACCACCCTCAACCGAGGCGAATACTGTTCCCGGCTGCTGAGCGAGATCGGCAAGGACAAGGAGGCCTCCGCCCTTCTCGACCGCGTGCTCGTGGTCGACCAGGGATCGCAACTGCTCACGGACGACCCGGGCTTCCCTGAGGCGCGGGAGAATCTCGACGGCAAGCTCACGGTACTTCGGCAGGCAAACATCGGCGGATCCGGTGGCTTCTCGCGCGGCATGCTCGAGGTCGTCGAACGCGGCGAATCCGACTACGTCATCCTCCTCGACGACGACGTGGAGATCGAACCGGAGAGCATTCGCCGTGCGGTGATGTTCGCCAACTTCAGCACCCGTCCGGCGATCGTCGGTGGGCACATGTTCGACATGTACGACAAGGCCCGCCTCCATGCATACGCGGAGGGTATCCGCTGGAAGCCGTTCATGTGGGGGCCGTTCACGCCCGATCGCCACGATTTCGGGCAGTCGAACCTCCGCCAGACACCATGGCTGCATCGTCGATACGACGTCGACTACAACGGCTGGTGGATGTCACTGCTCCCCGTCTCCGTGATCAAGGAGATCGGCCTCTCCTTGCCGGTCTTCATCAAGTGGGACGACGCGGAGTTCTCTCTTCGCGCGCGCGAACACGGGGTACCCACCGTCACGCTCCCCGGAGCTGCCGTCTGGCACGTCTCGTGGGTCGACAAGGATGACTCGCACGACTGGCAGGCGTTCTTCCACGCCCGCAACCGCCTGGTCGCCGCCCTTCTGCATTCACCGGAAAAACGCGGCGGCAAGCTGTGGCGAGCGAACCTCGCCGGCGATGTGAAGAATCTTCTCACCATGGACTACTACACGGTCGCGATGCGCATGGAAGCGATCCGGAACGTCTACGAAGGTCCCGGCGGACTTCACCGCGACATGCTGGACCGACTGCCTCGCGTCCGTGAGCTGGGAAGACGCTTCAAAGAAGCGACCATCATCAAGGAAACGGCCGACATCCCTCACTTCTCCGCTCGGGAGATCATGTCGGTGACGACCGGCAAGTCGGATCCCGGTCCCCGCGGCGTCGCCTTCGCCGTGTGGATGCTCCGTCAGGTCGCACGACACAGTCGCAAGGTGACGACGGATGTGAGCAAGCCCCACGGTCATCTCGCCTATCAGGATGCCCGCTGGTTCGAGGTCCCCGATTGGGACAGTGTGCTGATCAGTCGTGCGGAGGGCTCCGGCGCCACGTGGCATGTGCGCGACCCGCGCAAGTTCCGCAAGCTGCTGCGCGAGTCGATCAGGCTCAACCTGCGGTACCGGAGGGAGTGGGACCGCCTGGCACATGAGTATCGCGCCGCGCTCCCGCAGATCACATCCCTCGAGACCTGGCGTACAACGCTCGAGGGCGCCCGCATCGAATCGCCGAGCGACGCTCACACGAACGCATAGCCAGTCGTCCGACGGAAAGGGCTGCGGTGGTGGAATCACCACATCAGCCCTTTCCGAGTCAGCGGTCTCCCGCTTCGCACACAGCGTGTGACCCGGCCGTCACTCGGCCGTGACGAGGTTCTCCAGGTAGGCGCCGTACCCGCTCTTGACAAGTGGCGCGGCCAGTGCGAGCAGCTGTTCCGTGTCGATCCACCCCGCTCTCCACGAGATCTCCTCGATGCACCCGATCTTGGTGCCCTGCCGGTCTTCGATCACGCGGACGTACTCCGAGGCCTGCATCATTGACTCGAACGTGCCCGTGTCGAGCCACGCCGTTCCGCGATCGAGCACCTGCACATTGAGCGTCCCTGCCTGCAGATACCGTTCGTTGACGGTCGAGATCTCCAACTCGCCGCGCGCGCTCGGCTCGATCGTCTTCGCGATCTCGACGACGTCGTTGTCGTAGAAGTACAGCCCCGGCACCGCGTAGTTGCTCTTGGGCTGCTCCGGCTTTTCCTCGATCGATACGGCCTTGAAGTCATCATCGAACTCCACCACGCCATATGCACGCGGATTGCTCACGTGGTACGCGAAGATCGTGGCACCGGCGTCGTTCGTCACGTGCCGGAGCGCGGTTCCGAGCCCTGTTCCGTGGAAGATGTTGTCGCCGAGCACGAGGGCTACCGATTCGTCACCGATGAACTCCTCGCCGATGATGAATGCCTGCGCGAGCCCGTCCGGTGAGGGCTGAACCGCGTATTCGAGACGCAGTCCCAGGTCCGATCCGTCACCAAGCAAAGCCTGGAACTGATCGTTGTACTCCGGGGTCGTGATGATCAGGATCTCGCGGATGCCCGCCATCATCAGCGTCGACAATGGGTAGTAGATCATCGGCTTGTCGTAGATCGGCATCAGCTGCTTCGAGATGCCCTTGGTGATCGGCCACAGACGCGTGCCGGATCCGCCGGCCAGGATGATGCCCCGCATGTCAGTTCGCTCCGTTCAGCGAGGCGTAGAACGCCTTCGCAGCGCCGTAGTCGGGCAGAAGACCCTGCTCGCGGGCCTCGGCGAGGGTGGGTGCGCCCGTGTCCTTGGGCGAGAGCAGCAGCTCCCCCGCCGGGAGCGGGAACTCCAGGGCGAGTTCGGGGTCGAGGGGGTTGATGCCGTGCTCGCGTCCCGGGTTGTAGACGTCCGTGACGAGGTAGCTCACCGTCGCGTCGTCGGTCAACGCCACGAAGCAGTGACCCAGTCCCTCGGGGACGTAGATGGCGCGACGGTCGACGTCGTCGAGGAGGACGGTGTCCCAGGTGCCGAAAGCGGGTGAGCCGGTGCGGATGTCGATCGCGAAGTCCAGGACGGCGCCGCGGGTGCACGTGACGTACTTCGCCTGGCTCGGGGGGATGTCCGCGAAGTGGATGCCACGCACGGAGCCTTTGCGAGACACCGAGGTGTTCCCCTGGCGGAGGTTCAGCGAGTGGCCGACGACCTCTTCCAGCCGGTCGAACCGGTACCACTCCAGGAACACTCCGCGGTCGTCCGGGTGCTGCACGGGGGTGATCTCGTAGGCGTCGGGCACGGTCAGCTCGCGGATTTGCACCGGGAGAGTCTACCAATGGGCCTTCGGTAGACTCGGCCGCAGTCTCTCGACCAGAAAGCCTCCGCACATCGCATGAAGATCCTCGTCACCGGCGGTGCCGGTTTCATCGGCTCGAACTTCGTCCACTATCTGATCGACAACACCGATCATCGTGTGACGGTGCTCGACAAGCTCACCTACGCGGGCAACCTCGCCTCGCTCGACGGCCTCCCCGCCGGCCGCTTCACCTTCGTGAAGGGCGATATCGCGGATGCCGAGCTCGTCGACGGCCTGTTCGCGGATCATGACGCCGTCGTGCACTACGCGGCCGAGAGTCACAACGACAACTCGCTCTCGGATCCCGAGCCGTTCGTGCACACGAACCTCGTCGGGACGTTCACGCTGCTGGAAGCGGCCCGCAAGCATGGCATCCGCTACCACCACATCTCCACGGACGAGGTCTACGGCGACCTCGAGCTGGACGATCCTGCGAAGTTCACGGAGTCGACGCCGTACAACCCCTCGAGCCCCTACTCGTCGACGAAGGCGGGAAGCGACCTGCTCGTGCGCGCCTGGGTGCGTTCGTTCGGGGTCAAGGCGACCATCTCCAACTGCTCGAACAACTACGGTCCCTATCAGCACGTCGAGAAGTTCATCCCCCGGCAGATCACGAATGTGCTGGGCGGCGAACGCCCGAAGCTGTACGGATCGGGCGAGAACGTGCGGGACTGGATCCACGCCGACGACCATTCGTCAGCAGTGCTCACCATCCTCGAGAAGGGCCGCATCGGCGAGACCTACCTCATCGGCGCCGACGGCGAGAAGAACAACAAGGAAGTCGTCGAACTGATCTTGACCGAATTGGGGCAGCCGGCGGATGCCTACGATCTCGTCGCCGACCGGCCCGGCCACGACCTGCGCTACGCGATCGACTCGACGAAGCTGCGCACGGAGCTCGGCTGGACCCCCCGCTACGGCGACTTCGCCGCGGGTCTCGCAGCGACCATCCAGTGGTACAAGGACCACGAGAACTGGTGGGGACCGCAGAAGAAGGCCACCGAGGACCGTTACAGGACGCAGGGGCAGTAGCGGCATGCGCTACCTGATCACGGGCGCATCCGGGATGCTCGGTCACGATCTGCAGTCGGCTCTTGGCGACCGTGAGGTGACCGCCCTCTCCCGTGCCGAACTCGACGTCACTGACCGCGCGGCGGTGACCGCGGCGGTCGCTGGGCACGACGTCGTCTTCAACGCATCCGCTTACACGAAGGTCGACGACGCGGAGACGCACGAGGACCTCGCCTATGCGGTCAACGCCCTCGGCGTCGAGAACCTCGCCATCGCGTCACGGGATGCCGGCGCTCGACTCGTCACGATCTCGACGGACTACGTCTTCCAGGGCGACGCTCTCGCCCCGTACGCCGAGGATGCTCCGCGCGACCCGCTGAACGCGTACGGACGCACGAAGGCCGCCGGTGAAGAACTCGCGTTGGCCGCGCATCCCGAAGGCACGTCCATCGTTCGCACCGCCTGGCTCTATGGCTCCTACGGGCCGAACTTCGTGAAGACGATGCTCCGTCTCGCTGCGTCGCACGAGACGGTGAGCGTCGTGGACGATCAGGTGGGCCAGCCGACCTGGACGGCAGATCTCGCTGCGCAACTCGTGCATCTGATCGACTCCGAGGCCCCGGCAGGTATCTATCACGGCACGGCGAGCGGCGAGACCACCTGGTTCGGCCTCGCCCGTGCGGCGTTCCAACGTTCCGGGCTCGATCCCGCGCGAGTGCAGCCGACCACGAGCGATGCCTTCGTCCGCCCGGCGCCCCGCCCTGCATATTCGGTTCTCGGTCACGACGCGTGGCAAGCGGCCGGTCTGCCGGTGATGCGAGACTGGCGTGACGCGCTGGCCGACGCGTTCGATCGAAAGGTGTTCGATGACAACCCTGAGGGTGATCGTTGACGATGTCCTCAGCGACGTGCCTGATGGAGCGTCGCGGTACAGCCTGGAACTGACCAAGCAGCTGATCGCGACCGCGCCGCGCGGATGCGTTGTCGAGGGCGTGATCGCCGCGCACGATGAGGCGGACCGTCGACGCCTCCAGGAGCTCCTGCCCGGCCTCGCCGAGGTGCATTCGCTGCCCGTCGGCTCCCGTGAGGTGGCGCTGGCATGGCAGATGGGGGTCAAGCTGCCGATGGGCGGCGGGCTGATCCATGCTCCGAGCCTTCTCGCGCCGCTGTTCCGTCATGACACGGACGACCTGGACCAGACGACCGTCACCGTGCATGATGCCTCGGCGTGGACGTCATCCGAGAAGCTCGGCCTCTCCCAGACCGCCTGGCAGAAGGCGATGTTCAAGCGCGCACGCAAGTTCGCCGACGCCATCGTCGTCCCGACCCACGCCGTGGCCGATCAGCTGGAGGATGTCGCTCACCTGGGTGACCGCATCCGAGTGATCGGCGGTGCGCCCTCGGACTCGCTGCGGGTACCGGCGGATGCGGATGCCCGCGCAGCCCGCCTGCGCCTGCCCGAGCGGTACGTCGCCACCGTCTCGAGCCTCGATCCGCGCAAGGGCCTCCGCGAGCTGCTGAAGGCGATGAGCCATCCGCTGCTGAACGGGATTCCTTTGATCGTCGTCGGCCCCGAGGAGTTCCGTGGCGAGACGATCAGCACCGTCGCCATGGAATGCGGGCTGCCGGAGGGGCGCGTGCATGTGCTCGGCACGCTCGGCGACGAGGATCTCGCCGTGGTGCTGAGCCGCGCGAGCGTCTTCGCGTATCCGAACCTGGCATCCGGATTCGGTCTGCCCGTCATCGAGGCGATGCGCTTCGGCACGCCCGTTGTGCACTCCGACGACCCCGCCGTGCGCGAGGTCGCGTTCGGGGCCGGCATCGCCGTGCCGCGAGAGGACGTGAAGGGATATCCCGAGCGTCTGGCGCAGGCGATTGCTGCGGTGCTTGCCGATCCGGGCGTGCAGGAACGGTTGCGGTTCGCCGGGATGGATCGTTCCGCAGCATTCAGCTGGCGCGATTCCGCGGAGCGTGTCTGGTTGCTGCACGCCGAACTCTAAGCCTCTCGCGGCCCATTCAGAGACGGCTGGCTAGACTGCCGTGTCAGCCGAAACACACCGGCATCTCGCACCCGCCACGTGCCTCACCCCCAGGATCTCGCTTGACTGCATTCCAACCCCGCCTCGTCGCCTTCGACCTCGACGACACGCTCGCGGCATCCAAGTCCCCGCTCGACCCCGCGATGGCACGCCGCCTCACCGCCCTGCTCGACGTCGTGCCGGTGTGCGTGATCTCCGGCGGACAGTTCGGGCAGTTCTCGGCACAGGTGATCGAGAAGCTGGCGGATGCCTCCCCCGCCGCCCTCGAACGCCTCCACCTGATGCCCACCTGCGGCACCCAGTACTTCCGCTTCGTCGAGGGCACATGGACGAAGATCTACGCGCAGGACCTCAGCGACGATGAGAAGCAACGCGCGCTGGATGCCGTCGAGTCCGAAGCCCGCAGGCTCGGCTACTGGGAGTCGGAGACCTGGGGCCCGATCCTCGAGGACCGCGGATCCCAGATCACGTTCTCCGCGCTCGGCCAATCCGCGCCAGTGTCGGCGAAATCCGCATGGGATCCATCCGGCGAGAAGAAGAACACGCTGCGGGCGGCCGTGCAGGAGCTGATCCCCGACCTCGAGGTGCGCTCCGGCGGGTCCACCTCCGTCGACATCACCCGGCGCGGAATCGACAAGGCGTACGGCATCGGACGGCTCTCCGAGCTGACCGGCATCCGCCTCACCGAGATGCTCTTCATCGGCGACCGACTCGACCCCGACGGCAACGACTACCCGGTGCTCGCGATGGGTGTTCCCACCCTCGCCGTGCGCGGGTGGGAACACACCATCGAGGTACTCGACGAACTCATTCCGTCACTGGCCACACCCGTCGAATAGCTGCCGAACTGCCCGAAGTCGGCAGGACGCCGACGGCGGCCTGCCCTGTTGCGAGGCGCGAGTCGGAGCGGGCCCGTGCCGACGCGAGACGCGAGCCGGCGAAGGGCCGTCCCGAGGCCAGCCGCAGGCCGCCCGCGACGCACGCCGCCCCGATCACACCGCCGACGATCGTGAAGCCCGTGACCAGGATCACGACCACCCCCGCGATCGCCAGCAGCGCCGCCGCGGATGCCGCACCCCGCCCGACCGAACGCGTCCGGTCGGCGGGAGCTGCTGGCGCGGTCTCCCATCGCGACGCCGCCGCGACAACCAGCGCCACAGCAGCGAACACGCAGGCCAGCCACAATGGGCGCGTCGCCCACCACTCGCCTGAGCGCAGAGCGGGCAGCTCCGTGCCGCCGACGATCCCGGCGCCGCTCGCCACGAGGACGAGCACGCCCGCAAGGAGCACGAGCACCAGCATGTGCCAGAGGTAGACGGTCATGGCCCTGGCGTTGACCCAGCCGGCGACGGCGTTCACGGGTCGCAGGGCGTGCATCCGTCGCAGGACAGGGGCGAACAGTCGGAAGAGAGCGAGCTGGCCGACACCGAGCAGGACCAGTGCTAAGCACGGCGGGTTGAGGTCGGAGAGCAAGTCGAAGGAGAACGCACCGAACGCACACAGGATCGCGAGACCTCCGTACGCTGCGAACGCTAGGGCGGCGAGGGCGGTGCGGGAGCGCGGCATCCGCTCCTCGGCGAGCCAGAAGCCGAGCTGCTGCACGAGCAGCCAGACGAACGCAAGGTTGAGGAAGCCGATCCCGTCGGTGCCCGTCGCCGATCGTACGATGTCGACGGCGGTGACGAGCGCGGCGAGGGTGCCGAGCGACGTCCACGATGCGCGGCGGTGCGCGGCGAGAGCCAGCGGCACGAGCGCGGTGGTCAGCGTGTAGACACCGAGGAACCAGAGCGGCTGGCTGAGGCGGAATCCGGCGACCGCAACGATGTCCGGAGGCGTTCCGAGCAGTGTGAGCACAGCCAGCACGAGCACGATTGCGGCGATGGCTGCTGCAGCCGGGCGCAGCAGGCGGCGCATCCGCAGAGCGACGTAGTCGGCCGCCGTCACCCCTCGTGCGTGCAGCGCCGTGAACTGGATGTGGGCGGAGAAGCCGCCGAGCACGAAGAACAGCGGCATGATCTGGGCGAACCAGGTGAACGGGGCGAAGCCGGCCCATCCCTCGAGGGCGTTCTCGAGCACGGGTCCGCCCGCGCCCATCGTCACACCGACCATGAGCGCATGCATCACCACGACCACGGTGAGGCACCACGCTCTCGCAAGGTCGACGGCCCCGTCGCGCGTCCGGCCGCGCGCAGAAGCGGGAGCGGATGCCTGGGTCGCCGGCCCAGCACCCGACGTCCGATTGTTCCTGGCGCGAGGCTGCAGGTCTCGCGGATCGGCCGGTTGGGCCGCGAGTGGGATGTCGACGGACACGATGCTCTCTCTTCCCGGTCGGCTCTGTGTGGCCGCCGGCATGAAGGTACGAAGCGGACGCATCGCGCCGCGTCACCGCACAGAGCCATTCCGCTCCCCTACCGAGGTAGGGGTCGCGCGACAGGGCAGTGGGTGGCGAGCGGAGACGGAAACGTGCACCGTCGCGAGCTGTCACGTGCCGACTCGGACGCGGTCACCTGCACGGTCGCGTGCAGTCACACCCGCACGGTCGGACACAATTGCCTGCACGGTCGGACGCGGAGTCGTACAGGGTTCGCACGACGAGTGGACACCGTGGCCGGCGTCAGGACGCGGGCTCCACCAGCCCCGTGTCGTACGCCAGGATGACCGCCTGCACGCGATCCCGCACGCCCACCTTCGTGAAGATGCGGCTCACGTGGGTCTTCACGGTCTGCTCGGCGATGAACAGCTCGGCCGCGATCTCCGAGTTGGAGTATCCGCGGCCGATGAGCACGAGGATCTCCCGCTCCCTCTCCGTCAGCGAGTTCAGCTGCACCGCCCGTCGCGGCGAGGCCGGGCGCTGCGTCGTGAATCTCTCGAGGAGTCGCCGCGTCACGCTCGGGGCGAGCAGGGCATCCCCGTCGGCGATGATCCGCACGGCGCGAACGAGCTCGTCGGGTGCCGCATCCTTGAGCAGGAACCCGCTGGCGCCCGCGGCGAGCGCGTCGTACACGTAGTCGTCGGCGTCGAACGTGGTGAGCACGAGCACACGCGGCACGTGCGGTTCCCCCCGACTCGGATTCACCAGCTCCCGCGTGGCGTCGATGCCGTTCAGGTTCGGCATGCGCACGTCCATCAGCACGACGTCCGGCCGAAGGGTGCGCGCCAGCGCGATGGCCTCGACGCCGTCGGACGCCTGACCCAGCACGCTGATGCCCTGCTGGGCGTCGAGGATGGCGGCGAATCCGGCGCGCACCATCGCCTGGTCGTCCACGACGAGCACGCTGATCGTCATTCCACGCCTTTCGTGTCAGCCGAATCGCCCGGTTCGTTCTGACCATTCAACGGGATGGCGGCGCGCACGACGAACCCGCTGTCATCCGTCGGGTGCGCCTCCAGCGTGCCGCCGAGCAGCGTGACCCGCTCGCGCATGCCGCGGATGCCGTTGCCGCCGGCATCCGCAGCGGGGGCGTCTCCCCCACCGTCCGCCGCCGGCCCGTTGCGGACCTGAACGAAGAGTCCGACGTCGCCGAGCTCGATCGTCACGAGTGTGTCCGCGCCCGTCGCGTGACGTGCCACGTTGCTCAGGGATTCCTGCACGACTCGGTAGAGCGTGAGCGAGACGACCGGGTCGAGCGCGGCGCGCTCGACATCCGTGAGCCGGTCGTCGAGTTCGATGCGCGAGCCGGAACGCACGGCAGCGGCGACCAAGCCGGGCACGTCGTCGGCCGTGGGCTGCGGGACGCCTTTGCCCGTGGCATCCTCGCTGCGCAGCACCGCGAGCAGTGCCCGCATCTCCCGCATCGAGGATCTGGCCAGACCGGCGATCTCATCGAACTCGGCAACAGCAGTCTCGGACAGCCCGGGAATCCGATACCGCGCGGAGGATGCCTGCACCTGGATCGCGCTCATGCCGTGCGCCACGACGTCGTGGAGCTCGCGAGCGAGCTCGGTGCGCTGCTCCACGGCCTCCCGACGAACGAGTTCCGCCGCCGACACCGCTCGTTCCCTCAGCAGCTGGGCTCGAACAGCCGACCACTTGCCGATGAGGAGACCGATCAGCCAGGCGCCGACGGCGATGGATGCGAAGACGATGAGGTCGGCCGTGGCGGCTCCCCTGACATCCGTCGTCATGGGACTCGCGATCGCGATGACCATTCCGCCGAGACCCGTGACGAGGAAAGCGATCAGGCCCACGAGCCACCGCGTTCGCGAGACGAGGAGCACGACCACCGCCAGAGCAATGATCGACGGGACCATGATCGGCCACGGACCGGACGGCGAAGTGACCAGCGCGAAGCCGAGCACGGCGACCACGACGAGAACCGCCGCGAGCGCAGGCCGCACCAGGCTGAGGACCATGGCACACGCTAGGCCAGCGGCGAGGATGAGGGCGAACACGACCGGGACGCCGAACGCCGCGGCCGGAAGCGCAGAACCGACGGCCAGGATGGCGACGGCGCCGAGAATGACGATCGTCCACAGGCCGATGCGTCCGAGATCCAGACGTTTCAAGTCGGGCCGGTTCCGATCGGGACGCGCGTGATCGGTGCGTGTTCGATCGGGCTGAGCCGGGTCGCCCTCCGGCTCGCGTCGCCTCTCCGCTTTCGTCATTCCACCCCGATGCACTCTGACTCGCGGCGCTCGGGATCCTGCAGGTCCGGCTTCGTGGAGCCTCGGGTCGCCGCGCGGCGGGCCGCGAGCCGCATGACCAGGTCGACCACCACGCCCGACACGATCCCCCCGACGATTCCGACGAGCATACCGAGCAAGGCGTTGCCGTGGAGCAGATGGCCGGCGAGCAGTCCGATCGCGACCGAGTACGTCGCCCACGTCACCCCGGCCACGATGGACAGCAGGAAGAACGTGCGGCGCCGGAATCCGGAGGCGCCCGCCACGAGGTTCACGGCGACTCGGCCGACGGGGACGTACCGCGCGCTCATCAGGAACACGGCCGGTCGCCGTGCGATGCCGCGGCCTGCGGACTCCAGGGCGGCGCGCATGCGGGGGCTGCGCATCCAGGCGAAGCGCTCCAGACCGACCGATCGACCGATCGTGAAGGTGAGGTTGTCGCCGATGATCGCACCCGCTGCGGCGCAAGCCACGACAAGCACGAGGTTCGGCTGACCGAGCGAGACGGCCGCCGCCGCCGATGCGATGACGAGCGACTCGCTCGGCACGGGCGGCAGGAAAGCGTCCACGAGCACGAACAGCGCGATCACGAACGGCACCCACGGCGTGGACACCACGCTCGCGATGAAGGCGTTGACGGTATCGATGATGGTCCCCCTCGTTCGACCCCTGCTTCGTGCACAGTCGGATGACCGTGCTTCTCCAGCCTGTCCGTCGCCCTTGTCTCACGCGTCACTCGCAGGTATCCGCGACCCCCTACCACGGTGTGATCTTCGTGACGGCGCTGGCATGGGTTCGTGGCTGGATACGCTGGTGCGATGGACGTCGAGGTACGAGACGGCATCGCCGAGCGGATGTCGCGGATGGCCCGCATCCCCACCGTCTCGGCGCACGTGGAGACGGCAGGCTCTGGTCCGTTCCACGACTTCGAGCAGCTGCTGGGCAAGCTCTATCCGCTCGTCCACGCGCGCCTGGAGCTCGAGAAGATCACGGAATTCGGCCTGCTGTTCCGCTGGCCGGGCCGCTCGACCGGATCTCCGGCCCTGCTCATGGCCCACTACGACGTCGTCCCGGTCGGCGACGAGAGCGCGTGGAGCCGGCCTCCGTTCGGCGGTGTCATCGAGGATGGCGTGGTCTGGGGCCGCGGCACGCTGGATGACAAGGGTGCCGTCTGCGTGCTGCTGGACGCGGTCGAAAACCTGCTCGCCGCCGACTTCACTCCGGCACGCGATCTGTATGTGTGGCTCGGCGGCAACGAGGAATCCCACGGAGCAGCGGCTCGGACTGCCGCCGCGGAGTTCCAGCGCCGGGGCATTCACCCATGGATCGTCATCGACGAGGGCGGCGCGGTCGTGGACGAGCCGCTGAAGGGCATCCGGCTGGATGCCGCCATGGTCGGCGTCTCCGAGAAGGGTCTCCTCACGATGACCCTGACGGCACGCTCGGACCCCGGCCACGCCTCGGCCCCACCGAAACTCACCGCCACCGACCGGATCGCCCGCGCCGCCTCACGCCTGCGAGCGCACCCCTTCCCCGCACGGATGCCGCGGGTCACGAGAGACATGTTCCGCCGCTTCGTCCCGGCGACACACGGCGCGATGAGCGTGGCGTTCCACATCGTCGTGGCGGTCCCGTGGCTCGGCGCGAGGATGCTCGCCGCGATGGGCGGCGAAGCCGCCGCGGTCGTGCGCACCACCGTCGCCGTCACCATGCTGGGCGGCGGAACGGCGGCGAACGTGCTGCCCGAGGAGGCGACGGCTGTGCTCAACGTGCGGATCGCGCCCGGCGAGACGGCGACGACCGCGATCCGCCGCGTGCGGCGCGTCATCCGCGACAGGGGCGTCACCGTGACGGCGCCGGAGCAGCACGATCCGTCCCCGATCTCCCCGGTCGACGGCGAGCAGTTCCGCCTGCTCTCCGCCGCGGTGTCGGATGCCTACGACGGCATCCCGAGCATCCCCTACATCCAGATGAGCGCCACCGACAGTCGCTACTTCCACGTCTTCAGCCCTGCGACGTACCGCTTCTCACCGCTGAAGATGACCGGTGCGCAGCGGGAGAGCATCCACGGAATCGACGAGCACGTCACGGTGGACGCCCTCGAGCGTGGCGAGCGGTTCTACCGGGCGCTCATCGAGGGGATGCCTGCGGCTAACTGACCGAGAGTCAGTTAGGCTACATCGTCACCCGAAGCGGCGAAGGAGCCCCATGTCGTCGGTCACGTCCACCACGCGCATCAGCATGCGCTCGATCACGGCCGTCATCGGCTTCCTCGCGTTCGTCGAGTTCACCTCCGGAATCATCCAGGGCTACTACACGCCGCTGTACCACGACATCGCACGCTTCCTCGGAGTCACCGACCCTGAGCTCAACTGGCTGGAGGCGGCCCAACTGGCGGCCTCGGCGATCGCCGTGCCCGCGTTCGCCAAGCTCGGCGACATGGTCGGCCACAGACGCATGCTGCTCATCTCGACGGCCATCACCGCATTGGCGACGATCACCGTTGCGTTCTCCGGCGTGTTCTGGCTGTTCCTGATCGCGTGGGCTGTGATGGGCTTTTACACGGTCTGGCTGCCGCTCGAGATCGCCATCGTGTTTTCGCGCAGCCAGGACCACGCGACCCCGTCGGCACTCACCCGCCGTGCGGCGGGCATCCTCGTCGGCGCGCTCGAGGTCGGCGCGATCGCCGGCGCCCTGACATCGGGAGCACTGGATGGCGCGTTGCCCGTTCAGGGCCTCCTCCTGATCCCGGCCATCGCCGTCGTCGTGTGCTTCTTCGTGGTGCTCTTCGGAATCAAGGAGTCCGCGGATGCCGTCGCCCGCCGCGCGATCCCGTCACGCTTCGACACCGGCGGCCTGGTACTCGTGGCCCTTGCCCTGCTCGGGCTGACGGGCGGACTCAGCCTGCTGCGTCTGAACGGTCCGGGATCCGTCTGGCCGTGGGTCGTCATCCTGCTGGGCGTCGCGCTGTTCATCCCGTTCTCGTTCTATGAGCTGCGTCATCGCGATCCGCTCGTCAACGTGCGGCTGTTCCGCTCGTCATCGCTCTGGCCGGTCTTCGTCACCGCCGGACTCTTCGGAGTCAGCGTGCTCGGCGCCCAGGTACCGCTCTCGACGTTCGCGCGAACGGATGTCGACAAGTACGGCTACGGCCTCGGAGCCTCGTCGGGGATGACGTCGATTCTCATCGGCATCTACCTCATCTCCCTGGTCGCCGGCGCGCTACTCCTTCCGGTCGTGACCCGCTGGATCCCGCCCCGCATCGCCCTGATCGGCGCGAGCCTCCTCGTCGCGATCGGATACCTGCTCTTCCTGCCGTTCCACGGGGACTATCTGCAGGTCGTGGTCAACATGCTGATCGCCGGCCTGGGATCCGGAGCGCTGGTTGCGGCGCTGCCCGCGGCGGCAGCGTCCGCAGCTCCGCTCGACCAAACAGGTGTGGCAACAGGGCTCACGAATTCGGTCAAGACGGTGGGCGGCGCCATCGCATCGGCGGTCTTCGGCATCGCGTTGGCGAACCCGTTGGCCTCGGCCACGGATACCGCCGGCACGCTCAGCGGGTACTACACGGTCTGGATCGTGTGCGGGCTGACTGCGGTCCTGTGCGCGGTGCTGCTGCTGTTCGTGCCGAGGCACGCGTTCGGGGACGGCGCTCGCGGCTAGAAGACCGCCCCAATCGGGCGACAGACCTGTGTACATAGCACTGTCTCCGTGCCGTTATCCTTGACTGGCCCCTCCCCAAGACGAGAATCGATCGGAACTGCCATGGCGAACACATTTGAGAACGACGTCGTTGTCATCGGTGGTGGCGGACACGTCGGTCTTCCCCTGGCGATCGCTCTCGCCGATCGTGGTTCGAAGACCGTCGTTTACGACATCAACCAGAAGACCGTTGAAACCATCCTTCAGGGAACTCTTCCCTTCAGCGAACCGGGCGCAGAGCCCGTGCTCCGCAAGGCGCTGGAGGCCGGCAGGCTGACCGCCTCGACCGATCCGAGCGTCGTTGCCTCGGCGCGGAACGTCGTGGTCGTCATCGGCACTCCGGTCGACGAGCACCTGAACCCCGACCCCAACGCCATCCCGAAGGCACTCCTCGGTTCGAGCGACTACTTCCGCGACGGCCAGCTTCTGATTCTGCGCAGCACCGTGTACCCCGGCGTGACCGCCCTCGTCGAGCGCACTATCGCCGACCTCGGACTCGACATCGAGGTGGCGTTCTGCCCGGAGCGGATCGCCGAGCACAAGGCGATGGAGGAGCTGTTCTCCCTCCCGCAGATCGTGTCGTCCCACTCCGACGAGGGCCGACGTCGTGCCGCGGAGCTCTTCTCGACTCTCACGGACGAGATCGTCGATCTCGAACCGGAAGAGGCCGAGCTGGCGAAGCTCTTCACGAACACCTGGCGCTACATCAAGTTCGCTGCGGCGAACCAGTTCTACATGATGGCCAACGACCGCGGACTCGACTTCGAACGCATCCGCCAGGGATTGACCCACAACTATCCCCGGGCCAAGGATATGCCTGGCGCCGGCTTCGCCGCTGGACCGTGCCTCTTCAAGGACACGATGCAGCTCGCGGCCTTCAGCGACAACAAGTTCGCGCTCGGTCACTCGGCGATGCTCGTCAATGAGGGCCTTCCGCTGTACGTCGTGACTCAGCTCGAGAAGGCCTACGACCTTCCCAACCTCACCGTCGGCATTCTCGGTATGGCGTTCAAGGCCGGATCCGACGACATCCGGTCCAGCCTGTCCTACAAGCTGCGCCGGGTGCTCAAATTCAAGGCGAAGGCTGTCATCGCCACCGACCCGTACGTGACCGAAGACACCGACGACACACTGCTGCCCCTCGATGCTGTGCTGCAGAAGGCCGACATCCTGGTGATCGCAACGCCGCACCCGGAGTACCGCGGACTCCGCACAGAGAAGCCCGTCGCCGACATCTGGAATCTTCTTGGCGACGGAGTCCGGGTGTGACGGAGACTGCCACACCGCGGGTCTCGATCGTCATCCCCGCGTACAACGAGGGAGATGCGATCCTTTCCGGCCTCGAGCGAATCGTCGAAGCCGTCTCTCTGGACTACGAACTGTTGGTGGTTGTCGACACGCCGGCAGACACCACTGTTGAGCACGTCAACCGCTTCCACGAGGAGCATCCTCGCGTCTCGATCGTGGTCAACGACTACGGCCGCGGACCCGCGAACGCCATCCGATACGGCATCGACCACGCTGCGGCGCAGACGACCGTCGTGACCATGGCGGACGGATGCGACGACCCGCGTCAGATCGACGATCTCGTCAGGCTCGTCGAGCGTGGAGTGGTCGTTGCCGCGGCGTCCCGCTACATGGCAGGCGGACAGCAAGTGGGGGGGCCTCGTCTGAAGTCCCTCCTCTCGCGCACCGCTGGCAAGTCGCTGCATTTCTGGTGCGGAATCGGTACCCGCGACGCGACGAACTCCTTCAAGGCGTACAACAGCGAATTCGTTCGAGACGTCGGCATCGATAGCCGTGACGGATTCGAAATCGGCCTCGAGCTGACGGCGAAGGCGAAGCGTCTTCGCCGTCCGGTCGCGGAGATCCCCACCATCTGGCTCGACCGCACCGTCGGCGAGTCGAATTTTCAACTCGGCAAGTGGATACCGAAGTACCTCCGTTGGTACCGCTTCGCCTACGGCCCCCAGCTCACACTCGACGAGTTGAAGGCCAAATCCAGGAACGTCGAAACAAAGGACAACAAGTAATGGCGAAAGTGCTGGTCACCGGCTCGAGCGGATTCATCGGCGGTTACATCGTCGAGGAGCTCCTCTCCAAGGGATACGAAGTCGTCGGAGTCGACAACTACTCCAAGTACGGCGAGGTGAAGAAGTCGTACGACGACAACCCCAACTACAAGCTGGTCGTCGGTGACGTGCAGGACACCGCCCTCATGACTGAGCTGCTCGGCGATGTAGACCACTTCATCGCCGGCGCAGCCCTCATCGGCGGCATCTCGTACTTCCACACGTACGCGTACGACCTCATCGCCCAGAACGAGCGCATCATCGCCTCGTCCGTGGACGCCGCAATCGCCGCCCGCAAGGCGACCGGCCGCCTTAAGAAGGTGACCTATATGTCCTCCTCGATGGTCTTCGAGTCCACGGATCGCTGGCCCAGCAAGGAGGGCGACGAGCGACTCGTTCCGCCGCCCCTCTCCTCCTACGGCTTCCAGAAGCTCGCTGTCGAGTACTTCGCGCGCGCCGCATGGGACCAGTACGAGCTGCCTTACACGATCCTGCGCCCGTTCAACTGCGTTGGAATCGGTGAGTCCCGTGCACTTGGCGACGTCGAGATCAACTCGGGCAACGTCAAGCTGGCGATGAGCCACGTGGTTCCCGACCTCGTGCAGAAGGTGCTCAAGGGTCAGGACCCGCTCCACATCCTCGGTAGCGGGGATCAGGTGCGCCACTACACGTATGGAGGCGATCTCGCCCGCGGAATCGTCCTGAGTCTCGACCACGAGGCCGCGTACAACAACGACTTCAACATCTCCACGGCCGAGGGCCACACGGTGATCGAACTCGCCGACGTGATCTGGCGCAAGATCAAGGGCGATGACGTTCCTCTCCGCTATGTCAGCGACCCCGGCTTCGAGCACGACGTGCAGAAGCGTGTCCCCGACGTGACCAAGGCGAAGGACGTTCTTGGCTTCGAGGCGACGACCACGCTGAGCGACATGCTCGACGAGGTCATCCCGTGGATCAAGAACGCCGTCGCCGAAGGCACGATCTAATAGACCGTCAGACCGCGCTCATGCGCGGCGTTCTCGGAGGCTCTCTATGAGTGTCATCGAAGCCGAGGCTTCGAAGCCCGCCCCCGCATCGCGAGGGCGGGCTTTCCTGAGGTGGTCGTTCGGCTACCGTGGCGTGCACTATCTGGTGCTCGTTGTTGCTGCGCTCTTCCTTCTGTTCGAATCACGCCGTCAATGGCTCTATTTCGATGACTGGTCGTTCGTCATCCCCTCCCACGCCGGCCTTCTCGAACCACATGTCGGCCACTGGAGCACGCTCCCGATGCTCCTGTTCCTTGGAATCAGGAACGTCTTCGGTCTGGACCACTTCCTTCCATTTGCGATTCCAGTCATTGCAGCGCAACTGGGAGTGGCAACCGTCACCTGGCGTGTGATGTTGCGAGTCGGGGTGGCACCGTGGATCGCCACGGCAGGAAGCGCCGTCATCTGTTTCATGGGTGCCGGAGACGAAAATATCCTCTGGGCATTCCAGGTCGGATTCATGGGCGCGATGGTCTTCGCGCTGCTGGCAATGCTGCTTCTCACCCGTCCTCGCTTCGGACCCTGGACCGGGATCGGCGTGATCGCCTGCTCGTTGGTTGCCCTCGCGAGTTCCGGTACCTCTTTGCCGATTCTTGCGGGCGCCGGGATCGTCGCGCTGGTCTATCGCGGGTGGCGTCAAACCATCGCGCTCTTCGTCCTGCCTCTCGTTGTATATGCGTCCTGGTACTTGCTCATGGCCAGGTCGGGCACCGGCATTAGACCTGCGTCTTTGGGTGAACTGATTTCCAGCGGCCCCGAATATGTCCTGAGCATGCTGGCCGGTGGCACCGGGATCCTTGTCGGCGTGGCTGCGGTTGGTGCCGTGATCTTCTGCGTGGTTATCGGCTGGGCAGTCATTCGACTGCCACGTGCACCAAAAGAGTGGACGATGGCGTACGCCTGCACAGTGGCCGCGGTTCTCTTCGCTTCTCTTACTGCATATTCTCGATTGACACTGGGCGTCGAGGCCGCAACATCCGGCCGCTATGTCTTCATGGCGATGAGCCTGTTCCTGCCTCTCGCGTTGCTGGCATTCACGATTCTCCACGAGCGTATGCATGCTCCGATTGGAGGGTTCGTCGCCATCGTGGTCGTCGTGGCACTCTTCAACGCCACACTCATCTTCCCGGCGCTACGTGAGCGGCAGATTCTCACCGATCAGACACGCACCGAGCTCTCTGCCGGCATCGCCATTATCGACGCGGGCGACCCATACGACCCAGACTCCCAGCCGTCGCCTACCCGCGCACCTGATGTGACCATGCGAGACCTCAAGGTGATGTCCGAGAAGGGTTGGCTGCACAACACGGGCTACACCGAAACCACGCTGCTTTCCGTAGAGACTCGAACGCTTGTCACGGTCAGCCCGAGTTCCGCGCCTGAATCTGACGAAGAGTGCCGAACTCTTCCGCCGGGCCTCAACCCCACGCCCATCCCCGCAGATGCACTGATATACGCCAAGTCCGACGTGGTTCTCACGATTGATGCTGTCGAGGGCAAGTCGACTGGGGCGAATCGTGCGCTAGACCTCAACTCCGGATGGACACATCTGTCATCTGCGGTCGATGGAACTCTCCGTGTGGTCGAGACCACCGAAAAGGTGGAGATCTGCGGGTGACGACCCAGACAGCAGATCCGGACGCAAGGGACAACGCAGACTCTCGACGGCCCTCCGCACTGGTAGGTCTAGTCGACCAGTTCACGTCGTCAGTCATTCGGGACAGCACGCTGTCGTGGCGGCGTTTCGTCTACTACAGCGTCCTGCTGGCGATTGGATCGGTCGTTGCATACCTTCGCTACCCGGCAACTTCACGAGCGAGAATGTGGTCCGAAGACGGCAATGTCTTTCTCGGACAAGCACTCCAGCATCCCCTCTCAGAGACACTCTTCACGCCATACGCTGGCTACGGCCATTTGGTACCGCGGCTCGTCGCATGGCTTGTGACACTCTTCCCCATTGGCTCTGCTCCTGCTGTCACCTCCGTGGTGATGGCGGTGGCGACGGGTTTGCTCGGCATTTCCGTCTTCTACCTCGCTGGTGCGCACTTGCGTGGGTCCGTGAGCAGACTGCTCCTTCTGTTGCTTGTCGTTGCGGCACCTTCCGCTGGACTGGAAGTCGCATTGAGTTCAGCCAATTTCCAGTGGTACCTGCTCATCGGCGGATTCATCGTCATCTTCACTCGACGAAGCGGCTGGCTGGGGGCAGCCGTTGGGTCCATCGTGCTCGTCGCAGCAGTCGGATCAAGCGTTTTCGCACTGGGCCTCTTCGTCCCATTGGCGTTGGCGCGAGCCATTATTCTTCGTCGTCGGTCCGACCAAGCGATCGCGATTGCCGGCGTGCTGGGCGGCTGCTTCCAAATGGCCGTAATGATCCATGGAACTCGACAACTCCCAAGCCCGCCCGGATTGTGGCCCGCAATCAATACCTACGTATCCAACGTGATGTTGAACGGTTGGATAGGTCCCGCGTGGACCCGAGCGCTGGAAGCGGCAGAGATCAACACCATCGCGGGCGTACTGTGCCTCGGAGCAACCTTTACGATCGCGTTCTTGCTTCGCCGCTGGTCCCTTCTGGCAATCGCCGCATTCGGGGTCGGTGCCGCCTATTTTGCGGCGGCCACGATTCTCACTGGCTACGCGTATGTTGCACCCGCGCAAATGATCGACGTCGGGGTCGGCAGCCGCTACTTCTTCTTCCCGATTGCCATGGTCACGATCGTCATCATCGTCGCCGTCGACAAGTTACTGGCAACTCGACGCGTTCTCCCGTTGATCGCTGCGCTCGCTCTCGTCGGCCTGATCATGACGACAGTCTTCATCAACTACCGAGCGTTCGACCCGAGAGCGAAGTACCTTGCCTATTTGCCGACATGGTCGAGCGAATTGACCGCGGCTCGGACTCTGTGCGCGGAGGATCCATCAGCGAAGCCTTACTTGGCCGGTTCGCCAAGAAGTCTCGTGTTCGACCGGCTTCAAGTTTCTTGCGACGTCGTTGAATGATCTCGTTCAACCGAGCTTGGTATTGTTCGTGACCAAATTCGTCGCCTCGATCCCATGCAAAGACGTTCCGTGAAGCACGTTGTCCGCACCATCAACGGCTACGGCTTCGGCGGCGCCACCGCCTTCTGCACCATCGAGTGGATCTGGTCGAAGTTCGGATCCGTAGGATCCACTGTCGGCGGCACGAGCTCGAGGTTCTGCACCGGCAGCTTTCGGGTCTTCATCCCGAGGTCGACGAAGTAGCCGAGCATCGACTGCGGTATGTCAGTCTTCATCACCTGCTGACCGGCCTTGGCGATGTCCTGGAACTTCGTGACGACATTGACGGGCGTCACCTGCTTGAGGATCGCGTTCTCCAGCTCGCGCTGCCTTGCCATGCGGTCGTAGTCGCTGGTGGATTCGCGCGAGCGTGCATACCACTGCGCCGTGTAGCCGTTCATGTGCTGTACGCCTGGCTCGATCCATCCGGTGACGCCGACGAGGTTCTCATCACCGCCGATGGGCAGCTTCTCCTTGACGTCGATGGTCACTCCGCCGAGGGCATCCACGAGCTGCGCGAAGCCCTCCATGTCGATGAGCACGTAGTACTGGATCTTCAGGCCGGTGACTCCTTCGAGCGCGTCGCGCATGGCCTCGATGCCCGGTTCACTGTTCTCCTTGCTGGCGTCGGGATACAGCTTGGACTTGTAGAGCTCGACCTCGGTGTAGATCGAGTTCAGCTGGCAGACGTCGACGTCGCAGTCGTCGTCGTAGCCATAGCCGTCCGGGTAGAGCTTCTGCATAGGTGAGCCGTCGCTGAACGGCACGGGATCGAGGTCACGGGGCACGCCGATCGAGACCGCTTGACCTGTCGAGGCGTCGATGCTCAGCACGGACATGCTGTCCGGTCGCATCCCGTCGCGGTCGGGTCCGGAGTCTCCGCCGAGCAGCATGATGTTGTATCGTCCGTCCACCGGCGGCTGCGACGGCCCCGCCGAGAAGATTCCGGACAGCGCTCCGCGAGCGCTTCCGGCGACCACGGCGCCGTACGCGGCCGTCCCAGACACGCCGACCAACAGCACGATGGAGAACGCCGCGATAGCGGCGCGAGCCGACGGCCGCGCCTTCACCAGTCGCACCAGACGCAACGTGTCGAGCGTGAGCCAGACCCACAGCACGGCGTATCCGAAGAGAAGAATCTGCAGCACCCAGAGCGCAAGCGTCTGCGTGAAGATCGCATACAGGATGCTCGGGTCGAGCAGGTAGACGACGAACGCGGCGATCGCAGCCGCCCACAGCACGAACGTGGTGACCAGCCCGAACCGACCGATCTTGCGGTTGCCGGCGAGCACCTGCGCGCTGCCCGGCATGATCACGTTGAACGCGACCAGCCACCAGCCGCGCCGCGTCATCACGTCGCTGGAGCCCTGGTTCGGGTACCGGATGGGATACCGGGTCGGCTTGACGATACTCATAGCGATGCGATGAGGTCAGCGTTCTTCTGTTCGACGAGTTCGACGAGTCCGGCGGCGTAGTCCGCAAGCCGGCTGGTGAGCGCTTCATCGCTCGTGGCGAGGATGCGGGCGGCGAGGATCCCCGCGTTCTTGGCTCCGCCGATGGCGACGGTGGCGACCGGGATGCCGGCCGGCATCTGCACGATCGACAGCAGCGAATCCATGCCGTCGAGGCGCGATAAGGGGACAGGCACGCCCACGACGGGCAGCGTCGTGACAGATGCCAACATTCCCGGGAGCGCTGCCGCTCCCCCCGCTCCGGCGATGATGACCTTGATGCCGCGGGAGGCGGCATCCTTGCCGAAGGCGATCATCTTCTCCGGCGTGCGGTGGGCTGAGACCACCTCAACCTCGTACGGTACGCCGAACTCGGCGAGCTCATCGGCCGCGGCCTTCATGGTCGCCCAGTCGGAATCCGACCCCATCACGATGGACACGAGCGGGGATACGGCGGACGGCGAGGTGGCCGGCGGCTCAGTGGAGTTCACGCTGGGCATGCAATCCAGGCTAGATGTCACTGCTGGAAGAAGGCCGCTGCGCCACGCGCCTGGTACGCCACCTCGTCGAGGTCGTCGCCTGAGACCGTGACGTGGCCGACCTTGCGCCCGGGACGCGACTCCTTTTCATAGCTGTGGAACTTCGCAGTCGGATGCTCGCGCATAGCGCCCGCATACCGGTCAGGCATGGTCGCACCCTCCGGCCCACCCAGCACGTTGATCATCATCGACCAGGGACGCAACGTGCCTGTTGCACCCAGCGGAAGGTCGAGCACCGCGCGCAGGTGCTGCTCGAACTGGCTCGTCGTGGATCCGTCGATCGTCCAGTGCCCGCTGTTGTGCGGACGCATAGCGAGCTCGTTCACGAGCACCCGGTCGTCAGTCGTCTCGAATAGCTCGACCGCGAGCATTCCCGTCACGCGGAGACCTTCCGCGATCCGCACGGCGATATCCTCGCTGAGCTCAGCGACATGTCCGGCGGATGCTGGCGCGGGCGCAACGACTTCCGCGCAGATCCCGTCGCGCTGCACCGTCTCCACGACCGGCCAGGCGACGATCTCTCCAGACGGACGGCGCGCCACCTGCTGCGCCAACTCACGGCGGAAGTCGACGAGCTCCTCGACAAGCAGCGCTCCCCCGTTCCCGTCCTCGGCGAGGGCGGTGAACCAGTCGTCTACATCGGTGGCGGCGTTCACGACGCGCACGCCCTTGCCGTCGTATCCACCGCGGGCGGTTTTGACGACCGCGCGGCCGCCGTGCTCGTCCAGGAAGGCGGCCAGCTCGGTGGGCGTCTCGACAGCGGCCCAGTCCGGCACAGGGAGGCCGAGCTCGGACAGCTTGGCCCGCATCACCAGCTTGTCCTGCGCGTACTGCAGCGCATCCGGACCCGGATGAACAGGGATGCCCTCGTCGACGAGCGCCCGCAGCACGTGCTGAGGAACATGCTCGTGGTCGAAAGTGACAACGTCGACGGTACGAGCGAAAGCGAGTACCGGCTCGAGCTCCCGATAATCGCCGACCGCGGATTCAGCGATCTTGGCCGACGTCCCTGGCGCTTCCGCCAGCACATTGATGCCCACGCCCAGCTCGAGCGCTGCGGGGATCATCATCCGCGCCAGCTGTCCGCCACCGATCACACCGACTGTCTTGACCACTCGGAAAGCCTATCCGGCGCGCGAGCAATGCTCGGGGGCGCGTCTGTGGTAAGGAACCTTCCCGCTCGAACGTAGAATCGTCGAGGCAACCCGACAGAACGGCATCCGAGTGCGAATCATCAAGTACGTCTACGACCGACTCGTGCGCTACGCACTGAAGTTCGGAGTCGTCGGAATCATCGGCTACGTCGTAGATGTCGCGATCTTCAACGCCTTGCGTCTCGGTGCCACTGGAACCGACCATTTCTTCCAGAGCCCGCTGGGCGCGAAGATCGTTTCCGTCGCCGTTTCCACCCTCGTCACCTGGTTCGGGAACCGATACTGGACGTTCCGAGAGCACCGCCGGAAGAACTTCATGCTGGAGCTCCTAGAGTTCACGGTGATCGCTGTCGCTGGCCTCGGCATCAGCCTGCTCTGTCTGTGGATCTCCCACTACGTGCTCGGATTCACGTCCCTTGCAGCAGACAACATCTCGGCGAACGTCATCGGCCTGGTGTTGGCCACACTGTTCCGCTTTCTCATGTACCGCTACTGGGTGTACGGCCACCACCGCAAGGATGGGCTGACCGCGCGTCGTGAGCGCGAGGCAGAGGCTGCCGCCATGTCCATCTTCGAATCCGACGAATCAGCATCGAAGGACGCAGCCAGCCTCGGTTGAACGGGGGTGAGGATGCGAGGCTATCGATCGGTTCGGTGACGCCTGCGTGCCCGCTCAGCCGTTCTGCCTGAACGCTGAGACGACTCACCACAACCTCGAATAACCTCGTGCCGGACGCGCAAGTACACACAGCCCGTGATGGGAGCGAATGCGATGACAGCAGACACGGGGAACAACCGCGTCGATCGTGGCCGCCGCTGGCTCCCTCAGGTGGCACAGTTGATCAAGTTCGGCGCCGTCGGGGGCGTCGGCGTCGCGGTCAACGTGGCGGTCTTCAATGGGCTGTGGCTCACGGTCTTCAACCCGGAGCGGATGCCGCACGGGCCGATCCTTGCCACCATCGTCGCCACTCTCGCGGCCATCCTGGTCAATTGGCTGGGCAATAGGTACTGGGCATTCGCCGCTGAGCGGCAAGGCAACACGGCACGCGAAGGACTCGAGTTCCTGCTCGCGAGCCTCGTCGGGATGTGCGTCCCCTTGCTCTGCATCGCCGTCTCCCGCTACGTGCTCGGATTTCACACGCTCCTCGCCGACAACGTCGCAAGCAACGTAGTCGGCCTTGCGCTGGGAACATTGGTGCGTTTCGTGCTCTACAAGTTCTGGGTCTATTCCCCTCGGCGCTCTGCCCGTCGCGACTCGCTTGCGACCTCGGGTGCACAAGAGCCGGGATCCGCAGCTACCGGTGGCGTCGCGGTCGTGACCGTCGACGACACGATTGACTGAGAGTCGGATTCCGGGCGCTGAACGATGCCGGATTCCGGGAAGCAACCCGCTGCGAGTCAGTTCGTCTGTTCCGTCGACGCGTAGATCGGGCCAGTCGACCACGGCGACGGGTACATCCGCTGGCTGTTCTCCATCAGGTCGTGCAGAGCTTCGGACACGATCTTGGCGTGCGGTACATCGTGCAGCCGGGCGAGGGTCGGCTGCTCCGGCACTTCGATGGTGATCGTGCCGCTCCGGAACAGAGCCTGCAACCACGAGCTCCGAAGCGTGACCGTGTAGCCACGACTGTGCAACATTTCGCGCCGCTCACGTGAGAAGAGGCCTCGTCGCACGATCACTCGCCGAGTGGTGATCGTGTATCTCGTCGTCAGCCATTTTCCCAAAGGGAGAAGGAATACGAGGACGGAGAGAAGGGCAGCGCCGCACCAGATGGCGAGTGCGATCCACCCGCCGAACGCGGACGCGAAATACGCCGCCGTCCCACAGATCACAACCAGTGCCAAGGATGGCCAAAACAATCGGCGGGCGTGTTGACGGAGCCGCGCCACCACCCGTTCGGCGGGTGGCGCGGTGAACCCGTCGGTCAGTGCCATAGGGCCATTAATACCGCAGGTGTGTCACATCTCCCGCGGAGACCGCCGTGCGCCGCCCATCGGCATCGATGAGCAGACGACCGGTCCCGTCGATGTCGACGGCGACTCCCACCAGATCTGCGGCTCCGGGGAGTTGTACCCGCACACGCTGGCCGAGAGTCGTGCAGGCCGCCCGCACCGCGTCTCGAATTCCGCTCGCGTCGGCATCGCCGCCCGCCCCTGCGAACGGGGAGAACGTGCCCTTCAATACGGCCAGATACCTGGAGAGTACGAGATCCGGAGACGTCTCTCCGCCTTCTATGAACATCGAGGTCGCGGTCGGAACCGGCAACTCGGCCTCCGTCATGGAGAGATTCACGCCTGCCCCGATGATGACTGCACGATTAGGGAGGACTTCGGCCAGGATCCCGCATACCTTGCGTGCGCCGATCAGGATGTCGTTCGGCCATTTCAACTCTGCTTCGACGCCGGATGCTCGCAACGCGCGGGTCATCGACAAGCCCGCTAGCAGTGGAAGCCAGCCAAGACTCTCTGATGCGACCAACCCCGCGGCCTCGGGGCGCAGCAGCACGGAGGTAGCCAGCATCGTCCCCGGCGGCGCGCTCCAGCTCCGGCCGAGGCGACCACGTCCCGCCGTCTGCACATCCGTCGCAAGAACGCTGAACTCCGGCCATTCGTCGTCTGGTCCGAGGCGAACCGCTTCGGCCAGGTCGTCGTTGGTGGAGGTGGATCGTTCTCGCCATTCGACGCGAGCCGACACGAGGGCGGTGAGTGGCAGGTACATGAGCCCATTCTGGACAAGCGGGCCGATGGCCCGACAATCCACACGTGTCTGGCTACGCTCGAAACGATCTGCTTCGCGACCCGGGGGATGAGCGATGCGCCAGCACGGCAATGTCCACGTTCTGCTTTCCATCGGTCTCTGCTGCATCGTGACCGCGTCATGGTGGTTGGGGGGCACTTCGATGCCGGCTTCCGCCGAGACACCCTTGACTCCCGCAGCGACGGATACTCCGACTGCGACACCGACGACACCGACGACACCGACGACCATACCGGGGTCTACAACGCTGCCGTCGACTGGTGCGGACAGGGATCCGAGCCTGGCCGAGATGAATGCAACCCATAACCACACGATGGGCTCGACGGTGCCATTACATGCGACAGCCGTCACCAAGAGCGCCCAATCCGCGCCCGTCACTCCGCCTGCGGCCACGTCGACGCCGGGAGCGCTGGCACGGAACACGGCAACGATCGGGCCGGCCGTGTCCGTCATGGCGACGGCGCCAACGGGCACGCAGGGACTCGACGTCAGCGGCTGGCAGACACTCACCAGGAGCGACTGGACCACGATCTGGAACAACGGCGCGCGATTCGCCTATGTGAAAGCAACCGAAAGCACCGACTACACGAGTAGCCAGTTTTCGGAGCAATACAACGATTCCGCAGCTGCCGGCCTGATCCGGGGTGCTTATCACTTCGCGACGCCAGACACCTCATCGGGCAATGCACAAGCGAACTACTTTGTTGCACACGGCGGCGGTTGGTCAGCAGATGGCGTCACGCTACCGCCGCTCCTTGACATCGAATACAACCCGTACGGCACCACCTGTTACGGACTCAGCCAAGCGCAAATGGTGTCTTGGATCACCGACTTCTCGAACACCGTGCAAGCTCTGACGGGTCGGCTCCCCGCGATTTACAGCACGACCGATTGGTGGACCCAGTGCACCGGCAACAGCTCGATCTTCGTGAACAACCCTCTGTTCATCGCGCGCTATACATCGAACGTCGCCGGTGGTCCCGGAACGCTCCCTGCGAGTTGGTACCAGTACACCTTCTGGCAGTGGGCCGACTCCGGGACATTCCCGGGTGACCAAGATGTGTTCAACGGTTCGCTGCTCGACCTCCAACGATTCGCCTCGACGAATAACGTGAAGACGGTCCAGCCGGCCGTCGCACCATCGTTGGGCAGAAACGTGGCGTTGGCGGAGACGTCGGGGGGAAAGCTCTACCTGTTCTGGAAGAGCAACAACGGCGACCTGTGGATAAAGACGAGAACGGGTACCACTTGGTCCGTTTCGACCGATACAGGGCTGTGGATCGGACCCGGCAGTGGACTCAGCGCTTCGATCACCGGTGCGGGGCAGATGATCGTCGTCTGGCGAGGCGGTGATGCCGGGATCTGGACCACCACAAGCTCGGATGGCGTCAATTGGAGTGCCGTCACTGAGATCCCATCGGCGGGTGCCAACGCCACGCCGGGAGGCCCGTCTGTTGCACTCGCATCCGACGGAACAGCCTACGTCTTCTGGCGCGGTCAGAACGATCACCTCTTCCAAGCCATCCGCAACGATGGAACGTGGTCCGGGTGGATTGGCCTCGGTGCATACGTCGGACCGGCGGCCGCATTATCCTCTGGAGTGGACGCGGCCGGATGGACCTACGTGTTCTGGCGAGGCGGTGACAGCAACCTCTGGGAAGCCAACTGGACAGGTAGCTATTGGACCGGCGAGCACCGAATTGTCACCACGGGAATCAGTGGTGGCGTCCAATCCGAGGTGGGCGTGGCAGTGTCCGCCGCTGCTGTTCAATACGTCTTCTGGCGCGGTCTGGACGGGAATCTGTATCAGACGATCTGGGACGGATCGCGGTGGCGTCCGTTCTACGGAATAGGCGCCGCAGTCGGCCCAGGCACCGCGATCGCAGCAACGGTCGACACAAAAGGTGCGACGTCCGCATATTGGCAAGGCGGCGACAACGGAATCTGGGGTGCTTACTGGACAGGCTCAGCGTGGACGGGCGCTCAAACGCTGCCAGCAGGGTAGCGTCCGTTGACCCGGACCTTCGGTTGATACCGCGCCGTTTACCATCCATCTTTTGTGCCATTCCCCCAACCGGTCCCGCCAACCCCCACCAAGTACAGTGAACAGGTGACCGACATCTCCACCCCCGACGCCGCCGGTGCCGCCGAGGCGCTGAGCGACGCCGCGCCCGATACGTCCACCGCCGGCAAGATCGCGGACCTCAAGGTCCGGTACCACGAGGCCGTGACCGCCAGCGGGCTGGCCGCCATCGAGAAGCAGCACGCCAAGGGCAAGCTGACGGCGCGCGAGCGCATCGAGCTGCTGCTCGATCCGGGCTCGTTCGTGGAGCTCGACGAGTTCGTTCGCCACCGCACTCACGCGTTCGGCATGGAGAACAAGCGTCCGTATGGCGACGCGGTCGTCACGGGGCTGGGCACCATCCATGGCCGGAACGTGGCTGTGTTCAGCCAGGACTTCACCATCTTCGGCGGCTCGCTCGGCGAGGTCGCCGGCGAGAAGATCATCAAGGTCATGGACCATGCGCTGAAGACGGGCGTGCCGATGATCGGGATCCTCGACTCCGGTGGGGCGCGCATCCAGGAGGGCGTCGTCGCCCTGGGCAAGTACGGCGAGATCTTCCGGCGCAACACCCAGGCATCCGGCGTCATCCCGCAGATCTCCATCGTGATGGGGCCAGCAGCCGGCGGCGCCGTGTACTCCCCCGCGCTCACCGACTTCGTGATCATGGTCGACAAGTCGAGCCACATGTTCGTCACCGGCCCGGATGTCATCAAGACCGTCACCGGCGAAGACGTCGGCTTCGAGGAGCTCGGCGGCGCGCTGACGCACAACAAGGTCTCCGGTGTGAGCCATTACCTCGCATCCGACGAGCAGGATGCCCTCGACTACGCCCGAGGGCTGCTCAGCTTCCTGCCCGACAACAACATGACCGACGCCCCCGTCTACGAGGCGGAGGCTGAGCTCGAGATCACGGATGCCGACCGCCGGCTCAACGAGGTCATCCCCGACTCCCCAAACCAGCCGTACGACGTGACGACGATTATCGAACACATCGTCGACGACGCCGACTTCCTCGAGGTGCAGCCGCTGTTCGCCCCGAACATCGTGATCGGATTCGCTCGCGTGGAGGGCCGCTCCGTCGGCATCATCGCGAACCAGCCGAACGCCATGGCAGGAACGCTGAACATCGATGCCGGCGAGAAAGCCGCACGGTTCGTGCGCTTCTGCGATTCGTTCTCGATCCCGATCCTCACGCTCGTCGACGTTCCCGGCTACCTTCCCGGCACCGACCAGGAGTGGACAGGTGTCATCCGACGCGGCGCGAAGCTGCTGTACGCCTACGCGGAGGCCACCGTCCCGCTGGTCACTGTCATCACGCGCAAGGCCTACGGTGGCGCATACATCGTGATGGGATCCAAGCAGCTCGGAGCCGACATCAACCTCGCCTGGCCGACCGCGGAGATCGCGGTCATGGGCGGTCAGGGCGCGGTGAACATCCTGTACCGCGGCGAGATCAAGCGCGCAGAGGAGGCCGGCGAGGACGTCGCTGCCGTGCGCACGAAGCTGGCGAACGAGTACACGTACAACGTCGCATCCCCGTTCCTGGCCGCCGAACGCGGCGAGCTCGACGGAGTCATCGAGCCGGCGGCGACCCGCGTGTCCGTGACCAAGGCGCTGCGCGCGCTGCGCTCGAAGCGGGCGACGCAGCCGCCGAAGAAGCACGGCAACATCCCGCTGTGACGGTCCGGGACTGAGAGGAACAGCCATGGCGAGGCACAGCACGCACACCGAGGTGGACGCCTCGCAGATCGTGTTCCGCACCGGCGGACTGACCGAGACGGAGATCGCGGCAGTGACGGCCGTGCTGACGGCGACGCTGCGTGAGCAGGCCGCCCACGACGAACCCTCAGCGGATGCCGCGACAACGGCCTGGCAACGCGATCAGCGGAACCTGCGCGCGCCCTTGCTGCGAGGCGACGGCGCCTGGAATGCCTGGCGCTGACGCCCCTTGCGTTTGAGCCCCGATTTGTACCCCGATTTGGGATTCGGAGGACACGTCGCCCGCGAATACGCCAGAAAACTGTCCCCCGATTGTCCCCCTAAATGACGACTTTCCCTCTTGCGTGAACCCCATCATTATTGATGTTGCTAGGTGTCTCTCATCTGAGATTCACCGCCATTCATTCGCCGACTAGGGTAAGCGGGCGAGTGTTTTGGGGGCGAGTCGGGGCGATATTCGGGTTGTCGCCCCGACTCGGGGCTTCCGGAGGGCGTCGGTCATCGGACCGGCACCCTCCGATGCATTTGTCGCACTGCCCGGGCCGGGCTTATCGGCGGCTTATCGGCCAGAACGTGTGGATGGGTTTGGGCGTGTCATGTTCGTCCTGTCCAGAGTTGTCGGTTCCAGAGGCCTCGGCTTATCGGCCAGAACGTGTGGATGGGTCCCGTGCCCGGTGCAGCCCCTGCGTCTCGAAACTGCTGTCCCGAATCGTCGCTACCGACACCTCGAAGCGATCATTCGGGACAGCAGTTCGGTGTGATGGAACTAAAAGTGGTGCTTATCGGCGGCATATCGGCTTATCGACCAGGTCGGTAACTCCCCGTCCTGGCAGAATCCGACTCCCTCACAGAATGTGGCCATCGCCACCCGTCATGAGCAGTTTCCGTCATCGAGACGCGCCCTCCAGACGTGTCTCGATCCGTGAGCAGAAGCCTCACTGGGGGTTGGCTGCCGGGATGGACGGATGCCGCGGGATCTCCAGCCAGAGCTCCACCTCGTCGTCGGCCCCCTCGGACTCGGCCGCGGCCGCGTCGACGGCGTCGCGGGGTCCGACGGAGCCGTCGGCATCCGTCGGAACGTGCGCTCCTGATCGGAGGCCGACGACGGTGACGGCGACAGAGGATCCGCTCTCCACGGTGCGCACGATGTACTTGTCCGCTTCCGAGTGCTCGAGCGCCGCGGCGAGTCGTGCATGGATGCGTCCGAGATCCGCGTCGTCCATTCCGTCGAGGCCACCGTCGTCGAGCAGCACCACGGATGCTCCGCGCCGCCGCGCGGCGAGAATCCGCTCCCGAACGCTGTCGTCGAGCAGGGCGCGTCCACGGATCTCGTCCCTCATGCCCGCCTCGAGGAGGAGGCATTCAGCTCGTTCCTCGTCGGTGAGCATCCCGCCGCTCTCCGCGATACGGATGAGAAGCGGAGCGGCACGTCGATAGGTCTCGTCGAGGCGGCGCTGTCGCTCGATCACGTGCGCCTCCTGCTCGGCGTGCCATTCGACGACCTGGCGTTCCGCGCGGGAGAACCGCGAAGCATCCCGCGCCATCGAGCCCAGCGCGCGCGTCACGACCGCCGCGGCGGCCACCCACACGACGCTCCCGATCACGCCGTATCCGCCGAGCGCGACGATGCCGGCGAACGCGACGGTGTGTGCCACAAGGAACGCGATGCCGAGCCAGGCGAACAGGCTGCGACGACGCACGATCACGATGGTCATCAGCGTGCCGATCGCCGCCACGTACCACGTGGCATATCCGTTCTCGCGCGACTGGTCGAGCTGGCTCGCGACGAGAACCGGCACGGCCAGCGACACGGCGAGATCGAACGCTGCGATCCACACAGCGAGGACGACGCGGCGCGTGTCCGCGAGCGAGAGCGCTGTGGCGGCGACGTAGAGCGAGATCGCCACGATGACCGGGGCGGGATGGTGGTATGCCGCCATCGAGGTGATCGCGAGCACCACGTGATAGACGGAGAACACGGCGGCGAGGACCACAAGGATGCCGCGGGAAACGGTGATCATCCGACATCCTCCTTCGACGGCCACCACCGCAGCCGCACCGTCGTGCCCCTGCCCGGCGCGGAATCGATGGATGCCTCGCCCCCGGCAAGTGCGACGCGCTCGCGGATCGACACCTCGAGACCGAGCCGCTCCGGGGGGATCAGCCCGATGTCGAATCCCGTTCCGTCATCGGTGACCACCACGAGGACACCGCCGACTTCGGTCGGCTCAACCTGGAGACTGCGCCGCACGAGCACCCCGCCCGCGTGCTGGGCACTGTTCACCATCGCCTGGACGGTCGCCGAGTACAGCGCCTCCGCCACGCTGACCGGGATGAGGGCATCGGTGCGGATGCGGGGAACGATCGAGAACGGCACGGTGAACGAGCGGGCTGCGGAGATGATCCGATCCCGCAACCTGCTGATCGGGATGGCGTCGAGCGCCCGGCCGGGACGCGCCAGCGGGGCCGACGTGTCGAGGTGGCCCAGCGCATCCTCCGCCATCGACGAGGAGATGGTCATCGCCTCGGGAGTGTAGGCATGTGCGGCGGAGAGCAGCGTGGTGAGCACGCTGTCGTGCACGATGGCATCCACCTCGACGCGCTCCGCGGCCAGGGCGTGAGCCCGCACCGCCACCTCGTAACGCTCGAGGGCGGCCGTCTGGCTCGCGTCCACCCTGCTTGCGGCTTGTCTCAGCATCGTCATGATCGCCAGCAGCAGTGTCGCGAAGATGACGGCGTACAGCGAGTCGAGCACGGCGGTCTCGATCGCATCCGGGCCGGCGGTGAACGAGAGCACGAAACCGTAGAGAACCGGCGCGAGGATCGTGTAGATCGCCGCCCAGACGAACGACATCGCGACCGCAGCACAGGCTGTGGCCACGGTCAGCAGATTCCACAGCCAAGGGCGGGTTCCGACGAAGTAGTCAGGGTCGGTGATGCCGCACTCCCACAAGGCGAGTGCGACGACGTAGGCGAAACAGAAGACGAGGGCTGCGGCTCGTACCGTTCGGCCGGCGATCGAGGCGACTCCGAGCCACGCGAGCGAGATGAAGAGCACACAGGCCACCACCGTCGTGTAAACGGGATCGAGGTGTGCCGACTGGGTGATGATGGCCGGAATGACCTGCACGCCGAACACCCAGCTGAAGCCGGCGACGGCGCGCGCTCCGAGCCGTTCGACCCGGGCTCTGGTCAGCGGGCTCGCCGTCGCCGCCGAAGGGATGGCCGGGGCCGACGGGTCAGCGCTTGCCATCCGAAGCGCCGGGAATGACCGGCCCGTCGGGTGCGAGGCCCGGCAGGATGCCGTCCTCCACCGCCCGCCGCAGCAGGTCCACCTTCGTCGGCGCCGGACGCCCGACCTCGACGTACTTCGTGCGCACGCGGTCGAGGTATTCACGAGCAGTGGAGTGGGCGACTCCGAGCTGCTCGGCGACGGCCTTCAGCGGCAGTCCGGATGCGTAGAGGTGCAGCACGTCACGCTCGCGCCGGCCGAGCTGGGCCTTGGCGAACTCGCTGTCCGCGTCGATGGCGCTCGCCCACTCGAGGTTGTTCAGCACCTCGCCGGCCGCCACCGACTTGATGGCGGCGATGAGTGTCGTGGTCGGCGCCGACTTCGGGATGACCCCTGCCGCGCCCGCCGCAAGCGCCTCCCGAACGCTGGCGACCTGATCCGCGATGCTGTGCACCAGCACTCCGGCGCCGGTGGCCTGGACGCGCTTCACGTTCTCGGTGATGCTGGATCCGTCGCCGAGCGACAGGTCGAGCACCACCACGTCGCATCCGGTGTCGGGGAGCTCTTCGAGCATCGCGCTCACGGCGGCACCCGTGGCGACCACGTCGTAGCCCGCGTCGTGACATGCGGCTCGCAGTCCGAGGCGCACGGACTCGTGGTCGTCGACGATCCCCACCCGCACCATGGACTCAGCTTATTGGTACGCCCGTCCCCGCCGGGCGTACCGCGGTAGACGGAGCAGGCTTTGCCTGGTCAGTCGGCGCGCGTGAGCGAGGCCACGACCTCCACGTGGTGAGTGTGCGGGAACAGGTCGAAGGCGCGGGACTGACGCAGGACGTACCCGCGCTCGCGAAGCCACTTCAGGTCGCGCGCGAAGGCGACGGGATCGCAGGCGACGTACACGAGTTGCGCCGGGCGGAGTTCGGCCAGGGTCTGGATCACCTCGCGTCCGGCGCCGCTGCGCGGCGGGTCGAGCACGACGGTTCCCGCGGCCAGTCGCGCACGCTCGCCGGCAGTCGAACGCGTGCTGAGTTCACGCAGGAAGGTCTCGACACGAGCGGTCACCGTCTGCGCGCCGAGCCAGTCGGCGAGGTTGGCGGCGGCGTGGTCTGTGGTGTGCTCGTCCGATTCCACGCTCGTGATCCTGGTCGTCGGCCCGAAGCGGTCTCCGATGGCTGCCGCCAGAAGGCCGACGCCCCCGTAGAGGTCGAGGTTGTAGGCACGCGGGTCGAAGAGCGAGTCGTCGACGGCATCGTGCACGGCCGCGGTCAACACCTCGGGCGCCTTGCGGTGCACCTGCCAGAATCCCGTCGCGGCCAGAGCGAAACGGCGGTCGCCGACACGCTCGTGAATGACCCGCGGAGGCTGGTGCGTTGATCCGGTGGCATCCCGTCTGATCACCGAGACGAAACCCTCGCTGGTGACCGTCACATCGATCGAACCCGCCCTGGACTGGGTCTCCCCGAGCGGCGCCGCGCGCTCGACGGCGTCGATGGCCAGCGGCAGATCCGTGACAGGTACGACACGGTGCGACCGAGCGGCATAGGGACCGACGTTGCCTGCGTCGTCGATCTGCAGCTTCACGCGACTCCGCCAGTGCAAGCCGTCCCGCTCGGCGTCGCCGGGCGCCGGCTCCACGATCGGAGCCTCGTCGACGCCGGCCATACGGCTGAACGCGTCCACGATGACGCGGTGCTTGAGCTCGCGCTGGAACGGCAGCTCGATGTGGCCGAACTCGGCTCCCCCTGCTCGGTCTGCCGGATCCCGATCGACCGATGCCGCCGACCAGACATGCTCGCGCCGATGTTCGGATGGCTCGAGCACGCGTACCGTCTCCGCACGCCAGAAGCGATCATGCCGAGTGTCCGATACACGCGCCACCACGCGTTCGCCTGGCAGCGTGTCGCTGACGAAGACGACCCTGCCCTCGTGCCGTGCGACGAAGACGCCGCCGTGAGCGACACCGGTGATCTCAAGCTCGAGATCGACCGGATCCGCGACCACCGCCGGAGCGGCGTTCCGCGGGCGATTCGGGCGTGTGCGCGTCCCCGATCTGTCGGCTGAGGCGCTGGATGCGGGGCGGCGGCGGGCGGGGCGAGGCATCCATCGATGCTCCCACACCCCCGTCGGGAGTTGCCGGGGAGCGGCGGCGCGTCTGTGCCGTGCGGGACATCCGCTCGCTCGCCCCTCCTGCGAGTCCGTTCACCGATTGCCGACCGAGTGCTCACCGGGCGCCCAGGCGCCCTCCGTACCTTCTCTTTCTGCGATGCGCTTCTTCTGCGATGCGCACGACCGGTACGAGAGGACCGCGTGACCTACTACAAGAACGGCAAGCCGCTCGATCCCACGAAGATCGCCCGGATCAATCGGGCCGGGGAGCGGCAGAACGCGGGCGACGATGCGTCAACGCCCACGCCGCATGAGCGACAAGGTGCCGCGAAACCGGAAGCCGCGCGACAGCTCGGGACGCAACGCGATTCCGCACGATCCAGCTCGACCGCCCGACCGTCGTCGCGCACACCATCGACGGCTCAGCGTTCCTCCGATCCGTACGAGCTCCTGGAGCCGTATCGGGAGCCGAAGCGCGGACGCGCATCGGCGACGCCTCCAGCCGCTCCGCCGGATCCCGCAACCGCTCGCAAGCGCAAGTTCCGGCGCCGACGCATCATCGCAGGCATCGCCGTCGCCGTGGTCCTGGTGGTGGTCGCCGCGGGCGTCATGGTCTTCACGCAGTATCAGCAGCTGTCATCCGGCATCCACCGCACGAGCCTGGGCCCCGTGCAGAACACGGCGGAGACCAACATCCTGGTGATGGGGCTCGACAGCAGGCTCGACGAGAACGGCGACCCGCTGCCGGCGGACGTCTACAACGCCCTGCACGCCGGAACGTCGGATGACGGCGGATACAACTCCAATGTGCTCATGCTGCTGCACGTCCCCGCCGGCGGCGGGCATCCGGTCGGCATCTCGATTCCACGCGACGACTGGGTGAGCCTGCCCGGTTCGCCGGACGGCGTCTCGATGGGCAAGATCAAGCAGGCATACGGCTATCAGCTCGACGCGACGCTCACGCACCTCGTCAACACGCAGCCGAACCTCTCTCATCCTGACGCCTACCAGCAGGCGCGTTCGGCGGCTCGCGTCGAGGAGGTGAACACGGTCTCGCAGTTCCTGAACGTGAAGATCGACCACTTCGTCGAGGTGACGATGGGCGCGTTCTACCAGTTGGCAGAGGCGGTGCAGCCGATCCAGGTGTGCCTGAACGCCGCAACGGCCGACAGCTACTCCGGTGCAGACTTCGCCAAGGGGCTCCAGGAGATCAACGCAGCCCAGGCCGTGGCCTTCGTACGCCAACGACGCGACACCACGACCTCCGACGTCAACCTCACGGACCTCGACCGGGAGCGGCGCCAGCAGGCGTTCATCATCTCGCTCGCCAACAAGCTGCAGCACCAGAACCTCTTCGACGACTTCACCGTGATGGAGAAGATGCTCGGAACGGTCAAGAACGACATCGCCGTCGACTCGAATCTCGATCTGCTCAGCCTCGCCTCCGATGCCAAACGATTCGGAGGCGGCGGCGTGAGCTTCGAGACGCTGCCGATCTCGTCCTTCGGCTACGAGGACGGCCAGGACGTCAACCTCGTCGACCTCGACCAGGTGCGCGCCACGACGGCGCAGCTGATCGCGGCATCGGATGCCTCGTCCGCCGCGACCGCACGTCCTTCCGCATCGACGGGGTCGGGCTCCGGCTCCTCCGGCTCTGGTTCGTCGGGGTCGGACGGGTCCTCGGGATCGAGGTCCTCCGGGTCCGGATCGACGCCCTCGAACACGTTCGGGACCGGAGGTGTCATGTCGTCGTCCTCCATCCCCTGCGTGAGCTGAGGCCTACGCCAGGATTCCGCGCGTCGAGCCGGGCACAATGGGACGGGTGCGCCTCTACCTCGCCTCCACCTCACCCGCCCGACTGGCCCTGCTGCGCTCGGCAGGTGTGGAGCCGCTGACGATCTCGCCCGGGGTCGACGAACCGGCGACCGTCGCCCAAGCTGAAGACGTGAGAGGTGCGCCGCTTGGTGCGTCCGACATGGTCCAGCTCCTCGCCAGGGCCAAGGCGGAAGCGGTCGTGGGTGCTGCTGTGGACGGCTCCCCCATCGACGGTCTCATCCTGGGCGGAGACTCCGCGTTCGAGGTAGACGGGGTGATCTACGGCAAGCCGCACGAGGCATCCGTCGCCCGAGCGCGCTGGCACGCGCAGCGCGGACGCACCGGCGTGCTGCACTCCGGCCACTGGCTGATCGACCACACGGGCGGACGGGTCAGGCGAGCGGAAGGCGCCGTGTCGACGGCGTCGGTCACGTTCGCCGACGACATCGACGATGCGGAGATCGATGCCTACATCGCGACCGGCGAGCCGCTGAAGGTGGCGGGAGCGTTCACGATCGACAGTCTCGGCGGACCGTTCATCACCCGGGTCGACGGGGATCCGAGCACGGTCGTCGGCTTGTCACTGTCCACGCTGCGAGCCCTGGTCAAGCGACTCGGCTTCGAATGGACGGACCTCTGGGCCTGAACGCCGAGCACGACGCTGGGGCTGAACGCCGAGCCACCGAGCACGTTGCCAGGCCCACACGCTCAGCGCGGGCGCGCACGGTGTTGTAGGCATCCGAAAGCCCTTGGGGTCAGGTTTGTGCGCACCATTCAAAACCAGGCATACACACGTCAATAGGCTTGAAGACTGTGCCCCACATCTCCAAGGTCCTGATTGCCAACCGCGGCGAGATCGCCGTGCGAGTCATCCGAGCGGCGCGTGACAGCGGTATCGCCTCGGTTGCCGTCTATGCAGACCAGGATCGCGAGGCCGTGCACACCAGGCTGGCCGACGAGGCCTACGCACTCGACGGCGCGACGAGCGCCGACACGTACCTGTCCATCGAGAAGCTCCTGTCGGTGTGCCGCCGATCCGGTGCGGACGCCGTGCATCCCGGCTACGGGTTCCTCGCGGAGAACGCGGACTTCGCCCGCGCCGTCATCGGCGCCGGCCTCATCTGGATCGGGCCCGGCCCGGACGCCATCGAGCGTCTCGGCGACAAGGTGTCGGCCCGTCACGTCGCGGAGAAGGTCGGCGCGCCGCTGGCCCCCGGCACGCTGAACCCCGTGGCCAACGCCGACGAGGTGCTCGAGTTCGTCGACCAGTACGGCCTTCCCATCGCCATCAAGGCGGCATTCGGCGGCGGCGGACGCGGCCTCAAGGTCGCACGCGAACGCGGCGAGGTCGCCGAACTGTTCGAGTCAGCAACGCGTGAGGCCATCGCCGCCTTCGGCCGCGGCGAGTGCTTCGTCGAGAAGTACCTCGACAAGCCGCGTCACGTCGAGACACAGTGCTTGGCGGATGCCCACGGCAACGTCGTCGTCGTCTCCACCCGTGACTGCTCCCTCCAGCGCCGCCACCAGAAGCTCGTCGAGGAGGCGCCGGCGCCGTTCCTCACCGACGACCAGCGCGAGCAGCTCTACGCGTCGTCGAAGGCCATCCTCAAGGAGGTCGGATACCTCGGCGCAGGCACGTGCGAGTTCCTGATCGGTCAGGACGGCACCGTCTCGTTCCTCGAGGTGAACACGCGACTGCAGGTGGAGCATCCGGTCTCCGAGGAGGTCACCGGAATCGACCTGGTGCGCGAGCAGTTCCGCCTCGCAGAAGGCGGCGTGCTCGACTACGACGACCCGCAGCCGCGCGCACATTCGTTCGAGTTCCGCATCAACGGTGAGGACCCGGGCCGAGGCTTCCTGCCCGCCCCCGGGCCGGTGCACGTCTTCAAGCCCGCGTCGGGTCCCGGCGTTCGCGTGGATTCCGGTGTGCAGTCCGGCGACGTCATCTCCGGCGCCTTCGACTCGCTGCTCGCCAAGCTCATCGTCACCGGATCCAGCCGCGAGGAAGCGCTCGAGCGCTCGCGCCGTGCCCTCGACGAGTTCGAGGTCGCAGGGCTGCCGACGGTGCTGCCGTTCCACCGCGCGATCGTGCGCGACTCGGCGTTCGCACCGGAGGAGGGGCATCCGTTCAGCGTCTACACGCGCTGGATCGAGACCGAGTTCGTGAACGAGCTGGAACCGTGGTCGGGCGAAGGAGCCGAACAGCCCGAAGCCGAGGCGCGGCACAGCGTCGTCGTCGAGGTCGGCGGCAAGCGCGTCGAGGTGAGTCTGCCGACCCGCCTGCTGATCGCGGGAGGTTCGACCGCCGCACTGGGCCATGCGCCGAAGCGCAAGTCGGCGTCGCATTCGGTCACCACCGCGACCGGGGACTCGGTCACGGCGCCCATGCAGGCCACCGTCGTGAAGCTCGCCGTCGGCGAGGGCGACCAGGTGGTCAAGGGCGACCTCGTGGTCGTGCTGGAGGCGATGAAGATGGAGCAGCCGCTCACCGCCCACAAGGACGGAACGATCAGCGGCCTCAACGCCGCCGTCGGCACCACCGTCTCCAGCGGTCACCTGCTGCTCAACATCGTGTGAGTCGGCGGGCCGCGCCGCGCGCGGCGCCGTCGGCCCTGGCAACTGCGCCATTTGCGCACTATTGCGCCACCTGAGCCGGCGCAATAGTGCGCAAATGGCGCTATTGCTGTCACGCTGGTCCCTGAGTGGGCATTGCGAGTCAACGCAACGTGCGCGGTCTGCGCACGATCGGCAGCCCCGCATCCAGAAGGATGGCGCGGAGAGGGTCACGTTTCCATGCATCAGCCCACTCCCAGTGGGCCGGTGTCCACTGGACGCGGCGAATCGCGTTGTCGCGCCGCTTCTCGGCTTTCACCCGGTCCTCAAGAGACAGGGTTGATGGGTATCGCGGGTCCACGTACTTGCCCCAGCCATCCGCCTCGCCGACGACGCGCCAGTCCGGCCACCCGAAGTCGGAATAGACGGTGTCACCGCTCTTCAGCCGGATCGGGATCTGCAGCTCGGGCTCGGGAAATCCGAGTTCTTCGACGGTGACGCGACTCACGGACTCGAAGGGGCTCTCGGCCGAAGTGGTTGCCGCGGCCAGCACGCCTCGTGCCGTCGCAGAGCCGCGGTACGGCATCCGCTCGTGGTGCGCTGCCATCAGCTCGTCGAACGAGATCATCGGGGGAACCATGCCGAATCGGTCGACGTGCAGCGCCGCATCGAGCATGACCAGCGCGGTGATGTAAGGAGCAGTCCTGCACACCTCGATCAACGTGTCGGCGAGGGATGTGGTACGGAAGCCATCGAATTCCAGAACCGTCTCATGTCCACTACGCGGAACTTCGACTACGCCGTTTCTCCGCCTACCGCTCGTACTCGACGAGAGCAGGTAGACCGTATGCGGCATCGTGCCGACAAGTGGAAGCCCGAACCAGACAGCCGCGGAGAGCCCCGCGAGCACGGGGTCCAGGCGAAGGGATATCGCTGCGGCGATGTCCATCGCGTATCGGTCTTGCGTCGAGAGCCCGCTCAGGGCGGCCGCAGGGGCATAGGCACCTCGTCGAAGACGCACGAGCGAGCCGTGCTGGTGATCGTGTCGAAGCGCGGCATACGTACCAGTGCTGTCGCGATGTGCCGAGACCACAAGCGGCAGGTCGGGGCCGAAGACGGGATGCTTCACGATCCTGAAGCCTGCCGCGGGCTTGCCCAACGGTCTTCTCATCGACATCAATCCTGGAGAAGTCTGCGCCCGGATTGCTTGGGGACGAGAAGATCGAGCATGCGCAACCGCCCATGTGACAGTCTCAGAACCGCACCACTCCGGTAGTCGCGCCATTTGCGCACTACTGCGCCAGCGAGAGTGGCGCAGTAGTGCGCACATGGCGCAATCCCGGGCGGAGCGGCAGCGGACGGCGCCCTCAGAGCACGATGTGCATCGCGCGCGCCGCGTCCGTGATCGAGCTGGAGAGCGACGGGTACACGGAGAAGGCGCGAGCCACCTCGTCGACCGTGAGCCGATGCTCGACGGCGAGTGCGACCGGAAGGATGAGCTCGCTGGCGCGGGGCGCCACGATGACTCCTCCGATGACCGTGCCGCTTCCGGTGCGGGCGAAGAGCTTCACGAATCCGTCGCGGATGCCCTGCATCTTGGCTCGCGGGTTCGATTTCAGCGCCAGCTTGTAGATGTCGCCCTGGGCGATGCCCTCTTCGATCTCGCGCTGGTTCCAGCCGACCGTCGCGATCTCGGGTGAGGTGAAGATGTTGGATGCCACGTTCCGCAGCTCGATCGGCGTCACCGAGTCGCCCAGAGCGTGGAAGATGGCCGTGCGGCCCTGCATCGACGCGACGGATGCCAGAGGCAACACGTTCGAGCAGTCTCCCGCCGCGTAGATGCTCGGCATCGACGTGCGTGCCACGCGGTTCACCCGCACATGGCCGCTCGGGGTGAGCTGCACGCCGGCGCCCTCCAGCCCGATGCCCACCGTGTTGGGGATGGATCCGACCGCCATCAGGCAGTGGGATCCCTCGACCGTTCGACCATCGCTCAGTGTCGCGATGACTCCGGTCTCCGTGCGCTGCACGGACTCGGCGCGCGACTTCGACAGCACGGTCATGCCGTTGCGCTTGAAGACCTTCTCGAGCACGGCAGCGGCATCCGCATCCTCGCCGGGCAGGACCTGGTCGCGACTGGAGACGAGCGTCACCTTCGCGCCGAGGTAGGTGTACGCGCTGGCGAACTCGGCGCCCGTGACACCGGATCCAACCACGATCAGGTGCTCCGGCACGGAATTCAGGCCGTACAGCTGAGTCCAGGTGAGGATCCGTTCTCCGTCCGGCATGGCCGACGGCAGCAGCCGCGGACTCGCGCCGACGGAGATCACCATCGTGTCCGCCTCGACGCGGTCGAAGTCCGTTCCCTTGTCCTTCGCTGTGGACACGATCAGCGCGTTGGGGCCGTCCAGCCGGCCCTCGCCTGTGACGATGCGCACGCCGGCATGCACCAGCTCGCTGCGCATGTCTTCGGACTGCTGGCGCGCGAGTCCGAGGAGTCGCTTGTTGACCGCCGACAGGTTGACGGCCACCTCGGGGCGGATCGGCTTGCCGCTCTCCGTGCGTCCGAAGAACTGCACGCCGAGATCGGCCGCCTCTCCGATGGATCGTGTGGCGTCCGCGGTCGCGATCAGCGTCTTGGAGGGGACGACATCCGTCATCACCGCTGAACCGCCGACGCCGCCGCGTTCGACGAGCGTGACCTCGGCCCCAAGCTGGGCGCCGGCGAGCGCCGCCTCATAGCCGCCGGGGCCTCCCCCGAGTACGGCGATCCTCTGCTTACGCTCGAACTCGAAGGCCATGCGTCCATTGTCTCAAACGTTGCTGACCGTCGCGGATGCCACGGCCTCCCGGCTGCGCGCCTCGCCCCGTCCAACGGCTGGAGGACGGCCGAAACGGCTGTCCACGCCCCTGGTCGATGTCCGAGCCTGCAACGAATCCGCTCGATCCCGAAGACCAAGGTGGCACCGGAGTGCGCGACTGCGCGAACGAGCACCACTCAACGCACGGATGAGCGGCTGCCAGAGCGCGAATATGCTGTTGCAATGGCATCTGAGGACTCAGTGAATCCCTTCGACGACCGCTCGGCCGATCCGTTCGAGATCGCCCGGATCGCGGCGGAACAGATCGCCGAACGCACCGGTGTCGAGCGCCACGACATCGCCCTCACGCTGGGCAGCGGATGGGGCAAGGCCGCGGATCTGATCGGCGAGACGGTCGCGAGCGTGCCCGCCACAGACATCCTCGGGTTCCACAGGCCGGCGGTGCCCGGTCACGTTGGCACCATTCGCTCCGTGCGGCTGACGAATGGCAAGCACGCGCTCGTGCTGGGTGCGCGCACCCACTTCTACGAGGACAAGGGCGTCCGACCGGTCGTGCACGGCGTTCGGACCGCCGCAGCCGCGGGCGCGAGCGTGATGATCCTCACCAACGGAGCGGGCGGCATCAAGCCCGCCTGGGGTCCGGGGACTCCGGTCCTGATCAGCGACCACATCAACCTGACGGCGGCGTCGCCGTTGGAAGGCGCGACGTTCGTCGATCTCACCGATCTCTACGCGAAGCGGCTGCGCGACATCGCCCGCACCGTGGATGCGACGCTCGACGAGGGCGTGTATGTGCAGTTCCGCGGTCCGCACTACGAGACGCCGGCCGAGGTGCAGATGGCGAAGACCATCGGCGGCCACATCGTCGGCATGTCGACGGCGCTGGAGGCCATCGCGGCGAGGCAGTCCGCCATGGAGGTGCTCGGAATGTCACTGATCACGAACGCGGCGGCGGGCATCTCTGACCAGCCGCTCAGCCACGCGGAGGTCATCGAGGCGGGCCGGCAGGCCGAGCCGGTCATCAGCGACCTCCTCGCCCGCATCGTGGCGAAGCTGTGAGCGACGCGGTGGACGCGATCGTCGACAGGGCACGAGCGTGGATCGATGACGATCCGGATGTCGAGACCCGCGCCGAGTTGCAGGCTCTCGTCGATGAAGCGGTAGCGGGATCGCAGGAGGCTCTTGCCGACCTTCACGGACGCTTCGACACTCGTCTCTCCTTCGGCACCGCCGGGCTGCGTGGCGAGATCGCCGCCGGTCCCAACCGGATGAATCGGATGCTCGTGGCCCAGGCCGCGGCGGGCCTCGCCGCGTACCTCAACGAGCAGGCGTACGGCACGGACACAGCAGCAGACAGCGGCGACGACGACGGCAGGGGCAGCAGCAGTGCACCGTCGGTCGTCATCGGCCACGACGGACGCAAGAACTCACGCGTCTTCGCGCGAGACACCGCCGAGCTGATGGCCGGAGCGGGAGTGCGCGCCATCCTGCTCCCCCGACTCCTGCCGACCCCCGTCCTGGCGTTCGCGGTTCGCCACCTTGACGCATCAGCCGGCGTGATGGTCACCGCCAGCCACAATCCAGCCCGCGACAACGGTTACAAGGTCTATCTCGGCGGCGCGGACGAGGGGTCCCAGATCGTGCCGCCCGCCGACGCGGACATCGCCGCGCACATCGACAGGATCGCCCGGGGTCGCGTCTCCGACCTGCCGCGCTCCGACGCGTTCGAGATCGCGGACGAGTCCCTCGTCGACGCCTACATCGCGGCGACGGCGGCCGTTGCCGGTCGCGGAGACGACGACGCGGCCGCAACTGCATTGGGATCCGAGTCCGGTCTCAGCGTCGTCTACACGGCCATGCACGGCGTCGGATGGGAGACCGCACGCGCGGTGTTCGCCGCTGCGGGGCTGCCCGCGCCGGTCACGGTGCCGGAGCAGGCGGATCCGGATCCCGAGTTCCCCACCGTCGCGTTCCCCAATCCGGAGGAACCGGGCGCGCTGGATCTCGCGTTCGCGCTCGCACGTGCCAGGGGCGCCGACCTCGTGATCGCCAACGATCCCGACGCGGATCGGCTGGCCATCGGCATCCCGGATCCTTCGACCACGGACGGCTACCGCCGGCTCAGCGGCAACGAGGTGGGCACCCTGCTCGGCTGGGCCGCTGCGGAAGAGGCCGTCGCACGCGGTGCGGGGGGCGTGCTCGCGGCATCCATCGTCTCCTCCCCGGCCCTGCGCGCGATAGCGGATGCCTACAGCCTGCGTTTCGCAGAGACCCTCACGGGCTTCAAGTGGGTGAGTCGTGTGCCGGGCCTCGTATACGGGTACGAGGAGGCGCTCGGATACCTCGTGAACCCGCAGACCGTTCGGGACAAGGACGGCATCTCCGCCGCGACGCTCGCCCTGAAGCTGGCCGCGGAGTTGCACGCCGAGGGGCGCACGATCGGCGATCGGCTGGACGAGTTCATCGAGCGGTTCGGGGCGTACTCGTCCGACCAGATCTCGCTGAGGGTCACCGATCTCGACCGTATCGGCCGCATCATGGCCGCTCTGCGGGCCGATCCGCCCGCGGAGGTCGGTGGCATCCGCGTGGTGCGGATCGACGACCTGCGCCCGGGATCGGCGGAGTTGCCGCCGAGCGATGTCCTGCGGATCGTGCTCCACGACGGATCCCGCATCATGGTGCGTCCGAGCGGCACGGAGCCGAAGCTGAAGATCTACATCGACACGTTCGATGACAGCGGAGCGGATGTCGCATCCCGCCGTGCTGCGGCACAGGCCACGGTGCAGGTGCTCGCTGACGCGATGCGCGGCATCACCGACGCGTTGTAGACGCCGGACGGCGCCGATCGCGATCGCCCCGTTTGCGGGTCCGAGGATGTGCACCCTCGGACAGGGAAACGCGCACCCTCAGGCGGCGAAACATGCACCCTCAGGCGGCGAAACATGCACCCTCGCTCGGCGAAACGCGCACTTTCGGCGACAGAAGAGTGCGCGCTCGCAACCACGCGCTCGCGGTGATCAGCCGAGGGCTTCGTCGAGCTTGCGCTCCAGCTCCGTGAGGTCGAAGTAGTTGTCGATGACGACGATGTCGGCGTTCGTCGGGGGGATCCGCGGAACGAGCTCGGGCGAGGTCAGGATGACCTGGGCGTCCGATCCCGTCGTCGCGACGCCGGCGACATCCGTCGCGCTGACGTCGGCCGAGATGCCGAGGCGGTCGAGCACACGCTCCGCGTTCACCTTGAGGATGCCCGAAGTCCCGATGCCGGCACCGCAGATGGCGACGATCTTCATCGCACGGTCACCGAGGCGTCGTCCTGCACGTTCGGCGCTCCGATGACGCGCCAGACGTCGTCCGGGCTCGTCGCATCGGCCAGCGCGGGGATCGACTCGGGGTCGTTGAAGATGTTCGCGAGTTCCGCGACCGAGTTGACGTGCGCATCCGGCGTCGCGACGGCGAGCCCGACGACCACCCGCACCGGGTCGTTGTGCGGATGCCCGAACGACACCGGGTTGGCCAGCGTCACGACCGAGAGGCCGTCGGCGAGCACGTCAGGGCCGGGGCGAGCGTGCGCGAGCGCCAGTCCGGGGGCGATCACGATGTACGCGCCGAACTCGTCGATCACCTGGATCATCCGGTCCGTGTAGCTGTCCCGCGTAGCGCCCGAACGACGCAGCGCCGAACCCGCGAACCGTACCGCGGCGCGCCAGTCCGCCGCGTGCACACCGAGGTCGATGGCAGAGTCGGGCAGCGGCGGAAGCGACATGGTCACAAGCGTATCGCGCCGGTTCATCAAGGCTCGCTGAAAGTGTCCTCCGCGGACATGGCGCGTTGTGCGAGCCTCCTCAGACCGCGTCGAATCCGACCGAGATCGCCTCGGCGAGGTCCTCGCGATCCTCCAGCGGGAGGAAGGTCGACCTGGCAGCGTTCAGCTGGAACGTCTCGAGGTCGTCGAGGTCGTATCCGAACGCCTCCGAGAGAAGCCCGAGCTCACGCGTCAGCGTCGTGCTGCTCATCAACCGGTTGTCGGTGTTGACCGTGACCCGGAACCCCAGCTGGTAGAGGAGGTCGAAGGGGTGGTCGACGAGCTCGTCGCCCCACGCCGCGATCGCCCCGGTCTGCAGGTTGGACGACGGGCTGAGCTCAAGCGCGATCTCGCGATCCTTGACCCACTGCGAGAGCCGTCCGAGGGAGACGTAGATGTTCTCGTCGTCCTGACGCTCGATCGTGATGTCCTCGGCGAGCCGCACACCGTGTCCGAGCCGCAGTGCGCGTCCGTCGAGAAGCGCGCTCTGGATGCTCGCCAGGCCGTCCGCCTCCCCCGCGTGCACCGTTGTGGGGAAGTACTGCTCCGCGAGGTAGTCGAATGCGACGCGGTGGTTGCTCGGCGGGAAGCCCGCCTCCGCACCCGCGATGTCGAATCCGACGACACCGGCATCCCGATGCCGCACGGCGAGCTCGGCGATCTCCAGTGCACGGTCCGCGTGGCGCATGGCCGTGACGAGCTGCCCGACACGGATGCTCGCGCCGTTGGCGCGCACATCCGCCACTCCCTGCTCCAAGCCGCTCTGCACGGCCGCAACGGCCTGGTCGAGTGAGAGTCCCCGCGCAAGGTGCTGCTCGGGCGCCCAGCGGATCTCGCCGTACACGACGCCGTCCGCCGCGAGATCGAGCACGAACTCCCGTGCGACGCGGGCCAGACCGTCACGGGTCTGCATGACGGCGGTGGTCACGTCGAAGGTCTTGAGGTATTCCACGAGCGAGCCGGAGTTCGCCTGCGTGGAGAACCACTCGCCGAGCGTGTCGGCCTTGGTCTCAGGCAGGTCGAGGCCGATGTCGTCGGCGAGCTCGATGATGGTCTGCGGTCGGAGTCCGCCGTCCAGGTGGTCGTGGAGCGACACCTTGGGCAGGACGCGGACGTCGACTCCGTCGACGAGGTGGGCGGTGGTACTGGGAGGCTCCGTGGGGCCAGACGACTCTGCGCTCATTGCTCCAGGTTATCTGCGGGGAGTGCCGCGCGCCGCAGCCCTTCGCACCGATTTGTCCGTGGCCGCCCGGTCGATTTCTGCATCGCTCGGTCACTGTCTGCGGCCAAGCGCGCGATGCTCGCGAGCGGTCAGCCGACGCGTTCGACGACGAGGTCGGAACGGGGCGGAGCTGCATCCGCGATCTCCCAGGCGCCGTCGAGCGATTCGAGAGCTCGTTCGAATCGCACGGAATCGTCCGTCGACAGGGTGAAGAGGGGGTCGCCCTCGGCGACCGACTCGCCCACCTTGGCGTGCAGATCGATTCCGGCGGCGTGCAGCACCGGATCCTGCTGGCGCGCGCGACCCGCACCCAGCCGCCATGCGGCGACACCGAACGCGAGCGCGTCCTGTCGGGACACGACGCCGGCGCGCGGCGCGGTGACCGTGTGGGTCTCGCGGGGGTGCGGGAGCGGGGCGTCCGGATCGCCGTCCTGCGCTCGGATCAACGCACGCCAGCTGTCCATGGCCCGACCGGAGCGCAGGGCATCCTCGACATCGGCGTCGGGCTGTCCGGCCAGGCGCAGCATCTCGCGGGCGAGGGCAACGGTGAGCTCCACGATGTCCGCCGGGCCGCCGCCGGCGAGCACCTCGACCGACTCTCGCACCTCGTTCGCGTTGCCGATGGCACGGCCGAGCGGGGCATTCATGTCGGTGAGCAGTGCGGATGTCGCGACCCCGGCATCCTGCCCGAGCTCCACCATGGTGCGTGCCAACTCGCGCGCCCGCTCGAGGTCGCGCATGAACGCGCCGGAGCCGAACTTCACGTCGAGCACGAGCGCGCCCGTCCCCTCGGCGATCTTCTTGCTCATGATCGACGACGCGATGAGTGGGATGGCCTCGACAGTTCCCGTGATGTCGCGCAGTGCGTACAGCTTCTTGTCCGCTGGCGCGAGACCAGGACCCGCGGCGCAGATGGCGCCGCCGACCTCGCGCAGCTGGGCGAACAGCTCATCGGTGGTGAGGGAAGCGCGCCAGCCCGAGATGCTCTCCAGCTTGTCGAGCGTGCCGCCGGTGTGCCCGAGGCCGCGGCCCGACAGCTGCGGGACGGCGACCCCGAAGGATGCCACGAGCGGCACGAGCGGCAGCGTGATCTTGTCGCCGACTCCCCCGGTCGAATGCTTGTCGACGGTCGGCTTGCCGAGGTCGGCGAAGCTCATCCGCTCACCGCTGGCGATCATCGCGAGCGTGAGATCGCGGATCTCGCGCCGCGACATGCCGTTGAGGAGCACCGCCATCGCCCACGCGGACATCTGCTCGTCGGCGACGTATCCGCGCGTGTAGGCATCGACCAGCCAGTCGATCTCCGGCGCGGAGAGTTCGCCGTGGTCGCGCTTCGTTCGAATGATGTCGACTGCGTCGAACCGCTCAGCCATACGTCCGGCCCCCTTCCTCGTCGGCATAGCCGCCGAGTCGCTGGCGTCGCGACAGAGGACCACCGGGCCTCTGCTCCCAGCTCCAGCGCGCGATGATGTCGACTGCATCGAATGCCTCAGCCACTGAAGGCCTCCAAGTCCCTGGGCCCGAAGGCATCCGGGATCACCTCGTCGATCGTGCGGATGCCCGACACCGTCTCGAGGAGCATTCCCGAGACGGAGTGCTCGTAGAGCAGCTGACGGCAGCGCCCGCACGGCATGATGACGTCACCGTCGCCGTTCACGCAGACGAAGGCGACGAGCTGTCCGCCGCCCGACATGTGCAGTCCCGAGACGAGAGAGCACTCGGCGCAGAGCGTGAGGCCGTAGCTGGCGTTCTCGACGTTGCAGCCGGAGACGATGCGTCCGTCCGTCGCGAGCGCCGCCGCACCCACCGGGTAGTGCGAGTACGGGACGTACGCCTTCCGCATGGCCTCCTCGGCCTCGGTGCGCAATGCACCCCAGTCGACGTCACCGTAAAAAGCCCTCGTATCGTCGCTCATCTTCTCGTCACTTGGTTTCAGTCACTCGTTCGCGTGGATTCATGGTTCATGACGGGGTCGAAATCCGTGGATCACGACGTCCGGATCACGACTTGATGTACGGCTTTCCGGAAGCCGCAGGCCCGCGTACGTATCCCACGAAGCCGGCGACGGCCAGGATGGTGACGAAGTACGGCAGCATGAGCAGGAACTCGCTGGGCACCGGGGATCCGACCGCGGCGAGCGCGTACTGCAGGTTGCTGGCGAATCCGAAGAGCAGGGCGGCGAATGTGGCGCGGATCGGATCCCATCGTCCGAAGATCACGGCGGCGAGCGCGATATACCCCTGGCCACCTGTCATGTCCTGGCTGAAGGATCCGACGGAGCCCAGGGTGAAGTACGCTCCGCCGAGGCCGACGATGGCGCCGGCGAGCGACACGTTCCAGAACCGCGTGCCGCTCACGTTGATGCCCACGGTGTCAGCGGCCTGCGGATGCTCGCCCACCGACCGCAGACGGAGTCCCCATCGCGTGTGGAACAGTCCGATGTAGACGGCCGCGACAGCGATGTACATGAGGTAGACGATGATCGACTGGTCGAACAGCACCGGACCGATCACGGGGATCGCCGACAGCCCGGGGATCGGAAGGTTCGGCAGGCTCGGCGGGTTGTTCAGCAGCGCCGAGTTCTTGGCGAGCACCTCGCTGTACAGGAAGTTCGTCAGGCCGAGCACGAGCACGTTGATCACGACGCCGACGATCACCTGATCGACGTAGTACTTGATGGCGAACGCTGCGAGGATGAACGACACCAGAACGCCTGCGACGAGTGCCGCGAGGAGGCCCAGCCAGATGGATCCGGTCATGCTGCCGACCATCGCCGCGAGGAACGCGCCGGCGAGCAGCTGACCCTCGATCGCGATGTTCACGACGCCGCTGCGCTCGGAGAGCACGCCGCCCATCGCGCCGAAGATGTACGGAACGCTCAGGCTCACCGTGCCCAGCAGAAGGCTCGTGATCGGCAGCGGACGAGAATCCGCTCCCGCCGCCCAGGTGAGGAACGCCACGACGAAGACGAACGCGAAGACACCCGAGTACCACAGCGGCACCTTCGCCAGCCGTGCCAGCAGCCACCAGCTGAGGGCCGCCATGATCGCCAGGACCACGGTGAGCACGATGCACGTGAGCGTGGTGGGCAGCACGAGCTGAGGCAGGCTCGGTGCGACGCGTCCGCCCGCGAAGGTGAAGGTCGTGTCTCCGCCCCTGCGGAAGATCACGAAGAGCACCACCGACAGCACGGCGACGATCGTGAGGATGATGGGCGTCTTGTAGCTGCGGACGACCGTCTTCTCGAGGACGATGGGCGAGGCATCCGGAATGGTGTGATCGGCCGTGGTGGTCACTTCGCCGCCACCTCCTTCTGCGTGATGGATGTCGGTGCCGTTGGCTTCTTCTTCGCCGGCGGTCGTCTGCCCGGCGTCGGGAGCCGGAAGATCGCACGCACCAGCGGCGGCGCCGCGATGAACAGCACGATCAGCGACTGCACGACGAGCACGATGTCGATCGGGATGTCGTTGGCCGCCTGCATGAGGAATCCGCCGGCCTTGAACGCACCGAACAGCACGCCGGCGATGAAGATGCCGAGAGGACGGGACCGGCCGAGGAGTGCCACGGTGATGGCGTCGAAGCCGATGCCCGCATCGATTCCGGATCCGAAGCCGGTCGTCGACGTGCCGAGCACCTGGCTCGTCGCCGCGAGACCGACGAGCGCACCACTGAGCACCATCGCCCAGACGACGGCGCCGTTCACGCTGATGCCCGCGACGCGTGCCGCGCTCGGGTTCTCGCCGACGGCCCGGAACTTGAAGCCGAGGCTCGATCGCTCGAGCAACCACCAGACGAAGATCGTGGCGGCGATCGCGATGACGAATCCCCAGTGCAGCTGGTACTGCGGTCCGAACAGCGGAGGCAGGATCGCATTCGACAGGATCGCCGGCGACTTCGGGTTGTTCGTTCCCGCGGCCTGCAGCGCGCCTGGCGTGCGCAGCAGGAACGAGATGAGGTAGAACGCAATCCAGTTGAGCATGATCGTGACGATCACCTCGTGTGCGCCGGTTCGTGCCTTGAGCACACCGGCGATCCCCGCCCAGATCGCGCCGCCGACGACTCCGGCCGCGAGCGCGACGATGTGGTGGATGACCGGCGGAAGGTGGAACGACCAGCCCACCCAGCCGCAGAATGCCGCTGCCAGCAGCATCTGCCCCTGGGCGCCGATGTTGAACATGCCCGTGCGGAACGCGAGGCCGACGCCGAGGCCGGCCGCGATCAGCGGCGTCGCGAAGGTCAGCGTATCCATGAACGGACGGATGCCCGTCGCGAAGGTCGGCTTGCCGAAGTTGTAGATGGCGCCCTGGAACAACGACGAGTACGCACCGGCCACGACGTTCCAGATCGCCTGGAACGTGTCGGACGGGCGTGCGAAGAAGTAGCCGGCGGCCTTCTGCACACCGGGATCCGTCAGCGCGATCAGGATGGCGCCCACGATGAGCGCCAGCACGACGGCCAGGATCGAGATGACGACGCTGCCGCCCATGATCTGGCGGAGCGCGTCGTTCCAGCGATTCGGCTCCTGGTTTTCCGGTTCGACCTGCTGCTGGGCGGACTCGAGCGCGACATCCGCGGTCTCTGCCGACGTCAACGACTCTTCGGGTTCGGTGGCGCCCGCGGATGTCCGCTCGTCACCCTGCTGGTCGCTCACGCGGCCTCTCCTTTCGGGTCGCCTTGGTCGTTCGAACCGCCCTGCTCAGTCGGTTCTCGTTGGGCTGATGCTTCGCCAGGACCGTCCGGGTCGCCCTGGGCTTCAGCCGCGGGTGTTCTCGACCCGTCGGGGCCGGGATCCGTCGGCGTTGGCGCATCGGGTTGCTCGCCGGCCATCATGATGCCGAGCGTCTCGCGGTCCGTTCCGCCCGGGACGATGCCGACGATGCCGCCGCGGTACATCACCGCGATGCGATCGGCGAGCGCGTCCACCTCGTCCAGCTCGGTAGAGACCACGACAACGGGGATCCCGGAGTCGCGGGCTTCGACGATGCGCTTGTGCACGAACTCGATCGAGCCGACGTCGAGTCCTCGCGTCGGCTGGGCGGCGACGAGCAGCCGGAGGTCGCGGCTCAGCTCCCTGGCCAGCACGACCTTCTGCTGATTCCCTCCGGACAACGTGCCTACCGGTGTGTCGATGCTCTGCGCGCGCACGTCGAACTCGGACACCTTCTCCGCGGCGAAGGTGGAGCGGTAGCCCAGCTGCAAGCCACCGCCCTTGACGAACGGCGCGCCATCGGATCGGTCGAGCATGAGGTTCTCTGCGATGGAGAAGCCGCCGACGAGGCCGTCCTCGTTGCGATCCTCGGGGATGAATCCCACGCCGGCGTCGAGCACCTTGCGTACGCTCAACCCCGCGATCGGCTTGCCGTCGAGACGGATCTCGCCCTCGACATGATCCTGCAGGCCGAGCAGCGCCTCGGTGAGTTCGGTCTGCCCATTGCCCTGTACCCCCGCGATCGCGAGGATCTCGCCCGCGTGCACCTCGAAGCTCACGTCGTTGACGACGAGCTGGCCGATCGGATCGATGACCGTGAGCCCATCGACCGTGAGCGCTGCGTCGCCGGGCGTCGCCGGCTCCTTGTGCACCGTGAGCTCGACGGACCGGCCGACCATCAGGGACGCCAGCTCAACGTTGCTCGCCGTGGGGGACGCCTCCCCCACCACCTTGCCGAGGCGCATCACCGTGATGCGATCCGCCACCTCGCGGACCTCGCGGAGCTTGTGCGTGATGAAGACGATGGCGGTTCCGGAGTCCCGCAGCTGCTTCATGATCGCCATGAGCTCATCCGTCTCCTGCGGAGTGAGCACCGCTGTCGGCTCGTCGAACACGAGCACCTCCGCGTTGCGCGAGAGCGCCTTGATGATCTCCACGCGCTGCTGCACGCCGACCGGCAGGTTCTCGATGAGAGCGTCAGGGTCGACGTCGAAGCCGAAGCGAGCCGAGATGTCCCGAACCCGTTTGCGGGCTTCCTTCAGATTGAGGAATCCCGCGAATCCGGTGCTCTCATGACCCAGCATCACGTTCTCGGCCACGGTGAAGACCGGGATGAGCATGAAGTGCTGGTGCACCATGCCGATGCCGGCCTTCATGGCGTCGCCTGGTCCGGAGAAGCGCTGGACGACGTCGTCCAGCAGGATCTCGCCCTCGTCCGCCTCGAGCAGGCCGTAGAGCACGTTCATCAGCGTGGACTTGCCGGCGCCGTTCTCGCCGAGGATGCAGTGGATCTCCCCCGGCTCGACGGTGAGCGAGATGTGATCGTTGGCGGTGAGGGAGCCGAATCGCTTGGTGATGCCGCGAAGTTCGAGCTTCATAGGGGTCAATCTACCTTTCGCCGTCTGCTGCATCGCGGACGATTCGGGCGGACCTGGAGAGGGTTTCAGCCCCGTCCGAGGGTGGAACGGTGCGGCTTGTTCTGGGCTGCCGCACGCACAGTCGGGAGGCCGCCTCCGCGAGGAGACGACCTCCCGACATGATCAGCGCGAGAAGCGGATCAGGACTTCGGCGACGCCGGCGACGTGACCTTGATCGAGCCGTCGATGATGCCCGACTTGATCGTGTCGAGCTCGGACTTCAGATTCGAGTCGACCTTCGACGAGAAGTCGTGGAACGGGGCGAGCCCGACACCGTCGTTCTTCAGCGTTCCGACGAACGGGGTGTTGGAGAACTTGCCGTTGGCGGCCTGCTCCACCACTGCCGAGGTGGACGGCTTGATGCCCTTCATCACCGAGGTGAGGAGGATCGGGCGCACGTTCTTGTCGGTGTTGTAGACATCCGCGTCCACACCGATCATCGAGATGCTCTTGCCCGAGCTGTTCGCCTCGTCGATGGCTTGAGCCGCCGACTGGTAGATCGGACCGCCGACCGGCATGATCACGTCGGCGTTCTGGTCGATGATGCCCTGAGCGACCTGCTTGGCCGTGTCGTTGGCGTCGAAACCACCGGTGAAGGAGCCCTTCTGGCTGTCGACGTCCCAGCCGACGACCTGGACGTCCTTGCCCTTCTTCTGGTTGTAGTACTTCACGCCGTCGGCGAAGCCGTCCATGAAGATGGTGACCGTCGGGATCTGCATGCCGCCGAAGGTGCCGACGACGCCGGTCTTCGAGAAGCTGGCGGCGGCGTATCCGCCGAGGAACGCGGCCTGCGCGGTGTCGAAGATGATGGGCTTGACGTTCGGAGCGTCGATCGACTGGTCATCGATGATCGCGAAGTTCGTGTCGGAGTTGGCGCTGGCGGCCTTCTTCGTGGCGTCTGCGAGCAGGAAGCCGACGGTGATGATCAGGTTGCAGTTCTGGTCGACCATCGAGTTGATGTTCGGCGCGAAGTCGTTCTCGGTCTTCGACTCTGCGGTCTTGTACTTCGTGCCGAGCTTCTTCGCCGTGTCGACGAGGCCCTCGTAACCGAGCTGGTTGAACGAGTGATCGTCGAATCCGCCCGAGTCGGAGACCATGCACGGGAGGAAGTTCGACGCCGCTTTCGTCGTCGATCCGTTGTTGGTCGGAGCCTGGCCGCAGCCGGCGAGCAGGGCGAGCGCACTCGCTGCGGCGAGTCCCGCGAGCGCTACCTTGCGAACTTTGAATGTCACGTTGTCCTCCGTGGTGAAGAAGATCTGCGCGAACGCGCGAGTCGTCGTGGTGCGACGTTACCCAACGTTACGAATGCCTCGGATTGCGGTATGGACTTCTTAACGTCGCCGTTATCATCTTGTTTCTTTTGAGCATTCTGGGATAGAGGGTTGCTCAAAAGTGCACGGCGATCCGACGTGCACCAACAGATGTGCAGACACGATTCGTGGCGCAGGCGACCGCGATCGCCTGACAAGGACCACGACGGTTCACGGCATCACGATGCGCGTCAAAACGCGTCCGGCAATCGTGCGCCGAAGGTCAGAGCACCTCGGTCGAACCGGTGAGCCTGAGCGCTTCCACGACGGACTTCACGCGCTGGGCGTTCTCACTCGTCGTCACGAGCAGGGCATCCGGAGTGTCGACCACCACGACGTTCTTGATGCCGATCAGGCTGATCACGCGACCGGTCTGGCTGACGACGATGCCGCTGGAGGAATCCGACAGCACGCGCGCGTTCTCGCCGAGAATGGCGAGGTCCGTCGGCCGTCCCGCACTGTTGAGCTTGGCGAGCGAGGCGAAGTCGCCGATGTCGTCCCAACTGAAGTGACCGGGGATGACGGCGAGTCTGCCTGCTTCCGCAGCCGGCTCCGCCACGGAGTAGTCGATGGCCACCTTCTTAAGGCTCGGCCACACCCTGTCCACGACGGGTCCCCTGATCGCCGGGTCATCCCATGCTTCTGCGAGCTCCAGGAGGCCTGCGAGCAGCTCGGGCTCCGACTTGCCGATCTCCTCGAGCAACACCGACGCCTTCGCGATGAACATGCTCGCGTTCCACAGGTAGTCCCCGCCTGCGAGGTATTTCTTGGCGGTCTTGAGGTTGGGCTTCTCGACGAACGAGAGCACCTGGCGCGCCGACTTCGCGCCGTCGACGGCGAGCGGGTCGCCGACGTGGATGTACCCGAAACCGATCGCGGGCTCGGTCGGCGTGATGCCGATCGTCGTGATGTAACCCGCCCGTGCAGCAGCCACCGCCTCGGCCACGGCCGAGCGGAAGAGCGGCTCGTTGCCGATCACGTGATCGGCCGCGAATGATCCGATGATCACGCCCGGCTGACGGCGCTCCAGGATGGCGGCGGCGAGGCCGATCGCAGCAGTCGAGTCCCGCGGTTCGCTCTCGAGCACGACGTTGTGGTCCGCGAGAGCAGGGATCTGCTCCTCCACGGCTGCGCGGTGGGCGCGTCCCGTCACGACCATGACGCGGTCCGGACCGGACAGCGGAGCAAGGCGATCCCAGGTCGCGCGCAGCAGCGTGGAGCCCGATCCGGTGAGGTCGTGCAGGAACTTCGGCGCGTCGGCGCGGGACAGCGGCCAGAGCCGTGATCCGACACCGCCGGCAGGGATGACGCAGTAGAAGTCGTCGAGTGGCAAAGCGCTCATGCCCTCAGGATAGGTGGAGTACGGCGCCGCATCCGCCGATCCTTCCGACGGATGACCAGCCCGGTTCAGACGGGATTCACTCGGCAGCAACGGCGGATTCCTACCGTGTCGAGCATGCGGGTCGCCATCGTGAGCGAGAGTTTCCTGCCGACGGTCAACGGCGTGACCACGAGCGTCTGCCGCGTGCTCGACGAGCTGAGGGCGCGCGGACACGAGGCGACGGTGATCTGCCCCGGCCCCGACGCGCCCCCCGAGTACGCCGGCTTCCGCGTGCACGCCGTGCCGTCCATCGCGTACCGCCAGTTCCCTCTCGGCATGCCGAGTGCTCAGGTGCAGCACGTGCTGGCGGACTTCGCGCCTGACGTGCTGCACGCCGCATCACCCTTCCTGCTCGGCGCGCAGGCGATCGCCGCCGCCGGCCGTCTCGGGGTGGCGACCGTCGCGATTTACCAGACGGATGTCGCGGGTTACGCCAAGCGCAACCGGCTCGGCCTCACGACGAATCTGGCCTGGCGCTATGTGCGGTGGGTGCACAACGGCGCGGACCTCACGCTCGCGCCGTCGACGGCATCCGCCCACGATCTCGCCGAAGCGGGGATCGTTCGCGTTCGCCGCTGGGGTCGTGGCGTCGATCTTGTGAGGTACCACCCGAACAACCGGTCCAGACAGGACACCGTCGCGCTGCGGGAGCGGCTCTCCCCCGACGGCGAGGTCGTCATCGGGTACGTCGGCCGGATCGCCCCCGAGAAACAGGTGGAGCGGTTGTCCGCGCTGCGCGGGATGGACGGCATCCGCATCGCGATCGTGGGTGACGGCCCCAGCGAGGTGTCTGCACGACGTGCGCTGCGGCGGATGCCCGTCTCGTGGCTGGGTCGGCGAGGCGGTGCCGAGCTGGGCGCGGCCTATGCGGCGATGGACGTGTTCGTGCACACGGGCACAGAGGAGACCTTCGGGCAGACGGTGCAGGAGGCGCACGCAACGGGCATCCCCGTGATCGCACCGAATGCCGGCGGACCGGTGGATCTCGTGCGGCACGGCATCGACGGGTTCCTCGTCGACACGGATCGGCAGCTTCGCGACGCGGTGCAGACCCTCGTCGACGACGGGTCGCTGCGCTGGCGCATGGGCGAATCCGGGCGACGAGCCGTGCTCAAGTCGTCGTGGGCGGATCTGTGCGACCGGCTCCTCGAGCACTACGAGACCGCGATCGCGCATCGCGCGGCCGCCGGGATGCGGCTGCAACGGGCACTCGACCTCTGAGCAGCGCCGCCGGACGGCGCTTCTGCACAGGCGCTCGGGCTTAAGGTGTGTCGGGACGATTCCGTCCCATGGACTCTCCCGCTCTCGAACGGAGGCGAACCCATGGCCGAACGCAGACGACGCGTCATTCCGATCCCTTTCATGCAACGATCACGCGGGGTCGCCACAGCTCCAGGAACGGCTCCCGTTCCGGTGCCCGGCGGCCCGGCACGCAGCACCATCGTGGATTCCGCCATCTACGCCGACGGCCGACGGATCTCGTCCCCGACCACTCTCGCGGAGACGTATCGCGCTCTGCACGAAACACCAGACGGCGTCGCCTGGATCGGCCTGTACCGACCGAGCGAAGCGGAGCTGCACTCCCTGGCACGGGAGTTCAACCTGCACGAGCTGGCCATCGAAGACGCGATCGCGGCGCACCAGCGCCCCAAGCTCGAGCGCTACGACGACGTGCTGTTCGTCGTGCTGCGCGCCGCCAACTACCTGGACGTGCCGGAAGAGGTGTCGTTCGGCGAGGTGCACGTGTTCGTCGGTCCGAACTTCGTGATCACGGTGCGGCACAGCGAGTCGCCGGACCTCTCACAGGTGCGCACCCGCATGGAGCGCGATCGCGAGCTGCTCGCGCTGGGGACCCAGAGCATCCTGTACGCCATCATCGACGCGATCGTCGACGGATACGCCCCGGTCGTCGCCGGTCTCGCCAACGACATCGATGAGATCGAGACGCAGGTGTTCGACGGTGATGCGAACGTGTCGCGACGCATCTACGACCTCTCCACCGAGGTGATCGATTTCCAGCGGGCGACGCATCCGCTCACCGAGGTGATGGACTCGCTCGAGCAGGGCAGCGAGAAATACGGGGTGACGCAGGAACTGCAGCGCAATCTGCGCGACGTGGCCGACCACCTCACCGTGGTGAACGAGCGCGTCGACGACTTCAAGCGGATGCTGCGCGACATCCTCACCGTGAACGCCACCCTGGTCAGCGAACGGCAGAACATCAGGATGACGAGCCTCGCCGAGACGACGTACCGCCAGGGCGAGGACGTGAAGAAGATCTCGTCCTGGGCGGCCATCCTCTTCACCCCGACCCTCATCGCGGGGATCTACGGCATGAACTTCCGCTTCATGCCGGAACTCGGCTGGGTGTGGGGATATCCGATGGCGATCGGCCTCATGATCGTGCTCGGAGGCGCCCTCTACCTCGTGTTCAAGAAGCGGCACTGGTTGTAGGGCCGGCGGGCCGGTTGCCGCCCGACCCTGCATGACAACGCCCGCGTGAGCGGTCGCCACCGAAAGCTCCGCCGACGAACGTCACAGCGAATCGAGCACCACACGTTCAGATGTCGCCGAGCAGGCCGGCGACCTGCTCGGCGAATCGTGTGTAGTCGTCGACCGTGTCGCCTGGCGTGATCGCGCGCAGCACGACCTCGTCGACCGCCTCACGGTACTCGGCGAGACGATCCGTGAAGGCAGCAGGATCCAGGACGGTCTCCTCGGCGCGGATGCCCAGGCGTGCGAAGTTCGCGGAGTACGTGGGGTAGCCGGCGTACCGGCGGGCTTCCTCGGCGAGCCGGGCGGCGGCATCCCGGTCGATCGCGGCACGGACGTACAGCGCGACGTGCGCGTCGGGCGTCACCTCGTGCGCCTCGTCCGCCTGCTCTCTGGCGAGCCGAGGGGTGAGCCAGCTCAGAAGGATACCGTCGGCCGACTCCGCACCGAGCCGCCGCATCCGCGGGCCGAGAGCGCCCACCAGCACCTCCGCCTGAGACGCCGACTGCAGTTCCACCACCGCGTCGCCCACCAGGGCGAGCCCGCCCTGCTTCCTCTGCCCAGCGCCGATGCCGATCCGAAGCCTGGACTCGGGGAGCTCCGAGCTCCGGATCCCGGCGAGAATCTGCTCAGGGCTCCTCCGGTCCACGGGGATCACGCCCGTGGACAACGTCAGCCGTTGCGTGGCATCCGATGCTGCCGCAAGCACCGCCAGCGAGTCACCGCCCGGAGTGTCATTGACCCACAGTGAGGCGAATCCGCCTGCTTCGACCGTCGGGGCCAGTCGGCCGATCGCTTCGGGGCCGAGCGTTCCCGCCATGCCGATCGAGACATCCGCAAGCACCATGTCACGATCCTGCCGCACCTGCCGACAGCCCGCAGCCCCTTTGGCACCACGAGTGTCTCTCGTTCCGCCCACGGCGCCGTTCCGCTGTCCCTTCGCGCCGCATCCGCCACTTCCACCCGACACCAACGGACAGCCGAACGGGATGCCCACCCCAGCACCCTCCCCAGCACCGTCCCCTTCCGCTGTCCCTTCGCGCCGCATCCGCCGCTTCTACCCGACACCAACGGACAGCGGATGCCGGAATGACCCGCACGGAACGAGTGGTGAAGTATCTCGACGTCGAGACAGTTAGGCTGGCCTTAGCAGCGGGCGCCGGAAGCGGGACGTAAACTGGGTCCGCGCCGAATCCGCATGCATCGAACGCTACGTCGGCGCGCCCGCGAGTACACACCAGGGAGGGTTGTCCGTGCCAGCAGAAGCGGCAGACACTCTCGAGCCGACCAAGAATCGGCCCGGGGGAACGCTGTATCGGGGTCGGGAAGGCATGTGGTCGTGGGTGCTGCACCGCATCACCGGCGTGGCCATCTTCTTCTTCCTGCTCGTCCACATCTTGGACTCCGTCGTGCTGGGCATCAGCCCTGAGGCGTACAACGCGGTGATCGGCACCTACAAGAACCCGATCATGGGCCTCGGTGAGACCGCGCTCGTCGCGGCGATCGCGTTCCACGCGCTCAACGGCATCCGGATCATCCTGATCGACTTCTGGAGCAAGGGCGCCAAGTACCAGAAGGTCATGTTCTGGACGGTGATCGTGGTGTGGGTCGTGCTCATGCTCGGCTTCGCGCCGATCCACCTCATGAACGTCTTCAGCGAAGGGGCCGCGTCGTGACCACCATCGAGGCACCCCGCACGCCAACCCGTCCCGCGCGCTCGAAGGGCACGAACTGGGAGAAGTGGGGCTGGATCTATATGCGCGCCTCCGGCGTGCTGCTCGTCGTGCTGATCTTCGGCCACCTGATCGTCAACCTGGTGCTCGGCGAGGGCATCAAGGCCGTCGACTTCGGCTTCGTCGCCGGCAAGTGGGCGGATCCGTTCTGGCGCGTGTGGGACGGCCTGATGCTGTGGCTGGCGCTCATCCACGGCGGGAACGGCATGCGCACGATCGTCAACGACTATGCGCACAACCGCACGGTCAACGTCACCCTGAAGGTGCTCATCCTCGCGGCCGTCGTCGTGCTGATCCTGCTCGGCACCTACACGGTCACGTTCTTCGACCCGTGCCCGAGCGGTGCGCCCGCCGATCTGCTTCCGCAGTTCTGCTCCACCATCACCAAGTAACCCGCCCCGCGACAGCGCTAGAGAACAGAACCGAAAGCTACGGACATCCACGTGACTGAACAGATCGCAGACGGAGCCGTGATCGACGGCGTGCACTACCACCAGTTCGACATCGTCATCGTCGGAGCAGGCGGCGGCGGCATGCGTGCCGCCATCGAGGCGGGCCCCCACGCCAAGACGGCCGTCATCTCCAAGCTCTACCCCACCCGCTCCCACACCGGTGCTGCACAGGGCGGCATGGCAGCAGCCCTGTCGAATGTGGAGGAAGACAACTGGGAGTGGCACACCTACGACACCGTCAAGGGCGGTGACTACCTGGTCGACCAGGATGCTGCGGAGATCCTCGCCAAGGAGGCGATCGACGCGGTCATCGACCTGGAGAACATGGGTCTGCCGTTCAACCGCACCCCTGACGGCAAGATCGACCAGCGTCGCTTCGGCGGCCACACCCGCGACCACGGCAAAGCTGCCGTGCGCCGCGCCTGCTACGCGGCGGACCGCACGGGCCACATGATCCTGCAGACGCTGTTCCAGAACTGCGTCAAGCTCGGCATCAACTTCTTCAACGAGTACTACGTGCTCGACCTGCTGATGACGGATGTCGACGGCCAGCGTCGCCCCGCCGGCGTCGTCGCGTACGAACTCGCCACCGGCGAACTGCACGTGTTCCAGTCGAAGGCCGTGATCTTCGCGACCGGCGGATTCGGCAAGATCTACAAGACGACGTCCAACGCACACACGCTCACCGGCGACGGCGTCGGCATCGTGTGGCGCAAGCGCCTCCCGCTGGAGGACATGGAGTTCTTCCAGTTCCACCCGACAGGGCTGGCCGGGCTCGGCATCCTGCTCACCGAGGGTGCCCGCGGTGAGGGCGCCATCCTGCGCAACGGATCCGGTGAGCGCTTCATGGAGCGGTACGCGCCAACCATCAAGGACCTCGCGCCTCGCGACATCGTCGCCCGCAGCATGGTGCAGGAGGTGCTCGACGGCCGCGGAGCCGGTCCGAACAAGGACTACGTGCTGCTGGACTGCACGCACCTCGGCGCCGAGGTGCTCGAGACCAAGCTGCCGGACATCACGGAGTTCGCCCGCACGTACCTGGGCGTCGACCCCGTCGTCGAGCCGGTGCCCGTCATGCCGACCGCGCACTACGCGATGGGCGGCATCCCGACGAACAACAACGCCGAGGTGCTCAGCGACAACACCACCGTCGTCCCGGGCCTCTACGCGGCCGGGGAGTGTGCGTGCGTGTCCGTGCACGGCTCGAACCGCCTCGGCACCAACTCGCTGCTGGACATCAACGTGTTCGGCAAGCGGAGCGGACGCAACGCCGTCGAGTACGTCAAGACCGCGGACTTCGTGCCGCTGCCCGACAACCCGGCTGCCGGCGTGCGCGACATGCTGGAGGGCCTCCGCAACTCGAGCGGCACCGAGCGGATCGCGGCGATCCGCAAGGAGCTGCAGGACCAGATGGACATGAACGCTCAGGTGTTCCGCACCGACGAGACGCTCGCCGCCGTGACCGAGACCATCCACGGGCTGCGCGAGCGGTACAAGAACGTGCAGGTGCAGGACAAGGGCAAGCGGTTCAACACCGACCTGCTCGAGGCCGTCGAACTCGGATTCCTGCTCGACCTCGCCGAGGTCGTGGTGTTCTCCGCCCGCAACCGCAAGGAGAGCCGCGGCGGTCACATGCGCGACGACTTCCCGAAGCGCGACGACGAGAACTACATGAAGCACACCATGGCCTACCTCACCGGCGACCCGCACTCGTCGAACCCGGCAGACCACATCAAGCTCGACTGGAAACCCGTCGTGGTCACCCGCTACCAGCCGATGGAGAGGAAGTACTGATGTCCACCGCCGTCGCTGACGCACCGGCATCCGACGCCCCCGCAGAGATCAAGTCGTTCATCGTCACGCTGATCATCCGGCGTTTCGACCCGGATGTGGACACCGAGCCGCACTGGCAGGACTACGACGTCGAGATGTATCCGACGGACCGCATCCTCGACGCCCTGCACAAGATCAAGTGGGAGCAGGACGGATCCCTGACGTTCCGCCGCTCGTGCGCCCACGGCGTGTGCGGTTCCGATGCCATGCGCATCAACGGACGCAACCGCCTCGCGTGCAAGACCCTGATCAAGGATCTCGACGTGCAGAAGCCCATCTACGTGGAGGCCATCAAGGGCCTGCCGCTGGAGAAGGACCTCATCGTCGACATGGAGCCCTTCTTCGCCTCGTACCGTGAGGTGCAGCCGTTCCTGCAGGCGAACTCGACGCCGCCGGAGGGCAAGGAGCGCATCCAGTCCGTGACGGACCGCGCCCGCTTCGACGACACGACCAAGTGCATCCTGTGCGCAGCGTGCACGTCCAGCTGCCCGGTGTTCTGGACGGACGGTCAGTACTTCGGCCCCGCCGCCATCGTCAACGCGCACCGCTTCATCTTCGATTCGCGCGACGACGCCTCCCAGGTGCGCCTCGACATCCTCAACGACAAGGAAGGCGTGTGGCGCTGCCGCACGACCTTCAACTGCACGGATGCCTGCCCCCGCGGCATCCAGGTCACCCAGGCGATCGCCGAGGTGAAGCAGGCGATAATGCGCGGAAAACGCTAAGAGAAAGGGGCCCGGCGGGCCGCTTTCGCGTTTTCCGCTGAGCGAGCTGCGCCGCGCGGTGGAGCTGAAAGCGAAGGTCCGGTGGACCTTCGCCGCGACCCCAGCGCCGAGCGAGCTGTGCTCGCGAGGGGACCTGGTGCAACGAAAGCCCACTGCCCGCTTCCGTTTTTTCTGCCGAAGCGAGCTGCGTTCGCAGCCGCACCTACGACGATGCGCCGGCCGGAACGACGAGTTCCGGCCGGCGCATCATCCGTTCGGGCGTCAGTACCAGAAGCTGAGCAGTGGCGTCTCCTGGCTGCGGAACATCGCGTCGAGGCGTGCGGCAGCCGCATCCGTGTGCTCCGTGAGCCGTGCGGCGTGCACGAAGGTGGATGCCCGCCACGCGCCGAGGTAGAGGGCGGAAAGCGACGCGACGTCCATGCTCACGTCGGGTTCGGCATCCGTCTCCTCGACCGCGGCTGATCCGTCGTCCCGCACGTCAAGGAGATACGTGCCGGCGGCGAAACCCAGGCGGTCGTCGATGCGAAGGACCAGACGCCCTTGCCGTCCGTAGCGACGCGCCTCGAGGGCCGTCTTCACGTCGAGGATGCGCAGCCAGTGGTGATCGCTCGTCACCACGTGGGCGGCGCGCTGATCGCGGATCATCCAGAGCACCGGCTCTTCCGCCGACGCCACTTCGTACCGCACGGTCGTCACGAGATCGAGCTCGATCAGGTACTTCCACAGTGCGGCGTAGGCGTCGTCCGTCGCCGCTCGGAGGTAGTCGACCTCGACCGTGTGCTTCGTGAAGTCGTTCTTGTCGGCGATCATCCGGTAGGCGACGACGCCCTGCGGTTCGCCGGCCGCGTCGTCGTAGCGCACCACGCGGATCGATGCCGACCTCTTGTCACGGTCGCCGAAGTGGCCGACGAGCCTGCCCCAGTGGTAGTCGTCGATCTCGAAGTCGCCAGGCGTCTGCGCGCCGGCGCGATCCACCAGGCCGCGGCAGCTCTCGAAGGCGACCTGCGGCGACACGAATACGAGCCGTCCGCCCTCATCGGATGCCGCTCCGGCCCATCCCGCGCGCTTCGTCTCGACGGCGAGGTCGGCGCTCTGGGTCGCCGGTCCGAATCCGAAGCGACCGTAAATGGTCGCCTCGGACACGGTGAGCGACGCCATCGGGATGCCCGCGGCGGCCGCCGTGCGCAGTTCCCCCTCCAGAAGTGCCCGCGCGACCCCGCGTCGACGGTGCGTCGGCGCCACGGTGACCGAGCTGATCGCCCAGGACGGCTGGCTGCCGCCCGGTGTGCTCAGGTCGCCGACCCAGCTCGCGACCGTGGCGACGGGGATGTGCGGATCCGGGATGCCGTCGTCCCAGACACCCGTGATCCTGCGGTGTGCGACGTGCTGCGAGTGCTCGGCGATCGCCTCGGGATCCGGGCGCCGGTCGTGGAAGCCGCGGGAGTCCGCCTCGTCCCATGCGGCGAGCGCGTCGCGATCGGATCCGTCGACCAGGCCGTAACGGAGTGCGGACGCGGCCAGCGTATCCGTCGAGGTTCGGTCAAGGGGCAGCTGCCGAGTGTCCATCGAATCAGACTACGGCCGAGTGCCGGGCGGCAACGAGAGCGACTGCGGGGCGGTGCAGACGAGACGACGACCCCGCTCGACGCAGCGCGGATCGAATCCACGGCGTTCGCATCCGGTGCGGCGTGCCGGCCGGCCCGCGCTCAGTCGAGGGCCGCAGCGACGGCCGCGCGGGCATCCGCTGCGCTGCGCTGCACGAGTGCCGTGGCCGCCAGCTCCCTGGCCTGCTCGAGCGTGACGCGTGCAAGAGTGGCGCGCACATCCGCGAGCGCTCCCGGCGACATGGAAAGGTCGTCGGCGCCGAGACCCACGAGCACGACGGCCATGAGCGGGTCGGATGCGGACTCGCCGCAGACTCCCACCGGCGTGCGGGACACTCGTGCGGCATCGCCGATCAGCTTGATGAGCCGAAGCACGGACGGATGCCACGGGTCCTGATAGTGCGCAACGGACCCCAGCTGCCGATCGGCCGCGAGCGTGTACTGGGTGAGGTCGTTCGTGCCGATGCTGACGAAGTCGCAGAGCGGAGCGATCTGATCCGCCAGCACCGCGGCGGACGGCACCTCGACCGTGATGCCGACCGTGCGCAAGCCGAGGGATCGCGCCAGCGACACGAAGTACTCGGTCTCGTCGACGTCGGCGACCATCGGCGCCATCACCCAGAGATCCGCTCCGGTGTCTTCCTGCGCACCGGCGAGCGCAGTGAGCTGATCGCGCAGCACGCCCTCGTGCTCGCGGAGGGCACGGATGCCGCGACGCCCCAGCGCCGGATTCTCCTCGTGCGTGTGGCCGAGGAAGGCGAGCTGCTTGTCTGCACCGGCATCCAGCACGCGAACGACGACCTTGCGGCCGGGGAACGCGGACATCAGGTCGCGATAGCGGGAGCGCTGCAGGTCGACGGGCGGTGCGCTGCGGGCATCCAGGTAAAGGAACTCGGTGCGGAAGAGACCGACGCCCTCGGCCCCGAGCGCGACGGCAGGCGCGGCCTCTTCCGGGGAGCCGACGTTCGCGAGGAGCGGCACGCGCGTGCCGTCGGCGAGCGCTCCCGGTGTCAAGGGCTGCGGGGCTGCGACGCGGCCGCCGCGTTCCGCCGCTGCGGCGACGGCGTCCGCTGCCGGATCGATCACGACGAGCCCCTGCGCAGCGTCGACGATCACCGTCTGACCGTTGACGATCGCGTCGCTCCCCGCCGCACCGACGACCGCGACGAGACTCTTGTTGCGCGCGAGGATGGCGGTGTGCGACGAGGTGCTGCCGTCGCGCGTGACGACCGCAAGCACCTTCGTGAGGTCGAGGGTCGCGGTATCCGCAGGGGCCAGATCGTTGGCCACGAGCACGAACGGGGCGTCGGACTTCGGCACCGTCGGCAGTGCGACTCCGCGGAGGCGTGCGATGATCCGGCGCGCGACATCGCGCACATCCACGCCGCGTGCCGCGGGGTTCTCCCCCAGTCCTTCCAGCACCGTCGCATATTCTTCGTACGCCTCGAACACGGCGCGTTCGGCCGTCTTGCCGTCACCGATGCGCCGAGCGATGTCGTCGACGACGGCGGGATCCTGAGCCATCAGCGACTGGGCCTCGAGGATCCCCTCGGCGTCGCCGCCCGCCTTGTGCCCGAGTTCGACGAGCTCGCGCGTGACGGTGCTCACCGCCGTCTCGACGCGGCGATACTCATCGGATGCCTCCGCCTGCGACTCCGCGTCGGGCGGCTCGCCGATCGGGTCCGGCATGCGCAGCGCCGGGCCGACGGCGACGCCCCGACCCACGCCGATGCCCGTGATCTGGATCGACACGCCCCCAGCCTATGCCGCCCGACACATGCGCTCGAATCGCGACCACGCCGCACACTCTCGCGGGTTCGCTGATGAGGGGCGAAATCGGTGCGGACGAGTGACCGCGGTCAGAGGGCGACGACTCAATCGCCTCTGCAGCATCCTCCCCGTTTAGGGGCTCAATCGGTGCGGGAAAGGCGAGCGTGCTCGCCTTTCCCACCCTCAATCGCCCCTAGGCTGATGCCGTGGCGCGGGGGAACGCGAAGTCGACGGATGCCTCGTCCCGGCGAGCAGACGCGGGCACCGGGGCACGAGCATCCATCTCTGCCCATGACGCCGAGGTCGATCGCCTGAAGGCACATGCGGAACACGACCGCGAAGAGTTCACGGAACGGCTCGAGGAACTGGCCGACCCGCTCCGGGACCGGCTGCGCAAACCCGTCAGCACCGTGAACGGCTGGTGGAAGTGGGTCTCGGACCTCAAGCCCTACCGGGTGTGGAACCAGTTCTCGCACAACGACGGCAACCTCCGCACCGCCGGCATGTCGTACCAGTCGCTGTTCGCGGTGTTCGCCGCGATCTGGGTCGGCTTCTCGATCGCGGGCATCTGGCTCACCGGGAACCCCAACCTCATGCACGCGCTCGTCGGGATCATCAACGAGGCGATCCCCGGCCTGATCAGTGAAGGAGACGAGAAAGGCGTCATCAGTCAGGACGCTCTCGCCGGGCTCGGCGGCGCGTTCGGCTGGACGAGCATCATCGCCACCGTCGGTCTGCTCTGGACGGCGATCGCCTGGCTGTACTACACGCGCCAGGCCGTGCGCGCGATGTTCGACCTCGAGCGGGACGAACGCAACTACGTGTTGCAGAAGATCACGGATCTGGTGCTCGCGCTCGCGTTCGGCGTGGTGCTGATCGTCTCGGCGGCGGTGACGGTGATCACCACCGACGCCATGGAGGCGCTGCTGGACTACATCGGGATCCAGAGCGATTCGTTCTGGTCCACCTTCTTCGGCCGCCTGATCGGTTTCGCAGTGGCCATCGGCCTGAACTACCTCGTGCTGACCGTCATGTTCCGCGTGTTGTCGCGCGTCGTGATCCCGTGGCGGTATCTCGTCGTGGGACCGCTGCTCGGTGCGGCGGCGCTGAGCGGACTCAGCGTGCTGAGCGGACTCCTGATCGGCGGAGCGTCGCGGAATCCGCTGCTCGCGACGTTCGCCGTCTTCGTCGGGATGCTCCTGCTTTTCAACTGGATCTGCCGCGTCATCCTTCTTGCTGCGGCCTGGATCGCCGTCAGCATGTTCGACCACGGGATCGATCCCCGCAAACGCACGCCGGAGCAACTGGCGTACGAGAAGGCGGTGGCGGAGTACGCCGCACGGCTGCTCGTGGCGCAGACCGCCGTGGAGAACGCCGAGGAGCATGCGGCGAGCGTCCGCGGACTGTCGAAGTGGTTCGCGAACCGCCGGGTGCGTGACGCGCATGCCGAACTGGAACGGATCGAGAGCGAGCCGCGCCCCCGACCGCCGCAGAAACACAGCTGGTGGCTGGAATCGTCGACGGCCGTGCAGCCGCCGCGGAGCCCGGAGGACGCGGAGAAGAAGGGTCGCGGGAAACGCGCCGATCGCCGATCCGTCACGGATGGGACCGGTTCGGGCTCTGCGAGGGCCGGAGCCGCGAACGGCGGTGGTCCGTCCAGCGCCCCACGCCCTGCCAACGGCGGCACGCAGGCGAGTCGTGTCGGAGGCGCCGACTAAACTCGAACCCATGCCCCCACGCCGCACGCTCCGCATCGCCACGGTCAACGTCAACGGCATCCGAGCCGCGTTCCGCCGCGGCATGGGCGCGTGGCTCGACGGTCGCGGGATCGACATCCTCGCGCTGCAGGAGGTCCGCGCCTCGACGGATGACCTCACCGGGCTCCTCGGCGACGAATGGGACATCCTGCACGATGCGGCAACGGCCAAGGGACGCGCCGGAGTCGCGCTGGCGAGCCGCGGCAAGGCATCCATCCACCGGGTCGCGCTCGGCGATGAAGACTTCGACACGGCCGGACGCTGGCTCGAAGCCGACTACGAGGTGGACGGCTCGATCGTCACCGTGGTCAGTGCCTACGTGCCCTCCGGTGAGGCCGGCACGGAGAAGCAGACATACAAGTACCGCTTCCTCGACGCGATGGATGCCCGCATGAAGGCGCTGCCCCAGCACAGCGAGCTCGCTGCGGTCATGGGTGACCTCAACGTCGGGCACCGCACCCTCGACATCAAGAACTGGAAGGGCAACGTCAAGCGCGCAGGCTTCCTGCCGGAAGAACGCGCCTACTTCGACCACTTCATGGGCGCCGAGACCGACGAGCGCTACAACGACGGCGCCGGCTACGGCTGGATCGACCTGGGACGCAAGAGCGCCGGCGAGGTCGACGGTCCGTACACGTGGTGGACCTGGCGTGGCCAGGCGTTCGACAACGACACCGGATGGCGCATCGACTACCAGCTCGCTACCCAGCCGCTCGCGGCGAAGATGGTCGACTATCAGGTCGACAAGGCGGCCTCCTACGAGGAGCGATGGTCCGACCACACACCTGTCGTCGTCGACTACGCGATCTGACCCTTCGCGCATCTCGCTCCCGCCAGATCGCACCCGGCCCGTCAGGATCGGGAAGACTCACCGGTGTGAGGGAGCAACCGTGTGAGGGAGCTCCGGTGCACGACAGCGGTTCCTCATCTGGGTCGCAGCGCAGAAGTGGCCCCACAGACCTACATCAGCAGTAGAAAGAACAGCACATGAGCAAGCCCCGCCTCTTCTCCGGCATCCAGCCGTCGAGCGATTCGTTGCACCTCGGCAACTACGTCGGCGCGCTGCTGCAGTGGCGCGAGTTGCAGAAGGACCACGACGCGTTCTTTTGCGTGGTCGACCTGCACGCCATCACGGTGCCGCAGGATCCGAAGGAGCTCGCCGAGAAGACCCGCCGCACCGCCGCGCAGTACATTGCCGCAGGCATCGATCCCACGGCCTCCACGCTGTACGTGCAGTCGCACGTGCCGGCGCACGCCGAACTGGCGTGGGTGCTGAACACCATCACCGGGTTCGGCGAGGCCGGCCGGATGACGCAGTTCAAGGACAAGTCGGCCCGCTACGGCACCGACGCGACCAGTGTCGGGCTCTTCACATATCCGGTGCTGATGGCTGCGGACATCCTGCTGTACGGGGCCGAGGTGGTCCCGGTGGGCGACGACCAGCGCCAGCACGTCGAGCTCACGCGCGACCTGGCCGAGCGGTTCAACTCGCGATTCGGCGAGACGTTCGTGGTGCCCAAAGCGCTGATCCAGAAGGACACCGCGCGCATCTACGACCTGCAGAACCCGACGTCGAAGATGTCGAAGTCCGCCGACTCCGTCGCGGGGCTCATCCTGCTGCTCGACGAGCCCGGCGTCACGCGCAAGAAGATCATGCGGGCCGTGACCGACACGGATGCCGTGATCCGCTTCGACCGTGAAGCCAAGCCGGGCGTGTCCAACCTGCTGGCCATCTACTCCGCGCTCTCCGGGCAGAGCCTCGAGGTCGTCGCGAACGAGTACGAGGGCCGCGGATACGGCGACCTCAAGAAGGGCCTCGCAGAGGTCGTGATCGGCGAGTTCGAGCCCGTGCGAGCGCGGACCCTCGAGCTCCTCGCCGATCCGGCGGAGCTCGACCGCCTGCTCGCCGCGAACGCGGCCCGCGCGGCAGAGGTCGCGGAGGCGACCCTGGCCAGGGCGTACGAGGCCGTGGGTTTCCTGCGGCGCGTGCGGTTGTAGACATGCGGCTGGGCAGTTGCAGAGCGTGACGCGCACCGGATCCGAGGCGAGCTACCGGCGGGCCGCGCACAGGCGACAGCTTCCCCTCCGAAGACCTGATCGGAACGCCACGTGACAGACATCCGCGCCGTCCTCTTCGACCTCGACGACACGCTCTTCGCCCACCGCGAAGCGGTTGCGGTGGCGATCGTGGCGCACGTGCGTTCACTCGGGCATCCGTATGACGCGTCGGATGCCGCGGCCGAGGTCGAGGCATGGCGGGCGCTGGAGGAGCTGCACTACCACCGGTATCTGGCGGGCGAAGTCGACTTCGACGAACAGCGCAGGTCGCGCGCGAGGGACTTCGCGTCGCGGCACGGAGCATCCCTGGCCATGGCCGACGAGATGTCCTGGTTCGACAGATACTTCACGCACTACGTCGACAGCTGGCACCTGCACGATGACGTGCGACCGTGCCTCGACGCCCTGCGTGCGAACCTGCCGGGGGTGCGGTTCGGCATCATCACGAACGGCGAGCTCGACTACCAGCTGCGCAAGATCGACGCGGTCGGACTCGGCCCCGAGGTGGACGCCGTGGTGGCATCCGGTGATCTCGGCGTGGCCAAGCCGGATCCCCGCATCTTCCTGCTCGCGAGCGAACGACTGGGGGTCGAGCCCGCAGAGGCGGTGTACGTGGGCGACCGCCTCGCGACGGACGCGATCGGCGCCGCTCGTGCCGGGCTCACGGGCGTGTGGATCGACCGACACGGAGCCGAGGTGACGCCGGAGGCATCCGAGACCGCGGATGCGGTCGGTGTGCTGCGGATCGACTCGCTGGCGGAGTTGCCGGGGCTGCTCGCCTGATTCGGAGGCCGATCCGGTACGTCGGCCGGTGCATCATGTGGTGCTCCACCACGCGTGGTCAGGTTCGCGCGGCGTGCCCGGCTGTCTCGGCCTCGCGTCCCTGCCGCGATGCCGCGCACATCGGCGTCCCTGTTTCACATGCCTTCGTGTCCCGGTTCACAACTCAGGAACGGACGCCCTGTCAGCGACCGTGGTCTCCGCTGTCTGCTGAGTTTCTGTGGCCCATGATCGAGCCGCTGGAGCGGGCTTCCTGAATTGTGAACGGGTCCAGGTCCAGGTCCTCGGACTCTCGGCGCACGGATGTCTCTCGGATGTACGTGAGCGATCGACCCTGCGCAGGAAGTCCCGCGGCCGACGGTCGCCGACAAGCGCCATGACCGGATATCCGCAGAGTCGGGGCCTGATCAGAGCCGATGACCGTGCCCGACAACGGGTGCATCCTCGTTGAGCGTGCCAGCCCGAGTTCAGCGCCCGAGAAGAGCACCGATCAAGCCGCGAATCGCATCCGCGACGAGTGCCTGGTTGTACATCGTGTGTTGGTAAGCCGGTCGGAGCGACGCCAGCCCAAGCCTGGCTGCGGCGAGATCCCGCCTCCGATCCTCGACGTGGTGCTCCCAACCGTCATGATGAGCGCGGCTGTCCGCCTCGAGGACAAGCACGCCCTCGACCAGAATGTCGACGCGGCCAAGACCCGGAAGCCCCTTCTGGATCTCGTAACGAAGCCCCAGCCGGCGAACGATCATCCTGAGCACGCTCTCCTGGCCCGCTTCCGCGGCAGGGTCCAGACACTTCTGTATCCATCGGGCGTTGGCAGGGAGCCGCGAGAAGATCTCGCCGACTCCGTCACTGTCGATGAGTCCTTGATGCCATGCATTGTCCAGGGATGCGATCGCGTGCCATGGTTCCTGGCAGGTCGAAGCCTGGAGGAGTGTGCCCTTGGCGAGCCACGGTCACGGGAGCCTTCACGCGCGCCATAGGTGCCCGGACAACGGATGACGACAGGCAGGGCCTCGTGCAGGCCTAGGCGAATTCGCGTTGGCGACCGTTCGCACCGTTCATAACTCAGGAATGGCACCGCGGGCGCAGGCCGAGCGGCCCGGAATCGCGGCGATCCGACACGCGTCGACGACCTCGGCTCCTGAATTGTGAACGGCGGCACGCCCACGCTGGCGCTGCAGTCGGAGGAAAGTGGGCGGCATAAGGGAAGAGGCTTCGAATCCGGTAATTTCCACTCACTAGATTTTTCCATCGAGTGTATATTGTTCGCGTGGATGTCACCCGACGCGAACGCAAGAAGCAGCAGACCCGGGCGAACATCGTCGCCGCGGCGGTCCGTCTCTTCGACGAGCAGGGGTACGACAAGACGACGGTGGCGCAGATCGCCGCAGCCGCCGACGTGGACCCCAAGACGTTCTTCAACTACTTCCCGAGCAAGGACGAGGTTCTCTTCAACGAGCTCGACCTCGACGTCGACGTGCTCCTGGATGCCATCTCTCGCCGCGACCCGCACGAGACACCGGGCGGCGCCCTGGTGCGGGCCGTGCGGGAGTACGCGACGCACCTGCGCGACAGTGCGCCGAAGCGTGAGACCGCCGAGACTTCGGCCATGGCGCGGCTGTCGCTGACGACGTCGGCCCTGCGAACGAAGACCGTCTACCTGATGCTGGACCTCCAGCAGCGGATCGCCGGCCGATTGCTGGAAGCCTTCCCCGAGGAGCTCGACGCCGTGACGGCCGCGGCGATCACGGGATGCGTGATCGGATCCATCCAGCAGGTGACGCTGGCCGGCGCAGCACTCGGTCTCACGCAGGAACAGCTGTGGGATGCCGCGGAGCAGGCGCTCGGGATCGCTGCGGGCGGCGTGGACGCAGCATCCGGGAAGACGGAGGCACGGCCTGTGCAGGCGGGATCCGTCACGACCGCCGGAGCATCGCACCGACCAGAGGAGGCATGACTGTCGTGACACGGAACACCGGAGGTCTCGAGAGCACACGAGAGCTGAAGACCACACGAGAGCTGGCCAAGGACGCGCGGCAGGCTGTGCGTGAAGGGCAGGAGGGCATCCTCCGTCGCCAGCGCGAACGGGTGGCGGAGATGGTCGCGTTCGCCCGCGAGAACTCGCCCTACTACCGCGAGCTGTACCGCGGGCTCCCCGATCGTGTCGACGACACATCCGTGCTGCCTGTCACGCGCAAGAGCGAACTCATGGCGCACTTCGACGACTGGGTCACCGACCGGGAGGTGACGCGGGAGCGGGTCGAGGCGTTCGCGGCGGATCCGGAGCTGGTCGGGCATCCGTTCCTCGGCAGGTACCTCGTGGCGACGACGTCGGGCACGAGCGGGATCCGCGGACTCTTCGTGCTGGACGAGCGGGCTCTGGCGATGGAGAGTGCGCTCGGATCACGCGCGAGCGGTCTGCTCGGCGTGCGGGATGTCATCCGGATGCTCGCGGGCGGCGGACGCACCGCGGTGGTCACCGCGCCGGGCGGACACTTCTTCACCGTGGCGTCGACGCGCCGCTTCCAGCTCGACCACCCCAGGCTCGGCACGCGGATGCGCGTGTTCTCCATCGCGCAACCTCTTGAGCAGCTGGTGGATCAGCTGAACGGCTTCAACCCCGCGATGCTCAGCGGATTCCTCGGCATGCTCACGATCCTGGCCGGTGAGCAGCAGGCAGGCAGGCTGCACATCGGGCCGGCGATCGTGATCCCGGGTGGAGAGACGCTCACCCCTGAGATCCGCGACAGGCTCACGGAATCCTTCGGCTCCACGGTGCGGGCGGCCTATGCGGCGACCGAGTGCAGCTACCTCGGCATCGGCTGCTCAGAGGGCTGGTACCACGTCAACTCGGACTGGGCCGTGCTGGAGGCGGTGGATGCAGACCACCGACCGGTCGCGGCAGGCACGCTCTCGCACACGGCTCTGCTCACCAATCTGGCCAACCGCGTTCAGCCCGTGCTGCGCTACGACCTCGGCGACAGCATCGTCGTGAGGCCGGATCCGTGCCCGTGCGGCAGCATTTTCCCGGCCGTGCGCGTTCAGGGTCGGGCCATGGACATGCTGACATTCGCCGACGACCACGGCGAGCGGGCCGAACTCTCGCCGATGCTCTTCGGCACGCTGCTCGACCGCATGCCGGGTGTCGAGCAATACCAGCTGGTGCAGACGGATCCGCGCACGCTGCGCGTGCGCTTGAGCGCGAGCGGGCGATCGGAGATCGAAGAGCCCGTCTGGCTCGGCGTCCGCGATGAGATCATGCGCGTGCTCACCGAGCACGGCGTGTCCGGCGCAGTCGTGGAGCGCGCCGTGGAACCTCCGCAGCGGGAGCAGGGCGGAAAGCTCCGGCGGATCATTCCGTTCACTCCGGTCGGCTAGGTGGCCCCGGGCAACGCACAGTCCGGCGGCGCTCCCGTGCGAGCAACTGCCGGTATGCAGCGCCTCCCGCCGAGAGTGCCCGTTCCTCCTCCCGAGAGTGCCGGTCTCTCCGCCCGAGAGTGCCGGTCTCTCCGCCCGAGAGTGCCCACTTCTTCTCCCGAAAGTGCCGGTTCCTCCTCCCGAGAGTGCCCGTTCCTTCTCCCGAAAGTGCAAGCGATGTCAGGCGATCGGTGCATCAGGCGGCGATGAGGAGTTCGTTGAGTGCTTGTGCGGGACCTTGTCGTTGCCGGTGAGGAGTGCGCGGAGCGGGCACCCTCGCGAGGAGAAACGGGCACCCTCGGGCGGAGGAACAGGCACCCTCGGGAGGAGGAACAGGCACCCTCGGGAAGAGGAACAGGCACCCTCGCGAGGAGAAACGGGCACCCTCGCGAGGAGAAACGGGCACCCTCGCGAGGAGAGACCGGCACCCTCGGGAGGGAGGGGCGCGCACGTTGTTGCGACGGGGTGTGACGCGGGAATACGGGGGCGTCGGGCGCGTTGGGTAGGGTGTACGTAGTGCTCCGGGGTCGGTGAAAGTCCGAACCGGCGGTGAAAGTCCGCGAGCCGAGGTCGACAGCCTGCTGGAAGCGCGAGTCCGTGAGGATCCGCGTGCATGGTCGGGAGGGAAGCCGAGGTTGAGCCGGTGGAATTCCGGCACCGACGGTGATGGCGCGTCCAGCTCAGGCTGGGGGCGGCAGAGTCCGGATGGGAGGCAGCACGCGCACGGATGTGTCAGCATCCGTGCCGTCGGCGTTCGCCGACATCCCCGGAGTCCGTCCGGACCGGTTCGAAGAACCGGCGGTGACAGGGACTCGGTCCATCAGGACCGGGCAGGACAGACGGAGACCGGGATGATCGAGACGGGGTTCGAGGCGCCGATGCGCCGAGCGCTCGAACTCGCCATGCTCGGACCGTCGCACGGCGTGAATCCTCGAGTGGGCTGCGTCGTCCTCTCCGCAGAGGGTGATGTGATCGCAGAGGGATGGCACAGAGGCGCTGGAACGCCCCACGCCGAGGTGGACGCGCTGTCGAAGCTCGAGCCGGGACAGGCATCCGGTGCGACGGCCGTCGTCTCGCTCGAGCCGTGCAATCACACCGGCCGGACCGGACCGTGCAGCGAGGCACTCATTGCCGCAGGCATCTCCCGCGTGGTCTACGCGGTCGAGGATCCGGGCCACGCCTCGAAGGGCGGCGCGATACGTCTGCGCGACGCCGGCGTCGACGTCATCTCCGGCGTGGAAGCGGATGCCGCAACCCGCCTCATCGAGGACTGGCTCACGGCCGCGCGCCTCGGCCGCCCGCACGTGACGCTCAAGTGGGCGAGCAGCCTGGACGGCCGCACCGCTGCCGCGGACGGCACCAGCCGCTGGATCACCGGCACCGCAGCCCGCCAGCACGTGCACGAGCAGCGTGCGGCATCCGATGCCGTGATCGTGGGCACCGGCACCGTGCTGGCCGACGATCCGGCGCTGACGGCGCGCGGCGACGCCGGCGAGCTGCTGGCCCGTCAGCCCGTTCCCGTCGTGCTGGGTGATCGGCCGGTTCCGCAGGATGCCGCGGTGCTGCTGCATCCGAACGCCCCCGTGTTCCTGGGCGGGCACAACCTCGCCGCGACGCTCGTCGAACTGCGCGAGCTGGGGATTCGCACCGTGTACGTCGAGGCCGGACCGACGCTGGCGAGCGCGTTCGTGCGCGACGGACTCGTCGACGAGTTCCACGTCTATCTCGCGCCGACGCTGCTCGGCGGACCGCGGGTCGCGCTCACGGACATCGGCATCGAGACCATCGCCGAGCAGCGAACGCTCTGCCTGGAACGCGTCGCGCGCCTCGGCAACGATGTGCTCGTCGTCGCCCGCAACGACGCCGCTCGACGGCTCGATCCGACTCCGCGTGCGGACCCTGCGGCGTCCGATGACACTGCGTCGTCAGATGACTCGTCTGTGACCGACGACGACTCACCGGCCGGCTCCACGGTGCGGGGGGCGGCTCGGCCCGACGACATCAGACTTCCCGATTCCCCGCTCAGCACACCCCGAGGAGCATGACCATGTTCACTGGAATCATCGAAGAGGTCGGCGAGATCCTCGCCGTCGAACGCACAGCGGATGCCGCGCGCCTCACCGTGCGCGGATCCGTCGCGTTCGAGGGGGCGAAGCACGGCGACTCCATCGCGGTGAGCGGTGTGTGTCTGACGCTCGTCGACCAGAGCCCAGGGACCTTCACGGCCGACGTGATGGCCGAGACGCTCGCGGTGAGCACGCTCGACGACGCCCGGATCGGCACGCGGGTCAACCTCGAGCGCGCCGCGCTGGTCGGCGACCGGCTCGGCGGCCACATCGTGCAGGGTCACGTCGACAGCATCTCCACGGTGCTGGCCGTGACTCCCGGTGAGGCCTGGCGCGTGGTGCGTTTCAGTCTCTCCCCCGACATTGCCTCGCTCGTCGTTCGCAAGGGATCCATCGCGGTCGACGGCGTCTCGTTGACCGTCTCCGCAGTGAGCGATCCGCACGCCGTTCAGCAGTGGTTCGAGGTGTCGCTGATCCCGGAGACCCTCACCGCGACGACGCTGGGGCAGCGGGTGGTGGGCGATCGGGTCAACGTGGAGACGGACATCCTCGCGCGGCACGTGCAGCGGATGCTCGCCGTCGGAGAGACATCCGCTGAACCGCGTCGCTCCGAATTCCGTGGCACGAGTGGAGCACCGGTCGGCTCGACCGGCACAAGGAACACCGACTCCGATGTGAGGAGCAACGCATGACGCTGGCAACCATCCCCGAGGCCCTCGAGTCGCTGCGCGCCGGACGCCCGGTGCTCGTGGCCGACAACGAGAGCCGCGAGAACGAGGGCGACATCGTGCTGGCCGCCGAGTCGGCGTCGCAGGAGTGGGTCGCCTGGCTGGTGCGGCACTCCTCCGGCTTCATCTGCGCGCCGCTGACCAACGAACTCGCGGACAAGCTCGAACTGCCCGTCATGGTCGTCGACAACGAGGACGACCGCGGAACGAACTACACGATCACCGTCGACGCCGCCGATCGGCTCTCCACCGGCATCAGCGCCGCGGATCGCGCCCACACGCTGCGTGTGCTCGCGGACCCGTCGTCGACCCCACGGAGCCTGCACCGTCCAGGACACATCGTTCCGCTGCGGGCCGTCGAAGGCGGCGTACGCGAGCGCGACGGGCACACGGAAGCCACCGTCGACCTGCTCAAGCTCGCCGGGATGACGCCCGTCGGCGCGATCGGCGAGGTCGTCGCAGACGACGGCGAGATGATGCGGCTGCCCGAGCTGATCGAGTTCGGCGATCGCGAGGGCGTTCCGGTGATCACCATCGAGTCGCTGATCGACTACCTGAACGAGTTCCACGCCGACGAGCACCCGGATGCCGTGACTCCCGTTCCCGAATCCTCCCGCGTGATCTTCGAGGTCGAGACCATGGTGCCCACCACGCACGGCCCGTTCCGGATGCGCGCCTACCGCGACCGCATGACGGGTGCGGATCACGTGGCCGTCATCGCCGGCGACCCCGGGGCCACCGGATCTCTGGTGCGCGTGCACTCCGAGTGCCTGACGGGCGAGGCGTTCGGATCCCTGAAGTGCGAGTGCGGACCCCAGCTGGACGCCGCGCTCGACACCATCCAACGGGACGGCGGCGTCGTCATCTATCTGCGCGGCCACGAGGGTCGTGGCATCGGCCTGATCAACAAGCTGCGCGCCTACCGGTTGCAGGAGGACGGACTCGACACCCTCGACGCGAACCTCGCGCTCGGACTGCCGATCGATGCACGCGACTACGGTGCGGCATCCGCGATCCTGGCCGATCTCGGGATCACCTCGGTGCGGCTGCTCACCAACAACCCGGACAAGGTCAAGCAGCTCACAGAGCACGGTGTCACGGTCGAGGAGCGCGTGCCGCTCATCGTCGGCCTCGGTGCGCTCAACGAGCAGTATCTGGCGACGAAGCGCGATCGGCTCGGGCATCTGCTTCCCGTCGCGGACTCCGAACTGTCGGCGTTCGACGACGCCTTCGAGGAGACCGCGGCGGCGAGCTCCGACGACGAGCTGCTGGCGCATCACGTCGCCGCGCCGCGCGGCGACCGCTCCACTTCCCGTCCCGATTCCTCCCTGCACACCCCCGACCAGAAAGGCGCGACCCGATGAGCGGAGCCGGCGCACCCGAACACGACACGCTGAACGCCGACGGACTGAGGGTGGTGGTGGTCGCCGGCACGTGGCACGACACCATCAGCGACGGACTCATCGCGGGGGCCGAGCGTGAGCTGACGGCATCCGGTGCGACATGGTCGCTCGTGCGGGTGCCCGGCAGCTTCGAGCTTCCTGTCGTGAGCAAGGCGGCACTGGATGCCGGCGCCGACGCCGTCGTGGCGCTCGGGGTGATCATCCGCGGCGGGACTCCGCACTTCGAGTACGTGTCGTCGGCCGCGACCGACGGCCTCACCCGTGTCGCCCTGGACACCGGCAAGCCGGTCGGATTCGGTGTGCTCACCCTCGACGACGAGCAGCAGGGGCTCGACCGCGCCGGCCTGCCCGGCTCGAAGGAGGACAAGGGCGCCGAGGCCGCGCACGCCGCGCTGCGTACCGCCCTCGTGCTGCGCGAGCTGCGCGGCTGAGTGGCGTCCCTCGGGTCCAGCGGAGGTGAGCAGCACTTCCCGCGACGACGGTGCGTGTCGTTTCCGGGTGTGTGTCGTGTCCGGGTGTGTGTCGTGTGTGCGACGCCGCGGCATCCCCGTTCCGTCTTCAGGAACAGGCACACTCCGTCGACATATCGCGTATGAGCGGCCCAGTTTCCTGAACACCACACGCCCCACGCGCCAACACACGACGGGCGACGACATGCGGGACACCGACGACATGCGGGACGCCGACGACATGCGGGACAGGCAGGGCAGCCGACACAGACGAAGGGCCGCCCGGCAGGCGACCCTTCGTGACGTTCGATCCGCTAGGGCTTCCAGACCATGAGCACGACGATGGCGACCAGCAGCAGGCTGGCGATGCCGCTCGTGCCCGCGATCGCGCCGTATCCGCCCGTCTGCGCGCTCGAAGCGCCCTTGGCCGCCGGGTCCTCCGACTCGACGACCTCTTCGCCCTCAAGGTTGTCCGCCGCGCGGCGCATGGCCGGGACCACCACGAAGAGCGTCAGCGCGAGCGCCACCACGTAGAAGACGATGGACAGCCAGATCCACGTCGAGGCGATGGTCGTGTGGTACTTCGGGTCGGACAGCCCCATCGCGCCGAAACCGAGGATCACGGTGAGCAGCGACAGCAGGCTGAAGATGTTGGTCGACTTGGCCAGCGTGCGCACCTGGTCGGCGTGCCCCGCCCGGATGGCCCTCATCGCCGTCATCGGCAGGATGGCCATCGGCCCGACGATGAACACCGCTGCCACCACATGCAGGATGTCGAAGATCACACTCGCCACGTTCATGTGGCCAGCCTAGCGGCGTTCGGCCGCTATTCGCGACACCCTGTCGCTTTCTTGCTCCCTCGCCCTTCCCTGGCCCTCCACCGGGCTGTTCGCGGCATCCCGACGTCTCGTCCGAGCACGTTCGACAGAATCGTCTGGGGTCGGCCACACGTCGCTCTCGGCGCATGCCGCGACGCGGCCTCCACACGTGGTCGGCTGCCAGCGGATTCGAGATCCTCACGGCGGACGATTACCGTAGACATGGCTGTCACAAACGCTCCCACTCCTCTCATGCGCCTGCGGTGCGGCCCGATCGGCCCCGCAGCGCTTGCACACCGTCACCCCACGACGTCGGTGCCCCACGCCCGACGGAAAGTCCTCATGTCTTCAGCAACACAAACCGTTACATCCGCGGCGCCGTCCCCCGCCAATCCGCGCGGCCGGATCATCCTCGCCAGCCTCATCGGCACGACCATCGAGTTCTACGACTTCTACGTCTACGCGACGGCCGCCGTGCTGGTCTTCCCGCACCTGTTCTTCCCGACAGGCAACGCGACCACCGCTCTCCTCTCCTCGTTCGCCGTCTTCGGCGCCGCCATGGTCGCGCGTCCGCTCGGTGCCGTGTTCTTCGGTCACACCGGCGACAAGCACGGACGCAAGGTGACACTCGTCGCCTCCCTGCTCACCATGGGGATCGCCACGTTCCTCATCGGTTTCCTGCCGACGTACGCGCTGGCCGGATGGCTGGCACCGCTTCTGCTCGTGGTGCTTCGTCTCGGGCAGGGCTTCGCCCTTGGCGGCGAATGGAGCGGTGCCGCGCTCATCGCCGTGGAGAACGCTCCCGCCGGCAAGCGCGCCTGGTACGGCACGTTCCCTCAGCTGGGTGCGCCGCTGGGATACATCGTCGCGAACGGCATCTTCCTCATCATCTCTGCCACGCAGCCGGGCGTGGGCGGGGCGCCATCCGATGCCTTCCTCGCCTGGGGCTGGCGCGTGCCGTTCTGGTTCTCGGTCGTGATGGTCGTTGTCGGACTGTGGGTGCGCATGCGCCTCGTGGAGAGCCCGGCGTTCTCCCGCACGGTCTCGACCGGCAAGGTGCGCAGGGTGCCGCTGGGCACGGTGCTGCGCAACAACTGGAAGCAGCTCATCCTCGGCACGTTCTACATGCTGGCCACGTACGTGCTCTTCTACCTGATGACCACATTCACGCTGAGCTACGGCACAACGGCCAAGGATGCCCCCGTCGCGGGCCTCGGGTACTCGTACACGAACTTCGTGGTCATGTCGATCATCGGCGTCGTCTTCTTCGGGCTCTTCACGCTGCTCTCCGGTCCGTGGGCGGATCGGCTGGGACGCCGGCGCACGCTGATCTGGGTGACGGTCTGCATCATCGTGTTCGGACTGCTGTTCGTCCCGCTGCTCGCCGGTGGATTCGTCGGCGTCATGGTCTTCCTGGTGATCGGTTTCGCGCTGATGGGATCGACCTTCGGTCCCATGGGCGCGATGCTGCCCGAGCTCTTCCCCACCAACGTGCGATACACGGGATCCGGGATCTCCTACAACGTGTCGTCCATCCTCGGTGCGGCCGTCGCGCCGTTCATCGCCGTCGCACTGTGGTCGACCGGCGGCGGCAGCCCGTTCTGGGTCGGCATCTATCTCTCGGCCATGGCCGTGCTGACGCTCATCGCGCTGCTGCTGGGTCGCGAGACGAAGGACGTCGACATCCAGAGCTGACCCGCGAACACCTGCACGGAAGGGGGAAAGGCCACGCCTTTCCCTCTTCCGCCATATCGGCGCGAGCTCGCGTGCCGTCAGTCGAGGAAGAGCGCGCGCAGGCGTCTCGTGGTCAACATCATGCCCAGGGTGGCCATCACCGCCAGGTAGAGCACGTGCCACAGGATGCCGACAGTCACCGCACCGGTCGTGAGCGAGCGCACGAGCTCGACGCTCTGCCACAGCGGCAACGCCTGGATCACGACCTGGATGGGCGGCGGGTACACCGACAGCGGATAGAACGTCGCCGACAGCAGGAACATGGGCAGCATGACGAAGTTGATGATGTCCATCTGCTGGAACGACTTCATGTAGCTCGTGATGCCCATGCCGAAGCTCGCGAACGCGAGAGCGACCAGCAGCACGGCAGGCAAGGCGAGGATCGCCCACCACGACAGGTTGAGCCCGATGACCTGCATCACGAGCATGAATGCCACGGCGTAGGCGGCTCCCCGGAGCAGCGCGAGCGAGATCTCCCCGATCGCCACATCGAGCGGACCGAGTGAGGTGGCCAGCATGCCCTCATACAGCTTCGCGAAGCGGATCTTGAAGAACACGTTCCACGTCGAGTCGTAGATGGCGCCGTTCATCGCCGCCGTGGCGAGCAGGGCGGGCGCGATGAACGCCGCATACGGGATGGCGCGTCCGTCGCCGGCGGTCACGGTGCCGACGAACGATCCGAGGCCGATCCCGAGCGACAGCAGGTAGAACACCGGCTCGAAGACACCGGAGACCACGACCAGCCAGTTCGTCGACTTGGTGGCCAGCCACCCGCGATACACGACGGAGCGCGCGTTGCCCGCGTACAGCGATCCGATGGGCCGCCGACCGACGGATGCCTGTGCTCGCGCGCGAACCTCGACCCCGGTCACGAGTACAACCTCCGTCTCGCGGTGCGTCGCGACAGCAGCCAGCTCGGCACGACGAGCGCGACGAGGAACACCACGTGGACGGCGACCAGCCATCCGGGCTCGACGGCTCCGTAGGAGACGTCGCGTGCGAGCTGGGTGCCATGCCAGATGGGTGAGAGCCATCCGATCCACTGCAGGTAGATGGGCATCGCCGTCAGCGGGAAGAAGGTGCCGGAGAACAGCGTCAGCGGCAACAGGACGAAGCGCATCAGCATGGCGATCTGTCCGGTATCCGTCTGCAGCGTCGCCACATACGCCATCACCGGTGTGCCGAACGCGAGACCGACGAGGCTCGCGATGAGCACGGAGAGGAATGCGGTGCCCGCGGGGGTCGCGCCGAACGCCAGCATGAAGAGCCAGTAGATGACGCTGGTGGCGACGAGCCTGACGACGACCGCGATCACCATGCCGTCGATGATCTGGCCGGGCGTGATGGGGGACGAACTGATGCCGAGGAACGTCGGGTTCCATTTGAATCCGAGCATGATCGGATACGTGAACTCCTCGGAAGCCACCGTCACCGCGGCCGTGCACAGCAGCGCGGGCGCGACGAACTCGAGGTAGCTGACCCCGTCGACCGCGTGGGGTCCGAGGTTCGCGCTGACGAGTGCGCCGAGTCCGACTCCCATGGCGAAGAGGTAGAGCAGCGGGGTGCCGACGGCGCCGATGAGCACGGTCGACACGTATGAACGCATGACGCGCAAGCGATGTTCGGCGACGTACCACGCGCCGAACCGGCGCGGTTTCACGGCGACGCGCGCGCTGGAGCTGGGAGCGACGGTCATTTCTGACCGTCGCCGCGACGCCAGCGCCGACGGCCGTCCCGGCCGGCGGGAGACCGGAACGTTCATTCGATCAGCGACCTTCCGGTAAGACGCAGGAACACGTCCTCCAGGCTCGAGCGGCGCACCAGCGAGGTGAGCGGACGGATGCCCGCGTCGGTGAGGCGCGCGAGCTCGGCCTCGCCGTCACCCGTGTACACGAGAACACGATCGGGAAGCGGCTCGACGCGGTCGCCGGCATTCTTCAGCCGCTCGGCCATCTCGGCGTTGCGGTCGGCGCCGAAGCGCAGCTCGAGGACCTCGCGCGTTGAGTACTCGCGGATGAGCGATGCTGGCGTCCCCTCCGCCATGATCGTGCCCTTGTCCACCACGATGAGCCTGTCGCAGAGCTGCTCCGCCTCGTCCATGTAGTGCGTGGTGAGCACGAGCGTGGTGCCCTCCTCCTTCAGTCGGAAGAGGCGGTCCCAGAGGATGTGCCTGGCCTGGGGATCCAGTCCCGTGGTCGGCTCGTCGAGCAACAGGATGCGCGGATCGTTCATCAGGCCGCGCGCGATCGTGAGCCGGCGCTTCATGCCGCCGGAGAGATCCGTCACCTTGGCCTTCGCCTTGTCCTGCAGCTGCGCGAACGCGAGCAGGTCGTCCGCCTTGCTGCGCACCCGAGCCATCGGATACCCGAAGTAGCGGCCGTACACGATGAGGTTCTCGCGCACGCGCAGCTCCTCGTCGAGGTTGTCCGACTGCGGGACGACGCCGAGCTGAGCGCGGATCTCAGGACCGTTGCGGTCCGGATCCAGTCCGAGGATCTCCAGACGTCCGCTGGTGCGGGTGGAGACGGCGCCGATCATGCGCATCGTCGTGGATTTTCCGGCGCCGTTCGGCCCGAGCAGCCCGAACGACTCGCCGGGCGCGACCTCGAACGAGATCCCGCCGACAGCACTCACGTCCCCGTACTGCTTGACGAGGTCGGACGCGACGATCACCGGTGATGGCACGCGTTACAACGTAACCCACACGGGCGACAACGGCGGGGGTTCTCGGTACGAGGTCGCCCTGCCGCGGGTGGTGGCCGCAGAGGAGATCAGACGTCGGCGGCGGCGACCAGTTCCTCGCGCGAGAAGCGGACGAACCAGGCGAGCACGGCCGCCACGGCGCAGAGCACGCACGGCAGCACGATCATGAGGAAGCGCGCGGCATCCGCGGCGTGCACACCTGGATGGTCGCCGCTGACGTAGCCGAAGAGCCCGGTCATCGCCACGAACGCCAGTGCTTTGACGACCACCGAACTGCGCTTCGTGAAGGCGAAGGCGCTCGTGAAGATGCCTTCACGACGCACTCCGGTACGTGCGGAGTCGCCGTCGATCAGTCGAGCGATCAGCAGATCGGTCGTCGCGATCACGCCGCTATATCCCAAGGCGATCCCGGCCCCGGAGGCGATCGCCGCGACAAGGGTGTGCGCGAAGTACATCGGCACGAACGAGAGGGTGAGAACGACGAGCGCGACCCGCCACACCCCGAGGGCGCCGAAGCGGCGCACCGCGTACGTCCATCCGATGAGGAACACCATCGACATCACGAGCACGGTCGCGAGGATGTACGTGGCGCTGCCTCCCTTGACGTCGCCGAGCACGTACTTCACGAAGAACGCGACACCGGCCATGAGCAACGTGATGACCGAGGCGTAGCAGGCGTTCGCACCGGCGACGATCCAGAAGTTTCGATTGCGGGCGAGCGATCGGAGGCTGGATGCCAGGGACGGCTTGGGAGCGGCATCGCCGTAGTGGCGTGGATCCTCGTGGGCACCGAGCGCCACGAAGACGAGTACGACGGCAGCAACCACGCCGAGCACCGTCGCGGTGAGGGCGTATCCGATCGCGGACGCGATGAGTGGGACGAGCGCGACGGAGACACCCATCGCGACCAGCTGGAATCCCTGCCGAAGCGAATTCGCGATGGAGCGCTTGCGCTCGCTGGTGAAGATCTCGGGCAGAAGTGCCTCGTAGTTCGCGGTGACCAGGGAGTCGAAGCTCTGGGTGAGCACGATGAACGCGGCGAAATACGCGATCAGGGCCGCGCCCTGAAGCGCGCCGCTCGCGCAGAACAGGGCGATGAAGACCACCGCCCACAGCGGTGCGCCGATCAGGATCCATGGACGCCGGCGACCCCACTTCGTGCGAGTGCGGTCGGAAAGGTATCCGTAGATGGGATTGCCGATCGCATCGAGCACACCGTAGATCGCCATCACGACACCGAATGCGATGGCCGACATGCCGAGCCTGTCCACATAGAAGAAGGCGACATACGTCGACACCATGGGGCTCATCAGCGAGCCGGCGAACATCCCCAGCGCATAGCGTGCAGGGTTCGTGGGCCGAACGGGCTCGACGAAGGGCTCCTGCACGGAGGCTGCGGATGCGTCTGGTGCGCTGGATGGGACGGTGACGTCGATGTCTGCCATTCCTGGTTCCTCGCTCGGATCGGTGTGGGGATGAGCTGTCATCTCCACTTTTTCTCAATTTGACGAAAACTGCGGAGTTCAGCAGACTCTGCCAGAGAGAAGCTGAGAAGGCAAACCAGCGCCAGGCCGAAACGAGACAGGAACGATGATGTCCGCGCCCCTCCTCCCCGCTCCGACGATCGCCGGGGACCCCACCGACGTCTTGGCGCGGCAAGCGACAGGCAGAACGGTACATCGCCTTTCGGCAGACGGCATGGTGCGCGACTGGCTGATCGGTCCGCTCTGGGAGTGGCCCTGCGACGATCTCGACGCCGTCGTCTCCCCCGTTGGATCGCCATGGGAGAAGGATGCGCAGCCCGGCCGCCTCGCGCGCTGGCGCCTGACGAACGGGCCGGATGCCGCGCCGGTGAAGTCGGCACTGTACCGACGGCATCCGCTCGTGGAGGACCAGCGGATGCCGCACGCCGCGGCAGGAGCGTCCTTCGCTTGGACCTCGCACGCCGGTAGTCACGACGGCGAACTGACTCGCACGCACACCGGCGCCGATGGCCTCGTCGACTGGAGCGGTTTCGCCAGAACACCGCAGTATCGGTTGGCCGTTGCGGTGACTCAGCTGGAGGTCGACCAGGCAGAGTGGCGCGACCTCGAGGTGCACAGCACGGGTCCGGTGGCGGTGTGGGTGAACGGCGTCGCCTCAGCCGTGTTCGACGACATCACGTACATGGAGCCGAGTCGGCATCCGCTCCGAGTGCGCCTCGAAGCCGGCATCACGACCGTCGTCATCGCCAGCTGGCAACTCGCCCTCCGAGAATGCCGACACGTCGTCGGACTGCGGGTGCTCGGCCAACCGGTCGCGGTCGTGATCGACCAGCCGGGCGCCGACGAGTACACGGCGTCGGATGAGGAGTCGCGGCTCGACGCAATCGCCTTCGACGGCTCCACGGTCGTGGACGGAACTCTCGCCTTCCGCAGCGCGCCGGGATTCCCGCTCACGGTGCGAGTGCACGGCATCTCGGTGCCCGGCACGGGAGGTGGCACGGCGGTCGACGAGGAACACGAGACGGTCGTGACCCCTGACGCGTCGGGACGCGCCGTCGTGGCGCTGCCCGCGATCCGCGCCGGCGTCTTCGACTTGCCGTATGAGGCCTTGATCACCCTGAGCGAGACCGGATCCCGGAATGGTCTGTCGCGCACGTTTCCCGTGACCAATGCGTCCGAGGTTCCGACGCGACGGGTCGTGACAGGAGCGCCGGAGGACTGGCGCACCGAGCTTCTGGGCTACGCACGCGAGCTGGATCCGGGAATCGCCTCAGCCCTGGCACGCGCCGACGAGGGTGGGACCATCGGGCATGCCGATCTGAGGCACGCGCTCGGCCTGATCACCGACCGAGGCGACTGCTCCGACTTCGAGGCAGTGGGCATTCTCCTGCTGCTGCACAGGGTTCCGGACCTCCGCTGGGAGCCTGGAGCCCGCCAGGCGGCCATCGACGCTCTGCTCGGATTCAAATACTGGATCGACCAGCCCGGGCTCGACGCTCAGTGCTACTTCACCGAGAACCATCAGTTCGTATGGCACGTCGCCGAGCATCTGGCCGGCCGTCGGTTCGCCGATCGGACCTTCACCGGAACAGGATGGGACGGCGTGCGGCACGCCGACCACGGGGCACGGCTCGCCGCCGAGTGGCTGAGCGCCAAGCTCGCCGGCGGCTTCAGCGAATTCGAGTCCAATGCGTACGCCGCCATCAACTGCTTCTCGCTCGTCGCGCTCGCCGAATTGGGCGACCAGGAGTTGGCCGCCTCCGCGCGCAAGCTGCTCGACCTGCTGCTCTGTTCGCTCGCGACAGCGTCGTGGCGCGGCATCCACGCCACAGCCCACGGCCGCTCGTACACACGGATGCTGCGAACCGCCCGACTCGAGGAGACGGGCCCGCTGATGTGGCTGTGCTGGGGCACGGGGTCGCTCAATCCCGCGGCAGCGCCCGCAGTCGCCCTGGCCACCACTCGGGCGTATCACGTGCCTCAGGTGGTGCGCGAGATCGCCAGGGCGTCATCGAGTGACTGGTCGTACTCGACCGTGAACAGTGGACGGCTTCGACCCGAGACCGACCTTCTTGATCGCCCGTTCCGCTCCGTCGTCACCGGATTCCACACACCGCACGCCGCCATCGCCTGCGTGGAGGACTACCGCGTGGGGCTGCCAGGACTGCAGGAGCACGTCTGGGGCGTCACTCTCGGACCCGAGACGCAGGTGTTCGCCACGCATCCGGCGACGTCGTCGCGATCGGGCGACGTGCGACCCAACGCGTGGTCGGGGCACCGCGTGCTGCCAAGGGCGCGGAGGCACGAGGGATCCGTGATCGCCCTGCACCGTATTCCCGTGGATGATCCGACGGGTCGCACTCATCTCTGGTTCCCGTCGTCGCACTTCGATGAGGTGATCGTCGAAGGGGATTGGATCGGCGGACGCCTCGGACACGGCCTGGTCGCGGTCGCCACTGACGGCGGATTCGAGCGCATCGCGCGCGGAGACGAGGCCGGTGAGGAGTGGACTCCACGCGGCGCGGGCCTCTGGTACGTCGCGACGATCGGATCCGTCGACGAGCACGGCTCGCTCGGCGACTTCACCCGTTCCCTGACGACCCCGGAGTACGGCTGCGACGCCTATGCCGAGCCGTGGTTGCGCTGGACCGCACCGGGCGGAGGCCTCATCGAGGCGGACTATGCCGGACGCTTCACTGTCAACGGGGGGCCCGTCGCCGCGGCATCGCGCCGCTTCGACTCACCGGCGTGCTCGGCCGACGACGACCCGGATGCCGCGCACGACGCGGACATCGCGTTCTCGCTCGGCGGTGCGTCCCTCAGCGTGACGGTACGGTGACGACGTGTCCAGAGACTCGGGTGTGCAGACAAGGGGCCGACGAATCCGCATCGGCGTCGGACTCGCTGCAGCGATGACACTCGCCGCGCCGTGCGCGTTGCTCGCGGCGAGTTGGATCACTGTGAACGACCTCACGGCACGAAAGCTGCGCACGCTGGCCGGCCCTGGCGATCGGATGCTCGTTGTCACGGCCCATCCTGACGATGAGATCGTCATGGCCGGCACCCTCGCCATCGCCGCGGCCTCGGGAGCATCCGTGGCCCTGCACTGTTTCACCCACGGTGGGGCGAGTCGGTCCGCACGATGGCACGGACGCACGGGAGCAGATCAGATCGGCGCTGCTCGGCTCGCCGAGATCAGGAGTGACGAACTGCACCGGTCGGCGTCCGCCCTCGGACTGGGATCCGTGTCCATCGGCACGTGGATCGACGGCACCCTCGCCTCGCACCTGGACGAACTCGTGCGGGAGCTCGAGGACGTCATCCGCGAGTGGCGTCCGACCCTCGTCGTCTCCCTGGACGACGCCCTCGGTCTGTATGGGCATCCGGACCACGTGGCGTCGGCGGCCGCCGCACGAAGCGCCGTGCTCGGGGCGCGAGCGGCCGGGCACGGAGTCCGGCTCTTCCAAGCGACTCTCCCGGCCCGACAGGTGTCGCTGGCGCGGCGGTTCTCGCCCGTCTTCCGACGTGCTTCGGCGGCCGCCGGCGCCACCCCTCCCGCGCCGACGACGTGCGTGCCCATCGCCCGCGCCGCCCGTCGCAAGCTCGCGGCGATCGATGCTCACGCGACACAGAGCGCCGTCATGCGGGATGTGCAGCCGTTGCTCGGGACCATCCCGCGGCCCGTTTACTTCCGGGTGTTCTCGAGAGAGTACTTCGCGCGAGTCCTCTGAGACTCAGGGGCGGCCGCCTGCTCGAGGATCATCCCGGAAGACGGGGTCAACCACCGTGCAGCACTGCCAGCAGGGGCCCCGCGGATTCGATGGCGGTCAGTCCTGCCGCGGACAGCCAGGCGGTCTGCCCGAGACCGGATGCCGTCAGTCGCGGAACCGTGGGAAGCGTCCGTTCCAGCCTGCGCATCAGGTGCGGCGCGAACGCGTCGATCCGTCTGCCGACGACTCCGGAGAAGACGATGACGTCAGGATCGAGCACGAGCGTCAGAGTGCCGATCGCCACGGCGACGTCGTCGAGCATCGACGCCAGGAGGTCGCGCACGCCGGTGGATGAGTCCTCCGTCCCGTCCGCCGCTCCTGCCAGGAGATCGACGACCTGGAGCTCGTCGAACGGGCGGCCCTCGACGAGCGTGAGCCGTCGCGTCAACGCGGTCACAGAGATCCGCTGTTCGAGGGTGAGCGGTTCACGATCGTGCGATGTCCCCTTCGCCTCACCATGGACCGAACCGACGACGAGCCTGCCGATGTCTCCGGCACGTCCCGTCGATCCCCGGTACACATCGCCGTCGACGACGACCCCGGCGCCGACGCCCCAGCTCCAGGCCAGGGCGACGAGCACACGACTCTGGTTGCCGGTGCCCCAGCGCGCCTCGGCCATGGCGAGCAGGTCGGCGTCGCGCTGGATGGTGAGCGGCAGTTCGAAACGCGCACCGAGACGGTCCGCCAGAGCGTCGGCGAACGACGCCGACCCTCCGGCAGGAACGGAGACACCGATCGCGAGACAACGTTCGCCATCGCTGAGTGCCACGGCCAGCGCATCGTCGATCGCGTCGACGACGACGTCGATACGCGCCTCGGGCGTGGATGCGGGATCGATCGGTCCCACACCGAGCTGACGGATACCACCCGCGACGTCCACGAACGCCGTCGTCACGAGGCTGGCACCCACGTCGACGGCGATCGCACATCCGGCCGCCGGATCGAGTCCCACCAGCCGGGACGGCCGCCCGTTGCCGCTTCGACGGATGCCGGCCTCGGCCAGCACGCCTTCCTGGATCAGCCGCGCGACGACACGCGCGGTCGTGGCGGTGGGGAGCCCGAGCCGCTCGCCGAGCTGAGCCCGCGACAGCGGCCCCGATCGCTGCACCTCGGCGACGAGCGCCTGCAGAGTGGCGCCGAGCGCACCCGTGCCACGCGCGCGATCCTCCGCGGACGTTCCGCCCCGTTCGCTGCTGAGCACCGCGCACCCTTCGTCTGCCGTCAGTCCATCCTGCCCGAGCACGGCTCCGGCCGGACGCCGCGCCAGTCTGACCGCGCGAGCACCCGGTCTACTGATGCCCGGCCCAGCCTGCGTTGATACCCTTTCGGCGCCCCCTCGTTATGGAGTCCTCATGAGTGCATCCGCCCCGAGCTCACCCGCGCCCGCACGCCGCCGGTTCGGCCGTCCCGCTGGGGACGACGGACCACGGGCCACCTTCGCACAGCTGCTCCCCTACATCTTCGAGCACAAGGGCACGATGACGGTCGTCGTCGTGCTCAGCGTGCTCGGCGCCGCCGCGAGCCTTGCACAGCCGCTGCTCGTCAGCCAGGTGATCGGCATCGTGCAGAACGGACACACGCTCGGCGGCCTCGTCTGGGCATTGGTCGCGCTCGTGGTCGTGTCCGGGCTCATCTCCGGCTATCAGCACTATCTCTTGCAGCGCACGGGTGAGAGCGTCGTGCTCTCCTCCCGCAAACGCCTGGTCGCGCGGATGCTCAACCTTCCGATCAGCGAGTTCGACGCCCGGCGCACGGGCGACCTCGTCTCGCGTGTCGGAAGCGACACGACGCTCCTGCGAGCAGTGCTGACCCAGGGGCTCGTCGAAGCGGTCGGCGGCGCCCTGACGTTCATCGGCGCCCTCATCGCGATGCTCGTCATCGACCCGGTGCTCCTCGGTCTGACCGTGCTCGTCATCGCGGTGTCGATCGTGGTCGTCGTGCTGCTCTCCGGGCGCATCCGCGTGGCGAGCACCAAGGCCCAGCAGCGGGTCGGCGATCTGGCGGCATCTGTCGAGCGTGCGATCACGTCGGTGCGCACCATCCGCGCTGCGGGCGCCACCCAGCGTGAGATCCAGGGTGTGGAAGCGGATGCCACGGCCGCCTACAGCATGGGCGTGAAGGTCGCGAAGATCTCGGCCCTGGTCGTCCCCGTGGCGGGCATCGCCATGCAGGTGTCGTTCCTCGTGGTGCTCGGCGTCGGCGGATACCGGGTCGCGAGCGGCGCCATCACCGTGGCGAGCCTCGTGGCGTTCATCCTGTTCCTGTTCATGATGATCCTTCCGCTCGGCCAGGCGTTCGGCGCCTTCACGTCGGTGAACTCGGCGCTCGGCGCGCTGGGACGCATCCAGGAGATCGTCGACCTGCCGAGCGAGGACGCGAACGATCTTCCGGTCGACCAGCGTGCTGTCATCGTGGGCCCTGCGAACGCTGCGGTGAACCCGGATGCCTCGGCCATCGCGTTCACGGACGTGCGGTTCGCCTACCCCGACGCTGTCGTCGCGGCCAGGGCTGCACGAGCCGCGGAGGCCGAATCCGTGCTCGAGGGCGACACCGCGCTCGAGCACGCACCGAACACACTCGGGAGTTCGGGCATCGGCGGCACCGCGGATGCCGCTCCGATTCCGGAAGCCCTGATCGAGACCGTCGCCATCTCGCTGCCGCGCGGTGCTTCGATGAGCGGGATGACGGCATCCGACGCGGACACGGAAGCTGGGGTGTTGCACGGCGTGAGTTTCGCGGCACCTCGCGGCAAGCGGACCGCGCTCGTCGGCCCGTCGGGCGCGGGAAAGAGCACGATCCTGGCACTGATCGAGCGGTTCTACGACCCGAACAGCGGATCCATCTCGATGGGCGGACTCGACATCCGCAACGTCGACCGCACGAAGCTGCGCGCCCAGATCGGCTATGTGGAGCAGGATGCGCCGGCACTCGCCGGTTCGCTCCGCGACAACCTGACGCTCGCCGTTCCGCACGCTACCGAGCAGCAGTGCATCGATGTGCTGCACGCCGTCAACCTCACCGAGGTGCTCGAGCGCACCACGCTCGGACTGGACGCTCCGGTCGGCGAGGGCGGGGTGATGCTCTCCGGCGGTGAGCGCCAGCGTCTCGCGATCGCGCGAGCGCTGCTGGCGGCTCCGCCGATCCTGCTGCTCGACGAGTCCACGTCGAGTCTCGACGGACGCAACGAGCAGCTGATGCGCGAGGCGATCGACGCCGTCGCGGAGAACCGCACGTTGATCGTCATCGCGCACCGGCTCTCCACCGTCGTCGACTCCGACCAGATCGTGGTCATCGATCGGGGACGCGTCATCGGCACGGGCACGCACTCCGAGCTCGTGGAGACCACCCCCCTGTACCGCGACCTCGCGAAACATCAGCTGCTGGTGTGAGCGAGACCGGCAGGTCAGCGCTCACGTGCGGGCCCGGCCGCGTTTCGTCTTCAGGAGGGCTGAACGTCGAGTCGCATATAGCCACCGGCGCACCCGCCATCCTGAAGACGGAACGCAGATTAGGTGCCACAGGACGGATGCCTCCGGCCCGGTGGAACGACAGTGGCGTCAGTGGCGCAGGCGGTATCGCAGCGACTCCAGCTCCGCACCGAGCGCAGCGGGGACCCGTCCGCCGAACCGCGCGAAGAAGTCCTCGGTCAGGTCGCATTCGGCCAGCCAGGCTGCGCGGTCGATCTCGAAGAGGCGATCGAGGGCATCCGGATCAAGCTCCAGCCCGTCGACGTCGAGGGATGCCCGCGCCGGCACCCTGCCGACCGGTGCGTCGACCGCGGCCGCCGTCCCCTCCAGCCGCCCGGCCATCCAGGCGAGCACCCGCATGTTCTCCGCGAACCCCGGCCACAGGTACGAGCCGTCCGGCCCCCTGCGGAACCAGTTCACCTGGAAGACCGCCGGAGCCGCGGATCCCAGTCGCTCGCCGATGTCCAGCCAGTGCGCCCAGTGGTCGGCCATGTTGTAGCCGCAGAACGGCAGCATCGCGAACGGATCCCGGCGCAGCTCGCCGACCGTCCCCTCCGCGGCTGCCGTCTGCTCTGATGCCACCGTCGCACCAAGGAACACCCCGTGCTTCCAATCCCTGGCCTGCAGTACAAGCGGCACGTTCGTCGCCCGACGACCGCCGAAGACGATCGCGTCGATCGGCACGCCGTCCGGGTCCTCCCAGTCGTCCGCGATGGTCGGGCACTGCTCGGCCGGCACCGTGAACCGCGAATTCGGATGTGCCGCCGTGCGGCCCGTCTCCGGCGTCCAGTCCTCGCCGCGCCAGTCGATCAGGTGGGCCGGTGGCGTGTCGGTGAGCCCCTCCCACCACACGTCTCCGTCGTCGCGGAGCGCGACGTTCGTGAAGATGGTGTTGCCCCACATCGTCTCGACCGCCGAACGGTTCGTCGACTCCCCCGTGCCCGGCGCCACGCCGAAGAAGCCGCGCTCCGGGTTGATGGCGCGCAGGCGACCCGTCGCATCCGGCTTCAGCCAGGCGATGTCGTCACCTATCGTCTCGACGCGCCAGCCTGGCAGCTGCGACCGCAGCATGGCGAGGTTCGTCTTGCCGCACGCCGACGGGAACGCTGCTGCGATGTGATGCGTGCGGCCGGCAGGCGACGACACCTTGATGATGAGCATGTGCTCGGCGAGCCAGCCCTCTTCCCTGGCCATCTGCGAGGCGATCCGCAGCGCGAAGCACTTCTTGCCAAGCAGGGCGTTGCCGCCGTATCCGGATCCGTACGACCACACCTCGCGGTCCTGCGGGAACTGCACGATGTACTTCGTCTCGTTGCACGGCCAGGCGACGTCGTTGCGCCGGCTGCCGACGGCATCCCTCAGCGGATAGCCGACACTGTGCACGGTGCGCACCCACGGATCCCCCGCCTCGATGAGGTCGAGCGCCGCGCGTCCCATGCGGGTCATGATGCCCATGGACACGACGACGTAGGGCGAATCGGTGAGCTCGACGCCGAGCTGCGAGATGGCTCCTCCGACGGGTCCCATCGAGAACGGCACCACGTACATGGTGCGACCGCGCATGCTTCCGGCGAACACCCCGTTCAGCTCGACGCGCATCGACTCGGGAGCACGCCAGTTGTTCGTCGGTCCGGCATCGCTCTCGCGGTCGGAGCAGATGAACGTGCGTGCCTCGACCCTGGCAACGTCGCCGGGATCCGTGCGCGCAAGGTAGCTACCAGGGCGCCACTCCGGGTTGAGCCGGATGAGCTGGCCGTTCGCGACCTGCAGCTTGAAGAGCCGGTCGGCTTCGGCGCGGGATCCGTCGCACCACACGATCTCGTCGGGCTGCGTGAGGTCCGCGATGCCGAGCACCCACTCGGCGAGTGCGGCATCCGTCGTGCCGATCGCCCAGCGGCTTCGGTCGTGATCGGATGAGGAAGAAGCCGGGCGGACGTCGGTGCCCTCAGCATCCGCCCGGCTGGTCTGTATGGTCTGGGTCGCGGTGACGCGAGCCCTCGGCGCCTGCGTCGAGCTCGGTGTGCCCTCGGCTGTCGGGACGCGGTGCGTGCGGGGCCGCTGGGTGATCGTCATGCTCGCCTGCTCTCGTCATCGTCGGCGCCGACGTTTCGGCAGGTTCACTCGTCCACGTCAGCGGTGCTGTCTTCACTCTGACGGCACTTCAAGCGCGAGACATCAAGAATCCGTTCGAAAGAATCAGCATTCTTTTGCTACCGTCAACGAATGGATGCCGACACCGCAGACATCGCCACCATCGGGCACCGCATACGCCACTTCCGCACCCAGCACGGCCTCACGCTGGAGCGGGTCAGCGAGCTGGTCGGACTGTCGCAGAGCCAGCTGTCGATGATCGAGAACGGCAAGCGCGAGCCCAAGCTCACGACGCTGCAGTCGATCGCCGGCGCCATCGGCGTCGACCTCGCGACCCTGCTCGTCGCCGAGCCGCCAGATGAGCGCACCGCCTACGAGATCGAGCTCGGCAAGGCGCAGAAGTCCGCCCTGTACACAACGCTCGGGCTGCCCGACGTGCGGCCGACGAAGGGAACCCCCACCGAGACGCTCGCCGCGCTCGTCGGCCTGCACCGCGAGCTGGCGCGGCAGGCGAGCAAGGCGATTGCGACGCCGGAGGAGGCCAGGCGCGCCAACACCGAGCTGCGCGAAGAGATGCGCGGACGCGACAACTACCTGCCCGAGATCGAACAGGTCGCCGAGGAGCAGGTGAAGGCATCCGGGCACGTCTCAGGCGCCCTCACACACCGCGAGGTGAGCGTCATGGCGAAGCGCCTCGGATTCCAGCTCGTCTACGTCGACGACCTGCCGAATTCGACCCGATCGATCACCGACCTCGAGAACGGACGCATCTACCTCCCGCCGGCGTCGATCCCCGGCGGCCACGGCCTGCGATCGATGGCGCTGCAGGCGCTCGCGCATCGCGTGCTCGGGCACGAGAAGCCCACCAGCTATGCGGAGTTCCTGCGCCAGCGACTGGAGATCAACTACTTCGCTGCATGCTGCCTCATGCCGCAGAACGCGGCGGTCTCCTTCCTGCAGGAGGCGAAGAAGGATCGGGATCTCGCGGTGGAGGACTTCCGCGACGCGTTCGGCGTGACGCACGAGGCCGCATCCCTCCGGCTGACGAACCTCATCACCGTGCACCTCGGCATCCGGATGCACTTCCTCCGCGTCGGCGAGGACGGCGCACTCTACAAGGGCTACGAGAACGACGGCCTCCCGTTGCCCACGGATGTGACGGGCGCCATCGAGGGCCAGCTGGTCTGCAAGAAGTGGAGCGCGAGGGATGCGTTCGCGCAGACCAACCGCACCACGGAGCTGTACCAGTACACGGACACACCGGCTGGCACCTACTGGTGCGCGACGCAGACCGGCCGCGGCGATGACGGGAGCTTCACGATCACGGCCGGCGTCCCGTTCGCGGATGCCAAGTGGTTCCGCGGTCGCGAGACCACGGTGCGTGCGGTGTCGACGTGTCCGGATCCGTCGTGCTGTCGGATCCCGAACGCCTCGCTCGAGACGTCCTGGGCGGACAAGGCGTGGCCGAGCGCCAGGCTGCACTCGCACATCCTGTCCCCGCTGCCGACGGGTGCGTTCCCCGGCGTGGACGACGCGGAACTCTACGCGTTCCTCGACGCCCACTCGGGCCCCCTGGGCGAGTGACCCAGCAGGTGCACGCGAACCACCCGCCTATTGCCCGCCCACTCCCGCCGCGGCCCACTCCATGTCTGCGAGCCACCCGCCTATTGCCGAGCCACCCCATTATTCGCGCGAATAGTGGGGTTGCTCGATAACAAACGGGTGGCTCGACAGCGGCTTGAGTGTTCCGTTACTTGGGCTGCATGCGGATGGCGCCGTCGAGCCGGATCACCTCGCCGTTCAGCAGCGGGTTCTCCACGATGTGCCGCACGAGCGCGGCGTACTCCGCAGGAGTCCCCATGCGAGACGGATGCGGGATCTGCTCCTCGAGCGACCGCTGCACGTCCTCCGGCATCCCGGCCATCATCGGCGTCTGCATGATGCCGGGCGCGATCGTCATCACCCGGATCAGCAGCTTCGAGAGGTCCCGCGCGACCGGCAGCGTCATCGCGGCCACGCCGCCCTTGGATGCCGAGTACGCGGCCTGTCCGATCTGCCCATCGAACGCCGCGACGGATGCCGTGTTCACGATGACCCCGCGCTCGCGGGTCGCCGGGACGCCGGGCAGCGACTGCGCCTCGACGGGCTCGTTCGCCGACATGGCCGCCGCAGTCAAGCGGATCACGTTGAACGTGCCGATGAGGTTGATGCGGATCGTGCGCTCGAATCCGTCAAGGCCCAGCGGTCCCTCGCGTCCGACGGTTCTTCCCGCTGTCGCGATTCCCGCACAGTTGACCGTGATGCGGAGCGGTGCGAGCGACTGCGCGGCGTCCACGGCCGCCTGCACCTGCGCGGCATCCGTCACGTCGGCCGGCGCGAACACACCACCGAGCTCCGCGGCGGCCTCCTCGCCTCGCGACGACGGCAGGTCGACGATCACGACCTTGGCGCCCGCCTCCGCCAGCACCCGAGCGGTCCCGTTGCCCAGCCCGGACGCGCCACCCGTGACGATGGCACTGCATTCCTGAATCTGCATATGTTCCTCCGTTGTAGGTCTTCTGTATCGCTCCTCGAGCGAGCGGCGCGCCACCGGCCATCCCGCAAACGCAACACGCTCCTCGTTTCGGCGGCTCTGCCGGCGAAACAAAACCAGCCGCGCGCCCGGCCAACCGCGGCGCGCCGGGCGGGGACCGGAGCGCAAGACAGTTCAGATCCGCTCGATGATCGTCGCGTTGGCCATTCCGCCGCCCTCGCACATGGTCTGCAGCCCGTAGCGCCCGCCCGTGTGCTCGAGTCGGGCGAGCAGTGTGCCGAGCAGGCGCGTGCCGCTGGCTCCCAGCGGATGTCCGAGCGCGATCGCCCCGCCATCCGCGTTGAGGCGATCCGGATCCGCGTCGAACTCGCGCAGCCACGCCAGCGGAACGGATGCGAACGCCTCGTTCACCTCGTACGCGTCGATGTCGTCGAGGTTCAGGCCCGTCTGCTTCAGGATGCGTGCGGTGGCCGGCATGATCCCGGTGAGCATGTAGAGCGGATCGCTGCCCGTCACGGTGAAGGAGTGGAACCGGGCGCGAGGAGTCAGTCCGAGCTGTTCCGCGCGGCGTGCGCTCATGATGAGTGCGGCGGATGCCCCATCCGTCAGCGGTGACGAGTTGCCCGGCGTGATCTTCCACTCGAGCTCCGGGAAACGATCGGCGAGGGCATCCGTGCGGAACGACGGGTTCAGCCCGGCGAGACCCTCCACCGTCGTGGTCGCGCGCACCGTCTCGTCGGCCGTGACGACGTGTGCGGCGCCCTCCGCATCCGTCACCTGAACGGGCACGAGCTCGCGCTCGAACTCCCCCGATTGGGCAGCCTCTGCCGCAAGGCGGTGCGATCGGGCGCTGAACTCGTCGAGGTCGTTGCGGGAGAAGCCCCACTTCTGCGCGATCAGCTCGGCCGAGACGCCCTGGCTCACGAGTCCCTCGGAGTACCTGGCCCTGAAGCGTGTTCCGTACGGATCCCGTCCGATGGTCGAGGTTCCGATCGGGATCGCGCTCATCGACTCGACACCGCACGCGATCACCACGTCTTGCACGCCTGCCATGATCGCCTGCGCCGCGAAGTGCGCGGCCTGCTGGCTGGATCCGCACTGGCGGTCGAGCGTGGTGCCGGGAACATGCTCGGGGAACCCTGCTGCGAGCACGGCATTGCGTGCTGTGTTGAAGGACTGCTGGCCCACCTGTCCGACGCATCCCGCGATGACGTCGTCGATGACGCCAGGGTCGAGATCGTTGCGTCGCACGATCTCGGCGAGCAGGCCGCCCAGCAGATCGACGGAATGGATGCCGCTGAGGGCACCCCCTGGTTTGCCGCGGCCGCTTGGCGTGCGCACGACATCGATGATGACGGCTTCTTCGACGTTCATCGCACCAGCCTACGGGCGGCGGCGAGTTCGAATGAACGCCGGAGCGCGCTGTGCACCCGGACGCGACCCCGCTCAGCGCAACCGTTGCACCTCGGCGGTGAGCGCTGCCAGCAGCTCGCCGCACGTCGACAGGGCGTCGCGCGCAGCGGCATCCGTCTTCTCTGCGAGATTGCGAAGAGCGGATGCCGTGCTCTGCTTCTCGCTATCGGCTCGCGCCCACAGCTCCCCCGCCAGCAGGACGCCATCGCGATGGTCGCCGAGCGCGTTCTGCACCGCCTCCGCCGCTTCAGCCAGCCGTTCCGCATCCGTACCCGCCGCCTCCGCGGCGTAGCGCAGCCGGCGGCACGCCTTCCGCAGCTCATGCAGCTGCTCGAGCGTCGCCGATGGCCGCAGTGCGCTCACGGCTCGGTGTGACACTCGCGTCGCGGCCCGGCTCAGCTCACCGCGAGCCACGGCTTCCATCGGATGGTCCCCTGCGGGGCCGGCGGGCGCGTCGACGACCAGGGCTGTCAGCCGCAGCATCAGAGACGCATGATCGGCGCTGTCCAGCCGTTGCAGCACGACCTGCGTCGCGCTGTCGGCCTCGGAGAGCGCGTCGCTGCGAAGAGCGCCGAGGGCAGCGACGAGGCCGTCGTCGCGCGCGCGGTCGCCCCAGGAGGCACCGGCGTTCTCGGCGCTGTCCAGCAGGGCGCCCAGCGCCTGCTCGCGCACCTCAGCGTCGCGCGCCGCGCCGAGCACGGCGCCGTACACCTTCAGTGGAGCCTCGAGCGTGCGTCGAGTCCGGCGGTCGAACACCCTGCGATACACGGATGCCACGCTGCGCAACGCGCGCACGCGCACCCTCGCCTGGTGCAGGGCATCGGCCTGGCCGGCCCGCGTCCGCGCCTCGAAACCGGCGAGCTCGCCGACCTCCGCGAGCCACCAGGTCCGGAGCACCTCGGCGGCCGTCGCTGTGTCGGCGGCGGACGGCGGATCGAACCGATCCGGATCCCGCGGCGTCGCCTCCGCCCTGGCTACCGGATGGACCTCGGCGTCGTCGCTCGACGGCATCGCACCTCCTCGTGCACCCTGTCGGATGCTGCAAGCCTAGGTTGATCAGGACGGCCCCTGGTCATCATCGAGGTGCAGCCGGGCGACCACCTCGGCGAAGACGACGTCGTACGACTCGAGGACGACTTCGGGCGGGCATGATCCGCGGGCGCGAGCGAGCTCGGTAGGCACCCGTCTCGATCAGTTGCGTTCGCGGCGCGCCGCTCGACAACCTCATCGGCACGCCCGACCGAGCGAGCTCGGTCGGCTCTCGCCTCGATCAGTTGTTCGACAGGTTGTTACCGCACTCGTAGAACGCGGTCGTCAGGTTGTCGATCGCCGAGAGCGCAGCATCGTCGCCCGGATAGTTCAGGGCGTAGATGGCGAACGTGAGGTTGGTGCCGTCCTTCGCGTGGATCACCCCGGCGAGCGTGCGCGCGGTGTCGATCCAGCCGGTCTTCGCGTTCACGCTTCCGACGGCTGCGGACGAGAAGGACCCGTCGAAGCGGCCGTAACCCGGACCGAGGGTGCCGGTCTTACCTGCGACAGGCATGCCGTCGTAGATCGAACCGAGGGATCCCTCGCGGTTCAGCACCTTCACCAGGAAGCGCGTGAGATAGGAGGCTGGCACCTTGTTGTTGGCGCTCAGTCCCGATCCGTCGGCGAAGTAGAGCCCCGTCTCGTCGATGCCGTAGGCCTGCAGTCCCTTGAGCGTTCCCGCGTTGATCGCCGAGAAGCTGTTGCCCGTTCCGGCCTTGATGGCCACGAGGCGAGCCAGCTCCTCCATGATCGTGTTGTCCGAATAGGTGAGCGCCTGCTCTGCGAGTGCCGACACCGGCTGCGAGAGCACCTGACCGAGCTGCTTGGCGCCCGCCGGCGCCCTGCCCTGGCTGACGGAGATGTTGCCGCCCAGGTCGTCGGCGAGGGCGTTCGCGGCGCGTCCCACCGGATCCGTGCTGCGCGGCGACTCGACAGCTGTCGGATCGTTGCGGTCGCCGTCCACCATGAACGAGGTCATGTACGGCGTCGATCCCTCCACGACGCGCTCTTCGTGCTCGTCCCAGCTGCTCTCCCACACCGGGCCGGAGTACAGCGAGGTGTCCACGACGAGTGAGGTGATCTGCTGACCCGCATTCGACGGATCGGATGCCCATGCCTGCTTCACCTGATTCGCCAGGTCGTCGAGGTGGGGCGCGTTCGTGTAGAACGAGTTCTGTCCGGTCGGAAGTCGTGTCAACGTCACGTCCCCGCCGCCGATGACGACCACCTGGCCGGGCTGCGAGCCCTTCACGACAGTGGTCGGAACGCGGTAGTCCGGACCCAAGATGCTGTATGCCGCGGCCGCGGTGAGCATCTTCAGCACGCTTGCCGTCGGCGCGGGATTCGAGCCGTTCCGGTCGTACAGCACCTCGCCGGTCGTGGCGTTCACCACCTGCGCCTCGAGCGTTCCGAATCCGGATGCCGAGGCATACGAGTCCACGGAGCACGTGCGGATCTTGCTCGCCGCAGCCGCGGCCGTCGGTGTCGGACGAGCCGTCGCCGTGGCAGTCGGCGTCGCACTCGCGCTTCCGGATGGTGCCGCACCGAGCGCGCTGGCCGGCGACGTCGCGGCACCGATGCCGAATGAAAGCGCACCGAGCACGACCACCCCGACAACGATGGCGGCGATCAGCGACGTGCGTGGGTTGCGACGGATCCACGTCAGAATGCCGTTGAAGAATTGACCAGGGCCGCCGCCCGAGCCGCCACGTCCGAAACCTCCGTTACCGGAACCTCCACGGCCCGAGCCGCCACGTCCGGATCCCTTGCCCCCGGCGCCGTTGCTTCCCGAGCCGCCGCCGGATCGACCTCCGCCACCGGATCCGCCCGACCCGCCGTTGCCTGCACCGCCTGCGACACCGCTGCCGATTCCGCCGCCAGCCCCGCCGACTGCGGAGGAACCGCCGAAGCCGGCATCCGAACCGGACATCTCTTGGGCTGCGAGGTCACGCGCGCGCAGAGGTTGCGACGACGCGGATGCCGCACTCGCGCCGAACGACGCGGCAGCGGACGCGCCAGCACCGTATTCGGCCGTGCCCGCCCCGGCAGCGCCGAACGCTGCAGTCGCCGATGCCGCGACGACGAATGGCGTCGTCGGGGCATTCGTCGCGCCGAACGAGTCCGTTTCCTCTGGTGCCTCGACGTCGTCCGATTCCGCGAATCCGAACGGATCCCACGGCCGTTCGAACGCGGTCGTCTGTGCGTCGGCATCCACGGCGAACGGTGTGGGCGGCTCGGACACGTCGTCGATCGCCGCGAGCGGCCACGCGGGCGCCGTCTCGACAGCGTCCTGCGCGAACGTCGGATTCTCGTCCGCACGATCCGCATATCCACCGAAGGGAACGCCGATCGCCGGCTCGGTCACCGGAGCGTCGGCCGCCGCCGGCTCGGACGCAACGGCATCTGTGCCGAACAGAAGGGCCGTTGCCGACTTGAGCCAGGCATCCCCGTCGGATTCGTGCAGGTCCTGCGCGGGTGCGCGGGTCACGTCGTCGGCGGGATCGCTGGCGAACGGCCACTCCGGCCCCTGCACGTGCCCCGGATACCCGGTTGACTCCTGGCCGACCGGTTCGTCGGCGACGGGTGCCGCGGCAAGCGGCCGTCCGGAGAGCTGCTCTGCGGCCGATGGCACTGCGGCTGAGGGTTCTGCAATGAACGGCGCTGCGATGAGCGGCTCCCCAGCAAACGGATCTGAAGCGAACGGCTCCGCAGCGAAGGCCTGGGTCACCGGCGGCTCAGCGCCGAGCGACGATGCCGCGAACTGCCGGTCATCGAGCGCCGACGACTCGAACTGTGACGGCTCGAACTGACCCGGCTCGAGCGGCGCAGCTTCAGTCCGCGGCGGGTCGAAGGGCACGGGGCTCGAGGGAGTCGGGTCGGGGACCACAGCGATGAAAGACGCAGGAGCGACGGGCGCGAAGCCGTCCGGCTCGACCGCGGACTGGTACCTGTCCTCCTCGGTGGGTCTGGCGTCCTGGACGTCGTCCTCGCGAATGGTAGTGCCGGAGGCGAAGGGGCTGCCGCCGGCGTGCTCCGCACCATCGGGCGCATCATCCGCCGCACCATCGGCGCCGAACCATGAGAACGACGACGGCCGTGCCGAGGAGGCGATGGCCACGGCAGCAGTGTCGCTCGACAGCCAGGGAAGCTCTGGGGGCGGGCCGGCCGGCCGCTCCGCTTGATCGCTCTCGTCCTGCCACGCGTCGTCGCGTTGCACCTGCCCTGCGCCGAACGGGTCGGGCGTCCCAGGCTGCTCACCCATCCACGCGGGGCGCGCGAGTCCGGCAAGCGAACCGGATGCCCGCACCTCGGTCAGATCGAAGTCGGTCGACACCTCGAACGAGACGGGTTCCTCTTCCGCACGCGACTGATCCCAACGCGGGCGCATCCATCGCTCCTGCGACTGCTCAGCATCCGCCGACGTTTCCTGGATCGGATGCCGCGGCTCGTCGTCATCCTGTGACAGCCCACCGAACAGGGCGCCCAGTCCGCCGGTCAGCGGATCCGGACCGTCGTCGAATCCCGCCGCACTGCCGACCGCCGGTTGCGTCGGCCACGCGGCCGCTTCAGGGTCCTGCTCCGGATCATGCCACGCCCGTGGGGCCGGCACGTCGCCGGAGAACACGGATGCCGCTCGCTCGTCTTCCCGCCGGACCGTGTCGAGGCGAGCAGTGCTGTCGTGCTCGACGTGTCCGGAGTTCTCCCACGGCTGCATCGACGAAGCGTCGGTCTGCCGACGCCAGAAGTCCTCGGCGGCCTCGGCCGGCGTCGCCGGCGCGGACTCCGGGGTGGGGGCGGATGCAGACGGCAGCGTCAACGCGACGCGAGGGTCCGCGACTGGCTCACCGAACTCCGTCGGCTCCATCGGCTTCCCCGCCGGCTCTGACGCGATCGGCGGTATCCATGCCGGTGCAGTGGACCGCGTCCGGCCCTGCCCGTCGGGCTGTGACCATCCCTGCGCAGAGGGCTGCGACACATCTTGAGCCAGGGGTTGCGACCAATTCTGCGCCGGGGGTTGCGACCACACCGGCGTGGCAGACGGCGTCCACTGCCGAGAGCTCAGGGGCTCGGCCATCGGGACCTGCTGCGCCGGAGGCTGCTGTACCGGTGTCGGCTGCACCGTCGGCTGCTGCTGAACCGAGCTCGGCTGCACCGTCGGCTGCTGCTGAACAGAAGTCGGCTGCTGTACGGGCTGAGCCTCGGCTGACGGCTGCGGTGCGGGGCGCCATGGGAACAGATGAGCCGGCGGATGCGAGGAGATCGTGTCCGCAAAGGCCGTGGCACCCTGGCTGCTCGGCGAGGGCGGCAGCGTGGTCGACGTGGGCGGCACAGGTGCTCCGTCGAATGGCGGCGCCGGAACGGGCAATGGAGCGGAGATGAACGGATTCGCGGCCGGAGCCTGTGGCTCGTCGTCGAACCACGAGAAGGCCGGAGCAGACGGCGCGGGTGCCGAAGGCTCAGCCGGTGCGGATGTCGCTGGGTATGTGGGCTGCGCGGTGGGGCCATCCACCACGGGGTTCTCCCTCGTGGGGTCGCCGAACAGCGCGTTCAGGCCGAGCGCGTCGAAAGGCGAATCGGTGGAGTCGTCGGGACGACCGCCACGGCGCGACTGGGGGGAGTCGTCGTGCATTCCGACGAGTGTAGTAACGCACCCTGTGAGAGTGCGCCACCGTTCGTCATCCGAATCCGATCAGCGCTCCTGCGGGTACACCAGCCCGATCCGCTCCCGCACGTCGTCCAGCGTGCGCATGATCGCGATCGACTCGGCAGGCGGCATCACGCTGCTGGCGGTGAGACCGGACTCGATGAGCCGCTCCACCTCGCGAGCCTGGAACTGCATCCCCTGGCCGATGATGCGCGTCTTGTACTCCTCTGTGACCTCGCCCTGCGGCGTCACGACGCGGAAATTGGTCGGCGCGTACCAGACGGAGTCGATCTCGATGCGCGCATCCGTTCCGATGATCGTGGCCGTGTTTGTGCCGCGCACATCGCTGGCGCACCGAGCGACGGCAAGCGCACGGTCCCCATAGCCGAGCACGACGTCGGTGGCGGCATCCGCTCCTGTCGCGCTGAATCGAGCGGATGCGTGCACCGACTCGGGCGCACCGAAGAGCATCGACGCGAACGAGAGGGGGTAGATGCCGAGGTCGAGCAGCGCACCGCCGCCGAGTTCGAGCGCGTTGATGCGATGCTGCGGATCCGCCGGCAGCAGCTGCAGATGGTCGGCGGCGAATTCGCGGAGCACTCCGAGTCGTCCGTGATCGATGATCTGGCGGATGCGCTCCACGTGCGGCAGGAAGCGGGTCCACATCGCCTCCATGATCAGCAGGTTGCGGTCCGCGGCCAGTTCCACGATGCGCCTGGCCTGTGGCGCGTTCAGCGTGAACGGCTTCTCGACCAGCACGTGCTTTCCCGCGGAGAGCGCCAGCTCGGCGTGCGCCGCATGCTCCGGATGGATGCTCGCGACGTAGACGACGTCGACGTCGTCGTCTGCGACCAGCTCCTCGTAGCTCGGATGCGCCGTGGGGATGCCGAACTCGTCCGCGAAGGCATCCGCCGTCTCGCGCGCCCGCGACCCGACCGCGACGAGCTCGTGCCCGTCATCGACGAGGTCCTTGGCGAACGTGTGAGCGATGCCGCCCGTGCCCAGAATGCCCCATCGGATGTCGCTCATCGCTCCCCCGTCATCGCTCGACCGCCGCGTCTTGCACCTGCGGCCAGCGTAGTGCGGCCGGGTCTGCACCGCCTGGCCCGACTCCGGCAAGGAGCGCACCGCGCGTGACCTAGGGCGGCAGTGGCCGCGCCGGATCGGTTCTCGATCAGGGTCCGACTGCGACCTCGAACACCTCGGATATCGGCGACTCGAGTCTGGCCTCCGCCTTGACCTGCTCCCGCACCGATGCGTTGTTGGCTTCCAGGTGCCGCACGTCGGCTTCGGTGTCCCAGAACGAGATCACCAGCGCCTTTCCGTTGTCGCGGTCGACGAGGTAGTAGAGGTCTCGGAATCCGGGCAGTTCGGGCGCCGCAGCGAGCTGCTCGTGCGCGAGCTTCGCAAGTGCGTCGAGCTTCTCAGCCGGCTGATGGATGGTTTGCACTCGTGCGTACATGACTCTCCAAACGAACACTTTTGTACCATATAGAGACATCAGTGTCTCATTAACCATCTCGACCGTCTAGATTGCATACACTCGCATCACATCGACATCGAGGACCCGAGGATGACCAAGGGCGAGGCATCACGTCTGCGAACACAGGCCGCCATCATCGACGGCGCGGCGAAGCTCCTCACCACGCGCGGAGAAGCCGCCGGCATGGATGAGATCGCGGCGTCCGCCGGAATCAGCCGCGCGACGCTCTACCGGTATTTCCCGAGCCGAGAGGACCTGCTCAACGCGATGGCGGCGGCGAGCGTCCAGGAGCTTGCGACGCGGATCGCGGAAGCCAACCTGGACTCGGCCTCCTTCGACGAGGCAGTGGCACGTCTCGCTCGCGCCATCCTCGCCACGGGCGGCAAGTTCGCCGCGCTGAGCGCAGACAGCGCCACGTACAGCAAGACGTATCCGGACTTTGACGCCAGGGTGACAGAGCCGATGCGCGCGCTGTTCCGCCGAGGATTCGCGGACGGCTCCCTCAGGCAGGACCTTCCCGCTGAGGTACAGCTGGACCTGTTCTCCGGCCTGATCAGAGCGGCACTGGACACGACGACGACTGGCCGCGGTGGCATCGAAGACACTGCCGCCGCCGTATCATCGATGTTCCTGCACGGCGCACGCGCCAGTTGAACTACGATACGGCGACCGCCGAATTTGCGCTTCCCGGAATCACGATTGGCCCCTTCCGGGGCCAATCTTCTGGTGGAGCCGCCTAAGGGAATCGAACCCTTGACCTATTCATTACGAGTGAATCGCTCTGCCGACTGAGCTAAGGCGGCGTGACGCGGTCTCCCGCGCGCACAGCATGAAAGCTTACCGGATTCCGGAAGCGGTTCCGACCATCTCCCGGCCGCTGCTCACACGTGCTCGCGCACCAGCGACTGCAGTTCTGCGAACGAGGCGACGAGTCTCTCGCTCAGCGATCCCCGGCCGCCGCCCTCCGCCCAGCACGACCACGCGTGACGGATCGCCGCGAACGCCACGTACGTCACGAGACGCGCCCTGCTGTGCAGCCGCTCCAGGTCGTCGGAGGAATCCGGATGATCACGCACCAGGCGCCGCTCGATGACCGATCCGAGCTCGAGCTCGAGCTGCTTCATGCTGGCCATGCGCAGCGTGAAGAGATACGGATGCTCGCGCAACAGCCGCCGACGGAGCGCTTCGGTATCCGCGTGGCCGACATTCGCCTCGTCGTCCACCGTCGAGATCAGGAGATCGCGGATGCCGTCCAGGATCGGCTGGTCCGGCCCGGCTTCCAGAAACCGCTCAACGGGCTCGCCGTGCGGCATCTCGGGCACGTCGCCGAGGACCGCCGCCTCTTTCGTCGGGAAGTAGTTGAAGAAGGTGCGCGGTGACACGCCTGCGGCGTGGCTGATCTCCTCGACCGTGACCCCGTCGAATCCGCGTTCCAGCGAGAGCGTCAGCACGGCGTGCTGGATGGCATTCCGGGTAGCGAGCCGCTTGCGTTCGCGCACGCCTCCCTGTGCCACCGCAGCGTCACCGACGAGATCCACGCCCCCAGTATTGCAGTGGGTGCAACTATCAGCACTCCGGATCGGTCTTCGGCACCGTCCCCTGCACGAAGAAGGAGTCCACCGCATCGTTCACGCACGAGTTGGACTTGTTGTACGCCGTGTGACCGTGCCCGTGATACGTGATCAGGTGGCCGCTGTCGAGTTGCTTCGACAGGTTGACCGCCCATTGGTACGGAGTCGCTGGATCGCCCGTCGTGCCGACGACGAGGATGGGCGCAGCGCCGGCTGCGTGGATCGGGCCCTCTGTGCGAGTCGGCTTATACGGCCAGACCGCGCAGCCGATGTCGCCGTACGACATGTAGGGACCGATCACCGGTGCCGCCTTGGTCAACTCCGCCGCCTGCACGCGCATGCTTGCCGGGCTCGCATCCACCGAATAGTCGAGGCAGTTGATCGAGACGAAGGCCTCGGTCGAGTTGTCCGAATACGAGCCATCCGAATTCCGGTCGTAGTAGGCGTCCGCGAGAATGAAGGCCACCCGCGCGCTTCCCTGCATGACGTCTTCGAAGAGCTTGTCGAGTGCGCTCCACGCACTCGAGTCGTAAAGCGGGTAGATGATCGCGGTGACCATGGTGTTCGCGCCGAGCTCGCGGCCGTCCGAGTTGCGGATCGGGCTCGCATCCAGGGATGCCAGCAGGTTCGACACCGTGGAGAGCGCGTTGTCCACGGATCCGGAGAACGGGCATCCCTTCCGCTTCAGGCAGTCCGTGAGATAGGACGTGAGTTCCGACTCGAAGCCCTTGGACTGACCGAGATTCACGTCGAAGTTCGAGGAGGCCGGGTCGAGCGCTCCGTCGAGCACCATGCGACCGACCTTCTTCGGATACAGCCCCGCGTAGGTCGCCCCGAGCAGCGTTCCGTACGAATAGCCGAGGTAGTTGAGCTTGGCGTCCCCGAGCACGGCGCGGAGCACGTCGAGGTCACGGGCTGCGCTCGAGGTCCCGACCTCGCCCAGCAGCGAGCCGGTGTTCTGCTTGCATGCGGCAGCGAAGCTCGCCGCCTGCTGCGTCGATTCGGCGATCCACTGATCGGATCCACGCTGCCCGGGCGTGATGCCGAACAGGTAGTCGTCCATCTGCTTGGGGCCGTAGCACTTCACTGCGGTGGACGATCCGACACCGCGTGGGTCGAAGCCCACGATGTCGTAGTGCTGCTGCAGGTTCGTGTCGACCGCGTAGTCGAGCGAGTTCTTGACGAAGTCCACGCCGGATCCGCCAGGGCCGCCGGGGTTCACGAGCAGCGATCCGAGGCGTTTGCCCGTTGCATAATGCCTGATCAGAGCAAGTTTCACGCTGCCCGATCCAGGATCGGACCAGTCCAGCGGAACCTTCGCATCTGCGCACTGGAACTTGCCGCAGGTGCTCCAGTCGAGCTGCTGGTCGTAGAACGGCTGCAACGCCGTCGCGACCTTTTCGGCGCGGGGAGTCGAGGTGGCCGGCGGACGTGCCGCGGGGAAGCATCCGCTCAGGGTCAGGGAGACGACGGCGGCGATCGCCACCACCACCCCCGTGCGCCACCAGCGCCTCGAGCTCGTCATCGGGTCTCCCTTTCCCCTTCGGGGTTCCTCGGCCGTCGCGCCGAAACCAGCATCGCCTCGAGTGCGAGTGCCGGCGCGACATTGCTCTCGATCCGCTCACGAGCGGTCTGCACGGCATCCATGGTCGCCAGTGTCTGCGCGGCCGTCGACGTGCGTGCCGACATCGCCAGCCGCTCCTCCAGCTCCACGTTGACCAGGTTCGCTCCTGCGCCGATCTGCAGCGTCAGGATGTCCCGATACAGCGAGAGCAGGTCGGTGAGAATGCGGTCGATGCCGTCGCGCAGACTACGCGTCGCTCGTCGTTTCTGGTCTTCCTCCAGCTGCCGCAGCTGGCTGCGGAGCTGTGGCGGGATCGTTCCGCCCTCCTGCACTCCGAGCGACTGCAGCGCATGTGCACGCTCTTCGGCGTCGCGCTCCTCGGTGATGGCCTTGGCATCCGCTCCTGCGATCTCGATCAGCCTGGCCGCCCCGGCTATCACGTCGGCGACGGTGCGGATGCCCAGTGCGAGCTCGAGGGTCTCCTCGCGTCGTTCCCTGGCTTCGGTGTTCGTCGCAAGCCGATGAGCCATGCCGATGTGACTCTGCGCGTGGCGCGCGGCACGTTCGGCGATCTCGGCGGCGACGCCGTCCCGGTGCTCGATGAGCTCGGCGACGTCCGCGACCGACGGCACCCGAAGACGGACGGTCCGCACCCTCGACCTGATAGTGGGCAGGAGATCTGCGTCGCTGGGTGCGCAGAGGATCCAGACCGTACGCTCCGGCGGCTCTTCGAGAGCCTTGAGCAGCACGTTGGAGGTGCGCTCCGACATGCGGTCGGCGTCTTCGATGACCATCACGCGGTACCGGCTCACGGATGGCGAGAACTGCGAACTCGAGACGAGCGAGCGCACCTCGTCGATCGAGATGATGACCCGTTCCGTGCTGAGCACAGCGAGATCCGGATGCGTCCTCGCCTGCACCTCGCGCGTCGTGACGGGATCGCCGTCAGCGCCATCCGAACTGAGCAGTGCAGCGGCGAACGCGTAGGCGAGGTTCGACCGACCGGATCCGGGCGGCCCGGTGATGAGCCAGGCGTGCGTCATCGCGGCGGATGCCGTCGCCGCAGCCGCCGCACGCAACGACGCGATGGCCTCCGGCTGTCCGGCGAGGTCGTCCCACACGGACATCTGGGCTACCGGCATGGTTCGACGCTACCCGGTACGGACGTCACTGCCGGATGCCGGCGACGCCGGCCCGATTCCGCGCTCGGCGAGTAGCTCGTCCACCCGCTCCGCGATCTGCACGGCGAGGTCGGGCGAGGGCTCTGATCCGTCGACCACCAGAAATCGGCTGCTCTCCACTTCGGCCAGCGCGAGGAACGCCGTTCTCACACGTGCGTGGAACTCCGAACCTTGCGCCTCCAGCCGATCGAAACGCTTGTTCGCGGCGTCGAGGCGGCTGCGGGCATCCGCCTCGTCGAGGTCGAGCAGCACGGTGAGGTCGGGCAGCAGGCCCTCGGTCGCCCACAGCGAGAGCTCGCGGATCTCCGCAGCGTCCAGCTCGCGGCCGACGCCCTGATACGCGACGGACGAGTCGAGGTAGCGGTCTTGCACCACTGTCACGCCAGAAGCGAGTGCCGGGCGGACCACCGTCTCAACGTGATGCGCGCGGTCAGCAGCATAGAGGAGCGCCTCGGCGCGCGGAACGATGTCGCCACGATGATGCAGCACGAGCTCGCGGATCTCGTGACCCACCTCCGTGCCTCCTGGCTCCCGAGTGTGCAGCACGGTATGTCCCCCGTTGCGGAGGTGCTCGGCGAGCAGCCTGGACTGCGTCGACTTGCCAGACCCGTCTCCACCCTCGAACGTGATGAAGAGCCCGCGCGGGCGAGCGGATGCCCCGTCCTGATCGGTCGCGGACGGGACCGCCTCCTGCTCCTTGCCCGTCACGAGTCCTCGCCGGCCGGCTTCGTCACTGTCGACTTCGCGGTCGACGACTTCGCGGTCCTCGCGGCTGTCGTCTTCCTTGCAGTCGGTTTCGCGGTCGTCGTCTTCGCGACGGTCCTCGTGGACGTCTTCGTCGTCCGCGTGGCCGTCGATGCCGCCGACGAGGATTTCGCGGTCGTGCCCTTCGCCGTCGAGGCCCTCGCGGTCGTGGCCTTCGTTCCTGCCGACTTCGCGGCCGTGGATTTTGTAGCCGCCGACGACGACTTCGACGTGGTGCGCCGCGTGGTCGTCCGCTTCGCCGGACCCTTTGCGCGCTTGTCTGCGAGGAGCTGCTTGGCACGTTCGAAGTCGACGTCGTCGACGGATTCGCCGCGCGGAATCGTGGCGTTCGTCTCGCCGTCGGTCACATACGGACCGAATCGGCCGTCCTTGACCCGCACCGGCTTGCCGCTCACCGGATCAGCGTCGAATTCCTTCAGGGCGCTCGACGAACGCCGTGCTCCGTACTTCGGCTGGGCGAAGAGCTCGAGCGCGCCGGCGAGATCGATCGTGAAGATGTCGTCCTCGCCCGGGAGCGACCGCGTGTCGGCGCCCTTCTTCAGGTAGGCGCCGTACCGGCCGTTCTGGGCCAGAATCGGCTCGCCGGACTCCGGGTCGTCCCCGACGGTCCGAGGCAGATCCAGAAGGCGCAGTGCTGTCTCGAAGTCGACCGTCGCCGGATCCATCGATTTGAAGAGGGATGCCGTGCGCGGCTTGTCCGCTGCTTTCGCGGCCTTGGCAGGCTTCGCCGCCTTCTTCTTGGTGGCTCGCACCTCGCCCGTCTCGAGGTCGACGACCTCGTCGACGGCATCTGTGATGTCCACCGAGTCGGGGACCGGCTCGATTTCCGCCTCAACCTCCGTTACATAAGGACCGAATCGACCGTCCTTCACGACGACGAGCTTGCCGTTCGCCGGGTTCACGCCAAGCTCTCGGTCGGACTGAACGGGCGCCTCGATGAGTTCGCGGGCCTTGGCCGCTGTGAGCTCGTCCGGTGCGAGATCCTGCGGGATGTTCACGCGCCGCGGCGTGGCATCCGGCCCCGCATCGGGATCGATCACCTCGAGGTACGGTCCGTACCGCCCGATGCGCAGCGTGATGTCGTCTGCGATACGCACGGAGTTGATCTCGCGGGCGTCGATCTCACCGAGATTGTCGACGACCTGGCGAAGACCCTTGTGATCCGCGGCGCCGAAGTAGAAGCCCTTGAGCCAATCGGCGCGCGTAGCGTCACCGTCCGCGATCCTGTCGAGGTCGTTCTCGAGATCGGCGGTGAAGTCGTAGGCGACGAGATCGCCGAAGTGGTCCTCGAGCAGCCGGACCACCGCGAACGCGATCCAGTTCGGCACGAGCGCCTGACCCTGCGCCGCCACATAGCCGCGATCCACGATGGTCGAGATGATCGCCGCATAGGTCGACGGACGGCCGACTCCGAGTTCCTCCATGCGCTTCACGAGACTCGCCTCCGTATAGCGCGGTGGCGGTGAGGTCTCGTGGCCCTTGGCCTCGACCTCGGCGACGACGAGGCTCTGGCCCTCAGTGAGCGGAGGAAGCTTCGCTTCGGACGGCGGAGCATCCGCATTGCGCTCCTCGTCCCTGCTCTCCTCGTACGCGAGCATGAAGCCGCGGAACGTGATCACCGTTCCGCTGGCGACCAGCTCTGCGACGGTCCCGTCGAGTGCGCCTTCGGTGACGGCCGCCTCCATGGTGACCGAGGCGGTCTGCCCCTTCGCGTCCGCCATCTGTGACGCGACGGTGCGCTTCCAGATGAGCTCGAACAGCCGCAGATCATTGCCGTGCAACACGGATGCCATCTGAGCAGGCGTCCGCCACGTGTCCCGAGCAGGACGGATGGCCTCGTGCGCTTCCTGTGCGTTCTTGCTCTTGTTCGCGTAACTGCGAGGGGACGCAGGAATGGAATCCGCCCCGTAGAGCGCCGTCGCCTGTGCACGCGCCGCGCTCACCGCCTGCGTCGACAATGCAGTCGAGTCGGTTCGCATGTAGGTGATGTGCCCGTTCTCATAGAGAGACTGGGCGACGCTCATGGTCTGGCGTGCGGTGAAGCGGAGCTTGCGAGCCGCTTCCTGCTGCAGCGTCGAGGTGGTGAACGGAGCGGTCGGACGACGCGTGAACGGCTTCGTCTCGAGCTTGCGCACCGTCACTGTCGTTGACGGTTGCTTGAGGGCGTCGGCCAGGGCTGACGCCGACGCCTCATCGAACACATGCGCCTGGCTCTTGAGCGCTCCGCGGTCGTCGAAGTCGCGCCCCGATGCCACCCGCTCGCCATCGACTCGGCTCAGACGTGCCGGGAACGATGTCTCGTCCCGAGCAGGAGCGAGCTGCGCCGACAGATCCCAATACGAAGCCGACACGAACGCCATGCGCTCGCGCTCCCTGTCGACGACGAGCCGGGTGGCCGGTGACTGAACGCGACCAGCTGACAGTCCCTGACGCACCTTGCGCCACAGGACGGGCGACACCTCGTATCCGTACAGACGGTCGAGGATCCGTCGCGTCTCCTGTGCGTCGACGAGCGCCATGTCGAGGTCACGGGTGTTGTCCTTGGCCTTTTCGATGGCGTCCTTCGTGATCTCGTGGAACACCATGCGCTTGACGGGCACCTTGGGCTTGAGCTCTTCGAGCAGATGCCACGCGATGGCTTCGCCCTCGCGGTCCTCATCGGTTGCGAGCAGGAGCTCGTCCGCACCCTTGAGCAGCTTCTTCAGTTTGGTGACGACGCTGCGCGCGCGGTCGGACACCACGTAGTACGGCTCGAAGTCGTTGTCGACATCCACGCCGAACTGGCCGAAGGCGCCACGCTTGCGCTCGGCAGGAATGTCCTTCGGTTCGATCAGATCGCGGATGTGGCCGACGGATGCCTCGACCGTGTACCCATCGCCCAGGTACTTCTCGATCGACTTGACCTTGGTCGGCGACTCGACGATGACCAGCTTGTTCCCTGGCACCTGTCTCCTTATATCGACTGCTTGGTTGCTTCGTGCCGGGCTGCTGCGCCCGGAAGTTCTTGGGGATGCGCGGTGCGGCTCGTCACCGAGGCCAATCCACTCGCCACACGTAACGACCGACATGTCGGACGCATCAGGATGCGACATCGGCGAGCCCGGATCCGCGAACCCGCGCACCAGACGCGAGTCCGCCGACAGCCCCCCGCTCTCTCCCCCGATGGCTTCGCTGGTCCGTCGTGCTGTGGAGCAGCGCCGCTCATCAGGCACACCATACACACGTTCTCCGGCGGACCACCTAATCATCGACGGGAGTCCGGGACCACGACGCTCGAAGCGAAAGACCCTCAGAACGGCACGAAACCGCCGTTGATCCCGCACGTGCCCGCCTCGACGAGCCGGAGTCAGGCTCGGCTCACATCGGAGCGACCCAAAACGGAAGCCGAGTCCTCCAACGGAGTGTGTCCGCTTCTTTTGCGTTCTCCTCTTGTCTGCACGTTCTTCTTTGCGCGCTCTCCTCTTCTCTGCGCGTTCTCCGCGCGTTCTCCTCTTGTCTGCGCGTTCTCCGCGCGTTTCAAGGGGTTGCTCCTTCACGTCCTCGCGGGACAATAGCCGTATGGGTACTTCAACGAACGGTGCCTACACCGCGAAACTGACCGACGGGCCCCTCGAAGGGCGCACCATCACGACGGACTTCCTGGACTCCGGGGAACCGCAACCGCGGCTGGAGATCTCTGCGTCGAGTGGCGACAAGCGCTACGTCTACTCCCGATCCGGTGGGGTGGAGTTCGCCTCCGACTCGGCCGATTCCGACCGCCCCTCCGCCGTCGACTATCGCTACATCGAGGCGGTCTTCGACTGAGAGCTCGGTCCGCGTCCGGGGTATCCCGCCGCGTCATCGTGCTGAAGGCGGACCCGCTCGCGCGCGAACCGTGATCGGCACACCGCCCCACGACCCGACGGCGGTGACCTCGACAATGGCGCCATCCACGTCGCAGCCGTCGATGGCCGCGCTGTTGAGCTGAGCCGCGCGAGAGGCTCGCTCGCAGGGGACTCCGGCCACACGTCCACTGGCAGCATCAGCTGCGGCGAGCGCTGCAGCATCCGCGGCGGCCTCCACGTGCTGCTTCTCAGCGAGCAGCGCGCACGCTCCGAGCGCCCCGAGGGAGGTGAGAACCAATGCCGCGAGGAGTCCGACCGTCAGGATCGTAGACGAGCCCCGTTCCGATGGTCCCGATATCCGGGCACCGGACGAGCATCGCCTCCCGAAGCGGTTCGGGACGACGACCGCCTGATATTTCACGATGCGCCCTGGACGTCGGCAGCGACCCGCACGGCGGCAGCGACCCGCACACCGGCAGCGGCCCGCACGTCGGCGCCACCTTGCGCATCGGCGGCGCCGGAATCGCCGAGCGCGCATCCCGTTCCGCTGATGCTGACACCGCTGAGCGCGATGGGGCCGGCAGCACCCTGGCGCACCGTGACGCAGACGAGGTCGTCTCGTCGGTCTACTGAGACCATCGCCGTGCCGACGAGGGCCGAGATGTTGCCGCTCGCCGTCGCCTCGGAATCGCCTCGTGCAAGGGATCGAGCTCCGTCGGCCGCGGCATCGGTGAGACGCGCCTGCTGGACCACCACCTGAACGGCTCCCATCCCGAATGCGAGCACCAGCAAAGCCGCAGGCACGACGGCCGCGAACTCGGCGGTCACGCTGCCTCTCTCACCCCGATGATGTACGCACCACCCACCGGCATTGCGACGCATGAACAGCGCGGCCATGTCAATCGGTCACGGTGAGCGCGCGTCGCACGAGGTCGGTGAGGATGCCCCGGACCTCATCGCCCCGCAGGATCAACACCAGCAGTCCGGCGAATCCGACGGCGGCCATCGTCGCCACCGCGTATTCCGCGGTGGCGGATCCGCTCTCGTCCGCCAGCACCCGTCGCGCGAATCCACGTGGGTCGACTCGACGGCGACGAAAGGCGTGGTGCGCTCCGCGAGGTGGATTCGCGCTGGGCGCGCTCCTGACGTCGCCTCCGCCTCCAGGGTTACCTGAGGCCGCAGGCTGAAGTGGATACTCCGGCATCGTTCTCTCCTTCGTTTCTTGGGATAGTGCGAGTGGCCGGAGCCGTGGACCGGCTCCGGCCATGCGGATCGCATCCGCGCGTCTCATCTGGATCTTGCGGATCACATCCGCGCTCGTACCGATCACGGTCGGCCTCGCAGTTCTAGGCCCTGCTGGTAGGTCGGGCACCCGCCGCTCGCCGCTCGCCGCTCGCCGCTCGCCGCTCGCAACGAGCCTCCTCGGAGTGGGCCGGGCGCGTCCGGTGAATGGTGCGATCCGTGAACACCGGTCACATCTGCCGAACTGTGGACGACAGGATGGACATCACCAGCGGTGCGACCGACAGCACCATGAAGGCGGGCAGCACGCAGACCGCCAACGGGATCATCAGTCTCACCGCGAGTGCCGCGGAGGCCATCTGGGCCGCGCCCCGCGCGTCCCGCCGCAACTGCTCGGCCTCGGCGCGCAAGAGTTCTACGGTCCCCACGCCAGCCCGCTCCGCAAGGTTCAGCACTGATTCCACTGCAGCGTCGTTCGTGGATGGCAGGCCGAAACGTTCGCAAGCGTTGCCGACCCGCACCTTCGCGGATGCCACCGATCCACCACCCGACATTGCGATGGCCAGGAGATCCGGCGTCATCCCCGGCAGGGAGTCCTTCGGCGTGGCGCGTCGCAGGAGCGCACGGTTCCATGCGGCGGCGGCGAGCATCAGGACTGCGCCCACCACGAGGCATCCGATGCCCATCGGCGTCGCGAAGAGCACGCGGAGTGTGTCGAATCCGAGACCGGCCCCGAACAGAATGCCGACGGCGGGAAGCGCGAGCACTGTGCGTGCCGTGGCTCTCGGCCCGGCGAGCGCCGTCGTCCGATCGCGTTGCGCCTGCCCCAGGTCGCGCAGGGATCCCGCCAAGTCTCTCAACGCATCGGCGAGCGGCGCGCCGGCATCGGTCGCGACGCTGACGGCTGCGGCGAACCCGCCCCAGGCCTCTCGCACGGCAGTCCGATCCGCGCTGCCTGCGCGGCTGCCGCGGCGACCGGACGAGGCTGCCGCCACGGCGTACGGAACGTCTCCCCCACGGCGCGCGGCGCGTGCCGCGCTCGACACCACGACGGCGGCGACGCTTCCCTTGCCACCGGCTGTGCCGCGTTCGTCGAGCGTCTCCGCGAGATATCCCCACGCGAACGAGGTCGGCACACCCGCCGTCAGCAGCACCGCCAGCCTCTGCGCCACATCGGCGACGTCCTCCACCGCGGGTCTCCGTGCACGTGAAGCAGCGCGCTCGGGGCGCTTCGAAGGACCACGTGCAATGACGCGGTCGGGCTCCGACTCCGGCTCACGAACCACCCGACCAGCACCCGGGTTTCGGGTCTCGGTCATGGCATCGTCTCCTTCACGCAGAGCCGTCCGAACGGGTCGATCTCGAAAATCCCGCAGCGCTCGACAGCGCGACGACCACCCACCCGTTGCAGATGGACCACGACGTCGAACGCGCTGACCGCTTGCCGTGCGAGGGCCGGCGGATCCAATCCGGCGAGCGCTCCCAGCGCTTCCAGTCGTGCCGGCACGTCATCGATCGAATTGGCGTGGAGGGTCCCAGCCCCTCCGTCGTGACCGGTATTGAGCGCCGACATGAGTTCCCGTACCTCGGCTCCACGACACTCACCAACGACGAGGCGATCGGGTCGCATCCGCAGCGCTTCACGCACGAGCCGTTCCAGACCGATCGAGCCGGCACCCTCGAGGTTCGCCTGCCGCGACTCCAGCCCGATCACGTGCGGATGCCTCACCCGCAACTCAGCCACGTCCTCGATGCACACGATGCGTTCCGACTCGGCCGCCTCGGCCAGCAGGGCTGAGAGCAGAGTCGTCTTACCGCTTCCGGCCGCGCCCGTGATCAGGAGGTTGGCGCGAGCCGAGATCGCAGCAGAGAGCAGCGGACGATAGCCGCCGAGCATTCCGGCCGCCTCGAGTTCGTCGAGCGAGAAGCGATCCTGCCTAGGAACACGGATGGAGATGAGGGTTCCGGACTCCGAGATCGGCGGCAGCACGACGTGTACGCGGATGCCGTTCCCGAGCCGCACGTCCACCAAGGGGTTCGCTTCGTCGACGTGGCGCCCGCCGAGCGCGACGAGTCGCACGGCGAGTGAGCGCAGCATCCGCTCGTCGCAACTCCACGACGGATCTCGCACGCAGCCGTGGCCGTCGTCGACCCAGAGGCCGCCTGCTCCGTTCAGCAGGACGTCCGTCACCCCGTCGGCAGCGACGTAGGGCGCGAGAGGGCCGAACGCCGACCAATCGGCCATCGGCGGCCCGTCGGGCTCCGCGAGCGGCTGACCACCGGACGTCTGTCCTGACTCGACCGATAGCTGTCCGCTTCCGCGGTCCATTGCCGGTTCATCCGCCAGCAGCGAGGATCTGAGCTGGCCCTCGGAGACCGTGCTTCCTGAGGTCACGTCCCCCGACGCCGAGTACCCCGACGCCATTTCGCCGGCCGCCTTATCCCCGGACGCCGTGGGGTGTGGCGGACGGTCTACGACCACGTGGCCGCCGGAGCCGCGCGCTCGGAGACGATCGGAGATCCGAAGCGCATCCCGGCTGCCACCGAGTCGTTCTCCGGAGTCCGGTGGCCGTTGGATCGCCACCTCAGGGCCGGACTGAATCGTCGGGGCACCCAGCGTGGCTGTCGATGGTCGTGGCACGAACGGGAGGGCTGATCGGACTCGAGACGGAACGGACATGCAGCGACGCTAGGTTCGGTGGCACCCCGTCCTACGGACCAGCCGCACATCCGTGGACATCACACCATCGTCCGTCTTGGGGACGAGAAGAACACGAGTCGCGTACGGTGTCCCACTGCGGGTTATAGGCCAAAAAGAGTGGATGGGGTGGCCGTTTTGCCGCGTGTTTGTGCGGTGAGATGGGGATCGTTATGGTCCGCGACGCTTAGTCGTGGACCTTCCATTGAATTCGATCGCGTGCG
>NZ_JBTOLK010000004.1:0-317230 GCF_054551755.1 Rathayibacter sp. CAU 1779
AAATATCTAATCCAAAGGAATCCCAACACCAACACCAACCAAAAAGGCCGATGCCAGTGACGAGGATAAATTGGCATATGACATAGTGCACGCTGTTGAGTTCTCAAGGATCGGACACACCCGACCATCGGCCCCTCGGCCTACTTGTCGGAGTAACTTCCCTTCGTCCACCGAACGGGCCACGCGTCGAACACGAGGTTCAGGATGTGGAACGCTGGTGGATGTTTGCCCTCAAGCCAGTGGTTCTCTCCTCCAGGAGGAGTAGCTCTTCGGCTGAGGATCGTCCCGCTTGAGGCCGGAAGCTTTTCGCTTTCCGCACCTTTGGGGTGACAAGTAAGTACTTTACGCAGGATGGGCGGGGGGCGGCAAATCGCGGTCGCAGCCCGGGCGTGTCGCGGCATCCACCCGCATCGAGGCCGACACGCACCGCTGTCGGCTGCCCCGCTGGACCAGGCCACCGACGTGGCGGAAGCTCTGAGAACCGGAGGCGGCGACGGGGACCGGCGGAATCCTCCGGTCCCCGTCGCGAGAGCGCGAACACTCCGGTTTCGGCGACACGGGCGCTCGCGACATGAGCGCACGCAAGCCCGGCACACGCGACCCGAGCAGAGGACGCGGGCCACATGCAACGTGGCCGCGCAGTCCTCTAGATCCCGCGCGCGAGCCGGTAGTACGCGGCACTCCAGTGCAGCTGCTGCTCGAACTCGCGCGGACGTGTGTCCTTGTCGATGACGACGAGCTCGGTGCCCGACATCCGTGCGTAGTCCTCCCAGGCCTCGATGCCGACGGCGTTCGTCATGACCGTGTGGTGGGCGGCGCCGGCCTGCAGCCAGGCCCAGGCCGACGTGCGGAAGTCGGGCTCGGGGATCCAGACGGCGCGTCCGACCGGCAGCTTGGGCAACGGCTCGCTCGGAGCCACGACCTCGACCACGTTCGCGGTCAGACGGAAGCGGTCGCGCATGTCGGAGAGGGCCACGACGACCGCGGGACCGGCATCCGCGTTGAAGACGAGCCGCACCGGGTCGTCCTTGCCGCCGATGCCCAGCGGGTGGATCTCGAGCGTCGGCTTCGACGTGGTCAGGGACGGGCTCACCTCGAGCATGTGGGCGCCGAGGATGCGCTCCTGCCCGGGGGTCAGGTCGTACGTGTAGTCCTCCATGAGGGATGCCCCGCCCGGCAGCCCGGCGCCCATCACGTTGGCGATGCGCACGAGCACGGCCGTCTTCCAGTCACCCTCGGCGCCGAATCCGTACCCCTCGGCCATGAGCCGCTGCACGGCGAGGCCTGGCAGTTGCTTGAGCGAGCCGAGGTCTTCGAAGTTGGTCGTGAAGGCGCCGAAGCCGCCATCCTCGAGGAACAAACGCAGTCCGAGTTCGATGGCGGCGCCATCCCGCAGCGACCGATGCCGCTCTCCCCCGCGGCGCAGCTCCGGCACGACGTCGTAGAGCTCTTCGTACTCGGCCACGAGCGCGTCGATGTCGGACTCGGATGCCCCAGCGACGGCATCTGCGAGCTCGTTCACGCCCCACGTGTTCACCTGCACGCCGAACACGTGCTCGGCCTCGGTCTTGTCGCCCTCGGTGACCGCGACGAAGCGCATGTTGTCGCCGAAGCGGGCGAGCTTGAGAGAGCGGGATGCCGCGTATCCGGCGGCCGCGCGCGTCCAGATCCCGACGCGACCGCTCACCGCCGGGTCGCTGACGTGTCCGACGACCGTGGTGCGGGCCACGCCCAGGCGCGACTGGATGTATCCGAACTCGCGGTCCCCGTGCGCCGCCTGATTGAGGTTCATGAAATCGAAGTCGATGTCAGCCCATGGCAGCGCAACGTTGGCCTGCGTGTGCAGGTGCAGCAGCGGCTTCTGCAGGGCGTCGAGGCCGGCGATCCACATCTTCGCGGGGCTGAAGGTGTGCATCCAGGCGATGACGCCGATCACGGAGTCGTCGGCATTGGCGTCGAGGGCGACGCGGCGGATCTCGTCCGATCCCGTGAGCACGGGCTTCCAGACGATGCGGACGGGCACGTCGGCGGAGGCGCCCAGATGGTCGGCGATGGCGCGCGACTGGTCTGCCACCTGGGCGAGCGTCTCCGGACCGTAGAGATGCTGGCTCCCGGTGAGGAACCAGACCTCGTAACCATCGAGCGAAGTGGTGAGCGGGGTGCGGGTCATGGGATTTCCTTACTGATGGAGCGGATGGCGGATGTTGCGGCGTTCACTCCGCACCCACGTGCGCACCGCGTGGTCTGACGCCGAGGGAAGCGTCGCAGCGGAGCACAGGGCTGAGAAGAACGGGAACTCTCGAGGGGAGGAACAGGCACCCTCGGGCGGAGGAACAGGCACCCTCGGGCGGAGGAACAGGCACCCTCGGGCGGAGGAACGGGCACCCTCGGGCGGAGGAACAGGCACCCTCGGGAGGAGGAACAGGAACGCTCGAGGGGAGGAACGGGCACCCTCGGGCGGAGGAATGGACACCCTCGGGAGGAGGAATGGACACTCTCGGGCGGAGGAACGGGCACCCTCGGGCGGAGGAGGGGTCAGAGGGCATCTGCTGCTGCTCGTTCGATGGCGAGGCCCGCCCGATAGCGGTCGAGGTAGTCGGCGAAGCCGGCCACGTCCGCCGGGTCGGGGGCGACGACGGCGGACTCGGCATCCCGGAACACCGTGTCGTTCAGGTAGTCCGCGAGCGAGGACCCGGATGCCGCACCGCCGGCGGCCAGGTACGCCGCGAGCACCGCGATCCCCCACGCGCCACCCTCGGCCGCCGTCTCCGCGACGGCGACCGGAGCGTCCAGTGCCGCGGCGAGGATGCCCTGCGCCACCCCGGCCGTGCGGAAGATGCCGCCGTGGGCGTGCATCCGATCCAGGGCGACGCCCTCGTCGGCGAGAACGCGCATGCCGAGGCTCAGCGTGCCGAACACTCCGTAGAGCTGGGCGCGCATCACGTTGGCGAGCGTGAAGCGGCTGTCAGGGGTGCGTACGAAGAGCGGACGTCCCTCCGTGGTGCCGGTGACCGGCTCGCCGGCCAGGTAGTTGTAGGCGAGAAGGCCGCCGGCATCCGCTTCGCCGTCCAGCGCCTCGCGGAACAGCAGCTCGAAGACGCGGTCGGAGTCGACGGATGCCCCTGCCAGCCCCGCGAAGCGCTCGAAGAGCCCGACCCACTCGGCCAGCTCGCTGGCTCCGTTGTTGCAGTGCACCATGGCGACCGGGTCGCCGGACGGCGTGGTCACAAGGTCGAGTTCCTCGTGGGATGCGGCGAGCGCACGCTCGAGCACGACCATGGCGAAGATGCTCGTGCCGGCGCTCACGTTGCCGGTGCGCGGCGCGACGGCGTTCGTCGCGACCATGCCGGTGCCGGCGTCGCCCTCCGGCGGACACAGCGGGATGCCCGGTCGCAGCGCCCCCGACGGATCCAGCAGCGCCGCGCCCTCTGCGGTGAGCTCGCCGGCAGGATCGCCGGCACTGAGCACCTCGGGGAGGAGGTCGGCGAGAAGGTCTGAACCCGCGGTCAGCGCGTCGAAGCGGGCGAGCAGGTCCGCGTCGTAGGTGCCCGTCGCGGAGTCGATCGGGAACATGCCGGAGGCGTCGCCGACGCCGAGCACCCGACATCCGGTCAGTTTCCAGTGCACGTAACCGGCCAGCGTCGTGAGGAAGGCGACATGCGGAACGTGAGGCTCGGCATCCAGCACGGCCTGCCGGTAGTGCGCGACCGACCACCGCAGCGGGATGTTCACGCCGAACAGCTCGCTGAGCTCGGCTGCCGCCGCGCCCGTCGTCGTGTTGCGCCACGTGCGGAACGGCACGAGCAGCTCGCCGGATGCGTCGAACGGCAGGTATCCGTGCATCATCGCGGACACGCCGATGGCACGCAGCGAGGCGAGTTCGGCGTCGTATCGCCGACGAACATCCGCGACGAGGTCGGCGTACGCGGCTCGCAACCCGGACCAGACGTCGTCGAGCGTGTAGGTCCACCTGCGGTCGACGAAGCGGTTCTCCCACGAGTGACTGCCCGACGCGATCGTCACGGACGGGTCGTCTCCGATCAGGCAGGCCTTGATGCGGGTCGACCCGAGCTCGATGCCGAGCACGGCGCGGCCGGAGCGGATGACGTCTGCCGCGGGTTCCACGACAGGGGAGGTCTCTGCGCTGTTCGACGCGACGTCTCGCGCTTCGAGGTCCTTCGCCTGTTCGGTGCGCTCGGTGCCGGCGGCGCTCACGAGTCGCTCCTGCGGGCATCCGTCGCCTGGCCGTACACGTTCTGATACCGGTCGTACAGGCTGTCGATCGCCTCCTGAGGGATGGGGATCAGCTCGCCGCCCTGGCGGGCGATGTGCACGGTGCGGGCGACATCCTCCACCATGACGGCGGCCTTGACGGCGTCCTTCGAGCTGACGCCGATGGTGAACGGGCCGTGGTTCCGCATGAGGACGGCACGGCTGCGGTGCCCGCTCAGCGTCTGCACGATGCCGCGGCCGATGGAGTCGTCTCCGATGATCGCGAACGGCCCGACCGGGATAGGTCCGCCGAACTCGTCGGCCATCGCCGTGATGACGCACGGGATCTCCTCGCCGCGCGCCGCCCACGCGACGGCGTACGTGGAGTGCGTGTGCACGACCCCGCCGACCTCCGGCAGGTTGCGGTACACGTAGGCGTGCGCGGCGGTGTCGCTGGACGGTGAGCGGTCGCTGCCGAGGGTGCCGGGCACGACGTTGCCGTCGAGGTCGCAGAGGATCATGTTCGCAGGTCGGAGGTCGTCGTACGAGACGCCGGACGGCTTGATCACGAAGAGGTCGGCGCCCGGCACACGCCCCGACACGTTGCCGCCCGTCCACACGACGAGTCCGTACCGGACGAGCTCTGCGTGCAGCGCCGCGACCTCCGCTCGGGTTCGCGCTACTGCCGGGTCGTCGTCGAGGGCTGCGCCGTCGATGGGGTGGGGGGACATGGGGCTCCTCCGTCCGTGTCGCGTCGACGCGACCGATGTGACCGTTTCGCTTGAGGAGTATAGCCAGGGCGGTATCCGCCCGCTCGGCCGAGCGTGCACGACGGGCAGCCAAAGGCGAGCCGCCTGCGCGGATATCGCACGAAACGGTCACAGCCCGACCCGGTACCCTCTCGCTATGGCCGCGAGCACCGACAGTCGACGACCACCGACTCCACGGGAACCGACTCCACGGGAACCGACTCCACGGGAACCGAGTCGACGGGCACCGAGCATCCGCGACGTGGCACGCGTGGCGGGAGTGTCCTATCAGACGGTCTCGCGCGTGCTGAACGACCACCCCAACATCCGCCAGGAGACCAGGGAGCGAATCGTCGCCGCGATGGCCGAGCTCGGCTACCGGCCCAACAAGGCGGCACGGCGGCTCGTCACGAGCCGCAGCCAGACCGTCGGCGTGGTGGCCAGCGTGTACGGATCGTATTTCGGGCCGACCAGCATCGTGGCCGCCTTCGAGGATGCCGCCCGCGAGCGCGGATACGCCACCCTGCTCGCCAGCCCGCGCACGCTGGACGAGGCCTCCCTGCGGGATGCGATCGAGCACCTGATCGACGAGAACGTCGAGGGGATCGTCGTGCTGGCCCCGCATGCCCGCACCGCCGAGGTGATCGCCTCACTGCGCACCCCCATCCCGATCGCGCTGCTGCAGTCCGACCGAGTGCCCGCCGATCTCGGTCTCTCCGTCGACAACGCCCTCGGGGCCACTCTCGCGACCCGGCACCTGCTGTCGCTGGGGCACACCCGTATCGCGATGGTCGCCGGACCCTCTGACTGGGTCGACGGACAGGCGCGCTCACGGGCGTTCGGTGAGACGCTCGCCGCATCCGGGATCGAGCCGGTTGTCGTCGTGCCTGGCGACTGGACCGCCGAGTCCGGCTACCTCGCGTACCAGACGCTGCGGGAGCACGACGTGACCGCCGTGTTCTGCGCCAACGACCAGATGGCGCTCGGCCTCATCCACGCGGCGGCGGAGCGCAGGGTGCGCGTCCCTGCCGACCTGTCCGTCGTCGGGTTCGACGACGTGCCAGAGGCCGCGCACTACCTCCCGCCGCTCACCACCATCCGCCAAGACTTCGCGGAGCTCGGGCGACGCGCCATGTCGGCACTGTTGGCGCGGTTGGGCGGTGAAGAGGGCGCGGCCGGGATGCCGGTGCCTCCGAAGCTCGTGGTGCGCGCATCCACGATGCCCGTCGGCGGCGAGCGAGCCGCCTGATCGCACCGCGTTCCGGCTCAGACCGCGCCGAGCGTCGAGCCGCGCGTGACGAGCCGCGGCTCCACGAGCTCGATTCCCGGATGCGCTGTGCCGCCGATCGCGTCCAGCAGCATCTCCGCAGACCGCCGGCCGATCTCGCCCAGTCGTCTGTCGACCGTGGTGAGCGGCGGACGGCATCCCTCGACGACGACGTCCCAGTCGTCGAATCCGGTGATCGCGATGTCGTCGGGCACCCCGACACCGCGTTCGCGCAGCCGTTCTGCCACTCCGCGGGCGATCTGGTCGTTGCCGCAGGTGATGGCATCCGGTGTCGTGTCCGCGTGGTCGAGCAGGATGTCCGCCGCAGCCCTGCCCCACGCCTCCGTCCACGCACCGAAGAGGGGCTCATGCGTGAGGGAGCGGCCGCTCGCGTCGGCCGCCGCGAGCGTGGCATCCCCTCGGACGCGCGCGCTGCGCTGATCGGATGGTCCCGTCACGTGCGCGATGCGCTCCCGCCCCAGGCTGGTGAGGTGGTCGAACACGAGGCGCACGCCCCGCTCGTCGTCGGTGATGACGGACGTGTCGCCGTCGCGGATCGACGGTGCGTGCGCGTACACGACGGGGAGCTCGGTGCGAAGGCTCGGCCGCGGACTCGTCGGCCCGCCGGTCACGATGACGCCGTCGACGTTCTGCTCAGCGAGGCGCTCCAGGTAGTACTGCTCGCGAAGCGGATCGTCGCGGGTGTCGCAGAGCAGCACCATGATCTGCCCCAGGCTGAGCGCGTTCTCGGCGCCGAGCAGGATCGGGAGGCTGAAGCGTCCGACCGAGTCGCCGGTGAGCAGCGCGACGGTGATGCTGCCGGTCGACTCGCTCTCGCGTGGGCGCGCCCTGAATCCGAGGCGTTCCGCGGCCTCCCGCACGCGCTGCCTCGTGTCATCGCGCAGCTGCCCGGTGTTGCCCAGCACCTTGGACACCGTCGCAGGCGACACACCGGCCTCCGCTGCCACATCCGCGACACGCACGAGTCGTGACGCGGGCACCGCGCTCGGCGTCTGTTGCATCGCAGCCCTCCGCACTCTGTCCAGGCACCCATCGACCGGACTCGGAAACACTTTCCGTGCCACCAGGAACCGTACATTCCTCACGATATCAGGGCACTTCTCCTTGACCGGGTGTGGGGCGATCGTTAGATTTGAACCCATTCCAGAACGTTTCCGGAACATTCCTTCACCTTGACGAGGATCCCGTGACCGACACCACGTACGACACTGTCCGCCGCACCGACGGCATCCCCGGCCCCGCGCATCCGCTTGCACCGACGACGCTTCGACCTCTCGGCGTCTCGGACGTGCGCATCGGCGAGGGATTCTGGCTCGGCCGACAGCACGTGAACCGTGACGTGTCGATCCCCGACGGCCTGCGCCAGCTGGGCGATGCAGGCAACCTGCACAACTTCGAGGTCGCCGCCGGTCGGGCAAAGGGCGAGGTGATCGGCCCGATCTTCGCCGACTCCGACGTGTACAAGTGGCTGGAAGCCGCCGCGTGGGAGTACGGACGTGAGCCGAACGAGCAGTTGCTGCAGGACCAGCTGGCCATCACCGAGCTGGTCGCCGCCGCCCAGGACGACGACGGATACCTCAACACCGTCGTGCCGGTGCGGGAGGGGAGACGGTACGGACACCCGGAACGCGACCACGAGCACTACTGCGCAGGCCACCTCATCCAGGCCGCCGTCGCGCAGAAGCGGGCGACCGGGCACGACGAGCTGCTGAACGTCGCGATCCGCGTGGCCGACCACCTGGTGCGCGAGTTCGGACCGCGCTCCGCGACGGGGTCTGCCGGCGATGTGGACGGTCATCCGGTCATCGAGACGGCCCTCGTCGAGCTCTACCGCGAGACCGGAACGCGCGACTACCTCGACCTCGCGGAATGGTTCGTCGATGCCCGCGGCCACCGCACCCTCGAGCGTTTCGGCGGCAACGCGACCTACCTCTCCGACCGCGTTCCGGTGCGCGAGGCGACGACAGTCGAGGGACACGCCGTGCGCGCCGTCTACCTCGCGACGGGGGCAGCGGACGTTGCCATTGAGACGTCGGACAGCGAGCTCGTGTCGACGCTAGCGGGCCAGTACGCCCACATGGCCGAGACCAAGCAGTACCTCACCGGCGGACTCGGTTCGCGCTGGGAGGGCGAGTCGTTCGGCGACCCGTTCGAGCTGCCGTCCGACCGCGCCTACGCCGAGACGTGCGCCGCGATCGGCGCCATCCAGTGGGCTTGGCGCATGCTGCTGGCCACCGGCGAGGCGTCGTACGCGGACCAGATCGAGCGGATGCTGTACAACGCGTTCCTGCCCGGCGTGTCCCTGCGCGGCGGCGACTACTTCTATGTCAACACGCTGCAGGTGCGCGAGGACTCGCACGCGGACGACGAGCGCTCCGCGGTCGGCGGACGCCACCGCTGGTTCGGCTGCGCCTGCTGCCCGCCGAACGTGATGCGCACGCTGTCCAGCCTCGGCGGATACGTCGCCACGTCCTCTGCGGACGGCGTGCAGCTGCATCAGTACGTGCCGAGAACCGTGCGCGCGGTGACGGATGCCGGCGAGCTGACGCTGACCGTGGAGACCGGCTATCCGTTCGACGGCGCCGTGCGCGTCACCGTCGACGCTGCACCGGATGCGGCCGTCACGCTGAGCCTGCGCATTCCATCCTGGGCGGCGGGTGCCACGCTTGACGGCACAGAGGTCGCTTCCGGCGGCTACGCCACGGTCACACGCTCGTTCGCACCCGGCGACGTGCTCCTTCTGGACCTGCCGATGGCTCCGCGGATCGTACGACCGCATCCGCGCGTCGACGACCTGCGCGGCTCGCTCGCGATCGAGCGCGGGCCGCTGGTCTACGCGTTCGAGGCGGTCGACCAGCCGGACGGCCTGGTGCTCGACGACGTCATCGCGGATGCCGGATCCGTCACGGACGGCGGTGTCGGGGCGGGTGCCGACGCCTCAGCCGGGCTCGCCGACTCGTCCGGTGCCGTGGACGCTGCCGGCATCCCGATCGCGGGACCCGACACGGTGCCCGGCCTGGTCACGGTGAGTGTCGGCACCGCATCCGGGGACGTGCTGACCGGCATCCCGTACTTCGCCTGGGCCAACCGCGACGTCGCCGACATGCGGATCTGGTTGCGCGAGGCCTGACGGCCCATCCGCGCGGCCGTCGTCGCTGCAGGCCAACCCCGAGTTCCTGGCCCGAACTGTCGCTAGACCGACGTGTAGCGACCGAACGCGCCAGGAATTCGCCTGGGTGGGTGGACCGACGCTACGGCCCGGACACCAGGGTCGCCGTCACCGTGTGCTCCGTGCCGTCGCGCACGTACGTGATCTGAACCCGGTCGCCGGCCTTTCTGGTCAGCATGAGCTCGGTGATCACGTCGGAGTTCGTGGCTGGTCGTCCGTCGATCTTCGTCACGATGTCACCCACCTGCAGGCCTGCTGCAGCGGCGGATCCCTTCGGGTCGACGTACTGGATGTAGAGACCGTCCTCGATCCCCCACCGTTCCGCGACCGCAGCCGGGATCGGGGTGACCTCGACGCCGAAGTACGGATACGCGACCTCGCCCGTCTCGATGAGCTGATTCGAGATGCGGATGGCGAGGTTGACCGGAATGGCGAAGCCGATGCCCACGGATCCGCCGCCGCCCACACCCTCGGAGTTCGGCACGGTCGAGATGGCCGTGTTCACGCCGATGAGATGCCCGCGGCAGTCCACGAGGGCGCCTCCGGAATTGCCGGGGTTGATGGAGGCATCCGTCTGGATCGCACCGGCCAGGATGGCCGTCGTCCCATTGTCACTCGGCACCGGCACGTTGCGTCCGAGGGCACTCACGATGCCGGCGGTCACCGTGCTGGAGAGCCCCAGCGGTGCGCCCAAGGCCACGACGGGCTGCCCGACGACGACCTTCTCGCTGTTGCCGAGCTCGATCGTCGGCAGCTGGGAGTCGGCGCTCACCTTGAGCACGGCGAGATCGGACTGCGGATCGCGTCCCACGATCTTCGCCTGCTCGGTGTGGCCGTTCGAGAAGGTCACGGTGACAGCGCCGCCGTTCGCCGCGGCGGAGATGACGTGATTGTTGGTCACGATGTAACCGTCGTGGCGGATGATCTCCCCGCTCCCCACGCTGCTGCCGGCGGACGCCGAGACGTTGATGGTGACGATGGTGGGGAGCACCTCGTCGGCGACTGTCACGGAGTTGCAGGAGCCTCCCGCAGATCCGCTCGCCGTTCCGGTGGACCCCGTGGAGGCGGAGGTGTGTTCGCCGGAGATCCACGCACCGAACCACCCTGCGCCGAACCCGAAGACGAGAGCGATTAGCAGAGCGATGACCCAGACGAGCCAGGCCGGAACTCTGGACCGCGTGGATCCTCCCCCGCCGAGTGCAGGGGTCGACAGTGGCTGCGCGGCGGACGGCGAGGCGGCAGACGCCGGAGATGGATCGCTCGCAGCGGAAGCGGCCGCCGGTGTCGACGATGCGTCGTGGGCGTCGGGCGCACCCGGCGCGCCGCCGTCGCGCCGTTCGTCGCCGCTCGACGGCGTGGACTGCGGATCGCTCATCGTGCATCCCCCCGATGTCACTGACAGGACCCGTCGACCAGGTGCTTCATGGCCCCGCCGTTACGACTGTAGTGCGACGGTTGGGCCTACTTCTCGCCGATTCTGGGCTATTCGCCGTGTCGAGTGGTGCTCGTCAGCCGACGAGACGCCGTCCCTCGAATGCGCGGCCCAGGGTCACTTCGTCCGCATACTCGAGGTCGCCGCCGACGGGCAGCCCGGAGGCCAGCCTGGTGACCCGCACCTCCATCGCCTGGAGCATTCTGCTCAGGTAGGCGGCCGTCGCCTCGCCCTCCACGTTGGGGTTCGTGGCGATGATGACCTCGCGCACCGAGGCATCCGCGAGGCGGGTCATCAGCTGACGGATGCGCAGCTGGTCCGGTCCGACGCCCTGGATCGGGCTGATCGCGCCGCCGAGCACGTGGTAGAGGCCACGGAACTCGCGCGTGCGCTCGATGGCGACGACATCCTTCGCCTCTTCGACGACGCAGATGAGGCTCTGGTCGCGGCGCGGATCGCGGCAGATGGAGCAGGTTGCCTGCTCGCTGACGTTGCCGCAGATCTCGCAGAACCGCACCTTGTCGCGCACGGTGGTGAGCACATCCGCGAGTCGGGACGGGTCGTAGCTCTCGGTCTGCAGGATGTAGAACGCGATGCGCTGCGCAGACTTCGGCCCGACGCCGGGCAGGCGACCGAGCTCGTCGATCAGGTCTTGGACGACACCCTCGTACATGGCGCCCTCCTACCTGTTCCAGCCGGACGAGCCGGATTGACCCGACTGCGCCACCTCTTGCTCCTCGATGAACTTCGCACCGAGCAGCTCGCGGACGACGGCCTCGCCGTATCGTGCCGGCTCGCGGAATCCGACGGATGCCTTACGCTTCGCTGGACCCTGCTCGCCTCGGGCGGGGTCCGCCGAGGCCGAAGGGCCATCCGGTTCGTCCTTCACCGTCGGCCGCGTCGCCGCATCACCACCGGCGGGAGCGGATGTCGCACCGTGAGTCGCGACGACACCGACGCCGACGGACGTGCCGCCCGTGACGCGTGCCGTGCTCTCGCCGTCGTCGGGGAAAGGCGGTTCGTCGTCGTCGGGCGCGTCAGGACCCACGTACCAGCCGTCGGCATCGGTATCCGTGGACATCTCGGCCGGCCTGGCGTCTCCCGCGCGCTGCCCGGCCCGTGCCGTCGCCGGTTCGGCGACGCGCGCCGGCGACGGAGCCACCGCAACCGGCCGCTCCTCCTGTGACGACTGCTGCTCCTGCAACGGCTGCTGCGGAGAAGACGCGTCGTCGTCCGGGCGCTCCAGGACGGCCGTGGCGGCACCGGGGATCGCGACCGTCGGCCATCCCCCCGATGCGGCAGACCGTGTTGGTGCTGGACGTGCCGCGCTTCCGGCGCGGGGGCCGTCGGACGGATGAGACGCCCGCTGGGGCTGGGGCGAGGACTCGCGCACCGGATCGCTCGGTGCCGGATCGCTCGGTGCCGGATCGCGCGGCCCCGAACCGGGCCTCGTCGGGCTGAGCCCGGTGGGCGCGGACCCGGCGGGGGCTCCCTGGGCCGGACCATTCTGGGTCCGGCCGTTCTGGGACGGACCGTTCTGAGACGAACGGTCCGGGGTCCGACTGCTCTTCGTCGAATCGTTCTTGGTCGGATCGTTCTGAGACGGACCGCTCCGGCTCGGACCGTTCTGGGGCCTGCCGCCGCCGTCGGATCCTCCCGCGCCGCCGTCCGGTCCGGCCGCCTTGGCGAGGAACTTCACCTTGACGCCGAGCAGGTCGACGATGGCGTTGCGGAGCACCTCGCTGGCGGCATCCGTCGCCCCCGGCGTTCCGCGGAAGCTGTCCACGTCGTTCGCGCTGGGGAAGGAGAGCGAGAGGACGTCGCCGTCCAGCGAACGGACCGACGCCGTGTAGACGACAGTCCACGCGGTGCGGCTGGCCTCCTCGACGGATTCCAGGATCTCCGGCCACGCGTCCTTGACCTGCTGCGTCGTCACGGGTGCGATCGCGGGGGAGGCTGCATCGTCGGTCACCCCGGGGGTCGCCCAGCCCGACGCGGATGCCGGTCCGCCTACTGACGGTGCGGACCCCTTCTTGGCGGCCGCTGCTGCGGCGAACGCTGCGGCTTGCGCGACGGCGGCGTCGGCGGAGGGTGCCTCCGCTGTCGGCGTCGGCGCGGAGGGCGATGCGGAACTGTCGGCGGGCGGTGCGGGGGGTGCCGTCGCCGCCGTTGACGTCGACGCTGCCGGAGGTGCCGACGCTGCGGCAGTGGCCGAAGCCGCGGGAGCGGCGGAAGCGGGAACGGATGCCGCACTCGGCGCACGCACTGACCAGGCTGCCGCCGCCGACTCGGCGTGGTTCGCGACCGATGCCGCCTCGGCGGCCTTGCCGGTCAGCGGCGCAGAAGACGCGCGGACTGGTGGGGCCGATTGCTCCCGGGCGGGAGCTGAAGCCGGAGCGGATGGCTGGGCGGAGGTCTGCTGAGACCGGGCCCCCGCGGCCGGAGCCGGACGTTCCGCGGCCGCAGTCTGCGGTGACGCGCCGGCCGGCGCCGACGAGCCCTCGACGCCCACCCGGCGTTCCAGCCGCTCGACACGTGCCAGCGCTCCGCGCTCGGTGGCGTCGGATGCCGGCACCAGCATGCGGGCCAGCATCAGTTCCAAATGAAGCCTGGGCGAGGTCGCGCCGGTCATCTCGGTGAGTGCGGCGTTGACGATGTCCGCGCAGCGGGAGAGCTCGGCGGATCCGAACGCGCGTGCCTGTACCGACATGCGGTCCAGTTCCTCCTGCGGGGTGCCGCGGAGGACGGCGGCTGCGGCATCCGGAGACGTGGCGGCCACGATGATGAGGTCGCGGAGGCGCTCGAGGAGGTCTTCGACGAATCGCCTCGGGTCCTGCCCGGTCTGGATGACCCTGTCCACTGCGGCGAACGCGCTGGCGGCATCCTGCGCGCCGATGGCATCCACGACCTCGTCGAGCAACGCCGCGTGCGTGTAGCCGAGCAGTGCGACCGCACGCTCGTATTCGATGGTCTCGCCCTCCGAGCCCGCGATCAGCTGATCGAGCAGCGAAAGAGTGTCACGCGGGGATCCACCGCCCGCACGCACGACGAGCGGCAGCACGCCGGGCGCCACCGACATGTGCTCGCTCTCGCAGAGCTGCTGCACGTAGTCGAGCATCTGCGCGGGCGGAACGAGCCGGAACGGATAGTGATGGGTGCGCGAACGGATCGTGCCGATCACCTTGTCGGGCTCGGTGGTCGCGAAGATGAACTTCACGTGCTCCGGCGGCTCCTCGACGATCTTGAGCAGCGCATTGAAGCCCTGCGGCGTCACCATGTGCGCCTCGTCGAGGATGAAGATCTTGTAGCGGTCGCGGGCCGGAGCGAAGATGGCGCGCTCGCGGATGTCGCGAGCGTCGTCGACACCGTTATGGCTGGCGGCGTCGATCTCGACGACGTCGAGGGATCCCTGTCCCCCGCGACCCAGCTCGATGCAGCTCTCGCACTTTCCGCACGGGGTGTCGGTTGGGCCTTCCGCACAGTTCAGGCAACGGGCCAGGATGCGCGCGCTCGTCGTCTTGCCGCAGCCGCGCGGGCCGCTGAACAGGTAGGCGTGATTCACGCGATTCGTGCGCAGCGCCGTCATGAGCGGCTCGGTCACCTGGGACTGGCCGATCATCTCGGCGAATGTCTCTGGCCGATAACGGCGATACAGGGCGGTGACCACGCCCCCATGGTAGCCGTGACCACCCACACTCGATTCGGGCCCTGTACCGTGCAGCGGCATTCCGTCTCGACACGCCGCGGCCGACACCGGCCGCCCGACGCGTCGCAACGGAATGCCGCGGTTCAGTACACTCCACCTCTGTGGCGGCTATGTCGCTTCCGAGAGTTCCATCGACAGCGCCTTCTCGATTCTTCAGCGCTTCATCAGGCGTTTTATGCTGGCTTGTCGCCGCGAAACCCGAACGCGGCAGCAGATAACGGAGCCTTTCGTGCAGCACATCGCCGTCATCGGTGCCGGCCCCTCCGGGCTGGCCGGTGCCCGCGCACTGACGATGGCCGGGTTCGAGGTCGATGTCTTCGAAGCCGGCGCCGACGTGGGCGGTCTCTGGAACATCGACAACCCGCGTTCGACCGTCTACGAGTCCGCGCACCTCATCTCCTCGCGCACCACGACCGAGTTCGCCGAGTTCCCCATGGACTCCACGACGGACTATCCCGGCCATCGCGAGCTCATGCGGTACTTCCGGGCGTATGCCGACGCGTACGACCTGCGGCGACGCATCCGCTTCTCCACGACCGTCACAGCTGTCACGCCTGCCGACGGCGACGCCTCCGGCTCGAGCGGATGGGACGTGACGGCCCAGGGACCGGATGATGAGGCGAAGACCGAGCGGTACGCATCCGTCGTGCTCGCCAACGGCACGCTGTCGAAGCCGAACGTGCCGACCTTCCGCGGAGAGTTCACCGGCGAACTCATGCACACGAGTGCATATAAGAAGGCATCGGTGTTCGACGGAAAGCGCGTGCTCATCATCGGGGCGGGCAACTCCGGCTGCGACATCGCCGTGGATGCCGTGCACCACGCCGCATCCGTCGACCTGAGCGTGCGTCGCGGCTACTACTTCGTGCCGCGGTACCTCTTCGGCAAGCCGTCCGACACTCTGAACCAGGGACGTCCGCTCCCCGCACCGATCAAGCAGTTCATCGACACCCGGGTGCTGCGGGCGTTCACCGGGGATCCGGTGAAGTTCGGATTCCCGAAGCCCGACTACCGCATCTACGAGTCGCACCCCATCGTCAACACGCTTGTCCTCAACCACCTCGGACAGGGCGATCTGCGCGTCGTGCCCGACATCAACCGGTTCGACGGTGACACCGTGCACTTCGCCGACGGCAGCAGCGACGACTACGACCTGGTCATGCTCGCGACGGGATACAAGCTCGACTATCCGTTCGTCGACCGCACGCACCTCGACTGGACGGGTGCCGCGCCGTCGCTCTACCTCAACATCTTCCCGCCCTCATTCAACGGGCTGTACGTGCTCGGCATGATCGAGGCATCCGGGATCGGCTGGCAGGGGCGTGCCGAACAGGCCGAGCTGCTCGCCGCCTACCTGGCGAGCGTGCGAGACATGCCGGCTGCGGCATCCGCTTTCCGAGACCGCGTCACCAAGCCGTGGCCGGACCTCAGTGGCGGCTACCACTACCTCGGACTCGAGCGGATGTCGTACTACGTGAACAAGGATGCTTACCGTCGCCAGGTGCGCGCCCACCGCGACGCGCTCACGCAGGCGGCACACGCGCAGCCGGGCCCGCCGGTGAAGGACGGACCTCAGACGTCGGCGGCGCCGAAGGATGCAGTGCAGACGTCGGCGCAGAAGCTCGTCGGTCGGCAGGATGCAGCGCAGCAGTCGCCGCAGAAGCTCGCCGGTCGACAGGATGCAGCGCAGAAGGATGCCGCACGATGAACGTCGACTCCGTCAGCGTCAGCTTCGCGCCGGGATCGCTGATCGCCCTCGACGTCGTACTCGGACTGATCATGTTCGGCATCGCGCTGGACACGAAGCTCGAAGACTTCAGGGCCGTGCTCAAGGCCCCGAAGGCCATGATCATCGCGCTCGTCGCCCAGATCGTTCTCCTGCCCGCCGTCACGTTCTGCCTGACGCTGCTGTTGAACGTTCAGGCATCCATCGCGCTCGGCATGATCCTCGTGGCGTGCTGCCCACCGGGCAACATCTCGCAGGTGCTCACCTACCGCTCAGGCGGCAACGTGGCACTGTCCGTCTCGATGACCGCCGTCTCGAACGTGATCTACATCTTCGTGCTGCCGCTCAACGTCGCCATCTGGGGCAACCTGCACCCGACCGCGCGCGGCATCCTCGAGCAGGTCAACGTCAACGTCGTGCAGATGGTGCTCGAGATCCTGCTCGTGATCGGCGTGCCGTTCGTGCTCGGGCTGTTCATCCGGAACAAATGGCCGAAGTTCGCCGGCCGTGTGCACCCGTATGCACGGTGGATCAGCCTGCTCGGCCTCGTCGGTTTCATCGTGGCGGCGCTCGCCGGCAACTGGGCCGTGTTCGTCGAGGTGATCGGCGTCGTGCTGATCGTCGTCTTCCTGCACGACGCCGTCGCGCTGGGACTCGGGTACGCGAGCGCACGGATCGGCGGTCTCGGCGTTCGGGAACGCAAGGCCATCACGTTCGAGGTGGGAATCCGCAACTCGGCGCTGGGCCTCGGCCTCATCTTCACGTTCTTCGGCGGGCTCGGCGGCATGGCCGTCGTCGCCGGCTGGTGGGGCATCTGGGACATCATCGCCGGTCTCATCGTCGCGACGTTGTGGGGGTGGCACACGAAGCGGAAGGATGCCCGCGGCGCGGCCGGCGCGACGGCTTCGGTCGGCGCGACGGCTTCGGTCGGCGCGACGGCTTCGGCCGGCGGTGGGGTGAGGAGCGCCGCGGATTCGGCGGGATCGACCGGCGGTGGCGGCGGCACGGTATCGACAGGGCCGGCCGGCGGTGGTGGTGGTGGCGCGATATCGACAGGGCCGGCACGCGACGGCAGCGAGGGGGATCCGGCATGAGGCGCGTGCTGGTCACCGGCGGCAGCGGATTCCTCGGATCCAGCGCGGTGCGCGCGCTTGCGGGACATCCGGCCGTTGACGTGGTGGTCGCTGGCGACATCCGGAACCCCGGGCACCCGGTCGAAGGCGCGGTGTACGAGACGTGCGACATCACGAATGCGGCGAGTGTGGCATCCGTCATCGCTCATCACGACATCGACACCATCGTGCACCTCGCGGCGATCGTGAACCCCGGCACGCTCAGCGAAGAGATCGAGTACCGGGTCGACGTCGGTGGAACCCGCAACGTGCTCGAGGCTGCCGTCGCGGGCGGCGTGACGCGCATCGTCGTGTCGTCGTCCGGTGCGGCCTACGGATACCACGCCGACAACTCCGAGTGGCTCACCGAGGACGACCCGGTGCGCGGCAACGACGAGTTCAGCTATTCGCGGCACAAGCGTCTCGTGGAGGAGATGCTCGCCGAGTATCGGACGGAGCATCCGGAGCTCGGGCAGGTCGTGCTGCGCATCGGCACGATCCTCGGGCCGACGGTGAAGAACCAGATCACGGCGCTGTGGGATGCCCCACGACTCCTCGTCGTGCGCGGTTCGGACAGCCCGTTCGTGTTCGTGTGGGTGGACGACGTGGTCGGGGCGATCGTGGCCGGCGCGACGGGCGACGTCACCGGAGCGTTCAACGTCGCCGGTGACGGATGCCTGACCGTGCCCGAGATCGCGGTCCGCCTCGGCAAGGGCACGATCGCGGTGCCCGCCCGTCTGCTGGCAGGCGTGCTGCGCGTGGGACACGCACTGCACCTGACGGTGCACGGACCGGAGCGCGTCGGATTCCTCCGCTACCGGCCGGTGCTCGACAACACGCGCCTCAAGACGGTGCTGGGCTACACGCCGCAGAAGACGAGCGCCGAGGCGTTCGACGCATACCTGGAGCAGCGGGTGCGCTGAGCGCACCTCGAGGCAGTGCGTGCTGACTCCCTCGCCAGGCGGTCCGTGCTCACTCCGTCTCCAGGCGGGCCGTGCTCACTCCGTCTCCAGGCGGTCCGTGCTGAAAATCGGAGTTTCGTCTTGTGTGCCGCGTGTCGCGAGCGGATGGCGGCGTGGCGCGCTGTGCCTCCGATTTCCGGCACGCTTCGACACCCTCCAACTCGTGTCGGGTGCGCCGCGCGACTCTGCGTCCCCAGCCATGAGAAAGCGGGCTCGCCCCCACATCCGCGATACCGGCCCCATCCGTCCGTCTCGACGTCAACGGTGGACGCATGCTCTTGTGCGCATTGGGACACGTCGCAGCTTCCGGCCGTCTGATCGCGGCTGGCATGTCCAGGCGAGATGTAGCCAGACTCGGGGCGGATGCCGCGGTCTGGCGTCCACGCCGAGGCACGCTCGCCTGCGCGCACCTCTCCGGCGATGCACGACTGGCGGTGGAACTGGGCGCACGACTCGACTGCCTCAGCGCGCTACGCGAACGCAACATCTGGACTGGGGGCGACGACCGTCTGCATCTGCGGCTCCCTCGTGGTGGGCGCATAGCGCGTCCGGCCCTGCTGCCGGATGACGCCTGCATCCATTGGTCGGATGCGCCAGCCGGAGGCGACCAAATCCGTGTGTCCGTACCAGCAGCGCTTCGACGTTCCACGACCTGTCTGGGCGAAGAGGATTCCGTGGCCGCTCTGGAATCCGCGCGCTATCGCAAGGCGATCTCATCATCTGCGTTCCACCGACTGGTCGCCGGTGCCCCAATACGTATGAGGTCGGCATTCGCTCTGGCGGTCGAGGGACCGCAATCCGGATACGAGACCAAAGCACGCCTTCGATTGCAGCGCGTCGGCTTCCGAGTCCGTCCGCAGGTACTCGTTCCCGGCGTCGGGCACGTTGACAATCTGGTCGACGACGTCGTCGATCTCGAGACAGATGGTCGCGAGTTCCACGCTGAGTCGTTCGCCGACGATCGCCGACGGGATCTGGCCGCTGAATGGATCGGCATTCGAGTACTGCGTGTTCCGGCCGTTTCGGTCGATGCAGAGTGGGACTACATCGAGGAGACGGTGGGGCGGATGGTGCGGGACGCCCATCGCCGCCATCTGTGATTGCTCTGCGCGGACGCGACGAAAACCATGAGCGGGCCGTGCTGGAAATCGGAGCTTAGACGCGACACACCGCATCTGTGCCTGCGACACGTCGGACGGGAGGCTCCTTCCGGTTTTCGGCACCGGTCGTGGCCATGTCGCTGCCGCACTGGCCACGCAAAGGACCACGTCGGCCCCATTACCTCACGGCCTGAAGCGTCTGGCGGGCGATCTCGAGTTCCTCGTTGGTGGGTACGACGAGGACCGTCACGGGTGAGGCGTCCGTGGAGATCATCCTGGGACCGTTGTTCGGGGCAGCATTGCGGTCCGGATCGAGCTCGATGCCGAGGCGTTCCATTCCTGCGAGCGCGCCGGCGCGTACCGGCACGGAGTTCTCCCCTACTCCGGCTGTGAACGAGATGACGTCGACACCGCCGAGTTCCGCCATGTAGGCACCGAGATAGCGCTTGATGCGACGCAGGTAGACGCCCAACGCGAGCTGTGCGGCAGGGTCACCCGTCTCGGCCGCACGTGTGAGGTCGCGCATGTCCTTGTGCCCGGACAGCCCGAGGACCCCGGACCGCTTGTTCAGCACATCGTCGAGGTCGTCGACGTCGATGCGGGTCTTGCGCTGGAGGTACAGCAGCACTGCGGGGTCGATGTCACCGGCCCGTGTCCCCATCACGAGGCCCTCGAGCGGGGTGAATCCCATGCTCGTGTCCACCGAACGGCCGCCGTCGATCGCGCAGACGGATGCCCCGTTCCCCAGGTGCAGCACGATCTGCTTGAGGTCCGTGAGCGAGCGCTGCATGAACTCCGCTGCCGCCTCCGACACGAACTTGTGGCTGGTGCCGTGGAACCCGTAGCGACGGATGCGGTACCGCTCGGCGAGAGATGTCTCGAGCGCGTAGGTGTAGGCATCCGGCGGCATCGTCTGGTGGAACGCGGTGTCGAACACGGCCACGTGCGGCAGATCGGGGAAGGTCTTCTGCGCCGCCTTGATGCCCTGCGCGTTGGCCGGATTGTGCAACGGCGCGAGGTCGGAGAGGTCCTCGATGTTGATCAGCACGAGCGGCGTCACGAGCGTGGGCTCGAAGAATCGGGCGCCGCCGTGCACCACGCGATGTCCGACGGCGACCGGCGGATGCTCGTCCAGGCTCGGTCCGTGCTCCCGGAACGCGTCCAGCATCACGGCGAACCCTGCCGTGTGGTCCGGGATCTCCAGCGAACGCTCCCAGTGCCCCTCATCCGTATCGTGCGTTGCGTGCCCCGTCGCCTCGCCGATGCGCTCGACGAGGCCGGATGCGAGCCGCTCTTCGCTGTCCGCATCGATCAGCTGGTACTTGAACGACGATGATCCGCTGTTGATCACCAGGACGGATGCCATGGTTTCCTCTTCTCTGCCGGCTCCGCCAGGCTCGACCGTGTTGTTTTCTCCGTCGACTCCGCCACGTTCGGGTGTGTCGTCCAGCGGCGATCTTGTGCGACACGCCGGGATCGACGCCCCGACGGCGGCGCGTTTGACCGAAGCACCGCTCGAACGAACAGGGACGCGTGCGCAGGAGCGTCGGGTTTGTATGCCGAGGTGCCTCGCCAGGTCATGCCTGCGCCTGGATCGCGGTGATCGCGATCGTGTTCACGATGTCGTCCACGAGCGCGCCGCGCGACAGGTCGTTGATCGGCTTGCGCAGGCCTTGGAGCACCGGTCCGATTGCGACCGCGCCCGCCGAGCGCTGCACCGCCTTGTACGTGTTGTTGCCGGTGTTGAGGTCGGGGAAGATGAACACCGTGGCACGGCCGGCGACCTGGCTGCCTGGCATCTTCGCGGCGGCGACCGCGGCATCCGCGGCGGCGTCGTACTGGATCGGGCCTTCGACGAGGAGTTCCGGCGCCCGGGACCGCACCAGGGATGTCGCCTCCCGCACCTTCTCCACGTCGGCCCCGCTCCCCGACTCCCCCGTCGAGTACGACAACATCGCCACGCGAGGATCGATGCCGAACTGGCGTGCCGTCGCGGACGACGAGATGGCGATGTCGGCGAGCTGGTCCGCCGTCGGATCCGGGATCACCGCGCAGTCTCCGTACACGAGCACCCGGTCGGCGAGCGCCATGAGGAACACGCTGGACACCACGGAGACGCCCGGCCTCGTCTTGATGATCTCGAACGCCGGACGGATGGTGTGCGCGGTCGTGTGCGCCGCGCCGGACACCATGCCGTCGGCGAGGCCGAGCTGCACCATCAGGGTGCCGAAGTACGAGACGTCGGTGACGACATCCGCAGCCTGCACACGAGTGATCCCCTTGTGCGCGCGAAACCGGGCGTATTCGTCGGTGAAGCGTTCGTGCAGATCGGCGTCGAACGGCGACAGGATGCTCGCCCCCGCCAACTCGAGACCGAGCTCGGCCGCGCGCGACCGCACCGCATCCTCCTCGCCCAGGATGGTGAGGTCGGCGATGCCCCTGGAGAGCACGATGTGCGCGGCGCGCAGGATGCGGTCGTCGCCGCCCTCCGGCAGCACGATGCGCTTGCGATCGCCCCGCGCTCGCTCCACGAGTTCGTACGCGAACATGAGCGGGGTGACGATGGGCGATCGGGTGACGTCCAGCGCAGCCAGCAGCCGGCCCATGTCGACGTGGTCGGCGAACAGCTGCAACGCCGTCTGCCGTTTGCGTTCGGAGTCGGCGGCGAGACGTCCTCGGGTGTGCGTGATGCGCACCGTGGTCTCATAGCTCCCGTAGGGCGAGGAGATGATGGGCAGCGACGAGCGCACGCCGTCGAGGAGCCGCCTCACGGGCTCGCTCAACTCGAATCCGCCGTTGAGCACGATCGCCGAGATGGACGGGAACGTGCCAGCCGCGTTCGCCATCAGCACCGCGAGCAGCACCTCCGTGCGGTCGCCGGGAACGACGACCACAGACCCTTCGATGAGTCGCGACAACACGTTCTCCATGGACATCGCCGCGACGACCACGCCGACGGCCTCACGGTCCAGCAGCTCGGGGTCGCCGCGCAGCAGCTCGCCGTCGACGGATGCCATGATCGCCCGCACCGCCGGCGCCACCAGCATCGGATCCTCGGGGATGGTCCACACGATCGTCGACTCCGCAGCCATGTGGACGGCGTCCGCGATCGCGGGCAGGGCGTTCGGATCGGCGCGGTTGACGACCACGCCGAGCAGGTCGGCGTGCTCCGCCCGCAAGGAGGCGACCGTCACCTCGGCGAGCTGGTGCAGGTCGGCGGGAGTGCGGGCATCCGCTTGCCCTAGGCGCTCGTCGGAGCCCTGGGCGATGCGTCCGCCGAGCACGAGCAGCACCGGGGCACCGAGATTGGCGGCGATGCGGGCGTTGAAGCCCAGCTCGGTCGGTGTACCCACGTCGGTGAAGTCGCTGCCGACGATGACGACCACATCGCTGGATGCCTCCACCGCCTTGTACCGGTCGATGATGCGCCCGAGCGCGGCATCGGGGTCGGCGTGCACGTCTTCATAGGTCACCCCGAGCGCCTGCTCGTACCCGGTCTGTACGCCGTCGAGCCCCAGCAGCAGGTCGAGCACATAGTCGCGCTCGGACGCCGACCGTGCGATCGGCCGAAACACGCCCACTGTCCGGCCCTGCCGCAGCAGCAGGTCGACCACGCCCAACGCGATGGTCGACTTTCCGCTGCGTCCCTCGGCCGACGTGATGTAGACGGACTTCACGCGTTGTCTCCTCCGGTGTCCGCTGACGCGTTCACCGTCTCATCTGCGCTGTCCTGCGGATGTCCCCATGCCCAATTCGCGACCTCGGGGAGGTCTTCGCCGTGATCGCGCGTGTACTGACGCGCCTCGAGCCGCGCATCCTGCATGCGCTGCCGCAGTTCGGCATACCGCTCAGACAGGCCGGGAACACGGTCGATGACATCGATCACGAGGTGGAAGCGATCGAGGTCGTTGAGCATCACCATGTCGAACGGCGTGGTGGTGGTGCCGTTCTCCTTGTATCCGCGCACGTGCAGATTGTCGTGTCCGTGCCGGCGATACGTGAGGCGATGAATCAGCCACGGATAGCCGTGATAGGCGAACACCACCGGCCGATCGGCGGTGAAAATGGCATCGAACTCGCGGTCGTTCAGCCCGTGCGGATGCTCCGTCTCCGACTGCAGGCGCATCAGGTCCACGACGTTGACGACGCGTACCCGCAGGTTGGGGATCTCGTCGCGCAGGAGTTGCGCCGCCGCGAGCACTTCGAGCGTCGGGATGTCTCCTGCCGCGGCGAGCACGACATCCGGCGCCTGGCCCTCCACCTCGGTGCCCGCCCAGTCGAAGATGCCGATGCCCCGCGTGCAGTGCGCGATGGCCTGCTCCATGGTGAGCCAGTTGGCGGTCGGCTGCTTGCCGGCGACGACGACGTTGACGTAGTCGACGGATCGCAGGCAGTGGTCGTAGGTGGACAGCAGTGTGTTCGCATCGAACGGCAGGTAGACGCGAACCACGTCGGCGCTCTTGTTCACGACGTGGTCGATGAAGCCCGGATCCTGGTGGCTGAAGCCGTTGTGGTCTTGGCGCCACACGTGGCTGGACAGCAGGTAGTTGAGGCTCGAGATGGGTCTGCGCCACGGGATCTCCCGTGTCACCTTCAGCCACTTGGCGTGCTGGTTGAACATCGAGTCGATGATGTGGATGAACGCCTCGTAGCAGTTGAACAGGCCGTGCCGACCGGTGAGCAGGTAGCCCTCCAGCCATCCCTCGCATTGGTGCTCGCTGAGCATCTCCATGACGCGACCGGCGCGCGCGAGGTGGTCGTCCGTCTCCCAGATCTCCGCGTTCCACTGCTTGTCGGTCGACTCGTAGACTGCGGGCGCGAGCCGGTTGGATGCCGTCTCATCCGGCCCGAAGATGCGGAACGAGTGCGGATTGTCGGCGATCACCGTCGCGAGCCAGTGTCCGAGCACCTTCGTGGCCTCGGCCGTGGTCGCGCCTGGCGCCGGCACGTCGACGGCGAAGTCACGGAAGTCACGCAACGAGAGCTCCTTGCGGAGGAGGCCGCCGTTGGCGACCGGATTGGCGCTCATCCGCTTGTCTCCGGATGGTGCGAGCTCGGTGGCGATCGGCACCGGAGCGCCGTCCTCGTCGAACAGCTCCTCCGGACGGTACTTACGCAGCCAGTCCTCGAGGATGCGCGTGTGCTCCTCGGTGTCCCGCGCGTTCGCGAGCGGCACCTGGTGGGCGCGGTACGTGCCCTCCACCTGCACGCCGTCGATCTCGTGCGGGCATGTCCATCCCTTTGGCGTGCGCAGGATGATCATCGGCCATGGCGGGGTGGAGCCGTGCTGCTCGTCGCCGGGCGCGGCGTCGTATCGGCCGGCACGGGCATCCGCTTTGATGGTCGCGATGTCGTCGAGCACCTGGTCGAGCACGTCGGCGAAGCGCTTGTGCACCGCGATCGGATCTTCGCCGTCGAAGCCCCCGGTGACGAGGTACGGCACGTGGCCGTAGCCGCGGAAGAGGTCGAGTAGTTCGTCCTCCGGGATGCGCGCGAGCACGGTGGGATTCGCGATCTTGTACCCGTTGAGGTGCAGGATCGGCAGCACGACGCCGTCGTTTCGCGGATCCACGAATTTGTTCGAATGCCAGCTCGTCGCGAGCGGCCCGGTCTCCGCTTCGCCGTCGCCGACGACGCAGGCGACGAGCAGATCCGGATTGTCGAACGCGGCACCGTACGCATGACTCAGCGAGTAACCGAGCTCACCGCCCTCGTGGATGGATCCGGGTGTTTCTGGCGCGACGTGACTCGGGATGCCGCCCGGGAACGAGAACTGCCGGAACAGCTTGCGCATCCCCTCGGCGTCCCTGGTGATGTGCGCGTACACCTCCGAGTACGTGCCGTCGAGGTAGGCATTCGCCACCATGCCGGGGCCGCCGTGGCCGGGACCGGTGACGTAGATGGTGTTGAGACTGCGCTCCTGGATGACGCGGTTCAGGTGCGCGTAGACGAAGTTCAGTCCCGGCGTGGTGCCCCAGTGCCCGAGCAGACGCGGCTTGATGTCATCCCGTGTCAGAGGCCGTGTCAGCAACGGATTGTCGAGCAGGTAGATCTGTCCGACGCTGAGGTAGTTGGCCGCACGCCACCAGGCGTCCAGCGCCTCGATCGTCTCGTGCCGGAGGCCTTGCTCGGTCCTGTGCGGAAACGCCGGATCTTCACCCGACGCCGGGCCATCATGACTCGGTTCGACGGCAGTGGCGGATGCCACGACCTGCGCCGTCTCGTTCCCCTCGCCTCCTGCTTTCTTCCGCTTGCCTGCCTCGTTCTTCTTGGTGCGGGACTTCGTCGACGTCGACCCGAATGGCACGGATACCCCCTCCAATCCGGTCGCGGTTGCGGCCGCATCTCCATCCTTGTCGGGTGGACGTGTGACGCGCCAGGCATGTGGAGAGATCAATGCTGCGGGCCCCCCTGTGGACGGAGGGATGCGTCGCCGCCGCCCCGCCCCGGTTGAATCCGAACGATCCTGTTCACCGGACGCGGATGACGCGCATTCGGGTGGATCCGCCCGCTGGGCTCAGGCGTGCCGGCCGCGATGCGCGGGAGGGGACCGACGCAATGGAAGCCGCCGGCGCGACCGTTCGGACCCGCACCAGCCGGTCGCCCGGAACAGCGACAAGCCGCCCTCCCCGGAACGCAACACGCTCCACGTCGCGGCGGCGTGTACGCCGCGACAAACGCAACCATTCAGACTGCCGACAGCGGTGCGCCGGGCGGGGCGCGCTGGAGCTGAAAGCGGAGGCCATTTCTGGCCTCCGCCGCGACGTCAGCGCTGGCGGCCGTCCCGGCCGCCAGGTCTCGGCGCGTAAAACAAAAGGGACCCCTCGCGCACCCGCCAGAGCCCGGTTACCCTTGCTACGTTTCCGTCCTGGGGGAGTTGGCCTGGATGGCGCCACGCGAGGAGCCGTCGTCCAGTGTACCGGCATCCGGATGCCCGTTGCTCCGCGGCGCCTGACCGCCGTGTTCGTGGGCGGCAGACGCCTGATGCCCGGTGCGACGGCGCCCGACGACCGCGGTCTGCAGCGCCTCTGGCGTCGGGTAAGATTCTTTGAGGCCGTTTGCGCGGCCGCCCGGAGGATTCGCCTAGTGGCCTATGGCGCACGCTTGGAAAGCGTGTTGGGTGAAAGCCCTCGGGGGTTCGAATCCCCCATCCTCCGCCATGAATTGACGCATCTACCGGGTGTTTTCCTCTCCTCAGCAGCACAAGACGACACATGAGGCGCCCGGGTGGCTCAGTTGTGTGCGGTTTCACGCTGCGACACGCTGGTGCACGCCTCCGAAGGATGGGATTCCCGCGCGGGGGGGGGGGGGGGCTGGAGCGACGAGTCCGGCTTTGTTCTGTCGCACCCGCGGGCAGGCTCTCACTTCTTGGATGAGCGGTTGAGTAAGCGGTTCTCCACGCTGACCATCCAAGACAGCTGTTCCAGGCGCTCGATGTCAGTGTGGAGTACGTCTGCGCCGTTGGGATCCTTCCTCATCGACGTCGTCGTGCACGCGCTGCATCGTCGCGACCGTCGCGTCGATGCGTGCCGAGATCATGTCGACGACGCTCGCTGTGTCCTGTTCACCATTCGGGAATGCCGGCAGGGTCGTGGTGGCGGCGATGGTGTCGCTTCGCCCGTCGGGGACCGCGTGCAGCGCTCGCAACCGTTCGGCGGTGGTGCGGCAGCAGTTGTGACTGCGCACTTTTCGGGCGACAATGCGCGATCGCATCCGGCGTCGCATCGTCATACAGCCCTACACCAACCGCGCGCAACCACTCGACGGCGGCTCCGACGCACGATGACGATGAGGGTGGGCGGAAGACCTTCGGGCGGGCGATGGAGAGAGCAGTGGCGCAGCAGACGCGAACTATGACGGAGATCGTCACGAACCGCCGTGACGGCCTTGAGGACTACCTGCCGGCGGCACATGAGGCCGGCGAGATCGATGACCTCCTCGCACGCCTGCCGAACGCCGGTGCAGACGTGCCACTGCCTGGCAGGGGTCGAACCGTCGATCGCTTCTCCGGGCTCGCGACGGCCGGATTCACCGACATGACGGCCGCGCGGGTGCTCGAGCCGCATCTTGACGCCCTCGCCATCCTGCAGGAGGCGAACGTTCGACTCGATCGGCACAGGTCGTGGGGTGTTTTCGCCGCCGAGGCGCCTGGCGTTGCGCTCGACGCGAAGGAGACGGCGAACGGCTGGATGCTGACCGGCATCAAGCCGTGGTGCTCGCTCGGAGACCGGCTGGATGCGGCGCTCGTCACCGCCGCGACGGGCCCTTCGTCTCGACGGCTGTTCGCCGTCGACCTGCGCGCCGACGGGGTGCAACCTGTCGAGCACGAATGGGCGGCTGCCGGCCTCCGACAGATCGACAGCGGACCTTTGCGCTTCCGCGACGTCCCGGCCACGCCGGTCGGCGACGACGATTGGTATCTGAATCGGCGGGGATTCGCCTGGGGCGGCATCGGCGTGGCCGCCGTGTGGTGGGGTGGCGCTCAAGCACTGGCAAAAACCGTCGCCGACGCCGCCCGGCAGAGGGGCGGAGGCCCTTTGCTGGAACATCGGGTCGGCACCCTTTGGCAGCTGCTCGACGCGGCACGCGCATCGCTCGAACGCTCGGCGTTGCTTGTCGATTCGGCTCATTTGACCGCCGACGAGTGGGCGGCGGTCGCCCACTCGACGCGCGCGACGGTGATCATGGCGGTAGATGATGCGCTCTCCGCCGTTCGCGACGTCAACGGTCCAGCAGCTCTCGCGTTCGATTCGACGATCGCGCGTCGGGCCGCCGATCTCGAGTTGTACGCGGCCCAGTACCATCGGCTGCGGGACCCGGGGGCGATCGGACGGCGTCTCCTGGCGGGCGACCTTCGATGGTGACCTTCGATTCCGCGCGCGCGGTCACGTCCGCATCCGAATGGATGGCGGCCCCCGCGTGGACACACGTGCCCGTCGCTGATCTCGACCTGCTGTTCGGCAACGGGCTGCTCGTCTGGTCGGCGCATCCAGATGACGAGACGTTAGGCGTCGGTGGCCTGATCGCGGCGGCGGCCGAACGAGGGGTGCAGGTGCACGTCGAGCTGGCTACGGGCACCCCCGAACGGCTCCGTGAGCTCGCGTCCGCGCTGGCACTGCTGCATCCCGACGCAACGTTCTCCGCTCTTGAACTCACGGACGGCGCCCTGCGCGCCGAACAAGACCGACTGGATGCTGCGGTGCGGTCGAGCTTGAGCGAGTACCCCGGCCGCACGATCGTGGCCCCGTGGAGCGGAGACCGCCACGGGGATCACCGTGCGCTCGGCCAGGCCGTCTCAGCCGTGGCCCGCGACCACGGTAGACAGGCATACGCGTATCCCGTGTGGTTGTGGCAATGGGGCGAGCCGGCCGACGTTCCCTGGTCGGATTCGATCGCACTTCCGCTGACCGAAACGGCCCGGTCGCGTAAACGCGCAGCGGTGCGCGCGTTCTCGTCCCAACTGTCCGGTGACGATCCGGTGCTGCGTTCCGGAGTGTTGGACTGGGCCGATGCCGGCCGTGAAATCCTCGTGCTCGAGCCGACGAGTGCCGACCTGCATTTCGAGCTGCTCCACGGCTCGAGCACGGACCCGTGGAACGTACGCGACAGCTGGTACGAGCGGCGCAAGCGTGCCGTCCTCCTGTCCACGCTCCGGCAGGAGCGATATCGCGCCGTCCTCGAACTCGGCTGTTCGATCGGTGTCACCACGGCGGAGCTCGCCGGGCGCGCCGACGACGTGCTCGCCGTCGACGGATCCTTCGCCGCGGTGCATGCGGCACGGGATCGAACGCGGTCCAGGCCCAACGTTCGCATCGAACGGATGCGCCTGCCGCACCAGTGGCCCGGCGGCGCCTACGACCTCGTCGTGCTTTCCGAGCTGGGCTACTACTTCACACCGGACGAGTGGCACAGCGTCTGTGGACGTGTCGCGGACGCGCTCGTGTCAGGCGGCGAGGTGATCATCGCCCACTGGACAGGCGACGCGGCGGACTTTCTCCAGAGCGGGACGGCAGCACACCACGCGCTTGCCACGGCGATGGGCACGCCCGCGGATGTCACCCATCTCGAGAGAGACTTCCTCATCGAGAGCTATCACCGCCCGGAACGCTCATGACCGTGCACGGAGGAACGCACACGGACCGCATCGTCGTCGTCGTTCCCGCGCACAACGAGGAAGCGACCCTGGCCGGCTGTTTGGACTCGATCCTGGTCGCCACGCGACGCATCGATGTCGAGAGCGCGGATGTGCTCCTCGTGCTGGATGACTGCAGCGACGGCTCTGCAGCGGTGTCCGCGGGCTATCCGGCCGTGAGTACCGTCGTGATCAACTCCTCGTGCGTGGGAGCTGCCCGATCAACCGGGGTCGCGCGAGCCTTCGAAGGCCGCACCGACGAGGAACTTCGCCGAACATGGCTGGCGACGACGGACGCGGACTCCGTCGTGCCGCCGAACTGGCTGCGTGTGCATCTGGCCGCAGCGCGGGCGGGTGCCGACGTACTGATCGGTGCCGTCGTGCCCGTGCTGGAGGACCTCGACGAGCATCGTGCGCGGATCTGGCGGGCTCGGCATCAGCCGGGCGCGACCCTCGGGCACGTGCATGGCGCGAACCTCGGGGTGCGGGCCTCCACCTATCAATCGGCGGGCGGATTCCCGTCGACCACGGAAGACGAAGACATCGACCTCGTTCAGACGCTGCGTGGAACGGACGCCATCATCGTCGAAACGGAACAGGAGCCGGTCGTCACGTCGGCACGACTGAGAGGAAGGGTGCCGAACGGATACGCGGCGTACCTGGCAGCGCTCGACTGAGTCGATCACGCCAGATCGTGCACGGACACTCGAGGCGGTCGGACTACGGACGGCCCGCAGCCGCAGGGCGTCGATCGCTGATGACTACGCGCCGCTCGCGTTGAGGATCCGCATCAGGCGCGCACAGCCTCCACCACCGATTCTTCTTCCATCAGGACCAAGCCCCGTGAACTGTCCGCTGCAGCACGAAGGGCGAGAACCCAAGCCGCGTTGATGTTCGGCGACCGCGACCCGTCGAAATGGAATGTGAGGTCCGCAGACGGATGCAGCCACAACGACGTGCGACCGCTGCCCTCGCTCAAGGGAATTCTCCATGAGAGAGCAAAACTCTCGCCGTGCCGCAGCTTGTCGATCACAACGATGTGAACATGAGCAAGCGTGCGATCCTCGAACCGGTATCGCTCGCCCTGATAGATCACGTAACCCATGACGGCCCCTTCCAGCAATCCGGAAGAGGCAAAACGTCGGGGTCTGGGAAGGTTCACGACATCCGGTGATTCAAGTATCACCCTGTGCAGCGGCGACCGACACGCTCTCCTGGGCGCTCTGCGGCGATGTCCGAACGCAACGAGCGTGATCGATCGTTCCGCTTCACGTCCGCCGTCGACATGTCAACCCGAAGACGCAACGGCCTCGGCCCCATACGCTCGAGCCATGAAGGAGCTCATCTTCTGCGGAACTCCCGTGTTGATCGGTGACGAAGCCGCAGACACGCTCGTCGCGTACGCTGCCACGCTCAACCGCGTCGGCCGAAGCGACAACGTCGAGCTCCGCGCCCTCACGACCGAAGGCCACGACATCTCCGTGCGCTACCTCCTCAACTCTGCAGCCACCCTCATGACGCAATCCACAACCATGGCGGCGCTGGAGCCGAACAACCGCCAATCCGTTCGCTACATGAAAGCCGCCCAGCACAGACTCGACCCGCCGCTCGACGAGTACGCCCAACCAAACACGGCTGAATGAGCACGGCACACGGCGTCTGAGCGTCTGATCCCGTGAACCAGGCTGCCGCGCGCACCGATTGTGACGGTCGAGGGTCGATGACGTTCGTCGGAGAGCCGAGTCATCCCTGGTTCAGAGTCCGATCCGCAGCGGCGGTTCCGTCGCGGCGATCACCTGGTCGACGGTGACCTCGGGTGCCAACTCGACCAGCCGCAGTCCCTCCGGGCTGACGTCGATCACTGCGAGGTCCGTGATGATCCGATCCACCACACCCTTCCCGGTCAGCGGCAGGGTGCACGCGTTGACGATCTTCGGGGATCCGTCCCTGGCCACGTGCTCCATGAGCACGATGACTTGACGGGCACCGTGCACCAGATCCATCGCCCCGCCCGGGCCCTTGACCATCTTGCCCGGGATCATCCAGTTCGCGAGATCTCCCGAAGCCGACACCTGCATGCCGCCCAGAATCGCGGCATCGATCTTGCCGCCGCGGATCATCCCGAAACTGAGCGCGGAGTCGAAGAACGCCGCCCCCGGCAACACCGTCACCGTCTCCTTGCCGGCATTGATCAGATCCGGATCCACCGCGTCCCCGCTCGGGTACGGACCGACACCGAGGATGCCGTTCTCCGACTGCAGCACGACACTCACGCCATCCGGCACGTAGTTCGGCACCAGCGTCGGCAGACCGATCCCGAGGTTCACATAGGCTCCATCCGACAACTCCAGTGCCGCACGCGCCGCCATCTGCTCGCGGGTCAATGACATGGTCAGGCCTCCCCTCGCCCGGTCGCCTGCGATACGGGACGCACCGTGCGACGCTCGATCCGCTTCTCCACGTCGCGCCCCACCACCACGATGCGGTCGACGTAGACGCCGGGAAGGTGCACGGTGTCGGGATCGATACCACCGGCATCCACGAGCTCCTCGACCTCGGCGATGCAGATCCGGCCCGCCATCGCGGCCAGCGGCGAGAAGTTGCGCGCCGATTTGTCGAACACGAGATTGCCCTGCCGGTCCGCGAGTTCAGCGTGCACCAGCGCGAAGTCGGTGCTGATCGCTTCCTCCAGCACGAAGTCCTTCACCGCACCTGCCACGGTGAACGGCTGCACCGGCTTCGGCGGCGACGCCACCGCCACCGAGCCGTCGGCGTTGTAGCGTCGCGGCAGTCCGCCCTCCGCCACCTGCGTGCCGACACCGGTCTGCGTGAAGAATGCCGCGATGCCGCTGCCTCCCGCGCGCAGCTTCTCGGCGAGCGTGCCCTGCGGAGTCAGCTCGAGCTCCAGCTCGCCCGAAAGGAACTGTCGCTCGAACTCCTTGTTCTCCCCCACATACGACGACGTCATCCTGCGGATGCGGTGCGCGGCCAGCAGTACGCCGAGCCCCCAGTCGTCCACGCCGCAATTGTTCGACACCACGCTCAGCTCGTCGACTCCGGACTCGAGCAGAGCGTCGATGAGCACCATCGGGATGCCGCACAGCCCGAACCCGCCCACCGCGAGACTCGACCCGCTCCGGATGTCTGCAACGGCATCCGCCGCGGAACCCACCACCTTGTCGATCACCGCCGACACCACCTCCTCAGGACTCGCGATGCCGAGGCATTCGCACATTCGGTTCGGACATGAACCCCTTCGGGTCACGACCCGGTTCGGATCATCAACCTTTTCGGGTCACGACGCGCCTGGACCGCTCGTCGCCACGTGCGCCGCTGCCTCCCGCTGCGCGAACTCGCGGAATGTCGTCGGTCGCCGTCCCAGCAACCAGGTGAGCACGCCGGGGTTTCCCACGAAGTCGTGGTCGCTGTACGTCGCGGTGATGCCGCGCAGCACACTCAGTTCGTGCTGCACGGATGCGGGATCCGCGTCGCCCACCCAGGCGCGGAGGTAGGCGTCCGCGTCGATCTCGCGTGCCTCGATCGGGCGGCCGAGAACATCCGACAGCACCTCGACGATGTCGTAGGCGGTGAACCTGCCGGGCGCGACCAGTTCGTAGGTGGCGCCGGCATGAGCATCCGGATCGGCGAGTACTGCCTCCGCGACCTCGGCCACGTCGGCGAGGTCCACCATCGACTGCCGCCGCTGCAGCGACCACGACAGCTCGAAGACGTCACGCTCGAACACCGGCCGCAGCTTGAGCGGCAGCATGTAGTTCGCCGGCTGCAGAATGCTGAACTCGAGGCCCGACAGCACGAGATGCTCTTCGATGTCGCGCTTGAGCTCGTGCTGCACGAGGCTCGTCACGATCGAGTGCAGCACAGAGCTGAAGACGAAGTGTTCGACGCCCGCCTCCTTGGCGGCGTCGACGAGACCGATTCCCATCGCGCGTTCGCGCGGGTGCAGCGTTGGCCCGATGTGATAGATCGAGCGGATGCCGTCAACAAGGCGGCCCCAGCACCGCTCGTCTCCCAGGTCGGCGGTCACGACTTCCGAGACGCCCGCATCGCGCAGCGCCTGCGCCGACCCTTCGCCGGCCACGACCGCGCGCACCTCGTCGCCTGCTGCGACAAGCCGGGGAATCAAGTGTCTGGCTTGGTTGCCGTTCGCCGCCGTGACCAGGATCATCGCGTGAACCGCTGTCTGATGGTTCCGATGCCCTCGATCGAGGTGGCGAGCGCATCACCGTCCGTGAGGTATTTCGGCGGCGTGAGTCCGGCACCAACGCCTGACGGTGTTCCGGTGAAGATGAGGTCGCCAGGGTGCAGCTCGACGATCTCCGAGAGCCGACTGACGAGCTCGGGCACGTCGAAGATCAGCTGGTCGGTGCGCCCGTCCTGCAGAAGGGTCGTCTCACCTTCTGCAGAGGTGAGCTCGGTGGTGATGCGCAGGTTCGCCGGATCGTCGAACTCGTCGAGCGTGACGATCACGGGGCCGATCGGCGCGAATCCCTCGAACGACTTGCCCACGCTGAACTGCGCCGGCTGGCCCTGCCACTGCACGGTGCGTTCGGAGAGATCCTGGCCGACGGTGAAGCCGGCGACGTGCGCAATGGCATCCTGCGAGGCGATGTGACGGCCGCCGCGGCCGATCACGACGACGAGCTCGGCCTCCCAGTCCACCGTCTTGCCCGGCAGGCGCACGTCGGCGTCGGGTCCTGTCACGCTGGAGGGGAACTTCGTGAACACGAGAGGGAACTCGGGCAGAGCGAGCCCTGACTCCTTCGCATGGTCGGCGTAGTTGAGTCCGATGCCGAACACCTGCGACGGAGCCGGCGACGGTGCACCCAGGTCCGCTGGCGAGTAAGCGGCGGCGTCGGGGTGGGATGCCACGTCGACGCCGCGCGCCCACCCGGCGAAGTCGTCCCATCGAGGGAAGACTGCCTGCGGCTCGCTGCCGAACCGACCCTCTGAGGCCTTCTCGACGTCGAGCGCCAGCTCGTCGGTCACGAGCGCGAGTCGATCTCGCAGGTTGGCGATGCGCATGGTCATTCCCCTTCGGTGAGGTGGGTTGCGGTGTCGGGAGCCGCGGTGAAGTGCGGTTCATCGGTGTGGTGAGCCGCTGCCTGAAGTGCTTCGGCGGTGTTGGCTGCTCCCGTTGAGGTGAATCCGCGGAGCACCTCGCCGAGGACTGCCCCTGGATCGGCATACGGTGCGCCGATCCAGGCGATGTGCTGATCCGGCCGCACCAACACAAGCTCGTCACCTGCCACCGGAGCGAAGCCCTGTACAACGGGGTCGACGCGGCGCAGCGGGATGCCGCGGTCGTCTGCATACTGCTGCCAGGCATCCGTCGACTGCATGTCTGAGGCGAAGCCTGGGGCGAAGAGCGTGAACTCGGGGCCGAGGAGGTCGAAGAGCGACTCGCCGCGGCCGTTGCGCTGGTGTGGCAGCCGATTGCCGGGCCGCGCAAGCGGACGGTAGACGTCGGTGGTGGGCGCCTGCGCGGCGGCGTCGGGTCCGTAGCCGTAGCCCAGCACGAGGCCGAGGGCGTGGAACTCCGCGCGCTTCGTCTGTTGGATTGTCGCCGCCGCCGCCGCTCGCGCACGATCGCCACGCTCCCCCTCGGCCATCAGGTCGGGTGAACTGAGGTCGTGCGACAGCGTCTTCATGTTCGTCGCCGCGAGGTCGGTGGTCTGCTGGGCGATCGGCCTCCTCTCGGCCTCGTAGCTGTCGAGCAGTTCGGGCGGCGCCCAGCCGTGCACAACCGCGGCGAGTTTCCACGCGAGGTTGACGGCATCCCCTACCCCGGTGTTGAAGCCGTGGCCACCCCACGGCGGGTTCTGGTGCGCGGCGTCGCCCACCAGGAAGGCCCTGCCGCGGCGATAGGCGTCGGCGAGCAGCAGGCGTGCCTGCCATGGATCGGTCGCGAGCACCTCGACGTCGATGTCGGCGCCGACCAGCCGCCGGATGACCTCGGCCGCCTCTGCGTCGCTGTCGATGCGCTCCGTTCCGGTGGCGATCGCCCACCACTCGCCATCGAGGTCGAGCGGCCCCAGCACGCCCGGCGCCGCAGGGTTGAGCGCCCAATGATGCACGGCGGTGCGCGGCGGCAGGATGCCCGTCAGCTGTCGCGACCGGAAGGTCACGTTCACGTTCGGTCGTCCTCCCGCCGCGCCGACGTAGTGCGCGCCCATGGCATGCCGGACCAGGCTGCGCGCGCCGTCCGCACCGACGAGATAGTCGCACACCACCGTGGTCTCGACTCCGAGACCATCCACGATGACGGCGCTCGGACGGTCCCCATCCAGGTCGACGCTCAGTCCGGCGCTGCCGTACCGGCACTCGACGGTGGGGATGCCGACGAGCAGGTGACGCAGGCTCTCCTCGACGATGGACTGCGTGACCTGCTGGCCCGCTTCGGCGGTCAGGGCGGAATCCTGAAGCTCGAGTCCGAGAACGTCGCTGAACCAAGTGATGTCGCGGCCGGCAGGGGTCGTGCAGAATCGCACCTCTGCGCTCCAGCTGACCGGGATGGGCGCACGGCGTCGGATCTCCGCCGCCGCGCCGGTTCGCCGGAACAGCTCCATGGACCGTGCCGAGGTGGTCTTGGCGCGCGGCCGGGAATGCTCCACCTCGGTGCGCGGCTCGACCAGCAGGCACCGCACCCCGTGGAACGCCAGCTCGAGCGCCATGGTCAGTCCCACCGGTCCTCCGCCGAGAACCAGCACCGGCACATCGACGTCGGCGGCGATCATGCTTCCTCTTTCCTCCGCCCCTGCGCGAACATCCGTCGATCGCGGCGTGCGTGATCGAGGTTGCCGGCCGCGGTCCGTTGGGGGTCCCGAACCGCGGCCGTCCGGCTCACCAGACTTCGGGGCTCACCAGACTTCGGGAAGGAAGATGTCTTCGGGAATCGTTGCCGGCAGATACTCACCGGCACGGGCACGCTCGTGGATCTCCTTGAACGAGAACCCGGCCTCGCGAGCCTCGACCAGCTTGTCGGGGTCGAAGAACGTGCCGATCGGGTTCTCCGCGAACTCCTTGGCGTTGGCCATCCACTCGGTCGAGTCCGCCCAGTCGCCGAAGCCGTCCACCTGGATCTCCACGCCGTTGCCGTCGGGGTCCTGGTAGTACACCGACATGGTGATGCCGTGGTCGAGCGTGAGGAACGGAAGGATCCCCTTGTCACGCAGCCGGATGTAGTTGTTCAGCCACATGTCGAACGTCTTGAACTCGAACGCTGTGTGATGGATGCCCGTCTCGTGCCCCTTGTCAGTCGGATGCTTGAGCCCGGGAGGCGACAGCAACGCGATGCGGTGGTTCGCCTCGTCGTTGGTGAGCCAGGCGGCCTCGTCGCCGTGGAACACCGGGTGAAGTCCACAGACGACGCCGTACCACTCGACCATCTGATCGAGGCGGAGCGTGGTGAAGGTGGTGTGGTGAAGCTTGGGCGCGTTCACCGGATAACTGGTGTTGCGATTCTCCGGCACGGGTCTCTCCTTTGAGAAACGGCCGACCAGGCGGGCCGACCGATGAGAACGGGTTCGTTCGATTCAACGTGCACAGGCTGGATGTCGGCTAGTGCTCCCAGCACAAGGTCGGCATATCGATTGTGCGAGTGGCGCAATCACCGCCGGGCAGCGATGCCGGCAGCTGGCCATCTCATGCGTCGGTGCGGCGTGTCGGCGCTGTGTCAGCGCATCGCCTTCTCGTACACGGCGAGCGCCGCCTGCAGTTGCGCACGACGCACGGCGACGGGGCGTCCCAGCAGTTCCTCTGCACGCTTCACCCGGTAGGTGACGGTGTTGCGGGAGATCCGCAGGCGCGCGGCGGCGATCTGCGGGCTGCCGCCGACATCCAGGTACGCGGCGAGCGTGCGACGGATCTCGTCCATTGCCGCGCCCTCCTTGGCGAGCGCTCCGAGCTCCGACCGTGCGAATCCGATGGCGCGTGGCCGGTCGGCCAGCAGCAGGGAGAGCAGGTCGACGTCACGATAGTCGGTGACGGAGGCGGGATCAGGATGCCGCGATTGCAGCGCGAAGACGGCCAAGGCATCCCGATGCACGGAGCGGAAGCCCGCCGTCCCCTGTGCCGGTCCCGCGAACGCCACGTGGGTCGACGGCGGGAGCTGCGCCATCGCGATCCGCGTGCGGATGTCGAGCCCTGCCTGCAGCGTGATCCAGGCCCAGACCACAGCGGGTCCGGCGTCGAGCACGAGCTTCTGCTCGCAACCGATGCGGCGGATCAGATCGCAGGCCGTGTCGTGCATCGCTCCGGGATCGACGTCGAGCGATCGCGCCGAGCTCCACACGACCAGCGCGACGTGCGCGCGCGAGAGGTCGTAGCGCAGCCGGCGCGAGACGAGCGCTTCGGATTGGTCGTGTCCGCGCAGAACGTCTTCGACGAGGGCGAAGCGTTCGACGGCGTCGCTCTTCGCCCAGCGTCGCTCCTCCTCGCGGTAGAACGCCGCCATCTCGGTGGAGAACGCATCGAAGAAGACGAACATGCGCTCGGACAGCGTGCGCATCTGCTCGGACCGCTGGGACGGATCGCCCAGTCGCGCGCACTCCGTGAGGAACGCGGCCGCGATCACCGAGTGACCGAGCTGGATGCCGCGCAGCATGTCGTCGAGGCTCACCCGCCTGCGCACGAACTCGGGCACTCCGGAGAGCGACTCCGACGTCGCGGCCGCGCTGAGCTGGACACCGGAGAGTGCCAGGAGCAGCTGCAGGGTCGCGGATTCGGTGCCCATGCGGAGCACCTCGAATCCGTTGTCGGCCACGTGTCCTGGGATCTCGGCGGCCACCCGCTCTGCGACATCACGGCCGACCTCGACGGCCCACTGCGCGGCATCCGCACTCACCGCCTTGGCGACCCTCGAGACCTGGCCGCTGCTGCTGGCCGGCGTAAGTCGGGCTCCACTCCCCGCGGGCGCCAGCTCGTCGAGCCACGGCAGCCTGGCCTCCAGCGTGCGCACCGCGAAAAGGCCGGGCATCGGCACCGGGACCACCGCTCGAAGACCCTCGTTCATCTGCGACCTCCTGCCCTCAGCGCCTCGCCGCTTCGACGAGATCCAGCGCCGCCGCCACCTGGGCATCGGCGCCGATGCCGTGCAGGCTGTAGAGCTCCTGCAGGGTGCCAGTCTGACCGAACTCGGTGACGCCGAGGTTGACGCTTTCCACGCCGCGGATCGTGGCCAGGAACGCCAGCGTGTGCGGATGCCCGTCGAGCACTGTCACCATCGGCAGCGCGCGCTCGGCAGAGAACACCTGGTGGATCACGTCAGTGGACTCGGTTCCGTGTCCACTCCGTGCGCGCACGGCTCGGTAGAGCCGGTCGGCGCTCGTCACACAGACCACGTCGGCGCCGATCCCCATACCCTCGAGCCGGTCGGCGGCCCTCAACACCTCGGGCATCGCGGCGCCCATGCCGGCGATCGTCACCCGCGGATGCTCGCTGCGGCGCAGCAGGTAGCCGCCGGCCGTCACGTGGCGACGCCGTCTCTCCCTCGCTGCCGGATCGCCCGGCACCGCGGCCAGCGCCTGGTCGATCACCCGCGAGGTGAGCCGGAAATAGCTGGACGAGCCGTCCGGCCGTCCCAAACGGGAAAGGGCGTCGAGCATGCACCACTCGAAGTCCTGCACGAATGCCGGCTCGAAACTCACCACCCCCGGCTGCTCGATGCCGACCGACGGCGTGATGATCGACTGGTGGGCACCGCCTTCCGCTGCCAGCGTCACACCGGAGGGCGTGCCGACCAGGATCGACTGACCGCCGCCGTAGACGCCGAACGACCACGGCTCGAGCGCCCTGGTGACGAACGGGTCGTAGAGCGTTCCGATCGGGAACAGCGGTTCGCCCCATCGGCTCCAGGTGGCACCGAGCTCACCGAGCAGCGACACCAGGTTCACCTCGGCGATGCCGAGCTCGATGTGCTGGCCCGTCGGCCGCTCGTTCCAGTGCAGGATCGTCTCGCCGTCGTCCGCGAACCAGTCCGTGCGCTCGGTCGGTGACCACACGCCGGCCTTGTTCACCCATCCGCCGAGGTTGGTGCTGGACGCCACGTCGGGGGCCACCGTGACGACGCGCGCTGCGGCATCCGGAGCGATACGTGTGAGGTCGAGCAGCAGCCGCCCGAGCGCCTGCTGCGTTGAGCTGTGCCCCTTGACCTCGCGTCCGAAGTCCAGCGGAACCGCCGGGGGCGTGTGCGATGGCACGGATGCCCGGTGCAGGCGCTCCGCGGTGCGCGCGCAGAGCATGGCCTCGGCCGAGCCCGCCTCGAAACGGCGCCACGGATCATCCGTGCTCTCGCCGAGCTCTGCTGCCACCTCTGCCAGCTGCTCCGGCCCCAGCAGGTTGGAGTGGTTCTGCGGATGCCCGGCGTTCGGCAGCCCGTTCCCCTTGATCGTGTAGGCGAGGATGACCGTCGGTCGGCTGTCGTCGATGCGATCGAAGGCCTCGAGCAGGCTCGGCATGTCGTGTCCGGCGAGTCCTCGGATGACGCGCACCACCTCGGTGTCGTCGAGACCGTCGAGCAGAGCGGAGATGGCCTGCGCGCCCTCGCCCGCGCCGGGGAGCCGTTCCCGCAGCTCGGCGGCCGAGCACCGCAGCAGACGCTGGAACTCGGGGTTGGACATCTCGTCGATGCGGCGCTGCAGATGCTCGCCGCCCTCGCGGGCGAACAGGTCGGTGAGCAGGTGACCGTACTTGAGCGTGATGACCTGCCAGCCCGCCGCCGCGAAGAGAGCCTGCAGCTTGGTCGCCGAGATGTTGGGAACGACGCGGTCGAGCGACTGCCGGTTGAAGTCGACGATCCAGACGAGCTCGCCGAGGTCGGCCACCGTTGGGTCGAGGACGGCCTCCCACACTGCGCCCTCGTCGAGCTCGGCGTCTCCGACCAGGCTGTACTGCCGTCCCGTGCTGCGCGGCAAGCCGGCGGCGTCGGCGACGTAGCGCCGGGAGATCGATCCCCACACGGTCGCAGTGGCGCCGATGCCGACAGAGCCGGTCGAGTAGTCGACCGTGTCGGGATCCTTCGAGCGGCTCGGGTAGCTCTGCAGCCCGTGGAACGCGCGCAACGTGCCCAGCTGCTCCGACTCGAGCTCTCCGAGCAGGTAGTTGATGGCGTGCAGCACGGGAGAGGCGTGCGGCTTGACCGACACCCGGTCATCGGCGGTGAGAGTGGTGAACCAGAGCGCCGTCATGATCGTGGCCATCGACGCACTGGATGCCTGGTGCCCGCCGACCTTGAGCCCGTCGGGGTCTTTGCGCTCCGGGGAGTTCGCAGCGTCGATCATGGCGGTGGAGAGCCAGAGCACCTTGCGCTCGACGGATTCGAGCACGGCGACCTCCGTGGCAGCCGGCGAGCGCACCGTCGTCACGTCCATGCTGAACTCCTTCGTTCCCGACCTCTTTGCCGGCGACCGTTGTCACGGCACGATTTCATCGCCGTACCGTGATAGCTCGTGTCCCGCAGAGGATATATCTTATACAGTAGCTATCGGCTCCACGTGGACGCAAGAGTCGAGGCGACGACCCACGATCTGCGTGCGACGATGAGGTACGCACAGCCCGAAGGAGGACGGATGGCGCTGGAGACGCAGGTCAGATCGGTCGCGGAGGCCAACGCATCCGCGGTCGATCTCGTGACGGCGGAAATCCGTCGCGCCGTGCTCACCGGGGCGTTGGCGCCGGGATCGACCTTCTCCATCCGCGACCTGGCATCGCAACTGGGCGTCAGCCACATCCCGATCAGGGAGGCGCTGCGGCGGCTCGAGTCGCAGGGCCTCATCGTGCTGCGCAGGGCCCGCAGTGCGAGCGTCGCGCCGCTGACCACCGCGGATCTGCAGGCCATCTACCGCCTTCGCTACGTGATCGAGCTGCCGCTGGCCGGGGCATCAGCAGGCAAGAGGGATGCCGCGACACTCGAGCGTCTCGACGCACTTCTGGAGGGCAGCCGCGATCCCGATCCCGAGGTCGCCTGGCAGGCGCACTACGACTTCCACGCCGCGCTCGTGCACCCCGCGGCGAACGAATGGGACGACCGCATTCTGCAGAGCCTGTGGATGGCCGCCGAGCGCTACACGCACCTCGTCTTCGACCCGACGCGCATCACCGAGGCGGAGCGGCGGCGCCGCTACGAGACCCACAAGGTGCTGCGTGACGCGGCGGTCGCGGACGACGCCGCAGCGATGGTGGACGCCCTGCACGCGCACCTCGCCGCCAACGAGGAGCGCATCCTGAAACACGTCGCGGCGCTCGAGTCGCATTGAGGGTCCAGCGGTACTGAGCTCCAGAGGCGCTGAGCCCCCGTCGCGCTGGGTCGCAGCCGTGCTGAGTTCGATCGTCACCGAGCTCGAGCATCCCGGATCAGGGCGAAGCCGCCAGACGGCAACCGAACGGCGAGCCCCGCACCCACCATGACCGGCCTTGTGCCACGGGAGAAGTCCCTTTAGCATCGCGGATATATCGTAGCGAATAGCGAGGAAACAACGGTGTCGACTCTCATCCTCGGCGCGACGGGCAACATCGGCCCGCACGTCGTCTCAGAACTGCTCGTCGCAGGTGAGACCCCACGGGTGCTCGCTCGAGACGCGGCGAAGGCCCGCGAGGTGCTCGGCGACGATGCCGACGTCATCGAGGGCGACATGCGTGATCCTGCGGCGATCGAGGCAGCAGCCGACGGCGTCGACACGGTCTTCCTCCTGTCACCGCACGGCTTCGACATGGCCGATGTGCAGCTCGGCGTCATCCGTCAGCTGCGCCGGTCGGACGCTCGCATCGTGAAACTGTCGGGCACGAGCTCCGCCATCACGCCGAACGGGCCTCACGCGTGCCGTCAGCACTGGGAGATCGAACGCGTGCTGATCGAGAGCGGCCAGCCGCACGTCATCCTGCGTCCGAACTCGTTCATGCAGGTACTGGTGGAGCGGCTCATGCTGCCGTCGCTGCGCGCGACCGGCACGCTGATGAATCCGCTGGGCGCGTCGGGAATCAGCTTGATCGATGCCCGCGATATCGGTGCGGTCGCCGCCCGGGTCGTGCTCGACCACAGGTGGGACGGACAGACACTCGTACTCACCGGACCACGTGCCGTCACCTACCACGAGATCGCCGAGCTCGTGTCTGAGCGCTCCGGAACACCCACCGAGGTCGTCGAGGTCACGCCGGCGGACGTGCGCGGCACGCTCGTCTCCCGTGGCATGGCGGACTGGGAGGCCGATCACTTCGAGGAGATGTACGAGCTCTTCCGAGCCGGCGAGTCGGCATTCGTCACCGACACCGTCGAGCAGGTCACCGGTCGCGCACCGCGCACGATCGAGGCGTTCCTCGACGAGGTCGTCACCCCCGCCGGAGCGAACGCATGAGCGCCTGTCTGCCCTGCGACCTCGAACAGGCTGATGCCGATGCAGTCGTCTACCGCGACGACACGTGGTCGTGCGAGGTCGCCGACGGCTACGACGTGCCGGGGTGGTACATCCTTCGCCTGCGCAGGCACGCCGAAGGCTGGGCCGCGCTGTCCGCGGACGAGGCGGCGTCGTTCGGCGCGGTCTCGCAGCGGATCGCCGAGGCCATCCAGTCCGCCACCGGTGCAACCGGCGTGTACTTCATGAGCTTCGGCGAGAACTATCCGCACTTCCACTTCCTCGTCATCGCCCGGCCGGCCGAGCTGGCGCCGGAGCTGAAGAGCGCGGGCATCCTCGCCCTGCGCGCAGACCACCGGGATGTCGTCGCGTCGCTCGCGACGGCGGCCGATGTGCGGACGGCACTCGCCGCCGCGTGATCACCAACCCACCCGAAAGGACGACGATGTCCATCTCCTTCACCCACTCGGTCAGCGGCTCCGGCGCCGCAGCAGGCATGAGCTTCAGCGGGCTCGCCAACGACGCCACCCCCGGCCGCGACGTGCCGCTCGTGATCGCGCTGCACGGCGGCACGTACAACTCCACGTACTTCGACATCCCGGGGTACTCGCTGCTGGACCACGCCGCGGATGCCGGCATCCCGGTCATCGCGCTCGACCGACCCAACTACGGGCAGTCCAGCCCGCTCGAGGAGGGTGAATCGATCATCCTCGCCAACGCCGAGGTGCTCGGCGACGCGATCGGTTCGATCTGGCGCGAGCACGGCGCGGGGACCGCGGGCGTCGTGCTCATCGCGCACTCGATCGGAGCCGCGGTGGCGACGGCGATCACCGCAGAGCCGCAGGACTGGCCGCTGCTCGGACTGGCGATCTCCGGATGCCTCGTGCGCGTTCCCGGTGAGTCCCGCGACGCGTGGGAGGCACTGCCCGACATCCCGATGATCGAGCTGCCGACGCCGATGAAGGACCAGGTGATGTTCGGACCGGCGTGGACGATGGCCGACGACATGCCCGCTGCCAGCCATCCGTCGAATACGCTCGTGCCGAAGGCGGAGCTGCTGGACATCACAGGCGGCTGGATCGAGCGCCGCGCGGAGGTGTGCGGCCGGGTGACGGTCCCCGTCTTCCACCGGCAGGGCGAGTTCGACGCGCTCTGGCTGACGGACGACAGCGAGATCGACGCCTTCCGCGCGGGCTTCGCGAACGCGGCATCCATCGATACCAGAATCATTCGTGGCACGGGCCACTGCATCGACTTCCATCGCCCGAGCGAGGCGTTCCAGCTCGCCGAGCTGGCCTTCGCGCTCGAGTGCTCGACCCCCAAGGAGGCATGACGGCATGACACGAACGGTGTTCCGCGAGGTGCGGGTCTACCGCGACGGCGGATTCGGCCAACCGACCGACGTCGTGGTCGACGATGGCGTCATCGTCGAGATCGCGGAGGGCGCCGCGTCCGGCCACGCCTCGGCGAGTGGCGAAGAGCACGTGCACGATGTCGGCGTGCACAGTGTCGACGTGCACAGCGTCGACGTACACAGTGTCGACGTACACAGTGTCGACGTACACAGTGGCGGCTATCTGATCCCCGGTCTGATCGACGCGCATATCCACCTCGACGGCGCGGAGAATCTCGAGCAGCTGGCCGATCACGGGGTCACGACGGCGCTCGACATGGGCTCACCCACCGCGTTGGTGGACTCTCTGCGCGGAACACCGGGGGTCACCGACATACGCAGCGGCCTCATGGTGGCGACCTCGCCGTCGAGCGCACACGCCCAGCGCATGCACCTCGACGACGACACGACGCTCGTCGGCAGCCCCGAACAAGCGGATGCCTGGGTCGCCCGCCATGTCGAAGACGGCGCCGACTATATCAAGATCGTGATCGACCTGCCCGGATTCGACGTCGAGACCGTCACCGCGATCGTGGATGCGGCCCACCGCCGCGACCGGATCACCGTCGTCCACGCGTCCAGCTTCGACGCCGTGGCCATGGCCCAGGCCGCGGGCGTCGACGTGCTCACGCACGCGCCGCTGGATCGCCCGATCGGCGCGGAGCAAGCCGCAGCGCTCACCGCGGCGGGCGCGCAGATCGTGCCGACCCTGGTCATGATGCGCGACATCGTGTCGGCGATCAATCCGAACGGCGGCCCCGGTCCGCGCTACGCGGCGGCCGAGGAGTCGGTGCGGACACTGCACGAGGCCGGCATGACGATCATCGCGGGCACGGATGCCAACCGTGCGCCCGCGGCACCCGCCGCGCCGGCGCACGGCGAGAGCATGCACGAGGAGCTCGAACTGCTCGTGGCGGCCGGCCTCTCCCCCGCAGATACGCTGGATGCTGCCACGTCGTCCGCCTCCGCGCGCTTCGGCCTCGACGATCGCGGCAGCATCGCACAGGGGCTGCGCGCCGACCTGGTGCTGCTCGAGGACGACCCGACCACGGACATCCGTGCGACCCGCAGCATTCGCGGGGTGTGGTGCGGAGGCGTCCGCCGCCGCTGACCCCGCGCTTGCGCCACGACCATGCAAATGCGCCGTGTGCGCACTCTTGCGCTGCTACTCATGGCGCGGTAGCGCGCACGTGGCGCAGACGGGAACGAACACCGAGCAGAAGGAGCATCCATGCCACGCCGCATCATCACGCTCGAGGAGCACTTCGCCGATTCCGCCGTCGGCGCTGCCGGCCGCGAGCGATCACACGAGCTGAGCCCGGGATTCCCGGTGTCGTACGCCCCCTCGACCGGCCTGCCGTACACGCCGACGCCCGACCAGCTCACGGATCTCGGCGAAGGCAGGATCGCCGACATGGATGCCAACGGCATCACCGTGCAGGTGCTGTCCAGCCTCGGCGCGCAGTACGTGCCAGCACCCCACGCGGCCGAGCTCGTAGGCGCGGCGAACGACCGGGCGGCGGCAGCGGTGCGCGAGCATCCCGATCGCTTCGCCGCATTCGCGGCCCTGCCGACCACCGTGCCGGAGACGGCTGCGGACGAGCTCAGCCGCTGCGTCGAGGAGCTCGGCTTTGTCGGGTCGCTGATCCACGGCCGCACCGACGACGAGTTCCTCGACGCCGAACGGTTCGCCCCCATCCTCGCCCGTCACGAGGCGCTCGACGTTCCGCTCTACCTGCATCCGGCGCCGCCGCCCGCCGCCACCTCGGCCACGAACTACGACGGACTCGGAGACATCGTGACAGCGCGCTTCCAGACCAGCGCCTGGGGATGGCACAACGAGACCGCCGTGCACTTCATCCACCTCGTGCTCGCCGGCGTCTTCGACAGGTATCCGCGTCTGCAGATCGTGCTCGGGCACTGGGGCGAACTCGTGCCGTTCTACCTCGATCGGCTCGACGAGGCGCTGCCGCAGGCCGCGACCGGCCTCGACCGCACGTTCGGCGAGGTGTTCCGGCAGAACGTGTACATCACGCCGAGCGGCATGTTCACGCAGGCCAACCTCGACTACTGCGTCGCCACGCTGGGCGTCGACCGCATCATGTACGCCGTCGACTATCCGTTCGTCGGCCAGGAAGGCGCTGCCGAGTTCCTCGAACAGGCGAAGCTGACCGACGCGGAGAAGGACCTGATCGGCGCGGGGACCGCCGCGCGCGTGCTCGGGCTCTGAGCCGGAGGGGCACGCATCGCGGCTCCTCGACGTCAGCCCTCCTGCACGGGCAGCTGCAGATACGAAGGGTGCTCGCCTCCGGTGTGGATGACGTGTCGTCCTTCATTGGCGGGTGCATATTCGCGGATGGCGGGCATGAGCGTACCGAGCAGGTTGCGGGCGCCGATCACGAATCGGAGTTGCTCACCCGGGTGGAAGGTCAGCCCGATCGGGAGGATGTCGATCTCCACGTCCACGATCTGCCCGGGCGTGAGCTTCTCGACCCGGTCGAATGTGTGGGCCGGCACCTCCACGGTGGACAGGGTTTCGTCGAGGTGTCGAGCCGAGACGCGAAGCCGCCCGTCCGCGCCCTTGTATCGCAGGATCGTGGCGCCGTGGTCGGTGACGTCGTGCACCATGGCGCCGTGGTTCGGCGTGGTGAAGGCCTGCAATGGCGTGCCGTGCTCGTCGAGCTTCTGCACCAGCACGAACAGATCCATGTCGTCGCTGCCGCGGACTTCGACCCAGAGGTGCGCTTTGGGGTACCCGACGAGGGTCGTCTCACTGTCGAACCGGGTGAGGAATGACACCGCGTTCGGATTCGCGCCGACGTCGTAGCCGACCTCCACCTCGGAGTCGGGAGCGGTGGCGGTCAGCGTTCGCTTCGCTCCATCGAGGTAGTACTTGGTCGATACGACGCCCCTCGGCGGGAACGCGTCGGCCGGCAGCGCGATCCGGTCGCCACCTTCGAGGTCGAGAACGGAGTAGCGCACTCGAGGCGTGTCCTCCCATCCGTTCTGTTCGTCCTTCAGATAGCGGTCGAAGAAGCGCTGCAGATCGTGCACGTTCGCTTCCTCGTAGTAGTCGGGCCATTCCTGACTGTTGTGGATGCGCAGCCACTTCTCCTGAGATCCGATGCGGCGCCAGGCGCGGAAGGTTCCAGCGGTGTGCAGGGTGTTGGAGTAGCTGGCCACGATGTACGTCGGCACGGTGATGCGCTCGAATGCGGGAATCTTCTGCTCCCACAGATCGGTCATCAGCGGGTAGCGCTCGACTTCGCTGATGATGTCTTCCTTTCGGTTCTTGCCGAAGAAGCTGCCGTCCTGCAGCTGCTGCGCGAAGCCGGTGTCGGGCATCCCGCCGCGCATCACGAGGTCGCGATAGACGTCGCTGACGCCCTCCCACGGATTGATCGCTGCCAGGTGCGGCGGCTGTTCTGCTGCGGTGAACCACTGCGAGACAGCGAGGTAGGAGGTTCCGCTCATGCCCACCTTTCCGGAGCACCACTCCTGGTCGGCCAGCCACTCGATCAGGTCGTAGCAGTCGCGACCCTCCTGGCGGTCCCACAGCACACTGTCGCCATCGGAGTCGACCACCCCGCGGATGTCGGCGTTGCAGATCGCATAGCCCCTCGCGCACCAGAACGCCGGGTCCGGGCCCTCGAACTTCTCCAACCCGGAGACGATGCCGTTGTCCAGGCCGACCAAGCCGAAGACGCCCATCACGCTGAGCGAGGTGCCCTGTCCCTTGCCATACGGGCTCCACGCCACGATGACGGGCACAGGCTCGACGCCCTCCGGGCGGAACACGTCGACATGGATCGTGACGCCGTCTCGCAACTGCACCGGCACATCCTTCTGGAGGATCACGTTCACGGGCAGCTCACGGAAAGGAGGCGCGATCCGGAATCCCGCCTCCACGACGCGGGTTCCGGGGTCGAAGGGCGTCAGCACGCCGGTCCTGGCCTCCGGCAGCGGGCTCGAGGGCAGGTAGATCTTCTGGTCAGCGCTCATGTTCGAATTCCTCTTCTCGGCATCTCACAGCCGCTTCGTCGACGCCAGGCTAGGTTGAAATCGCGATAAACTCAACACTCGTTGAGAATATTGACGGATACCGGTAGATTCGCTGCATGAGCGCGCAGGAGAAGGCGAGTCAGACCCCACGGCGAGGACGCAGGCCCGGGCGCTCCAGCACGCGACAGGGTGTGCTCGACGCGGCGAGGGCCAGATTCGCCGCTGACGGCTTCGCCGGCACCACCATCCGAGCGATCGCCGCTGACGCTGGCGTCGACGCTTCACAGGTGATGCAGTTCTTCACGTCCAAGGACGAGCTCTTCGCCGCCGTGATGGCCATTCCCGCGTCCGCCCTGGAGAGGTTCGACACCGCCTTCCAAGGCCCGGACGAGCAGCTCGGGGAACGCGTCGTCCGCGCGTACCTCGCAGCATGGGAAGGGCCACCAGACGAGTCCGAACCACTCATGGCGATGCTCCGGAGCGCGATCACCAACGACCGGGCCCGAGCAGAATTGCGCGACTTCCTTCAGTCCAGGCTGTTGCACGGCACCACCGGCCGACAGGATCCCGATGCAGCGCTACGCGCCGGACTCGTCTCATCCATGCTGGTCGGCATGATCACCGGACGCCGCGTGATCGGCGTGCCCGTCCTCGTGGACGCAGACGCAGAGCGCGTCGTCGCCACCGTCGGGCCGGCGATCCAACACATCCTCGTGGATTCGCGCTCGGGTATCGAGCAAGGCGAACGGCGAGCAGACAACGACGGTGAAGGCGTGACAGCGATCGACCGTCACGACTGAGCGTCAACGACGGATGACTAGGTGTGCGGCTCGTCCGCGAACCGCTGCGCCAGCACGCGCTTCAGCACCTTGCCGCTCGGACCCAGCGGCAGCTCGCCCACCAGGTGCACGACCCGCGGGTACTTGTACGCGGCGAGCCGTTCACGGGTGAAGGCGATCACGTCGTCGACGACGAGTTCGGTGCCGTCCCGCACCACGATCGCCGCGTGGATCTCCTGCCCGTGCACCTCGTGCGGCAGCCCGAACACGGCGACGCTCGCCACGGCCGGATGCCGCACGATCACCACCTCCACCTCCGTCGGGTACACGTTGTAGCCATTGCGCACGATCATGTCCTTCGTGCGATCCACGATCGTGAGGATGCCGTACTCGTCTATCCGGCCGAGGTCGCCCGTGCGCAGCCAGCCGTCCACGACGGCGGTGGTCGAGGCATCCGGTCGCCCGAGGTAGCCCTTGAACAGGTTGTGGCCGCGCACCACCACCTCGCCGAGTGTGCCGGGGTCTGGCAGCAGCACGGTGCGGTCATCGACCTCGGGATCGGCCACGGCGATGTCGACGCCCCACAGCGCGCCGCCGACCGTTCCCGGTCGGATCGGCTCGAAGCTCGTGTTCACCGTGACGGTCGGGCCGGCCTCGGTGAGTCCGTATCCTTCGTGTACCTCGGCGTCGAACGCGGCCGTGAATGCCTCGAGCACGGCCACCGGCAGGGCCGCACCGCCGGAGATGGCGAAGCGGAGCGGTGGGCGGGCATCCGTCTGCTCCGCGGCCTGGATGAGCCCGATGTACATGGTGGGCACCGCCGTGAACACCGTCGCCTTGTAGTCGACCAGCAGTTGCAGCGCCTGGACGGCATCGAACCGCGGCAGCAGGATGATGGATGCGCCGCGCCGGAACGCCAGGTTCAGCACGGCCGACTGTCCGAACGCGTGGAACAGCGGGAGTCCGCCGAACACGATGTCGTCGTGGCGCAGCTCGATGGAGTCGATCAGCGTGGAGTTCACCTGCTCCACCACGGCGAGGTGCGAGGCGACGGCGCCCTTCGGGGTGCCCGTGGTGCCGCTGGTGTAGAGGATGGTCGCGGCATCCGTCGGCAGCACGGACTCGTGGCGCGCGATCGGGGTGGCCGTCTCGGCCTCGTCCTCCAGCCGCGGCAGCACGACCTCTCGCGCGGCGGAGTCGGCAGATGCCAGCGCATCCGTGCGCGGCACCAGCACGGTGAGCACCGGAACGCCCACCTGCTCCGCCGCGGGCACTGCCTCGGCGAGCGCCGACGCAGCGGCGACCACGAGGTCGGCGCCGCTGTCGCGCAGCACGAACGCGATCTCCTCCGCCTTGAACAGCAGGTGCACGGGCACCACTATCGCGCCGAGCGAGAGGATCGCGTAGTAGACCCTGGCGAAGTCGGGCACGTTCGGGACGAGCATCGCGACCCGGTCGCCCTTGCGGATGCCGCGAGCGCGAAGCGCTCCCGCGTACGACCTGGTCTGGGCCCACAGCTCGCCGTAGCGAATCGTCTGCCCGGCGAAGTGGAGCGCATCGCGCTCGGGCCAGCGTGTGGCGGTCTCCGCCAGGATCGCGGCGGCGGAGAGCGTGCCGTATCCGGATCCGTCGATCGCGGGATCCGGCGCGTGGCGGTGCTGCGGCTGTGGAGCAGGCGCGGGCGCCGGGGTGTCGGTGATGGTCATGTCGGGGTCTTTCATCGTCGTTGATGAGTTCTGGGGCAGGATTCGGCAGGCTCAACCAGCGGTGTCGCGGGCGAGCTCGGCCTTGCCGAGGGAGGACAGGTGCACCTCGTCCGGGCCGTCGGCGAGGCGCAGTGCACGGGCGCCGGCGAACATCTCGGCGATGGGCTGGTCGGAAGAAAAGCCGGCCGCACCGAACAGTTGGATGGCGCCGTCGAGGATGCGCTGCACCGCCCGCGGCACGGCGATCTTGATCGCCTGGATCTCCGTCATCGCCTGCCGGTTTCCGACCGTGTCCATGAGCCACGCGGTCTTCAGCACGAGCAGGCGCAGCGACTCGAGCTCGATGCGGGCGTCCGCCGCCCACTCCCTGACGCCCTGCTTGGATGCCAGCGGCGAGCCGAACGCCACACGGTCGCGCACCCGCTCGCGCACGAGGGCGATGGCGCGCTCGGCCATGCCGATGGCGCGCATGCAGTGGTGGATGCGCCCCGGCCCGAGTCGCGCCTGCGCGATGGCGAAGCCGTCTCCCTCGGCACCGATCAGGTTGGATGCCGGGACGCGGACGCCCTCGAACGAGATCTCGGCGTGCCCGCCATGGTCGCGATCCTCGTATCCGAATACCGTCAGCGGTCGGACGATGCGCACGCCAGGTGTGTCCCGTGGCACCAGGATCATGCTCTGCTGGCGGTGGCGCGGCGCATCCGGGTCGGTCTTGCCCATCACGATGAAGATCGCCGCGTCGGAGTTCATGGCGCCGGTCGACCACCACTTGCGGCCGTCGATCACGTAGTCGTCGCCGTCGCGACGGATGCGCGTGGCGATCTGCGTGGCATCCGACGATGCCACGTCGGGCTCGGTCATGCAGAACGACGAGCGGATGCTCCCGTCCAGCAGCGGATCCAGCCACTGCCGCCTCTGATCCGGGGTGCCGAACGCGTCGAGCAGGTCCATGTTGCCGGTGTCGGGCGCCGCGCAGTTGAACGCCACGGGACCGAGACGCATGCTCCACCCGGTCACCTCCGCGATCGGCGCATACTGCAGGTTCGTGAGGCCGGCGCCGTGCTCGCCGGGCAGGAACAGGTTCCACAGTCCCTGCTCGCGCGCCTTCGCCTGCAGCTCGCGCACGACGGGCCGCAGGTTCCAGTCGTCCGGTGTCTCGGCGAGCTGCCGGTCGAGCACCGGCTCGGCAGGCAGCACCTCATCGCGGATGAACGCCTCGGCCAGCTCGGTCAGCCGCGTCGTCGCCGCATCGTGGGCGAAATCCATGTCAGGACCTCCTCATCGAGATCACGGCGAGGCCGTGGTCGGCGAGCGGCTCGACCATCTCGCCGACGTGTTCGAAGCCCGGCCCGACGGTCTTGCCGGAGCGATACCTGAAGTGGATGCCCTCCGCGATGACAGCGAGCTTGAACGCGGCGAACGCGCGATACCAGCGCAGGTCGGGCACGGGCGTCCGCGCGGCCGCCGCATACGCGTCGACGAGCTCGTCGAACGTCGGATACCCGGCAGAAGTGTCGACAGCGCTCGGCACGGCGAGCGATGCGCCGGGGATGTCGCCGACGGTCCAGTACAGCCCGAGGATGCCGAGGTCGACCAGTGGGTCGCCGAGCGTGCTCATCTCCCAATCGACGATGGCGCTGATCTGGGGGTCACTGATGTGGGAGTCGCTGATCTGGGGGTCGCTGATGTGGGAGTCGCTGATGTGGGAGTCGCTGATCTGGGGGTCGCCGGCCGAGCCGTCGACGAGCACGTTGTCGAGCCGGTAGTCGCCGTGCACGACGGCGTGCCGGCCGCTGTCGTCTGGCACGCTCTCCTCCAGCGCGAACTCGAGACGCGCCAGGATGGGCAGCTCCCGTGAGCGCGATGCGTCCAGCTGCCTGCGCCACGTCACCAGCTGACGCGCCACATAACCGGCCGGATGCCCGAAGTCGCCGAGTCCGACCCCGTCGGGATCCACGGCGTGCAGCGCGGCCAACGCGTCGGCGAGCCGCAGCCCGAGCCGGTGCAGCCCGGCTGCGGAGTACGCCGCGTTCTGGTCGCGATGCGCGATCGCGGCGCCCGGCATCCGCCGCATCACCAGGAACGGCGTGCCTGTCACGCGGGCGGCATCGGTGTCGTCGACGAGGTCGATGGTCTGCGGCACCGGGACCGACGTGTCGGCGAGCGCCGACATGACGCGGTACTCGCGCGCCATGTCGTGCGCGCTGGCGAGCACATGGCCGAGCGGAGGACGACGCACGACGAGCGGCATGGCCGCTCCCTCGACCGCGTACGTCAGATTGCTGAGGCCGCCGGTGAGACGATGCGCGGTGATGGGGGCATCCGCCTTAGCGGGCACCAGGTCGGGATGCGTGTCACGCAGCCAGTCCGCGAACCCGGCAACGTCGAGGCCTTCCGGCGCGGGGAGCGGATGACGCGCCGGGTCCGGGTTACCACTGGTGTGCGTCATCCGCTCCTCCTCTCCTCGCCTCGCTCGAGTGCCGCGAAACTCCCGGGGGTGGAGTCGGATGCGGCGCCCTCGGGCGGTGCGGGTCTCGGGTTCGACCTTGCCACGATCGTCAGTGCCTCACGGGCCAGATCGCGGCATCGGGGATGCCTGGATCGAACATCAGCTTGGCGTGCGCTTCCGGATCGGCGAGCGTGGCGAACGCGCCCGCCACGCCGTCCAGCCCGACGCGGCCGGTGACGATGGGCGTGGCGTCCAGGGTGCCGTCGGCGAGCGCGTGCAGGGTGTCGCGGAACTCGAGCGGCGTGTAGCCGACGACGAAGCGCAGGTCGACCTCTTTATTGATGGCCAGCGAGGGACGCACGGCATCCGGCCCCATGCAGACACCGACCACGACGATCCGGGAATGCAGCGGGGCCTGGGCGAGCACGCCGTCGATCATGCCGGGGACGCCGACGCACTCGAAGATGACCGGACGCTTCGGGGCCGTCGCGCCGACGGCATCCAGCGTGCGCCACGCCTGCCACCACGGCACCGGCAGCTTGCGCATGCCGTCGATGGCGTCGATGCCGGTGTTGTACTCGGTCTCCATGGAGCGGACGAGGCCGCCGGCCTGAGCGAGGTCCCACACCGAGACGCCAGACGGGTCGACGACAACGTCGGCGCCGCACCGTCTGGCGAGCTCACGGCGGCCTGCCGAGAGGTCGGCGGCGATGACCGTGCGGACGCCCCTGGCCTTCAGCACCGTGATGACGGCGAGCCCCACAGGTCCGCAGCCGAACACGACGGCGATGTCCTTCTTGGCGACCTGTCCCCTGTTCACCGCGTGCCAGGCGACGGCCATCGGTTCGGTCATGGCCGCGATGTCGGGCGACATGCCCTCCGGAACCGGCATGGTCAGGGTCTCCTGCACGAGGACCTGCTCGGCGAAGCCGCCCGGTGCGTGCGCGGAGAGTCCGATGCCGTCCACGTCACGACCGCGCCGCACCAGCGGCACCGAGACGACGGCGGTGCCGAGTGGCAGCGTGCGCTTGGTGCCGGGACCGTATCCGGCGACGAGCCCGTAGATCTCGTGCCCCATCACGACGCTCTCGGTGGAGCGCATGTACCTGTCGTATCCGCACAGCTCGAGCACCTCGGCGAGGTCGTCCTGCGAATGCCTGGCGTGCAGGTCGCTGCCGCAGATGCCGCAGCGCTGCACCTCCAACAGCAGCTGACCCGGTCCGGGCTGCGGCGTGGGGAGCTCCTCGACGGCGAGTTCGCCGCCGTACAGGGTGACGGCCCTCACCGTGCGGCTGCCGTCGTCGAGTCTGATGCTGCCGCGGGTCGTGCGCCCGCGCTCGCGCCCAGCGTGTAGGCATCCGGACGCCACTTCGAGGCCAGGCGGCGGTAGCGGAACGTCCAGTCCGGCCAGATCGTGGCGTTGCGTCCGGACGCGTCCTGGTAGAAGGTCACGCAGCCACCGGTCTCCCACACGGTCTTCGCGAGCTTCTTGTCCACGTCGCGGTTGAACCGGTCGTGCGCCTGCTGCGTCACCTCGATGGTGGAGGCGGATGCGGCATCCATGGCCTTGATCGCCTTCTTCACGTGCTCGATCTGGGCTTCGATCATGTAGATCATCGAGCTGTGCCCGAGGCCGGTGTTGGGGCCGAGGAACAGGAAGAAGTTGGGGAAGCCGGGAACGGATGCCCCCAGGTACGCATGCGGGCTGCCCTTCCATTTGTCGCCGAGCAGCTGGCCGTCGCGCCCGCGCACCTTGTCGGCGAACGGAATGTCGGTGACGTGGAATCCGGTGCCGAAGATGATGGCATCCACCTCGCGCTCCACGCCGTCCGCGCCGACGACGGAGTGCTCGCGGATCTCGGTGAGCGCGTGCGGCACGAGCGTCACGTTGGGCTTCTGCAGAGCCGGATACCACTCGTTGGACGGCACGATCCGTTTGCAGCCGAGCGTGAAGTCGGGTGTGAGGAGCGCGCGCAGTTCGGGATCGGCCACCTGGGACTCCATGTGCCGTCGCGAGAGCTTCTCCACCTGGTGCATGAGCTTCGGAAACTTGGCGAAGCCGAGGATCAACGCCTCCTTCGAGACGTAGACCTTGTTGCGCTCTCTGCGCTGGGCCGCAGGGTTCGCCCGGAAGGTCGCCCGCTCCTCGTCGGTGATGGGCCGCTTGTCGTGCGGCATGATCCACGGTGCGCTGCGCTGGAACACGTACAGCTGTCCGACCTGGTCGGCGATCTTCGGCACGTACTGGATGGCGGATGCCCCTGTACCGATCGACGCGACCCGCTTGCCGGTCAGGTCGTAATCGGCATCCCACCGTGCGGAGTGCATGAGCATGCCCTGGAACCTCTCGATCCCCGGCACATCGGGCAGCTTCGGCTCGGTGAGCGGTCCGACCGCGCTGATCAGGATCTGCGCGGTCCAGACACCCTCGCTCGTCTGGACGACCCACTGCCTGTGCTCTTCGTTCCAGGCGGCCTCTGTCACCTCGACGCCGGTGCGCAGGTTGCGCCGCACGCCGAACCGGTCGAGGCAGTCCTCGAGATACTGCCGGATCTCCGGCTGGGGCGAATACGTGGATGTCCAGTCCGGGTTCGGCGCGAAGGAGAACGAGTACAGGTGGCTGGGCACGTCGCACTGGCAGCCCGGATAGGTGTTCGAGTTCCACACCCCGCCGACGCCGTGCGAGCGCTCCAGGATGACCACGTCGAGCACCCCCGCCCGCTTGAGCTGGTACGCGAGGCCGATGCCGGAGAATCCGGCCCCGACGATCAGCACGCGCGCGTGGCGCGTGTCGCTCGCGGGACGCACGGCACCTGCGGGCCGCGTTTCCGTTCCCGGGCTGCGTTGTGCGGTGTCAGTGGGCTGCGTCATCGGTGACCTCCAGCTCCTCGGTGCCGAGCATACGTTCGCGGTCCCGGGTGAAGGTGCGCGCGGCGAGCACCATGCCGAGTCCCGCCGCGGCGAACGCGATGGGCACCACGATCGCCAGCGCCGCCTGCAGGCTGCCCAGTGAGTCGGAGACGGCGCCGGCCACGATCGGGCCACCTGCGCCGCCGATCAGCAGGCCGATCGCGTAGACGATGCCGATCGCCGTCGAGCGCTTGGCGGGCTCGATCACGTCCGAGATGATCGGCGCGGATGCCGCCAGGTAGATGATGCCGAGCAGGTAGCCGATGAACGAGAACACGATGAACTGCCAGAGCGCGCCCGCACCGGCGAGCAGACCGATCAGCGAGAACACCGCTGCAGCGATCAGCAGGAATGCGGTCAGCCAGACGCGTGCCGCATGGGATCGCTTGACCGCCCGATCCAGCAGGCGGCCGCCGAACAGCAGACCGATGAGGCCGGAGAAGCCCAGCACGACGCCGCTCACCGCGCCGGCCGGCACGAGGTCGAGGTGGTACGAGCGCTGCAGCACGACGGTGATGAACGTGCCGAGCGCGTACGCGGCGAAGTTGTAGCCGGCGAACGCGACGATCAAGCCCCACACGGAGGAGACGCGGAAGATGCCTGCGAACGAGTTCTTGCGCTTCGTGGACGGCGCGACCGTCACCGGTTCGGCCGCGCCGCGCTCCGGTTCGCGCACGAGCAGGAGCAGGATCGCCACGATCACACCGGGGATCGCGGAGACGAGGAAGACGGCCTGCCAGCTGCCGAGCGCCTGCGCCAGGGCACCGGTGAGGAAGAACGCGAGCAGCAGTCCGACCGGGAAGCCGAGCATGAACACGGCGTTCGCACGCGCGCGGCGCTCAGACGGATACAGGTCGGAGATGAGCGAACCGGTGGCAGGCGAGTACGCCGCCTCCCCGATGCCCACGCCGACGCGCGAGGTGAAGAACACCCAGAACGCCGCGCCGACGCCGATGGCGGAGACGGGAACGAACACACCGAAGAATCCGCCGAGCGCGGTGAACAGGCTCCACGCGAGCAGACCCCATCCGGCGACCGCCTTGCGCGGAAACCGGTCGGCCAGCCAGCCCAGCGGGATGCCTGCGATCGCCGCGACCACCACGAAAGCGGAGGCCAGCACGCCCGCAGCGGCATCGTCGACGTGGAACGTCTTCTCGATCTCGCTGAGCACCACCGACGGGATCTGACGGTCGAAGAAGTTGAGCGTGTTGCCGATGAACAGCAACGTCATGATGTAGTCGGCGGCCGTTGTGGCGCGCCGCCCGGCGGCGGGCGTACCGCTCGGGGCCGAGGAGTTCGTGCCGGGCACGATGTCGTCTGCCGGGGTGGTCTGGGTCATCGCAGGTGTTCCCTTCGTCGTTGAAGAGCTGTCGTCGTCGCGGAGTCGAGTCGGATTCGTCGCATCCGCCGCGTTTGTCAGACGCCACAATTCGCGCGGATGCCCGGAACCATTGTGAGAAGACACGAGCATGCAGCCAATGGACCGGCGGCCAACGTTGAAGAACTCCTTTTGTTCTCCCGAACAATCCCGTGACCTAGAGTGCCTGCATGGCACGCAGCCGTCACGAGACATCCGCTCCGATATCCGCACCGATGCCCGCGCCCGACGCCGTGCCGGCCGCGGAGCCGCCGGCGCCCTGGCCGCGACGCACCCGGATGCCGGACCTCACCGAACTGGACCTGCAGACGCAGCGCATGGTCGCGGCATCCGTCGATCGTCTCCGCGAGGCGGTGGACGGCTGGACGGATCGATTCCTCGGCGTCGTGCGCGAGCAGCTTCCGGGCTACGCCATGCTCACCGACGATGAGATACGCGACACCGCGCGCACCTTCGTCGAGACCGAGATCGCGGAGCTCACCTCGTTGCGGGTGCCTGACGACGCCCTGCGCGCCCAGCTCCAAGGACACGCACTGCGTCGGGCATCCCGCGGCATGTCGATGGACACCCTCACCCGCGGCTACCAGATCGGCTCACGGGAAATGCTTGCGCTCATGGACGAGATCGCGGCCGACGTCGGGCTGCCCTCCGATCTGCTGCTGGCCATCCACGACTCCACCTGGGAGTTCGCGAACGAAGCCGCGAGCGTCTTCGCGCAGGTGCAACGCGACCTCACGGCGGAGCAGGCACGGTTCGACGCCGAGCGGCGAGCGGCGTTCACCCGTGGCATCCTCGGCGGAACGCTCCCCGTAGAGCAGGTCCATCGCGATGCCCCGGTCTTCGGGCTGGACGGTCGCGTGCCTGCCGTCGCACTCGCCACCGCTGCACCCTCGACGGATGCCGAAGCCGAGTCGTTGCGGCGAGCGGTGGCATCCGCGCTTCACCTTCCGCCCAACCGCCTGTTGTTCACCGACCTGGGAGCCGTGCTCGGATGCATCGCTCCCGCGGCGCCGACGCGGCTGCGCGGTCATCTGGTCGCGGTCGGTCCGGCTCTGCCGCTCGACGGTCTGCACGCCGGGTTCGAGGAGGCTGTCACCGTGCTCGAGACGGCGCAGCACTTCGGGCTGATGGGTGCCGTGCGGCTGGAAGACCTCGGGCCGCGGCCGCTCGTGCTGCAGGCATCGGCGGTGGCCGAGCGCCTGCACGAGCGGTACCTCGCGGGCATGGAGCCGCGCACCGCCTCCGACGTCGAGCGCACCGTGCTGGTGTACCTGGAGTGCGATCAGCACGCAGCGGATGCCGCGGCCCGGCTCACCGTGCACCCCAACACCGTGCGCTACCGCGTCGGCAGGTTCCAGGACTCGACGGGTCTGGACCTCGGCCGCACCGACGACCTCGTGACGGCGTGGTGGCTGCTCAACCGCTCACGGCCGACTGGATGAGTCTGCGGCGCCGCCAAGCTCCGTGGTGATGTCGGCGGCGGTCTGCAGGAGCAGCGTCCGGCCGCGCTCGATCTCGCCGGCATCCAGGTTCTCGCGCGGAAACACGAGGGTCACCGCCAGCGGCAAGGCGTCGGACGCGCTGAACACCGGTGCCGCCAGCGAGTACAGTCCGGCGATCACACCGCCGACGGACGTGCCGTAACCGAGCCTTCTCACGTCGGCGCGCAGCGTCTCGACGTCCGCACGCGTGCGGTCGCCGAGATCGACCGCAAGCGCCTGCTCGGTGATCGTCCGCTGAAGGTACGCGAAAAAGACCTGCCCGGCCGCCGACCCCAGCAGCGGAAGCGTGGCGCCGACCCTGGCGCTCAGCGAGAGCGCGTGCGCCCCGTAGTCCCAGCGAACGATGACCGGGCCGCCATCGGACCACACCGTGAGATTGACCGACTGCCCGGTGAGCTCGCTCAACCGCATCGTGTATTCCGAGGCGATGGCCACGTCGTTCGTGCGGCGCAGCGCCTCGCCGCCCAGGCGCCGCATGGCCGGCCCGAGGTCGTACTTGCCCGTGGCGTGCGACTGGCTGGTCAGGCCGGTGCGCCCCAGGCTCACGAGGTAGCGGTGGATCTTGCTCGGCTGATCTCCGCAGCGCTGCGCGATCTGGTTGAGCGTGAGCGGGCCGCCGGCGGCTTCCAGCACGAACAGCACCTTCGCGGCGGTCTCGACCGATCCGATGCCCTGGCGAGCGTCGGCATCCGGCTCGCTCGCGGGGCCGGGGCTCGCCGTCTCGGTCATCCGCACGAGTATCTCACGTGGAGGAACCGAGACGGCGGGCTTCATGGGCTCAGGATGCTCGTCGCACGATCCTCGGGACCAGCACGGCGAGCACTGCGCCAACAGCACCGACGATCGCGAAGGCGTAGAAGTTCCACTGCACAGGGAGCCCCGACGTGAGCACCCACGCGCCGAGGAGAGGACCGATCATGCCGCCCGGTCGCCCGGCGGCAAGCGCCCAGCTCAGGCCGGTCGCCCGGAGATCGTCGGGATAGCGGCTGAGGATGTACGCGTTGACGAGCGCCTGGGACCCGATGAATCCGAATCCGCTGACGAACATCAGCACGAGCAGCAGCACCACGTTCGGACGCTGCGCCATGAGCACCAGGCTCACCGACCCGATCAGGAATGCCACGACCACGACCGGTTTCGCACCGAGCGCGTCGGCGACGCGGCCGCCGAGAACCATGCCCACCCCGGCTCCCGTCCACATCACCGCGGTGAGAAGCAGCGCCGATCCGAGTTGATAGCCGGCCTTCTGCATGATGGTGGGCAGCCAGGTGCCGATGCCGAACACGAGCAGCAGCCCGCATCCGGCGGTGAGCCAGAAGAGGATCGTCGCCGGCCACACCCCGCGCTGGAACAGGGGCTTGAGACCGAATCCGTCGCCTTTGCCCTTCTTCTCCGTGATCGCCGGCAGCGGGATGCCCATGGTCGAGGTGAGCACCTCCGCGTCGGCCGTGCGACCGGTGCGCACCAGGTGCACCGGGCTCTCCGGGAACAGTCGAGCCGCGAAAGGCAGCGCGATGAGTGCGGGAATCACGCCGATCAGGTACACCCAGCGGAACGACTGCGCCGGCAACAACGCGGCGCCGATCAGCGGAACCACGAGACCGCCGATGGCGTAGCCGGACATCGTGATGCCGATGTTGCGGCTGCGCTTCTCGGGTCTCGATAGGTCGGCGACGTAACCGAGCAGCGTTGGCAGGATCACGCCGAGACCGATTCCGACGATCGCACGGCCTGCCGCGAAGATCCCGGCGGACGGAGCGACGACGCAGATCAGCATGCCGGCCGAGAACACGATGACGCTGATCAGCACCAGCCGGCGGGCACCCCATCTCGTGATGGTTGCGCCGGAGGCTGCGGCGCCCACGAGCATCCCGAGCACGGTGATGGAGCCGATGACGCCGGCCAGCGCTGTGGTGAAGCCGAGCGACGTGTCGGCGAGCAGCGAAGGCACGGTGACGCCGAAGCATCCCAGGTCGTAGCCCTCGAGCAGAGAGAACGCCACCGCGATGACGAGAAGGCTCGGCTCGGTGAGCCGGGTGGTGACACGTCTGTCGGTCGAGACGGCGGTCATCAGCCGGCTTCCGCGTAGTTCTGCGTGATCTGCTTGAACTCCAGGAAATCCTCGACGCTGGCGAGTCCGCCGAGACGGCCCAGACCGCTGGACTTGAAGCCGCCCTCCTCGAACTCGATCGTGAGGTTGGCCCAGCTGTTGACGGAGATGAGACCGGCGTCGAGGCGACGGGCGACGCGGATCGGGCGATCGGCATCCCTGGTCCAGACGCACGCGCTGAGCCCGTATTCGGTGTCGTTGGCCAGCTCGATCGCCTCGTCCTCGGTGTCGAAGACCTGCACGGTCTGGACCGGGCCGAACGTCTCCTTCTGCACGATCGGAAGCGTCGAGTCGTCCACCGCGAGCAGCGTCGGATGGTAGAACGCGCCGCCTGCGAGCGCCGGATCCGTGCTCGGTCCGCCGCGCACGATCACGCGGGCGCCCGCCGCGATGGCCTCCTCGACGGCGGCGTCGACCCTCGCAACGGAAGCCTTGTCGATGAGCGGGCCGATCTGGCTGTCCGGGTCGGACGCCGGTCCCGGCTTCACCGAGCTCAGTGCACCAGCGAGCGCCTCGATGTACTGGTCGGCGATCTCGCGCTGCAAGAGGATGCGGCTGCCGGTCATGCAGAACTGCCCGGCGAAGACGGTACTGGAGGCGACGGCGGTGCCCACTGCAAGAGGGATGTCGGCGTCGGCGAACACCAGGTGCGGCGTCTTGCCGCCGAGTTCAAGCCCGACCTTCTTGAAGTGCGGGGCCGCGGCCTGGGCGATGATCCGACCGGTTGCCGTGCTGCCCGTGTAGCTGACCACCGGAACCTGCGGCGAAGAGACGAGCAGCTTGGCCACATCCGAGCCCGACTCGACCACGATGTTGACCGCTCCCCCAGGGAACTCCGGCACCGCTGCGAAGATCTCGCTCATCAGGGAGGCGGTCTGGGCTGCCTGGCCGGGCAGCTTGAGCACAACGGTACATCCGGCGGCGAGCGCTGGGGCGAGGGCACGAACGGAGAGGTAGGCGGGCGAGTTCCACGGCACGATCAGGCCCGCGACGCCGACCGGTTGCCGGATGGAGATGGCCTGCTGGCCGGGCATCGTGTCGGTGGCGCGACCATGCGGATGCATCGCAAGGCCAGACGCGAAGCGCAGGGCGCGCGGGATGAAGTGCGCCTCGTAGCCGGCTTCGCCGGCGAGCTTGCCGTTCTCCCGGCACAGCGTGGCGATGATGTCGTCCATGCGGCTGACGTAGACGTCGGCGAGGTGGCTCAGCGCGTTGGCCCGCAGGAACGGATCGAGTCGCCACTCGGTGTCGGCGAACGCCTTCGCTGCGGCGTCGATCGCCGCCTGCCCCGTTGCCTCGTCGGCGTCCGCGTACGTGCCGATCGCTTCGCCGGTGGCGGGATTGATGCTGATGGACGTGCCGCCCGAGGCGACACGCTCACCGCCGATCCAGTGCGTGACGGCGATGGCGGATGCGGCATCCGCGTCGTCGACGCTTCTTTGCGCCGTATCGATGCTCATGATGACTCCGATCTTGTTGTGACTCTTCGTTTCGGGTGGTGACGAATCAGGGGTGCCCGCGGAGCACGACTCACTGGCGGATCACCGAGCAGTCTCCAAAGGCGCGGTGCCCTGTGGAAGGGCGGGGCGCACGGTGTGCTCGAGCCGATCGAGCAGTTCGACAAGGCCGGCGGGATCGGCGGACGATCCGAACACATAGGCGTCGGGACGCACGAGTACGGCCCAGGCGTCGTGGTCGTCGAACCACGCCGAGTAGATGCCGTCGACGTCGTCGACGGGAGAGACGGTCACGACGTCGTCCACCAGCGCTCGTGCTCGCTCGATCACCGCGTCGGCGAGTCGTGGCTCGTCGCGCACGATGAGCTGGAAACCCGGATTCGTGAGCGCATCGAAGCGAGCGACGGCGCCGCCGCGCGCGATGCGTCCCTGCGGCATGAGGGATGCGCTGCCGGACGCATTCGCGAAGAATCCGTCGCCGAGATCGGGCAGCCGGAGTTTCTCGGTCGCGCCGGCCTCGCCGCGTTGCGCGAGCAGCCTCCTGTCGCGCTCCTGTGCAGCCTTCGGGTCGCGGATGGTCTGGAGCCTGCCGAGCTCGATGCCCTTGCGGATGATCGCGGTGACGTGCGGCATCCGCTCGGTCTGGTAGGTGTCGAGCAGGTCGTCGCCGGAGCGCCCGCCCAGCACGAGGTCGAGCTTGAACGCGAGGTTCTGGGCGTCGCGGATGCCCGAGCACATGCCCTGCCCCAGGAACGGCGGCATCTGGTGGGCGGAGTCTCCGGCCAGCAGGATGCGGCGGTCGCGCCAGCTGTCAGCCAGCAGCGACCGGAACGTGTAGGTGGCCACACGGATCAGCTCAGCGTCGCCCTCCGCGATGTACGGAGCCGCGCGCTCCCAGACGCGCTCCGGCACGCTCTCCACGGGGAAGTCCTCGATGGAGTCGAGCATGAAGCTGATGCGGTGGTGCTGAGGTCCGAGCGCGATGACCGAGGTCGGATGCTCGGGGTCGCCCACCTGACGCGCCATCGGCACCCCAGGGTTGGTCCCGTAACGGAAGTCGCAGACCATCCAGGGCTCGGCGAATCCGAAGTCCTCCAGCCGCGCACCGATCGCGTCGCGGCTGAGCCCGTTGCCGCCGTCGGCCGCGATCACATACGACGCGCGCACGTCGCCGGCGGTGCTGAGCACGGTGACGCCGGCGTCATCCTGCTTGTAGCCGGTGACCTCAGCCCCGAACCGCACCTCGACGCCGGCGCCTGTGCATGCCGCGAACAGGGCGTCCTCGACGTCGGGCTGGTACATCTGGTACCACTCGGCCCAGCCGCTCCAGCCGTCCGCCGCGTATTCGTACTCGATCAGCACGTCGCCGGCAGCATTGCACCACTCATAGGTCGGCTGGTGATGGATGGTCGGCAGAAGCCGCTCCGCGAGCCCGAGCCGGTCGAACGTGCGCATCGTCTCGTCGTCGAACGTCGCCGCGCGGGGCAGGTTGTACAGCCCGGAGTAGCGCTCGAGCACGACGACCCGATGTCCGGCGCGTGCGACGAGGGCGGCAGCGCTCATGCCGACCGGCCCGCAGCCCACCACTGCCACATCGAAGTGCTCGGTCATCCGTCCTCCACGTCGTCGTGTGCCGGTACGCGGCGATGCGGCGAGTGCCGCCGCCGGGTCATGCGGCTCGTTCCGGTCCTGCACGGCAACGCACGGCGGCTTCACCGGAACTCGTGCCAGCGACTCTAGGATTCACTATTCATAAATGCAATGCTTATGCGTGAACCATTCGGCGCCTTGTGCAGAACGCCTCGCCTCGAGGTCGCGACCGTGCACGAGGCACAGCGGCGGCCGACCCGATCGGGCGACGCGCGTGATCACGCCGCCCGGGCATCCGCGACAAGGAGGACGCAATGCGCACGATCGGACTGGAAGAACACTTCGTCACCCCGGAGCTCGTCGGCTATGGGGCATCCGCGAAGAGCATCGCGCAGCCCGCGAAGTGGGAGGAGGCGGGACGCCGCCTGCTTGACCTCTTCGACGAGCGCATCGCAGAGATGGACGCCTCCGGCCTCGACCTCCAAGTCCTGTCGTTGAACGCACCGGGGATCCAAGCCGAACCGGATGCCCGCATCGCCACCCGCGCGTCGGCAACGGTCAACGACTTCCTGGCCGGCGTCATCGCCGATCGACCCGACCGCTTCCGCGGCTTCGCTGCCATCGCGCTGCAGGATCCGGAATCCGCGGCAGACGAGCTGGAACGCGCCATCACGCAACTCGGCTTCCACGGTGCTCTCGTCAATGCGCACACCCAGGGCGTGTACCTCGACGATCGTCGTCTCGACGTGGTGTGGGAGCGGGCGCAGGCGCTCGATGTGCCCCTCTACCTGCACCCCGCGAACGGCGTGGACGTCGCGCACGTGCTGTCCGGGCATCCGGAGCTCATCGGGCCGATGTGGAGCTGGGGCATCGACACGTCGACGCACGTGCTGCGTCTGGTCTTCGGCGGCGTCTTCGACAGGTTCCCCGGGGCGAAGCTGCTCATCGGCCACATGGGTGAGGGGTTGCCGTACGCACTGTGGCGGTTGGACTCGCGTTGGGAGTTCCACAATCGGCACGGGGTCGAGCTGGAGCTCGAGCATCCGTCCGCCTATCTGCGCCGCAACCTGTGGGTCACCACGAGCGGGGTGTGCGACGATGCTCCGCTGCGCTGCGCGATCGACGCGCTCGGCATCGATCGCGTGCTCTTCGCCACCGACTATCCGTTCGAGTCGATCCCCGTCGCGACGGAGTTCCTGCGCACCGCCGCTCTGACCGACGCCGAGCGCGACCAGATCTCGCACCGAAACGCCGAGCGTCTGCTGCGCATTCCTGCGCCACAGCCGGCGCCGCTTGCGTAACGGTTCCGCGACCTCGCCACGGCCGTCAGCAGCGTGTCGCCGGCACGAGGTAGCGTCACGCCATGGTGATCTACACGATGACCGTTTCGGCGGACGGCTTCGTCAAGGACCGCGACGGCGGCATCGACTGGAGCGCTCCGAGCGACGAGCTGTTCGAATTCCACCTCGACCGGGTCCGAGGGCTCGGCGGTCACCTGATCGGCCGCCGCCTGTACGAGACCATGCTGGTGTGGGAGACGGATCCGTCGCTGCGCTCCTCCCCCGCATTCACCGAGTTCGCGGATGTCTGGACCGGCCTTCCCAAAGTCGTGTTCAGCCGATCGCCGATGAAGGTGACGGGAAACGCCCGGATGGCGACGGCGCCGCTCGGCGAGGAGATCCGGCGCATGCTCGCGAGCACGGATCGGGACGTCGAGATCGGCGGTGCTGAGCTCGCGAGCCAGGCGTTCGAGCTCGGCATGGTCGACGACATCCGCCTCTTTCGTGCGCCGGTCGTGCTGGGCGGCGGCACGCCGTTCTTCCCACCGAGCCAGGCGGTGACGCGGCTGGAACTCGTCGAGACGAGGGTCTTCGAGCCCGGCATCGTGCTGGAGCACTACCGCGTCGGCAGCGAGGGCGCCGCGGACTAGCGGTCAGGCCGCGAACCGTCTGTCGCGAGCGACGGACGGATGGTTTCAGAGCGCGTCCCTCAGCGCACCGCGCCCCAGATCACCCGCCCGACCTCTCCTCCGCAAGCCGCATCGCGACCCTGACCGCCTGCTCGTCGTCGAGCCCCTGATCCCTGACCAGGGTCCGCCACGTGTCGAAACCGATGGCCAGCGCGATCCCCGCGCGCAGCAGCGTCTTGCGGCGGCCGCGAACGCCGAACGGGGCGACGAGCACATCCGCTGCATGCCGCCAGTGCGCGTGGTACGGCGCCATCACCGGCTGGTCCCGGGAATCGGCGAGTGCCCTCGAGATCATGTCCTCGGTCTCGCGGTGGTAGCTGTACGCGTCCGTCAGTGCCGTGCGGAGCCTGTCGAGCGGATCGGCGATGGGCTCCCAGTCTGCGGGATCCGGCGCCGGGTGCAGCTCGAAATAGTGGCCGCTGCAGGCTGCGGCGAGCGCGGATTCGTCCGGAAAGTGCCGGTACACCGTCACCCGGCCGACGCCGGCGCGGCGAGCGATCTCGCTGAACGTCGTGGCCGCCGGTCCGATCGTCTGGTGCAGCTCGATCGCGGTGTCGACGATCCGCTGCCGCGTGTCGTCCTGCGTGTCGGCTCGCCTGTTCAGGCGATAGGTGCGTGCCATCGGCATCCATGATACGTGCTGTATCGCGAATATTGACATCGCGACGCGACCGTGCCTAAGGTCGCACTATCGCGGTACACGCTGTCTCACGAAATGAGGGTCGGTGACGATGAACGAGCGCGGAGACGAACGGCGAGTCGACGTGGGGGGCGTGCGCCTGGCCGTCCGCGAACAAGGTCGAGGGCCGACGGTCCTGCTGATCAACGGCACGGCGCCCGCCCTGTGGGGATCCCTGCCGGAACGTCTTGCCGCGACGCATCGCGTCATCGACTACGACCGACGCTCCTTCGCGGCATCTCCGGCCCCGCCGCCGAAGGGCACCCGCCGCCACACAGACGATGCCGCAGCCCTGCTGAGGCGACTCGACGCGGGTCCCGCGTTGCTCGTCGGATGGAGCATGGGCGCCGTCATCGCCGCCGAACTGGCGTGCCTGCATCCGGAGCTGGTGTCGGGGCTGGTGCTGCTCGAGCCTCCGTTCCGGGCGAAGCAGCATCCGCGACCGGCGATGCTCGCGGCCATCGGGGGCGCAACGCTGCTCGGCCGGTTCGGGCGTGCGTCATCCGGCGCCGAGCGCTTCCTGCGGTGGGCGCTCCAACGCCGGGACGGATCGTCCGCGTACGTCGACGCCGGCCAGGAATGGCAGGCGGATGTGCGTCGCGACGGGCCGTCGATCGTGAGCGAGGTGAGCGCCGGCGAACAGCTCGATCGTGACGCGCTGCGGGCGATCGCCGTTCCGACGAGCGTTCTCACCGGAGAGCAGAGCGACCCGGTCTTCAGCGACGCTGCCCGCAGGATCGCGGACCTCATCCCGCGCTCCGAGCTCGTCACCGTCCCCGGCAGCAGCCACGCCCTGCCGTTCGACGCCACACCCGCAGTCGCCGATGCCGCGATGCGGATGGTCGCCGCCGAACTGAATTGACCGGGGCTGAACCGGGGCTGAACCGAACTGGGCGAGCTGGGGTGGGCCGAGCTGGGGTGACCCCGCGACGTTCACGCCCGTGTCACTGCGATCCCGTCGGAGTCGATTCGACGCGCGCAGGACGACAATCGTCAGCATGAGGCTGACAGACGCGGATGCACGCGCCCGGCTGGGCAGCGCACGCGTCGCCACGCTCGCCACGGTCGGCGACAACGGTTCTCCGCACGTGGTCCCCATCACGTTCGCGGTCGAGGGCGACCGCATTTACAGCGCCGTCGACCACAAGCCGAAGACGTCGACCCGGCTGCAGCGGCTGCACAACATCACAGAGCATCCGCGAGTGTCCCTGCTGGTCCACCACTACGACGACGACTGGGACGCTCTGTGGTGGGTCCGTGTCGACGGGAGCGCCCGCGTGATCTCATCGGCCGAGGAGCTCCGGCATCCGGTCGACCTGCTCGTCGAACGCTATGCGCAGTATCGCGAACACCGTCCGGCAGGGCCGGTCATCCAGATCCTGGCGGACCGCTGGACCGGCTGGTCCAGCTCGTGAGCCACACGACCGGCCGCACTGCGCCGACTCGGGCGATAGCGATAGCGATGGCGAAGGCGAAGGCGAAGGCGAACACCCGAGCGGATGACACGCGAGGGCGCCACCGAACGCCCGAAGCGCCGACTCGGTCGGTCGCCGGCGTCAGGCCTCCGCGTCGGATGACCGGCGCCGCGCCACGAGCTCCGCGATCGCATGCTCCCAGGACCGCAGATACTCGGCGAAACCATCCGCGAACCGCCGCAGCTCCGCCTCGGCGGATGGACCGAGCGCCGTCAACACGTACGTGACCTCGACGTCTGTCGACTCGGCGCTGGCGCCGGAACCGTCAGCAGGCTGTGCGAGCCTGACGGTGACAGTACCTGCGCGATCCTCCGCGGTGAACCGTGCGTAGGAGATGTGCACCGGGCGGTCGCGTGCCGTCACGACCCAGGTCGTGCGCCAGCCGTGAGCGTCCGTTTCGAAGACCGTGCCTGGCTCGGTGTCGTCGCGCTGCTGGGCGTCGGGCTCCGATTCGTCGTGTCCGTCCGGGAAGTGTGGATCCCACCCGTGCGCCCACTCGCGCTCCCCTTCGGGGGTGAAGAGCGGGAAGGCATCCGCGATGGCCAGAGGCACGCGGATGCTGCCGGCCAGTCGATGTGTGCGGGTGGTCATGACGTCTCCGTGAGAGTGTGCGCGTCCGCAGCGGTGAGGGTCAGTCCGTAGACCTCGCTGAGCTGGGCGATCTTCGCGAGCGTCTCGGATCCGAACGGCGCCGTGCCCTCGAAAGCGTGCAGCACGATTCCCTCCACGAGTTCCCCCAACGGCATGTCGAGGTACTCCGCGAGCCCCTTGAGCACCTTCAAGGTGCTCCGTTCGATCCGGAGTCCGGTCTGCGTCCTCTCAACTGTTACCATGGTAACAATATAACACGGATGATCGACGACACTCGTGCATCATCCGACGGTCGGCCGGAGCGAACCGGGCGGACGAGTACGAGGCGCAGTACCGCCTGCTGTGGCCGGGCGAGCCGGTGCCGCAGACGGTGTGATCATCCGACCTTCATCGTGACGGTATGCCACCCGGTGGCGCCGTTCGGTGCGGGCGGGGCGGTCGCGGATGTCTGCGTCGAACCGTCCTCGTTCGTCGCCCGCACCTGGAGGGTGTGGTCGCCGCGGGTGGCATCCCACTCCCACACCCACTGGCGCCAGGTGTCGGCCGAGACCGTCTCCGCAAGACGGGCTTCGTTCCAGGGTCCGTTGTCGACGCGCACCTGAACCGAGCGGATGCCGGTGTGCTGATCCCAGGCGACACCGGCCACCGCATAGCGGCCGGGCTTGACGGTCGCGCCCTCGCGCGGACGGTCGATGCGCGAGGCCGTCTTGACCGGACCCTTGACCGACCATCCCTTGTCGGTCCAGTAGCCCTGGGCCCGGTCGAACCGGGTCACCGTGAGCTCGGTCAGCCACTTGGTGGCCGACACGTACCCGTAGAGGCCGGGCACCACCATCCGCACCGGGAACCCGTGCTCGAGGGGCAGAGGCGAGCCGTTCATGCCGACGGCGATGAGAGCATCCGTTCCCAGGTCGGTGAGCACGCTCAGGGGTGTGCCGGCGGTGAACCCATCGACACTTCTCGAGAGCACCATGTCGGCGGATCCCGTCGGTCTCGCGCGAGCCAGCAGCTTGCGCACCGGGTACCCGAGCCAGGTGGCATTGCCGACCAGGTCTCCCCCAACCTCATTGGAGACGCAGGCGAGCGTGATCACGTGCTCCTCCAGCGGCAAGGCCAGAAGCTCAGCGAACGTGAGCGTGACGGGCTTCTCCACCATGCCGCCGATCGTCAGCTTCCATGTGTCCGGATCGATCGACGGCACCTGCAGTGCCGTGTCGATGCGATAGAAGTCACCGTTCGGCGTGACATACGGCGTGAGTCCGGCGAGCTTCAGATCGGCTCCGGCCGGGATCTCAGGCGCCGCCTTCACCGGCTTCGGCAGCCGCACCATCGCGCGCGCGGACGCGATCGCCACGCTTCCGGCATTGATCGTGCGTGCGACGACGCCGGCGACCAGGGCAACCGCCCCGATGCCGATCCCGAACGCCAGGAAGGATCGTCTGGCCGGTCCAGCCCCCTTGCCAGGCACCCGCGACGGCTCGGATGCGCGGCTCCACTCGCGCAGGCGGTCCAGCATCCGCACGAGCACGTAGACGCCGACGAGCGAGCCGGCGACGGTCGGCAGGAGCCACCAGTAGGTGGCATCCGCTCGGGTCATCACGGCGATCAGCGCGATGACCCCCACAACGCCGAGCAGTACGGCACCGAACGGTCGGCGCTTCAGTTCCAGGATGCCGGCGACTCCGGCGAGGACGACCACAAGGATGCCGAGGCAGACGAACAGGAACACCTTGTCGCCCGTGCCGAAAAGCCCGATGACCAGCTGCTTGAAGCCGGGAGGCGTGAGGTCGATCACCCAGGATCCGACCGCGAAGAGCGGACTCGATGCCGCCCCCACGAACACCGCGAGCACCTCGGCGACCGCCCAGCCGGCGAGCGCCGCGACGACGCCGCACGCCGCAGCCGTCAAGGTCAGGCTGCGCCCGCGGGGCGCAGCGGCGGCGGTCGGCATGAGGCACAGCTTAAGGCGGTGACCCCGGTACGACGTCGGCGTCAGGGGCGAGCGGAACCCGGAGCGCCACGTACGTGTCCGGCCGCGTCAGCCGCCGACGACTTTGAAGGCATGTCTGTGCCACACCAGAGGGCTGCCCGCGTCGTCGCTCGTGATGGCGAGCACGCGCAGCACGATGATGTCGTGGTCGCCCGCCGGATAGGTGTGCTCCACGATGCATTCCAGCCACACCGGAGCATCGTCGATGAACAGGGCTCCGGAATCGGCGACGGTGCAGTCGATGCCGTTCAGGCGGTTGGCGTGGTCGCGTGAGGCCAGCTGCCTGGTGATGTCGACGTGGCGCTCGCCCAGCACGGAGATGCCGATGGTGGATTCCGCGGCCAGCATCGGCCACGTCGTCGACGCCCGCTGCACGGCGAACGACACCATGGGCGGTTCATGTGACACCCCGACGGAGAACGAGGATGCGACCATCACCGTTGGCATCCCCGCTCGCACGGCGGCGATGGCGGCGACGCCGGACGGGAAACCGTCGAAGGCATCCCGCATGCGCACCGGGTCGTTGACGAATTCGGCTGTCATGCTCACGCCCGTCCTCCCGCCATGACGGTGCTCGTCCCCGCGGCGCTCATCGACGCGCTGCTCGTCGCCAGTGTCAGCACGGTGGCGGCCCAACGGTCCACCCATATCTGCAGGGAGTCGTCGTCGGCGTAACGGGAATCGAGCTGATAGAGGCCGGCCGTCGGGCAGCAGGCGCCGAGTTCGACGAGCACGGGCTTGAGCAGCAGCTCTGGTGCGAGCGCGTGCGCGGGGCCGCCGCCGAGCATCAGCGGGATGCCGACGCGGCCGGCGAGTCCGGTCGCCGTGGCGAACTGGTCGAGGAACACCTTGAGCAGGCCGCTGTAGGTCGCCTTGAAGGTGGGCGACGCGGCGATCACGATATCCGCCTCCTGCGTCGCTGCGACCGCGGATGCGACATCCGGGTCGCCCCAGCCGAGCAACCCGGCACCGAGCGCGGACAGCTCGATGACCGTGGCGTCGGCGTGCAGCGCAGCAGCCAGGCGTTCCGCGGCGTCCCTGGTGCGGGAGTTCGGCTTCGGGTTGCCGATGAGGAGGGCTGCTGTTGTCATCGTTGTGCCTCTCTGGTTGTCGGGGCGGGGACCGCGGCCATCGTGGGGACGGCTGCTGACGGCAGGGCGCGGACGGATGGGACATCACGGGCGGCGCGGTCGCACGAGCACGCGGCCAGGATGTCGCGGGCATCCGCTTCGTCTCTCCGCATGGCGGCGACGAGGTCGGCCACCTCGTCGAACGCCGTCTGAGCTCGCAGCAACCGGCGCAGTTCGACTCGCGCCGCCCGGTCGTAGAGGTCGCCCTCGAAGTCGAGCACGTGCGCTTCGAGCGTTCGGCGACGACCGACGAAGGTCTCGTTGCTGCCGACCGAGATGAGGGCGTCACGGGGCGATGCCCATTCGTCGAGCGTGAACGTGCCGAGGTACACGCCGTCCGGCGGCAGCGGAGCGCGCCCATCCGGCTGAAGGTTCGCGGTGGCATATCCGAGTCCGGTGCCCTCGCCCGCACCGTGCACGACGAGTCCGGATCGCACGACCGGGAGCCGTGCCGACCGGGGCAGCATGCTCAGCGCAGACGGGACCGCCAGTACGGCGACGACTGCGATCACACCGAGCGTCGCCGCATCGGACGTCACGGCCAGCACGCTGGCGGTGACGGCACTGCCGACGGCGGCACCGAGCTGTTTGACCGTGTTGAAGACGGATGACGCGCCTCCGGCGAGCGCGGACGGTGCGTCGGCGACCGCCGCCACCGAGAACGGCGCCCACACCAGGGAGTTCGCCGCACCGAAGACGGCGAAGGCGGCGGAGACCGTCCACAGTGGCGCGTCCACAGCGAGGAGCACGGCTGCCGCGACCAGCCCGGCCGCGAGCATCGTGCCGCCGAGAGCACCCGACATCCGGATGCCGGCCCTCGCGGTCAGCCGCGCTGCAACGGGCACGAACGCCACGCACATAACCCCCATCGGGAGCAGGACGACGGCGGCGGAGAGGGGGTCGAGCCCGCGGCGGTCCTGAAGATCGAGCATGAGCGGAATGGGTGCAGACCCGACCGCGAAGGATGCGAACGCCGCTCCCGCGGACGCGAAAGCGAGTGACCTGCGGCGCAGGATGGACATGGGGAGCAGCGCGGATACACCCTGCCTGCGCTGGCCGACCACGACCGCGACGACGACGAGTGCACCGGCGACGCACCAGCACCACCGTGGAACGCCGAACGCATTCGGTCCACCGTCCACCCCCTGAATGCCGATCAGGACGGCCCCCACACCGAGGAGACAGGCGGCGAGCGCGCCCAGCGAGAGTCGGACGCGGGGTCCGCGGGTGGCGGGCACGAGCATCCGCACGGCGACGAAGGCGAGGACGCCGATGGGCACGTTCACCCAGAAGACAGCGCGCCAGTCGGAGACCGCGAGGATCGCGCCACCGACGAGCGGACCGGCGACGGTCGCCGCCCCGCCGACACCGCTCCACACGCTGAGCGCTGCGGCGACACGCTCCCTGCGGAACAGACCACGGATGATGACGAGGCACTGCGGCGTGATGATCGCCGCGCCGATTCCCTGCAGCACGCGGGCGCCGATGAGCGCCGGCGCGGTCGGTGCGAGAGCGCAGAGCAGGGAACCGGCGACGAAGACCGCCAGTCCGCCGAGGTACAGGCGACGATGACCCCAGCGGTCGCCGAGCCGCCCGGTCACCAGCAGGGGTACCCCGTAGGCCATCAGGTACGCGCTGTTGAGCCACATCGCGGTCGTGCTCGAGGTGTGCAGGTCGGTCTTGATCGCCGGCAACGCCACCGAGGTGATGGTGCTGTCGAGCATCAGCATGAAGAACCCCAGGCAGAGCGCTCCGAGCGCCACCCAGTTCTCGCGTGTGCCGACGGTCACCTCACGCCGCCAGGTTCTCGCGCAGCGTGGGACCCGGATAGCGCGGGGCGAGTGCACCGCGCCTGCGCAACTCCGGCAGAAGGTGCTCGCTCAGGTCGGCGAAGCCCGACGGCATTCCCAATGGGCTGATCAGCATGTAGCCGCCGCGGGATCCTGTCTGCTCGAAGTTGGCCTCGAGGTGATCCGCCACCTGCGCAGCGTCACCGATCACCGTGTGGTCGAGCCCGGTCGCCGAGCGCCGGCCGTGCTCGAAGAACTCGTCCCTGGTCAGCTCGTGGTCGGGGCCGAACTCGTCGACGAGCGTGCCGACCAACCCACCGGGGCTCGCCTGCGAGGCCACGATCTGCTCGTGCACCTCCCCGAGCGTGAACGTGGCGGGCAGCCGGGAGAAGTCGAATCCGGAGTTGTGAGAGATGTACGCGCCCACCGCCTCCTCGTTCCAGAACGCGAGCACAGCGTCTCTGCGCGCTTCCGCCTCGGCGAGCGTGCTGCCCACGATCACCTGCGTCGCCCACAGGATGCCCACCGACTGCGGGTCGCGACCCTGCGCACACAGGGCCTCGTCGAGCATCCTGCGGTGCCGCAGCTGCCCGCCGAGGCTGCCTCCGAAGCCGAAGACCACGTCGGCGAATGCTGCGGAGGCGGCGATGCCGCGCGGCGAGTTGCCCGCCTGCACGAGCACCGGATGCCGCTGCGGGCTCGGCACCGACGCCAGCGGCCCTCGCACGGTGAAGAACTCGCCCGCGTGGTCGATGGCGTGCACCTTCTCCGGGTCCGCGAATCGGCCAGACTCGGGATCGGCGACGATCGCGTCGGGGGCCACGGAGTCCCACAGCGCCTTGCACACCGCGACGAACTCCTCCATGCGCTCGTACCGCAGGTCGTGGTCGACCAGGTGCGCGTAACCGTAGTTGGCTGCATCCGCTCCCCTGCTGGAGGCGACGACGTTGAACGCGATGCGACCACCGGTCACATGGTCGAGCGAGTTGAGCAGCCTCGCCACATAGAACGGATGCATGAACGTGGAGGAATACGTCAGCCCGAACCCGATGCTCTCCGTCACCGTCGACATGGCGGCGATGACCGGGGACATGTCCTGCCGTGGCCACTGGATGCCCCACTCCACCGCTGCGTCGATGCCGCCGCGCCACGTGCTCGGGATGCCGGACCCGTCGCCGAAGAACAGCATGTCGACCCCGGCGCGCTCGGCGGTCTGGGCGAGCTCCATGTACATGCGCACGTCAGGGAACGACCTGCCCACCCAGCTGCCGGGAAGCCGCCAGCGGCCCTCGGTGTGAGTGAACGAGAGGTCGTAGGCGATGTGCATGCCGCTCACGCGAGAACCTGCTTCCAGCTGTCGACGATGTCGGCGGAGGAGCACACGACCCCCACGTTGATGGCGAGAGTGCGCAGCGCGGCCGCGTTCACGTCGAGGTCGTAGGCGGCCGTGGCGTCGGAGGAGATGGTGACGGGCCAGCCGAGCTGCATGGCGTCCTCGGCCGTCGCCGCAACGCAGCATTCGGTGGTGAGGCCGACCACGGTGAGCCATTCGTAGCCCGCGATGCGCAGCCGGTCGGCGAGCCCGGTGCCGAGGAATCCGCTGTAGTGCGGCTTCACGATCCGCGCCTCGCCGGGCGCGGGCTGAACGCCGAACCACTCAGCCCCCTGCGTTCCGACCTTGCACGGCTCGTCCTGAGGCATCGCGCCGGTGTATTCGCCACCGCGCAGCCACGTACTCGACCGCCACGGGAACGACGGATCGCTGCCGAGCTCCACCCACACGACCGCCACGCCGAGCTCACGCGCAGCGTTCACCAGGTCGGCGACGCCGCGCACGGCGCCGGCGACGGCGTCCAGGCCCTCCTGCGTGGGCTCGTACATGCCCAGTCGTGCGGGATCGGCGAAGTCGTACTGCACATCCACCACGACGAGTGCGGGAACGGCTTTGCTCTGGATGAGGGCGGCCAGCCGGGGGTCGGTCGCCGTCGGCGCGGTCATCGCACACCTGCCAGATCGTGCTCGCGCAGGACGGGCAGCACGGTGCGGCCGAATTCGAGGATGTCGTCGTCGTACTCGGGGAAGATGAGCATGAGCCCGTCGAGGTCGGCCTCCCGCACGATGTACTCGATGTGGTCGAGCACGGTCTCGGCCGAGCCCGCGACATACGGGGTCTGGAACGCGGCCTCCCCGACCGCGCCCGCCGCCCACGCGCGTGCCTGGTCTTCCGGAACGCCCCAGGACGCTCGCATGAGGGCCAGCGCCTCGCGGTCGACTCCCGCTCCCCACTCGACGACTCTCTGCTCGGCGAGGGCATCCGTGTCGGCCTGCACCACCGTGAGCATCGAGTACGTCTTGCAGCTGCGACCGTACGAGGCGGCACGCTCGTGCACGTCGCTGGAGAGCTCGCGCATCTCCTCCAGCGTGTCGCCGGCGAGGAACGCGCCGTCCGCGTATCTGGCCTGGAACTTGCGGGCGTCTTCCGACTTGCCCGCACTGATGATGGTGGGCGTCGATGCCGGGTGCGGGCGCGACTCGCAATCGACGAGATCGAAGAACGGCGTGTGCATGGTGACGGAGTCCTCCTTCCACAGCCGCATCACCGCTTCGGTCCACTGTTCGGTCATGACGTACCGGTCGGCGTGGCTGAGCTCGGCGTCCCACATGCCGAACTGCTGGAACTCGGCCGAATACGCGCCGTTCACGATGTTCATGCCCGCTCTGCCCCGCGAGATGTCCTGCAGTGTGGTGTACATCTTGGCTGCGACCGCCGGGTTGTGGATGTTCGCGTGCATCGTCGCCCAGATCTTCACCGTGCTGGTCGCCTCGGCAAGCGCAGACATCATGGTCATCGACTCCAGCGAGCGACCCCAGTGGTCGGTCTCGCCGCCGAATCCGCGCCACTTGGCCATCGACATGATGAAGTCGAGTCCGATGGCCTCGGCGTTGAGTGCCGCACGCTTGTTCCAGGCGTAGCTGGCCTCGGGGTGCGGGGCGGTGCTGGAGAGCATCCATCCGCCGTTGCCGATCGGGAGAAAGATCCCGTATTCCTTGCTGGGCATATCGCTTCTTTCCTCGTGGGGTGCTGGTCTGGCGGGCCGGTCCGTCGTCATGACGCGGGCCAGGCGAGCTTGCCGTCCCGGTAGACGGCCGTGATGTAGGAGTCGTCGAACCATCCGGCAGCGGTCTTCGAGGAGAGCGACGACGGGATGATCTCGAACTGCTTGAGCATGTCGACGAGCTTTGTCACGTTCTTCGGGTCGATGCCGCCGAGCGGCTGATCCGGCGTGGGGTTGTCGGCGACCACCTTGGTTTCCGTCTTCCAGATGGTGGCGTTGAGGTTCTTGTCGTATGTGCTGCCGGAGAGCTGCGCCGCGTAGCCGACGCACTCCTTCACATGGGCGTCGCTCGAGCTGCAGTAGTCATAGGCGTGCAGGGCGGCGCGCAGCACGTCCTGCACCGCCGTGGGGTGCGCCTTCGCGAACGCGGGGTTCACCGCCATGGCGCCGAGGGAGCTCGGGATGCCGTACTTCACGGGTTGCCACACGGTCACCTTGTGACCGGCCGCCGCGAGCTGGTTCGGCTCGTTGGAGATGAAGCCGGTGAGCGCTTCGAGGCCGTCCTGCTTGCGTGTCAGCACGGTGGGGTCGTACCCCTCCTTGACGAGCTTGAGGGAGTCCCAGCTCACCCCCGCCTTCACGAGCATGGCTTCGACCGCGGCGGGAACGTATCCCTTGTGTCCCACGACCTGTCCGTCGAGCTGGGTGAGCTTGGTGATGTCCTTGTTGGTCATCAGGATGTCGAGCCCGGCGTTCGAATACGACGAGATGCCCGTGATGGCGATGCCGTTCGCCCTGGCCTGGATGATGTCCTGCTCCGAGACGGCGGCCACGGTGGCCTGTCCGCTGGCCAGCAGCTTCGTGTTCTGGGCGGTGTCTCCGCTGCCTGGCTTGAGCTGCACGTCGAGGCAGAGGTCCTTGAAGTAGCCGAGCTTGCTGGCCGCGACGTATTCGAGGATCGACGCGGACGACTGGAATTGATAGCCGGAGAGGTAGTTGACGGTGCCGGCCGCCTTGTTCTTCGCGCAACGGTCGGCAGAGATGGCCGAGCTCGACGGCGTCGTGTCTGCGGATGCGGTGGACGTGCAGGCAGCGAGTCCGGCGACGAGTGCTGCCGCCGCGACGAGCGACGACATGGACTTGAGCTTCAGTGAGCGGCGCATTGCGGTGATCCTTCGGGTCGGGGGCTTTGACGGTGCGGGCTGAATGTGCAGGAGATCGGGGAGGAGGGTGCGCTGAAGCGCGGCGGCAGCGCACGGGGGCTGCTGGGCCTCGGAGGACGGTGCGGACGCGGGGATCGGGTGGTCGCGAAACGGTTTCGGTCGACGTGGGTCAGTCGCTGGAGCGGGCGTGCCATCGCAGCACCCGCTTCTCCACGAGCGTGATCGCGCCGAGGAGCAGCACTCCCATGACGGCGAGGATGAAGATGGCCGCATACACCACCGCGAGCTGGTTCATCGTGGATGCCGTGCTGATCAGCGTGCCGAGACCGCCGGTGGATCCCGAGGCGGACAACTCGGCGACGACCGCGCCGATGATCGACAGCGGAAAGACGATGCGCAGTGCGGCGAACACGAAAGGCAGCGCGTTCGGTATGCGCAGGTGCAGCAGGAGTTCGAGGCGGCTGGCATCCATGGTCTTGTAGACCTGCAGCACGGCCAGCGGGACGGAGCGCAGACCGGCGGCCGTGTTGATCAGGATGGGGAAGAAGCAGATCAACGCCGTGATGATGAGCTTCGGCAGAGGGCCGAATCCGAACGCCACCACCAGTGCAGGGGCGATGGCGACCAGCGGAGTCACGTTGAGCACGACGGCGATCGGCATCACGGCTCGACGGGCGATGGGCAGCTCGCTGATCAGCACGGCGACGACGAACGCGGCCACAAACCCGATCGCGAGCCCTGCGACCGCCTCGCCGAGCGTGATCAGGGCGTTCATCAGGTACGACGGCAGGTCCGTCACCAGCGAACGACCGACATCGGTGAGCGGCGGCAGCAGGTAGGGCATGGTGGCCGCACCCCACTGCCACAGTGCGGCGAGCACGACGAGCATGACCGCCAGCGGCAGCCAGACGGCGGGACGCAGCATGGCGGGCACTCGCATCCGTGCGCTCCGGGATGTCGCGGATGCCGGCGTGAGGTCCGCCGTGCGACCGCCGCGTCCCGGCACGGTGACGGAATCGGCCGTCACGGAATCAGCGGGCAGAGGTTCGGTGGCGATGGTCATGCTGTCTCCCTCGTGACGGATTCTTGGGATGCTGCGGATCACGCGGCCTTGGCGGATCGCCACGCGCTGTGCAAGCGCTCACGCACCAGGTCCTCGTATTCGTGGAATGCGGGATCAGCGAAGACCCTTGCGTTGCGCGGTCGCGGCAGGTCGATGTCGACGACTTCGACGATGCGGCCGGGGCTCGGCGCCATGACGACGACGGTGTCGGAGAGGCGCACGGCCTCCGACACCGAGTGCGTCACGAAGAGGACCGTCGTCTTCAACTCGTCCCACAGGTCGAGCAACTGGTCCTGCAGGCTCTCCCTGGTGAACTCGTCGAGTGCCGAGAACGGCTCGTCCATGAGCAGCACGTCGGGCCTCAGGCCGAACGCCCGCACGATGGATGCCCGCTGCTGCATGCCCCCGGAGAGCTGGTCCGGCAGTTTGGCCGCGGCATCCGCGAGGCCGGCCTTACGCAGTAGATCGAGCATGTCCGGCTCGCCGGTCGCGGTGCGCTCGGTGAGCGATTCGATCGCGGCCCTGCGACCGGCTGATCCCCTGTTGATGCGCCGCGGCAGGCTCACGTTCTGCATCACGGTGAGCCACGGCAGCAACGCCGGTGTCTGCGGCACCAGTCCGATGAGCTTGGCGGCGCACGCCTCCGCGGTGCTGACGCCGTGCACCGCCACGGTGCCGGAATCCGCGCTCTCGAGTCCGGCGACGATGCGCAGCAACGTCGACTTTCCGCAGCCGCTCGGTCCGATGAGGCTGACGAACCGGCCAGCCGGAATACTCAGCTCGACGTCGTCAAGGGCCACAAGCCCTCTGCCTGCATCGGCATAGACCTTGCGCACGGCATCGAGTTCGACAGCTGCGGCTTCCATGGGCTCTCCGTTCGGTAGACGTGGTCTCTGTGCGCGTGTGGCGAGAGGACGAGGTCGTGTACCGCGGAGAGCGTGCTTCGCGAGAGCTGATTCTGCGATGCGGAGGTCCGCTTGATGTCTTCGACGCTACGGCGCGGATGTTTCGGCTAACCGCCGCCACGTATTGCGGGCGGGTAAACGGTTCCATCGAGCGCGACGATTTCGGCGTCACCGATGAGCAGCACATCGATGCCCATGTCGGCAGCGGCCTGCGGCACCCATCCCGCGAGTGCCGGCACCACGGCGTCGGTGACGACGAGAACGGCGATCTCGACACTCGAGAGGCTCTGGCGAACCCACGCGAGCTTGAACAGATCGGCGAGAACCTTGTTCCGGTAGGCCGCCTTGTAGGTGCCACGATTCCCGATCACCTGCGCGACGATCCTCAGCTCGTCGTCCGTTCCCTCCACCTCGATCTGGTTACCCGTTTCCGTCACCAATCGCTTCGGACGGAGTGCGCATCCGAGGCGCCTCCCGGCCGCCTCCAGCGCGAGACGCTCGAAAGAGTGCGCACCGAATCGTCCCCATTCACGGGCCTCTCTGCTCTCTATCGGTCGCATGGCGGCAGAGTAAGCAGCCCGCGTTTCTCGCGTGTTTCCGCCTGGAGACGTCCGGATCCTCGTCGGCGTCGTGTGCTCCGCCCCTCCCGGCGCCGCATGCGCGGCCTTCCACGGCGGCAGCGGCATCGCGATACTGAGAACGAGCGCCCGGCCCGGACACGGTCGTTCGCATCACGAGAAGGATCGTGGAGAGGGGCACGCGATGGCTGTCATCACTCGCGGATTCGGCGCTCACCGCGCCGCGCGCGACGACCGGATCCCGCCCGGCCAGACGCGGGTCGAGGACTGGCCGGTGCTGAGCGCCGGCGCCACGCCCGACGTCGATCAGGCGGAGTGGGAGTTCGTGGTGGTGCCGGAGTCGGGCGATCCGGTGCGCTGGGACTGGGACTCGTTCCGCGCGCTCGGGCTCGAGGACTTCACGGTCGACATCCACTGCGTCACTCACTGGTCGCGCCTCGGAACGCACTGGCGGGGAGTCCCGCTGGATCGTGTGTTCGAGCACGTCGACACGTCGTACGACTACGTCATGGCGCACAGCTACGGCGGATACACGACGAACGTGCCGCTGAACGAGCTGCTCGACGGCCAGGCGTGGATCGCCTTCGAAGCGGATGGCGCGCCCCTGGAAGCGGAGCACGGCGGCCCTGCCCGACTGGTGGTGCCGCACCTCTATTTCTGGAAGAGCGCGAAGTGGGTGCGCGGGCTGCGCATGATGCCGCAGGACGAGCCCGGTTTCTGGGAGGAACGGGGCTACAACCTGCACGGGGATCCCTGGACCGAAGAGCGGTATTCGTGATCGCGCATGCCGCCTGGCATACGGCCACGGTCTCGACCGTCGTCGCGGAGACGTCGAACGCGCGGAGGATCACCCTCGACATCCCCACCTGGCCGGGCAACGCGGCCGGGCAGCACGTCGACGTCCGGCTGACCGCCGAGGACGGATACCAGGCCAGCCGCTCCTATTCGCTCGCGTCAGCAGGTTCGTCGACCTCCGTCGAGCTCGCCGTCGACAAGGTCCCTTCCGGCGAGGTCTCGCCCTTCCTCGTGGACGAGCTGCAGGTGGGCGATCAGCTGGAGGTGCACGGTCCGCTCGGCGGATGGTTCGTGTGGAGGCCGGGCGGCGCATCCGAGCGTCCGGTGCAGCTCGTCGCGGGCGGCTCCGGCGTGGTGCCCATGGCAGCCATGGTGCGCGCGCATCGCGACGCCGCCGATCCCACGCCGTTCCGGCTGCTGTACGCCGTGCGCAGCCCCGAAGACGTGTTCTTCGACGCGGAGCTGGCGCGCGAGACCGGCGACAAGGAAGCGGATGCCCTGCACGTCGACTTCGTCTACTCACGGCGCGCGCCCGCCGGCGACGACCGTCCGCCCGGGCGTCTCACCAAGGAGCGTCTGGCGGAGCTCGTCTTCCCCGCTGCGCAGAACCCGCGCATCTTCGTGTGCGGCGCCACACCGTTCGTGGAGCAGGTGCTGACGTGGCTGAAGCAGCTCGGATACGACGTCGACGACGTGCGGGCCGAACGATTCGGCGGTGCATGATGAAGCGGAGTCAGCTCATGCTGGAGGTCTCGTGATGCAGAAGCTCGACGGAAACGTGCTCGCCGGACCCCTGGCATCCGTCTTCGATGGAGACGCGACCTCCGCGACCGGGCGCTGCACGAGCTGTGGCGACACCGCAGCCGTCGCGCAGGCCGTCGTCTACGCCACGACCGGGCATTACGTCGCCCGGTGCCGACGCTGCGACCAGGTGCTGCTCACCATCGCGGAGGACGGCGACTCGGTGCTTCTCGCGATGACCGGGATCACCGGATTCGCGATGACATCCTGACCCGGCAGCGGTGCGCTCCTCAGGGAGCTACGGAGGCCTCAGGCTACGCGCGGGCAGCGGCCGGTGCCGCTCGCAGCTCGGAAACGATCGCGGCCCGGTCCGCCACGGAGACGCCTTCGATCTTCTGGAGGTCGATCCGGTCGGCGTATCGGCCGTTCTTCTCGACGAGGGCGGGCGCCACGTGGGCGGGTTCGGCCTCGACGGCGAAGGCCCGCAGGACGTCGTCGTCGATCTCGCGCGTCATCCGCTCCCACTTGTCGGGGAGTCTGCTCACCGAGAGCTCGTGCAGCTTCTCGCCTAGGTCACCCCAGCCGTGAGTCTCGAGCACCCCCTTGTACGTCGGCGTGCTGCCGTAGAACGCCACGGATGCCCGCGCCCGCTCCCGCGAGGCGGCCATCGCCTCCTCGGTTCCGCCGCTCACCAGAAAGCCGCCGCCGCTGATCTCGATGTCGGTCCTGGATCGTCCCGCCTTGGCGAGCCCACGCTCGATCGCCGGTGCCAGCACCGCATCGTGGTACTCGGGCGTCCAGAACGGGTGCAGAAGGATGCCGTCACTCACCTCTGCCGCCATCTCCGCCATGAGCGGCCCCACGGCCGCAACCCACACGGTGGGTGGTGCCGCCGTCGTGGTCTTCGGGCTGAACATCGGCGTCATGAGCGTGTGTCGGTAGTACTCCCCCTCGAAGGCGAGCCTCTCGCCGGTGCGCCAGGAGTCCCAGATCGCACGCAGCGCGAGCACGTACTCGCGCATCCGCGCGGCAGGCGCCGACCATTCCATCGAGAATCGTCGGGTCACATGCGCCTTCACCTGGCTGCCGAGGCCGAGCTTCATGCGGCCTCCTGACATCTCGTTGAGATCGTGTGCCGTGTATGCAAGCGTCATTGGGCTGCGCGCGAAGGCGACGGCGATCTTCGTTCCGATCTCCAGCCCTGGCGCATGCTCGGCCGCCAGTGTCAGCGCGACGAACGGGTCGTGCCCGAGTTCGGCGGTGAATCCCCCGTCGTATCCGATCTGCATGAGTTCTTCGGCGTCCGATCCACTGCGCGCGTATTCGTCGCTGAGATGCCCATCGACCTTCATTCCGTCTCCTCCATCGCCGGACCATCCGCCGTCCGGTAGCAGCGGAGTGGGAGATCCCTTCTGCACTGTATACAATTCGGCCTCCCTTCGATAGCATCGGCCCGGGTCGACGACGACGACGAACGTACGGGATCGAGGATCATGAGCGACGTAGTACTGGAACGGTTGTCCGGCGGTGTGCTGCTCGTGCGATTGAACCGGCCGGAGCGGTTGAACGCGATCGGCGGATCCATGGCGCAGGAGTTCGCGGACGCCATGCGGCTCGCGCGCACGGACGCTGACGTGCGCGCCGTCGTGATCACGGGCGCCGGGAGGGCCTTCTGCTCCGGTGCAGATCTGGGACAGACATCGGCAGCCGCCGCCATGCCCCGAGAGCCGAGTCACCTCGGCGGGACGGAAGCGATCAACGACCTGCACACCAACTGGTCGGGAGCCGCTTTCCGGGTGCCGAAGCCGACCATCGCACTGGTCAACGGTGCTGCGGCAGGGGCGGGATTCGGTCTGGCACTCTCCTGCGACTTCCGGATCGCCGCCGAGTCGGCGATCTTCGTCTCCGCCTTCGCGCGCATCGGCCTCACCGGCGACAACGGCATCACGTGGGGGCTGACGCGGACCGTCGGGCGACCGAAGGCACTCGAGATCCTCATGCTCAACCCTCGCATCACGGCATCCGAGGCGCTCGAGCTCGGGATCGTCCGTCAGGTCGTGCCCGACGACGATCTCTACGAGAGGGGGATCGAGTTCGCCGATCGCCTTGCTGCTGGCCCCGTCGAGGCATTCGCGATCATGAAGCGCAACCTGGAGTTCGCCGAGACGGCGGACTTCGAACAGTCGCTCCGCCGTGAAGCGGAAGGCATCTCGGTCACCAGGCTGATGGGTGAGAGCGCCGAGGCTGTCGATGCCTTCCTGCAGAAGCGCGATCCGGACTTCCGCCGCCGCTGACATCGGCGGGTCGTTCGGCCGCGTTCGAGTGCGGTGAGCGCGAGCTGGTCCCATCGCGCGCAATGTATACACTCGGCAGCGCCGTCGCTAAGATGACGCCATGCGCGCAAGTGATGTCGCCTATCAGCGGCTGCGAGACGACATCATCGAGTGGAACCTCGAACCCGGCACCCTTCTCGGCGAGATCGAGACCGCTCAGCGACTCGGCGTCTCGCGCACGCCGGTCCGCGAGGCTCTGTCCCGGCTCATGGCCGAGGGGCTCGTCTCCTCGGGCACCGGCCGAACAGCGATGGTCTCGCTCGTGTCGCTCTCCGATGTGAAGCGACTCTTCGAATACCGCGTCGCGCTGGAGACCCAGGCTGCACGGCTCGCAGCGTCACGGCGGGATCCCGCGGTCTTCGAGCAACTGCGGGAGCGATTCCTGGGGGCATCGGTGACGACGACGTCTGGAGCGAAGCAGGATCTCGGGCCGAGCACCGAGCGTCCGTACTCCCTTGCGGACGAACTCGACGATGCGATCGACGCCGCCACAGACAACCCCTACCTCGTTCGCGCGCTACGGGATCTGCGCGGTCACCTGGCTCGCTACCGTCGGCATGCCAGGACGAACCCGGCCCGGCTTGACGACGCCACGAAGGAGCACCTCATCATCGTCGAGGCCATCCTCAGCGGTGACGGAACGTTGGCGTCGCAGGCCACGGCCGTCCACCTGCACAGGAGCCTGGAGAACATCCTCGCCACGGTGCCTGCGCTCCAGCGGCAACGGGCGGAGTCGGCAACTGGTCTGGCGATCGCCGTCGGCTGAGGTCGCCCCGAACGCGGCGCTCCGCGCTGAACGGACCGCGCTCAGTGGGCCGCGCCGGGAACGGTGAAGTCGAACACCGAGGAGTCGAACGCGTTGTAGCCCTCGTAGTCCAGCAGTTCGTACAGTCGTGCGCGCGTCTGCATCTGCGGAACCACACCGGCGAGCGTGCCGTCTGCGACCAGGGCGTCCAGTCCCCGCTCGATGGCGCCCATCGCGATGCGCAGGAGCGAGACCGGGTAGATGACCAGGTTGATGCCGACATCTCCGAGCTGACGGGTGGTGAAGAGCTCGCTCTTGCCGAACTCCGTCATGTTGGCCAGCACAGGCACGTCGACCGCGGAACGAATGGCGGCGAACTCCTCGAGACTCGCCATGGCCTCCGGGAAGATCGCGTCCGCACCCGCATCGACCAGCTGCCTCGCCCGGCGGACGGCGGCGTCGAGCCCTTCGATCGCGCGGATGTCCGTGCGCGCCATGATCAGGAGGTTCGGGTCGCGGCGCGCGTCGACCGCGGCCCGGATCCGCTTGAGGGCCGTCTCGTCGTCCACCACCTGTTTGCCGTCGAGGTGGCCGCAGCGCTTCGGGTTCACCTGGTCCTCGATGTGGAGTCCGGAGACGCCGGCATCTTCGAGCAGCTGGACGGTGCGCGCCACGTTCATCGGCTCGCCGAATCCGGTGTCGGCGTCCACGAGCGTGGGCAGATCCGTCATGCGACCGATCTGCGCGGCACGCGTGGCCACCTCGGTCAACGTGGTGAGCCCGATGTCGGGCAGCCCCAATTCTGCGGACAGCACAGCGCCGGAGACGTAGACGCCTTCGAAGCCCTTCTCCTGGATCAGACGCGCGCTGAGCGGGGTGAAGGCACCTGGCATCCGCATCAGGCTTCCGCCGGACAGTGCCTCCCGGAACAGGCGGCGCTTGTCGGCCGGGGTGACGGTGGAATGCAGCATGAGGAACAGCCCCTATCGCTGTGCGGCGTTCTCAAACGCCGTCGACTGACGGTGACGATGGCCGGCGGCTCGCCAACGGCCACGGCCGGATGCCATGGAGCGCCGAAGCGGCGCCGTCCACCATTGTATACATTCAGTCTCCGCCCTGGCTTGTGCTGACGCCAGGGCCGGCGTGCGGGCGATGACCGACGCAAGCGCCTCAGAGCCCCGGCCGTCTCAGCTCGTACACGACGGGAGCGTCGCCCGTCGTGACGACGACGCCGTCCTCCACCAGGTACACGAGGTGCGCGATCGTCTCGGCGACCGCCGACCACTGCTGGATGGGCCCCAGCGTGTCCCAGCCGTGCGCCCAGGTCAGTCCACGAGCGAGTTCCCAGGCCGTCAGCGGCCCGCGCTGAAGGTGACCGAGGATCTCATCGAGCCGCTCGCGATGGTGCTCCTGCAACTCAATGACCCGGTCGGGCAGCCCGCGGAAACGCCACTGGTGCGCCGGCAGCACCTCCAGATCGACGTGCTCGAGCCTGGCGAGCGATCCGAGATAGGCGCGAACCGGAGACGTCGCCGCGTGCGGATGCAGCCCGACGTTCGGGCTGATGCGCGGCAGCACGTGGTCGCCGGTGAGGATGACATCCTCGTCCTCGTCGACGAAGCAGAGGTGTCCCGGCGTGTGGCCCGGGGTGAGCACTGCCCGCACCGTCCGGCCGCGCAGAGGAACGACATCGCCGTCACCGAGGTGGAGGGTCGCCGGAGGCATCCGCTCGAAGACCCCGTTGTCGGAGCGGATCACCTCCAGCGGCGCGGATGCCGGCACGCCGGCTGCGGCCAGTTGCGCGCGGAACGCCGCCATCGCGGTGTCGCGAACGGAACCGCGGTGGCCGTCGAGCGAGGCGGCCTCGTCGGCGCTCATGCCGATCCAGGCATGAGGGGCGAGGTCGGCGACGAAGTGCGTGAGGCCGTGGTGGTCGGGATGCACGTGCGTGATCAGCACACCGGTCAGCTCGGATGGCGTGACACCGGCCTCCCGAAGTCCTGCCGTGAAGGCTTCGAGTCCCTCCGGCGAGTCCCAACCGGGGTCGACCACCACCGTCTCGCCGTCGCCGATCAGCAGGTAGCAGATCGTGTAGCGCATCGGGTTGTTCTGGAACGGGATCGGGATGGACCAGATGCCATCGCGCACGCGCTCCACCGGCGGGAACGTGCGACGGTACCAGGCCTCCAGCAACGCCTCCGACGTCACCTCGTGCTTCTGGATCGGCAGAGTCGATGCATGCTCGGTCATGTCCCTCCTCGGACGTCCGGCGGCGGATGGTCGCACCCAGCCGGTGACCGCAATCGCGGCTGGGCCGCGTCTCAAGCGGATGCTGCACGTCGCGTTCGTCGTGACCGTCTGGCATCCTATGTATACATCAATCGGCTGTACGCGTGCGGCGCAGGGGCGGCCTCCGCGGATGCCGTGCTGCCGCACCGTTGCGTTCAGCACGACCGGCGTCTGCGAACCCGAGTTGTATGCACGCTGAAGGGACAGCATCCATGGACGGATCTCCTCGCGAACGGCCGGTCGACGACTTCGGATGGCTCGACGACGTCGGGGTCGACGTCGACCGGTTGCATCCCAGAAGGCTGCCGCGCTCCGAGGGCGAGCTCAGCGCGATCGCGTGGGGCGAGGATCCGTTCGAGGTGCTGTACCTCCACGGGTCGGGGCAGAACGCGCACACCTGGGATCTCGCCGCGGCTCTCGTCGGACACCCGGCCATCGCGGTGGACCTCCCCGGGCACGGACACTCGGCGTGGCATCCGGAGCACGATTACCACCCGAAGACCAACGCCGCCGCGGTGGCTGTGCTGTCCGACGAGCTCGGGCTCCGCCCACGACTCGTCGTCGGCATGTCACTCGGCGGACTCACCGCCCTCGCCCTGGCCGAGCTCAGGCCGGAGCTGGTGCCGAATCTGGTGCTGGTCGACATCCTGCCAGGGGTCGAAGAGGCCATGGCCCGTATGACGCGGGTCGACCTCGGCCAGGTCGCGCTGCTCGCCGGCCCGGCCGAGTTCGAGTCGCTGGAGGCCATGGAGGATGCGACCATCGCCGCAGCGGGCGGCTCGCGTTCCGCAGAGTCGCTGCGCCGAGGCGTCTGGCACAACGCCGAGCGAGGCGACGACGGCGTGTGGCGCTGGCGGTACGACCGCGAGCACGCACGAGGCGGGCCGAGCAGCGAGTTGCTGTGGCCGGCAGTGCGCGCGGTGCCGACCGTCACGCTCGTGAAGGGCGGCCGGAGCCCGTTCGTCGGCGAGGAGGCGCTGACGCGCCTGAGCGCTGAGCGTCCGGCGACCCCCGTGCACGTCGCACCCGACTCGGGCCACGCGGTGCAGAGCGACGCGGCGCCGTTGCTCGCCGCCGTGGTGAGTGACGCCCTGTCTGCCTGAACGTCCGACGCCCCTCCCGGTCTCGCCGCCCCCGCCGCACGCCTCCCAGTCTCGCCGCCCCCGCCGCACCCCCCCTCCCATCCGCCCCTCTCACCCACCCGGACGCCGCGCCACCCCGTTCGGTCTTCAGGCACAGAGGGCCCTCGACCGCGATATGCGGTCGAGAACGCCGTGGGCCTGAACGCGGAACATGGGAGGGGCGCCGGCGGGGAGAACGGCTGGCGGCGGTTGCCGCGACCGTCGGATACCGGGCCTACGCGGTCTCGATCCACGGCGCGAGCTTGTCCGGATTGCGGATGGCCCAGATGCGGCTGATCCGCTCGCCCGCCACCTCGAAGGCGTAGACCGACACCGTCACGCCGTCCCGCTGGGCGATCAGGCCCGGCTGTCCGTTGACCGTGCGCTCCAGCACCGTGAGGTCGCTGATCGTGTCCTGCAGGCCGAGGAACGCGTGGCCGATCTGCTCGGCGCCGCTGATCGGACGGATGATCGTGCTCACCCGTCCGCCCCCGTCGCTCACGACCGTCACGTCGGGTGCCAGCACGCCGATGAGCGCGTCGACGTCGCCGGCATCCCACGCGGCCTTGAACCTGCGCACGACGGCCGCCTGGGTTCGCGTCGGCGTCGTCGGCGTGTGCGCCTCGCCCAGCCGACGACGGGCCGAGGATGCCAGCTGCCGGCACGCCCCTGGCGAACGACCCACGATCTCCCCCACCTCGGCGAACGAGTAGCGGAACACGTCGTGCAGGATGAACGCCACGCGCTCCGCTGGAGTCATCGACTCGAGCACGACGAGGAACGCCATGTTCAGCGACTCGTCGAGGCTCACGCGATCCGCGGGATCCGCCGCGATGTCGTCCTGGCGCCCCGTCATCCATTCCGTCGAGTCGGGCACCGGCTCGGGGATCCACTCGCCGACGTAGGTCTCGCGGCGAACGCGCGCGGAGGTCAGCAGATTGAGGCAGAGCCGGCTGGTGACCGTGGTGAGCCACGCGCCTGGGGAGGCGATGGCATCCTGCTCCTCTGCGGTGCGCGAGAACCAGCGGGCGTAGGCCTCCTGAACGACGTCCTCCGCGTCGGCCAGCGAGCCGAGCAGGCGATACGCGAGGTTGATCAGCTGCCGTCGCTCGCCCCAGACCGCGTCGACGCTCGCGTGAGCCGTGCCGCTCGCATCCGTGGTCCTTGGGTCGGGGGCGCCTGCATCGGTGCTGCTCGAATCGGTGCTGCTGGAATCGGTGCTCATCGTCCTGTTCGTCCTCCCGTGTCACGCCCCCGGGACGCCTGCCTTCCGCATTCTGCCCCTTCCCCACCGACAGGCCAGGAGCACGATTCGTCAGGTCTTCAGCCATGGCCTGACATTCGGATGCCGCCCAAGGTCGAGTAGGTGAACGCGTTCCGCGGATCCAGCGGTCCGCACAACGCCGACCGCGAGGTCCACGACCGAAGGGAACATCATGCCAGCACCCGGACTGCACGGCGGAGTCCACACGCGCCCCGCCGTCGTCGTGATCGGAGGCGGCTACTCGGGAGCCGTCGCCGCGAATCGTCTGCGCAAGCGAGACGACATCGACATCACGCTCGTCAACGCACGGGCGGATTTCGTGGATCGCATCCGGCTGCACCAGTTCGTCGCGGGCACCGGATCCGCCACGGTGGACTATGCGAGCCTCCTCGGTGACGAGGTGCGGCTGGTCGTCGATCGCGCAACACGCATCGACGCCGACGCACGCCGCGTCGAGTTGGCCTCCGGCCGCAGCATCGACTACGACTACCTCGTCTACTCCGTGGGCAGCACGGGCGTCGTACCCGCGTCGCTTCCGGGCGCGGCGGAGCACGCGGTCGCCGTCGCCGATCTCGACGCGGCGCGCCGTCTGCGCGCGAGGCTCGACGACCTTCCGCTCGACGCTCCCGTCACCGTCGTCGGCGGCGGTCTGACGGGAATCGAGACGGCCGCCGAGCTGGCCGAGCAGGGACGGCACGTCACCATCGTCTCTGACGAGTCCCTCGCCGGTGCGGCGAGCGCCGCTGGACGACGTTACGTCGTCCGCTGGCTCGTTCGGCACGGGGTGACGGTGATCGAGCACGCCAGGGTGAGTGCCGTGCGGCGGGATGCCGTGACGCTCGCGGACGGCAGCTCTCGCGCGAGTGCGCTCACCGTCTGGGCTGCGGGGTTCGGCGTGCCGCAGCTGGCATCCGCCAGCGGTCTGCGCACCGACGATCTCGGACGACTGCTCACGGATGAGACGCTCACGAGCGTCGACGACGACCGGATCGCCGCGGCCGGCGACGCCGCGGCACCGTCCGGGCGCCCCCTGCGGATGAGCTGCCAGGCCGCGTCCCCGCTCGGCGCGCTGGCTGCCGACACCGTGCTCAGCCGGATCGCCGGCACGGATCCCGCCCCGATCGACTTCGCCTTCACCGGATCCTGCATCAGCCTCGGGCGCCGCGTCGCGATGCGCCAGGTGGCGCGCAAGGACGACACCGCGATGAACCTCTACATCGGGGGCTGGGTGAGCGGCCGCTACAAGGAGCTGACAAGCAGGCTCGGGGTGTGGAAGATCCGGCGGGAGGCACGCAAGCCGGGATCCCTGTTCTGGCCCAAGGGCGGACCACGCTCGACCTGGCCGGAGACCACCCGGGTTGCCGAGCCGACGACGCGCGGCGTGTGACGTTTCCTCCGCCTGCGGTGTCATCACTGTGACGGCATCGCACGACGAACCCACCGGCGACGGAAACCGTGCCGGATCCGACACGAACGAAAGGGCGTCCCATCATGACTGCACCGAGCACCGCACAAAGCACCGCACCGACCTCCGCACCGAACACGCCGCAGCGCGCCGCACCGCGCTCGGTCGCAGCACGCGAGGAGGACGAGGGCGAGATCCGCCGGCACATCGGCAAGATCGTGGACGGACTCGCGGCAAAGGACCTCGACTTCCTGAGGTCTGTCTACTCCCCCGACGTCGTCTCGTTCGACGTCGAGCCGCCGCTGCAGCACGTGGGGATCGATGCGAAGCTGAAGAACTGGGAGCGTGCGTTCGGTGTCTTCGACGAGCTGCACTACGAGCTGCGCGACCTGGAGGTCACGGTCGGCGACGACGTGGCTTTCTGCCACGGCTTCGGACGCATCAGCGGCACTCTGACGAACGGCGCCGCGACGGACGGCATGTGGGTGCGCGCCACGTTCTGCCTGCGCAAGATCGACGGATCCTGGCTCATCGTGCACGACCAGGCATCCGTTCCGCTCGAGTTCTCGAGCGGGCGAGGCGTGACGGATCTCCAGCCCTGATTCCCCCTCGAGCGCGCCGCCGAGCACGATCTCGGCGACGCGTGCCGGCCTCCGTCACACCCTGGTGGCCGTGCCCCGTGCACGGCCACCTTCGCCGTCAGCCTCCGCGAGTCGAAAGCCGCGCCTCCTGGATGGTCGGCTCGAACAGCTCCACCGGGTTGCCCGACGGATCCTCGATCAGGATCTGCCGCCCGCCGACGCCGTCGACGATCTCGTTGCGGGTGTGGACGCCTTCTGCGCGCAACCGCGCGACGAGCGCATCGAGGTCCGTCACCTCGAGCGCGAAACGGTTCCAGCCGCCAGGGGCCGGGACCCTGCCGTCCGGCATCGCCTGGCCACCGCCGCCCTGAGCGTTCGGGGCGGAGAGCACCAGCCGGAGGTCGCCCCTCGCCAGCATCGCGAAGGCGGGCGCCGGGTGCATGACCACCTCGAATCCCAGCCGATGGACGTAGAAGCCGATCGCGGCATCCACGTCGTCCACGATGTATCGCACGCTCACCGAAGGCATGTCCCGTCACCCCCGTCGCCGTCAGGACGGGTCCATTGTGCGCCCTGGACCAGAGTGCCACTCGGATCCTGATCCGGATCCGGTCCCGTTCTCCTGTCGCGTCTACCGATCGTCAGTGCTTCACGAGCGGAATGACCTCGACACCGCTGTGATCGGCGCGGGTCTCGGCGAGCAGCGACGCCAGCTCGACGGCATCCGCCTTCTCCGGCACGTCGATCACGTAGAAGCCGCCGATCATCTCCTTGGTCTCGGCGAACGGTCCGTCCATCACCTTCTTCCGGCCGCCGACCGTGCGGACCGTGATCCGTTCGGCTGTGCCCTCCAATTCGCCTGACGAGCGGATGGCGTCGCCCGCCTTCGCCCAGAATGCCCGGTGGGCGTCGTCGATGTCCTGGCGCTCGGCCTCGGTCAGGGTCGCCCAGCGATCCTCGACGCCCACCATCACCAGCAGAAACTCGGCCATGTCGTTCTCCCGTCTCGGGCGGACAGGTCGTCCGCACTTCGGCTGCCGATCCCGATCCTGTACGGGTGGCACACACTGACGTCGAACGACTCGAGCGCGAATCCGACAAATGAGGTTCCGACGAATGGTGCGGATTCCGACGCGCAGCTCGGCCCGCCGGCCGTGGCATCCGTCCGGGAGCGCGTCAGCCGCTCAGTCGAGCTTCGAGATCACGTGCACGGGGATGGCGAATGCGAGCGCGATCGCGATGATGCCGGCGAAGAACGTGACGCTCTCCCAGCCCGTCGCCTCTGAAGCGAATCCGAAGAGCGCCAATCCACCGAGGAACAGCACGAACGACACGATCAGTGCCACGACATTCATTCGGATCACTCCTGTCTCAGGGCACCGTGGCTCCGATGCCTCCTCACACCAAATTACGGCATCCGGGACCGCTGGCGGGGCTTCAGCGCGATCGAGATCGCCTCTTTCACGCCGGCTCCGCCGAAGATATGTCGCGCCTGCGAGCAAATTCGAGGAAAGGGGCGGAAAGGGGGTTCTATCCGAGCACGAACCTCGCTAGTCTGACCCACACGGGGAACCGAGGTTGGTGGATGGAACCTCGACCCGATCGCTCGCGGTGAATGCACCGCACCGTACGATCGCTGACTGCGACCGTCTGTTACCCGAATGCAAGTCCTCAGTGGGGTGGAGGAGCGTCTGTGCTTGACGAGCAGGTGGTCACAACCGAGACACACATCTTGCATCCGCACCGCTATCTGCTCATCAACGGCGTGATCGCCGCCCTCGCCCTCACCACCCCGGTCTTCGCCGTCGCCTACTGGATGACCATCGCGGCGGGAACCTGGCCCGTCATCGTGGCCGTCCACCTGGTGGCCGTGCTGATCGGCGCATTCGTCGTGCTGCGCTATCAGCGCACGACGGTCACGGTGTCGCCTGACGGCATCCGGGAACGCGGATTCCTCGGCGGAACGGCGGAGATCAGCAACGACGAGATCGGCTCCCTCTGCCTGGTCGAGATCTACCGGGACAGCACGTTCGACACGCAACCCAACCTCTTCGTCCTCGACAAGTCGGGTGCCTCCCGCATCCGCATGCGCGGCCAGTACTGGTCGCGTGGCGACATGGAAGACGTCTCCGACGTGCTGGACCGACCGATCGTGAATCCGCCGGACTCTGTGACTCTCTCCGAGCTGCGTTCGTCGCGTCCGGATTGGCTCTACTGGTTCGAGCGGATGCCGCTGCTCTCCTGGCTCTGACGTCGCGCCTCTCCGCGCAGGCGACAGGTCCCTGAGTGACCGCGATCCATCACACGACGGCGTCGGTGCGCAGCCCGACCCGCGTGCCGGTCGTGCTCGACGGGAGCGGACGGAATCCGAGGCGCTCGTAGAACGCTCCGGCGTTCACGTTGTCCGGCGCGTACTCGAGGTACACGGCGGGGGCGCCGCGGGACGCGAGGGCGCGCAGGAGGGTGCGCACGAGCATCCGCCCCTGTCCCTGGCCCTGCAATTCGGGGAGCAGGTCGATGTGCAGGTGCGCCGGGTAGTCCTCGAGCTCGGGGACGAGCATCCGCTCGGGATTCCTGCCGTCGCGGATGAAGTGCTGTGTCGCAGAGTCCTCGTCGGTCAGCGGATACTTCGCCTCGAACCCGGGCAGCCAGTCCGTGCGCAGTCGCGAGACGAACGCCCGGGTGTCGGGAACACCGAGGATGTAGCCCCGCGCGCGTCCGTCCACGTCGACCACGAACGCGGTCCCGGGCTCGAGGTCCACGTACGGAAGGGCGTAGATGTCCGGGAGCAGGTCGTCCGTTTCGAGCCAGCCGGTGGCATCCTGCCCCGACTTGCCGGTCTTCACACAGATCTCCGAGATGTCGTCTCTGTCGCTGGGGCGGTACGGACGGATGTCTGCCACGGCTTTCCTCTCTACGTCGCCGCTCTACCGCGCGAGCGCAGGCACCGTGCGCGGACGCACGACGAACCAGAGCGCGCACACGGACACGATCGAACAGGCGAGCATCACGATACCCATCGGTGCGGCGCTGGCCACGCCGAGCAGCCCGACCAGCGGCGAGATGAGCCCTGCGATCGCGAAGTTCGATGCACCCTGCAGCGACGCCGCCGTACCTGCTTCTGCACCGTGGCCGTTCAGCGCGAGGACCTGCACGCACGGGAAGCCGAACCCGCACGAGGCGATGAAGAACCAGAGCGGCACGATGACACCCCACATGCCGAAGGTGCCCGTGCTGCCGAAGATCACGATGAGTGCGGCGGCGAGCGTCATCGTCGCGGTCGAGACGGAGAGCACCCACTGCGGGCCGACGCGCTTCGCGAGCCGCGCGGCGCTCTGCACACCGATGATGATGCCGACGGAGTTGACGGCGAACAGCGCGCCGTACTGCTGGGCGTCGAAGTGGTACACCTTCTGGAACACGAACGAGCTCGACGACAGGTACGAGAACAGCCCGGAGAAGTTCATCGCGCTGACGATCACGATGCCGACGAAGACCCTGTCGCTGAGCACCGACTTGAACCGCTGTCCGACGCTGGAGTGTCCTGACGCGAGACGCGCCTCCTTCGGCCGGGTCTCCACGATCCACAGCACCAGACAGACGAGCATCACGGCGCTGTACGCGGCGATCACCCAGAAGATGCCGCGCCACGGCATGATCAGCAGCAGCTGCGATCCGAGGACAGGCGCGATCACGGGAGCGAGCCCGTTCACCAGCGCGAGACGGGAGAGCATCGTCACCAGGCGGTGTCCGCTGAACAGGTCGCGAACCATGGCCATCGCCACCACACCGGATGCCGCGGCGCCGAGTCCCTGCAGCAGGCGGAACAGGCTGAGCAGCTCCACGTTCGGGGCCATCGCGACACCGAGGGACGCCAGGATGTGCACGGCCGTCGCGAGGATGAGCGGCATCCGCCTGCCCACCTTGTCGCTCCACGGCCCGACGATCAGCTGGCCGAGGCCGAATCCCACGGTCGTCGCCGTGAGGGTGAGCTGGATGACGGCGGTCGAGACGTTGAAGTCCGTCTCGAGCTTCGGCATGGACGGCAGGTAGGTGTCCATGGTGAAGGGTCCGAGCGCGGTGAGCGCGCCGAGGATCAGGATGTACGAGATGCGCTTTCGCGTCGGCAGCGCGTCGCCGGGATGCACCACGGACGAGGGCAGCGTCACCGGCGAGCGCCCCTTGCGCTGGGCCGGCCGCTCGATGGTCGGGATGCCGCCGGTGGGCATCCCCGCTGTCACGCCGACGATCGGGATGCCTGCCGTGCGCGCCACGTCGAGGTCGTCGTTGTCGACTGCTCGTGGCGCTGCAGGGCCGCGGTGGGCGGCGCGCTGGCCGGACTGGCGCAGGTCGGACTGGCGCAGGTCGGACTGGCGCAGGTCGGACTGGCGCAGGTCGGACTGGCCCGGCGCGGACAAGGGATTGGCTTCCGTCACCGGAATGGGCTGGGTGGCTGTAGACATGGATGTTCTGCGGTCGATTTCGTGCGGGACGTGGTGTGAGACGGAGTGCGGATGCGCCGGCCCTGGGACGGGCGCGAGGTGCGGCATCCGCTCGGCGCTCGAAGGTCGACGGGTGCATGACCCGCTCGAGGCGGCCGACGATGTACGCGGCGCGAGGTGTGCGATCGGTGCGGTCGGGATGCGAACCGATTCCGCAGACCGGGGACGAGTGTCGCGCGAGATCCTCGAATCGATTCGAGATGAGTCTATCCGACGACCGCCTGAGGAAATGCCGGGCCGGGCACATATTCGCAAACGCAATGATCAGGCTTGGGCATCGCGATGATGGCGTGCGTGACGACCTGGTGGCGGGGCGGACATTCGCGGCAGGCACCCGGCGACTCATCGCTCAAGCAGACTCCGTCTTGCACAACGACAGGGCAGACTCTGGCTGGTCGATCCGCCGCTCTCACTCGGGATCGGCGAGGATCCCCTGTCCCGGCACAAGCGCGTTGCGTTCGCCCGCATCCGCCGCCGCAGCGAGGGCCTCCGCCGCATCCGCGCCGCGCTCGAATGCGGCGAGCAGGCCGCCGAGGAAGGAGTCCCCGCTTCCCGCCGGGAACCGCCCCAGACGGGTCGCCCGGGGCACGGAACTCGCGACGCCGCCGATCAGCGCCGCCGATCCGTCGATGCCGTCGGTGACGACGACATCCGCGCCATACCGCTCGTGCACCGCACGGCACGCCTCGGGCGCATCGGCGAGCTCGGCACCCAGCAGTTCGGATGCCTCGCGCCGGTTCACCTTGATCAGATCGGCATGCGAGGCGGTCGCCAGCAGCCCTGCGCCCGATCCGTCGACGGCGATGCGGGCGCCGGCCGCCCGCAGGTCGCCCAGCAGCTCGCCGAGTCCGGCAAGCGGAACGCCGGGCGGAACGGATCCGGACAGCGCCACCCACGGCAGCGGGCGTCGGGCGACCGCCTCGGCGACTGCGGTGCGCGCGGCCGCGGCGAAGGCATCCCATTCGACGCTGTCGAGCTCGGTCGCGGGCTCGTACAGGTCGGTGCTGGTCGCGGATTCTGCCCGCTCCACCACGGCGATGCACGTGCGTGTCACACGGGAAAGCGGCACGACGACGGCGTCCACGTTGTCGTCGGCGAGCATCGACGCCAGCCACTCCCCCGTCGCACCGCCGAGCGCGACGACCGCGTGCACGTCGGCGCCGAGAGCCGATGCCGAGCGTGCCACGTTGAGCGACTTGCCGCCTGCCACCCGGGTGACGGCGAACGGGCGCGTGATGTCTCCGACGTTCAACTCGTCGACCTCGTACGTGACGTCGAGGCTTGCCGAGAGCGCCAGCGCGATGATCATGTCTCGAAGCCTAGATTTCGTCGGCCCGGAGCGCCGCCCTCAAGATCGTTCGAGCAACGATCTGCACGAACCGCGAGTGCGCTCCTGCGGGAATGTCGCTGATCGTCGTCCACTGGATGCGCACCCTCTGGCGCGCCCGAGGGTGCCCGTTTCGCCACCCGAGGGTGCGGGTTTCTCCACCCGAGGGTGCCCGCTTCGCCACCCCAGAGTGCGTGTTTCGCCACCTCAGAGTGCGCGTTCCGCCACCCCAGCGTGCGCGTCTCTCCGAACAAACCGGCACCCTCGGGCGGAGAAACCCGCACTCTCGGGGACGGAGTCAGGCACCCTCTCGGGCCGGGGTCAGCGCTGGAGGGCCGTCGGGTCGGCGATGAGCCGGGTGAACGCCAGTTCGGCGGCGCCGATCGTGAGCACATCGGCGCCGAGTTCCGCGCGCACGATGTCCACCTGCTCGGCGGATGTCGCCAGCGATTGCGCGCGCACCTGACGATCGAGCGCGCCCGGCATCGCATCATGCAGTGCGCCCAGGAATCCGCCGAGCACCACGAGCCGCGGGTTGAGGATGTTCACCCCGTTCCGGATCGCCACCGCCAGGTACCGCACCTGCCGCTCGACCTCGGTGCGTCCTGCACCGTCGAGCTGCTTCATCGCGTCATCCAGCCGCTCGGGATCGTCGACGCCGAGCGCCTCGAGAAGCCGAGCCTGCGAGACTTCGGTCTCGAGACATCCGATCGCGCCGCAGTGACACCGGCCTCCTGCGGAGTTGACGAGCGTGTGGCCCAGCTCGCCGGCGTAGCCGAAGCTGCCGGTGAGAGGCAGCGCGTGCGTGATCACGCCGCCGCCGATGCCGCCTGCGCCGCCGTTGAGATAGATGAGGTCGTCGATGCCGCGCCCGGCCCCGAAGAGATGCTCGGCGCCGGCGCCGAGGCTGGCGTCGTTGGCGACCACGGAGGGAAGGCCCGTCGCCTCCTCGAGCAGTGCGGCGAACGGCTCGTCGACCCACTCCAGGTGCGGCGCCAGACGCACGACTCCGTCGGCGTCGCGCACGCTGCCGGGGACCGCAGCACCGATCCCCGTGACGCGGAGCCCAGTGTCGATGAGCGCCTTGAGCCCATCGAGGAGAGCCGCCACGATGCGCGCGGCCTCCGCCGCGGTCGGCGGCGTGGTGGTCGCGTGCCGCACCTGCCGGTGCACGGTGCCGTCGAGTCCGACGACACCGACCGTCACGCCGTCCACCTCAGGGTTCACGGTGATGACGACGACGTTCGGGTTCGCGCGCACGACGGGGCTGGGGCGGCCCACACCTGTCGACTCTCGCGGCTCCGTCTCGGAGACCAGGCCCATCGCCGCCAGCTCGGCGACGAGGGCGCCGATGGTGGACCGGCTGAGGCCGGTCGCCCTGGTCAGTTCCGAGCGAGACCGCCCGGGAATCCCGTGAACCAGCCGAAGGACCGTGCCCAGATTGTGCTGACGCACCCCATCGAGATTGCTCCCGAGAGGAGGGCGTACAGGCACGTTTTCGGGCAGCGCCGTCGGTAGTGCTTCGGTCACCCCGGCAGCCTAACGGTATTCACGTTCGGAGGCCGAACTTATTGCCGGGTGGCCGGCGCAGTGCGGGGCCGCACCCACGACGCACGTTCGAGTCCTCGGCGAAGGACCGTTTCCCGCGCCCGTGATACCGTCTCGCCGTGGCGCTCGAAGTTGCCGTCCCCGTGCGCGGCGAGGCCCGTCCCGCCTCGCTCTACCTGCCTGAGGGAGACGTTTCAGGAACGATCGTGTTCGTCCAGGGAAGCGGGCCGGGATCCGCCGGCGGATTCCCATCGCTTGGCGCGCGTTTCGCTTCACTCGGCATCGCATCCCTCGTCGTCGAGAAGGTCATGGACGGCTACACGAACTTGCGCCGCGACTACGACGCTCTCGCCCGTGACGCGCTCGACACCCTGGCCTGGGCTCACGCACGACCCGAGCTCGAGAACGCACCAGTGACGCTCCTGGGTTTCAGCGAGGGTGGGTGGGTCTCCACCAAGGCGGCGGCGCTCGCCCCCGAGCTGATCGATCTCCTCGTCCTGTGCTCCTCTCCGTTGACCACGCCCCGAGCGCAGACCGCCTACCACCGGGCCAACGCCGATCCGAGTTCATCGCGGGCGATGCGTCGGCTTCGGTACGGCCTGACGTGGGCGATCATGTCACTCGCCGACTACGGCGACTGCGACACCATCCCCCAGCTGCGGGCGCTCCCGGTCCCCGTGGTCCTGGCCGTCGGCGCCGACGATCCGACGATCGATGTGGACCTCGCCAGGGCCGTGTTCACACGCAACCGTCCGAATGATCCGGCGCCGCTCGTCGTGGCGGGCAGCGGCCATTTCCTCCCGGCCGACTCGGAGTGGACCACCGCTGTCGCAGCCTTGATCGCGGGCCGTGCGAGCCCGTCCCCGAACTGACCCTTGCCGTCGGACGGGCCTGTTTCGGACTGCACCTAGAGTGGTCCTACTCAACGAGGAGTATCAGTGACCCGAACACTCGCTGCGGCCGAACCGGTCGTGGCCTACGCCCATCCGCGCCGCCTGCTGGTCTGGCTGTTCCTGCTGAACGCCGTGCTGCTGTCGTGCTACGCCGCGTTCATCGTGATCTTCGTACCGAACCAGGTGCAGAACATCGACCCGGCGCAGAAGGTCGGCAACCTTGCGATCGTGACCACGTCGGCATCGATCGTGACCATCTTCGTGCAGCCGCTGATCGGCGCCTTCTCCGACAGGACCCGAAGCAGGCTGGGCCGACGCGCGCCCTGGGTGCTGCTGGGAGCATCCGGAGGCGCGATCTTCATGCTGCTGCTCGCCGGATCCGCGACCGTGGTGTGGATCACGGTGTTCTACGTGCTCGTGATGATCCTGCTCAACGTGCTGAACGCGCCGATACCGGCCATCATCACGGACCGGGTGCCCGTGCGCGGCCGAGGCGTGGCATCCGCCGTCCTGGCCATGGGCACGCTCGTCGGCATGGGTGTCGGCGTGATCGTCGCCGGCTACTTCGCCGAGCTGATCGGCATCGGATACGGCCTCTTCGCTGCGCTCGTGCTGCTGGCCGCGTTCGGGTTCGTGGTCTTCAACCGCGACTTCTCGTCGACGGATGCGCAGCGCACGCCGTTCTCGTGGCGCGCGTTCTTCGCGGGGTTCTGGGTGAGCCCGCGCAAGCATCCGGACTTCGCATGGGCGTTCGCCGCGCGATTCCTGATGATCCTGGCGTACCAAGGCGTGCAGAGCTACCTGCTCTACATCCTGCGCGACCACATCCACCTGAGCATCGACGCGTCGAACTCGTTCGCGGGCGTGCTCACGGTCGTGCAGCTCGCCGGCGCGCTGGTCAGCACGTATGCATCCGGCAAGCTGTCGGATCGCGTGCAGCGCCGCAAGCCGTTCGTGATCGCGGCATCCCTCATCATGGCCGCAGCTCTGGCCGTGCCCCTTGTCTGGCCGACCGCCGCCGGCATGGTCGTGCTGGCCGCCCTCTTCGGATTCGGCTACGGCGTCTACCTCAGCGTCGACCTCGCACTCATGACCGAGGTGCTGCCGGCGGAGGGGACCTCGTCGGGCCGTGACCTGGGCATCCTCAACGTGGCGACAACACTTCCGCAGGCGCTCACACCGCTCGTTGCCTGGGCGTTGATCAGCGTGACGGGGGGCTACGCGTCGATCTTCGTCGCGGGCATCGTGTTCGCCGTGCTCGGATCGGCCGCCATCCTGCCGATCAAGAGCGCCCGATGACCGCGGAGGGTGTGCTGACGCCCGAGCACGAGCTCACCGCGCCCGTCGACCTCTGCCTGCCGAACGGGCGGCTCAACCCCGCCGCCCTCGGCTGGACCCGCCACCAGCAGCACGACACCGGCGGCGTCGCAAGCCGACCGGGACGGGGACGGATGCCGTATGCCTGGGGTCGCAACAAGCGCTGGGAGTACTGGGCGCTGACGTCGCCCACGCACATCGTCGCGTTGACCGTCTCCGCCCTGGACTACGCGGCACTGCACGAGGTGTGGGTCCTGCACCGTCCGACGCTCACCGAGATCGACCGCGTCGTGGTGTCCCCGCTGGGCGGCAGCGTCGAGCTCCCGCCCACATTCACGACGGGGCCGGCACGCGCGACCGCGAAGGGCCTGAGCATCGCCATCGACGAGGTGGCGGGCGGCACTGCGCTGCGAGCACAGACCGACCGGGTGCTGCTGGAAGCCACGGCACTGCGTCCGGCGGGACACGAGGCGATGGGCGTTGCCGCCGCCTGGAACGACAGGCTCATCCAGTACACGGTGAAGGATGTCGCCCGGCCCGTGATCGGATCCCTCACCGTCGACGGATCCGAGTATCCGTTCCCCGACGGCGAGAGCTGGGCCGTGCTGGATCACGGCCGAGGGCGGTGGCCGTACCGCGTCTCGTGGAACTGGGGTGCGGCATCCGGATCCGTCGACGGACGACGGATCGGTCTGCAGCTGGGCGGCGAATGGCTACCGAACCGCGGCCCCACGGAGCACTCGTTCAGCGTGGACGGCCGCATCAACAAGCTCGCCGGCGTGCTGCACTGGGAGTTCGACGCGTCGAATCACCTCGCGCCGTGGCGGATCACCGGTGATCGTGCCGACCTCGAATTCACGCCGTTCTACGACCGCAACGCCCGAACGAACTACGTCGTCGCGGCGTCGTCGACGCACCAGTGCTTCGGCCATTACTCCGGGTGGATGGTGGACGACGCCGGCGCTCGCGTGCGCATCGACGGCCTGCTCGGCTGGGCAGAGGACGTGCACAACCGCTGGTGACGGCCACCGCCGGTCGAGCCTTTCGAAGCCGCCCCACCGCCGATTGAGCCCGTCGAAACCGCCTCACCGCCGATTGAGCTTGGCCCCGACCGTCGATTCCGTCGCGTGGCGAGGTGACGGCCGTGCGCGTTGGGAAGCGAAACGTGCACTCTCGCATGGCTGGTCTTGACAGGCTCAACCGGCAGCGCGTCTCAACCGACAGTGTGGATCACCGAGGCTCTGCTCAACCGACGGCGGCGGTCGCCTGCGTCACTCCGGGATGCGGCCGCTCTCCGCGAGCTGGGCGTACCAGGCGGCGCTGTCCTTGGGCAGCCGCTCGAGCGTGTCGTAGTCGACGCGCACGATGCCGAACCGCTTGGAGTAGCCGAATCCCCACTCGAAGTTGTCCATCAGCGACCATACGAAGTAGCCGCGGAGGTCGACGCCGTCCTGCAGCGCGCGGTGCACGGCGGTGATGTGACGGCGCAGGTAGTCGATGCGCTCGGTGTCGTGCACGGCGAGGCCGCTCTCGTCGTGGGCGACGACATCCGCGAAGGCAGCGCCGTTCTCGGTGACCATGAGGGCCTGCTCGGGGAACTCGTCACGCAGCGACGTGAGCAGGTCGTAGAGACCGGAAGGCTCGATGTTCCAGCCCATCTCGGTGTAGGGGCCCGGCTGCTCGAGGAACTCGACGCGATCCGCGCCGGGCCACGGCGATGCGCCGACATCCTTGTGTCCGTCGGCGTGCTGACGCTCGCCACGACCGTCCCACAGGCGCACGCGGTTCGTGGAGTAGTAGTTGACCCCGAGGATGTCGATCCTCTGGTTGATCGTCTCCAGGTCGCCAGACTGCACGAACGACCAGTCCGTGATGTCCTTCGTGTCTTCCAGCAGGTCGGCCGGATACTCGCCCTTCAGCATCGGATACGTGAACGCCCGGTTGCCGAGGGCGTCGATCTGCCGCGCGGCCTCGGGTCCGGTGTCGCCCTCCGGGCGGATGACGTGCAGGTTCAGCGTCACCGAGTACTGGGCGTCGTCGTTCGAGACGGATGCCCGCAGCGCCTGCAGCGCGAGCCCATGGCCCAGGTTCAGGTGGTGCACGGCCCGCAGCGCTGCCTCGCCATCGGTGCGGCCGGGTGCGTGGGCTCCGGATGCGTACCCGAGGTACGCGGAGCACCAGGGCTCGTTCAGCGTGGTCCAGACGGCGACGCGGTCGCCGATCCGCTCGCCGATCGCTGCCGCGTAGTCGGCGAAGGCGTAGGCGGTGTCGCGGTTCGGCCAGCCGCCCTCGTCTTCGAGCGTCTGCGGGAGGTCCCAGTGGTACAGGGTGGCGACGGGTGTGATGTCGCGTTCGAGCAGGCCGTCGACGAGGCGGGAGTAGAAGTCGGCGCCCGGCTTGTTGACAGCACCGCGCCCGTTCGGGATGACCCGCGGCCAGGCGATCGAGAACCGGTACGCGTGCAGTCCGAGCTGCTTCATGATGTCGAGGTCGGAGTCGAGCCGGTGGTAGTGGTCGTCTGCCACGTCTCCGGTGTCGCCGTTCCACACCTTGCCGGGTGTGTGGCTGAAGGTGTCCCAGATGGACGGCAGGCGGCCGTCTTCCTTGACGGCGCCCTCGACCTGGTACGACGCGGTCGCCGAACCGAACACGAACGAATCGGGGAACTGCAGACCGCTGTCGCGGTAGTCGTCACTGCCTTGTGTCATGTCTTCCTGCCCTGAACGACGCGCGAGCGCGGCACGGACGCGGCGTCTGGTTGGTGATGATGAACGGATGAACGCTGAGAGCGCTCTTTCTCCCCGGCCACCATAGCGCGCGAACGGCGGCCCCTTAATGAGAGAGGTCGAAACGATTCGGGTGCAGCGCCTGACGCCCGTCCCCATCGCCGCGGTCCCTGCAGAACCGCCCGTGCGCAATCGCACGTGCCCCACCGACCCGAGCCCAACCACCCTGTGCATGACCACCCCGTGCATGACCACCCCGTGCGCAGTTCAGGCAGAGAGCCTGTTCGGCTGCGATATGCAGGCGAACAGGCTCTCTGCCTGAAGTAGCAACAGAAGGTGCAGGGATCGGCAGGCCCGACGCTGCCCCGAGGCAGCGGATCCGCTGACTACCAGGTGGCAGGCGTCGAGTCGAGCGGCACGGGAGCCGGACGCTCGACGGTGCTCACGATGTCCACGACGGAGTGCGACTCGGCGGCGCGCAGGATGCCGTCCATCACCTCGAGCACGTGGAACGCGAGCTCGCCGCTCGCGCGGTGCGGACGATCCGTCTCGATGGCGCGGGCCATGTCCGCCAGTCCGTATCCGCGACCGGAGTCCGCCCAGCCGGCAGAGACCGGAACAGCCTCCCACTCGCGCGTCGCGGCCGGCGCGATCTCCACGTCACCGTCGAACCGGTTGGGATCCGGAACGGCCATGGTTCCCTCGGTGCCGAAGACCTCGAAGAGCGGGGCACGGGACTTCCACACGTCGAAGCTCACCGTGAGCGTGGTGGTCAGGCCGTTCTCGTGCTCGAGCAGTGCGCTCACGTGGGTGGCGACATCCACCGGGATCGCGGTGCCGGCCAGCGGTCCCGTCGCGACAGAGCGCTCGCGCGGCGACGTCGTCGCCACGCCCGTGACCCGCGCGACCGGACCGAACAGCGTGACGATGCTCGTGAGGTAGTACGGGCCCATGTCGAACAGCGGTCCGCCGCCCGGCTGATAGTAGAACGCGGGCGCCGGATGCCACAGCTCATGTCCGGGCGCACTCCAGTGGATCGCCGCCGCGATCGGCTGCCCGATCGCTCCGTCGTCCAGCGCCTTGCGCGCCGTCTGGATGCCCGTGCCGAGAACCGTGTCCGGCGCACTGCCGACGCGCAGCCCCTTCTCGGCGGCGAGCGCCAGCAGCGGCTCGGCCTCTGCCGGATTCAGCGCGAGCGGCTTCTCGCCGTACACGTGCTTGCCGGACTCGATGGCACGGATGCCGATGGCCGCATGCGCCTGAGGAATGGTCAGGTTGAGGACGGCGTCGATGTCGGCATCCGCCAGCAGCTCGTCGACGGTGAGCGCACGCAGTCCGGGGGCGCTGTCGCCCTGCTCCGCTGCGACCTCGCGCGCACGCTCCTCGTTCACATCGGCGACCGCGACCAGCTTCAGGTTCGGCAGGTTCGGGATGTGCGTGAAGTACTGATTGCTGATGTTGCCGACGCCGATGACGCCCAGCCGCAGCACGCCGGAAGTCTGCTCGCTCACTCGCCGGACTCCTCGTCCTCGCCGGCAGCGGGGAACGCGCCGGAACGCACATCATCGGCGCTCGGCGCCGGCTGACCGGATCCGCGAGCGGCCCAGAGCAGGCCGCGCTCGATGATGCCGCGCACGTTCGGATCGTTCACGACCTCGAGCTTGTGGCCAGGCGCCGACACGAAGATGCGGCCATCGCCCCACAGCCGGGTCCAGATCGCCGGCGCGGTGACCGGACGGTGCCAGGCATCCCACGGGCGAACGGTCTGCGTCGTGGTCGCGAGCACGTCGTTGAGCTCGTCGCTCAGCACCCAGTACTGCTCGGTGACGAGGTCGAAGTCGGAGACGCCGGCGGTGATCGGGTGCACCTTGCCGAGCTCGGTGATGTGGACGGTGTAGGGAATGTAGTTGTCCGCCTGTTCGCCTGCCAGCTGCTCCTTGGGCGCCTTGTTCGCGTGGTGCGCGAATTGCCCGCCGATCATGTGGAGGTAGTCGGCGTTGTTGCGATAGGCGTCGGCGATGCCGCCGTGCCAGCCGGCCATGCCCATGCCGTTCCGGACCGCCCGATCGAGGCCGGCCATCTCTTCGCGCTCGATGGTGTTCATGGTGTTGATCTGCACGAGCAGATCGACGGTGTCCATGTACGCCTCGTCGGTGTAGATCGCCGGGGATTCCTCGATGCGCACCTCGAAGCCGTTGGATTCCAGGAACGGCACGAAGGAGTCGGTGGTCTCGACGGGCTCGTGCCCGTCCCATCCGCCGCGCACTATGAGCGCGCGACGCGTTGCGTCAGTCATGTTCTGCTTCCAGTTCTGTATTGCGTAAGTTCCTAGCGTTCCCTCTGCCTACCGACCGCCGAGACGGCGGTCGGCGCTGGGGCCCCTCGAGCCGGTTCCGGGCGGCGGTGTTCCGCCGTCCGGCCGAGCAAGAGGGAGGGTCGCGGCGAAGGCCAGAAATGGCCTTCGCTCATAGCTCCACCGCGCGGCTCTGCGAGAACGCCGCGTCGAAGGCCTCGGCCGGCGGCGTGATCGTGGCGAGCTTGCGCACGAAGGCCAACGCCTCCGGGCCGCCGACGAGGCGGTCCATTCCGGCGTCCTCCCACTCGACGCTGGTCGGGCCCTCGTAGCCGATCCAGTTGAGGGTGCGGAAGATCGGCTCCCACGGCACCTCGCCGTGTCCGGTCGAGACGAAGTCCCAGCCGCGACGCGGGTCGCCCCACGGCAGGTGGGATGCGAGGCGTCCGTTGCGGCCGTTGAGCTGCGTGACCGACTCCTTGCAGTGCACGTGGAAGATCTTGTCCGAGAAGTCCTGCAGGAACGTCACCGGATCGATCTGCTGCCACACGAAGTGCGACGGGTCGAAGTTGAAGCCGAAGGCATCCCGATTGCCGATCGCCTCGAGCGTGCGCTTCGACGACCAGTAGTCGAACGCGATCTCGCTCGGATGCGGCTCCAGCGCGAACCGCACGCCCACCTCGTCGAACACGTCGAGGATCGGGTTCCAACGGTCAGCGAAGTCCCGGTAGCCGTCGTCGATCATCGAGTCGGGCACCGGCGGAAAGCCGGCGATGGTCTTCCAGATCTTGGATCCGGTGAAGCCGGTGACCGTCTTCACGCCGAGCGCGGCGGCGGCCCTGGCCGTCGTCTTGAGCTCCTCGGCGGCGCGTTGGCGCACACCTTCCGGATCGCCGTCGCCCCACACGTGCGGCGGCACGATGTCCTGGTGCCGCTGGTCGATCGGGTCATCGCACACCGCCTGCCCGACCAGGTGGTTCGAGATGGTGAAGACCTTCAGCCCGTTGCGCTCCAGGATCTCCAACCGATTCGCCACGTAGGCCGGATCGGTCGCCGCGCGGTTCACATCGAGGTGATCGCCCCAGCTGGCGATCTCGAGGCCGTCGTATCCCCACTCGCCGGCGAGACGCGCCACCTCCTCGAACGGCAGGTCGGCCCACTGGCCGGTGAACAGGGTGATCGGACGCGTCATCGTCCTTCCTCCTTCAAAACGTTGTCGATTCGGATGCTTGCTTGCCGGCTCAGGTCGCGAGTTCCGCCCGTACCCGGCGCCCCGAGATGGCCGATTGTGCGACCTGAACGGTGGCTCAGGCGGATCAGGGGATCGCGGTCCACGCGGATCCGTCGCCGGCAGACTGCTCCACTGCTGCGAGCACGCGCTGCACCTGCAGCGCATCGTCGAACGACGGATGCGGCTGCTCGCCCGCCGCGAGATCGCGGACGAGGTCGACCACCTGGTGCGTGAATCCGTGCTCGTAGCCGAGCCCGTGTCCGGCCGGCCACCAGTTCGCGACATACGGATGCACCGGCTCGGTCACGATGATGCGGCGGAATCCCTGCGCCTCAGCGTCGTCCGATCCGTCGAAGTACTCGAGCACGTTCATGTCCTCGAAGTCGAACGCGACGGATCCCTTGGACCCGTTGATCTCCAGCCGGATGGCATTCTTGCGCCCGAGCGCGAAGCGGGTCGCCTCGAACACCCCGAACGCGCCGTTGCCGAATCGAGCCGTGAACGCCGCGGCGTCATCCACCGTGACGGGCCCCTTTGCGCCGTCCGCGGATCCCTTGCCGCCGAGCCCGACCAGGTCGCCGCCGACCGGACGCTCCGTCACGAATGTGTTCATGATCGCGGAAAGACCGGTGATGTCGGAGCCGGACACCCACTGCGCCATGTCGATGATGTGCGCACCGATGTCGCCCAGCGCGCCGCTGCCCGCCTTCGACTTGTCCATGCGCCAGGTGAGCGGGGCATCCGCGTCGCTCAGCCAATCCTGAAGGTACTGAGCGCGCACGTGGCGGATCTCGCCTAGTCGGCCCTCCTCCACGAAGCGGCGGGCCAGCGACAGGGCGGGCACCCGACGGTAGGTGAATCCGCACATCGCGAACACACCGTTCGCCACGGCCTTGCGCGCGGCATCCGCCATCTCCTCGGCCTCCTCGACCGAGTTGGCCAGCGGCTTCTCGCACAGCACGTGCTTGCCGGCCTCGAGGGCGGCGATGGCGATCTCGTGGTGCGTGTCGCCGGGGGTGCAGATGTCGATGAGATCGATGTCGTCACGCTCGAGCAGACGGCGCCAGTCGGTCTCGACGCTCTGCCAGCCCATCCGCTCCGCTGCCTCTGTCACTGCCGCCTGGTTGCGACCGGCGATGGCGGTGAGCTGCGGAGCGAGCGGGAGGTCGAAGAATCGGGGAGCAGTGCGCCAGGCGTGCGAATGCGCCGCCCCCATGAATGCGTACCCCACCATGCCGACACGCAACTGCGGCGTGCTGTCTGCCATCGCGACTCCTTCGTGGCGTTCTCTGTGTCGTTCGTCATTGCGACGCCCGCGTCCTTGACGCTCGAACACCAGGACCTGCGAGCCCCGGCGCCTTGCGTGCGTCGTTGTTCATGCAGTGTCGACCGGCGGCCGGCGAGCGTTCACCCGATCGACTGACACCGTTCAGTTGCGCGGATAGTTGCGCAACTATGCCGTCGCGATACGACACTGTCCGCTTGATCTTCGCACCGCAGGAGCCGCGAAGCAAGCGGAATATCGTGCGCGGAGTTGCGCAACTTTGCCTTAGCATGTGCGTATGACCGATGGGGAGCCGCACGGCGGGGCGCGAGCCGGCGCCGAGGCTGCCGCGACCACGTCGGCCGTTGCCGCTCCCGGCGCGAGCCCTGCGCGCCGCGCACTCACCATGGCCGAACTCGCGAGGCTGGCCGGAACCACCGTGCCGACCGTCTCGAAGGTGCTGAACGGGCGCTCCGACGTCTCCGTCGCCACGCGCGAACGCGTGATGCAGCTCGTCGAGGAGACCGGCTACCGCCGGAAACGCCGCAGCGGTTCCTCGCGCGACGGCGAAACCGGCGGCCTCGTCGACCTCGTCATCAGCAAGGTCAGCGGATCGTGGGCCAACCTCGTGCTCAACGGGGCAGAGCGGGTCGCGGCATCCGCCGGCCTCGACGTCGTGGTCACCGTCGCACGACCAGAGCAGGATGCCGGCGCCGACTGGGTCGCGCGCCTTCTGGCCCGCAAATCGCGCGGAGCGACCGTCGCGCTGCTGACTCCGAGTCGCACGCAACTGCAGGTGCTCACCGCGGCGGGCATCCCCCTGGTGCTGCTGGATCCTTCCGCCGATTCCGCCTCAGGCGTCCCCAGCATCGGGACCACCGACTGGGCCGGCGGGTACGCCGCCGCCGCGCACCTCGCCGCGCTCGGCCATCGTCGAATCGGCCTCATCGCAGGGACGGGCGACTACCGCTACGGCCGCGCCCGCGTGGACGGATTCCGCGCCGGACTGGAGCAGGCGGGCATCCAGCTCCCCGACGAGCTCATCGCGACCGCCGACTGGCGGAGGGAGAGCGCGGCAACGGTCGTCGCGCGGATGCTGACCTCGTCGAACCGCCCGACCGCCCTGTTCGCGTGCTCCGACGAGATGGCGCTCGGCACCTATCAGGCCGCGCGGTCCCTCGGATTGGGGGTGCCGGACGACATCAGCGTCATCGGGTTCGACGACCTGCCGGAGTCGGCATGGGTGACCCCGAGTCTGACGACGGTGCGACAGCCGATCGAGGACATGGCATCCGCCGCGATGCGCATGCTGCTGCGGTTGAGGGCCGGAGCGCCCGCCGGCTCGGCCCGCGAGGAACTGGCCACCGAGCTCGTCGTGCGGGAGTCCACCACAACGGCTCGGTAACGGGTTTGGCCGCATGACGGATCGTCGTATAGCGTGTGCGTGAGAGCGCTCCCACGACTTTCATCACATCTTGATTTCGGATGCCGGCGACACGCGTGGAAGGCCCTCATAAAATGTTGACACGTCCAACAAAAGACTGAAAGATAACCAGGACGGCTGTGGAAGACGTGGCCCGGCCAACGCACCAAACCTGACATTCAACGACGAATCTCCGTATCGACGCCCCACGTCGATCGGATGGAAGGGATCTGATAATGGCATCGGAATCCACTGGCGCAGCATTCACCCGGCGCGGCTTCATCGGCCTCGCCGGAGGCGTTGCGGCCACGACTCTCCTCGCTGCTTGCACCAGCGGCAGCGGCGGAGGCGGCGGCAGCAGCAAGCCGCTGAAGTTCTGGAACATGCCCTGGGGCGGAACGCAGTTCAACCCCACCGACAAGAAGATCACGCTGGCCTACAAGCCGAAGAGCGGTCTTCCCTCGGCCACGTACCAGGAGATCCAGTGGGCGAACTTCACCCAGACGTTCTCCTCCGCTGTGGCCTCCAACACGGGCCCCGCGGTCAGCTCCGGCGGTGGCACGCAGGCCTTCCAGTTCGCCCACCAGGGCAAGATCGCCTACGCGGACGACCTCCTCGACTCGTGGGGCAGCAACGGCTTGAAGGATGACTTCCTCGAGGGCCTGCTCGACACCATGAAGACGGACCAGGGCTACGCGGCCGTGCCGTACAACCTTGACGTCCGCTGCTCCTGGTACAACAAGACCCTGCTCGACCAGGCAGGCGTCGACGTTCCCACCAGCTGGGACGAGTACAAGGCCGTCTGCGCCGCTCTGAAGAAGATCGGCGTCTACGGCTTCGGTCTCGGCTCGGGTGCCGGCAACTTCACCGGCAGCCACATCCTCACCGCGTTCATGATCAACAACGGTGGAGGCCTCTTCAACTCGAAGAAGGAGCCGGACTGCGTCACCTCCGAGAACGAAGAGGCGATGACGTACGTGCTCGAGCTCGTGCAGAACGGCTACTCCGACCCGGCGGCCGCGACCTACACCAGCGCCAACGTGCAGGCACAGTGGAACGCCAAGAAGTTCGGCTACGGCTGGGACGGCGCCGGACTGGCTGCCTCGGTGAACGCCGCAACGGCGGCCAACCTGGTGGTCGGCGACCCGCTGACCAGCCCGTCGGGAAAGAAGGGCGGCCTGTACTTCCCGAACAACATCATGATGTACAAGAACACCCCCAGCCAGAAGGGCTCGGAGGCGTTCCTCACGTACTACTACAAGAACATGTCGAAGCTGTGGACGGACAAGACCGGTATCGGCCTTCCCCCGCTGAAGTCGATCGCGGAGACCTCGGTGCTCAAGAGCGACCCGGTGACGGTGAAGATCCTGAAGGACTGGAACCCGATCTACGGCACGTGGGCGGCCCCGGGCGGAAAGGGTCTGTTCTACAACATCGCCAACACGGTGGACGGCACCCAGCCGATGATCACCTTTGCGCAGTCGATCCTCGGTGGTAAGACGGATGCGAAGACGGCTCTGCAGACGCTGCAGAACTCCATCGAAGGCCTGATGAAGTAATTAGAGGAATCCGGGTGGGCCCTGAGCGAGAGCCGGGGCCCACCCGTTTTCGCTCGTATCACCCTTTCTGAAGCTGTCGAAGGAGAAGCTCAATGTCGACCGAGTCCGTGACCGGCGCCTTGAAGAGGGCGCGGAACGGCGTGGGGGTCGCCGGATCAGGGCGCTCGCCGAGTACCGGCAAGCGTAACCGTGCCATATCCCACACCTGGACCTTCCTGCTGTTCGCCCTGCCCTCACTGTTGCTGCTGGTTCTGCTGAACCTGTACCCGGTGATCTATGCAGGCTGGCAGTCCACCCGCAATGGCGACCTCATCGACGCGGGCGCCTTCGTCGGGCTCCAGAACTACATCCACGTACTGCAGGAGCCCGTGTTCTGGCACGCGGCCCTCTTCACCCTGGTCTTCACCATCGTCGGTGTTTTCGGCAGCTGGGCTGCAGGACTCGGCCTGGCGCTCCTGCTGCGCACCCGCATTCCGGCATCAGGGCTCTGGAAGGTCCTGCTGCTGCTTCCATGGGTCGTTCCCACGGTGGTCTCCGCGACCAGCTGGAACTGGCTTGTCGCCACACCGCAGTCCCCGTTGCCGGTTCTCGCTCAGGCGCTCGGCTTCGGCAACGTGCTGTTCCTCGCCGACCCGCTGCTGGCGCAGATCACGGTCTGCGTGTTCAAGGTCTGGATCAGCTTCCCGTTCATGATGATGATGATGTCCTCGGCGCTCGCGTCGGTAGACACCAACGTGTATGAGGCGTCCAAGGTGGACGGTGCCGGAACGTGGCAGACGTTCACCCAGATCACGCTGCCGATGGTCGCCCGCACCACGTACGTGTCGTGGATCCTGATGACGATCTTCTGCGTCAACGACTTCCCGACGATCTTCCTGCTCACCGGAGGCGGTCCGGTCGGTGCTACCCAGTCGCTGGTCGTGCTGGCCTACGTGACCGTGTTCCAGAACTACCAGGTCGGTCCCGGTGTCGCTATCGCGTTCATCATGACCCTCGTCCTCGTCATCATCTCGGTGCTGCTGTACCGCCAGACACAGAAGGCGAACATCGAATGAGTACTGAAACCGAAACACCGCAGATCACCGGCGAACTCCACATCGGAGTCACCGACACCGGCAAGCGGCGCAGCCTGAACGAGCTCGGAGAACGCGGCAAGTGGTGGCGCCTTCTTGCCATCGTGGTGATCACAGCAGTGGTGCTCGTCCCGATCATCGCCGTCCTCTTCCTGTCCCTGACCCCGTCCCTGGGATCCACCGCGACCGGACTCACGTTCGAGAACTTCGGTGCCGTCTTCACCCAGACGTCGGTCGGAACGTGGCTGGGCAACAGCCTCATCGTCGCCCTGGTCACCGTCGTGGTCGCCGTGGTCGTCGCCGCCCCCGCCGGGTATGTACTCTCCCGCGGACGCAACAAATGGGTCTCCAGTTACGCGCTGGTCCTGTTCATCGTGCAGTCGCTGCCGGTCGTGACCGCGGTCATCCCGCTGTTCTTCCTGTTCGCGAAGCTCGGCCTGGTCGACAACCTGGTCGGCGTCATGATCATCTACATCGGCTCGACCATGTCGGTCGCGATCTGGATGATGGCCGCCTACTTCGACTCCATCCCGATCACCCTCGAAGAAGCAGCATGGATCGACGGTGCCAGCGTGTTCGGCAGCTTCACGCGAGTCGTTCTCCGCAACTCACTGCCTGGCATCCTCTCGACCGCGATCTTCTCGTTCCTGCTGGCCTGGAACGACTACCTCGTGGCCGTCGTGTTCCTGCGCAGCGACCAGAACTACACGCTCCCGATCGGTCTGAACACATTCTTCCAACAGAACCAGACCAACTGGGGCCTCGTGATGGCGGTAGCCGTCATCATGATGCTGCCGCCGATCATCGTGTTCTCCGTGCTGAACAAGTACTTCAGCGTCGGAGGCATCGGAGGGTCCCTTGCCGGACGCTGATCTCGGCGCCGCTTCAGCGGTGGAGGGCGGTCGCGCAGCTCGCGCGGCCGCCCTTCCTGCGCTGCGGGCAGCCATCGACCGCATCATCCCCGCGGATGCCTGGCCCGCCGGCTGGGAAGGCGGCGTCGGCGAGTACCTGACCGACGATCCCATCGCCGCCGACCGCGATCTGCTCTGGGCATGGCCAGAACTCCTTTCGCTCGCCGCCCGCCTCGACGACGAGGCACGACGGACGGGCGCCTCGGATTTCGCCGCTCTCGGAGCGGAAGCGCAAGATGCGATCCTCGCGGTCATCGCATCCGGATCCAGTGCCAGGGCGTTCGACGCGCTGCGCCGGGTGAGCTGGGAGGGGTACTACGCATCGTCGGATGGCAGGCATCCCGTCGGGCTCGACATGGTCGGCTTCCGCGGGGTGCCGGAGGGCGTCACCCCGATCGAGCCGGAAGCGCTGAAGACGGTCGCGCCGGCCAAGGTGCACTCGCACTACGACGCCATCATCGTCGGATCGGGTCCCGGTGGCGGGGTCGCCGCCCAGGTGCTCACGGCCGCCGGCAAGCACGTTCTGCTCGTGGAACGGGCCCCGTACCTCAGGGCGGACGAGATCCGTGGGGACCACCTGCACGGCAAGCGCAACGCCGTGTACTGGCCGACCGTGGGACCCGGCCCCGGGCATCCGCGGATCGCACAGACACCGGACGGTGACCGAGTCGTGGACGGCACCGGCGATGCCGGGCTGTACGGCCTGAACGCCGACACGGTCGGCGGCGGCACTCGCATCTGGCAGGGCATGGCCTGGCGGTTCATGCCGGAGGACTTCCGGATGGCGTCCCTGTACGGCAGCCCGGACGGCGCGAGTCTCGCGGACTGGCCGGTCTCGTACGACGAGTTGGAGCCCTACTACACGAAGGCGGAGTGGGCGCTCGGCGTCGCCGGCGAGGAAGGCGGACTGACCTCACGGACGCCGCGCTCCGGCGGATATCCGATGCCGGCGATGGGAACGGAACCGTCGCGTGAGCTGCTCGGCGCGGCCGCGGACCGTCTGGGCTGGGGCTGGGGGCCGATCCCGCTCGCCATCAACTCGCAGCCCTGGGACGGCAGGGCCGCGTGCGTGCGCTGCGCCCAGTGCATCGGCAACACGTGCCCGGTCGACGCGAAGAACGGGTCGCAGTCCACCTTCATTCCGCGCGCGATCGCGACAGGTCTCTGCGACTTGCTGCCCGACGCAGAGGTGGTCGAAGTGCGCGACGGCATCGGCGCCGCCGGAGTGACGATCATGGCGGATGCCACGAAGCACCCCGTCGAGCTCACCGTGAGCGCCGACGTGGTGATCGTCTCGGCGGGTGCCGTCGAGACCGCCCGCCTGCTGCTCGCCAGCGGCCTTGGCAACGATCACGTCGGCCGATACCTGCACGATCACCGCAGCGCGACGGTCCTCGGCGAGGCCGCGGAGCCCGTGAAGCCGTACATCGGACCTGGGCACGCCGTCGCGACACTGGACCATGTGCACGCGGCCACGGTGCCGTGGGGTGGCGGCGTCATCGTCGATCTGATGGGCCTGCTGCCATTGACCTCCGCGGGCCAGCCCGGTCCTGGCGTTCCCGGGTGGGGCGCCGGCCACAAGGAATGGATGCGCGGCAAACGCGCGAACCTGTTCGGCGTGTTCGCGATGGGACAGGAGATCCCGATGCCGACGTCGCGGGTGACGCTGGCCTCCGTGAGGGATCGCTGGGGGCGCCCTGGCGCAGCCCTGCGCAAGGACGTGCACTGGACGAGCCAGCAGGTGGAAGACGGGCTGGCCGTGCAGGGCGCCAGGTGGTTGGAGGCCGCCGGCGTCACAGACATCAGGCGGCAGGGCGGGCCGGCCACGGCATCCGCTGCCGGCGAGCATTCGTGCGGCACCGCCCGGATGGGCACGTCGGCCGACAACTCGGCCACCGACCCTTACGGTCGAGTGTGGGGCAGCCACCGCGTCGTGGCATGCGACTCGTCGCTGCACCCGACGAATGGCTCGGTGAATCCGACTCTCACGATCGTGGCGAACGCGTTCCGCGTCGCCGAGAATCTCGTCGCGGAGTGGCCTCGGTGACGCGGCCGTCCGACCGGCATCGGGTTGATGCCGGTGCCGGTTCGAAATCGTTTTCGCACTGACCCGACGTACCGTCAGAATAGACAGGTCATAATCACGCCGACATCCGGCGAAGATCCCTGGAGTAACACACGATGGCCGACATCAGTCCGCGCTGGCACAATACGGCGCTGCCCGCCGCGGAGCGCGTCGAGGCGCTCATCGCCGAGATGACGCTGCGCGAGAAGGTCGCGCAGCTCTACGGCGTGTGGGTGGCCTCGTCGCCGACGGGCGGCGATGTCGCGCCGTTCCAGCACGATATGAACGAGGACGCGGTCGAGCTCGAGGAGATCCTCCCCCACGGACTCGGTCAGCTGACACGGTCGTTCGGTTCGGCGCCCGTGGATGCCGCGGTCGGCGTCGTCTCGCTCGCGCGCAGCCAGAAGCGTATCGTCGCGGCGAACCGGTTCGGGATCCCGGCCATCGCGCACGAAGAGTGCCTCGCCGGCTTCACCGCGTGGGGCGCCACCAACTATCCGGTGCCGCTGTCGTGGGGCGCGACGTTCGATCCGTCGCTGATCGAGCGCGTGGCGAAGCGGATCGGGACCGGGATGCGGTCCGTCGGCGTGCACCAGGGCCTTGCGCCGGTGCTCGATGTGACGCGGGATCCGCGATGGGGACGCACCGAGGAGACCATCGGGGAGGATCCGTACCTCGTCGGCACCATCGCGACCGCATACGTGCGCGGCCTCGAGTCGACCGGCATCGTGGCCACGCTCAAGCACTTCATCGGATACTCCGCGTCGAAGGCCGCCCGCAACCTCGCGCCCGTGTCGATGGGACGCCGCGAGTTCAACGACGTGATGGTCCCGCCGTTCGAGTTGGCCGTCCGCGACAGCGGCGTTCGCAGCGTGATGCACGCGTACACCGACGTGGACGGCGTGCCGTCCGCCGGCGACGAGACACTGCTCACCGGGCTGCTCCGCGAGACCTGGGGATTCACCGGCACGGTCGTCGCGGACTACTTCGGCGTGGCCTTCCTGAAGACGCTGCACGGCGTGGCCGGCACCTGGGGCGAGGCCGCTTCGGCCGCGCTCAAAGCCGGGGTGGACGTCGAGCTGCCGACCGTCAAGGCGTACGGGGACCCGCTGGTCGCTGCCGTCGAGACCGGCGGGCTCGACGAGTCGTTCGTCGACCGGGCACTTCGGCGAGTGCTGCTGCAGAAGGCCGAGTTCGGCATGCTCGACCCCGACTGGTCGCCGCTGCCCGACGGCTGGACGGAAAGCGACCTCACCGACATCGAGGCTGTACGCGGTCGCGTCCAGCTCGACACAGCTGAGGATCGCGCCCTCGCTCGCGAGGTCGCAGAGCGCGCCGTGGTGCTGGTGCGCAACGACGGGACGCTGCCTCTGCAAGCGGACTCGGGCATCCGCATCGCCGTGGTCGGACCGCTCGCGGACGACCAGTTCGCCATGCTCGGCTGCTACTCGTTCCCGAGCCACGTCGGCACGCTTCACCCCGAGGTGCCGATCGGGATCGAGCTGCCGACGGTGCTCGAGAGCCTGCGCGCCGAGTTCCCGAACGCCGACATCACGGTGGAGACGGGCGTCAGCGTCGACGGGAAGGCGACCACGGAAGCTCAGACCGAGTGGGGCGAGGGCGGGGACCGGGCCGACGCAGCGGAGCCGGATGCCGCGGGCATCCGCCGCGCCGTCGAGGCCGCACAGTCCGCCGACCTGGTGATCGCCGTGCTGGGCGATCACGCCGGTCTGTTCGGTCGCGGCACCTCAGGCGAGGGATGCGACGCCGCCAGCATGCGTCTGCCCGGACGCCAGCAGGACCTCCTGGACGCGCTCATCGAGACCGGGACGCCGGTCGTCGCGACGCTCGTCGAGGGACGCCCGTACTCGCTGGGATCCGCTGCGGACCGCGCCGCAGCCATCGTGACGGCGTTCTTCCCCGGCGAAGAGGGCGGACCGGCGATCGCCGGCGTGCTCAGCGGTCGGGTGAACCCGAGCGGACGGCTGCCGGTGAGCATCCCCTCGCTCGAGGGCGGACAGCCGGCAACGTATCTCGCGGCGCCGCTCGGCGGGCCGAGCGAGGTCTCGAACATCGACCCGACCGCGAAGTTCCCGTTCGGGCACGGTCTGTCGTACACCTCGTTCGAGTGGACGGATGCCGCCACCGACGCCTCCGAGACGACCACGTCCGGCGAGGTGACGGTCTCGCTCACCGTCACGAACACCGGCGCGCGCGAGGGCATCGAGAACGTGCAGCTGTATCTGCACGATCCCGTGGCATCCGTCGTGCGGCCGGTGAACCGCCTGGTGGGATACGCGAGCGTTCCGCTGCGGGCCGGTGCCAGCGCACGCGTCTCGTTCCGGGTGAGCGCCGACATCGCGGCGTTCACCGGGCGGGACTACACGCGCGTCGTCGAGCCCGGTGACCTCGAGCTGCGTCTCGGTGCGTCGAGCGGTGACATCCGCTTCGGTCTTCCGGTCACGCTGACGGGCCCTGTGCGCCGTGTCGACCACACGCGCACGCTGCGCGTGCCGGTCACGATCGGCTGACGCTTCGCGTCGCGCGGGGTGTGCGCCGCAGTGCGCACACCCCGGCGCGACCGTGCCCGTTCCTCCTCCCGAGGGTGCCCGTTCCCCCGGCCGAGGGTGCCCGTTCCTCCTCCCGAGGGTGCCCGTTTCTGCTCCCGACCGTGCCCGTTCTTCCGTTCGAGGGTGCCCGTTCCTCCTCCCGAAGGTGCCTTTTCCTCCGGCCGAGGGTGCCCGTTTCCACGCCGCTGCCCGGCGCCTGCCCGTTCCTGCCGCCTCAGCGGAGGATCCGTGAGCGCCTCAAGAATCGAGCGAACGCATCCATGTTCGACAACTCGACGTTCGTCCAGCGCACACCGGTCCAGCCCGTTGCCCGTTCTATGGCCGCCTGTCTTCTTTGCTGCGATGCGAGGATGTCCTCTAACGAACGACCACCCGTCATCTCCGGATCGAAGTACTTTGCGACGCCGTCGAACTCACCGAACTTCTTGAGCTTCGGCCACGCGAAGTCCAGCCAGTAGGCGTCTGCTCCGATGCGCACGGGATGCTGCAACACCGGCAACGGCGCGCCGAGCAGCCGCATCCACAATCGACTGATGCTCTCCCCAGGAAGCTGCGCGCGTGCATCCGCGATCCTCACGATGTCTCTCGCCTGGCGGATACCTCGCGCGCCCGCCGCGGCGTTCACTCTTCGCCACAAATCGGATCTGAAGGCGTCGGCTGCCTCGGCATCGACCAGTCGGCGGTCGTCATCCCACGCTACGAGTCGGAATGCCGCATCGCACACGGCGATCGCACATTCCGGAGTGGTCTCGCGTATGACGTCGTACACAGTCCGGCTCAACGTTGTCACACGAACCCCGCCCAGCACCTCGATGTCATCGTTGTTCAACGGCCAGTGGTGCCGGATGACGTCTCCCCGGGACTTCTGCGGATTGATGCCACGAGCGATGACGTGCACGCGATCGTCCCCCACACCGACGATAGGGAGCCCCCGCAGCGCCGCGGCAGTCGTGGACGAGAAGATCGGCGGCACCCCGGCCGCCCGTGCCGCAACGGCGAGTGCCCTCGCCCGCACCCGTTCCGCCGGAAAGGCGTCGCCCCAGTCCGACGGATCGACGAATGCGCCCGACCGCAATCGAATGAGAGTTCCCGACTGGACCGCGCTATACAGTCGTCGCTGTTCGGGCCGTAGTACGGCGGCCGTGAGATGCGTCTGCACTCCCCTGTCTGACATCCGTCTACCATGCGGGACGCCTCGCGCTCGACGGGACGACCGCGCGAATCTGTGGACAACGCGGTGGCTCACGATGTGTGTGGAGGAACGGACACCCTCGAGCGGAGGAACAGGCACCCTCGAGCGGAGGAATGGACACTCTCGCACGGAGGAACAGGCACCCTCGGGAGGAAGAACAAGCACCCTCGCCCGGAGGAACAGGCACCCTCGGGAGGAAGAACAAGCACCCTCGCACGGAGGAACGGACACTCTCGGGCGGTGGAACGAGCACCCCGGGAGGGGCGGGGCGGGGCGGGGGGTGCCGGAGCCCCCGCCCCTCAGGCCACGCGGAGCGGGGCCTTGACCGGCAGGTCGTCGGCCGAAGGGCCGGCGGCGACGGTGTAGGTGCCCGGTTGCACGCGGAGCGCACCGGCGTGCACCCAGTCGGCCGGGGCATCCGGGAGGCGGAGCGCGTCGTCCCAGACGGCGAGGCGCGCCGGGGAGAACGTCAGCCGCACGTCGCGACGTTCGCCGGACGCGAGACGCACGCGCTCATACGCGACGAGGACGCGGAGCGGCGCAGGGATGTCCGAGTCCACGGGCGGCAGGGCGTACAGCTGCACCAGTTCCTCGGCATCCCGATCGCCCGTGTTCACCACGCGCACGGTCGCCGTGACGGTCGGTTCACCGTCGGACGGTGTGAAGGCGGCGTGCCGATGCGTCGGATCCGGGAGGTCCACGGTCGTTCGGTCCAGCTCGATCGCCTCGTACTCGACCCTCGAGTACGTGCAGCCGTGTCCGAATCCGAACGCGTACGGCTTCGGCTGGTGCCGGTACGTCGCCTGCTGGCGCTGCGTGTCGTAGTCGAAGAGGTCGCCCGCCTGCTCGGGAGTGGCCGGCCACGACTGCGCGAGGCGACCGCGCGGCTCACGGTCGCCGCTGAGCACGTCGGCGAGGCCGCGTCCGAGTTCCTGGCCGCCGTGGCTCGACCACACGACAGTCGGCGCATCGTCCACACCGCGGGGCAGCACGTAGGGGTAGCTGGAGATGATCGTCAAGACAGTCTCCTTGTTCGCGGATCGGGCGATCCGATAGAGCTCGGCCTGCGATTCCGGCAGGTACAGGTGCGGGCGATCCTGCGTCTCGCGTCCGGAGAGGTGCGGCTCGTTGCCGACGGCCACGAAGACCACGTCGGCGGATGCTGCGGCGCGGCGGGCGGCATCCGCTCCCGACACCAGCGTGCGCACCGTGAATCGCTCGGCCTCGTCGACCGTGAAGCCCTCCGCGACGAGAAGGCCCGAGTCGCGCAGCACCTTCACCCAGCGGCCGGTGCCGAGGTTGAGCAGGGACCAGGATCCGTCCGCATGGACGTGCCGGCGGAAGCTCTCGTGCACGACCCATTCGCCGACGTGATCCGCGCTGGCCTCCATCGGCCACTTCGTGCCAGTGAGGAAGCGCCCGCTTGCGTGCGAGCGGAGCGTGAGGATGCCGTCACCCCAGTCCGTGAGATCGAAGGCTGTCGCAGCGTCCGCGGCTTCGGACTCGGCGGAGACCTGGGATCCGTCGGCGGTCACCGTCACGTGCCGCCCTGTGGACGCCGACCGCAGCGCGATCGTGTCCGCGCCCGTGATCGTCTCGACCCGGGCATCCGGATAGCGGTCCGCCAGCCCCGCGGCGAGCCCGAATTCGTACGGCGGGGTGCCCGAGTACCAGTCCATGAGCACGGCGTCGGCCAGCGGTCCGATGACGGCGATCCTCGTCGGTCGCGCCAGGGGAAGCACGGCGTCGTCGTTGCGGAGCACCACGACCGCGCTGCCGGCCACCTCACGAGCCAGTTCCCGCGAGGCGGGCAGGTCGAGATCGCCGGCGGTGATGGCGGCGTACGGGTCATCATCCCCGTCGAACTCGCCGGTGCGCACCCGCAGCTCGAGCATGCGGAGCACGGCGGTGTCGACGTCGTCCATGCTCAGGCGTCCGGCGGCGAGCGCCTCGTTGACGTATCCGATGGTGGGCGCGGCGTTCGCGTCGTTGTCGGTGAAGGAGTCCATGCCGCTGTGCAGCAGAGCAGCGGTGGCCGACACGTGGTCGGGCTGCTCGCGCTGAGCTGTCACGAGAAGGGTAGGTGCTCCGGCATCCGACACCACCGCGATCGACTCGTCGGACCACGAACGCGCCTCGGCGACGAGCTCGGGCTGGGTGTGCGCGGCGACGCCGTTCACCCTGTTGTACGACAGCATGATCGCCCCGGCCGCACCGCTCTCCAGGGGCTCACGGAAGGCCGGCAGCTCCTCCTCGTGCAGCGTGCGCAGTGAGAGCTCGGATGACGTGGTCGAGCGATCCGTCTCGTTGTTGTACGCGAGGAAGTGCTTGAGCGTCGGAACCGTGCGCCACACCCGCTCGTGGTCGCCGCGGAGTCCTCGGGAGTACGCGGCGCCGAAGTGCGCGGTGAGCTGCGGATCCTCCGAGTATCCCTCCTCGTTGCGTCCCCAGCCGGGGTGCCGCAGCGTGTTCACCACCGGCGCCCACACGTTCAGGCCGACCGCGGGATCCGCCACGCGCTTTGCCCGCACCTCGAGGGACGTCACCTCTCCGGCCTTCTTCAGCAGCTCGGTGTCCCAGGTGGCCGCGAGTCCGACGGCCTGCGGGAACGTGGTCGCCGTGCCGAGCCACGCGACGCCGTGCAGCGCCTCGCATCCCGTGTGGAAGCGGCGGATGCCGAGCCGCTCGATCGCGGGCGCCGCCTGGTGCAGCATCGCGATGCGCTCGTCGCGGGTGAGCCGTTCGAGCAGGTCGCGTGCGCGCTCCTGGAGCGGCAGATCGGTGCGGCGGAAGGCCGCGTCGCTGTCGGTCATCGTCGATCTCCTGTCGGGGGTGTTGCTAGTAGGGGCGGCTCAGGCCGCGTGTCGGGCGGGTCCGCCTGTCTGCGTCATCGGTGGGCGCTGTCGGGCGGCAAACGGGCACTCTCGCGCGGAGAAACGGGCACCTTCGGGAGGTGAAACGGGCACTCTCGGGAGGTGGAACGGGCACCTTCGCGCGGCGGAGCGGGCACTTTCGGGAGGTGGAAGGGGCACTCTCGGGGTGCGGGCTGGCAGGGTCGTCGGCATGGGCCGGCATCTCAGAGGGCACTCACGGTGATCTCTGCGGCAGCGGATGCCGTGGCCACAGCGTCGCCGACCTGCAGCGACCATGGCGCACGCGCGTTCTCGCTCGAGGCCGTGACGACGGATCCGGTCCGCCGCACACGGAACGACGTCTCAGCCGCACCGTCGTGACCGGGCACCACGGTGACGGCGTCGTACCCGTCTGGCAGGTCGAAGCACCGCAGGGTCACGCCGGCCGCCCAGTCGTAGTCCGGACGGTCATCCGTGGCTCCGAAGGGGAGCACCGTTCCGGGACGCACAAGCAGCGGCAGCGAGTGGAAGCCGTGGCGCTCGCTGTGCCAGCGGAAGCCGTCGCGTGTCGATCCGTCGAGAAGCGACGTCCAGCTGCCCTCCGGCAGGTAGTACTCCACGGCGCCGTTCGCGGTGAAGACCGGGGCGACGAGCAGGCTGTCGCCGAGCATGTATTGGCAGTCCGCGTCGTATCCGCCGCGGTCGTCGGGGAACTCGAGCACCATCGGACGCATCATCGGCGTGCCGTCGTCGTGCGCCTGGGATGCCGCGTGCGCCAGGTACGGCATGAGCCGCATCTTGAGCTTGGTGAACTCGCGCGCGATGTCCACCGACTCCTCGTCGAACGCCCAGGGAACGCGCACCGAGTCGGATCCGTGCAGGCGCGAGTGCGAGGAGAGCAGGCCGAAAGCCAGCCAGCGCTTGAAGAGTCCCGGATCCGGGGTGCCCTCGAATCCGCCGATGTCGTGGCTCCAGTAGCCGAAGCCCGACATGGCCAGCGACAGGCCGCCGCGGAGGGACTCCGCCATCGACGCGTACGACGAGTCGGAGTCGCCGCCCCAGTGCACGGGGAACTGCTGGCATCCGGCGGTCGCTGAGCGCGCGAAGACGATCGCGTCGCCCTTGCCGCGGCGCTTCTCGAGGGCACGGAACACGGCTCCGTTGTAGAGCTTCGCGTAGTAGTTGTGCATGCGGCGCGGATCGGATCCGTCGTGCCACACCACGTCGTCCACGGGGATCCGCTCGCCGAAATCGGTCTTGAACGCGTCGATCCCCTGGTCCATCAGGCGCTCCAGCTTGCCGATGTACCACTCGCTCGCTGCCGGGTTCGTGAAGTCGACGAGGCCCATGCCGGCCTGCCACAGGTCCCACTGCCAGATGCTGCCGTCAGTGCGCTTGAGCAGGTATCCGGCTTCGGCCGCCTCCGCGAAGAGGGCCGACCGTTGCGCGATGTACGGGTTGATCCAGGCCGAGATGTGCAGGCCCTTCTCGTGCAGCCGGGACAGCTGGCCCTCGGGGTCGGGGAAGAACCGGGCATCCCACTCGAAGTCGGTCCACTGGAACTCGCGCATCCAGAAGCAGTCGTAGTGGAAGACACTCAGCGGGATGTCGCGCTCGGCCATGCCGTCGACGAACGCGTTCACGGACTTCTCGTCGTAGCTGGCCGTGAACGAGGTCGTGAGCCAGAGGCCGAAGGACCAGGCAGGCACCTCGGCCGGACGTCCGGTGAGCGCGGTGTATCGTCGCAGCACGTCCTTCGGCGTGGGTCCTGCGATCACGTAGTAGTCGAGCGCCTCTCCGGTCACCGAGAACTGCACGCGCGAGTTGACCTCGCTGCCCACCTCGAACGAGACGTTGGCCGGGTCGTCGACGAAGACCCCGTATCCGCGGCTGCTCAGGTAGAACGGGATGTTCTTGTAGGCCTGCTCGCTCGAGGTGCCGCCGTCGGCGTTCCACGTGTCGACGACCTGCCCGTTCTTGACGAAGGCGCCGAAGCGCTCGCCGAGACCGTAGATGCGCTCGCCCGGTTCCATCGAGAGCTGCTGGTGCATCCACGTGGACGGGCTCTGCGGAGACGTCGCGCCGCGCGTGACGTGCCCAACCGAGCGCGGCAGGGAGCTCGTCAGCACCGTCTCTCCCTGCTCGAAGTCGAAGCGCCATCCGCCCGTGCGAGACACACGAACCCGCAGGTCGCCCGAGGTGAGCACTCCCTCGTCGTCACCGATCTCCATCGTGGGACGGAAGGATGCCTGAGCGAACTTCTCGAAGTCCGGCCCGTGGTGCACCGCCCCCGCATGTCGCTCGGCACGCACCTTGATGATCCCCGGCATCGGAGAGGAGAAGGTGAGGGTCAGCATCGCGAGGTTCAGGGTGTCGCCACGGCCCCGGATCGACTTCGTCGGCGCGTAGACGGTCATCGTGCCCGCCGCCTCGTCGGCGCGGATGTCGTCGACCTCGACGGCGTACAGCGGTGTCAGGCCCGGCCTCGTGAGCCAGAATCCATCGGTGAATTTCACGTAGTGCGCCCTTCGATCAGCACCTTGACCGTTCGCGGCGGCAGCACCGCGGTCTGGTCGACTTCTTCATTGGTCAGGAGGTCGTTCATGGGCACGGGCAGCTCGACGCGAGCGCTCTCGTGACCGTGGTTGAGGAGGAAGAGCGCCGGCCCGCGGCGCACCGCCTCGAGTCCGTCCGGCAGCGGATGGCCGGACCGCACGGGCGCTCCCAACGCGTTCGTCACGCCCGTATCGCACAGTGCCTCTTCGAGGACCGCGGCGAGGAGGTCATCCGAGAGCACGGCGCCCAGGTACCACGCCGTGCCGTCCCCGTACCTGTTGCGGGTGAGCGCGGGATGCCCGGCGTACGGCCCGCCCGCGAATGTCGCCAGCACCTCGGCGCCCTCCGAACGGAGGTGCTCGCCGAGGAAGACGGCGGTGAGATCACCGGATGGCGCGGCATCCCAGTCCGGATCCATCGCCAGCGGCGTCGGCGCGTCGGGCAGACCGCCCCACTCCTCGCCGCTCACGCCCACCAGGTCGCGCAGCAGCACGGGGAAGCGTCCCTGCAGGATGTTCGTGCTCGCATCCGCCACCCCGCTGAAGGGACCCACCACCACGCGGGCCCCTGCAGCGGTCGCGCGTGACAGCGCGTCGGCGGCATCCGGTTCGATCACGTAGCTGTGCGGTACGAGCACCACGTCGTATCCGCTCAGCTCCGAACCGGATCGCACCACCTCGGCAGCGACGCCGTGGCGCCACAGGACGCGATACCAGCGGCGCAGCTGCTCGAGGGTCCCCAGCCGCTCGGTGGGCCGAGCATCCTCTTCGCCCGCCCACCACGACGGCCAGTCGAAGAGGATTCCCACGCGAGCCGAGATGCGCCCTCCGACCACCGGCCGCAGGAGTTTCAGGTCGGCGCCGAGGTGCTCCGCCCCACGGAACACGTCGGTGTCGGCGCCGGCGTGCGGCAGCAGCGCGGAGTGGAACCGCTCGGGACCGCTCCGTGCCTGTCGCCACTGGAAGAAGCACACGCCGTCGGCACCGCGAGCAACCGCCTGGAACGAGTTCAGACGGGCCTCAGCCGGGGACTTCGGCAGGTTGTGCTCCCGCCAGGAGACGGCGCTGATCGCCTGCTCCATCAGCAGCCACGGACGGCCGCCGCCGAGCGAGCGCATCAGGTCTTGGACGAGCGCCATGTCGCTCGGTGCATCCGGCGAGGTGGGGTCCGGATACTGGTCGTCGGCGATCACGTCCACGTCGCCGGCCCACGACCAGTAGTCCACGTGGTGGAAGAACCCCATGAAGTTGGTGGTGATCGGCTGCGTCGCGCCGGCCGCGCGGATCGCGTCCCGCTGTTCCCGGTAGCACGCCAGCAGCTGGTCAGAGGAGTAGCGCTTGAAGTCGAGCTTGTGCGCCGGGTTGATCAGGTACGGCGCGGTCCGCGGCGGAAGGATCTCGTCGAACGACGCGTAGCCCTGCGACCACACCGCGGTCCCCCACGCGTCGTTGAGTTCAGCGATCGATCCGTACCTCTCGCGCAGCCAGAGCCGGAACTCGCGCGCCGCTTCGTCGCCGTAGTCGACCTCGCCGTACTCGTTGCCGACGTGCCACATGCGCACGGCCGGATGCTCCGCATACCGATCCGCGAGATCGCGGGTGATCGCCAGCGCGTGTTCCCGATACACAGCGGATGCCGGCGAGAAGTGATTGCGCGACCCCGCCGCCAGCCGCACCCCGTCCCGATTCACGGGAAGCGTCTCCGGGTACCGGATGCCCAGCCACGGCGGTGGGGATGCCGACGGCGTCGCGAGGTCGACGGCGATCCCGCTGCCGTGCAGCAGCTCGAGCACCTCGTCGAGCCAGCCGAACTCGCGTTTTCCCGGAACCGGTTCGATTGCGGACCACGACCAGACGCCGACCGTGACGAAGTTCACGCCGGCGCGGACCATGAGGTCGACATCCTCCGTCCAGACCTCGCGGGGCCACTGCTCGGGGTTGTAGTCGCCGCCGAAACACAGACCCACTTCGTCGGTCAGGTGCTGGAACGACCCCGTTCCAGGGGCCACCGCGGGTCGGAGCTCGTCGTCGACGCCGACCGCTCTCCTGATCGGTTCGGAGCCCGCGCCGGACGGTCGACTCGTCTCGGAGGTCTGTCCGGGCATCCCATGTGCCACGTCATCGAAGCGCTTCACCAGAGAGACCTTATAAGATGCAGACGAGTCGTGTCCACGCGGTGTCGAAACGCAGCGTGCACTCGATCGAAACGGGGGCCACGTCCGGTGGCCGGGAAAGGCAGGACCGCCTGATGGTCACGATCGCGGACGTCGCCGAAGAGGCCGGCGTCTCCATCTCGACCGTGTCGTACGTGATGAGCGGCAAGCGCACGATCTCCCCCGAGACGCGTAGGCGAGTGGAGCGGGCCATCGCGTCGCTCGGCTTCAGCCCGCACGCGGGCGCGCGGTCGCTGGCATCCCGCTCCACGAACGTGATTGGACTGCAGATCCCGCTGCGCAGCGGTGTGGACGTGCACGTGGTCATGGAGGTGGTGACAGGCGTCGTAGCCAAGGCGCGTACGCGCGGGTACGACATCCTGCTTCTCACCAACGACGACCCACGGGGCATGGAGCGCGCGGCGAACGGCTCCATGGTCGACGCGCTGCTCGTCATGGACATCGAGTCGGACGACCCGCGCATCGGCGTGCTCTCGCGGCTGGAACAGCCCAGCGTGCTGATCGGCCTGCCGGAGGGGCGCCGCACGATCCCGTGCGTCGACTTCGACTTCGAAGAGGCCGGATGGCTGGCCGTCGACAGGCTCATCGCCCAGGGCCACCGCCGCCTCGCACTCATCGGATCCCCGGCCGAGGTCATGGCGCGGCACACGTCGTACGCGGACCGTCTGGCCAGAGGATTCCTCGCTGCGTGCGCTGCAGCGGGTGTGGCGGCGAGCGTGCACCCGTGCCCGAGCAGCGCGGATGCCGCCGACGTGGTGGACGCGGTCGTGGCGGCGGATCCCGAGATCACCGGATTCCTCGTGCACAACGAGGGCGCGCTGCCGCACGTCTTCGCTCGGCTCGTCGAGACGGGCAAGCACTCGCCCGCCGCGCCGTCCATCGTCGCGCTGTGCCCGGAGGATGTGGCGCTTTCCGTGCCGGGACCGGTGGACAGCATCGCCGTCCCGGCCGAGGCGATCGGGGCTGCGGCCGCCGACGCGATCTGCGACATGATCGACGGCGGGACACCGCCGGGAGTTCGGCTCATCGCGCCGACGCTCGAGGTTCGCACGGCATCCGCTCCCCGTCCGAGCTCTGGGAAGGCCGCCAAGACGGCGAAGGGCGCGAAGACCGCGAGTGCCGCGAAGGCCACGCGCCGGACGACGGTGTGAGCGCGGTCGCCCGAGGACGACGGCTGGAGAACGATGGCATGAGGACGACGGAATGAGGACGACGGAATGAGGGTCGATCCCGACAGCAAGGTGATGAGCGGCGCGACGACGTTCGTCTCGTTCATCGTGCTCAACGTGGTGTTCATCCTCACGTGCGTGCCGTTCGTGACGATCGGCATGGCGACCAGCGCGCTCTTCGAGGTGACCATCCGCTACTCGGACGACGAGGGCGGCCAGCTGATCCGCGACTACCTCCGCGCGCTGAAGTCGAACTGGCTGCGCGGCACGGTGGTGTTCGTGTGCTTCGCGCTGCCCGCGATCTTCCTGGTGTTCAGCGGGCTGTTCTGGGCATTCAGCGGGAGCACGCTGTCGATCGCGGCCGCGATCGTGGCACTGCTCGGTGCGCTCTACTTCTTCGCCGCGTTCCTCTACGGATGCGCGCTCGTCGGACGCTACGACAATCGGATGCGCCAGACCCTCAAGAACGCGATGCTGCTGCCCGTCGCCGAGTCCTGGCGCACGTTCGTGCTCGTGATCATCCCGGCGACGGCGGTGAGCCTGTCCGCGGTGCTGCCCGCGTTCCTCGTCGTGCTCGCCACGATCGGATTCTCGGTGGGCGCCTACGGCGCCGGCTTCCTGCTGCGCGCGGTCTTCAAGCGCCACACGCCCCAGGAGGCGTAGGCCCGCAGCCCCTCCCCGCGAGAGTGCCCGTTCCTCCGCCCGAAGGTGCGCGTTCCTCCGCCCGAATGTGTGCGTTCCTCCGCCCGAGGGTGCCCGTTCCTCTCCGCGAACGTGCCCGTTCTCCCGCCCGAAAGTGCCCGTTCCTCTGCACAGTGTGCGGCAGGTTCTGTTGATCGGTGCAGACCCCTGAGCCAGGCTGTGCGGGTGCCAACCGGGGAAGAAGGGGACGCCTCGAGGAACGCACGGGCACCCTCGCGGAGACGAACGGGCACCCTCGGGCGGACGAACGGGCACTTTCGGGCGGGAGAACGGGCACACTGACACGGACGAAAGGGCACCCTCGGGCGGACAGACGCGCACCCCCGCGCGGAGGAACGCGCACCTTCGCGGGGACGAACGGGCGCCCTCGGGCGAACAGACGCGCACGCTCGCGGGGACGAACGGGCACCCTCGGGCGAACAGACGCGCACGCTCGCGGGGACGAACGGGCACCCTCGGGCGAACAGACGCGCACGCTCGGGCGGAGGAACGGGCACCCTCGGGCGGAGGGACTGGCACCCTCGCGGGGGGGGGACGCGGAAGCGGGGCCCGGGAGTGATCCCGAGCCCCGCTTCGCTGTGGGCTGATCGGTGCTAGATGGCTCAGCCGAACTTCTTGGCGACGGCGAGGCGCGCCTCGTTCTGTGCCTTCGCGTGCTCCATGTCGAGCTTCAGGACCTTGGCGTAGCCGAGGCCGTTGACCGTGTCCTGCATGCCCTTGACGATCGAGTTGAAGTCCGAGGTGCTGGTGGCCATGGCCGCCTTCCAGGACTCGTTCACGATGACCGCCTTGATCTGGTTGCGGAGCGTCTGCGTCTCGGAATCGTCAGCGGGCGCGTTGTACCCCGAGCCCGGCGCCACGATGATCTTCTTGTTGTTCTGCAAATAGTCCATGGTGGTGGTGGCGCCGTTCATGTGCGACGACCAGTCCTTCGTCAGCTTGTTGGCGATCAGCTTCTGGTAGCTCGGCCACATCTGGTACGCGAACGAGTAGCCCGTCGACGGATCCTTGTCCACGGCTGTCACGGTCGTGACGTTCAGCGCGGAGACGCCCTTGACGAACGTGCCGCTGCCCCAGTCGGACGGGACCTTCTTCGTCGAACCGCCGAGGAACGCGTTCTGCCCGAAGGCGTTCAGTTCCGGTTTCTTCGACGAGTCCAGATCCCACGTGAGATCCTTGGGACCTGCGGCGGATCCGGTCTGGCTGCCGTTGGCATAGACGCCGTCCGTCGAGTAGAGCCAGTCGATGAACGCGGCGACGCGCTGCGGATCCTTGGCCTTCGTGCCGATGCCGAGCGAGTAGTTGCTGCTGCCGTACACCTGCGAGCCGTAGGAGAAGATCTTCATGTCCTTCAGCGGCGCGATCTCGAACCCGATGCCCTTGTCCATGTTGTCCGAGGTGTTGTAAGCGGGCTGCGCGAGCCACGGCCAGAACGCGAAGAGCACCTGTCCCGCCTGGTACTTCGCGTACATGGTCGAGTAGTTCTGCGTGGGCGAATCCGGGTCGACGAGCCCCGCCTGAGCCGCCTTGCTGAAGAACTTCAGCGAGCGCACGTAGTGCGAGTCGGAGTCGACGATGCTCTCGTACGACGAGCCGTCCGCCGCCGCGAGCACGAAGCCGACCTCGTCGAATCCGTAGAAGCAGGCGGGCTGCTTGGCGTTGTTCATCATGTTGCCGTCCCAGTCCTTGAACAGGGACAGTCCGTAGACCGGCTTGCCGTTGGATGCCTTCGGCTGCGCCTTCTGCATCTCGGCGAGCACCGGGATGAGGTCTTCCAGAGTGTCGACCTTCGGGTAGCCGGCCGCTCCGTACAGATCCCAGCGCAGGTAGGGGCCGAACGTCGGCTCGGTGCTTTCCGACGGCTGCGTCGGCTTGAGCTTCGACACGGAGGTCGGGAACGCGAATGTTCCCTTCTGGCCGTCGTTCGCCTTCGTGACGGCGGCGTCGTATCCGGCAACGTTCTTCATGTTCTTGTAGTAGCTGGATGCGTTCAGCAGCAGCCCGCCCTTGAGCGCCTCTGTCAGGTGCTGGTACGACCCGAGGACGACGAGGTCGCCGAGGTCGCCGGCCGCGGAACGCGTGTTGAACAGGGTCTCACCACCGCCGGCCACGTTCGGCGCGATCATGTTGAGCTTCATGTTGAACTTGTCCTGGACGAGCTTCGCGAACCATCCGGTCTGGATGCCCTGGTAGTTCGCGAGGTCGTCGAAGACGTCGATCGTGATCTGCTTCTTCCACGTGGAGGGGAAGGCTCCGGTGGAGCCGCCGTCTGCCGAGGAGCTGCCGTCGATCAGAGAGCATGACGACAGCGTCATCGTGGCGACCGCCCCGATGCCTGCCAGTGCAAGGAACTCTCTACGCTTCATTGCTGCATTCCTTTCTTGGTGCGCTGTGGCGGTCGTCAACCCTTGACGGCGCCGAGCATGATGCCCTTCACGAAGAAGCGCTGGAACAGGGGATAGATGAAGATGATCGGCAGCACCACGACCACGGCGACCGTCATCTGAATCGACGTCGGCGTCTGCGAGGTCGCCGAGTTCGCGATGGCGCTGAGGCTTCCGCCCGCCGCGTTCTGGGCTGCCGTCGCCAGGCTGTTCGCCTGGTTGATGAACATGTAGAGCAGGTACTGCAGGGTGTACAGGCTCTGGTCGGTGATGTAGATCAGGGTGTCCTGGAACATGTTCCACTGCGCGACGGCGGAGAAGATCGCGACGGTCGCCAGAATCGGCGTCATGTTGGGCAGGTAGACGCGGAAGAAGACCTGAAGGATGTTCGCCCCATCGATCTCCGCCGCCTCCTGCATCGACTGCGGCATCGACTCGACGAACGTCTTGACCAGGATGACGTTGAACGGCTGCACCAGGAACGGGATCACGTAGACCCAGAAGTTGTTCGTCAGCCCGAGTCCCTTGATGATGAGGAACACCGGGATGAGGCCGGCGCTGAAGTACATCGTGATGACGGTGAACCGATACCAGAACGCCCGGCCCCACATGCGCTCCTGCGTGAACATGAAGCCGAGGAACGCGGAGACGAGCACCGTGCCGACCGTTCCGAGCACGGTTCGGGCGATGCTCACGGCAGTGGCGAGCGTGAGGCCCTGCAGCTGGAACACCTGCGCGTAGTTCGAGAGGTGGAATCCGACGGGGAAGAACCGCACATCGCCCAGTGCGGAGACGTCGTTCGCGCTGATCGAGTTGATGATCAGGTAGTAGAACGGGTATGCGCAGATCACGGCGAAGAGCGCGAAGACCGCGTAGTTGATGATGCTGAAGACCCTCTCGCCCGCGGTGCGCTTGAGGTGGGTCGGACGCTCGGTCTTCACCCCGCGGGGGCGGGCATCCGCGTGGGGGGCGGCATCCGTTGCGATGGCCATGTCCGTGCTCCTAGATGATCGAGGTGCCGCGGGCACGCTTGGCGATGAGGTTGACGGTGATGAGCAGGATCACGGAGATGACGCTCTTGAGCATGCCGATCGCCGTGGCAAGCGACAGGTTGTTGCCCGTCAGGCCGACCATGTAGACGTAGAGGTCGAGCACCTGGATGTGTTGCATGTTGAACGCGTTGTGGAACACGTAGTACTGGTCCATGCCGTTGTTGAGCAGGTTCGCGACCGAGAGCATGAGCAGCACGACGTACGTCGGCATGAGCTGCGGGATCGTGATGTAGCGCATGAGCTGGAAGCGTCCGGCGCCGTCGATCTTGGCCGACTCGTAGAGCGCCGGATCGATGCCCGTGATGGCCGCGAGGTAGATGATCGCGCCCCAGCCGAGGCCCTTCCACAGGCTCCAGAGCAGCATCGTGAGCCACACGTGCGAGTCGGAGTCGAGGAACTTGATCGGCGTCGTGATCAGGCCGGAGTCTGTGAGCACGCCGTTCACCAGGCCGGAGCTGGAGAACAACGAGAACGCGATCATGTAGACGAGCACCCACGAGATGAAGTTCGGCAGGGTGGTGAGCGTCTGGACGACGTTGCGGAACCATCCCGACTTGACCTCGTTGAGGAAGACGGCGAAGACGATCGGCAGGAACGAGGTGGCGATCCCGAGGAAGCTCATCGCCAGGGTGTTGAGGAGCACCTGGCCGATCTGCGCCATCTGCGTCGGCGAGCTGATCAGCATCTGGAACCACTGGAGTCCCACGAATTCGCTGCCCTTGAGCCCGAGCGCCGGCTGGTAGTCGTAGAGCGAGAAGATCCAGCCGTAGAGCGGCAGGTACGAGAAGACGAACACCAGCACCACGAACGGCACGATGCACAGGAACATCGTGAACGACTTCTTGCTCCTGTGCTGCGAGGTGTCGCGGCGACGCTTGCGGCGCGAGGTGACGACGCGCTCGGATGACGCGACCTCCTGGAGAACCGCCTGCGTGGTCACAGTGCAGAGGCCTTCGCCTCGGCGGTGACCGCGCAGCAGTCGACGGATGCCATATCCCGCTGCATCTCACTCCTTTGTGTGGGCCCTGGCAGGTCTCATGCGCTTGACGGATTCCGCGCGGGGGCACGCGGTGCGAATCGCATGATCGCGGCTCGAGTTAATCGAACCGCTTCGACGAAGATAGAAGGTGTCGGGGCGATTCGTCAAGATGAGCGGCGTGGTGAAGCGCGCCAGGCCACGATGCGGAGCAGGTAGAACCGCTTCGCTCGCTGCGCACCGGCATCCGCTGCGCAGCGCATGCCGAGTGCGGAACAAGAACAACGACGGCGGCCCGGCTCGATGGCAGACGCACCCGTCGATGGGGACCGGTGCCCATCGACATGGAGCGAGCGGATGCCGTCAGCGGCGAACGCCCACCACCGACGTCCCGCTCTGCGGAGCGTTCCACGCCCATCGTGCGCGACCTGCGGCGGCCAGCGGCACGCTGGTGACCTCGACGGTGCGTCCGGTCGGGTCGAGGACCGACACCACAACGTCGGCGTCCACCTCGACGACGACCTGCGCGCCGGGATCGGAGCGCAGCTCCGCTCCCTCCAGCCGCCCGTCCCGCCATCGGACATCGACCTCGTGTCCGCCGCGGGCACGCAGCCCGCTCACGGATCCCGTGTGCCAGGCGTGCGGCAGCGTGGGCAGCAGGGAGACCGCACCGTCGTGGCTCTGCATCAGCAGTTCTGCGACGCCGGCGATCGCGCCGAGGTTGCCGTCGATCTGGAACAGCGCGCCGCCCGGCCGTTCGCCGTGCGGATGCAGGTCGAGCAACGACGGCGAGCTGAGCTCGTGCACGAGCACTCCGATCGAGGCGGCCGCGAGCTCCTTGTCCCGCAGTCGCGCCGCCAGGCACAGCGTCCACGCCTGGCTCCAGCCCGTGTATCCGCTGCCGTTGGACAGACGGAAGTCGAGCGTGCGTCGCACCGCCTCGAACTCCTCCGGAGCGCGGGTCTGGGTGATCCTGGTTCCCGGGAAGGCTCCGTAGAGGTGCGAGAAGTGGCGGTGGCCCGGCTCGGTCGATTCGAGTCCGGCAGGCCACTCGCGCAGGAGGCCGTCTGGGCCGATCACGGGCATCCGCAGGTGTTCCAGGGCGTCGGCGGCACGGGCAGCGAGCGGATCAGCGTCACCCAGCGAGCCGGTTTCTCCGAGCCGTTCGGTCAGCTCCACGAATCGTGACAGCAGTTCGTGCGTGATCTCCTGGTCGATTGTGCTGCCGGCCGTGACGGATGCGACGACGCCGTCCGCATCCCGGAAGCTGTGCTCCGGCGAGCTGGACGGGCTGACGACCAGGGATCCGCCGTCGTCCACGAGCTGGTCGAGCACGAACGCGACCGCCTCGCGATAGACGGGAAGTGCTGTCTCGCGCGCGAACCCGTCCGACCACCGGTGATCGAGCCGGGAACCGAGGTGGGCGCACATCCAGGCCAGCCCGAACTGCCAGTTCGCCCACTGCGGGTTGCCGGCGACGGGAGCGGTGAAGCGCCAGGCATCCGTGTTGTGGTGGCAGACGGCTCCTGACGCCCGGTAGCGCAGTCGCGCGGTGTCGCGACCGGCGAGGGCGAGGTCCTCGAGCAGACCGAAGAACGGCTCGTGCAGCTCGGACAGGTTCGCGACCTCCGCTCCCCAGTAGTTCATCGGCGCGTTGATGTTCGTCGTGTACTCGCTTGCCCAGCCTGGACGCACGTCGTCGTTCCAGATGCCCTGCAGGTTGGCCGCCTGCGTGCCGGGACGCGACGAGGAGATCAGCAGATAGCGGCCGAAGTCGAAGTAGCGCTGAGCGTCGGCGGCGCCGGCATCCTGCGACGGAGTCAGGTCGAGCCCCACCCGGTCGAAGAGCGACGCGTGGTCGGCCTCGTGCCGGGCGGCGAGCTCCTCCGTCGTGCGCACCAGAGCCGCCTCGACCACGGATCGGGCACGCTCCGCCAGCGCCCACAGATCGGCAGAGGGTCGCTGATCCCATCCGCGGAAGCCCGTGACGGCGGTGGCGATGAGGCGTGCGCCCTCCGGCGTGCGCTGCACGGCCGCGGCGAGCGCCCAGCCCATGCCTGCCGCGACTGTGCCGTCCGCATCCGGTTCCTCGATCGAGTAGATCACCGGATGCTGGCTGCGCTCGTACTCGGGGACGACATGCGCGGGCGCGCGCCCGACCGCGATCAGCCACTCGATGTCGTCGATCCGTTCGCGCCGCACCCGCGCACCCTCGTGCGGGGTCGCGAAGACGGGAGCAATGACATCCGACCGGGATGACTGGACGACGAGCACGTCATCCGGATGCGACACGAATGCGCTCAGCACGTGTCCGCCGGCGCGGATCTCCGCGCGGGCGTGACGCAGGTCGAGCGTGCGTTCGTACGGGCTGATGACACCGTTTTCGGCATCGTTTTCCGCGGCGCCGGATCCATCGGCGTCGGCTCGCTCCGCGGATCGCGCACCCGCGTCATCCGCTCCCCAACGCCATCCCAGGCGACCGACGGGCTGGTACGACTCCGTCCAGGTCTCGGACTGGAGACGTCGCGCCCAACCGTCGGCCGCTGCGTGATCGCCACGGGCGATGGCCGCACGCAGCTCGCGCAGGATGCGCCCCGGCGGCTCGTCCCCGTCGGGGGCGTGGTCTCGAGCCGGGCCGCCTGACCACAGCGTGTCCCTGTTGAGGTCGAACCACTCCTCGTCGGTGCGTCCGTACGCGGCGGCGCCCAGGAATCCGTTGCCCAGCAGGAACGTCTCGTGGAAGAGCTCCGCGGGTCTGTCGAGACGGACGAGCGACGGGTCGAGGCGGGGTTCGGGCATCGGAGGTCTCCAGGTGTTCGGGCTCGTTGCGTGGGGAACTCTGCCATGTCTCGGCGACTCACGAGGAGCGGCGGTGCCGGGAGCCGGCCCCGACACCGCCGCGACGGCGTTCTGGTGCGCCGCTTCAGTGCGCGAGCTTCGTCGCGGCGGAGCCCCACTCCGCCAGCGCGGCGCGCACGTCGTCACGTGTCTCGTTCGCCAGCGCCGTCGCGTAGGCGTCCTCGAGCACGTCGCTCAGCAGAATGGTGCGGCGCTCGGCGGCCGACAGCACCGCTGCCTCGACCATCGCCAGGCTGTGCACGTTGGAGTGCACGTCGCCCGACGGCACCGCGCCGGTGCGCAGTGCGTCGACGAACTCGTCGAGCGCCCCTGCGATCTCGGGGCGCACGACCGACGATCCGCGCTCGACCGCGGCCGCACCCTCCACGAACTCCGCCACCGGCTCGCCGTCACCGTCCCAGGCGACGGTGCCGCGCGCGCCGCTGATGCGCCACGATCCGTTCCACGACGTCTCGAGACCGGGACTGCACCAGCTGCCCGCGTAGCTGAACCGTGTGCCGCCGGCGAACTCGAAGACGGCGGTGGCCGCTGCATCCCCCCGGTACCAGCTCCACGACGGGTTGAACGTGCGGCAGTCCACGCTCACCGGGTCGGCATCGAGCAGGTAGCGCGCCACGTCGAACCCGTGGATGGCCATGTCCACGAGCAGCGGATGCTCCATCTCGTCTCGGAATCCGCCGAAGTGCGGTGCCTTGAAGAACTCCGTCGTCACGAATCCGATGCCGCCGAGCGCGCCGGCCATCGCCTTCAGCCTGGCCAGCTGCGGATAGTACCTGCGCGACTGGCTCGTCATCAGGAGCTGTCCGGAGAGCTCCTCAGCGGCGATCAGCGACAGCGTCTCCGCCACCGTCGGCGCGATGGGCTTCTCGCACAGAACCGGCAGGCCGAGGAACAGCGCTTCCGTGTTCACCGCGTGGTGTGCCGGCGGCACCGTCACATCGATCACCGCCTGTGCGTCGGATGCCGCCGCCACCTCCGCGAGCGCGCCACCGATGACGACGTCCAGGCCGAGCTCCGCGGCCGCGCGACGGGCCAGCTCCACGTCGAGGTCCACCATGCCGACGAGGGCGACGCTCGGGGATCCGGTGAGCATGCGCATCCACGCCCGCCCCATGTTGCCCGCCCCGACGAGCACCACGCGCAGAGGCCCGTCGCCGGTCACCCGCGCGAAGGAACCGGGCTGTGCTGATCCGCTGCCGTGTGCAAGCCCGCTCATTCGGCGTCGGCCGTCTCGTAGTCGCTGTTGCTCAGGGCGCCCTGGTATCCCTTGCCGTTGAAGAAGTCGCCGGTCTCGTAGCGCAACAGGGTCGGCAGCTGCCGGCTCGGGCGATCGGATGCCACCCAGGCGACGCCGTTCGCGATCACGCGCCGCACGTCCTTGTGGTGGTAGACGGGGAAGTCCTGGTCGCCGGGGCTGAAGTAGAAGATCTTGCCGTTGCCGCGCCGGTACGTGATGCCGCTGCGGAACACCTCTCCCCCGCTGAACGACGAGATGAAGATGATCTCGTCGGGCTTCGGCACGTCGAACTGCTCCCCGTACATCTCCTGCTGCGGGATCTCGATCGGATGCGGAACCCCCTGCGCGATCGGATGCGTCGCATCGACCGTCCAGACCAGCTCGCGGTCGTGCTCGCTGCGCCACCGCAGTGTGCACGTGGTGCCCATCAGCTTCTGGAAGATCTTCGACCAGTGCCCGGAGTGGAGGACCACCAATCCCATGCCTTCGAGAACGTGCCGGTGCACCCTCTCGACCACTTCATCCGACACCTCACCGTGCGCGGCGTGACCCCACCACGTCAGCACGTCGGTCTGGGCGAGCCGCTCCTCGGTGAGCCCATGCTCCGGATCGTCGAGCAGGGCTGTCGTGACGCTCACGCGGTCGCCGAGGTTCTCCTCGATGCCGGCCTTGATGGCGTTGTGCATGCCGTCCGGGTAGAGCTCGGCGACGTGCGGCTCGAGCTGCTCGTGGCGGTTCTCGCCCCAGACGACGACGCGCAGTGGTGTCGATGCGGTGGTGTCCATGTGTGTCTCCTTCGTGACGAATTCTGGTGTCGAAACTGCTGCGTGGGATCGCGCCGCCGGGGCGCGGCGATCCATCCGGCTGGCGAGGACTCTGCGGGGGCCTCGCGTCTACCGTCTCTCGTGTGTGCTACCTGGGCCGCGCTTGGTCGTGTGTGCGACCTGGTCGTCGCTACTTGATGGCGCCTCCCAGTGCTCCGGCGGCGATGTACTTCTGCGCCAGGATCAGCAGGATGCCCGCAGGCACGGACGCCATCACGGCGGTCGCCATGACCGGTCCCCACTGGGTGGCCCCGTTGGCGCCCAGATAGTTGTAGATGCCGAGGGTGATCGGTCGGACTGCCGGGGTACTGGTCAGCGTCAGGGCGAAGAGGAAGTCTCCCCACGCGCCGAGGAACGTGAACAGTGCCGCAGTGATGATCGCGTTCTTGCTGATCGGCACCACGATCGCGAGGAACGCCCTGAAGTTGTTCGCCCCGTCTACGAGCGCCGCCTCGACAAGGCTCTGCGGGATGGATGCCATGAACGCGCGCATCAGGATGATCGCGAACGGTATCTGCGCCGCGCTGTCCGCGAGGATCAGTCCGACGTACGAGTTGAGCAGGCCCCAGTTGTTGAACAGGGCGTACAGCGCGTTGGCGATGACGATCGTCGGGATCATCTGCGTGATGAGGAGCACGAAGACGAAGGCAGTCATCCCCTTCATCTTGAACCGCGCGAGTCCGTAGGCGGCCGGCGTGGCGACGATCAGCGTGATGACGACAGCACCGATGGAGATGATGAGGCTGGTGGCGAGGTTGCCGGCTTGCTGGGTGATGGCTGCCTGGTATCCGGCGAACGTGGGATGGATCGGGAACCACTCGGTGTTCGCGGCGCCCGAGTTCGACTGCAGGCTGCTGTTGATCATCCAGTAGACCGGGAACACCATGATGGCGAGGAACAGGATGCCCAGCACCGTCATCGGCCAGCGCCTGGCATGCCTGCGACGGTGCGCGCTCGACCCGGTGGGCAGCACGAGAGCTGTCGTGGCGGTCATTCGTCCACGCCCTTCCTGTTCATGTAGAGGTAGACGATCGCGAACACGAGCGACACCACGATGAGAACGTTGCTGATCGCAGCGCCCTGGCCGAACGCGAACTGAACGAACGAGTTCTGATACGCCCAGGTGGCAAGGGTCTGGGTGGAGTTCGCCGGCCCGCCGCCGGTGAGCCCGAGGATGATGTCCACCACCTTGAGCGTGTAGACCACGCCGAGCACGATGACCACGCTCACCACGGAGCGGATGCTCGGCCACGTGATGTGCCAGAACGCGCGCCAGCCGACCGCCCCGTCCAGTGCTGCCGCCTCGTACAGCTCCTCGGGCACCGACTGGAGCCCGGAATAGAGGATGGTCGTGTTGAACGGGATGCCGAGCCACACGTTCACGCCGATCACGGCGACCAGGGCGAGGCTCGGGCTCACCAGCCACGGGATCGGATGCACCCCGAAGATGCCGAGGAACTGGTTCAGCGCTCCGCTGCCCTGGTCGAGGATCCACTTCCACACGGCGGCCGATGCGATCAGCGGAAGCAGCCACGGCAGCAGAAGCAGAGAACGCAGGAACCCGCTCAACGGGAAGTGCCGCTTGAAGAACAGCGCCAGTCCCATGCCGATGCCGAACTGCAGCACGATCGATCCGACGGTGAACAACGCCGTGTTGACCACGGTCGTCATGAAGATCGGATTGCTGAACACCTTCTCGTAGTTCGCGAGGCCCACCCACGGGGCGATGCCGGTGTAGAAGGTGGCCGTCGTGTAGTCCTGCAGCGACATCACGACGTTCTGCACGATCGGATATCCGAAGAACACCAGCACGAAGATGATCGCCGGCGCCACGAACAGCCATCGGGTCAGATACCGGCCGATGCGCGGCCCCCGGCGTCGGACGCTGTTCGAGCCGCTGCGCTGCGCTGCGCGCGGTGTGGTCCGGTCGACGCCGGCATCCACTGAGGTCATATCACGCTCCTTTGCGGGATCGATGACGGGCGGACGAAGCCCTCGCTCCGTCCGCCCACGTCGACTTACTTGTTCTGCGTCTGCGCCTGCTTGAGCGCGTCCGCCGCGCTCGCCTTGCCGGTCAGCGCCGTCTGCACCGCCGTGTAGATGGCGGTGGCCGCCGTCGGCCACTTCGGTCCGAGCTCCGCGGTGCGCGCGCGAGCCGTCTTCACGGTCTCGACGAAGGACTGGACCTGCGGGTGGGACTTGCCCCAGGTGTCCGCCGATGCCTGGTCGGAGGGCACGTTGCCGGTGAACGCCGCGATCTTCAGCTGTTCTGACGGCTTGTTGATGCACTGGATGAGCTTGGCGGCGAGGCCCATCTTGGTCTTGTCGCCGGTGTTGGGCACGTTGAAGGCTTCACCGCCGAGGGGCGAGACGACCTTCTGCGACGCCGTGCGCGTCGGGATCGGCACGCTGTCGAAGTTCAGTCCCTTCGTCGCGTTCAGAACGGGCAGCTGCCACGGGCCATTGATCATCATGGCTGCCTTGCCTGCGACGAACTGGTTGTTGACGTCCTGCTGGCTCCAGTTCACGGAGCTCTTGGACATGGATCCGTCGTTCTGCAGGTCGACGTCGAACTGCACGGCCTGGGCCGCCTCCGGTGTGTCGATGTTCTTCTCGTCACCGCCGTTCGTCCAGAAGAAGGGCAGGAACTGCCAGGTGCCCTCGTAGGTGTTGATGTTGCTCATCGCGAATCCGTAGACGCCCTTGCTCGGGTCGGTGAGCTTGGTCGCCGCCGCCTTCAGCTCGTCCCAGGTCTTGGGCGGTGTGACGCCTGCCGCCTTGAGCATGTCGACGTTGTAGTACAGGGCGATCGAGTTGATCACCGGTGCGAGTCCGTAGACCTGGCCCTTGTAGGTTCCCGCCTTGACCACGGCCGGCACGTCACCGCTCGGTGCGCTGATGCCGAAGTTCTTCAGCGGGGAAAGCGCACCCGTTGCCGCGATCTGCTGGATGTCGGGGTTGTCGAGCATGAGCACGTCGGGCATGGTCTTCGACGAGACCTGCTGGAGCACCTTCTGGATCAAGGCGGCTCCCGCTATGTGCACCGGGTTCACCTTGACGCCGACTTCGCTGCCGCACTTCTGGTACTCCTTGTTCCAGGCCGACATGCCCGGATCGGAGTTGAAGTAGTCCTCGATCGTCAGTGTCGGCTTCGAACTCGTCGTGCCGCCGGACCCCGAACAGGCCGTCAGCGACAGGGAGATCAGCGCAACACCGGCGAGAGCCGCGAGGATGCGTGTGTTCTTCACGGAAAGCTCCTTTGCTTCGTTCTGGATGGTGCTTGGGTTCTGGATGGTGCTTCGTTCTGGATGGTGCTTGGTTCCGAATGGTTCTCCGCACGGATGCGGAGGGTTGCTGTGCTTGGAACTGGTTGTTCCGACATCCGATGGATGCACATAGTCAAGCGCTTGACCGTTGCTCCACAAGAAGAGCCGTGAGCTCGACATCGAATCCCCGGCAAGTGCTTTCAGGCATTCTGGACACCCTCACCGCGTCAAGTCAAGCGCTTGACCGAAATCGATGGGATACTGTGCGCACGGCAGCGAGGGAAGGGCGGCACGATCGTGGTCACGATGCAGCAGGTCGCGGACCGGGCGAACGTGTCCATCTCCACGGTCTCTTTCGTGGTCAACGGCACGAAGCCGGTCACGCCGAAGACGCGGGAGCGCATCCTCAAGGCGATCGAGGAGCTGGGCTATCAGCGCAACAGCATGGCGAGGGCCCTCGCCAGTCGCAAGTCGCACGTGATCGCACTCATCTATCCGCTGCTCGACCACAGACACCACCACTCCTTCGTGGATGCCGCGGCCACCGCCGCCGAAGAGCTGGGCTACAGCCTCGTCTTGTGGCCCATCCACAGCGACAACGTGACGAAAGAGATCACCTCCCTCATCCAGGCGGGCTTCGCCGATGGCGTCATCCTCATGGAGGTGCAGATGGAGGACGAGCGCGTCCGGCATCTGCAACGTGCGAACGCGCCGTTCGCGCTGATCGGCCGCACTCGTGACCTTGACGGTATCGACTACGTCGACATCGATTTCGAGCGTTCGATCGAGACCGCGGTCGACGATCTCGCCCAGTTGGGGCACCGTGACATCTGCCTCGTTGTCGAGGACCTCAGCGGGACCCCCCTCGCCCGGTACAGCCCGCCCATCCGCACGGAGCAGGCCTTCAACGAGACGATCGCCTCTCGCGGGCTGTCCGGCACCGTGCTCCGAGTGAGCCACGACTCCGCGTCCGTGCTGCCGGTGACGGACGAGCTCGCACGCCGCGCGCCCAACGCAACGGCGGTGATCGCGGTGCACGACGAGGCGGCGTTCTCCCTCGTCAACACGCTGCAGCGTCGCGGCGTGCGCATCCCCGACGACATCTCGATCGTCGGTGTCGCCACCTCGACGGCGACGGGCGATCTGCTCACTCCACCCCTCACCACCTACCAGGCGCCGGGCAGCCCGCTGGGCCGACTGGCGGCCCAGGCGCTCATCGCCCGGCTCGAGGGGCGGATGGATGCAGCCACCCAGACGCGCATCCCGTGCTCCCTGCACGAGGGCGGATCCGTTGCGTCTGCACCCCGTGGTCGCGCTCCGCTGACGGAGCTGCTGGGGATGTGAGTCCCGCGTCCACCGTGCACCTCGAGCGCCTTCGGACTGCAGAAATGGCTCCAAACGCAACTGCGTGGAGCCATTTCTGCATCCCAAAGGGAGAGAGGACGGGGGGCCACCGGGAGCTCGTCGTCGCCGGCGCCGTGACGGGGCAGCGAGCAGGGCGTCCCGCAGATCCGCTGGCCGAGACCGATGTCGCAACTCGCCTGTACGCGACCCTTGACGTCTGATATGTTTGCTGTCGCAACAAATACTCATCGACGATGCTGAAGGATTCTTCTCATGGCAGTCACGCCCACGCGCGCAGACAAGTTCTCTTTCGGTCTCTGGACCGTCGGCTACAACGGCACCGACCCGTTCGGTGGCCCGACCCGTAACTCCCTCGACGTCGTGCACGTCGTCGAGAAGCTCGCCGAGCTCGGCGCGTACGGTCTCACCTTCCACGACGACGATCTGTTCGCCTTCGGGTCGAGCGACGCCGAGCGTCAGAAGCAGATCGACCGGCTCAAGGGCGCGCTCGCCGACACGGGCCTGATCGTGCCGATGGTCACGACCAACACGTTCTCCGCTCCGGTCTTCAAGGACGGTGGCGTCACCTCGAACGACCGTCAGGTGCGTCGCTACACGATCCGCAAGATCCTGCGTCAGCTCGAGCTGGGCGTTGAGCTCGGCGCGAAGACGTTCGTGATGTGGGGCGGACGCGAGGGTGCCGAGTACGACTCGGCCAAGAACATCCAGGCCGCTCTCGCCCGCTACAAGGAGGCCGTGGACTTCCTCGGCGACTACGTGCTGTCGCAGGGCTGGGACATCCGCTTCGCGATCGAGCCGAAGCCGAACGAACCGCGCGGTGACATCCTGCTGCCGACCCTCGGCCACGCGATCGCCTTCATCAACTCGCTCGAGCACCCCGAGCTCGTCGGCCTCAATCCCGAGGTCGGACACGAGACCATGGCCGGCCTGAACTTCACCTCCGGTGTCGCCCAGGCGCTGTACCACGGCAAGCTGTTCCACATCGACCTGAACGGCCAGCGCTCCATCAAGTACGACCAGGACCTCGCGTTCGGTCACGGCGACCTGCACAACGCGTTCGCCCTGGTCGACCTGCTCGAGCACGGCGGAGCGAACGGCGGACCGGCGTACGACGGCCCCCGCCACTTCGACTACAAGCCGAGCCGCACCGAGGACGAGTCGGGCGTGTGGGACTCTGCCAAGGCGAACATGGAGACCTATCTGCTCCTCAAGGAGCGTGCGGATGCCTTCCGCGCCGACCCCGAGGTGCAGGAGGCGCTCGAGGCCGCCAAGGTGTTCGAGCTCGAGCAGAACACGCTGAACGACGGCGAGACGATCGAGTCGATCAAGGCCGACCGCAGCGCCTGGGAGGACTTCGACACCGACGCCTACCTGAACGGCAAGGGCTTCGGCTTCGTGCGTCTGCAGCAGCTGGCCACCGAGCACCTGCTCGGCGCGCGCTGATCCGCCACTCCTAGGACGCGCAGCGCCCCAACCACCATCGAGTCAGGCGGCGGTCGACTCGCTCGACTGCCGCCTGACCCGTGCGGCCCCGGCCCGCGCCCTCCCCGCCCGGTCGTCCGCTGCGCTTCCAGCCCGGGTGTTCGAGTCCCTACTTCAGGACATGTGCGAACCTGAGCACATATACGGCTCCAGTCACCAAATATCCTGAAGTGGGCACCGGCGCCGCCGTCCACCGCATCGACTCCGCTGCGGACCGCCCGTCAGTGCCGCGCACCGCCCGCTCAGCGCCGCTGACGGTCCCCGCCGCACGGCGGCCGCTGCCACACCGCGAACTGCTCCCACCGCCAAAGGAACGTCCCATGACCCTCATCGCCGGTGTCGACTCGTCGACTCAGAGCTGCAAGATCGTCATCCGCGATCTGGAGACCGGTGCGCTGGTGCGCTCCGGCCGCGCGTCGCATCCGGATGGCACCGAGGTCGACCCCACAGCTTGGTGGGTCGCGCTCGGTCGGGCCATCGCCGACGCCGGCGGCCTCGACGGCGTCTCCGCCATCTCCGTCGGCGGACAACAGCACGGCATGGTTGTGTTGGATGCCGGCGGTCGCGTCATCCGCGACGCCCTGCTCTGGAACGACACCCGCAGTGCCGCGACGGCCGCCGCCCTCACCGAGGAGGTGGGTGCTGCGCAGTACGCCGAGCGTGCCGGCGCCGTGCCCGTCGCCTCTTTCACTGCGACGAAGCTTCGCTGGCTGCGGGATGCCGAGCCGGAGAACGCCGCGCGCGTCGCCGCCGTCGCGCTCCCGCACGACTGGCTGACCTGGCGCCTGCTCGGTTACGGCCCGGCCGACGATTCGCCCCTCGGCCCCGACCTCGACGCGCTGGTCACCGATCGCTCGGATGCCTCGGGCACCGCGTACTGGTCGCCGCGCGACGACGGATACGACTTCGACCTGTTCGAGCGTGCGCTCGGGCGTCCCGGCCGCGAGGCGCGAGGCACGGATGCCGGCGACTCCGTGAGAGACGCGGCATTCGAGGGCGCGACGGCCGTGAATGACGCGGATGAGGCATCCGTCGTCGTGCTGCCGCGCGTGCTCCGCCCGGCCGATTCCGCGGGGACCACCGTTGCGCAGGACGGCGCCGTGAACGTGCCGTCGGGCCTCATCGTCGGCCCCGGTGCCGGGGACAACGCGGGGGCTGCGCTCGGGCTGGGGGCGGCATCCGGTGACGTCATCGTGTCGCTCGGCACGAGCGGAACCGTCTTCGCCGTGACAGACGCTTCGGCGCACGACGCCACCGGCGCCGTCGCGGGATTCGCGGATGCCTCCGGCCGCTTCCTCCCGCTCGTCGCGACCCTGAACGCGGCGCGCGTCCTCGGCTCGATCGCCGATCTGCTCGACGTGGACTTCGCCGACTTCGCGGAGCTGGCGCTGCGTGCGCCGGCCGGATCCGAGGGGGTCGTGCTGGTTCCCTACTTCGAGGGCGAACGTACGCCGAACCTGCCGGACGCGAAAGCCAGCCTGCACGGGCTGACGATCGCATCGAGCCGTCGCGAGAACATCGCACGTGCCGCGGTCGAGGGAATGCTGAGCGGACTCGCCGCCGGACTCGACGCCGTGCGCGCGGTCGGGGTGCGCGAGCAGCGCCTGCTGCTGGTGGGCGGTGCCACGCTGAATCCGGCCGTGCAGGCCGTCGCCGCCCAGGTGTTCGACGCTCCCGTCGTCATCCCGGCGCCCGGAGAATACGTCGCCAACGGCGCCGCGGCGCAGGCTGCGTGGGTGCTGACCGGCGTGCGCCCCGAGTGGCCGCTCGACGTTGTGGCGGAGCCGGAGCCCGACCACCGGCCCGTCATCCGCGAGCAGTACGCGCGATACGCGGGCGTCGTGGCGGAGCATCCGACCGCGGACTGAGGTCGCGCCGATCTCCAACGCGCGTCGGCCCTGTCGCGATGTCCAGCACACGTCCGCCCTGATCCGATCTCCGGCCCAGCTTCCACCGTTGACGCCCCACGAAGAAACATGGGAAACTCTCACCATTTACGAGGGGGAGTCATGGGTGGACACGAACATATCGGTGGCTTGGCGCCAGTCGGTGGACCGATCTCAGAGCAGGCGAAGCACATCGGGGAGCACCTCGAGGTGAAGCCGGACCCGGAGGGACGGTTCTCGTCGTTGGTGGTGAACGGCACGCGGGAGGATCTGCCCGCAGCTCGCATCGTGGCTCAACCGGACAACACGTCGTTCGACTCGGCTGCAGAGATCACCGGCGCCGTCACCGTGCACGGCGCCGTCGTCGTCGACGACTTCCGCGGCGCCCTGGCGGGAAACTCCGGCCGCCTCCGCGTACACGGCTCGGTCGACGTCGCGGATGATGTACGAGTCCTCTACGGCCCTCAGCACGAGGGTGAGATCGAAGGATCGAACAACGGCGTCACGGTCGGCGAGATCTATTCGGAGCTCATCCGGCTGCGCACCGAGCACTACAAGCTGCTCATGTACCTCGACCACATGCACGTGATCAACCGGTTCGCCATGGACGACTGGGAGAAGCAGCAGAACCCGTGACGCAGCCGATTCCTTGAGCGCCGTACTGCATCGCCACCCCGTCGAGGTGCAGCAGCGGTGTCGTCATCTCAGGCCCCCGTCGGTGCGACATGCTCGGCCTCGGCGTTGGCGCCGTCGGACCGGGCAGTGTCGGCGTTGGCAGTGTCGGAGTGGGCCGCGTCCCCGTGTCCACCGAACGGCCGCCCACGCTTCGGCGTTTCCGTGCTCAGCGGCAGCGGCGCCTTCACGGACTTTGCGGCCCGCGCCAGTCTGCCCTCAGTGTGGTCCAGCCAGCGCAGCTCCCCATCGAGGCTGAAGATCTGCCCATCAACGATCAGCAGGTATGCGAGATCCTCGGCCGTCTTCGGCTCGTCGATCGCCTCTTTCGTGCGGGTGAGGTCACGAAGCAGGCCGAGGGTCGACATCCGCTGCACCTGCACCACCTGCGCGACATCCACGCCGGGCAGGGTGGATGCGATGGCGAGCTTGATCGCGAACTCGTCGCGGGTGGCGCTCTGCCGGTCGACGGGCGACGTCAGCCAGGCGCCGACGGACGCGTGGCCGGCATCCGTGATCTCGAAATAGGCCCGTCCGTCGTGATCGGACTCGCCCTTGGCGACGAGGCCGTCGCGCTCGAGGCGCTCAAGGGTCTGGTAGATCTGCCCGACGTTGAGCGGCCAGGTGCCGCCGGTGCGGCGATCGAACTCGCTGCGCAGCTGGTAGCCGTAGCAAGGACCCTGGTCCAGGATCGCGAGGAGGCTCTGACGAATCGACATGTGAGCTTTATATACCGCGTAAGTGCATACTCGCAATAGCATGACGGATGCGTGCGGCCGCGTTCGTGTGCATCTCGCGATGCCACGCTCACCCAGATGAAGCGACCGTCGTGCGTTGCCTCACGAGCTCGGTGATTCCGGCGCCCTGACCAGGCCGACTGTGCGTTCGTGGCGTGGGCGTACGTCGAACTCACTCAGGATTCCATCACGCGTGAACGCGGGCGCTGCCTGAGGCCCGTAGTGTTGGCGAGTCGATCGGATGAGAGGACAGTCTGTGATCGGAGAGTCGGACCACCGTCCGTGGGGAACGTGGACGATCCTCGACGAGGGTGCGGGGTTCAAGACGAAACGCATCGAGGTGAACCCCCGGTCACGACTCTCGTACCAGACGCACGAGCATCGCGCCGAGGTGTGGGTCGTCGCCTCGGGTGTCGCCGCGGCGGTCATCGACGGCGAGACCGTCACGGCTCAGGTCGGCCAGACGATCCACATCGCGATCGGACAACCGCATCGCATCGTCAACGATCAGGACGAGCCGCTGGTCATCATCGAGGTGCAGTTGGGCGACTACCTCGGCGAAGACGACATCGTGCGACTCGAGGACGACTTCGGGCGCGTGTGATCGGGTGAGCACGGGAGCGGTCGCGCGGCGGCGAGGAACGTTGCCTCCCGATGGGTCTCGCCAACCTCGACGCCGCCTCCGATCAGGCGATGGAATCCGAGTGGATTCTCGTCAGTCGGACCGTTCACGCTCACCGCATGACGACTGCCGTCCGCATTCGGGGCGATGAGCATCGCCTTGACACGGATGAGGGAGGGATCGACGGGCACGAATCGATCATGGCAGCGCCGGCAGTAGTGTCACGGCCTGTTCCGGCACCCCACTACATCCCTCCTTCGTGAGCGTTCTGAAGACTCGTAGAGCCCGCGCGGGGTGGATGCCTTGGCACACTTTTCGAGCGGAGACGAGCATCGGTCGACCGGCCGACCAGACCCCTGAGCTGCCCCCTACGCCTCCGCCAGCTCGTGCATCCGCTCGAGGTAGTCGTCCGGCGTGGTGTCGTCGACGATGCGGCCGGCCGAGACGACGAGCACGCGCTGCACCCAGTGCAGCGACTGCGGCCGGTGCGTCACGACGAGTGTGGTCCGTCCGCGGGCGATGAGCCGCATGGCCCGGTCGACGCGACGCTCGCTGGAGAGGTCGAGGTTGGACGTCGCCTCGTCGAGGATGAGGATCCTCGGGTCGACGATCAGCGCCCTGGCCAGGCAGATCAGCTGGCGCTGACCGTTGGAGAGCGAGCGTCCGCGTTCCGTGACGATCTCGTGGTATCCGCCGGGCAGGCGTGAGATGAACTCGTGCGCGCCGACGATCCGTGCGGCGGCCTCGACCTCGGCATCCGTCGCATCCGGCACGGCGTAGGCGATGTTGTCGCGCACCGAACGCGTGAACAGGAACGGCTCCTGGGGCACGTATCCGAGGCGGTGGCGGTATTCGGCGGAGTCGAGACTCTGCAGGTCCTTGCCGTCGACGAGGATGCGTCCCTCCGTCGGATCGTAGAACCGTGTGACGAGCTTGATCGTCGTCGACTTGCCTGCGCCGGTCTGGCCGACGAAGGCGACCCGCTGGCCGGCCGGAACGTGCAGGTCGACGCGGCTGAGGGCATCCGTCGTCGTGCCGGCGTAGCGGAGCCGAACACCCTCGAGACGGATGTCGCCCACCAGCCGCTCCACCGGCTGCGGGTCGAGCGACTCCGGGGTCGATGACGGAAGTCCCAGCAGCTCGCGGATGCGCACGAGCCCCGCCCGAGCGCGTTGGTACGCGTCGAACACCGTCGACATCTGCTGCACGGGCGCGAACACCTGCGCCAGGTACAGGAGGAACGCGAGCAGTGTTCCGATGCCCAGTCCGCCGGTCTGGATGAGCAGGAATCCGACGCCGAGCACGGCGATGGTCGCTGCGGTGGAGAGGAACTCCACCGAGGCGACGTACACCGTGTTGGCGAACGCGCTGCGCTGCGCCCACCAGATGAACTGGCGTCCGAGCGCGGCGAAGTCGTCGAGGTTGCGGGCTTCGCGCCGGTACGCCTGCGTGACGCGGATGCCCGCCATCGACTCGGCGAGGTCGGTGTTCAGCATCGACGCCCGCTCGCGCAGCTCGTCGTACGCGACGGAGGCGATGCGCCGGTACCACCACGTGACACCGGCCGCCAGGGGGATGACGCAGAGCACCACGAGCGCGAGCCGCCAGTCGAGCACGGAGATCACCACGGCCATACCGGCGAAGGTCAGCACCGCCATGATGAGGTTGATGACGCCGGTCTGGAACAACTGGCCGATCGAGTCGATGTCCGATGTCATCCGTGTCATGATGCGCCCGGTCTGCGTGCGGTCGTAGAAGTCGATGCCGAGCCGCTGCAGCTGGCCGTAGACGCGGGTACGCATGGCCAGCAGGAGCCGTTCCGACGTGCGCTGCGTCCACAGCTGCGCGTTCCTCTGGTCGAAGAACAGCGCGACGGTCAGCAGCACGGCGATCACGAAGACGACGAGCAGCATCGGAACGGACTTGCCGAGCATGCCGGCGTCGACCCCCTGCCGGATGATCAGCGGGTTGACCAGCCCGATGAGCACCTGGATCACGACGAACACGAGACCGACCGCGAATCCCTTGCCGTACGGACGCAGGAATCTGCCCAGCCGGAACGGCTCGCGGTTCTTGCTCTCGGCGTGCATGTCCACGCCCGGTTCGTCATGGAACTCCGGCAGTGCTGCGATCCTCGCCTTCACTGCGGGCGACGTGCTCAGGTCGAGCAGGCCCGCCTGCTGCGGACGCGACGGATGCCACGCCACCGGCGAGGCGGCGAACCGACCGGTCCGCGCATCCTCGAGCAGCGCACCGGCGTCGGAGTCATCGTCGGATGCCAGATCACCGAACAGCTCGCGGTACAGGGCGCTGCGCTCGAACAGTTCCTCGTGGGTGCCGGTGTCGGCGACGCGTCCGGCATCCATCAGGACGACGCGATCCGCCATCCGCACCGTCGACTCGCGGTAGGCGATGATGATCGTCGTTCGCGCGTCGAGGAACGGACCGAGGTTCGCGTGGATGTCCCGCTCGACGCTCACGTCGACGGAGCTGGTCGCGTCGTCCAGCAGCAGGATCTCCGGATCCGTGAGGATGGCCCTGGCGAGCGCGACACGCTGACGCTGTCCGCCCGAGAGCGTCATCCCCTGTTCTCCGATGATCGTGTCGTAGCCGTCGGGCGTCTCCATGATGAAGTCGTGCGCCATCGCGGCACGGGCGGCGCGCTCGATGGTCGCCGGCGTGGCATCCGGGACGCCGTAGGCGATGTTCGACGCGATGGTGTCGGAGAACAAGAAGCTGTTCTCGAACACCACGCCCACGCGGGATCGGAGTCGCGCGATGGGCTGTTCGCGCACGTCGACGCCGTCCACGAGCACACGCCCGCCGTCGACGTCGTAGAAGCGCGGCACGAGATGGTTCAGGGTCGATTTGCCGGAGCCGATCGTGCCGACCAGCGCGACCGACTCCCCGGGTGCGACCCGCAGCGAGAAGCCGGCGAGCACCGGACGGTCGTCCGACTCGTCGTAGCGGAAGTCCACGTCCTCGAACACGATCTCGCCGTCCGAGCGCTCCGGCGAGATCGGATCCTGCACCTCGGTGAGGGTCGGCGCCAGGTCGAGCACCTGGCCGATCCTCTCGATCGCGGCCTCGCACTGGGGCATGTTGCTCAGCACCATGCCCACCGTCTGAGCGGATCCGGCGAGCCCCGTGAGATAGCCCGTGAAGGCGAGGAAGACGCCCACCTGGATGTCGCCCATGAGCACGAACACGCCGCCGACGAGCAGGATCACCGCGATGCCGAGCTGAGGTCCCGTGGCCAGGGACGCCGAGAACGGAGCACGCAGGCGGATTGCACGCACTCGCGCTCGGTACATGTCGCGGAGCGCTCCGTGCAGACGTCCGCTCTCCTGAGCCTCCTGTCCGAATCCGCGCACGACCCGCACACCCGTCATCGACTCTTCGACCTGGGTCGTCATGTCGGCCTCGAGCTGCTGGGCCTGCCAGCCGGCCGCGTGGGCGTTGCGGCGCATCCGCTGGGTCACCACGAACACGCCGGCGATGATGACCACGACGATCGCGGCGAGGATCGGCGACAACGTGACCATGACGACGACCGAGACGAGGGCGCCGACGATGGTGGAGACGAGCTGCGGGAACCAACCGATGAGGATCTGCACCCACAGCAGGTCGGAGCTGGCGCGTGACACGAGCTGTCCGCTCTGCAGCTGCGAGTGTCCGGCGAAGTCGAGCTTCTGCAGGGCGTCGTACATGCCGTTGCGCATGTCGTACTGCACGGCGTACGACGCCTTGGCGCCGAGGTAACGCCAGGAGAACGACAGCCCGAGCACCACGAGGCCGACGGATCCCATGACGATGAGCCACGGCAGGATCGGCACGTCGTGCTTCACGATCGCGTCGTCGACGATGACCTGCTGGATCCACGGCAGCATCGACACGAGCACCGCGTACACCGCGGCGAGTCCCATCGCGGATCCCACGAGCACGCGGTGACGGATGAGGAGGGGAAGAATCCGCCTGCGCCACTCGGCTCCGACGGAGTGCGTGGCCGCGGCATCCCGCGCCTGTGCGGGCGACTCATCGGTCGTCCGGCCCGGAACGGCCCGCGACCCGGGAGGAGCGGATGCAGCAGTCGCCGTCCCGGTTTCCGGGCCCTGGCCCGAGGCCGGGGAGTGCGGCTCCTGTCGGATTCCGGTCGAGCCGACGGCTGCCGACGGGCGTCCGTCATCCGACCGGTGGCCGGTGACCGGCGGCCTTCCTCCGCGGCGGCGCGTTCGCCTGTTCGGTGCGACGGTCGGGATCTCACGGGTGGACGGGGACACGGAAAGCACGCTCCAATGGCGTCGAGAGCTGCGCGGCGATGCCTGCGCAGAGAAGAAGAGAGACGGGACGGAATCCCGCGAGGAGGAAGGGACGGTCAGCCACGACGTCCGGCGCCGTGACGCGACGATCGGGGGCGATGGCCCGACGACCGTCGGCACTGACGAATCAGGGCAGAATCACCTGGCAACACCGGCTTCGGATGATCGTGAACGGTCACGGGACAGATTCTCTATTGAACCAGGACAGTGATAAACGTGATGGCCAGAGCCCTACTTATTCACACATCCAATGCCAGTCAGTGACGACTGCCATGGAGGATCCGCGCGGAGAAGCGGCAATCCGGTCCGACGCGCCGCGTCCTGCAGTCAGGACTCGGCGCGTCGGACCGGATTGCCGCTGTTCCAAACGGCGCCGGTTGAACCGATGCCGTGTCGTTCGCCCGTGCTACCCCTTCACGGCCCCGGTGAGCCCGCCGACGATACGGCGCTCGAAGATGGAGAAGAACAGCAGTGCCGGCAGCATCGAGAGCGACGTGAACGCCAGCACCTTCGCGGTGTCCTGCGAGTACTGGGACGAGAACGCCTGCACGCCAAGCGGCAGGGTGAAGTTGCCCTGCGAGTTGAGGATGTACAGCGGCAGCACGTAGTTGTTCCACGCGCCGACGAACGCCAGGATCCCCACCGTCACCACACCGGGCAGCGACAACGGGATCACCATGCGGAAGAAGAATCCGAGTCGGCTCGCACCGTCGATCGACGCCGCCTCCTCGATCTCGTTCGGGATCGCCTTGAGGAACGGCACCATGATGATGACCGTCGTCGGGAGTGCGAACGCGATCTGCGGGATCGCGACGCCCATCAGGTTGTCCACGAGACCGAGATCCTTGATCACGATGTAGAGCGGCGTGATGGCGATCACCAGCGGGAACATGAGGCCGGCGGCGAAGAGCGAGTACATCGCGCCCTTGCCTTTGAACTCGTAGCGGGCGAGAACGAAGCTCACCATGATGCCGAGCACGACCGTGCCGACGGTCGTCACGATCGCGACGATGGCCGAGTTCGCGAACTCGCCCCAGAAGGTCGACGATGCGAGCACGTCGGTGTAGTTGCTGAACACCCACGGGTTCGGCAGGCCGGACGGGCTCGTCGTGATCTGTGCGTTGGTGCGGAACCCGCCGAACACGATGTACAGCACGGGCGCGATGCAGACCGCGATGAAGATCAACGCGATGAAATAGGTGAACGGATGTCCCCATCCGCGCGGCGCGTCCCTCTTGTCTGCACCACGTGCCTGGCGCTTCTTCGATGCGGGTGGTGCGGCAACCGTCGTCGCACTCATCACTTGACTCCCTCGGTGACGGCGCCCTGAAGATCACGGCGCAGGACGAAGCGCTGGTAGAGCAGCGCGATGATGAGCGAGATCACGAACATGACGACCGCGACGGCGTTGCCGTAACCGAAGTTGCCCGAATTGCGTCCGTTCGCGACCATGTACGTCGCCATGGTCGAGGTGCCGGCGGTCGAGGCGATGTACTGGCCCCAGATGATGTAGACGAGGTCGAACAGCTGCAGCGATCCGATGATCGACAGGAACGCCCAGATGCGGATCGTCGGCCCGAGCAGCGGCAGCGTGATGCGACGCTGGATCTGCCAGTACGACGCCCCGTCGATCTGCGCGGCCTCGAAGAGCTCCTCGGGGATCGACTGCAGCCCGGCGAGCATCAGGATGACCGCGAAGCCGATGTACTTCCACGAGATGATCACCAGCAGCGACCAGATCGCGATGTTCGGGTCGGAGAGCCATCCGGTCTTGAGGAAACCGAGCCCCATGTTCTGCAGCAGGTCGTTGACGGCGCCGTTGCTCTGCAGCATCAGGCTCCATCCGGTGCCGACGATGACCTCGGAGATGACGTACGGAACGAAGATCAGCACGCGGATGACAGACCGTCCGCGAATCTTCTGATTCAGGAGCAGCGCGAGGATGATCGCCAGCGGCCCCTGGATCACCAGTGACAGCACGGCGATGATCAGGTTGTGCCAGAGGACGGCGTGGAACTCGGGATCCGTGAGGATCAGCCAGTAGTTCTGCAGGCCGACGAAGTCGGTGGCCGGGCCGTAACCGTGCCACCGGAAGAAGCCGTAGTAGGCGGCGAGCGCGACCGGGAAGATCACGAACGCCACGAAGACGATGATCGCGGGGCCGGAGAGCAGCGCGATCTCGAGCCGCATGCGCCCTCTGCCTCCACGGCGTCTGCGGGCACGCGGCGAGGTCGGGGACGCGGTGACCGCGTCCCCGACCGTGGAGGTGCCCTGCGACCGGCTGCCTACGGCAGTTTCAGTGCCCAGGGTGGTGCTCATTGTTGCCGATCAGCCCTTCGCCGCCGCGGAGTTGGTGTCCTTGACGATGTCGGCCGCGGTGCCCTTGCCTGCGAGCAGGTTGACGACCGCGGTGTTCATCGCGTTGCCGACGTTCTGGCCGTACAGCGTGTCGAGGTACTGGGATGCGTACGCCGCCTTGTTGAAGGCCTGCAGCGCGGAGACGTTGTACGAGGCGGTCACGACACCCTGCGCGTCCTTGTTCACCGGGATGGAGTCGAACGCGGTGGCGTAGGCCTCCTGCTGCTCCTTGGTGACGAGGAACTCGAGGAAGTCGGTGGCCTCCTTGGGCGCGTTCTTCGAGACGGAGTATCCGTCGATGCCGCCGAGCAGCGCGGTGGAGTCGCCCTTGCCGCCGTCGATCGCCGGGAACGGGAACCAACCGAGGTCGGACGGCACCTTCTGGTCGGCGGTGAGGCCGGCCATCACGCCCGGGTCCCAGCTGCCCATGAGCTCCATGGCGGCCTTGTGGTTGGCCACCAGTCCGGCAGAGGATCCGGCGCCCTGCTGGGCGGAGGTCGTGAGGAATCCGGAGTTGAAGGGGTCCGACTTCAGGAAGGAGGCGAGGTCGTTGCCGGCCTTGGTCCAGCATCCGTCGGAGAACTTGAGGTCCTTCGCGGTCGAGGCCATGGTCTTCTGGCTGCACTCGCGCAGGGCGAAGTTGTAGTACCAGTGCGCGGCGGGCCACGCATCCTTCGCGCCGACGGCGATCGCATCGACACCGCTCGCCTTGAGCTTGGCGACGTCTGCGGTCAGCTCACCGATGGTGGCCGGCGTCTCGGTGATGCCGGCTTTCTCGAACAGGTCCTTGCTGTAGTAGATGCCCTCTGGGAGGAAGTCGAGCGGCATGGCGTAGACCTTGCCGTCGATGGACGAGCCGGCGAGGGCTGCGGCACCCGCGTTGGTCTTCGCCGTCGATGAGAGGTCGAGCGCCTGGATCTGGTCCGCGTCGACCATGGCCTGCATCTTGCCGCCGCCGCGCTGCAGGAAGATGTCCGGCGCGGAGTTGGAGTTCAGTGCGGTCTGGAGCTTGCCGTCCAGGTCTTCGTTCTGGATCGACTGCGGCTTGATCGTCACGTTCGGGTGAGCCTTGTGATAGGCGGCTGCCGCGTCCTCGAAGAACTTCTGGCCGGGGCCGGTCGTCGAGTTGTCCCACAACGTGATGGTGACCTTGCCGTTGTCGGACGCGGCGCTTCCGTTGCCACTCGAGGCACACCCGGCGGTTGCGAGCACGAGGCCCGCGCCGACCGCGATCGCAGCGAGACTGCGCATCTTCTTCATGTGTTCAGTACTCCTTGGTCATCGTTGACATGTCTGGCAGAGGGGGATCTCCGGACGAGATCTGCTGTGCTCGCCCGAAATCTGCAAAACGATTTCGATAACGTTTTCTATCACTGTTGCCGCGGATGTGCGAATCGCCGGATCGCATTACCCGGTCCTGTACTGTGAACGGATGATCGCTGACGTCGACGCGGCCCGCTCGGGCTCGAGGGTGACCATCACCGACGTCGCGCGGGTCGCCGGCGTCTCGGTCGCAACGGTGTCGAAGGTGATCAACGAGCGCTACGGAGTGGCGCCGGCCACGATCGAGAAGGTCACCAGAGTGGTCGAGGAGCTCGGGTACGAGTCATCCCTGGTGGCCAGCAGCCTGCGCAGGCACCGCACGAACGTGATCGGCATTCTGGTGGCCGGGTTCGAGCCGTACTCGGTTGAGCTGCTGAAGGGCGTCTCGGCCGCGGCGCACGACACGCAGTACGAACTGCTCGCCTATTCCGGTCCGTTGACGGATGTCGCTCCCTCCGGCTGGGAGCGCCGCTCGCTCTCGCGTCTGGCCGGCACGCTCATCGACGGCGCGATCGTCGTCACGCCGACGGAGACGCTGCCGACCACGAGCATCCCCGTCGTCGCGATCGACCCGCACGCTGGCAAGGGCGGACCGGCCACCGTTGACTCGGACAACCGCAAGGGAGCCCGCACGGCCACCGAGTACCTCATCGGGCTCGGGCATCAACGCATCGCCCACATCCAGGGACGCGGCGACCTCGAGTCGTCACGGCTGCGCGAGCTCGGCTACCGGGACGCTCTGAAGAACGCCGGAATACCGTTCGACGAAGCCCTCCTCGCGAAGGGCGAGTATCGGCAGGGCGACGCGGAAGACGCGGCCCGCGCGCTGCTGGCGCTGTCGGATCCGCCCACCGCGATCTTCGCCGCGAACGACCTCTCCGCCCTCGGAGTGCTGCACGTCGCCGAGGAGCTGGGACTCGAGGTGCCGGGCGACCTCTCCGTGATGGGATACGACGACATCCCCGACGCGGCGAGCTCATCTCCCCCGCTGACGACCATCGCCCAGCCGCTCGCACGCATGGGCGCCGAGGCCCTGCAGATGCTCACCAAACTCCTCGCGGGCAAGGATGCCGCCCGTCACCGCCACCTGCAGGCCCGGCTCGTCGTGCGCGGCACGACGGACGCGCCACCACACTCGGCCGCTGCGCAGGCCTGACGGGCCGTGCGGGAAATCGGATGTCCGGTCCGACACCCCGAGTCCTGACCCGGAGGTGCGGCGGGTCGGATCGAATGTCCGAGTTTCCGCGCACTACCCCCGTGCGGCTACAGTCGTCCGGCCCGCTCGGCCAGCGCGGCTCCCGCGCGACGGAGCCAGCGCTCCGGCTCGTCGATCGCGGCCTGCACGTCGCCGGCAAGGTCGGCCAGCGCGACAGCACCGGCGAAGCCGACCGGCTTGACCGCTATCGCACCGGCGACGAGCGCCATCGGCACGCCTGCCGCCCGCGCGCGCGCAGCAACCACCGCTGGGGCCTTGCCGCCGTCGGTCTGTGCGTCGTACCGGCCTTCGCCCGTGATGATGAGCTCCGCACCGGTCAGGGCGTCGTCGAGGCCTATCGCATCCGCGATCGTCGAGGCACCGGAGACGAGGGTCGCGCCCCACGCGAGCAGCCCGAATCCGGTGCCACCGGCGGCGCCCGCCCCTGGCGTCGACGGGTCGACGCCGGCACCCGCATTCCGTACGGCGTCAGCCCAGTGGGCGAGCGCGGCGTCCAGGGTGTCGCGCTGGGCGGCATCCGCCCCCTTCTGCTCCCCGAACACGTGAGCGGCCCCGGCCGCGCCGAGCAGCGGATTCGTGACGTCGCTCAGCACCAGTGCGCCGGATGGCGGCAGCGGCGGCAGCTCGGAGAAGTCGACCTGGGCGATGCCTGCCAGTGAGCCGCCACCCAGCTGGAGCGGATCGCCGTCTGCGTCGAGCAGGAGCGCCCCGAGCGCCACCAGGGCGCCGGTGCCGCCGTCCGTGGACGCGCTCCCGCCGATCGCAAGCAGGAGGCGGGAGACACCGTGGTCGAGAGCATCCGCGATCGCCTGCCCGAAGCCCAGGGTGTGCGCACCGAGCGGATCCGGATGCGCCATCAGCGGCAGGCCGCTGGTCTCCGCCAGCTCGACGACGGCCGTTCCGCCTGGCAGATCCGGCGTCGGCGGGAGCAACACCCAGGATGCCTCGACCTCCTGGCCGTCCGGTCCGACCACCTCGACGCGCACGCGCGAGGATCCCGGCACGGCGAGCAGAAACGCGTCGAGCGTGCCCTCTCCGCCGTCAGCCATGGGAAGCTCGACCAGCTCATCGTCGGGACGCACGTCGCGCCATCCGGCGGCGATCGCCTCGCACACGCGCACGGCCGACGCCGAGCCCTTGAACGAGTCGGGCGCGATCACGATCCGCATGGGGCAACTCTCTCGCATTCTGTGTTCACGGGCTCAGGATCGGCGACCCGATGCCGCCCACCGGACTCCGGAGTCACGCGGATCAGGGCGAGACCGCGGCTGGGCCGTCCTGAGTTCTGAACGAACCGCGCCGTCGTCGCGCCCTCTCCCCGTCCGGTCTTGTCCGATTACAGCAGCTCGGGCGCCACGACCCGGGTGAAGGCCGCGGAGACCTCGCACGCGACCTCCGCGTACGGGCGGTTCCAGACATCCGTGTTGAAGATCTCGCACTCGATGTCGCCGGTGTAGCCGGCGTCCTCGACCGCGCGGGTGAGCGGGCCGAAGTCGATGTGACCGTCTCCGGGCACGCCGCGTCCAAGCAGCACGTCGGCGGGCAGCGGCGTGAGCCAGTCGCACACCTGGTACGACGCGATGCGGCCCAAGCGACCGGCGCGTTCGATCTGTCCGAAGACCTGCGGATCCCACCACACGTGGTACGTGTCGACGACGACGCCGACCGACGGCCCGGCCGCGACAGCGAGATCGATGGCCTGGCCGAGCGTGGAGACGACGGCACGGTCCGCGGCGAACATCGGGTGCAGCGCCTCGACGGCGAGCGTGACCCCCGCGGATGCCGCGAACGGCTCGAGCGCCCCCAGTGCGTCGCGCACGCGCTCACGTGCGCCGACCAGGTCGCGAGATCCCTGCGGCAGCCCGCCGGCGACGAGCACGAGCACGGCGGCGGATCCGTCGGCTCCTGCCTCGGCGAGTGCGGCTGTCTCGTCGATGGCCCGTCGGTTGTCGTCGAGGGCGGCCATGCGCTCGGGGCCTTCCGGCGTCGTGAAGAAGCCGGCGCGGCACAGACTGGACACGCGCAGGCCGGAGTCCGCGATCAGACGGGTGGCGGCATCCAGGCCGATGTCGGCGACGGGCTCGCGCCACACGCCGATGCTCTCGACGCCTGCCGCCTTCGTGACGTCGATGGCCTCGGCGAGCGATGCGTACTTGACCGTCGCCTGGTTCAGCGAGAACCGCGGATGCGCGCTCATGCGTCGTCCTGCCCGTCGCTGCCTTCTGCCGCGGAGAGCTCGTCGGCCATGATGAGCCCGAGAGCGGCGTCGAGCTCGGACGGCTCGGCAGCATCCCGCTGATTGAGCCTGTCCAAACCAGCCCTTTCAGCAGCGTCGCCCTCGGCTGGAGCGGTTTCGACGGGCTCGACCGACGGCATTCCCGCGGTGCGCTCCACGATCCCGTTCAGTGCGAGCAGTCCGTGCCAGCGCGCGGCGGCCAGTTCCGGACGCTCCAGCGCGCCGGATCCGTTCGCCAGACGCACGATCTCCGAGAGGTGTGGCAGGCTGCGTGCGGAGTGCAGTCCGCCCACCATGGTGAAGGACTCCTGGTGCCCGTTCAGCCAGCTGAGGAAGGCGACGCCCGTCTTGTAGTAGAAGGTCGGCGCCGCGAAAACCTGACGGCTCAGTGCCTCCGTCGGACGCAAGATGCGCTCGTAGGCATCCGGATCCCCGTCGTCGAGCGCACGGATCGCGCGGGCAGCCACCGGCGCGATCGCGGCGAACGCGCCGAGCAGCGCGTCGGAGTAGTGGCCGCGTGCGTCGACGCGGGATCCGTTCGGGCCCTCCACCGTCGTGCCGTCGCCCTTGATCAGGTCGACGTAGTTGAAGTCGTCGCCCGTGTACATCGCCGCCGTGTGCGGAAGGCGAGCGCGAACCGCGATCTCGGCGTCGGCATCCAGCAGGCTCATCTTCACACCGGAGACCTTGTCGGAGTGCGCCTCGATGATGCGGATGAGTGTGTCCGCCGCCGCGTCGCCCTGACCGAAGTAGTCCTTCAGCACCGGGTCGAACGCCTCGCCCAGCCAGTGCAGGACGACGGGGGTCGTCGCACGCTCGAGCACGGCGGCGTAGACACGCTCGAAGTCGGCGGGCGACTGGGCGGCGCGCGCCATGTGCCTGGAGGCCATGAGCACGACGCCGGCACCGGCGTTCTCGGTGAACTCCAACTGCTCGAGGTAGGCGTCGATCACGGCGTCGAGCGAGATGACCTCGTCGTCGACGTGATCCGTGTTCACGCCGACCACGAGCGCGCCGCCGACGGATGCCGCCTCCCGAGCGCTCCGCGAGATCAGCTCGCGCGTGGCCGCCGCGTCCAGGCCCATGTTGCGCTGGGCGGTGTCCATCGCGTCGGCGACACCGAGCCCCTGCGACCACACGTGGTGGCGGAACGCGAGGGTCGCATCCCAGTCGAGATCGGCGGGGGCGCCGGGCACGTTGTCGGCATACGGCTTCGGGATGACGTGCGCCGCCGCGTAGGCGACGCGCGATTTCAGCGGGGTGGCGGGCGTCAGCGTCGGCTCGTGCTCGATGAGCGACTCGGATCGCACGAGTCCCTCGGATCCGACGAGCAGCAGCTCCGTCATCGCACTGCCCCGTCTCCGACGGCCCCGGCCAGCTCACGCAGCGACTCGGGCGTCACGGAAGGGATGTCGACGCGGGCGCCGGTGCGGGAGCTCTCCAGTCCCTTCTCCGCCATGAGCACGCCGCGGGCTCCGGAAAGAAGGTCGTAGGGGAACGGCGCGTCCTCGGCGATGTGGCGGATGAACTCCTCCCACTGCACCTTGAAGCCGTTCTCGAACACCTCGGTCTCGGGAACCTCGTGCCAGTCGGCCGCGTAGTCGTGGCCGTCGGGGATGTCCGGATTCCAGGTGGGGCGCGGGGTCGCGTTGCGCGGCTGGATCTTGCAGCCGAACAGGCCGACGACGGCGCTGCCGAGCGTGCCATCCACCTGGAACTCGACGAGCTCGTCGCGGTTGACGCGGGTGGTCCAGCTCGAGTTGAGCTGAGCCGTGATGCCTCCGGCGAGGTCGAAGACGGCGTAGGCAGCGTCATCCGCGGTCGCCGGGTAGCTGTGTCCGTTCTCGTCGACGCGCTCCGGGATCTCGGTCACGGCCCGCGCGTACACGGACTCAACGCGTCCGAAGAGGTACTCGAGCACGTAGTTCCAGTGCGGGAACATGTCCACGATGATGCCGCCGCCGTCTTCGGTGCGGTAGTTCCAGCTGGGGCGCTGGGCGGGCATCCAGTCGCCCTCGAACACCCAGTAGCCGAACTCGCCGCGCACCGAGAGGATGCGGCCGAAGAACCCGGACTCGATCAGCCGACGCAGCTTGCGCAGGCCGGGCAGGTAGAGCTTGTCGTGCACGACGCCGTTCTTGATGCCTGCCTCGTCGGCGAGACGGGCCAGCTCGAGCGCCTCTTCGAACGTCTCGGCGGTCGGCTTCTCCGTGTAGATGGCCTTGCCCGCTGCGATGGCCTTGCGGAGAGCGGATGCCCGCGCCTTCGTCACGAGGAAGTCCGAGTACACCTGCCAGCGCGGGTCGGCGAGCGCAGCGTCGAGATCGGTCGTGTAGTGCTCGAGGCCGTGACGGGCGGCGAGCTCGGCGAGCTTCGCCTCGTTGCGGCCGACGAGCAGGGGCTCGACCTGCACGCGACGTCCGTCGGACAGCTCGACGCCGCCCTGCTCGCGAATGGCGAGGATGGAGCGCACGAGGTGCTGTCGGTAGCCCATGCGCCCGGAGACGCCGTTCATGATGATGCCGATGGTCGACTCTGACACTGGGTTCTCTTTCGTGGTGGTTCGTGGTGGTTGGCGTTCTGCTGCGTCATCTGCCTGACGGGAAAGCGCTTACCAGAGCGTACCAGCGCCTGTTGGCCTGAGCAAGAGTCGCCCACGCGCCCACTCGAAGCCCCTCCGCCGCTGCGCCGTGCGTGCCGCCCCTCTGCCGCTGCGTCGTCGCCGCGCCGCCGTTCTGCCTCCGCCCCTCCGCCACTCCACCCCTCCGGCCCCTCCGGCCCCTCCGCCGCTCCGTCCCCGGCCCCTCCGCCGCTGCGTCTCCACCCCTCCGCCGTGCCGTCTTCAGGAGGACAGCGCATCCAGCTGCATATAGCGGCCTCCGGCCCGCTCCTCCTGAAGACGGAACAGGGTGACGCCAAGACGGAACGGGGTGGCGTCAAGACGGATCGGGCTGCCGACGACGACGACGACCGGGCGTACTGCCGCTTCGCGCGTGCCGTCTTCAGGAGGACAGCGCATCCAGCCGGATATGGCGGCCTCCGGCCCGCCCCTCCTGAAGACGGAACGTGGTGGCGCCGAGACGGAACGGGGTGACGCCGGCGGCGACGGCCTGGCTGCCGCTTCGCGCGCGCCGGCGTCAGCGGGCCACGTACTCCGCGAGGTGTTGGCCGGTGAGCGTCGAGCGGGACGCGACGAGGTCCGCGGGCGTGCCCTCGAAGACGACGCGTCCGCCGTCGTGCCCGGCGCCGGGTCCGAGGTCGATGATCCAGTCGGCATGGGCCATCACGGCCTGATGGTGCTCCACCACGATCACGGACTTGCCCGCGTCGACGAGGCGGTCGAGCAGGGCGAGCAGCTGCGCGACATCCGCGAGGTGAAGTCCGGCCGTCGGTTCGTCGAGCACCAGCACCCCGCCCTTCTCCGTCATGTGACTGGCGAGCTTGAGTCGCTGCCGCTCGCCGCCCGAGAGCGTGGTCAGCGGCTGGCCGATCGTGAGGTAGCCGAGGCCGACGTCCGAGAGACGATCCAGCACGGCGGATGCCGCCTGCGTGCGCGCCTCGCCCGTCGCGAAGAACTCGCGCGCGGCGTCGACGGAGAGTGCGAGCACCTCGCTGATGTCCTTGCCGCCCAGCTTGTACTCGAGCACCGCGGCGCTGAAGCGTCTGCCGTCGCACTCGTCGCATACCGTGGCGACGCCGGCCATGATGCCGAGGTCGGTGTAGATGACGCCGGCGCCGTTGCACACCGGGCACGCGCCCTCGGAGTTCGAGCTGAACAGCGCAGGCTTCACGCCGTTCGCCTTCGCGAACGCCTTGCGGATCGGGTCCAGGAGTCCCGTGTAGGTCGCGGGATTGCTGCGCCTGGACCCGCGGATGGGCGTCTGGTCCACCCACACGACGCCCTCGCGCCCGGCGACGGATCCGTCGATCAGCGAGCTCTTGCCCGATCCGGCCACTCCGGTGACGACGGTCAGCACGCCCAGCGGGATGTCGACATCCACGTTCTGCAGGTTGTGCTCGTCCGCGCCCCGCACCTCGAGCATCCCGGATGCCCGCCTCACCTCGCCCTTGAGCGCCGCCCTGTCCTCGAGATGACGGCCGGTGATCGTGTCGCTCGCCCGCAGTCCGTCGACGGTGCCCTCGAAGCAGACGGATCCGCCGGCAGCACCGGCACCAGGACCGAGGTCGACCGCGTGATCGGCGATCTCGATGACCTCCGGCTTGTGCTCGACGACAAGCACCGTGTTGCCCTTGTCGCGCAGCCGGCGCAGCAGGCGATTCATCCGTTCGATGTCGTGCGGATGGAGTCCGACGCTCGGCTCGTCGAACACGTACGTGACGTCGGTGAGCGGGGATCCGAGGTGCTTGATCATCTTGGTGCGCTGGGCCTCGCCGCCGGAGAGCGTGCCTGCCGAGCGGTCAAGCGAGAGGTATCCGAGCCCGATCTCGACGAAGGCGTCGAGGAGTTCGCCGAGCGCCGCGAGGAGCGGGGCGACGGCTGCGGCATCCACCCCACCATCCGCCGGCCGCCCGGCTGCGGACCCGCCGTCGCGCAGCCCGTGCACCCACGACGCGAGGTCGCTGATCTGCATGGCACAGGCATCCGCGATACTGATGCCCGCGACCTTCGACGATCTGGCGCCTTCGTTGAGCCGCGTGCCGTCGCATTCGGGGCAGGTCGTGAAGGTGATGGCACGGTCGACGAACGCTCGGATGTGCGGCTGCATCGCCTCCCGGTCCTTGCTGAGGAACGACTGCTGAATACGCGGGATGAGGCCCATGTACCAGACGTTCACGCCGTTAGCCTTGGTGCGAACGGGCTCCTTGTAGAGCAGGTCGTTCAGCTCGCGCTTGCTGTACTTCGCGATCGGCTTGTCCGGGTCGAGAAACCCCGACTCGACATAGATGCGCACGTACCAGCTGCCCGGCGTGTGGTTGGGGACGAGCAGGGCACCATCGTTCAGCGACTTGCTGTCGTCGAACAACTCTGCGAGGTCGAAGTCTTGGACGCTTCCGCGGCCGTCACAGCGCGGGCACTGGCCTCCGACGACGTTGAAGGCCGCGCGTTCCTTGACCTCACGCCCGCTCTTCTGGAAGGTCACCGCTCCGGCACCGCTCACGGCGGCGACATTGAAGGAGTAGGCCTTCGGCGATCCGATGTGCGGCTGCCCCAGCCGGCTGAACAGGATGCGCAGCATCGCGTTCGCATCCGTCGCGGTGCCAACAGTGGACCGGGGGTCGGAACCCATGCGTTCCTGATCCACCGCGATGGCAGTGGTCAGTCCGTCCAGCACGTCGACGTCCGGACGGGGAACCGTCGGCATGAATCCCTGCACGAACGCGCTGTAGGTCTCGTTGATGAGCCTGCGCGATTCAGCCGCGATGGTACCGAAGACCAGCGAGCTCTTGCCCGATCCGGAGACACCGGTGAAGACGGTCATCCTGCGCTTCGGGATGACGACGTCGACGTTCTTCAGGTTGTTCTCCCTGGCACCGTGCACGCGGATGCTGTCGTGCGGCTCAGCGGCTCTGCTCGCGTCCATGAGCCCAGGCTATGCGGCGCGGCCGCCTCTCGGCCGGTCACGACCTGCGTTCAGCTGTCCCTTCGTGTCGGCGGGCGCGCGCCAAGCGACGCAAAGGGACAGCGGAGCACAGGGCCGGCGGAGCACAGCGTTGGCGGAGCACAGCGTTGGCGGAGCACAGGGTTGGCGGAGCGTCACCCCGCTGCGGGAGCCGGGGCAGCGCCTCCCGAGTCTCGCGCGCTCCCGGCGGCCACGGTATCCGGCTCCTCGGCATGGAAGTCGATGGCCTTCGCCTGCTTGCCGAACGCCGTGAGCAGGATGACGGCCACCGCCGCGATCGCCACCGTGATCGCGATCGACCACGGGTATCCGATCTGCGTCGCCAGAGACTGCTGGATCGGCAGGTTGAACGCCGCGATCACGTTGCCGAGCTGATACGTCACGCCCGGATAGAACCCGCGGATGGCGTTCGGCGACATCTCGTTGAGGTGGGCAGGGATGGCACCCCACGCGCCCTGCGTCGTGAACTGGATGAGCGCGGATCCGAGACACAGCAGCCCTGCCGTGTGCGAGAACGCGAAGATCGGGATGATCGGCAACGTCAGCGCGGCACCGAGGATGATCGTCGCCTTGCGGCCCCAGCGATCCGAGAGCGAGCCGAGCACGATGCATCCGATGATCGCGCCGGCGTTGTAGACCACGGCGATCCAGCCGGCCACTGCGGCGTCGAGGCCCGCCCCGCCCTGGTCTGTCGCCTTGAGGAAGGTGGGATAGATGTCCTGCGTGCCGTGCGACATCCAGTTGAAGGCCGCCATCAGCAAGACGAGGTAGATGAACCGGCGCAGCACCTTGCCGTTGAAGAACACGGCCTTGATCGACGTGTTCTTCTTCTGCATGCGGTCGCGCGTGTTCTCCCAGACCTCGGACTCCTTCACGCGCGTGCGGATGATCAGGCTGATCAGGGCGGGCAGGATGCTCAGCACGAACAGCCAGCGCCAGTTCAGACCGAGCGCCGAGTGCACGAGCAGGAACGCGAGCGAGGCGAGCAGGTATCCGGCCGAATATCCGGCTTGGAGGACACCGGAGAAGAACCCGCGTCGCTCGCGCGGCACCTTCTCCATGGTGAGCGCGGCGCCGAGGCCCCACTCCCCGCCCATTCCGATGCCGTACAGCAGCCGGAGGATGAAGAGCACCGCGAAGTTGGGCGCGAAAGCACACAGGAATCCAACGAACGAGTAGAAGCACACGTCGACGATCAGCGGGATGCGCCTTCCGACGCGGTCCGCCCAGAGCCCGAACAGATAGGCGCCGACCGGACGCATGATCAGCGTGATCGTGGTGAGGAACGCGATCTGTTCCAGCGAGACGTTGAACTCCGCCGCGATGTCCGCGTAGACCAGAACGATGATGAAGTAGTCGAACGCGTCCATCATCCAGCCGAGCCAGGATGCCGCGAACGCGTTCCGCTGGTCGGAGGTGAGTCGTCGGGTTTCCGGTTTCGACGCAGTCGTCATGCTGATTCCCTTCGCCGCCGAGGCTTGCCTCGGCACTGTCGTCATCGTCGGTGATGATCGATCGCGTTCCGGTCCCGCCACGTCCGAGGATCGTGTCCCCCGAGTGGGGGTCAGGAATGCGATTGCCGCTCTAGCATAGGCTGACACCCGGCTCGCGCAAGGCCGCCGACGCCCGGAAGGGGAACCGTGAACGCCAACATCGTCGTCGTTTCGGGGAGCGGCCGTTACGCCGACCCGTGGCATCCGTTCGAGATCACCTCGGCCAGAGTCGCCGAGGTGCTGCGCGACGCGGGGCACACGGTGAGCGTGACCGACGACGTGGATGCACGCCTGGCCGCGCTCGCAGCGCCAGGGGATGTCGACCTCCTCGTGCTCAACGTGGGCGCCGGCCGCACGCCTGAGGAACGCGACATCGTGCAGAGCTCGGACGAGCGGGATCCGCTCCCCCTCTCCGACGCGGATGCCGCGACCCGCGAAGGCCTGCTCGCCTACCTCGAGCGTGGCGGACCGCTGCTGGCGCTGCACGTCTCGTCGACGAGCTTCGGATTCATGCCCGAGTGGGAGACCGCCCTCGGCGGCATCTGGGTGCGCGGCACGTCCATGCATCCGCCGTACTCGCGCGCCCACATCGAGGTGGAGACGGATGCGCACCCCGCCACCGCGGGCATCCGCGACTTCGACGTCGACGACGAGCGCTACACGAACCTGAGGGTCTCGCCCGAGGTGACCGAGCTCGCCTGGCACGAGCTCGACGGCTCGCGAGAGCCTGTGGTGTGGACCTTCGAGCGCGGCGCCTCACGCGTCGCGTACGACGCTCTCGGACACGACGCCGCGTCGTACGACGCGCCTGAGCACCGCGCACTCCTCGCCCAGACGGCTGCCTGGCTCCTCCGCGACGCCTGACCCTGCCCACGCACCCCTCCTCATCGAGCCACCCGGTATCTGTCCAGCCACCCCCGAAATCGCGCGAAGAAAGGGGTGGCTCGGCCAGAGGCGGGTGGCTCGGCGAGCGGCGGGTGGTTCGACAAGAACAGAGGCGCCGACGGCTACGCGACCGACCGCAGGTACGGCTCGAGATGCCTCTCTCCGATCGGCGTGCCGACCGCGTCGACGGTGAGGGACTCCACAAAGAAGCGGATGAGGTTGCCCAGGCGCGGTGATCCGCGGTCGGCGACCCACGTCATGGCGCCGCCGATCCCCTGGCCGATGCGCAGGATGCGTGGCGTGCGACCCGCGACGCGGAACGCGAGTTCCTCGAGTTCGCGGTAGGTGAAGGTGTCGGGGCCGCCGACATCCCAGGCGCCGGGTCCGCCGACGAACCGATCTGCGATGAACGTCGCGAGATCGGCGCCGTGGATCGGGTTCACCCTCGTGGAACCGGCGCCCAGCGTGAAACCCAGCCCTCGCTGTGCCATGCGTAGAAAGTCGGTCATGTCGGAGAAGTAGCCGGACGGGTTGACGATCTGCGACGTCACACTGCTGCGCGACAACGCTTGCGTGAACGCGAACTTCGACCGCATCGTCATCGAGCCGCCGACGTCCGAATGCAGCACGTTCACATAGGCGAAGGATGCCAGCGCGTGCTTCTCCGCGTCGGCGAGCACCGCGAGATTCCCGCGGAAGTCGATCTGCCACGGATTCGCCTTCTGGCGAGTGACGCCGAGTGCGGAGACGACGCGATCGGCGCCGTCGCACACGCCGTCGATCGTCTCGGGCGCATCGAAGTCGACGACGCGCCACTCGGCGACATGCCCCGCAAGAGACGGCGCATCGAACGCCCCCGGCTTCTCCGCACGCTCGCGGGAACGCACGAGGGCGCGGACGCGGTATCCGCGAGCGTCGAGCGCCTCGACGACGTGCCTGCCCACGTATCCAGTCGCTCCGGCGACCACAACGACCTCGCTCATCCGATATCCTCGCATTCCTGTACTGACTGGTACAGGAATAGACTAGGCTGGTACCCATGTCCCGTCCAGCGCGTCCGCTCGCGGCCGAGGCATCCGAACGCCTCAGGCTCGCCGCCGCGGAAGCGTTCGGGGCCAAAGGTCTCGAGGATGCCTCGCTCAACGACATCCTGAAGCAGTCGAACATGGGCAAGGGGTCCTTCTACCATCGCTTCGCGGACAAGGCGGCCTTGCACGACTGGGTGACGGAAACCATGGCGGGCACCATGATCGAGCGGGCACGCCCGCCGGATCTGGCGTCGCTCACCGCAGAGACGTTCCGGGCGGAGCTGTCGGCGATGCTCGCCCGATTCACTGGTCTGGCCTCAGAACGGCCGGAGCTCGCGAACCTCGGCCTCATGTTCCATAATTCGGCAGGGCTGGCCGGGTCGCGAGCGATCTCCGCGGTCCGCGCCGCCGTGCTCGGCTGGATCGAGGCCGCGCTGCTGAAAGGCCGAGAGCTCGGCGTGATCCGTACCGACCTACCCGCCGACCTGCTCTCGACGTGGGTGATCGCGTCGCTGACCGTCATAGACGGCTGGGTCCTGGCCGAGCCCATCGAGAGAGCGGAGAGAGCGGCGACGGCATCCGCCGCGCTCGACGCTATATGGCTGCTCCTCGCCCCCGCTGTCTAGGGGCCCCAGCACACATCACGTTCCCGAGCCCGCATGTTGTTGTCGAACCACCCCGTACTCCACGCGAACAGACGGGTGGTTCGACGACAAGAGGGTGGTTCGACGACAGGGGGGTGGCGACCGAAGGGTGAGCTCGCGCGCCTGTGGACAAGCGCTGAACTCTCCACAGATCGCCACGTCTGCCCCGTCGAGGGCGGGTAGCCCTCACGATGAACGACATGCCTCGCACCATCACGCTCCCGGAGGCGGCAGCACTCCTTCGGTCGCGTCAGGACCTCACCGAGCAGGGGATGACGGACCGTGAGATCGCCGGCGCAGTGGAGAGCGGTCGACTGCACCGGGTGAGACGCGGATGGTACATCCCCGGCAGGAATTGGCACGATCTCTGGCCAGAGGGCAAGCACCTTGTGCACGTCGTCGCTGTGTCGCGGGACGCACGCGGCTCCGATCCCGTGTTCTCGGGCGCATCCGCGGCCGTCATCCACGGCCTGCCGCTCTATCGTCTCCAACCAAGACGCGTCGAGGTGCTCGTCGGCCATCCGCGTCACATCCACAGTTCGCCTGACGTGATGCGGCACGAAGGCCGCCTGGCGGAGTCGGATGTCACCCGCGTCGCCGGCATGACCGTCACCTCCATCGAGCGCACTGTCGCCGACCTCACCCGCGTCGTGACGCCGGAGGCTGCAGTATCCGCCGCGGATGCCTCGCTGCGCCGGGCCGCCGTGCGGGAGAACGTGCAGAATGACGATCTCGCCGGAGCGTGGCGCGAGGGTGTGAGCCGTCAGCTGCACAACGCCCGCGGGCTGCGCGGCATCCGGCAGGCACGATGGGTTGCGACTTTCGCCGATGGACGAGCGCAGTTGCCGGGCGAGAGCGTCAGTCGACTGCAGTTGCACCGCCTCGGCTTTCGCCAGATGAGTCTCCAGGTGCCCGTGCCATCCCCGACCGGTGGGACGTACTGGGTCGACTTCGGCTTCGACGACGTCAACGCGTTCGGGGAGTTCGACGGCGAAGGCAAGTACACCGACGAGGCACTCCGGTCCGGACGCACCGTCGAGCAGGTGCTGCTGGATGAGAAGTACCGCGAGGACTGGATCCGCGGAACGACGTCGCGACCGATGCTGCGCTGGGGCGACAAGCACGCCGCGACGACCGCCGCGCTGGGCTCACGCCTCAGCGCGTTCGGCGTGAAACTCCCGTGACAGCACGTGCCCCCGCAGGCGCCGGAACCGCGAGCCACCCCTCTGTTGCCGGACCACCCCCGAAATCGCGCGAAAAGAGGGGTGGCTCGAGAACTGAAGGGTGGCTCGACAACAGAGGGGCGGTTCGACAAGTGAGGGGCGGCTCACGACAGAGGGTGGGTCGATAGGTGAGGGTGGGCGGTCAGCCCTTGGCATCCTCCACGACGCGGTGAAAGGAGTACTGCGCGTTGGCGAAGACGGCGTAGAGCAGGATGCCCGGCACGAGTGCGGCGCCGAGCACCGGTTGCAGAAGCACGGCGGCACCGATGAGAGCGACCATCACGAGGGAGACGACGCTGAAGTACCAGCGCCGCACCGCCAGGTAGAGCGCGGCCTTCGCGATGGCCCTGAGGGACGCCTTCTCGAAGACGACGAGTCCCGCGAGGGCGAAGAGCGCTGCGGCGACGGATCCGATGCCGAGGACGGCGAACAGTGGTCCGAGCAGCGGTGCCCAGATGGTGCCGGCGGTGATGGTCCCGTCGAGCAGCACGAAACCGACGATCGCGGCCGTGACGAGCCCGACGAGGAACGCGGCTGCACCGCGGCGGCGATATCCCTGCCAGAACGCGGCGAAGGGCCGCGGACGCCCCTCGGTCTTCATCGCACGAAACACCTCGAACGCACCGACCAGCGAGGGCGCGAGTGTGAGGGAGAGCAGCAGGGAGAACGGCCAGGACGCCAGCGAGTCCACCGTCACGAACAGCATGACGGCCAGCGGCAGGTTGAAGACGATGAGGAGCACGTCGGCCAAGAGCAACGCGTACGCGTAGCCGAAGATCGTCTCCATCGTCTCGTTGCGGAACTGGAAGAACCGCCGGCGCGGGTTCGCGCCGGCGGCATCCGTCCGGCTGACGACCCGGGTCCCTTCGGAGGCCCGTGCGTGACCCGCGGTCCGCATCGTCCCGGCGGCGCCCGCCGAGACGGCGGTCCGTGCGGGGGCGCCGCTCCTCGACGATCCGACGGTGGGTGCCGTGGCGGTCATCCCTTCATTCCGCTCGTCGCGATGCCGCTGATGAAGTAGCGCTGCCCTGCCAGGAAGATGGCGAGGATCGGGATGATCGAGATCACCGATCCGGTCATGATCATGGCGTACTGCGCGGAGTACTGACCGATGAAGGATTTGAGGCCGATCTGCACCGTCCACAGCTCGTTGCTGGAGAGGTAGATGAACGGACCCATGTAGTCGTTCCACGTGTTCACGAACGTCAGCAGCGCGAGGGACGCGAGGGCGGGTTTCGAGAGCGGCAGGATGATGCGCGCCCAGATCCCGTAGTCGTTGAGGCCGTCGATGCGGGCGGCCTCGTTCAGCTCGTCGGGAATGGTCATGTAGTACTGCCGCATCAGGAACACGCCGAACGCACCGAACGCCTGCAGCAGGATCAGCGCGAGGAACGTGTTCGTCAGTCCAGCCTTCTGCATCATCACGTACTGCGGGATCATGTACGCCTGCCACGGCACAGCGATGGTCGCGATGTACGCGAGGAACAGGGCGTCCCGTCCGGGGAAGCGCACCTTGGAGAACCCGTACGCCGCGAAGCTGCCGGTGAGCACCTGCAGGAACGTGATCGTGATGGCGAGGATCGCCGAGTTCATCAGGTATCCGGCCATCGGGATCTGCGTCCAGATCTGGGAGTAGTTGCTCCACACGAACGTGGACGGGATCCACTGGATCGGCACCGAGAGCACCTCGTTGTCGTGCTTGAACGACGAGGAGAGCATCCAGATGAACGGCAGCAGCACGATCGCCAGCAGCACCACCAGCAGCACGTACATTCCCGTCTTGCCGAGGCGGGAGCGGATGCGGCGCCTTCCGCGCCGTTCGGGCCGACGCGACGGATGCGTGTGCTCGGTCTCCAGCTCCTGGACGAGGTCGGAGGTGAGGGTGGACATCAGCGCTCCCTGATCTGCTGGATGCGGAACTGGAACACGGTCACGATCAGCACGATCACGAACAGCACGAGCGAGATCGCGGACGAGTAGCCGAACTGGCCGTTGATGATGCCGTCCTGGTAGATGAGCTGCGACAACACCAGCGTCGCCCGGCCCGGACCGCCCTGCGTCATCACGAAGATGAGGTCGAACACCTTGAAGCTCGACACGCTCAGCAGCACGAGCACGAGGAATGTGGTCGGCCGCAGCGACGGCAGGGTGATGGACCAGAACGTGCGCCACTTGCCTGCGCCGTCCACCTCCGCTGCTTCGTAGTACTCGTTGGGGATGGCCTGCAGCCCGGCGAGGAAGAGCACCATGTAGTACCCCATGTCGCGCCACACGCCGGTGATGATCACCGCAGGCAGCGCCCATCCGGTGCTGGAGGTCCATCCGGGCGGGTTCGCGATGCCGATGAAGTGCAGGAACTGGTTGATCGGACCGCTCGTCGGATCGAACAGCATGTTCCACACGATCGCGATCGCCACCAGCGACGTGATGTACGGAAAGAAGATCGCGACCCGGAAGAACGCGATCCCGCGCAGCTTCTGGTTCAGCAGCAGCGCCAGACCGAGCGAGAACGCCAGGGTCAGGGGCACGTGGCCGACCGCGTACAGCAGCGTGTTGGCCAAAGCCACGTGGAAGTTGTCGTCGCCGAAGAGGCGCACGAAGTTGTGGATGCCGGCCCACGTCGGCGGGTTGTACGCATCCCAGTTCATGAACGCCAGCACGAAGGCGGCGATCACGGGCACGAGCGTGAACAGCGCGAAACCCAGGAAGTTCGGCAGGATGAAACTCCAGCCGATCAGGATGCTGCGCCTGCGCATCCTGCGGCCCGCGGCTCTGCGGGCAGGCGGCGCACCGGACGGCGAGGTCTGCACCGTCGCGTTCGTGCGTTCAGTGATGGTCGTCATGATGTGTCGTCCGGCTCAGCGGAACAGCTCCGTTCTCTGGGGGGAACCTCGGGTGCGGCCGGCGCGGACATCTCGCCGCCCCGACCGCACCCTACGGGCACTGACTACTGGTTCAACACCTCGGACTTCACGCGGCTCGCCATCTCGGCCAGGCCGTCGTCGACCGACTTGCTGCCGGTCATGATCAGCTGATGCTCCTGGTTGAGGATGGTGCCGATGGCGGCGGTGTTCGCCGCGACCGGTGCGTCGAGCTTGATCGTGTCGGGGTTGAACGCCTTCTTCGAGGTGGCGTCCTGCGGCATGCCGTCGAGGGCGAAGTACGCCTTCGTGATGTCGGCGCTGTGGTACGCGGGCACGATGCCGATGGATGCCACGGCCTTGGCTCCCTCAGGGCTCACCGCGAACTGGAGGAACTTCTTCGCCGCTGCCTGGTTCTTGGAGTTCTTGTTGATGCCGAACCCGGTCGGACCGCCGTCGGTCGTGATCTTGCCGTTCGCCTTGATCTGCGGGAGCGGCGCGATGCCCCAGTCGACGTTGGTCGTGCCTGCAGCCTTGTCAGCCAGCAGCGGTGCGATCAGCCACGTGCCCATGGGCACCATCGCGGCCTGACCCTTCTCGAACACGTCCTTGTAGGCCACCTGCTGGCTGTTCGCCGTCGCCCAGTTCATGGTCGTGCCCGCGTTCTGCATGCCGAGCGTCAGGTTGTACTGGTCCTTCATCCAGTCGTAGCTCGGCGTGTTCGGGTTGTTGCCCGTCTGCGCGGCCGCGATGCCCTGCACCATGGAGTTCCAGGTGTGGATGTAGGCGCCGTAGACCTTCGAGCTGCCGTCGCCCTTGGTGAGCTTGGCGGCATCGGCCGCGAACTCCTTCCAGGTGAGGTTCGTCGGGTCGGACAGGCCGGCATCCTTGAACATCGTCTTGTTGTAGTAGAGGACGTTGAAGTCCTGCCGGTACGGGATCGCGTAGGTCGTGCCCTTGAAGTCGTAGTTCGCCAGGGCGGGGATCTTGTCCGCCGGAAGCGACTTCGCGATGTCGGAGACGTCGACGAACTGCTGCTTCTGCGCGTATCCGGAGTAGTCGGTGAGGTTCTTCACGGTGATGATGTCTGTGGTGTCGCCACCGGCCAGCATCGTGGTGATCTTGTCCTCGTAGTTCGCGGCGAGGATGTCGACCGGCTGGATCGTGATGTTCGGGTTCGCCTTGTGGAAGGCGTCGAACAGTGCCTTGAACTCCGGCGTCTGGGCATAGTTCCAGACGGAGACGCGCAGCGTGGTCTTGCCGCCCGGAGTCGAGCTGGCAGAGGTGTCGGACGCGGTTCCCGCGCATCCGGACAGCGCGAGCGCGGCGGCTGCGATGACCGCGCCTGCCGCGATCAGTGAGCGTTTCATGAGGACATAACTCCTTTGTTATCGGGTTGCTTCTTGGTGGTGCAGGTCTGTTGTTGTCAGGGTTGCCTTTTTGGTGGTGCTGGTCTGTTCTGTTCTGGCGCAGCGGGGCGTCACGCGCTCAGCTGCAGTTCCTCGCTCGTGATCTCGTCGAGCAGCGGATCGCCGGCGACGTAGCGCTCGAGCTCATCGAGCGCGGCGTCGGTGAGACGGTGCACCTCGGATCCCAGGGATCCGGCAAGGTGCGGCGTGACCATCACGTTGGGCAGGCCGAAGAGCACGGATTCCGCGCCCAACGGCTCCGGATCGGTCACGTCGAGCATCGCGTTGATGCGTCCTGTGGCGCATTCCGCCTCGAGGGCGGCCGTGTCGACGAGACTTCCGCGTGCCGTGTTGATGAGCGTCGCGTGGTCGCGCAGGGCGGCCAGCTGGGATGCGCCGATCATACGTGCCGTCGACGGAAGCGCCGGCGCGTGCAGCGACAGCACGTCGACCAGCGGGAGGAGTTCATCGAGTGCGACGAGTTCGCCGCCCGCCGCGCGCACCTCGAGCGGATCGGCGTACGGATCCGACACCAGCACGGTGACATCGTCGAGCTGTTGCACGAGTTCGACGACCCGCCGTCCGACGCGACTGAATCCGACGACGCCGATCGTGAGTCCGAGGTTGGAGAGCTCGCCGTATCCGGCGATCTTGGCGGCGCTGTCCCGGCGGGCGATCGGATCCGCCGCGATGAACGGAGCCTTCTTGCCCGCCATGATGATGGCCGCGAGCGTGAACTCGGCGACGGGGATGGCGTTGGTGTCTGCAGCGTTCGAAGCCCGGATGCCCCGGCGCCAGAACTCCTCAGACACCTGCGGCCGAATGGTGCCTGCACAGTGCAGCATCGCGCGCAGGCCCGGCATGCGGTTCAGGCGTGTCGCGTCCAGACGGGGAGCTCCCCACCCGGTGAGCAGCACCTCGACGCGCTCGAGCCGATCGGCGAGCCCCGGGGCGTCCAGGTCATCGGTGAACACCGGCTCAGGCACATCGGCGAGGCTGCGGAGTCGCTCGAGACGCTCGTGATCGAACTGCATCTCGAAGGTGTCGCGAGACATCACCACGAGGGCCTGGGGTTTGCCCGCTTCGGGCGTGGTCGGTGCGGTCATGCTGTGGGAGCTCCAGCGGATTCGTTCGGGAGTCGGAGAGCGTCGGAGTCGCCGTTGCGCCGTCGCAGAAGACAGTAGATACTCAAACCCGATCGAGATCAAACAGAACGATCAGATTCGAACACGAAGACACACGAAAGTTCAAATGGCCCGTCCGCATGGGCCACTCACCGGGGAGGTCGGCGACGGTGCCGCAACTGGGAACGCACGATGCACGAGCGGCCACCGCGGCAGCGCCCGAGACGAACGAGAGCGCCGACCGCGGCCGGTCAGCCGATGCCCCCGACTCACGCGTCAACGCCCACGCAACGCCGCCGGAGGGGCTCCGCGTCGAGCGCTCCGAGTTCCGCGGTCCGCTCTACGACGAGTGGGGCGAGCGGATGCGCGAACCCGCCCTGCTCGCTACCCTCGCCGGTGCGCGTGGCCGGGTCGGCATCCCGTCGAGCTCCGATCGTCACGCCTGGTCGCGCGTGGATCCCGCGACGGTCGCGGCGATCACCGACGTCGCCGAGCAGGAGGCGGGCCGTCCCTGGCCGAACGCGCTGGCATCCTCGTTCGCACGCTTCGTGCGCGACGGCGATCGTGACGAATTCCAGAACGCGGTGTTCGCCAGACAGCATCGGATCACCCGCGCCGTCGTGATGGCGGCCGTCACCGACGAGCAGCGCTGGATCGACGAGGCCGCGGACGGCGCCGTGCTGTTCTGCGAGCAGAGCACCTGGAGCTGGCCGGCCCACGACGACGCACACGCCCGCCGCGGATTCGTCATCTCCGACGCGTCCTCGCCATACGTCGACCTGCAGGCGGGCGACATCGTGGCGCAGCTCGCGCTCGCCGACCACGTGCTCGGGGAGCGATGGGACGCCACGTGGCCGGGGCTGCGGGAGCGCATCCGTCACGAGGCGGAGCTGCGGGTGTTCACCCCGTTCGAGTCACGAGACGACTTCTGGTGGCTCGGATACTGGCGCGAAGTGAACAACTGGAACCCGTGGATCCTGGGTAATGTCGTGCTCGCCGCCGTTCTGCTGCTCGACGACGACGAGCGCCTCGCCCGCATCATCGCGCGAGCCATCGAGAGCCTCGATCGCTATGTCGCGGAGCTGCCGGCCGACGGCGCGATCGACGAAGGCGTCTCGTACTGGTGGAACGGCGCCGTGCGCATGCTCGAATGCCTCGACCTCGTCGAGCGCATCACCGGCGGCGGATCCTCCAGGAGCGCCTTGGCCGCATCCGAGGTGCCTGTCGTGGCGCAGACCCTGCACTATCCGCTGCGCATGCAGCTCGCAGACGGCTGGTACGTGAACGTCGCAGACGGGCGACCGGTCACCAGTGGCAACGAGCCGTGGCACGTGCCGTTCCGATGGGGACGCCGGCTCGGCGACGCGCGGATCCTGGCGTGGGCTTCCAGTGCCCGTCGGTCGGGATCCCCTGTGGGGACCGCCGAGGGTGGGCTGCCCCGTCTGCTGCACGCGATCACGGACGCCGAGTGGTGCGCGGCGGAGCCCGAGCGTCCACCGCTGCCGGCAGGAGTCTGGCTGCCGTCCGTGCAGCTTGCCGTGCTCCGTGCACGGAGCGGTTCGGCGAACGGACTGGCACTGGCCGCGAAGGGCGGCACCAACGACGAGAACCACAACCACAAGGACGTCGGATCCTTCATCGTGGCCGCGGGCGGGCATCCGCTCGTCATCGACGCCGGCAAGCCCGTCTACACGGCGCAGACCTTCAGCCCCGAGCGCTACGAGATCCGCGTGATGCAGAGCGGATGGCACAACGCCCCTGCTCCCTTCCGCCTCGAACAGGGCGCCGGCCCGCGGTTCGCCGCTGCCGTCGTCGCGGCACCCTTCGGTCCGGCCGACGAGGTGCGCGAGCTGGACGCCGTCGACCTGCCGGCGGAGTTCGCCCTCGAGCTGGCGGGCGCGTACCCGCTCCCCGAACCGCACGGATGGCGCCGCACGTTCCGTCTCGTCGCGCCGACGCGCGTCGAGATCGTCGACGAGTGGCAGCTCGGCTCCGCTCCGACACCGGATGCGGCCGAGCCGACGATCGACTCCGCAGCCGCGCACGAGGTGCACCTTCTGCTCGCCGGCGACGTGCGCCAGGACGAAGAAGGGATCATCGTCGAGCAGGACGGACACTCCGTCGCGATCACCACGCGGGAGCGGATCGCACCGACGCTTCAGGTGTGGGAGCTGGACGACGGCGAGCTCCGTGCCGTCTGGGGTGATCGATTGACCAGGGCCACCTTCACCGTCGCAGGTCTCCACGGACGCCTGATCACGGTCATCGACGAGCTCGCCGAAGCCGAGACCGAGCAACTCCGATGAGCGGCACGGGCGGCTCCCTGTTCTCGCTGCAGCGGCGGGAACGGATCATGGACGAGGTGCGCGGGCACGGATCCGTCACCGTGAGCGAGATGGCCACCCGGCTGGCCGTCAGTGAGCTGACGATCCGTCGGGACATCAACGCGCTCGCGCAACAGGGCCTGGTCACCCGCGTGCACGGCGGGGCCACGTTGCGCAGCTCGATAGAGCCGGGGCTCACTCCGGGGCTCGCAGGACACGATCCGTCGCTGACGAAGTACACGATCGGCATGGTCGTGCCGTCGCTCGACTATTACTGGCCGGCCATCGTAAACGGGGCGAGGGCGCAGGCGACGCAGCTGCGGGCACGCTTCCTGCTGCGGGCATCCACGTACGACGTGCGCGACAACCGCAAACAGGTGGAGGCGCTGGTCAACACCCCCGGCATGCACGGCCTGATCGTCGCGCCTGCGACCTCCGGTCAGGAGGGCATCGAGATGCTGCGCTGGCTGGACTCGCTGCCGGTGCCGGTGGTGCTGGCCGAGCGGCGCATCCGTTCGGCAGCTGCCGTTCAACGCCTCGAGTCCGTCGCGACGGATCACGCGGCAGGCGCGGCCCAGGCCGTCCGTCACCTGCGAGCCGTCGGTCACGAGCGCATCGGACTGCTCGCTCACTGGCACAATCCGACCTCGCGCTTCGTGCGCCACGGCTGGCGCAAGGCACTGAAGTCGCTCGGTCTGCCGACGGATGTCGCCGACGTCGACACGACGAACTTCGACGACCTCGACCGCGAACGCGCCATGGACGACGTGCTGAAGATCTGCAAGGACACCGGAACGACGGCGCTCATCGTGCTGTCGGATCCGCCTGCACTCGCGCTGGAGCAGCACGCGCGTGACCGCGGCATCCGTGTGCCCGACGATCTCGCGCTCGTCGCGTACGACGACGAGGTCGCCCGGTTCGGTGATCCCGCGATCTCCGCCGTGCGTCCGCCGAAGCAGTTCGTCGGACGCGAGGCCGTCAACCTGCTGATCGCCAGACTGGATGCCGGCCCCACCCGTCCCGCGCACCGGGTCATGCTCACTCCGGAGCTCCACGTGCGGGACTCCTCCCAGCATGCGGATCCCCAGCCCGCCGCCTCCGCCGCCACCCGCCTACTTTCCGAGGAAGAGTCATGACCTCCCCGATTGCCGCACCCACGCTGACCCTGCCCGACGAAGACCGCACGCTGTCGCCCTACACCGGATGGACGCGGGAGCACTGGGCCGCCGTCGCCGACCACCTGCTGCTGTCCCTGCGTCCGTTCTTCTCGTCGACCCGCAGCCGGGTCGTCCTCGAGGGGCGCACGAGCGCGAACGGAGCCGACAGCGACGGATTCGAGGGCTTCGCCCGCTCCCTCCTTCTCTACGCGTTCCGCTCGGCGGGCGAAAGCGGACGAGATCCTCTCGGCTTCACCCCGTGGTACCGCGACGGCCTCCTCGCTGGAACGGACCCCGCGAACCTCCAGCGGTGGCCGCTGCCCGGCGAGAGGGACCAGGCCAAGGTGGAGGCGGCATCCATCGCGCTCGCCCTGCAGCTGACCCGACCGTGGATCTGGGACACCTACACCGCGGACGAGAAGCAGCAGATCATCGACTGGCTCGCCCAGTCCCCCGTCGGCTGGTACCCGGACAACAACTGGCTCTGGTTCCGTCTCACCGTCGAGACGTTCCTCGCTTCCGTCGGCGGACCGTACGACCTCGAGCGCGTGAGAGGCGACCTGGCGACGATCGAGTCCTACTACCGGGCAGACGGATGGTACGCCGACGGTTCCCTGCGCGCCTTCGACTACTACTGCGGCTGGGCCATGCACGTCTACCCCCTGCTCTGGACGGCTGCTGAGGGATCCGCCGAGCTCGGCGCGCGGACACTGGACCCGGTGTTCCGCGGCCGGCTGAGCGAATTCCTCGACGACTACGTCCACCTGATCGGGGCGGACGGCGTGCCCGTGATCCAGGGCCGCAGCCTCATCTACCGGTTCGCGACTGCCGCACCCCTCTGGATGGGCGCCGTCACCGGAGCGACGACGCTGGGGCCGGGTCTCATCCGACGTGCGGCATCCGGCGTGCTCAAGGCGTTCGTCGAACGCGGGTCCATCACGCCCGACGGCCTGCTCTCGCTCGGGTTCTTCGGCGAGTGGCCCGACATGGCGCAGAACTACTCGGGACCGGGATCACCGTACTGGGCATCCAAGGGGATGCTCGGCCTCCTGCTCCCGGCGGACCATCCCGTCTGGCAGGCGGTCGAGGAGCCGCTGCCCGTCGAGGTGGCGGACACCAGGACGGTCATCCGGCCGGCCGGCTGGATCCTCAGCGGAACCCGCGACGACGGCATCGTGCGGCTGTTCAACCACGGCGCAGACCGCGCGGCGAAGGGCGACGGCGCGGGCGACTCGCCGCTGTACGCCCGCTTCGCGTACTCGACCGCGACGATCCCGCCGCTGATCGGCGCGACGATCGACGACCCTGCAGACAACTCGGCCGGAGTCCTGGACAGTGAAGGGCGCTCCAGCCATCGGACGGGCTTCGAGAAGGGGATCATCGGCGACGACGGGATCGCGGCATACGCCACCTCGGTGACGCACGCGCACTGGGTCGACTCCAGCGGCGACACGTCGCCCGACCACGGATCCGGCCGGCAGGGTGTGATCGTCCCGGGTCCGGACCTGCAGACGGTGTCGATCGTGCGAGGACCGTGGGAGGTGCGTGCGGTGCGGGTCGCTCCGCACGATGCGGATGCGGGTGCAGATGCGGATGGCAGCGGAAACGACACCGACACGGCGCACGCGTCCGCTGCCGCACCGGCCACCGCGTCCGCGCCTGTCGCCATCCGGATCAGTGGATGGCCGTTGTCCTCCGCAACTTCGCCCACAGCCCAGCTGCGTGACCTGCACGCGCGCGTCGAGGCGGACGGCCTCGTGGCCGAGCTCGTGGCGCTGACTGCCGGCGGACATCCGTCCGTGCACGAGGAGTCGGGAACATCGCCACTCGGCGAGCACGTCTCGGTGCCCCGCCTCGCGTTCGACGACGTCGCGCCGGGAGAGACCGTCATCGCGGCATCCCGCCTGGGACGCGCCGGATCCGAGCCGCCGTCGGCGCGCGTCGTGTCCGGCGGTGCCGGAGCGGAGCTCGAGGTGACCTGGCCGGACGGAGCCCAGACCACGGTCGCCTTCCCCGCGGCCGCATGAGCGCCCAACCCGACGGCGCCCCACCCGACGGCGCCCCACACGACGCCCCGGCACGACGGTAACCCGCACGACGGCGACCCAGCACGACGACGACCCGGCGCGACGACGACGACCCGGCGCGACGACGACCCAGCGCGACGGCGACGCACCCGGATGTTGCCCAACCACCCTCGAATTCGCGCGAGTAGAGGGGTGGTTCGCCAACAACAGGGTGGTTCGCCAAGAACAGGGTGGTTCGCCAACAACAGGGTGGCTCGGCAACAATGGGGTGGCTCAGCAACAACTGGGGCTCGTCGGCGGCCGGGCGGCCGCGCCGCCGCCGGCGCTCAGACGGTGGGCGTGCTGTCGTGGAGCGTTACCACGCCGCGGATCGGCGCCGCGTCCGCGTCACCCTCGGTGAGCGCGAGCTCCAGGGACTGCTCGCCGAGGTCGCGAAGCGGCAGCGACACCGTCGTCAGCGAGGGCACCACGTCCTGCAGCATCTCGATGTCGTCGTAGCCGGCCACGGCGATCTCCGTACCCGGTGCGATCCCGCGCTCCCGCATCGCCGTCATGGCGCCGACGGCCATCACGTCGGTGACGGCGAAGACGCACTGCGGACGGATGCCGGCATCCAGCAGCGCGAGCATGTCGCTGTATCCGCCCTTCCGGGAGAACCCGCCGTGCACGATCGACGACTCCTGCGGACGGATGCCGTGGCCGGCCAGCCCGCGCAGGAATCCGCTCGCGCGATCCGCGGCTGTCGTGAGGCCCGCCGGACCGGCGAGCACGGCGAAGTCGCGGTATCCGCGGTCCACGAGGGCGTCGGCGAGCTCCGCCGCGCCCTCGGCGTTCAGCACCGGCACCGCCCGGAAGTCGTTCGCCCGCGCACCGATCAGTGCGACGCTGCCGCCTTGGTTCTCCACGGCGCTCAGCTCGGCGGCGATCGCGGCCTCCGTCTCCTCATCGACGTAACGGCTTCCGACGACGATCACGGCTGTCGGACGCTGACCGCGCAGCGCGGCGATCGTCTCGACGACGTGCTTCGGCTCGGTGCCGGCCGAGGACATCGTCACGACGAGCCGGTGCCTGGCAGCGGCATCGACCACGCCCGCCGTGATCGCCGAGAAGTAGGGGTCGGCGATGTCGCCGAGCACCAGGGCGACGGTACGACTCGTGCCGCGCGCCACTGCCTGCGCCTGCACGTTCGTCGAGTAGCGCAGCTCGAGCGCGGATGCCTCCACCTTCGCCTTCAGCTCCGGGTTCACCGTGCGCGTGCTGCCGTTCAGAGCCCTGGATGCTGTCGCGAGCGAGACGCCCGCATGGCGCGCAACGTCGGCGAGCGTGGGAACGGCGGACGTCGCGCCCGGTTCCCCACCCGGTGTGGTGTCGATCCCTGTTGCCACTGCTGCTCCTTCGCACACCGACCTGCCCGGCCGTCTCCACGATTGTCTCGCATGCGGTCGGCAACCTCCCGCCACAGCCGACCGCCAAGACGGCGTTCGGTGATGTGCCCTACGAGCCACTTCCCGCGTCGTTGTTCCGACCTCCGGCCGAGCACGAGGGAGCGTCGCGGCGAAGGCCGGTTGGGATCTGCTGGTAACCGACCGCCGGGACGGCGGTCGGCGCTGACGTCGCGGCGGAGGCCGGAAATGGCCTCCGCTATCAGCTCCAGCGCGCTACTTGATGCCGGTGGTGGCGATGCCTCTGATGAGGAAGCGCTGACCGATGAGGAAGGCGAGGAACACGGGTATCAGCGACACGACCGACATGGCGAACAGGGCTCCCCAGTTTCCGCCGGTCTGGTTGTCGATGAACTGTCCGAGTGCCACCTGCACCGTCCACGTGTGCGGCTGGGTCAGGTAGACGATCGGGCCGAAGAACTCGTTCCACATCCAGATGAACGTGAAGATCGTCGTGGTCGCCAGTGCAGGCGTCATGAGCGGCAGGATGACGCGGAAGAAGATCCGCGGATGCCCGCAGCCGTCGATGCGCGCCGCCTCGTCCAGTTCGCGCGGGATCCCGCGGATGAACTGCACCATCAGGAAGATGAAGAACGAGTCCGTGCCGAGGATCTTCGGCAGGATCAGCGGCCAGAACGTGTTCAGCATGTGCACGTACGAGAACATGATGTACTGCGGCACCAGGGTCACCTGGAACGGCAGCATGATGGTCAGCAGCATGATCGTGAATGCCACCCGCTTGAACCGGAACTCCAGCCGGGCGAACGCGTAGGCGGCGAGCGAGCAGGCCAGCAGGTTGCCCAGGATCGCGCCGATCACGATGATGATCGAGTTGCCGAGGTAGAGGCTGAAGGGATCCGACAGCGCGTTCCAGCCGGCGGTGTAGTTGCTCCACTGGAAGCTGTTCGGGACGATGCTCGGATCGGTGAAGATCGCGTTGTTCGGCCGCAACGAGCTGACCACCATCCACAACAGCGGATAGAGCATCACGAACGCCAGCAGGATCATGATGACGTGCTTGACGATGCTCCAGGCGGAGCGCTTCACGCCACGGGATGCGGATCGGCCGCTCTTGCGCTGCTTCTCCGGCACGACGAGTGCTCGGGTTGCGGTCTCAGTTGTCATAGAACACCCAATACTTCGAGGTGGCGAACGTCACGGCCGTGATGATCGCGATGATGATGAACAGCAGCCAGGCCATCGCCGACGCGTAGCCCATGTTGAATTGGTTGAAGCCCTGCTGGTACAGGTACAGCGTGTAGAACATGGTCGAGTCCGACGGCCCGCCCGTTCCTCCCGACACCACGAACGCCTGCGTGAACGACTGGAACGCCCCGATCAGCTGCAGAATGATGTTGAAGAAGATGATCGGCGACAGCATCGGCAACGTGATCCGGAAGAACCGAGTCCAGAACCCCGCACCGTCGATTGACGCCGCCTCGTAGTACATGTCGGGAATCTGGCGCAGGCCGGCGAGGAAGATGATCATCGGCGCACCGAACGTCCACACGTTCAGGATGATGATCGTGCCGAGCGCGAACTGCGGGTCGGAGATCCATCCGGGCATGTTGTGCAGTCCGAACAGTCCCAGCACCTGGTTCACCAGACCGGTCTGGCTGAAGATCTGACGCCATAGGATCGCGACCGCCACCGAGCTGCCCAGCAGCGACGGCAGGTAGAACACGGAGCGGTAGAACGGCAGCGCGCGCATGCCCTTGTCCAGCACCATCGCCGCCGCCAGTGCGATCACCAGCTGGATCGGCACCGAGATGAACACGTACTCGAAGGTCACCCGCAGAGAGTTCAACAGGCGCGTGTCCTGGAACATGCGCACGTAGTTGTCGAATCCGATGAGGTGCGGCGCCTGAATCAGGTTGTAGTTCGTGAACGACAACCACAGCGACGCGATCATCGGTCCGGCGGTGATGAGGATCAGGCCCAGGAGCCACGGCAGCAAGAAGAAGAAAGCCGCCTTGTTGTCGCGTTTGCCGGTCGTCTTGGACGACCTCACAGAACGCAACTCTTCGAAGACGCTCACGCGAGCCCCCTTGTAATCGACGCTGAATACATGGTGCGGATCCGCCGGCGGCCCGCACTGGCTGACAGTACAAGGCCCCTGGCGACGTCGCCGCGGAAAGCGCTTCCCGCCCAATGTCCGAGCAACGGTACCTGCCGGTACCCGCACTCGTCAAGCGAACTCAGAAAGCGATTTCTGACACAGACTAACATCCGCTGCCACCCCCTCGGACCACGTCGCGGAGCACGATCTCGCAACGGAAGTGCTGTGACGCCGTCATCTCCCCACGGAACCAGAGGAGGAGGCTGCGATCCGGGACTCCTGAAACCGCGATCGGGCGCAGGTTGTCGACGTCCGAGCCCTGCGTGATCGCCTCCCACGTCCAGCTCGCACCCGAGTCCGTGGTGCGTCCCGCATAGATCTCGTGGTGGTCGGTGCGCTCATCCGTTCGCGGGTCGAACGGCGTCGACACGTAGACGACGTCGAGATCGTCGGGATCGATGACGGCGAGTCCCGTGTAGTCCTGCTCGTGCGGCAGCAGCCCGGCACCCGCCTTGGCCAGCGGATGCCGCACCCAGTCCCCGTCCGCATCCAGACGCGCGTAGACGAAGCGGTGATCCGACACCTGGCGCATCCTGGCGAACTCCTCCTCGGGGCCGGGGGCGTCGTCACCGCGTGCCGTGATGGTGGCGGCGATCGTGCCTGCGGCATCCCGGCGGATGTCGGATGTCCAGGCGTGCGTGAGCCTCACGCCGCCGATCCGCTCCCCCGCACCCAGCACCGTTGTCAGCTCGACCTGCGAAGGGGCATCGGTCTGCGGATCGAACGGGTGCTCGTCGACCACGGTTCCGTCGCTCCGGCGCAGTGCGCCCCCGGCGAAGTATCCGTGATAGATCGAGTTGTCGTAGTCGCGCGGATGATGATCCGTCGTGACCAGATCGATCCGTCCCTCGGATGCCGCGTATCGCGTGTACCCGTTGACGTAGCCGACCTTGGGTCGGGTGAAGACTTTGCCGGCATACGTCCACGTGTCGCCGTCGTCGTCGGAGACGAGTGCGCACGGATCGTCGTTCACGGCTCTGCTGAAGCAGTACAGCCGTCCGTCGAGCTCGTGCAGATTGGTGTAGGTGACGCCTCGTCCGCCGGTGAACGGCGCCCAGTCGAACGTGCGCTCAGGCCCCCAGCTGGTCGGATCTCCGGGTTCGCTGACCCGCCAGCGCATCAGGTCGTCGGTCTTGTGCTTCGTGTAGGCGGCGAGCCATCGTCCGTCCGCACGACGCCACAGCGCCGGAACGTCGTGGTCGTCGATCTCGAGCGCCTCGTGCAGCATGACGATCGTCGCCGCGCGCGATGCGAGATCGACCACCGTGAGCTCGACGTTGCCCGCCCTGCGCTTTCCTCCCGGTCCTTCGGCGGCGGCGATCGATCCGACGACCAGGGTTCCGGTCTCCGGATCGACGAGCGCTCGCTCGCCCTGGAACCAGCACCAGGCTCCGTTGTCGTTGATGACGTACTCAGTCATGGATTCCTTTCACGCGTCCGGACGGCGTCAGCGAACGTCCGTCGGGTCGCAGGCGGCGATGCTCGGCCCGAGCGAGGAGTCGCGCTCGGGCCGAGAGTGTACGTGCGTCGACGCGACCGGACTACGAGTTGGCGTCCAGCAGGCTCTGGACCTCGGACTTGAACGCGGCGGCGGCATCGGCGGGAGTGGCACGACCGAAGATCACGTCCTGCGTGTGGCGCTGCGCAACCTGGGCGACCGTGCTGGTCCCCTTCGGCGGAACCGGCGGCACCCAGGAGATCTCGCTCTTGACGTTCTGCATGTAGGCGATGGCGAGCTGGTCGGTCTTCGCGAGCAGCGGCGTGATCGTCTCAAGCACCTTCGCGTTCGTCGGAATGCCTCGATCGATCAACTGCAGCTTCGCAGCCGACGTGTCGTTGAGGAAGACGTTGATCAGGCCCCCGGCCTGCGCCGGATACTTGGTCTGCGCCGACATCGACCAGTACATCGACGGCTTGAGATAGAGACCGTTCTTCTTCGCCGAACCGGACGAGCTCGGCGGACGCAGCAGCACCAGATCACCGCCGTTCGCCTGGGCGAGGGCCGTCAGCTGCGAGTTCCAGTGCCATCCCATGGCGGACTTGTTCGTGCCGAAGAGCTCCTGCTGCACCGACGAGGCGATGTCGTTGGTGTACTGGTCGGCGGTGGGGCCACCGCCGGAAGCGAAGAGCTTCTTGACCATCGTGAACCAGTTCGCGACGCCGTCTGCCGTGAAGGCGAGCTTGCCCTTGTCGGTGTAGAGCTGCTGGCCGTGCTGGTGCAGCCAGATCTGCAGATCCTGATCGGCGCCGTACCAGGACGTGCCCGTGAACTCGCCGCCTGATGCCTTCGCGAGCTTCGTGCTCAGGGCGATGTAGTCATCCCACGTCCAGGTCTTGTCGTCGGGGAGATCGAGACCGGCCTTCTCGAACAGCGTCTTGTTCGCGAACACGCTGTAGACGGTGTTGCCTGCCGGGATGCCGAACAGTTTGCCGCCCTGCGTGCCCGCCGCCAGCGACGACTTCAGCGGTTCCGTGTCGATGCTTCCCACGTTGCTCATGTCGAGCAGGGCGCCGCGACCGCCGTACTCGGAGATGTACGCCTGGTCCATCTGGATGATGTCCGGTGCGGTCTGCGCAGCCACCTGCGTCGACAGCTTGGTCCAGTAGGTCGCCCACTCGCCGGGAGCCTGGTTGACCGTGACCTTCGGATGCGCCTTCGTGAACTTCGTCACGATCGCGTCGGTGTACTGCGTGCGAAGCGGATTGGTCCACCACGCGAGCGTCAAGGTCGCCTTCTTGAAGGCGTCACCTGCCGCCGCCGTCGTCGCACCTCCACCGGTCGGAGCGGACGTCCCGCATCCCGCGAGCAGGAACGTCGTGCCGATACCGGTCAGTGCGAGCGCACCGAACTGGCGTCGGGAAATCTGTTGCTGTGACATGTGGCCTCCTTGCCAGGCTGTGATCGAGCGGATCCGGCTGCGCAGGACACTGTCCAGGCAGTCACGAAAAGTGAACGCTCACTTTCTTGAGTGCAGATTGCACTATATCCGCCTAGAATGCAACTGGGTCGAACAGGCCCGAGCCGATCGCGATTTTCAGCGGCGAGGCGGGGCCCAGGGCGTGTCTGACAGTTCGGGGTCGCCGAGTGCACCGCAGCCAGCCCCGAATTGTCAGACATGCCCTAGTGCGATGGCTTCGGATACCGTGACGAACGCAGGCGATGGCCGGCGGCGAGATGACGAACGCTGCCGAAGAAATCACCGGACGAGGGATGACATGGCCAACAAAGCGACGAGAGCGACGGCTCCCCGACGCAAGCGCGTGACGATCATGGAGGTCGCCGGCCGTGCCGGCGTCTCGCATCAGACGGTCTCCCGCTATCTGCAGTTCAACGGCGGCCTCAAGCCGGCAACCGTCGAGAAGATCGAGGCGGCGATCCGCGAGCTGGACTACAAGCCCGACCTGATCGCACGGTCGATGCGCACGCGTCGAACGAACCGCATCGCGATCGTGCTTCCAGAGCTGACGTACTTCCTGCCAACGCCGTTCCTCGGCGCAACAGCCGTGGCGCACGAGGCCGGATACGAGGTCGATGTCGTGAGCCTTGAGGGCGACGAGACCCGTCGCCGCGATCGGGTGCGCACCCTCCTCGAGAGCGAGCGGGTGGAGGGCGTGCTCTCGCTGACCCCACTCGGAGACACACAGGACCTTCAGTCGGATCAGTCGACCCCGATCCTGGTCGTCGGCCAGTACGACGACAAGATGCGCTCGACGGGCTCGTTCGCGGACGGCGCCTTCGCCGGTGAGGTCGTCAAGCACCTGGCCGACCACGGCCACCGTCGATTCCTGCACGTGGCAGGTGACCAGCGGTGGGCATCCGCTCGCAATCGGCTGCTGGTGTACCAGGCGGCGATCGAACGCCTCGGGCTCGAGTCGTACGGCGTCGTCGGAGGCGCCTGGACCGTCCAGTCGGGCTACGACGCGGCAAGGGATCTGCCTGCGAACTCTGGCGTGACCGCCATCTTCGCCGCGAAGGACACCATCGCGTTCGGGGTGATCAGAGGGCTGCAGGATCGCGGCATCCGCGTTCCGGACGACATCAGCGTCGTGGGATGGGACAACGACGAGTTCGCGCGATTCTCCGCGCCCACGCTGTCGACCGTCGAGGACAACCTCGAGCTCATCGGCCGGCAGAGCATGCAGCAGCTCATCGCCCGGATCGAGGGCACGGAGCCCCCTGAGGCGCGTCAGGAGATCATCGGAAGGCTGATCCCGCGGGGATCCAGTGGACCCGCACCGGCCTCCAACTGACCGACGTCACGACCGAGTCGGCCTGCGCCGCAGTACCCCATCGGATGCGGCACCGGGGAGTTGACAGCAATAGTGAACGTTCACTAGTGTCCTGACCATCCGCTCACGGTCGAGCGGTTCTGCGAACTCGGCTTCGAGTTCGAGCAGCGGCCCATCCCGAGTTCTCCGGGGTGCGCACCTCGGCGAGGCGTCGCTCCGACGCCTGATTCGTCGACCCCAGCGCGCCCGCGAAGCCCGTCGCATCCGCTGCCGAAGACCTGCAGGAGCGAAAGGAACACCGATGTCCCTCTTCTCGACAGCACGACGAACACGAGGCCTCGCCGTCGTCGCACTGACTGCTGCCGTCGTCACGACGGTGACCGGTCTCACGGCGACCCCCGCGGTAGCCGCCTCCACCGCCACGACCGGCTTCACCGGTTACACCGACAAGGCACAGCTGCAGGCGACCGGCCGTGGCGTCGTGCAGAGCGGCGAGCTCCCGGTCTCGGACGCCACGGTGCCCGCGGGCAGCGGAACGACCTACTACGTCGATGCGCAGAGCGGAGACGATTCGCAGGGCGGCACCACTGAAGCGACCGCATGGAAGTCATTCGCAAAGGTGAACGCGACGGTCTTCCAGCCCGGCGACCGCATCCTCCTCAAGGCGGGGAGCACGTGGGCGGCCTCAGGCGACCAGGTGGCGAAGGAGGCATTCGACTACACCACTTGGAGCAACGGCGTGGCCACGGATGTCACGGAATCGGCACCAACGGCGCTGGTCGCCCCGCAGGGATCCGGCACCGCAGCCGCTCCGATCGTCATCTCCAGTTACGGCAGCGGCAACGCGCCCAAGCTCGAGGGCCGCGGCGTCGTCAACGATGTGCTGCAGCTGACGAACCAGCAGCACTGGGACATCTCCAACCTCGACATCAGCAACGTGACAGACGGATTCGACCCGTCCGTCTGGCAGCCTGGCGCGAACCAGGGACTCCTGCCCGGCGAAGAGAACCCGAAGACCGGCGACCTGCGCGGCATCCACGTGCAGGGCGAGAACGCCGGAACGCTCAGCGGATTCGTCATCCACGACGTCTTCGTGCACGACGTCAGCGGCGTCACGTGGTCGATCGGCAACGCGGGCCTCGACAGGTCGAAGCGCACGGGCGGCATCCTCTTCGAGGGGCTCAAGGGCGACGGCACGACGGTCTCCCAGTTCGACGACGTCGTTGTGAGCGACAGCTACGTCGCGAACACATCGTTCGCGAACGTCATCTTCAAGCAGTTCTCCGGCATGGGCACCGACAGATATCAGGACCGCGCTCCGGGCTGGGGAGACCGTGCTGTCGCGAAGGCGAGCAACACCGGCGTGGTCACCGAGGATCCGAACTGGCGCCCGAACACCGACATCCGCATCTCCGACAACTACCTGACCAACCGGGACACCCAATACGGATGGGACTCGCTCTACCTGACGAGTGTGCAGGGCGCCACCGTCGACGGCAACCTCATCGACGGCGCCGGCGTCTCCGGCATCGAGATGTACTACTCGGACAACATCGTCGTGCAGAACAACGAGGTCGCGGCCATCCTCAACCGCGCGAACGCCGCCGACTCCAATGCCCTCGACGGCGACCGTGGAACGTCGAACATCCTGATGCAGGACAACTATCTCCACGACTCCGGAGAGGGCGTGCTGCTGTGCGGCTTCGGATTCGGCACGTCGATCGTGCGCTACAACGTGATCCAGGATGTCGCGCGCAACTACGTGAACCCGCACGGCGACTCCGGTGTGAACGTCATCTACGACAACCTGATGTACAACACGCGTGCGCCGTCCTCGAACAACTCCGTCGGATTCTTCAACTCGTCGGGCACCAACAGCAGCATCCTGACGGACAAGAACCGGCACTACCTCTACGACAACGTGTTCGTGAACACGCTCTCCTCGGTGAGCGGCGCCACGCTGCAGGCTTCCTTCCCCGGCGTTTCATTCGCGAACAACGCCTATTACGGACCCGACGTCAGCGCTCCAGCGCAGGATGCTCATCCGATCACGACCGACCCCGGCGTCGGCGATCCCGCGACGGCCATCGCGAACATCACGCCCGGTTCGGCGTCGTCACCCCTCATCGCAGCCGGCACGCCCGTTGACCTGAGCGAGCTCGCCCCCGGCATCGCGGTGACGGGAGCCTCGGCAACGAGCGCGCTCCCGATCTCATCCGACTTCTTCGGAAACGCGCTGACCTCGCCGCCGACCATCGGACCGTCCTCCTACCAGCCGGCTGCCGGCAAGGGGGTGATCGTCGGGATCGTCCGCGACCAGGACGGCGCGGCTGTGCCGGGCGCGCAGGTGCACTACGGAAGCACGTCGCTCACCACCGGTACGGACGGCCGCTACGCCATCGAGGTTCCGGCGGGCGATTACTCGTTCACTGCGACCGCGGCGGGATACGCCGACGGCTCCCCCGTTGCGGTCACCCTCGGCGCCGGGCAGACCCTCGCTCAGGATCTCGCGCTCGGCCAGACGACCTCCACGGTCGGAACCGTGACCGGCACCGTCACCTCCGGAGGGAAACCACTCGCCGGCGCGGACATGACGCTGGCTCAGGGCACGAAGACGGTCGCAACGACGACCACCGACGCGAACGGCGCCTACACGATGTCTGACGTGCCGATGGGCTCCGGCTACACGCTTCAGGCTGCGAAGTCCGGATACGAGACCGCGTCGCGCTCCGACGTCGAGGTGAAGCCGGCGCGCAGCGTGACGGTCGACCTCGTCGTCTCCGCCGAGGCCGGTGCCACCCACTACGCGATCAACGAGACGTTCGACGACGACCCGACCGGCGACTTCACCCAGACATCCGACGGGGTGCTGGTCGCGAACACCGCCCCGGCAGTCGGATCCGTCAGCGTCGTCGACAACCCCGACCAGCCGGGCGACAGGTATCTGAGCGTCGACAAGACCAGCTCGAGCTCCGGCGTGCTCGCCGTGCACAACACGTCGGCCCTCGGACTCACCGGAACGGTCACCGTCGAGGCGCGGATACAACGCACGAGCACCAACACATCGGCGAACCAGGTGGCGATGTACTCCTACGCCGCGTCGGACTGGAACGCCGCGAATCCGGCATCGTCCACGAACCCGGCGGCGACGTTCGGCTTCTCCAAGGGCCAGATCATGACGCACAACGTCACGGGATCTTCCAGCGTGAAGAACGTCGTGAGCTACACGGTCGGACAGTGGTACACCGTGCGCAACGTTGTCGACCTCGACACCGGGACGTTCGACTTCTACGTCGACGACATGAGCACGCCCGTGCTCACCAACCAGCCGCTGCGCACCACGGTGGGCGCTCTCGACTACTTCGACTTCTTCGTGAACGGATCGAACGTCGGCGACATGCTCGTGGACTACTTCAGGGTCAACACGGGGGCTCCCGTCGACTACGACGACACAGCGCTCGGCACGATCACGGCCCACGCTGCCAGCGGCGACGTGGCCCTGACGCCTGCCCAGGACGGCACGACCTTCACCGGCGGGACCGATCCGTACGACACCTCCGCGACGATCGCCGTGACGCCGGAGAGCCCGTTCGCGAAGGTCACCGTCGACGGCAGGCCGGCATCCGCCGGCGCGCCGGTCGAGGTCGCCCTCGGCGACGGATCGGACAGCGACGCGTTCGTGACGACGAACGTGCCGGTCGTGGTCACCGCCGAGGACGGCACGCAGAAGACCTACGTCGTCTCGCTCTCCCGGACGAATCCGAACCAGCTCGCGCGTCTGCGCGACCTCTCGATAGACGGGCTCACCCTCGATCCGGTGTTCGCCGGCGAGCGTCAGGGATCGGGCAATCCGTACACCGTGACGCAGACGCTCGACGCGACCGTCGCGTCCGTCCACCTCACCTGGCGACTGGGCTGGGCGGGCCAGCAGGTCCAGGTGAACGGCACGACACTTGCCGCAGGAGCGACGGATGCGACAGTCCCGGTGCAGCCAGGGCCGAACACGATCGACGTGGCAGTGGATTCGTATCCCGGCGACTCCGGCACGTATGTGCTCCAACTCACTCGCGAGACGGCGGACTTCGGCACGCTCGACGCGGCCATCGCCGACGTGGACGCCCTGGATTCGAGCCGATACAGCGCCGACAGTTGGACACCCCTCATGGTCGCCAGGAACGCGGGCGCCGAGGTGGCGAAGAACGTCCTCGCCTCGCAGGAGCAGGTGGATGCGGCATCCTCAGCCATCGCCTCGGCGAAGGCAGCGCTCGTGCCTGCGGTGCAGACACTGTCGGTGACGCCGGCGGAGGAGGCGTTCGCGACCGGAACGGCTGTCGCGGGCAGCGCCGTGCTGCACGGCACGCGGGCCGACGGCTCGACGGTCGTGCTGACCGATGACGACGTGACCGTCTCCGGATGGGACTCGTCGACCGCCGGATCCGTCACCGTCACGTTCACCGTGCGTCCCGGCCTCGCACCGACCGGTTCGGCTCCCGTGACGGCGACCGCCGCCTTCGTGTTCGCTCCCGCCTGGTCGTCGGCAAGTGCGTACACGACGGGCACGGCAGTCGAGTACCAGGACACGCTCTGGTCGGCGTCGTGGTGGACTCAGGGGCAGACGCCCGGCGACCCGACCGGGCCGTGGCAGCAGCTCCGAACGGCGCCCGACGGCACCTCCATCTGGACGCCGAGCCGGATCTTCGACACGGGCGACGTCGTGGTGTACCACGGGCAGCGGTACAAGGCCGACTACTGGACGCGCGACCAGACGCCGGGAGACACGAACGGGCCCTGGGAGCAGCTCGCCACGACGAGCGACGGGACGACGCTGTGGACCGCATCCCGGATCTTCCACGCCGGCGACGTCGTGAGCTACGACGGATCCCTGTACACGGCGAAGTGGTGGACGAGGAACGAGGTGCCCACCGCGGCCGACGGGCCGTGGCAGCTCCTCGGCTGATCGCCCGCATAACGTTCGTGCCACGACGCATAACGTTCGCGACACGGAGTTCATGCACCCGCAGCGAGTCCGTCTAGACTGAGCAGCCAGAAAGCGATTTCTGAAAGTGTCGTCGAGCGCTTGACTCCGCCCGAACGGGGTCTGGATAATGAGCGAAACGATGCTGGAAAGCGTTTCCCCGCGTGACCACAGCATGGCAAGGAGGCCACATGTCACAGCAGCAGATTTCCCGACGCCAGTTCGGTGCCCTCGCACTGACCGGGATCGGTACCACGCTCCTGCTCGCCGGATGCGGTACGTCCGCGACTCCGGCGGGAGCCGGAGCATCCTCGACGGCCAAGGCCGGCGACGCGTTCAAGAAGGCCACGCTCAACTTCGAGTGGTGGTCCAACCCCGTCCGCACGGAGTACACGAACAAGCTCCTCACGAACTACACGAGCGCCCACTCGAAGATCACCATCAACCCGGCCCCTGGTGAGTGGGCGACGTACTGGACCAAGCTCTCCACGCAGGTCGCGGGTCAGACCGAGCCCGACGTCATCCAGATGGACCAGGCGTACATCGCCGAGTACGGCGGACGCGGCGCCCTGCTCGACATGTCGACCGTCTCGAGCATCGACACGGCGCCGCTCAAGGCCTCGCTGCCGGCCGGAACGCTCGACGGCAAGCTGTACGGCATCCCCACCGGCAACAACGCCTATGGTGTCGCCGCCAACAAGACCCTCTTCGAGAAGGCGGGCGTCAAGGTCCCCGACGACAAGACCTGGACCTGGGACGACTTCCTCGACATCTGCGACAAGCTCAAGAAGGGCTCCGGCGGCGACTTCACCGGAAGCAACTGGAACAGCGGCGACCAGGATCTGCAGCTCTGGCTGCACCAGCACGGCCAGCAGCTCTACACCGACAAGGGCAAGCTCGGCTTCACGGCCGCCAACGTGGCCAGCTGGTTCACGCTGATCAAGAAGCTGTTCGACGCAGGCGACGGCCCCACGCCCGACCAGTTCACGAACGACGTCGCCGCTTCGCTGAACCAGACCCTGTTCGGCACGAGCAAGGTTGCGATGGGCTGGATGTGGAGCAACCAGGTCACGGCCTACCAGCAGTCCAACGGCGGCGACCTCGTACTGCTGCGTCCGCCGAGCATCGCAGGATCAGCGGCGAAGAACGGCCTGTACTTCAAGCCGTCGATGTTCTGGTCGATCGGATCGCAGACGAAGTACCCGGCGCAGGCCGGCGGCGTGATCAACTACTTCCTGAACAGCACGGAGGCCGGCAAGCTGCAGCTCGCAGAGCGCGGCATCCCCGCCAACGAAAAGGTGCTCGCCGTCGTCAAGCCACTGCTGTCTGACACCGATCAGCTCGCCGTGACCTACCTCGAGAACATCAAGTCCGAGATCAAGTGGGTGCCGCCGGTGCCGCCGAAGGGCACCAGCACCGCGGCATCCGTCGCGCAGCGGCACACGCAGGACGTCATCTTCGGACGCGCCACGCCCGCCGATGCGGCAACCGCGTTCCGGTCGGAACTGCAGAGCCTGATCGACGCCGCGTCGTGACCTCAGCGGACGGACCCGCGGACTCAGGCGGCCAGGCATCGCCGCACCGCAGCCTCGGGTCCGTCCCCTCGATGTCCGCCATTCCCGGCTACGAGGAGTGGCCGATCCACGCATCCGCCGCGGCGCCCTTCGCCGCGGCGGATCCGCGTTCCCAGGAGCTCGCTGACGTGCTCGGGCTGCGCGAAACGCCGGCCGTCGCCGGGGTCCACCGGGGCGCATCCGTCGAGGTGTCCGGTCTGAGCATCACCCCGCTCCGCTGGCGGATGCCGTACGGACCGGCGACCCAGGCATGGGAGCTGCGACCGAAAGGGGCGCGGGGGCCGCTGCCCGGCATCCTCGCGCTGCATCCGCACGGCGGGCGACGCTCAACGGGTGCCGCGCAGCTCGTCGACCTCATCGGTGACAGGCCGGAAGCGCTGGCGAACCGGCTGGCGCGGGCGGACGCGATCGTGCTCGCGCACGACACGTTCTCGTGGGCCAGCAGGCGCTTCGATCTCACGCGGCTGCCGCCGAAGCTCGCGCGCACCCGTGACGCCCTCCTCGCACTCTGGGCTGCAGAGGATCACGTTCCGACTCCGGACGAGGAGTTCGACGCGGTCTCCAGCGCCCATGAGGAGCTGATCGCGAAGGCTGCAGGCGTGCTCGGACAGACGTTCGCGGGCATGGTCGTCGCCGACGACCTCGTCGCGCTCGACGTGCTCGCCGGCCTCGACGGCGTGGATTCCGCGCGACTCGCGACCGTCGGCTTCTCCGGCGGCGGAGGACGCGCCCAGCTCGTCGGCGCGCTGGATCCACGAGTGGGTGCGACGGTGATCGCCGGCATGATGGCGACATTCGGATCGCTGATGCCCGACTACATCGAGACGCACTCCTGGCTGCTGCACAGCCCCGGCCTGCCGCAGGTCGCGGACTGGCCGGACATCGCCAGGATCGGACGCCCGCGCGAGCTCTTCGTGCTCTACGGCGAGCGCGATCCCCTCTTTCCGCCCGCCGGCATGCGTGCGGCGCACGAGGCGCTGCGGAACCTGCCCGGCTACCGCGGGCGCTTCTTCGACGCGGGCCACGAGCTGACCCCGGCGATGGTGCATGCCATCGTCGATTTCCTGAGGTCGTGGCGCGGGCATCCGGCGCCGAAGCGCTCTGGCGTCGATCGACGCGACGCAGAGGGACACGGCGCTCACTGATGCGGCGCCGATAGACCAGCCGGCCACCGTCCACGACCCTCGATAGCACCACAGTCGACACCGCAGCCCGCCGTCATCCGGAGGACCCATCGCATGACCCCTCAGCCATCCGCACACGCGGGCGAGCCTTCCGCCCGTTCCGTGATCGAGTCCTTCCGCACTCCGCCTGCGGACAGCCGTCCGATGATGCGGTGGTGGTGGTTCGGTCCGGATGTCGACCGCGGCGAGCTGGCGCGCGAGCTGCGCGCCATGCGGGATGCGGGCATCGGCGGGGTCGAGGTGGCGTTCGTGTACCCGCTGTCGCGCGCGGAGCATCCGTTCCTCTCCCCCGGATTCCTGGATGATGTCGCCTTCGCGGCACGTACCGCGCGGGAGCTCGGTCTGCGCTTCGACCTCACGCTCGGCAGCGGCTGGTCGTACGGCGGTGGGCACATCGGATCCGACACCGCGGCTCGCACACTGCGCTGGGACGTGCGGGACATCGGGATCGACGCGCTCGACCTCTCGGCGGAATCCGCGCATCCCGACGACCTCCTGGTCGCCGTGTTCATCGCCGAGGGCACGGTGCACGACCGTCCTGTGACCTTCGAGCAGGTTCCGGTGCTCGACGGGCGGGTGCATATCGGATCCGGACGGGGACCGCGACAGCTCGCGATCGCCTGGTCGTCTCCGACCGGGCAGCAGGTGAAGCGTGCGGCATCCGGTGCGGAGGGTCCCGTGCTCGACCACTACAGCGCGGAGGCCACGGCCGCGCACCTGGCCGCCGTGGCGGATCCGCTCCTGGATGCCGTGCCCGCCGACCTGCTGGGATCCGTGTTCTGCGACAGCCTGGAGGTCTACCACGCGAACTGGACGCCGCGACTGCCAGCCGAGTTCGTCGCGCGGCGCGGCCGCGACCTGATCCCGGACCTGTGGCGACTGCGCTTCGATGCCCCCGGTTCCGCCGAGTTCCGCGCCGAGTACTACACGACGCTCGGCGAACTGTACGAGGAGAACTTCCTCGACGTGGTGCGCGGATGGGCGAAGCAGCGTGGCGTTCCGTTCCGTGTGCAGAGCTACGGAACCCCGCCCGCACGGCTGGGAAGCTACGGCCATGCCGACCTGGTCGAGGGCGAAGGCTGGGGATGGCGCGGCATTCCGCAGACCCGATGGGCGTCATCCGCCGCCCATCATCTCGGTCGATCTGTGGTCTCGTCCGAGACGTGGACGTGGGTGCATTCGCCGTCGTTCCGCGGGACGCCTCTCGACCTCAAGGGTGAGGCGCACGAGCACTTCCTGCTCGGCATCAATCAGCTGATCGGGCACGGCTGGCCGTACAGCGCTCCGGATGCGCCAGGCCTCGGCTGGTTCTTCTATGCCTCCGGCGCCCTCGACGATCGCAACGCGTGGTGGCCCGCGATGCCGCGGCTCACCGAGTACCTCGCCCGATTGAGCGCGTTGCTCCGTCAGGGGTCACCGGTGCGCGACGTTCTGCTGTACCTGCCGACATCCGACGTGTATCCGCGCCTGGGCCCGGAGAAGGGCGGCAACCTCGACCTGTGGCGCACGCTCCGCGCGCACATCGGCGACGAGATCCCTGCCGCGATCCGCGACGCCGGGCTCGACTTCGACCTCGTCGACGACGACGCGCTCGACGTCCTGTCGAGCGGCAGCGCGTCCACCGGCGCTGCGTCGATCGACGAGAACACCGCCATCGTGCTGCCGTTCGCCGAGGCGATCCCCGAGCGCACGCGCCGCGCGCTCCGTGCCGCGGAGAGGGCCGGCGCACTCGTCGTCTCCGTCGGGGCGCCTCGCTCCGAGGCACGTCCCCATCAGGCAGCCACCGGGCGGGGATCCGACACTGCGGATGTCGTTTCGCCGGACGAGCTCACCACCGTGCTCCGCCTCGGTCGCTCTCCAGATCTCGTGCTCGATCCGCCCACGCCGCAGGTCGGTTTCGTGCACAGGGAGATCGGGGACGGACACGCGTACCTGCTCGTGAACACCGGCCCGGAATCCGTGTCGTTCGTCGCCCATCCGCGCGAGCTGAGGGACGGATGGCAACTGTGGCGTGCGGAAGACGGGCGCGTGACGGATGCCGGCGTGCCGAGTGCCCCGCCGCACGTGCGTCTCGAGGCGTACCAGGCCGTGGTGATCGCGACCGACGGCATCCGCGACGAGGGCCCGCGTCACAGCCATGAGGATGTCCTGAGAGATGCTCGCGAGGCCGCGCACGACCCCGCGCACGATACGGCGTCGCCCAGTGCTGAATCGACCCTCTCGACGGGATGGCGCGTGAGCTACCACGACCGCGCCGACGCAAGCCCGGTCGAGCTTCCCCACGACTGGCGGGCGGAGCGTCCTGGCTACGCAGGCTCGGCGACGTACGAACTCGAGTTCGACGCGGACAGCCTGTGGCCCGACGGAGTGCCGTCCGGGGTGGATCTCCACCTCGGCGATGCCGTGCCCGAGGCGCCCGGTGACGGACGTGCGCTCCCCGGCGCGTCGTATCACACGCGCGTGAAGCCGCCGGTCTGCGACGTGGCGCAGGTGGAGCTCAACGGCACGGCCTGCGGGACCGTCTTCGCTCCGCCGTACGCGGTGGACGTGACGGATGCGCTCGTGCCCGGCCGGAACATCCTCCGCGTCACCGTGTCGAACAGCACAGCAGCCGCGCTGACGGATCCCGACGTGCGGGCGAGCGTCGACGACCTGGTCGCGCGGTCGCGTGAGCTCTACGGCATGCGGTTCGTGATGCAGGATCTGGATGCCGCGGGTGAGGGCCTGCGGTCGGGCCTGGTGTCGGTGCCGCGGCTGCGGTGGACGACCGAGCGCTGACATCGGCCGGCGAACTCGCACGAGCTGCGGCCCGGTCCGGGGCGTCAGGCGTCAGCCGCGCACCCGCCGCGCAAGACCCTTCACGTACTCCGCCTGCCCGAGGTGCTTCACGTCGTCGTCGATGATGCTGACGAGCCTCACGCCGAGCGTGACGGGCGGGTTCCAGCGGTTGTCGACGATGCGCTCCAGGTCGGCGTCGCTCGTCGCCGCGATCTGCGCGAGCGTGACCCGCTCGGTCGCGTCGTAATAGCCCGTCAGCAGCTCGGTCGAGACATCGACGGCGGCCACTTCGGTCGAGGACTGACCGTAGCCCGTCGCTCGACGAGAGAACGGCAGACCGAACCGGTCGGCCCAGCCTTCGGACGTCCACACCTGCTCGAGCGAATACGCGTCGGCGATCTGCGCATCCTGGACGCGGGCGAGGTGCCAGACGAGCCACGCGATCGAGTTCGCTTCGCCGTCGGGCCGGAACGTCAGGGCGGCGTGATCCGTGTCGGCGAGGAGGCGGTGTACGCCCTCTCCGATACGTCCGACGGCGTCCGACAAAAGTTCTCTGGTGTCCATGTGTTGTCCGTGCCCGCTTCCCGCTCGTGCTTGCCGTTCGCTTCCCGCGCCCACGTTACGCGGGCGGGTCCGCGGACGAAGCGGATGCCAGGTGCACGTTTCCCCTTTCGGCTCGCGTTGCGGGCCAGGGCGCGTCCGCTGGTGTCAGCTATCCGTGCTGACAGCGGTCAGACGACGGCGTACGCGCGCACCGGGAACGTCCCGAATCCTTCGACCGCAGGCGGCGCAGCGGTGAACAGCGCCCCGCGCGCCGGCAGAGCACCGAGGTTCGTCAGGTGCTCCACGACATGGATCCCGGCGGCGAGCAATCCGGAGTGCGCCGGCCGTTCTCCACCTGATTCCGTGTCGTCGATGTTGAGGGAGTCGATGCCGACGAGAGCCGCACCCTGCTCGACGAGGTAGGCAACGGCATCCGTCGTCAGGAACGGTGCGCCCTTCGCATACTCCGGCGTGCCGAAGTGGCGGTCCCAGCCGGTGTGCACCAGCACGGCGGCGCCGCGCACGTCGCGGTCGAAGAACACGGAGGCCGGCACGCCGCGCTCGCGTGCATCCTCGAGGTGCACCACCTCGGCGCGAAGGTCGACGAGCGTCGCGAGGTCGAGCGAGGCGAGGTCTCCCCCGTCTGCGTAGCGGTGGAACGGGCTGTCGAGATACGTGCCGGTGTTGCCGATCATGGTGATCACGTCCATGGCGAACTCGGTGCCGGGGGCGTAGACGCTGCGTGAGTCCTCCCGGGTGAGGTGCGGCGTGATCGTCGGTGCCGGCAGCCCGGGGTAGGTGATGAGCCCCTCGCGGATGCGATGGCTCAGATCGACAACGCGACGTGCGTGGTTCGCGGACTGCGTGGCATCCGCCGTCTCCGTCTCGGACATGCCGCGGCTCCCCCGATGCTGCTCCTCCACGATGACGAGGTCGCGCAGCTCGACGCGGCCCACGAGGGCCAGACCGAGATGCTGCACGAAGAGGCGGCCGACGGCATCCGCGCCGAGGTCCGTGGTATGCGGATCGGCTCCGGGCAGATCGAGCCTGAAGCCTTCGGCGGACAGCGAGCCGCCGTTGACGAACTCGACGGTGGCGTCGAAGTGAGCGCGATATTCGGGCATGGCTGATTCTCTCAGCGGCAGACGCCCGCGGCACGAACGTGCCGAGGACCCGTCACGCGCAGCAATCGCGCCATGTGCGCACTGTTGCGCCGGCGAGAGTGGCGCAACAGTGCGCACACGGCGCTGCGTTCCGAACCTCAGCCGACCCGATCGAGCGCCTGCTCGACGTCGTCCAGAAGGTCGTCGACGTCCTCGATGCCGACTGACAGGCGCACGATGTTCGCCGGCACCTCGAGCGCGGTCCCGCGCACGGAGGCGTGGGTCATCTCGCTCGGGTATCCGATGAGGGATTCGACGCCGCCGAGCGACTCGGCCAGCTGGAAGACGCGGGTGGACTCGACGAAGGCGCGCGCGGCATCCGCTCCGGCTCGCAACGCGACAGACAGCATGCCGCCGAACCGCGACATCTGCCGGGCCGCGAGCTCGTGACCCGGGTGCGACGGCAGACCGGGGTAGTAGACGGTCTCGATCGCCGGATGCTCTGCCATCCGCTCCGCGATCGCCTGCGCGTTCTCGGAGTGGCGCTGCACCCGCACGTCGAGCGTCTTGATGCCGCGAACGGTGAGCCACGCCTCCATGGGCGCGGCGATGGCGCCCGCCGCGAACTGCTGGAAAGCGACCTTCTCCCCCAGGTCGTGCAGCTCGGCAGTGGCCTCGCGCAGCACGACGGCCCCGCCGATCACGTCGGAGTGGCCGCCCAGGTACTTCGTCGTGGAGTGCACGACGACGTCGGCGCCGAGCGACAACGGCTGCTGCAACGCAGGCGACGCGAACGTGTTGTCCACGACGACGACGGCACCGACGGCGTGGCCGAGCTCGGCGAGCGCCGCGATGTCGCTGATCTTCATCAGCGGGTTGCTCGGAGTCTCGATCCACAGCATCTTCGTGCCGTCGATGCCGAGTGACTCGCGCACGGCATCGAGGTCGGTGAGGTCGACGGCGGTGTGCCGGATTCCCCACTCGCCGTGGATCCTATTGATCAGGCGGTGTGTGCCGCCGTAGACGTCGTTGCCGAGCACGACGTGATCGCCCGGCCGCAGCGCGGAACGCAGCAGGGCATCCTCCGCCGCAAGACCGGACGCGAAGGCGAGCCCGCGGTCGCCGCCCTCGAGCGCGGCCAGAACCGTCTCGAGCGACGAGCGGGTCGGGTTGCCGCTTCTCCCGTATTCGTAGCCGCCGCGGAGTCCGCCGACGCCGTCCTGCACGAACGTGGACGACTGGTAGATCGGTGGGACGACCGCACCGGTCGTGGGGTCGAACTCCTGGCCCGCGTGGATGGCCCGGGTGGCGAATCCTGCTGGGGTGTCGTGGTTGTCTGTCATGGGGTCTCGTTTCGTCGTCTTGGGTGGCTGCCGCGTTCACAATTCAGGAACAACGGGAACGACATCGCCGGCCTGCCGCGGGGATCCGCACCACGGGTGACGTCGAGCTGCCGACCGTGCCTGTCGTTCCTGAATTGTGAACGGCGAACGGATGTGACATCGTCCGTTCGCCTCAGCGGCTGAGGAAGGCGAGCAGGTCGGCGCGCGTGATCACGGAGAGCGGTTTGCCGCCATCCGTCACCAACAGGGCGTCCGAGTCGCCGAGGGCGGAGCGAGCGGCGAACACCGTCTCGTTCACGCCGATGAGCGGCAGCGGGGACGCCACGACGGATCCGACGCTGTCGGCCATCTTCGCGGTCCCTGCGAACACCTGATCGAGCAGCGTGCGCTCGTCGAGCGAGCCGACGACCTCCCCGATCACGACGGGCGGTTCTGCGCTGAGGATCGGCAGCTGGCTCACGCCGAACTCGTTCATGATCGCGATGGCGTCGTGCACCGTGTCGGACGGATGCGCGTGCACCAGATCCGGGAGATCCCCCGATTTCGTGGCGATCACGTCGCGCACCGTCGCCTCACCGGAGACGTCGCTGAAGCCGTACGAGCGCATCCACGCGTCGTTGAAGATCTTGCCGAGGTAGCCGCGGCCGCCATCCGGAAGGAGTACGACGACCACGTCATCCGGTCCGAGATCACGCGCCGCATGAAGCGCCGCGACGACGGCCATGCCGCTCGAGCCACCGACGAGGAGGCCCTCCTCGCGAGCCAGTCGGCGGGTCATGGCGAAAGAATCGGCATCCGACACGGCGATGATCTCGTCGGGCACGTTCGGGTCGTACGCAGCGGGCCAGAAGTCCTCGCCGACGCCCTCGACCAGGTACGGGCGCCCGGTGCCACCTGAGTAGACGGAACCCTCGGGGTCGGCCCCCACGATCCGCACCCGTCCGTCTGACACCTCCTTGAGGAAGCGTCCGGTTCCGGTGATCGTTCCGCCCGTGCCGACGCCGGCCACGAAGTGTGTGACCTTGCCGTCGGTGTCGCGCCAGATCTCGGGGCCGGTGGTCTCGTAGTGGCTGAGCGGGCCGTTCGGATTCGCGTACTGGTTCGGCTTGTAGGCGCCCGGTATCTCGCGCACCAGCCGATCGGAGACGCTGTAGTACGAGTCGGGGTCGTCGGGAGCGACAGCGGTCGGCGTCACGTGGATCTCAGCGCCGTACGCGGTGAGCACGTTGCGTTTGTCCTCGCCCACCTTGTCGGGCAGCACGAAGATGCAGCGGTATCCGCGCTGCTGGGCGACGAGCGCCAGTCCGACGCCGGTGTTGCCACTGGTGGGTTCCACGATCGTGCCGCCCGGCTTCAGCAGGCCGTCGCGCTCCGCGGCGTCGACGATCCGCTCCGCGATGCGGTCCTTGCTGGATCCGCCCGGGTTCAGGTACTCCACCTTCACCAGCACCGTGGCGGCGATGCCGTCGGTGACATGGTTCAGGCGAACGAGGGGCGTGTTGCCGATGAGGTCGGTGATGGATGCCGCGAACTTCATGGTCGTCCTGCTGTCTCTGTGTTGTCTTCGCTGGGGTCGGTCGTCGGTCGGATGCCGCGCGCACGTCCTCAGGCCGGCGCGGCCTCAGCGACAACAACAGTTCAGGAACACGGCCTCCACCCTACGGCACGCGGAGCGGATCTCCGCACCCGTACGTTGCGCACACCCGACGGTACGCTCGCGCGGCATTCCGCGACCGGCCCCGGCGTGTCGGCCCTCCGACGCGGCGTGTCGGCGCGGATATCCGCAGGAACGCACATGAGAGGGACGAGAGGAGCGTCGCGGCGGGAGGCCAGCAATGGCCTCCGCCCCAAGCTCCAGCGCAGCGCGCCCATAAACTGATCCGCATGTCGGTGTCCTCCCTCACGAACGCCGCCCAGGACTACCTCAAGGTGATCTGGACGGCGAACGAATGGGAGTCGACGCCCGTCACGGTGACGGCGCTCGCCGCGCGGTTCGGGGTGAGGGCCGCGACCGTTTCGGACGGCATCCGTCGCCTCACGGAGCAAGGGCTCGTCGTGCACGAGCCGTACGGCGCGGTCGAACTCACCGACACCGGGCGTGCGCACGCGCTGGCGATGGTGCGACGCCATCGGCTCATCGAGACGTTCCTCGTCGAGACGCTCGGGTATCCCTGGGACGAGGTGCACGACGAGGCGGAAGTGCTGGAGCACGCGGTCTCCGACACGCTCATCGACCGGATCGACGCGGCGCTCGGACATCCGGTGCGCGATCCACACGGGGATCCGATCCCGACGGCCGACGGCGACCCGCGAAAGCCGCACGCCGTGCGGCTCACCGACGCGGCAGCCGGCGAGAGCCTCACTGTCGTGCGCATCTCGGACGCGGATCCGGCTGTACTGCGGTATCTCGCCGAACTCGGCATCCGTCTGGATGCCGGCGCCTCCGTGCTCGAGACGCGCCCGTTTGCCGGCGACCTGGTCGTCTCGATCGACGACGGAGACCCGATCACCGTGGGTTCCGTGGCCGCGAACGCGATCTGGGTGGCGCAGCGAGTGAGCTGAGACCGACCGACCGGCCAGCGCCACGCGTCGGGGCCCCACGCGGAGCACTGACCGAGTGTGCAGAGAACGCGCTCGGTCTTGCAAACGAAGCGCGTTCTCTGCACGCTCGGTTGGGGTACCGACTCGGCGGATGTCAACTCGGCGGGCTACCGACTCGTGGGGATGTTCCGCTCGGGCAGCTCCTCATCGCCCGACGGACGCGAGGTCCGAGCCGTCGTGCTCAGCGAGCCGAGGCGACCTGTGCCTGTTCCGGCTCGTCCTCGGCGTCCTTCGCCTCGCGCGGCACCAGCGGTATCGCCGCCACGGGCGCCACCGCGACCAGAGCGAACGCCAGCGGATATCCGACCAGCGTGATCAGTCCGCCCACAGCCGGCCCCACGATCGAGGCAGCCAGGAACTGGCCCGTGTTCTGCGCGCCGAGTGCCCGTCCCGACCAGAACGGTCCGGCGATCTCGGCGACGGCTGTGTAGGCCAGTCCGTTGTCCGCGACGGTGACGGTCGCCGCGACGATCAGGGCGGCTGCGGCGGTCCACGCCGGCGCCAGCTCGCTCAGCCCGAGCAGGATCATCACGCCGGCCGCCGCCCACGCCACCTGCCGCAGGGGGCGAAGCCTGCTGCCGACGCGATCCGACCACACGCCGACGGCGACTCGTCCCAGGGCGCCCACGAACTGCGAGACGCCGACCACGATCCCGGCCGCCGTCGCCGACATCCCCCGATCCGAGGTGAGCCAGATGAGCCCGAAGATCGACACCGTGAACTGCGGAACGACCAGCAGAGCGGATGCCGCATGGATGCGCACCAGCGCCCCTGTGGACCGGTACGGGTTCGTGACGACTGCAGCAGCGTCCGCTCCCTTTCGCGCCGGACGCGGCGGGTCGATGATGACCACGGCGCTCAGCACGGCCAACGCTGCGGTCAGCACGAGCGGCAGCGCCATCGCCGCTGACACTCCGCCGGATGCCGCCAGCGGCGGAACCGCGATGGCCGCGACCGCGACGCCCAGGGGCTGGCACATCTGCCTGATGCCCATCGCCAGCCCGCGCTGTTCCTTGCGGAACCAGCCGACGACGACGCGTCCGCTCGCCGCATTCGTGCTGGCGGATGCCGCACCGCCGAGCAGCAGGAATCCGCCCAGTCCCACGTATCCCGACGCCGTCATCGCGCCCACTGCTGCGAGCGCTGTCAGAGCCATGCCGCCTGCGATGACCCAGCGTTCGCCGACGCGATCCGTCAACGCTCCCCACGCCACCAGCGTGAAGACCAGTCCGAGAGTCGGTGCGGATGCCAGCAGGCCCGCCTGCGCCAGCGGGATCCCGCGCTCGGTGTGCAGCAGCGGGATGAGGAACGCGGGAGCGGATTGGAACACGGTGCCGGCGGCCTGCGCCAGCACCGCCGTCGCGAGCATGAGCCACGGCCGGACGGACCCCGTTCGGGGCGTCGATGCGGGGTGTGCTGGTCGCCTCGTCGCCATGAGGCCTTCTCCTTGCCGTTCGGGGCCGGATCGGCCGTGGCTCATGCTCGTGTACGGGATACCATATTGGTATACCACTACGGAGTGCAACACGACTCCCTCTCAGACCGCCGCAGCGACCGCCGGTGAACGGCGCGAACGAAGACCAGCGGACAGCAGGAACATTTCGGGCAGCCCATCCGGCGGACCGGGCGGGGCAGAGATGCCCGCCGCGCACCCGGCGACGCTCATACTTGTTCGGACGGATCCATCTCCACGTCCACTGTCGGCCCACGAAAGCAGAACGAATCCCCCATGCCCACCGCATCCCAGACCGAGCAGGTGTACGAGCAGGTACGCCAGGCCATCCTGTCGCTGGACATCGTGCCCGGCGCACGGCTCAGCGAGCGCGGCCTCGAGGGCGAGTTCGGCGCATCGCGAACTCCCGTCCGTGCGGCCCTCATGCGGCTGCAGGCCGAGGGCCTCGTCGCCAGGGACGGCCGCAACTGGCACGCGACGCCGATCGACCTCGACGAGGTGTCGGCGCTGGCCGAATACCGCGAGGCCGTCGAGTCCGCGGCGGCACGGCTGGCGTGCGCACGGGCATCGGACGATGACTTCGTCGCGTTCGCCGAGGATGTCACGGCGCGCGGCGAGGACCCGGATGACGAGCACAACGGCATGCGACGCGGATCGGACTTCCACGAGGGGCTCGCCGCACTCAGCGGCAATCCGTTCATCGTGCAGGCCGTGTCCGACGCCGTGACAAGGATGGCGCGCGCCCGCTGGCTCGAGATGCGCACCGAGGAGGGCAGGTCGGCTGCGTGGGCCGAGCACGCCGCCATCGTCGAGGCGATCAGGGCGCGGGATGCGGATGCCGCGGCATCCGCCATCGCCCGTCACAGCAAGGCCAACCTCGAGCGACTCCTCGTGTCGATCCGTTCCGACCGGCGCGCGTTCGGTGCGCGCGGTCTTCGCATCGTCGGCGAGTAGGTCCGGAGAGCGCTGCCGCCCGGGCGACAAACCGGACAGATCTCACGGCGCGCGTCGACCGTTCCAACGACGGGCGCGCGAATACACCCTGTAAGCGTTTGACGCAAACGCTTACATTTCGCACCCGATCGTGCTTATCGTGCCTTCTGATGGGTGTCTTCTCCGCCCGGTATGCGGTGGCGGTGAAACATCCCAGTACCGCCGCGACGGCTCACGAACGCTCGCCGCGACGCACGCACAGCACACGAAGCATCACGCTCGAAGAGGAGTGCACATGAGAAGAGCGCGCATCACGCCACTGCGACTTTCCGGCATCGCCGGGATCGCGGTGCTCGGCCTGGTCCTTGCCGGTTGTTCCGGTGGCGGCGGCAATTCCAGCCCGCAGTCCCAGAACCTCGACGGCAAGGGCCCCATCACGTACGTGCAGGGCAAGGACAACAGCAATGTCGTGCGTCCCCTGATCGCCAAGTGGAACAAGGCTCACCCCGACGAGAAGGTGACCTTCAAGGAGCAGTCGGACAACGCCGACCAACAGCACGACGACCTGGTTCAGCACTTCCAGGCGAAAGACTCCGGCTACGACGTGGTCGATGTCGACGTGATCTGGACGGCCGAGTTCGCCGCCAAGGGATGGCTGCAGCCGCTCACCGGATCGCTCGCCGTGAAGAACTCCGACCTGCTGAAGCCGACCGTCGCAACCGGTAACTACAACGGAACCCAGTACGCGGCGCCGCAGACCAGCGACGGCGGCCTGCTCTACTACCGCACCGACCTGGTGAAGACGCCGCCGACATCGTGGGACGACATGATGAAGGACTGCACCATCGCCAAGCAGGCCGGCATCGGATGCTACGCGGGCCAGTTCGCGCAGTACGAGGGCCTGACCGTGAACACGGCAGAGGCCATCAACACCGCGGGCGGCACGATCGTGGCGAAGGACGGCAAGACGCCGACAGTCAATTCGGCCGACTCGAAGAAGGGCCTGCAAAGGCTGGTCGACGCGTTCAAGGACGGCAACATCCCGGCCGACGCGATCACGTACCAGGAGGAGCAGGGCAGGCAGGCGTTCGAGGCCGGCAAGCTGATGTTCCTGCGCAACTGGTCGTACGTGTACAACCTGGCCAAGACCGACGGATCCAGCGTGGTCAAGGACAAGGTCGGCGTCGCGCCACTGCCTGGCGACGGTGACGGCCAGCCGGGAGCATCCAGCCTCGGCGGTCACAACGCGGCCATCAGCGTGTTCTCGAAGCACAAGCAGACGGCACACGACTTCATCGAGTTCCTGCAGAGCAAGGAGACCCAGAAGTTCTTCATGACGCAGGGTTCGCTGGCACCGGTGATCGGTTCGCTGTACACCGATCCCGACCTGGTGAAGAAGTTCGGATTCCTGCCGACGCTGAAGAAGTCGATCGAGAGCGCGGTTCCGCGCCCCGTGACGCCCTTCTACCCCGCGGTCACGAAGGCCATCCAGGACAATGCGTACGCAGCGCTCAAGGGCGACAAGACCGTCGACCAGGCGTTGAGTGACATGTCCGATGCCATCAAGGCGGCGAGCTCAGGCAGCTGACGCTCGCGATCGGCCGACGCCGGACAGCCTCCGGCGTCGGCCGACACCTCTCTTCCTCCGGCCGGTTCCGACGCCGATCGTCGAACCGGCGCCGGAGTTCGACACAGAAGGAGGCCATCATGTCAACGGAGACGGCGACCCCCACATCCCGAAGAGCTCCCGCCCCGCGGGCGGGCCAGACGAAGAACGAACATCGTCAGACCCGCGTCGCGATCTACCTCATCGTGCCGACCATGGTCGTGCTCGCCGTCGTGATCGGATACCCGATCGTCAGCGCCGTCGTGATGTCGTTCCAGAAGGACGCCGGCCTCGACCCGGCGACCGGGATGTTCGTGCAAGGCGGTTTCGCCGGCTTCCAGAACTACACGCACTGGCTCCTGCAGCAGTGCACCTCCGGCACCGGCACCGTCTCCTGCCCGCCGGGCAGCCTCGGCGCACAGTTCTGGAACGCCGTCGGCGTCACCTTCCTGTTCACCGCCGTCACCCTCGTGCTGGAGACGCTGTTCGGCTTCTGGATGGCGATCATCATGAACCGCGGATTCCACGGGCGCGGGATCGTCCGCGCGGCCATCCTCATCCCGTGGGCCATCCCCACCGCGGTGACCGCGAAGCTGTGGTACTTCATGTTCGCCTCGAACGGCATCATCAACAGCATCTTCGGCACGAACATCCTGTGGGTCAGCGGCGAGTGGTCGTCACGGTGGGCCGTCATCATCGCGGACACCTGGAAGACCACGCCGTTCATGGCACTCCTCATCCTCGCCGGTCTGCAGCTCATCCCCGACGAGCTGAACGAGGCGGCGAAGGTGGACGGCGCAACCACCCTGCAGAGGTTCTGGCGCATCACCATGCCGCTGGTGAAACCCGCGTTGATGGTGGCCGTGCTGTTCCGAACGCTGGATGCGCTGCGCATCTACGACCTGCCGGCCATCCTCACCAACGGCGGCGGCGGCAGCGGCAACGCCACCACGACACTGTCCATCCTGGTCGTCGACCAGATCAGACAGGGCCCGAACAGCGCGTCGGCGCTGTCCACGATCACGTTCATCATCATCTTCCTGGTCGCGTTCATCTTCGTGCGGTTCCTCGGAGCCAACGTCGTGCGCACGCAGGAGTCGCAGCAGAGGGGCACGCTATGAGCGCCATCGCAGGGCCCGCCTCGACCGTGACAGAGCGCACGACGAGTCATCACGAAAGCGCCTCCGTCAACAAGGTGGGCAGGCGTCGGCGACGCAATCAGAGCATCCGCACCGGCATCAGCGCGATCATCATCGTCGTCTGGTGCGTCGCACCGTTCTACTGGATGATCGTCACCTCGTTCCGCGACGTCGGCTACACGTTCGACAACACGCCGTTCTTCACCCACGTCACCTTCGACAACTACGTGACGGCGCTCTCGACGAACCTCGGCAACCACCTCGGACGTGCGCTGCTGAACAGCTTCATCATCGGCGCCGCGACAACCGTCATCTGCCTGCTGTTCGGCATCTTCGCCGCCTACGCGCTGGCCAGGGTCGACTTCAGGTTCAAGGGAGTCGTCACCGGCATCATCCTCGCCGCCTCGATGTTCCCCGGCGTCGCGCTCCTGACGCCGCTGTTCCAGCTGTTCACCGGATGGGGCTGGATCGGCACCTACCAGGCGCTGATCATCCCGGACATCGCCTTCGCGTTGCCGCTGACCGTGTACACGCTCGTCTCGTTCTTCCGCGAGATGCCGTGGGACCTCGAAGAGGCAGCCCGCATCGACGGATGCACACCGGCGCAGGCGTTCCGCAAGGTGATCCTGCCGCTGGCCGCGCCCGCGGTGTTCACCACGGCGATCCTGGCCTTCATCCTGAGCTGGAACGAGTACCTCATCGCGAGCCAGCTCACCACCGATGCCACGCAGACGGTCACGGTGGCGATCGCCGGCTTCACCGGCAGCCAGCCGCACCAGGTGCCCTATACGGCCATCATGGCGGCCGGCGTCGTGGTGACGGTTCCACTGGTCATCCTGGTGCTCATCTTCCAGCGGCGCATCGTCGCCGGTCTCACGGCCGGCGGGGTGAAGGGGTAGGCAATGAGCGGCATCCGCCTCTTCAGCGGCAGGCAAGGGCACGACCCCCGCGAGCGCCTCGACATCGGCATCGGTGCCGTCGGCTTCTTCGCCGTCGTGTTCTTCGTGGTGACGCTCGTCAGTGAACTGACCGGAGCGGATGCGCTCGGCTGGGCGCTCACGCTCCTCGCTTTCGTCATCGTGCTGGCCCTGCTTCTGGCCGGCCGTCGGCGCATGACGACACGGATGCTCGCCGGGCCCGATTCCACGGCCGCTCCCGAACGACCGGCCCCGGTCGCGCGCGACGCGCAGACGGATGCCCTGCGCCGGTAATCCGCATGACAGGCATCGACGACGTCGCGCGCGCCAGCGGCGTGTCGACGGCGACCGTCTCGCGGGCGCTCCGCGGGCTCCCGAACGTATCGGCCGCGACGCGCGAGACGGTGCGGCGAGCGGCCGACGACCTCGGATACGTTGCGTCGTCGAGCGCGTCGGGGCTGGCATCCGGCCGGACGCTGGCGATGGGTGCCGTTGTCCCGTCGGTGAGCCGCTGGTTCTACACGGCGGTCCTGGAGGGGCTCGACAGTGAGCTGCGCGCGGCCAGCTACGACCTCATCCTGTTCAACCTCGGCGGACGCGGCACGGATCGCTCGCGGGTGTTCCACCGCTCGATCCTGCGCAAGCGCACGGATGCCCTCGTCGCGCTGTGCCTCGACTTCAGTGCAGAGGAGCGGCGGCAGCTTGCCTCGACTGGGCATCCGACGGTGGTCATCGGCGGTCCGGTGCGAGGCCTCAGGCACATCGGGATCGACGACCTCGGAGTGGCTTCCGCCGCCACCCAGCACCTCATCGACCTCGGACACACCGACATCGCGCACCTCGGCGGCGACGATGAGGCGGGGCTGAACCACTTCGTGCCCGCCGCGAGACGCTCCGGCTGGGAACGGACTCTGGATGCCGCAGGGCTCCCCGTTCGCGCCGACCGGTTCCTGCTGGGCTGCTTCGACGCCGAGACGAGCAGGCGCGCAGTCGACGAGCTGCTGGATGCCGGCGGCGAGCGGCCGACTGCCATCTTCGCCGGCAGCGACGAGATGGCCATGGGCGCGATGCTCTCCCTCTGGTCGCACGGGCTGCGGGTTCCGCAGGACATGTCCGTGCTCGGCATCGACGGACACCGGCTCGGCGAGGCGTTCGGGCTGACCACGTTCGAGCAGGATCCGTTCGAGCAGGGCGCTGCCGCCGCCCGGATGCTGCTGGCAGAGCTGGCGGGGCGACGTGCGCGCGTTCGCTCGCTGCGGCATCCGGTGCGCTTCCTCGACAGGGGCAGCACGGCTCCGCCGCATCCGTGAGCAACGGTCACGCCCGGCAGCGTCCGCTGTCGGTGGCAGCTGGCACGCTGAGTCCATGTCTGCCACGCTGCTGCAACCGGAAGGGCTCGTGAAGAGCCCTGCATTCAGTCACGTCGCGATCGTCCCGCCGGGGACCACCACCGTCTATCTGGGCGGCCAGAACGGGGTGGACGAGACCGGCGCCCTCGTCTCGGCCGATATCGGCGATCAGGCAGCGAGAGCCCTCGCCAATGCCGAGGTCGCGCTGGCCGCAGCAGGGGCGACGTTGGACGACGTCATCCAGTGGCTCATCCTGTTCCATGAAGGCGCGGACCTGAACGCAGCGTACGGCGCCATCGCCCCGAAGCTCGCCCGCGACGGCGCTCCCCCGCTCGTCACGGGCGCGCGCGTGGCGGGACTCGGCGTACCCGGCGCGCTCATCGAGATCAGCGCGATCGCAGCCATCCAGCCGCCGGCATCCGCCTGACACCGCACACAGCACGCACGTGCGGAACGTGTGCAGAGACTTTCGATCGAGCACTGTCGCGGGCCCGCTTCCGGTTCTAGAGTGAGCGGACTCCGACCGTCAGACGGCCGGCCAGACAGCAGGAGGACGTATGCCGGAGACGTCGTCGGCGAACGAGAGGGTCGGGGCACCGACGTCGACGTTGGAAGGGTGGGTCCGGCATCCGTTCACCGGCGGCGGCAGCACGTACGACTGCTTCGAGAAGGGATCCGGCCCTGGAGTCGTGTTGATCCCGGAGGCTCCCGGCATCACTCCTGAGGTGCTCGGCCTTGCCGATCATCTCGTTGACGAAGGCTTCACCGTCGTGGTTCCCTCGCCGTTCGGCAAGCCAGGACGGCCGCCGACCGTGGGATATGCGCTCGGCACCGTCATCCGACTCTGCGTCTCGGCCGAGATGCGGGCCTTCGCGCGCGGTGCGCATCGCCCGATCACCGACTACCTCCGCGCGGTCGCCGTCGATCTTGCCGCTCGCACACCCGGTCGCGGGGTCGGAGTCATCGGCATGTGCTTCACTGGCGGCTTCGCCCTCGCAACGGCCGTCGACGACGCCGTGCTCGCCCCTGTCCTCGCCGAGCCCGCCGTCCCGTTCCCGGTCAGCGCGAAGCGGCGAGCGGATGCCGGCGTCAGTCCCGAGGAGCTCGACCGCGTCGTCGCCCGAACGCGCGACGACGGTCTGTGCGTGCTCGGACTGCGCTTCAGCCAGGACTTCTCGGCGCCCGCTTCACGATTCGCAACCCTTCGCGAGCGCCTCGGCGAGGCGTTCGAGGTGATCGAGCTGGACTCCTCGCCCGGCAACCCGGATGGATACTCGACCCGCGCCCACTCCGTGCTCACTACCGAGGTACGCGAAACGCCGCCGAACAGCGCGTTCGCTGCTCGACGGCGTGTCGTCGACTTTTTGCGGGATCGGATCGTCTGAACGCCGCGTTCCCGCGGCACTCGGGCGCCGTCACCGACGCTCGCAGATCAGGCCGCGTCGCCCAGTCCGATGGCTTCCGCCTCTTCCTGAGCGTCTTCGATCATCCCGTCTGCGCGGCGCAACGCGCGGCGACCGAACACGATGATGAGCGCGGCGACCACGAGAACGAGGGCTCCGAAGAAGAACGGCACGGCCGCGCCGAATGCACCGCCAAGCGCCGCGGCGACCGGCGGGGCGATGGCGCCGCCGATGAAGCGCACGCCGGAGTAGGCGGAGGATGCGACGGGACGCGGCAGATTCGTGGCCTCCATCGAGCACTCCGTGAGCACGGTGTTCAGGATGCCGAGGAAGATGCCGCCGAGGATCACGAACACGATGATCGCGACGATCGACTTCACGAACAGCGCGACCATCAGCAGGTCGATGGCGAGCAGCGGGATCACCGTGATCAGCACGGTCGTGCGGCGCATCCTGTTGGTCAGAGCCGGGGCGATCCAGACCGAGGAGATCGCCAGGGCGATGCCCCATCCGGTGAAGATGAGGCCGAGCGGAATGGCCGCGTCGAGTCCCAGATCAGCGAGCGCGAAGGGCGTGTAGGCCAGCAGCACGAAGAAACCCATGTTGTAGAACAGGGCAGCGGATGCCATCACGCCGAGTCCGGGCTTGGCCAGTCCCCGGAACGGTGCCGTGAGCTTCGTCGGCGTGGGCTTCGCCTCGCCCTTGCTGCGCAGCATGGTCACGATCGCGATGAATCCGATCGCCATCAGGGTCGCCGTCCCGAAGAACGGACCGCGCCACGACACATTGCCGAGCAGGCCACCGAGGAGCGGGCCGAGCGCCATCCCGAGCCCCAGTGCGGCCTCGTACAGGATGATCGCCTGCGACGCTCCGCCCGATGCGGCGCCGACGATGGCGGCGAGCGCGGTGGAGATGAAGAGGGCATTGCCGAGACCCCAACCTGCGCGGAATCCGATGATCTCCCACACGGATCCGCTGGCGCCGGCGAGCGCCGCGAAGACGACGATCACGGCCAGGCCGATGAGCAGGGTCTTCTTCGTGCCGATGCGGGTCGACAGCCAGCTCGTGAAGAACATGGCCACGCCCGTGATGAGCAGGTAGGTCGTGAAGAGGAGTTCGGTCTGCGCGGATGTGGCCTTCAGGCTGTTCGCGATCGCGGGAAGGATCGGGTCCACCAGTCCGATGCCCATGAACGAGACGACGCAGGCGAAGGCGACGGCCCAGACGGCGAGCGGCTGCTTGAGGATGCCCTTGCCACCGGAGTGCTCGGCCGTCGCGTGGTGCGATGCACCGTGGTTCGGGAGGGAGATGGAATTCGTATCAGATGCGGTGTCTGTCTGCGTCATCGAGATCAGTCGTTCGTCTTTCGCGTCGGGGTTTCCGGAGAGGCATAGGCCTTGGTGATGCGGGGCTGCACGAGCTCGACCGCGCGCTGGATGGTGCGGCGATCGTCGTCGTCGAGGTCCTCGAAGAGCGGGAGCAGTGCGGTGGCCATGGTGTTGCGCCACTCGGCGAGCTGGATGATGCCCTTGGCTGAGATGGCGATCTGCCATGCCCTGGCGTCTTCGGCATCCGCGATGCGCTTCACCCACTCGCGCTCGACGAGGCCCGCGACGATCTTGGTCATGGTCGGCTGGGCGACCTGGCTCACGGTGGCGAGTTCACCGAGGCGCATCGGCCCCGACGTCTGCAGCGCAGCGAGCGTGCGCCAGGTTGCGGGGCCCTCCGGGCCCCCGGACAGGCGGTGGGCAAGACGCGTGATCCGGCCGGAGAGCTGCGCCAGGTCACTGATCAGGAACCGCAGCTCGGCCTCGGATCCCGTCTCGTCCCGCAGGGGAAGAGAGATCGGTTCGGTAAGCATGAAACGATTATATATAGCTAGGCTATATATCTGCAACCCGGTGAACCAGCCCGCTCCCACATCTGCTCCCCCAGCCCGCTCCCCCAGCCCGCTCCCCCAGCCGGCTCCCCCAGCCCGCTCATCCGCTTCCCCAGCCGCCCGCCACCGTTCGCTCCTGCGGCATTCCGGCCGACACGCCGCGCCCGAGGCCCGACACGCCGAGACTGACACCGAAGTGCCGCGCGACGGCACACACACACACGACGCCGGGCCCACACCGCCCGCCTCCGGCATCCGCGTGCCACAGGCTGCGCGTTCCCGCGGCGCGTCCGACAGGCTGCGCGTTCCCGCGGCACAATCGGTCGACACGCCGTGACCCGAGACCCGACACACCGACAGTGACGCCGAAGTGCCGCGCGACGGCACGGGGCCGCTAGAGACGGCATCCCCCTACGACGAAGGGCGCCACCCCTGACGGGATGACGCCCTTGCGACATGGTTCCACGTGACGCGGAACGGCTCCGGGAGCGGAAGCTCCAGCGGAACGAAGCCCCTACCGGGGCCGGAACTACTTGAGCGTGACGGTCGCGCCGGCCTCTTCGAGGGAAGCCTTCGCCTTGTCAGCGGTCTCCTTGTTCGCGCCCTCGAGCACGGCCTTCGGAGCACCGTCGACGACGGCCTTCGCCTCGCCGAGGCCGAGGGAGGTCAGCTCGCGCACAACCTTGATGACCTGGATCTTCTTGTCACCGGCAGCCTCGAGGATGACGTCGAAGGAGTCCTTCTCCTCAACCTCTTCGGCAGCGGCACCGGCGCCACCGGCGGCCGGGGCGGCAACGGCGACGGGCGCAGCAGCGGTGACCTCGAAGGTCTCCTCGAACGCCTTGACGAACTCCGACAGCTCGATGAGCGTCAGACCCTTGAACTGCTCGAGCAGCTCCTCGGTGGACAGCTTTGCAGCCATTTTCTTCTCCTTGGTTTCTTGTCGTTACTCACCGCGGCGAGCATCCTGAACCCCGAAACGGGGGTCGGATGCCTACGCTGCGGACTCCTGCTTCTCACGCAGCGCGTCGACCGTGCGAACGGCCTTCGACAGCGGTGCGTTGAACAGATATGCGGCTCCGAACAGCGAGGCCTTGAAGGCACCGGCCAGCTTGGCCAGCAGCACCTCACGGGACTCGAGGTCGGCGAGCTTGCCTACCTCTTCGGCGGAAAGGGCGGCACCGTCGAAGTACCCTCCCTTGACCACGAGAAGAGGGTTCGCCTTGGCGAAGTCACGAAGACCCTTGGCGACGTTCACGGGGTCACCGTGCACGAAGGCGATCGCGGACGGTCCGGCGAGCTCGCCGTCGAACGCCGTGATGCCGGCGTTGTTCGCCGCGATCTTGGTCAGCGTGTTCTTCACCACGGCGTAGGTCGCGTCTGCACTGATAGACCTGCGAAGCTCCTTGAGCTGCGCAACAGACAGACCGCGGTACTCGGTCAGCAGAACGGCAGTCGAGCTCTTGAACTTCTCTTCGAGCTCGGCAACCGTGGCTTCCTTGTTCGCCATGGCCACTCCTCTTACGTATGAGACGCGTGGCGGATGCCTCGCGTCGCCCATGACCAGACCGAAGCGAAAATGAAAAAACGCTCCATGCGCAGGCACGGAGCGTGTCGGATGCTCGCACACGGCTTGCATCGTCTCGTTCGTCACCTGCGCGGGCCGTCCCGATCGGCGTCGCACCGAAGTGCTTCACTCTCGAGACCCTTCGTTCGTCATGCACGCACGACGAAGACCGGCGGTCTTGGGCTCCGTCAATCGTACGCGACGGCTAGCGGATGCTCAAATCGAGCACCCGGGCACCCCACGCCTGCCCTATATCGCCGTTTCGTCCGCGCACGACCAGCACCGCACATCGGAGATCGGGACCGCCACGCCCGCAGCCCGTCCGACACACCGCGGCCGTTCGTCCGTTTCCGATTTCCGGCACGCACGAACGCCCCCGGCGTGCGTCTGGGTACGTGGGTGAGATGCGTCATGGGCGGAGTGGGTAGTGGGTGAGGTGGTGGGGGTCCGTCGAATGGCGACCGGAATAGTTGACCATCCGCATTAGTTGACGGATGTGAAGCAATTACCTATAGTTGACAACTATCAACGGATCTCGGGCGCAGCGTCGAGCCGCAAGCATCCGCTTCGCCACCCGTTTCACACATCCACCGTTTGGAGTTCTCCTCTATGTCGCACGCCGCAACGAAGGCTGAATCGGAGGCATCCGCTTCCGGGGCACCCAAGATGTCGCAGAGGCAGGTGCTCGAGGCGCTCTCCGGCCTGTTGCTCGGCATGTTCGTGTCGATCCTCGCCGGTACCGTCGTCTCCACCTCGCTGCCGAAGATCGTCTCCGACCTCAAGGGCGATCAGACCGCCTACACCTGGGTCGTCGTCGCCACCCTTCTGGCCACAACGGTCACCACGCCCATCTGGGGCAAGCTGTCCGACCTGTTCAACCGCAAGCTGCTGATCCAGCTCTCGCTCGCCATCTTCGTGATCGGCTCCGCGTTGGCCGGGTTCTCACAGGATCCGTCGATGCTCATCGGCTTCCGCGTGGTGCAGGGAATCGGAGCGGGTGGTCTCACCGCGCTCAGCCAGGTGATCATGGCCGACATCATCAGCCCGCGTGAGCGCGGCAAGTACATGGGCATCTTCGGAGCCATCATGGCCATCGGAACCGTCGGAGGCCCGCTGCTCGGCGGACTGCTCACCGACTCCATCGGATGGCGCTGGAACTTCTTCGTCGGCGTGCCGTTCGCAGTGCTCGCCATCATCCTGCTGCAGGTCACGCTCCGTCTGCCGAAGCGTGCGAAGCGGAAGGTGTCGATCGACTACCTGGGTGCGGTCCTCATCGCGGCCGGTGTCTCGATCCTGCTCATCTGGGTGTCGCTTGCCGGCCAGCAGGGTCAGTTCGAGTGGGCGTCCGCCACGAGCTTCTGGATGGTCGCGGGCGCTGCGCTCGCTCTCATCCTCGCCGTGCTCGTCGAGTTCAAGGCCAAAGAGCCGGTCCTTCCGCTCCGACTGTTCAAGAACCGCACGTTCACGTTCGCGGTGATCGCGAGCATCTCCGTCGGCGTCGCCATGTTCGGCACCTCGGTGTTCCTCGGCCAGTACATGCAGCTGGCACGCGGCGCCACACCGACCCAGTCCGGCTTGCTGACGCTGCCGATGATGGCCGGCATCCTGATCTCCTCGATCGTCATCGGTCAGATCATCAGCCGCACCGGCAAGTGGAAGGCCTTCATGGTGGTGGGCAGCGTGCTCCTCATCGCCGGTCTGTTCCTGATGGGAACCATCACCTACGACACGAACTACGTGCTCCTGTCGGTCTACATGTTCGTGCTCGGCGCCGGCGTCGGCATGGTCATGCAGAACCTGGTGCTGGTCGTGCAGAACGTCGTCGCGCCGAGCGAGATGGGTGCGGCGAGCGCAGGCGTGACGTTCTTCCGCAGCCTCGGCGGCACGGCGGGCGTGTCGGTGCTCGGCTCGATCCTCGGCACGCAGGTCGCCGGCCACATCACCGACAGCGGTCCGGAGCTCACCAAGGCGATCATGGACCTCGGTCCGGCGGGCGCACCCATCGCCAAGGCACTTCAGGCGGGCACAATTCCTGCCGTGTCATCGCTGCCGGAGAGCGTGCGCGTCATCGTCGAGTCGGCATACGGCCAGTCCGTGGCGTTCGTCTTCCTGATCGCGGCACCACTCGCGATCATCACCCTCATCGCGGTGTGCCTTCTGCCCAACAAACGGCTCGGCACCAAGACGGCCATCGAGCGCCAGCACGATGAGGATGCCGCGCTCGACCAGGAGGGCGCCATCGCCCGCGCGGCCGCCGAGGTCATCGACGACGCGGAGGCCCTGATCGCCGGCGAGCCGCTGGAGGTGGCGGAATCGCTCGCGGATCCCCGTCCCCGTGACTCCCTACCCGCAGCAGATGGCACGTCCGCCTCTGCGACGGATGCCGACCATGCGGATGACGCTGGTCGACGTGCTGCACAGTGCACGGGCATCCGCGGCGCAGGGTCGGAGGAGAGCGCGTCGCTATGATGCCGACCATGACCGAGAGCGACCGCGCCGCAGGCGGCAACGCCCGCGCGCGCGGCGCATCGGACCTCGACGACGCGATCGCCTCTGTCGAGCGCGAGTTCGGTGCGCTGTTCGTCAGGCTCCGCACCCGGATGCGCGCCCAGGCGATCGAAGTGGACCCCCAGCTGCCGCCCTTCGGCTACATCATGCTCGGTGCTCTCGCCCGCTCGGGTCCGATGCACGCAGGCGCCTTGGCCGAGGAGCTCTACGCGGACAAGAGCCTGGTGAGCAGGCAGGCGAGCCAGCTCGAGCAGCTCGGTCTGCTGCGCAGGGAGCAGGATCCGGTCGATCGCCGCGCCACCTATTTCGCCGCCACGGATGAGGCGCGGCGCCGTCTGGAGACGATCGCGAACCGCAACCGGGCCGAGATGCGCAACGGGCTCGCCGGCTGGGACGTGGACGACCTGCACCTGTTCGCCCGACTGCTCCACCGGCTCAACGAGTTGTGAGCCGGCGTCACTCCTCCTCCGAGACTGCAACATCGGGCGAGGCGTGACACCGGCCGATGGCATGCCGCGGTTCGAGAACCGACGATGCGCCGTGAGAAGCGACACCTTCTCACGGCGCATCGTTCATTTCGAGGTCCGGATCAGATGTGGTTCCGCCACGAGTGCTGCGGGTCGTATCCGAGCAGGCGACGGGCCTTGTCGATCGACAGCATCGTGTCGTGCTCGCCGAGGTCGCGAGCGACCGGGACGTTCGGGAACTCTGCGGAGGCGAGCTCGCCGTTCGTGCGGTTCGAGACGGTGTCGGCGGCCGCGATGATGAACACCTCGAAGCCGGTGAGGTCCGCATCCAGCGCCTTCAGAATGGCCTGGGCACCGTCGCGCGCGTCGATGTACCCGAACGCGTTCCACCGCCGGTTCGAGGTGTCGGCGTCGTATCCGGGGAAGGCGGCGTAGTCCTCAGGGTCCATCACGTTGGAGAACCGGAATCCGATGATCTTCAGCTGCGGATCCCACCGGGTGAACTGCTTCGCCATGGTCTCTTCGAGGTGCTTGACGAGCGAATACGTCGACTCCGGTCGGCCCGGGTACTCCTCGTCGATCGGCAGGTACGGCGGATCGATGTCGAAGGGCAGCCCGAGCACCGTCTCGCTCGACGCGTAGACGATGTTGCGGATGCCGAGCGTCCTCGCCGCCTGGAACACGTGGTACGTGCTGAGGATGTTGTTCTCGAACGTGGCGACATCGCTGCGGATGCCCGGCGCCGGGATGGCGCCGAGGTGCACGATCGCGTCGTATCCGGGCTGCCGGGCACCGTCGCGAACTCCGGCGAGGGCATCCACCACGTGTCCGTAATCGGTGAGGTCCACCTGCAGGAAGCCGGGACCGCGAGTGCCCGTCACATCGAAGTTGGTGACCTCGTGCCCCGCTTCACGGAGCACGCGGACGGCCGTTCGGCCGAGCTTTCCTGAACCACCGGTGAGTGCAATGCGCATGCGGTCCAGTCTTCCACCGCTATGCGGATGCACCGCGCTCGGCATCGGATTCCGTTGCGCTCTCGTCGACGGCCGCGACCTCGGGCGCGTCGACCTCGGGCTCGGGCTCGTCGACCTCGGGGACCTCATCGGGCACCTGCGCCGACTCGTCCAGCGGCAGCCGCACCGTGAAGCACGTACGTCCTGGCTCGCTGTCCACCTCGACGGATCCGCCCTGCGCGACCGCGACGGCCCGCACGATGGCCAGCCCCAGCCCGGTCGACCCCGTGTGCCGCGACCGCGAGGCGTCACCGCGCGCGAATCGCTCGAAGAGCGTCGGCTGCAGGTCGTCCGGGATGCCCGGGCCGTCATCCGTCACCGTCACGACCGCCTGAGGGATGCCGCTGCCGTCCGCCGGCGCCCTGTCCACGCTGAGCTCGGTGACCACGCTCGTGCCCTCCGGCGTGTGCACGCGGGCGTTGGTCAGCAGGTTGGCGATCACCTCGTAGAGACGCGGCCCGTCGCCGAGCACGCTGACGGGCTCGGACGGAAGGTCCATGCTCCACTTGTGGTCGCGTCCGGCAGCGTGGGCATCCGAGACGGCGTCGATCACCAGGCGCGACAGGTCGACGGGATCGTGATCCAGCTCGCGGCCCTCGTCCAGGCGGGCGAGCAGCAGCAGGTCCTCGACGAGAGCCGTCATCCGCTCGGCCTCCGACTCGATGCGTCCGAGGGAGCGCACCGCGCTCTCCGGCAGCGGCTCGGGTGCCCTGCGCGTGAGCTCGGCGTAACCACGGATCGACGCGAGCGGCGTGCGCAGCTCGTGCGAGGCATCCGCCACGAACTGCCGCACCTTGTTCTCGCTGGCCTGTCTGGCCGTCAGAGCGGATGCCACGTGCCCGAGCATCTGATTGAACGCGGCTCCCAGCCGCCCCACCTCGGTGTGCTCGTCGGTGTCCTGCTCAGGAACGCGCACCGCCAGCGCGACCTCCCCCTTGTCCAGTTCAAGGCGGGACACCGCCGTCGCGGTTGCCGCGACTCGGCCAAGCGGCCGCAACGCGGCGAAGACGATCAAGAGGCCGATGCCGCCGGCTATCGCTATTCCGACCACCGTGACGAGCAGGATGATCGTCAGCAGCTGCGTCGTCGCTGCGTTCACGTCCGCCAGCGGAAGTCCGACCACCAGTGCCCCGGAGTTCGGCAGCTGCACGGACACCATGCGATAGTCGCCGAGCGTGCCGCCGAGGTCGACGTCGGTGTACGTGCCATCCGCGGGAAGCGCAGCGATCCTCGCGTTCGCGTCCGGCGACGCCGACTGCTGCGTGGCCCGCGGATCCCTGCTGAGGTAGACGGAGTACGTCGTGCCCTCGTTCGTCACCACGGCCACGACCGTGCCAGCGCTGAGGCCCGGAGCGGTCGCGGCGCTGCCTGCGAGCTGCTTGCCCGTCACCCCGCCGGGCTGATTGGCCACCTGGAGCGCTACGAAATAGCCGCGTCGCGCAGCCTGGTCGAGCTGCTCGTCGAGCTTGTTCACCTGATAATCGCGGAAGAAGAGCGCTCCGACGAGGCTGATCACCACACCGAGAACGGCGACCAGGGCCACGACCGCGATGACGAGCTTGGTCCGCAGGGTCACGCGACGCCACGGCGTCACGAACCACCTGCGCCACCACGCGTCGCGGGGCACGCCATCCCCACCACCGCTCTGCGGCACCCGGGCACTCGTCGTGCTCACTGTCAACTCATTTCCGTGCCGAGGGTCCGGCGTCGAATTCATCCGGGCCGCGTCTCACGACGCGGCGCGTGCACACTCGGCGTCGGCCTACTCAGCGGCCTTGATCATGTAGCCGGCACCGCGAACCGTGTGGATCATCGCCGTGCGACCGGCGTCGATCTTCTTGCGCAGATACGAGATGTACAGCTCGACCACGCTGGAGGTGCCGCCGAAGTCGTAGCTCCACACGCGATCGAGGATCTGCGCCTTCGAGAGCACGCGGCGCGGATTGCGCATGAGGTAGCGCAGCAGTTCGAATTCCGTCGCCGTGAGCGAAATGGGTTCGCCGGCGCGCGTCACCTCGTAGGAGTCCTCGTCGAGCACGAGGTCGCCGACGACGATGCGCGGATCCTGCGTGTCGGCGATGAGCGCGCGGGAGCGGCGCAAAAGCGAGCGCAGCCTGGCGACGAGCTCCTCGAGACTGAACGGCTTCGTGACGTAGTCGTCGCCGCCCGCGGTCAGGCCTGCGATGCGGTCGTCGAGCGAGTCCTTCGCGGTGAGGAACAGCACGGGGGTCTCGCCGCCCGCGTCGCGCATCCTTCCCATCACCTGCAACCCGTCGATGTCGGGCAGCATGATGTCGAGCACGACGGCGTCCGGGTTGAACTCTCGCGCGGCGGTCAAGGCCTGCTGCCCGGTCGCCGCCGTGCGCACATCCCATCCTTCGTAGCGGAGCGCCATCTGAAGGAGGTCGGTGAGGGTGCGCTCGTCGTCGACGACGAGGATGCGGATGGGCGAGCCGTCCGCGTGGTGGAGGGGCGCCGGCGCTGGCCGGAGTTGGCCGCGCTCGGCGGCGGTTGCAGGGCTGGACATGCTTCCATTATCGAAAGCTCGGTCCAAGACCGCTGTGGCCCGCTTATGCGAATTCTGAGAGCCTCCCATCCGGCTCTCATGTGTGTCACTTCGCTAGCCAACCCACAACTTCGACATAGCTTCACCACAACGCGAACGCCTACGGTTCCTCCTGACCATCCCACGGAGGACCCCTATGTTCGGAACGTACCTGCGCCGAGAGCTGCTCGGCAGACGCAGGCAGACCATCATCATCGCCATCGGCATGGCCCTCGCGATCGCGCTGGTGATCATCGTCAACTCGGTTGCGGCCGGTGTCAAGGATGCACAGGCGCAGGTGCTGCAGTCCGTGTACGGAGTCGGAACGGACATCACGGTCACCAAGCCGGTCAGCGCACCGACGTCCGGATCGACGCAGCAGGCGCAGGGCCCCCGCTTCGACTTCGGAGCCAACGCCGGCACGGAGGGCAGTGACGGCAGCCGCAAGGTCGACTCCTCGCGGCTGAGCGTCGGGTTCGGCACGAACACCATGAGCGACTCGTCCCTGGCCAAGGTGCAGAAGACGTCGGGCGTTGCAGGAGCCTCCGCCGTGCTCTCGCTGCAGAACACGAGTTTCAACGGAACGCTTCCGGACTTCAGCCAGCTGCGACAGCAGCGCGAGCAGGGCGGAACCGGGTCGTCCGGCCAGACGTCCGCGCCGACCGGCGGAGCCGACGGACAGGGCGGCAGCTCGTTCCAGGTCAACTCGTTCTCCGTGATGGGCATCACGCCAGGCGGCACCGCGGTGGGCCCGATCGCCTCCACGGCCCTGGCGAAGGGCCGCACACTGGCCGCCTCCGACAAGGGCAAGGACGTCGCGGTGCTCGACTCGAGCTACGCGAAGTCGAAGAGTCTTGCGGTCGGTGACACCCTCAGCGTCGGCGGCAAGGACTTCAAGGTGGTCGGCACGGTCAAGCCGACCGGATCCGACTCGGCCACCGCGTCGAACGTGTACATCCCGCTCGATGTCGCCCAGTCGCTGTCCAGCGAGAGCGGCAAGATCTCGACGATCTACGTGTCAGCGCAGTCCGCCGCGGATGTCGACTCGTTGAAGTCCTCCCTGCAGAAGGCCCTCCCCAACACGACGGTCTCGACTCAGGCCGACCTGGCCTCCAGCGTCTCCGGGTCACTCGGCAGCGCCAGCCAGCTCGTCTCCAACCTCGGCACGTGGCTGTCGGTCATCGTGCTCGCCGCCGCGTTCCTCATCGCGATCCTCTTCACGATCTCGGGCGTCACGCGCCGCACCCGTGAGTTCGGCACGCTGAAGGCGATCGGCTGGTCCAACCGGCGCATCGTCGGCCAGGTCGCGGGCGAGTCAGTGGTGCAAGGCGTCATCGGCGGAATCGTGGGCATCGCCGTCGGCCTCGTGGGCGTGCTCGTCGTCAACATCATCTCCCCCACCCTCACCGGCGGCGTCTCGAGCGGGGGGTTCGGCGGCGCCATCGCCGACGGCGCACGCCGCGCCTTCAACGGCGGCGGAGCGGGATCGACGTCCGGCACGGGCGGCACCGGAGGGACCGGCGGCGGCTTCGGCGGAGCCGGTGGGGGCTTCGGCGGAGCATCCGGTGGCGGCGGTTTCGGCGGTGCCGCCCGTTCGGCGGCCAGCTCGGCGTCCACACAGGTGGACCTCAGCGCCCCGATCACCGTGTGGATCATCGTGATCGCCGTTGGCCTGGCCATCCTGGGCGGGCTGCTCGCCGGTGCGATCGGCGGATGGCGCGCCTCGCGTCTGCGCCCGGCCGAAGCCCTGCGGTCGGTGCAGTAGCACTCACGGTGCGGCAGGCACAGGCATCCGTCATCCAAGGACTCGGCACCACAGGACTAAGGACCACATCATGTACAAGCTGAAGAACGTCACGAAGCAGTACCCGGGCAAGGGACGCAAGGTGGTGGCGCTGAACGATGTCACGCTCGACATCCCCGACGGCCAGCTGGTCGCGATCCAGGGGCCGACGGGCGGCGGCAAGTCGACGCTGCTGCAGATGCTCGGCGCACTGGACCGTCCGACGTCCGGCACTGTCGAACTCGAGCAGTCGAGCCTCGGCAAGCTCGGCGACGGCAAGCTGACGGGCATCCGCGGCAAGGAGATCGGGTTCGTCTTCCAGGGATTCAACCTCATCCCGACCCTCACGGCGCTGGAGAACGTGGAGACGGCGCTCGTGCCGCTCGGTGTCTCGGCGAGCGAGCGCAAGGAGCGCGCGACGCGCGCCCTCGAGTCCGTTGGGCTCGGCGACCGCGGCGACCACCGTCCAGCCGAGCTCTCCGGCGGTCAACAGCAGCGTGTCGCGATCGCTCGTGCGCTCGTGAAGGAGCCGGACGTGCTCCTCGCCGACGAGCCGACCGGAAACCTCGACGAGGAGACCCGCGACGAGATCATGGACCTGCTCGAGGGCCTGTGGCGCGATCGCGGCCTCACGCTCGTCATCGTGACCCACGACTCGGCCGTTGCCCGTCGCGCCCAGCGCCGGCTGCACATCAAGCAGGGCAAGGTCAAAGAGGTCGCCTGACCGATCGCCTCCGTGCGGCGCTCGTCAGCAACGGTCCGTGAGACCGATCACACGCCTCGCTCCGCCAGGAGCACGTCGACGCCCGCGATGACGCGCCCGATCCCGAATCGGAGCGCGTCGTCGCGGGCGCCTTCGTCGTGCGCGAACGCTGCGGCGGTCAGCGGGAAGTCGTCGACGCGGGCTGCGAGCAGCGGCGCCAGCGCTCGAACGAGCTGGTCCTCAGGGGCGCCCGCGCCCGATTGCTGACGCACGACGGCCATCACGTGTCCCACCAGGAGGGCGAGAACGTCCAGCTTCTCCGCTCCGGTCACGTGCTGCCCGGCCATGATCCGCAGGCCGGACTCGAACCATTCGAGCTCGACCGGCCCTGGAACGTGCGGGCGCTGCACGAGCTCCACGGCCCACGGGCGAGCGACCGCCCGGCCGTGCAGGTCGACCGCCCAGCCTGCCAATGCCGTTCGCCAGTCGGATGTCCGCGGCGGTGCGGGTGCACCGAGAGCTCGCTCCAGCATCACGGCCTCCAACTCCAGGCGGCCCGGAACATAGCGGTAGAGCGCCATCTTCGTCGCTCCAAGACGCTCGGCCACGCGCTGCATGGTGACGGCCTCGAGGCCTTCCTCGTCCGCGATGCCCACCGCTGCGTCGGCTACCTGGGCGACGGTGAACTTCGGTTTCGGGCCGCGGCGCACTGCAGCGGATTCGGTCCAGAGCAGTGCAGTGACGCCGTCGACAGCAGTCTCGTCGTGCTCTTCGGATGCCGCCACCGCTTCGTCCTTCCGAGAAAGTAATTGCGTCCAGCGTACGCTATTGATTACTGTGTCCACGAGACGCAATTAATCGAAGGGCAGACATCATGAACGGAACCAAGGTCCTCATCTCCGGTGCGAGCATCGCCGGGCCCGCGTTGGCCGGCTGGCTCGGACGCAACGGCTATGACGTCACGGTGGTCGAGAAGGCGCCGGCGGTGCGGCCGGGAGGGCAGGCGGTCGACTTCAAGGGACGGACCCACCGACGCATCCTCGACCGCATGGGCGTCTTCGACGACGTCTCCGCGGAGCAGACCGCGAAGACCGACTGGCGCCTGGTGGACGAACACGATCGCGTCAAGGCCGTGGTGCCCGGTGAGTTCCTCGGCGGGGACATCGAGATCCTGCGCGGGGACCTGGCCCGCATCCTGCACCGGCACAGTGCCGAGGGCGCCGAGTACGTGTTCGACGACGAGATCGTCGGAATGCACGAGAGCACACACGGAGTGGACGTGCAGTTCGCGCGCAGGCCGGCCGAGCGCTTCGACCTCGTGATCGGCGCCGACGGCGTGCACTCTGCGGTACGGCGGATGACCTTTGGCGAGGAGCCCGCACTCGTCGAGCCCCTCGGCTGGTACTACGCCGTGGCGAACACGTCCGTGCCGTCGACCGGACTGGAGACGCGCCTGCCGGACGGCCGGGCCGTCGCATACGGATACAACGTGCCAGGACGGCTGGCCGTGCTCGGCGGGCAGAAGGCACCGAGTCTCTTCGTGTTCCGCGCGAAGAGCCCGGACTACGACCGGCGCGACACGGAGTCCCAGCGCCGCTTCCTCGAGTCGCAGTACGTCGGGGTCGGATGGCGCGTGCCCGACATGCTGCAGGCGAGCACGAACGCGTCCGACTTCTACCTCGATGCCCTGGCCCGCACCCGGATGACGTCGTTCACGAAGGGTCGGGTCGCACTGGTCGGCGACGCCGGGTACGCGAACACGTTGGGCGGCTTCGGCACGGGACTCGCGCTCGTCGGCGCGTACGTGCTGGCCGGGGAGCTGGTTGCCGCGCGCGGCGACCACGCATCCGCGTTCACCGCCTACGACGAACGGATGACACGCTTCACGAAGGTCGCCCGCTCCGGCAACGCAGGACCGTTCCTGGCACCGCCGACGCGGGCACGCATCCGGATGCGCGACTGGACGTTCGCGAACCGCTTCCTGCTTCGCACCATGATGTGGATGACCGACAGGTTCGCCACCGACGACGCGATCCCCGAGTATCGCCTCGACTGAACCGGGCCGGTCGCTCGGCTCAGGCCGCGACGTCCGCCCAGGCGCCGGTCTCGGCGGAGTCGATGACGGCGTCCGTGACGATGGCGGCCCGCAGTCCGTCCGCGAAGCGGGGCAACCCGTCGGGTTCCGCCCCTGCGATCGCGGCGTAGGTGTCGGCGACGAACGCGTTGAACGCGTCCTGATAGCCCTGCGGATGTCCCGCCGGAGTCATCACCAGGCGCGCGGCATCCGGTGCCAGCTGGTCGGCGTCCCGAGGGATCAGCAGCGAACCCTTGCGGCGGCCGATCCAGAGCGTCTCCGGCTGCTCCTGGTCGAAGACGACGGACTCGACGGATCCGGCGAGTTCCACGTGCAGCCGGTTCTTGCGTCCGGGAGCAGCCTGCGACACGAGGAGGGTGCCGATGGCGCCTCCGGCGGTTTGCACTGCGACGGCCACCGCGTCTTCCGTCGTGATCGCGGAGTGCTCGGCGCGGGCGTCGAAGAAGGTGCGCTTCGTCGCTGCGACGCGGGAGACGCGATCGCCCGTCACGAACTCGATGAGGTCGACGAGGTGCGAGCCGATGTCGGCGAACGCCCGGGAGTGGCCGCCCGCGGCGCTGTCGACGCGCCAGTTGTCGTCATCCGTCCGAAGCAGCCAGTCCTGGAGATAGGTGCCCGAGACAGTCAGCAGACGACCCGTCTCTCCCGCGGCGAAACGGGCGCGAGCCTCGCGGACGAGCGGGTGGAAGCGGTAGACGAACGGAACGGCGGCGGTGAGGCCCGCGGATGCCGCGGCATCCGTCAGTCTCCGCGCGTCCCCCACGGTTGTGGCCAGCGGCTTCTCGCAGACGACGTGTTTGCCTGCGGCGAGCGCCGCGATGGACTGCTCCGCGTGCAGGGCATTCGGCGTGGTGATGTGCACGACGTGGATGGCGTCATCCGCGAGCAGGTCCTCGAACGTGTCGTATGCCTGCGCGACGCCCAGCTCGGCGGCCGCCGCCGCGGCCCTTTCGGGCCGCGACGACGCGATGCCGGTCAGCCGGGCGCGGGCGGCACGCGCCGCCCTGGAGTGCACCGTCGCCATGAATCCGCCGCCGACGATGCCGACGCCGAGCCCGGTCGGCGTGGTGCTCCCGGCCATCAGGCGAGGGTGGACTCGGCCGGGTCCCACTCTTCGGGCAGCGCCGGGGTCGGCACGAAGGTGCTGACCACCTCGACCCATTCGCCGCTCTCGGCCGCCTCGATGGTCGACACCATGATGTCGAGCGCGTGGTAGGCCTGCTCGCCGCTGGCACGCTCGGGCACGCCGGCGCGGATGGCGCGGGCCAGCTCGACGACACCGGTGCCGCGAGCCGACTTCTCACCCTCGATCGTGATGGTCTCGGGCTCGCCGTCGCCGTGCAGCACGAGATCGCCGACGAACATGTTGGGATCGTTCACCTCGAGGGCACCGTCGACGCCGGTCACCTCGAACAGGGTGCGGCCCAGCTTCGAATCGAAGCTGAAGATGCTCTGCGACGTCTGGCCGTTCTCGAACTCGAACACGGCGCTGACGTGCGTCGGCACGGTGACCTCGAACGTCTGCCCAGCCAGCGGGCCGGATCCGATGGTGCGGATCGGCTTCGACTTCGAGGCGACGGCTGCGACGCGCTTCACCGGTCCGAACAGCTGGATGAGCGTCGTGACGTAGTACGGGCCGATGTCGAACAGCGGGCCTGCACCCTGCTGGAACAGGAACGCCGGGTTCGGGTGCCAGGACTCCGGTCCGGGGCTCTGCACGAGGGTGAGCGCGGTCTGCGGCTCGCCGATCGCACCCGACTCGAGCAGGCGACGTGCGGTCTGGATGCCGCCTCCGAGGAAGGTGTCGGGGGCGCACGCCGCACGAACTCCGGCAGCCTTCGCCGCCTGCAGAACCTGCTGCCCGCTCTCGCGGTCGAGCGCGATCGGCTTCTCGCTCCACACGCTCTTGCCTGCGGCGATGATCTGCAGGTCGACCTCGGAGTGCACGGCGGGGATGGTGAGGTTGACGACGATCTCGATCTCGGGATCCGCCAGCAGCTCCTCAACGGTGCCGTGAGCCGGGATGCCGAACTTCTCGGCCTGCGCCTGCGCCGCCTCAGGGATCAGGTCGGCGATGAACCGCACCGTGACATCGGGGAACGACGTGAGGTTCGTCAGGTACTGCGTCGAGATGTTGCCTGCGCCGATCACTCCGACGCCGACGGGTCCTGTCTTGGTCTGCTCGCTCACGCGAGGCCCTCCTTCGTGAGGTAGCTGAAGCTGTCGGCGACAGCGGTGAAACGGTTGTCGTGCGAGTCGTCGAGCTCGATGACCCGCAGCGCGGTGGGTGCGGCCTCGATGATCGCACGGATCGGCAGGCTGCCGGATCCGACCGCCACCTGATCCTTGGTCTCCTTGGTCGCGGGGCCGTCCTTGATGTGCAGCGCGACCACGCGGTCGCCGAGGCGACCGAGCACCTCGACCGGATCCTCGCCACCGACGGCGACCCAGTAGGTGTCGAGTTCGATGACGACCTCGGGGTCGAGCTTCGAGGCGAAGTACTCGAGGGCGTTCTGGCCGTCGATCTTGTTCTCGAACTCGTGGGCGTGGTTGTGGTAGCCGACGCGCACGCCGTGGTCGGCGGCGATCTTCGCCGCGTGGTTGAGCTCGGCCGCGATCGCCTCGACGGACTCGGCCGTCTTCCAGCGCTCGTCGCCGGCGTGCGGATCGATCACGGTCTGGATGCCGATCGTGCGGGCGGCGTCGAAGATGGCGGCGAGCTGTTCGTCGCTCTCGCCCAGGAAGTGCACGTGCACGGTCGGTGCGGTGAGGCCGGCGGCGACGAGCGCGTCGCCGAGGCCGGGGAAGTCGGTGAAGCTGAACGGCTCGACCTGAGTGAAGCCCACCTCGGCGAGCTTGTTCAGGGTTCCCTGCAGGTCGTCCTGCAGCGCTTCACGCACGGTGTAGAGCTGCACGGAAACAGGTGAGGTGGTCACGATTCTCCTCGTCGAGAGCCTCGATGCGGTACACGGACGGGGTCGCCGCGGTCCAGGTGGAGGCCGGATTTTCGTTAGGGCACGCCCGTGCGATGCACTCGGCATGCACACGGAAAGCCCTGGGGTCGAATCGATTGAATCACACTTCTGCCGTCAGTCAAGCAAAAGTTGATAGACATGCGTCAACTTCCGTCATCCGTTCGGCGGTGTGGTTCAATCGGTCTATGTCGGCCCCGTCTGCACCATCAGGCACCCCTCGCGGCGGCCTGGTGCCGAGCGATGCGGCGGAGCTGGTGGGCATCCTGCGCGACGGGATCCCGCGAACCCGCGCCCAGCTCGCGGAGCAGACCGGCCTCGCGCGGTCAACGGTGTCCTCGAGACTCGACGCTCTGATGGATGCCGGGCTCATCACCGCGGCCGCCGACGCCGCGTCATCCGGTGGTCGCCCGCCTGCACGGGTCACGTTCAATGCCGGCGCGCGGTACCTCGTCGCCATCGACCTCGGCGCCACGCACGGCGTCATCGCGCTGGCCGACCTGGCCGGCACCGTGCTGCTCTCCGAGGCCGCCCCGCTGACCATTTCCGAGGGTCCGGAAGTCGTGCTGGACTGGGCGCTCGCGACGGCGAAGCGGCTCGTCAAGTCGTCGAGACGCCCGAGAACGGAGCTCGCCGGAGTGGGGATCGGTCTGCCCGGCCCCGTACAGCACTCGAGCGGCATGCCTATCAATCCGCCGATCATGCCCGGCTGGGATCGCTTCGACGTGCCAGCCTACGTTCGCCGGACGTTCGACGTACCTGTGCTGGTCGACAACGACGTCAACGTGCTGGCTCTCGGCGAGCACGCCGTCTCCTGGCCGACAGAGGACGACCTGCTCTTCGTCAAGGTGTCGACCGGCATCGGACTGGGCATCATCGCGGGCGGACGCCTGCAGCGGGGTGCCGCCGGATCCGCGGGCGACCTCGGTCACGTTCGCGTGCCGTTCACCCGCGAGACGCCGCGCCACGGCGACGAGAACGCCGACCTCGAGGCGCTGGCCAGCGGGCCCGCCATCGCCAGGTACATCGCGGAGCGGGGCACGCCGGCCGCCTCGAGTGCGGATGTGCTGGCGCTGGCGCGGGGCGGGCATCCGGATGCCGTGGCCGGCATTCGCCAAGCCGGCCGCGACCTCGGCGAGGTGCTCGCCACCTGCGTGAACCTGCTCAACCCTTCGGTGATCGTCGTGGGCGGATCCATCGCGCGCGCAGGCGAACACCTGCTGGCCGGCGTGCGCGAGATCGTCTACCGGCAGTCGACGCCGCTGGCGACCGAGCACCTGCAGATCGTGCCCGCCGCCGCGGGCGAGACGGGCGGTGTGCTCGGCGCGGCGATCATGGTCGCGCAGCACCTGCTCGAACCGGCGTAGCGCACGGCTGCTCGCCGATCCATCGTCCCTTCCGTGACTACGGATTGGTCGGCTACTCGACCGGCCCGTCGGCGGCCGGCTCGCCTTCGTCGACGCGAAGGCGCGCGAGCGCTGCGGCGAGCGTCGCAATCTCCGATGCGTCGAGCGCCGCGGTGAGTCGCCTGGAGGTCTCGTCCGACACGATGGCGGATGCCTCGGTGAGCATCCTCGCGCCCCGCGGTGTCACGCGCACGATCGACGACCGTCGGTCATTCGGATTCGCGGCCCGCTCGACCCACCCGCGGCGCTCCAGCCGGTCGACGGACTTGCTCGCGCCGCCGACCGTGATCCGCACGCCACGTGCGATGTCCTGAACGCGACAGTCGGCCGTTCCGTCGATGACGCGGAGCGGCAGGTACTCGATCAGGAGCATGTCGAGCTCTGAACGGAGCCGCCTGTCGACCGCGTTGAACGCCTCGACCTGAACAAAGACGAGGTCAGCGAGGAGTTCACCGTAGTCGAGGCGCATCGCATCATCGGGTTGCATAGTTTAGATTCCCAGGAATAATCTTCTGACTAAGCATGTTCCTGATTGTACAACCGGCCGATGCCCCGGATCCGCCCCGCGGTCCCGGACAGACCGCCACACCGAGGGAGACGAGACACCATGACAACGACGACGACCGACGGATCCGCAGCGCAGGGCACGCTCCCCGAACGAAGCGCTCCGGTCGCGCAGGGCGCTCCGGCCGAGGAGAGCACGCACGCGGAGCAGACCCTCCCGGAGCAGGTGACCGGCACCCGTGCGTTCTACCGCAACGACCTCGGGGTGCGGCCGTATGCGAACGACGTCACGGTCTCCCCGGGCTCGCTGGGCGGCATCCCCACGGTCGAGGTGCGCACGCCCGGCGTGCGCGAGAACGCGGTCCTGTTCTGGGTGCACGGAGGTGCCTACATCGCCGGATTCGCTGCCGCAGCCACCGGAATCGCGGCAGCCGTGGGCCGCGCCGCACACGTGCGAGCCATCTCGGTCGAGTACCGGCTCGCGCCGGAGCATCCGTTCCCGGCGCCGCTGGACGATGTGCTCGCCGCATACCGCGGCCTGCTCGCGAGCGGTGTCCCTGCCGAGCGCATCGTGTTCGGCGGCGAGTCCGCCGGCGGCGGACTCGTGATGGCCGCACTTGTCGCGCTTCGGGATGCCGGCGATCCGCTTCCGGCTGCAGCCGCCGTGCTCTCGCCGTGGGTAGACCTCTCACTCACCGGCGACAGCGTGATCGACCGCGCCGCACTCGACACCGTGCTCTCGCCCGAGGTGCTGCGCGACGCGTCCGAGTGGTACGCCGGGGCGACGGACACTTCGGATCCGCGCCTCAGCACCGTCTTCGCGGACCTGACCCGACTTCCGCCGCTGACGGTTCTCGTGGGTTCGCACGAGATCCTGCTCGATGACGCCATCCGACTGGTGTCGCGCGCCGCACGCGCCGACGTGGCCGCCACACTGACGGTGATCCCGGCGGGAACGCACGGTTCGGAGATGACCGAGATCGAGGATGCCGCTGCCCGCGGACATCTGAAGACCGTTGGCGAATTCCTCGCGGCGCAGCTGCCCGACTGACCACGTCAGCGGTGCGCCGATCCGGATCCGGGATGCCGAAACCCCGGGTCCGGGTCGGCCGGCACGCATGGCCGACGGCAGAATGGACCGGTGACCGACACGATGCTCTCTCTGTTCGACGAGGAGATCGAGGCCACCCTCCGTCCCGCCGGCGCTCGGCAGGATGCCGTGATCCGGCCCGCCGCGGTGCCGTTGCCCCCGCATGAGCGGCGCATCCTGGCGCATTCGTCCGACCGCGTCGCGTGGCTGCGCGCCCGTGCCCGCGGCATCACGGCGACGGACGTCGCGAAGCTGTCCACACCGGCGTCGATTCTGGCTGCCGCGCGGCAGAAGGTGCACGGATCCGGCTTCAGCGGCAACGTCTACACCGAGCACGGCAAGGCCAGAGAGCCGCAGATCGCACAGTGGGTACTGCGCGAGCACGGCATCGAGCACAGCGACGCGCTCTTCCATGCCGAGCGGGATCGCCGCCATCTCGCCACGCCGGACGGACTTGCGCTCCGCGATGACGGACGACTCGAACTCGCAGAGATCAAGACGACGAACAAGCCGTGGCGAAGCATCCCGCGGCATTATCTGCGCCAGGTGTGGTGGCAGCAGTACGTGCTGGGCGCCGAGCGCACGCTGTTCGTGTGGGAAAGGCACGACGGGTTCGTGCCCGTCGGCGACCCCGAATGCCGGTGGGTCGACCGGGACGAGAACGAGATCGAGGCCCTGGTCTCGCTCGCCACCCAGCTGATCGCGACGCTGGCGTCCGGTCGCGTGTAGAGCCTGCCTGGCACCTTTTCGCGCCATTTGCGCATTATTGCGCCAGTCTCGCCGGCGCAGTAGTGCGCAAATGGCGCGGTTGCGGACTTATCCGGCCGCGGACGTCGGCGGATCTGCCGCGGCGCCGAGCGCCTGTTCGAAGACGAAGTCGTCCTCCCAGTTGTCGCCGACCAGGAACCGTTTGACGCCGACCTTCGTGAAGCCGCTCTTCGTGTAGAAGCGCTGCGCGCGCTGATTCTCCTGGTTCACGCCCAGCCAGATGCCGCCGGCACCGCGATCGCGGGCGACGTCCACGGATGCCTGCATCAGGCGCCCCGCGACACCCTGGCCATGGTGCCCCGGCAGCACGTAGCACTTGCTGAGCTCGCTGGCCGGGCGCAGCGTGATGGCGGCGGCGACATCCGCATCGTGCGGTTCCCCGAAGACGACCATCGTGTAGCCGATGGCCTGGCCGTCCTGCTCGGCGAGGAGGAGGACGCGGTCGGGATCCGCGAGGTAGCCGCGGAAAGAGGCCGGCGAGAGGTTCGCGACGACGAAGGATGCGGCATCCTCCCGCGTGGTGTGCGGAGGGCAGGCGAGCGGGAAGGTGACGGCGGCGAGGAAGGCGAGGGAGTCGGCATCCGACTCAGCGGCTCTACGGATCGTCACGTCGGTCATGGCATCACGATAGCGAGGCCGCGGACTCCCCCGGCCGAAGGAGGAGTCCGCGGCCCCGCACTCTGTCGACAGCAGGCCGGGGTGGTCAGCTCACCAACTCATCGACTCGCTGTGACATCCGACCGCCGAGACGGCGGTCGGCGCTGGCGTCGCGGCGGAGGCCAGAAATGGCCTCCGCTTTCAGCTCCAGCGCGCAGGTGTGCTCCAGCGCCGGCTTCGGCGAGGCTGCCGGGGTCTCCGGCGACTCACCGTCGGACAGGTACCGCGTGTACGCGGTGACCGTGAGGAAGGCCGGGTACTCGGGGCGGAGGGCGACCTGCTCGAGGATGCGCGCGGCATCCGCGAACCGGTCCCCCGCGAAGCGCGGCAGCTCCGCGACGATCTCGTCGCGCAGACTCTGCACGAGCGGCACATCGATCAGCTCGCCCTCGGTGGTGACGACGCGGTTCTCGATCCACTGCCACAACTGCGAGCGCGAGATCTCGGCGGTCGCCGCATCCTCCATGAGGTTGTCGATCGCGACCGCGCCTGTGCCGCGCAACCACGCCTCGACGTACCGGAGCGTCACCGAGATGTCGTCGCGGACGCCGGCCAGCGTCACGTCACCGGTCGCACCGGTGAGATCGAGCAGTTCCGATGCCGTCACCCGCACCTCGTCCCTCGTGCGTTCCAGCTGGTTCGGCCGGTCGCCGAGCACGGCGTCGAACTCGGCCTGTGCGGTCGCGATGAGATCCGGATGCGCGACCCACGTGCCGTCGAATCCGTCGCCCGCCTCGCGTCGCTTGTCGTCCGTGACCTTGGCGAACGCGCGTTCCGTGACCTCCGGATCGCGTCGGTTCGGGATGAACGCGCTCATGCCGCCGATGGCATATGCACCGCGCCGGTGGCAGGTGGAGACGAGCAGCTCGGTGTAGGCGCGCATGAACGGCTGCGTCATGGTGAGACGCGACCTGTCGGAGAGCACGAAGCGGCGGCCGCGGGAGCGGAACGTCTTGATGATGCTGAACAGGTAGTCCCAGCGTCCGGCATTGAGCCCGGCGCAGTGGTCGCGCAGCTGGTAGAGGATCTCCTCCATCTGGAACGCGGCCTGGATCGTCTCGATCAGGACCGTCGCGCGCACCGTGCCCTGCGGCATGCCGATGCGGTCCTGCGCGAAGACGAAGATGTCGTTCCAGAGCCGCGCCTCCTCGTGGTGCTCCATCTTCGGCAGGTAGAAGTACGGACCGCGTCCGCCGTCCACCAGGCGCTGGGCGTTGTGCCAGAAGTACAGCCCGAAGTCGGTCAGGCTTCCGGATGCCGGCAGCCGCCTGCCCTGCCTGTCCACGAACTGCAGATGCTTCTCCGCCAGGTGCCAGCCGCGCGGGCGCATCACGATCGTGGGCGTGCGCTCCGCCGTCACCCGATACTCCTTGCCCTCAGGCGACGTGTATGCGATGGTTCCCCGCACCGTGTCGTAGAGCGAGAGCTGGCCCTCGATGACGTTCACCCAGGTGGGGCTCGTGGCATCCTCCTGGTCGGCCAGCCAGACGCGCGCGCCGGAGTTCAGCGCGTTGATGGACATCTTGCGGTCGGTGGGCCCGGTGATCTCGACGCGGCGGTCCTCGAGGCCGGGCGCAGCGCCGGCGACTCGCCAGGTGCGGTCCTCACGGATCCATGCCGTCTCGGGCATGAACTCCGGATCGCGGCCGTTCGCGATGTCGACGCGGCGGCGCATCCGATCCGCGAGCAGCTCGTGCCGTCGGTTCGCGAAGCGGTCGTGCAGTTCGGTCAAGAAGTCGAGCGCGCCCGGCGAGAGGATCTCGTCGTGCCGCTCGCCGAGAGGCGCGACCACCTCGATGCGCGGCTCGTGCTGTTCCGTGTGATTCATGATCGGTTCCTTCGTGTCGGTGACCGTGCGTCCCGCTGGCTGAGCCATGTCGCTGGTTGAGCTTGACCTGCCCTGAGCCTGTCGAAACCAGCGCGTTGAGAGCGTGGGCTGATTTCGACAAGCTCGACCGGCGGTGACAAGCTCAACCAGCGGCGAGGAGCTCGAGCGACTATGCGGTCCGTGCGGTCAGAACTGTTCCTGTTCGGTCGAACCCGCGAGGGCGAGCGTGGCGCTCGACGGGTTCAGTGCCGTGGCGATCAGGTCGAAGTAGCCGGTGCCGACCTCCTGCTGGTGGCGGGTGGCGGTGTAGCCGTCGAGTTCGGATGCGATCTCGGCTTCTTGCAGCTCGACGTACGCGCTCATCTGCCTGCGCGAGTAGTCGCGGGCGAGCGTGAACATCGAGTGGTTCAGGGCGTGGAATCCGGCCAGCGTGATGAACTGGAAGGCGTATCCCATCGCGGCGAGCTCCCGCTGGAACGAGGCGATGGTGTCGTCGTCCAGGTGCCGCTTCCAGTTGAACGATGGCGAGCAGTTGTAGGCCAGCCGCTTGTTCGGGAAGTCCCGGTGGATGCGCTCAGCGAAGCGCCGCGCGAGATCCAGGTCGGGCTCGGAGCTCTCCACCCAGAGCAGGTCGGCGTACGGCGCGTACGCCAGACCCCTGGCGATGACCGGTTCGATGCCGTTCTGCACCTCATAGAAGCCCTCGGCCGTGCGGGTGCCGGTGAGGAACTCGCGATCGCGCTCGTCGTGGTCGCTGGTGAGCAGCGTGGCGGCGAGCGCATCCGTGCGAGCCACGATCACGGTCGGCACGCCGGCCACGTCGGCGGCGAGACGCGCCGCGTTCAGCGTGCGGATGTGCTGCGACGTCGGGACCAGCACCTTGCCTCCCATGTGCCCGCACTTCTTCTCGCTGGCCAGCTGGTCCTCCCAGTGCACGCCGGCCGCACCCGCCTCGATCATGGACCGCATCAGCTCGTAGGCGTTCAGCGGACCGCCGAAGCCGGCCTCGGCATCCGCCACGATCGGCGCCAGCCAGTCGATGCTCTCGCCGGTTGAGCCTGTCGAACCCGCCCCGCTCGTCGCATCGATCTGGTCGGCCCGCAGCAGTGCGTTGTTGATGCGTCGCACGACGGCGGGCACCGAGTTCGCCGGGTAGAGGCTCTGGTCGGGGTATGTCTGGCCGGAGAGATTCGCGTCGGCCGCAACCTGCCATCCGGAAAGGTAGATGGCCTCCAGTCCGGCACGCACCTGCTGCACGGCCTGGTTGCCGGTCAGAGCGCCGAGGGCGGCGATCCACTTCGGGTCGTCGGTCTGCTCGCCTGCCCGCGGAACCTCGGTGCGCTGCAGCTGCTCCCACAGTCGCTCCGCACCGCGGCGGGCGAGCGTGTGCTCCTCGCCGACCCGGCCGCGCAGTGCGATGACGTCTTCCGCTGTGTAGTCGCGACGCACGTCGTCCCACCGCGGATCGGCGCCCCACTCGAGCTCCAGCTCGACGGCGGTCTGCAGCTGGTCGCCCGAACGCTCCGACGTGGGGCGGGAGCTGTTCTGCTCGGTCATGGTGTGTTCTCCTGACGGTCGTTCGCGGGTCGTTGCATCAACACTGCGGGCGGCGAGGCTCGTCGGCGCCCGATTCGGAAGAAGAAGGTGCGGCCGACTTCTGAGCCTCGGAAAATCCCGGACTCCTCCCCCGAACGCAGAAGAACGACGGTTCTTCTGCTCTCCGTCGAGCGGATGCCCAGGCGCACGATGGCAGCATCGGTTCATGATCACCGCGGATCACGCACGCGCCACTCCCGCGCAGAACGCTCGCCAGCAGGGCATCCACGCCCACACCGCCCACCAGCGGAGCGCCCAGGGCGCTGCACCGGAACAGCGCGGCAGCGACGAGCTGGATGCGCTCACGCTCGGCCGTCGCATCCGCGAGCGCCGGCAGCACCTGGGCCTCACGCTCGACCAGCTGGCCGCGGCCGTCGACCGGGCACCGTCCCAGGTCTCGATGATCGAGAACGGCAAGCGCGAGCCGCGGCTGACGATGCTGCGATCCATCGCGAACGCGCTGCAGACATCCGTCGACGAGCTCATGCGACCCGATGCGCCGACGGAACGCGCGGCACTGGAGATCGCTGTGGAGCGGGCCGTGCGCGGACCGGTGTTCGCCTCGCTGGGGCTGCCGGGCATCCGCGCGTCCAAGGGGATGAGCGACGACGTGCTGAAGGCGCTGCTCGGACTGCACGGCGAGATCGAGCGGTTGCACCGCGAGCGCGCGTCGACGCCCGAGGAGGCGCGGCGCGCGAACGCGGAGCTGCGCCGCGAGATGCGCGATCGCGACAACTACTATCCGGAGCTCGAGCGGCGGGCCACCGAGCTCCTGACAGCCGCCGGCCACACCGGCGGACCCGTGTCGCAGCAGACCGTCAGCGACATCGCCGGGCGCCTCGGCTTCACGCTGCACTACGTGAGCGACCTGCCGTATGCGACCAGGTCGGTGACCGACAAGCGCAACCACCGCATCTACCTGCCGGTGCAGCAGTCGTCGTCCCGCGACTCCCGCTCGCCGGTGCTGCAGGCGCTCGCGAGCCAGGTGCTCGGGCACGACGAGCCGCGCAGCTATGCCGACTTCCTGCGCCAGCGCGTGGAGACCAACTACCTGACGGCCGCCATCCTGCTGCCCGAGAAGGATGCCGTCGGCCTGCTCTCCGAGGCCAAGAACCTTCGCCGCATCTCCATGGAAGACCTCCGCGACGCGTTCGCGGTGTCGTACGAGACCGCGGCGCACCGTTTCACCAACCTGGCGACCACACGACTTGGGATCCCGGTGCACTTCATGAAGGTGCACGAGTCCGGCACCATCATCAAGGCGTACGAGAACGACTCCGTGCGCTTTCCCTCTGATGCCACCGGTGCAGTCGAGGGCACGACGGTGTGTCGCAACTGGACGGCGCGAACGGTGTTCGAGGCATCCGACCGCTTCAGCCCCTGGTACCAGTACACGGACACGCCGACCGGCACATACTGGTGCACCTCGCGCATCGAGAAGGCCAAGGAGGGCGAGTACTCGGTGAGCGTGGGCGTGCCGTTCGCGCACGTCGGCTGGTTCCGCGGCCGGGAGACGACGAACAGGGCACGCTCGCTGTGCCCGGACGAGTCGTGCTGCCGCACCGCGCCGCCCGAGCTCGCCGAGGCGTGGGCCGCCAACGCCTGGCCGGCAGCGCGCACCCCCACGTCACTCCTCGCGGCGCTGCCGACCGGCAGCTTCCCCGGCGTGGACGAGACCGAGGTGTACGAGTTCCTGCAGGCACACGCGCCCGTCGCGGAGGGCGGCGAGGCAGCTCACTGATCCAACGGTCCACCGCCACCTCTGGCTCCGCTGTCCCGTTGTGTCGTGACACGGGCCCGGAACCGACACGACGGGACAGCGGAGCGGCGAGGCCGACACGTGCGACGAACCGTAAGGTGGAAGCGGATGCCGCGCCGGCGCACAAAGCCGGCCGACGGCATCCGTATCGCACGACGTCGTAGCGGATCCTGCCGCGACGTTGCAGCCGGAGAAAGGACTCCCATGAGCGACTACGCCGTGGTAAACCCCGCGACGGGTGAGACCGTCAAGGAATACCCGACCATCACCGACGAGCAGTTGGGCGAGGCGATCGGGCGAGCGGATGCCGCCTACCGCGGCTGGGGCCGCACCTCGACGCCTGCGGAACGCGCGGAGCTCATCCGCAGGGTCGGCGACCTGCACTCGGAGCGGCGGGACGAGCTCGCGACCATCATCGTGCGCGAGATGGGCAAGCCGATCGAGCAGGCATACGGCGAGGTGGACTTCGCCGCCGACATCTACCGGTACTACGCGGATGTCTCCCCGAAGGTCCTCGAGGACGAGCCCATCCCGCTGCTCGCGGGCGAAGGCAGCGCGGTCATCCGTCGGAGCCCGCTGGGCGTGCTGCTCGGGATCATGCCGTGGAACTTCCCCTACTACCAGGTGGCGCGGTTCGCCGGGCCGAACCTCGTCATCGGCAACAGCATCCTGCTGAAGCACGCGCCGCAATGCCCGGAGTCCGCCCTCGCCATCGAGCGGATCTTCCAGGACGCGGGGTTCCCCGACGGCGCCTACGTCAACATCTTCGCCACGAACGCCCAGATCGAGCACGTCATCGCGGATCCGCGCGTGCAAGGGATCTCGCTCACGGGGTCCGAGCGCGCGGGCGCCGCTGTCGCCGAGATCGCAGGCCGCAATCTGAAGAAGGTCGTGCTCGAGCTGGGCGGATCCGATCCGTTCATCGTGCTGTCCGCCGACGACCTCGACAAGGTCGCCGAAGACGCCGCTGCCGCACGCCTCGACAACAGCGGCCAGTCCTGCAACGCCGCCAAGCGGTTCATCGTCGTGGACGACCTGTACGAGCCGTTCGTGGAGAAGCTGACGGCCAAGCTGGCGGAATCCCAGCCGAGCGATCCGACGAGCGAGGAGGCCAAGCTCGGCCCCCTCTCGTCGACCGCCGCCGCGGACCGGCTGCAGGATCAGCTCGACCGAGCCGTCGCATCCGGAGCCACGCTGCACGCCACCGGCGAGCGCAACGGCAACTTCTTCGCACCGATCGTGCTCACCGACATCGGCGCGGACAATCCCGTGCGCCGCGAAGAGTTCTTCGGACCGGTCGCCTCCGTCTACCGGGCCGCCGACGAGGACGAGGCGATCGCGATCGCCAACGACATCCCGTTCGGCCTCGGGTCGTACCTGTACACCACGGATCCGGAGCAGGCTCAGCGCGTGGCCGACCGCATCGACGCGGGCATGGTGTTCGTGAACCTCGTGCTCGCTGACGGCGTCGAGCTTCCGTTCGGAGGCGTCAAGCGCTCCGGCACCGGACGCGAGCTTGGCCGCCTCGGCGCGGACGAGTTCGTGAACAAGAAGCTGATCCGCATCGGATGATCGGCGCCGGCCGATCGGTGCTCACGGCTGGTGGTTGACGGTCAGCTCCGCAGCGGGCGGACCAGGATCAGCCACGACTGGTAGTGCTCCTGCACCGTTCCGCCCAGCTCTCGGACGGCTGCGCCGGCCTGCGCCACCTCATCCTGCGACCAGTCGCTGAAGGTGCCGAACAGTCGCTCCACCCGGTCCGCGTCCAGCTCCATGCTCCAGCGATAGGTCGTCGCCGACTCGACCAGGAACGCTCCGTCGCGGGTCAGTCGCTCGGCGGTGGCGTCCATGTTCTCGGCATCCGGGAGTCGCCGGGACGGTTGCAGTGCACCGCGCCGAGCAGGTTGCGATGCACGCCGTCGCACGATCGTCTCGACCCGATCGCGGAACGGCGTCGCCACGTCCGGGTCGCCGAACACGTTGCGCCACACGGCGAACGTCCCCTGCGGCGTCAGGAGTCGCTCCACGATGTGCAGCACGATGTCGAGGTCGAACCAGTGCACGGCGGTCGCCGCGACGACCACGTCGAACGAGGCACCCGGAAGGTCGAGGTCTTCGGCGCGCGAGACCACGACGGATGCCGCGGGGTAGCGCATCCGCAACCGCTCGGCGAGCCGCTCCCCCGGCTCCACAGCGGTCACCTGCAATCCGGCATCCAGAAGCGGACCGGTCGCCAACCCCGTGCCCGCGCCCAGGTCCAGAGCGCGCAGCCCGGGTTGCAGCAGACCGTGGGTGCGCAACGTCTCCCAAAGCGCTGACGGATACGGCGGCCGTGCACTCTCGTAGTCGTCGACGCGCCCGTCGAAGTGCATCGGGTCCGGCGCCGGGGCCGGGGCGGATGCCGATGCGGACGTCCCGGCCGGGATCCGCCGGCCTGCTTCCCGCGGGTCGCTCACGCGGCGTCGATCTCGTGCATCCGCAGGCGGATGAGGTCATCCACCACATCGGCGGGCAGCGGATGGTCGACGCTGAAGCGGACGGTCCCGGTCGACATCGAGAATCCGGAAAGACGATCCGCCACCTGCGAGACGACCTTTCCGCTGAACGGATAGACGGCCAGGTGAGTCTTGGCCTGCATCGTCGACAGCAACCCCTTGCCGCGGTAGAGCAGCGCCGGCATGCCGTAGCTGCGGCCCTCGACGGCGTCGGGCACGAGTTCCAGCGCTCGTCGACGGATGCCGTCGAACAGCGCGCGCACCTCAGCGGGCAGCGTCGCGTAGTACTCGGTCACATCCCCCATGCGCGCCAGCCTACGGCCGCGACCGACCCAGCACGACAGGCGGTTGTGGTCAGGGACCCGCGATCAGCACGCCGCTGGGGACACCGCCGGACGGCGGATGCCTGACGCCTGACGCCTGACGCCTGACGCCAGGGAAGATGCCGCGCATCGCCATCACCTGCGCATCGGTGCAGACACCAGGGGCCGGCCCCGAAGGACCGGCCCCTGGTGCGCTAGGCGACCTCGTGCATCAGTGTCTGCCGAGCGCCAACAGGTGGGCGAGATCGAACGAGATCGCACCCATCCCCGTGACGTCGTCGTAGCCCTTGGTGACCGTCAGCGAGGTGTCCGTGTTGAGGGTCATCAGGAACGATCGCCCGCTCGTGCTGCTCGTGTAGACGACCGCGACCGGCTGCGCCGGCGGCTGCACATCGCGGAACGCCGACGGAGCGATGCGGTTCAGGCCGTACAGCGTCGGGTTCGCGAACCCGATCGTCGTGTGGGTCAGCTGCTGAGCGAGTGCGATCTGCGCAGCCGTGAGCGGGGTCGCCAGCGAGGTTCCGCCGTACGTCTCGTTCACATACGGGCCGGTCTCCAGCGTCGAGTCGTCGACGATCGGCTGGAAGCCGATCTCGAACCCGGTGTAGGGATCGGCCAAGGCGCCGAGATCCGGCGAGACGCGGTGACCCTTCGCGAGCGAATCCGGCACGACGCCCTTCTGGTAGGCGGGTTCCGCGTTCACCGCGCTGACGCCACCACCGGCACCGCCGGCGAACAGCGACCCCGGAACGGGATCGGTGTACTGGAGGTTGCCGGCGTCATCCTTCACGATCACGTCGCCCTGCACACCCCAACCGACCTCCATGGCCAGCTTGCCCTTCTTGTCGACGCCGATCGACGTGCCGCCGACCGAGGTGACGTAGGGCGAGGATGCCGGGAAGTCCGGCGAGGCGTAGCCGAGCGCATCCGCCTCGTCTCCGTTGTCACCGCTGGAGAAGTAGAGACCTACGCCCTCGGCCGCGGCCTGCAGGTGGATGTTCTGCTCGCCCGCGATGACGTCGGCAGGGACATCCTCACCGACGTTGCCGTAGCTGTTGCTCACGATGTTCGCGAGCTTCTTGTCGAGGATGGTCGACATCGCGATGTCGAGTCCGCCGCCGCAGTTGTATCCGCCGACGTAGAGCACGTTCGCCTTCGGGGCGATGGCGTGAACCGATTCGACGTCGAGAGTCTGCTCGCTCTGCCACCCGCTGGGTTCCTGGCAGAGTTCCTGATCGGTGAACTGGCTGGGATCGGGCACGATCTGCGAGTACTGACCCTTCGCCATCGCCGGCTCGCCGTTCTGCGCCGAGTACTGGTTGACGTCGGCGAGGATGCTCGGCGATGCGTATGCATCGATGATCGCGACTGTCTGCCCCGAGCCGTTCACGCCGAGCTTCGACCAGGTGTCGAGGTTGTAGGCGGAGCGGAGCTGACTGGGCACGTACCCGCAGATGTTCGTCGGATACTGCGTCTGCCCGTTGTACGCGGGCGGCACCGTCACCGTGTTCTGACCCCAGTAGGTCGAGCACGGCGCATCGACGGTCGGTGTCGCGGCGGCGAACGACCGCGCCTGCGGCGCGACGGTGCTCGAGGAGGCCGGGATGTCGCCCTGCTGAATCGAATCGGGCCGCGTCAGGGTGCGCGACTGGTCGAGACTGACCGCGCTCACGGATGCTCCGACCGCGGCGGGCAGCGACGGCACCGTCGACGGCGCGATCAGCTGGCGACCGCTGTGCGCGTACGAGTGCAGAGTCGTTCCGAAGGCCGCGTTCAGCTGATCCGTCGTTCCGCGGAAGACCACGTACAGCCGGCTCGCGGGCGTACCGGTGATCGTCAGGCCCTGCGACTGCAGGTACGCGACGGCGGCTTTGTAGTCCCTCTGGGTCGGCGAGTACGTGTTGATCCACTGGTTCGGATTGAGCCAGTGCCGGTACTGCCGGTTGCCAGGAGTGGAGACGGCGAGAGCGAGCTTCGCCGCACCCTGCTCGTCCCTGAGGTTCAAATAGATCTCGCCCTCGACCGTGGTGTCCGCCGCTGCGGCTCCCGTGTCGTTGGCACTCGTCGCCCAGGTGGGCACGGAGCCCGCGTAGTCGACCCGTGTCGCCGCCTGTGCGGCGGGCATGCCCACGGCCGACAGTGCCACAATGCACGCCGCCGCAGAGAGTATGGCCGTCGTGCGCCTTGTGAGCGCCGCCCGGCCGACTCGTATCGTCATCCGATCGATTCCCTTCGATTCGCTCGTGCGCCACCCCTCGGGCGCACGTGATTCGAACGCTATGCCCGCACACACGCCCCTCACAAGGGGGGCACGGGAATGACATCGATCGGAATCACATCGGCGCAGGAGCGCGACATAGCGGGTCGAATCGTAGCGATGGAAGCCCCATGCGGTCTTCCGCCCCTGGTGACCGGATGTCGCTAGCCTGGCGAAGCCCCGCAGACATCGTTCCCGATATTCCCGAGCGGGGCGTCCCGACCGGGGATGACCTGGTCGGGTCACTACCGAAAGGCGGACATGTTCACCCTGTCTTGGCTGCTCCTCATCGGCGTCGGCGCCGGTGCACTCGGCGTGATCGATGGCATCCTGCGTGTGCGCGGTCGCGGGACCTCCGTGCTCGGCATCATCGAGATCATCGTCGCCGCACTGTTCCTGCTCTCTCTGTTCGTGCCTGGCATCCCGTTCGGATCGCTCACCTTGGCGATCGTGCTGCTGATCGTGTTGGTCGTCGCGATGATCGCCGGCCGGCTCAACCTGGCGGTCGCAATCATCGCACTCGTGCTGACCGTGCTGTGGATCGTGCTCAACCTGCACTGGATCACGATCGTCGGCATCAACGCCTGATCGGCGGGAGATGATCCCGCGTGAAAATCACGAAGGGCCCCGCTCGCGCGGGGCCCTTCGTGATGCTCGAGACGAGCCGATGCCTAGATCGCGTTGACGTCCAGCGGGATGCCGGGGCCGAACGTGGTCGACACGGCGCCCTTCTGGATGTAGCGGCCCTTGGCCGCCGACGGCTTGAGGCGAACGACCTCGTCGAGGGCGGTCTTCAGGTTCTCCTGGAGCTGCTCCGACGTGAAGCCGGCCTTGCCGACGACGAAGTGCACGTTGGCGTGCTTGTCGACGCGGAACTCGATCTTTCCGCCCTTGATGTCCTCGACGGCCTTGGCCACGTTCGGGGTCACGGTGCCGGTCTTCGGGTTCGGCATCAGGCCGCGCGGGCCGAGCACCTTACCGAGACGACCGACCTTGCCCATGAGCTCGGGGGTGGAGACCGCGGAATCGAAGTCGGTCCAGCCGCCTGCGACGCGCTCGATGAGCTCGTCGCCGCCGACCTCGTCAGCACCGGCCGCGATGGCGGCCTCGGCTGCGGGTCCCGTCGCGAAGACGATCACGCGGGCGGTCTTGCCCGTGCCGTGCGGCAGGATGACGGTGCCGCGCACCATCTGGTCTGCCTTGCGCGGGTCGACGCCGAGCTTGAGGGCGACCTCGACGGTCGAGTTGAACTTCGCCGAACCGGTCTCGCGTGCGAGCGCGACGGCCTCGTCGGGGCTGTAGAGCTTGCCGTCTTCGATCTTGGCTGCTGCGGCCCGGTAGGCCTTGGACTTCTGTGCCATTTTCTGACCTACCTTTCCTACTCGACCGTGATGCCCATGGAGCGGGCGGTGCCGGCGATGATCTTGGATGCCGCGTCGAGGTCGTTCGCGTTGAGGTCGACCATCTTCGCCTCGGCGATCTCACGAACCTGGGCCGCGGTCAGCTTGCCCACCTTGGTGGTGTGCGGAACGCCGGATCCCTTGGCCACGCCTGCGGCCTTCTTGATGAGCTCGGCAGCCGGCGGGGTCTTCAGGACGAACGTGAACGAACGGTCCTCGTAGACGGTGATCTCCACCGGGATGACGTTGCCGCGCTGCGACTCGGTCGCGGCGTTGTACGCCTTGCAGAACTCCATGATGTTGACGCCGTGCTGACCCAGCGCCGGACCGATCGGCGGGGCGGGGTTGGCGGCGCCGGCCTTGATCTGAAGCTTGATCAGACCCGTGACCTTCTTCTTCGGTGCCATTGATTTTCCTTTCCTCGAGCGGATGCCATGGCTTCCGCTCTCCCACGGTCCCGGCCTTTCCGGGGCGTGGTGAAGCCTGTGCTGACGCACAAACCACACAATCTTACCTGATGCGGATGCGCGGCCTCGCCATCCGCAGTAGCGCGAGCGTCCCAGGCGTCCCGGACATCTCTGGCCCCGGGCGTCCCTCTGCGCGTTCCCACTTCAGGACAGGGCGCAAGCCGGCGACTCTATGCGGCCGGATCCGCGCCCGTCCTGAAGACGGAACACGTCGAGCCGGGCGCCGTGGCCGGCTTGCGCCACACAGGCGAAGAGGCCGCCCACCTCGACGGTGCGCGGCCCCTTCGTGCAGAGTCTGCTACTGCTTGGTGACCTGGTCGAAGCTGAGCTCGACCGGAGTCTCGCGCTCGAAGAGCGAGACGAGGACGGTGAGCTTGCCGCTCTCCGGCTTGATCTCGCTGATCGAACCGGGCAGGCCGGCGAACGAGCCTTCCTTGATGGTGATGGTCTCGCCGATCTCGAAGTCGACCTCGATGGGCGCGACGCGAGCGGCGGCCTTCTGACCCTTGCCCCCAGCGGCCTTGCCGGTCTGAGCCGGCTCGACCTGCACCAGGGACTTGAGCATGTTGAACGCCTCGTCAAAGCGCAACGGCGTCGGGTTGTGGGCGTTGCCCACGAATCCGGTGACGCCCGGTGTGTGGCGAACGACGGACCAGCTGTCCTCGTTGAGGTCCATGCGCACCAGCACGTAGCCGGGGATGCGCACGCGGTTGACCATCTTGCGCTGGCCGTTCTTGATCTCGACGACGTCTTCCATCGGCACCTCGACCTGGAAGATGTAGTCCTCCATGCCCATGGTGGTGGTGCGGTTCGCGAGGTTCTGCTTCACGCGACGCTCGAATCCGGCGTACGAGTGGATGACATACCACTTGCCCGGCAGGTAGCGCAGTTCGCGCTTGAATTCGTCGTACGGGTCGACCTCGACGTCATCGGCCTCGTCGGCGTCCTCCGCTGATGCCTCACCCTCGGCGGAATCCCCGTCGACCTCGTCTTCGTCCTCGATCGCCTCGAACGCGGCCTCCGCCTCGTCGGCGTCGTCGATCTCGAGTGCGTCGTCCACGACGGCGTCAGCCTCGGGGTCGGCGGTCTCCGCCATCGCGTCGAGGACGGCATCCAGGTCGATCTCGTTGCCGTCGGCGTCGGTCACGTGCAGCGCCTCACGTTCGGCGGCATCCACCGACTTCTCCTCGGCTGCCAACTCGTTGCCCTCCTGGGCTTCGTCGTCTCCCGCGGCCTGTTCGGCAGCGGTCGCCCAGTCGACGTCGTCGCGCTCTCGTTCAGACACTTGTTCGATCCCTATCCATTCCTGTTGTTGCGCGGTACGGTCCGCGCCGCCGATTCATCTCAGGCCCGTCGTCACGCGACTCGCACCCCCGCCGGCCTGTCGGCTGTCAGGAGCCAGAAGTTCCGAAGACGAGGATGACGAGCCACGAGAAGAGCTGGTCGAGTCCGTACACGATCGCCATCATGATGATCACGAAGACCAGCACAACACCCGTGTAGCTGAACAGCTCCTTGCGCGTCGGCGTGACCACCTTGCGGAGTTCGCCGAACACCTGCCGGATGAAGAGCGCGATCCGAGAGAAGGGGTTGCGCTTGGCATCCCGCTCCTTCTTGGCGTTCGCGACGACATCCTCGCTGGGCTCGTCGATGACTTTTCGGGCCACCTCATACCTTTCGTGGGTCGGAGCCACAGCACCGACTTGCAGGGCGGACAGGACTCGAACCTGCAACCTGCGGTTTTGGAGACCGCTGCTCTACCAATTGAGCCACCGCCCTTCGGCGAAGAAATCCTGACGGTCCCACCCTGGGTGAACGCTGGATCGGTGACCGGCGGACTCGGGGAGGGGCGTCGTCACCAGTCCCTCTCGCGTCCAATAAAAAGGGCGCAAAAAGCTTGGCTGACTTCAACAACCTCGGTCAAGTGTAGGCGAGCCGGGCCGTCTTGTGCAAAGCCGCGCGACCCCTCCGCTCATTCCGGCCGGTTCGCGTGATCGCAGCCTGTACCCGTCGCTACGATCACACACCGTGGCCGTGCGGAAGCGGCCACCACAACGGCCGAACACAACCATCCCGAAAAACCGACCGCGGCACACCGGACGGGGACCGGCACCACCCCACAACCGCAACACGCTCCACAAGGCGGCGACCCGTACCTCCACCGAGCGAACCATCCCAAGAACCTCGACCGCGGCACGCCGGACGGGGACCGGCACCACCCCACAACCGCAACACGCTCCACAAGGCGGCGGCTTGTACGCCGCCGAACACAACCATCCCAAGAACCTCGACCGCGGCACGCCGGACGGGGACCGGCACCACCCCACAACCGCAACACGCCCCACAAGGCGGCGGCTTGTACGCCGCCGAACACAACCATCCCAAGAACCCAACTGCGGCGCGCCGGGCGGGGACCGGCGCGCAGAACAACTCAGAGAAGCCTTCGCGCGAGCGCCCAAGCCATGAGTTCGTGGCGGGACGAGAACTGCAGTTTGCGCCGCACTGCCGACACATGGGTCTCGACGGTCTTGACCGAGATGAACAGCTCCCCCGCGACCTCTTTGTAGGCGTATCCGCGGGCGATGAGCCGCATCACCTCGCGCTCCCGTGCGGTGAGGCGGTCGAGCTCGTCGACGCTCTCCGCCTGCTCCCCGGATGCCGCGCCGAACGCATCCAGCACGAACCCGGCGAGCCGAGGCGAGAAGACCGCATCCCCTCCCGCCACCGCGTGCACGGCGCGTGTGACGTCGGCGCCGGAGCTGCCCTTGGTGATGTATCCGCGAGCGCCGGCGCGGATGACCGCGACCACGTCCTCGGCGGAGTCGGAGACGCTGAGCGCGAGGAACCGCGTGGCAGGAACGTGGGGTGCGGCGCGGCGCACGACCTCGGCGCCGCCTCCACCGGATCCGCCTGGCAGGTGCACGTCGAGGAGCACGACGTCGGGGTGCAGGGAGGTGACGGTCGCGATGGCGGAGTCGACGGCATCCGCTTCGCCGATCACGCGGATGCCGTCACCGAGGTCAGCACGCAGCCCCGAGCGGAAGATCGAGTGGTCGTCGACGATGACGACCGTCACGTCGGCTGCCGACTCGGCATCGCCGACTGTCGGGTCGACTGCGGGGTGGGCGACGTCGGCCGCCTGGGCCGGGACGCGGTCGGCGGAACCGACCGGGATCCGCTGGTCGGATGAGGCCCCATCGCCGTTCTCGCTCACGCGCGCTCCTCGCCGTACTCGTAGTGCAGACGCACCTCGGTGCCTTCACCCTCTGCGGTGCGCACGGATGCCGTTCCGCCCGCGCGGCGCATCCGTCCCAGGATCGACTCTCGCACCCCCATGCGGTCGACGGGAACGCCATCCAGCGAGAAGCCGGGACCGCGGTCGCGCACGAAGACGTCGAGTGCGGTCGCCGTGCTCTCGATGTAGACGCTCACGTCGCCGCCGGCGTGGCGTGCGGCGTTCGCCATCGCCTCCCTCGCCGCTGCAGCCACCTCGCCGGTGGACCGCTCGCTCGTCTCCCCCACGGCGACGACGTCGAACCGCACCGGATAGTCCAGCTCGAGAGCTGCAGCCACGTTGCGCAGATCGGTGACAAGGTCGCTGTCGACCCGCGCCTCGCCCGAGTACAGCCACTCCCGCAGCTCTCGCTCCTGCGCCCTCGCCAGGCGCGCAACCTCGCTCGAGGCCCCCGCCCGCGTCTGGATGAGCGCCAGCGTCTGCAGCACCGAATCGTGCAGGTGCGCAGCCATCTCGGCACGCTCCTCCTCGCGCACGCGCTTGGTGCGCTCGGCGATGAGCTCCCGCCAGAGCCGCAGCGCCCATGGACCGGCGAGGACCGCGACACCGGCCAGCAGCGCGGCGACGAACAGCAGCCATGCCCAGCCAGGTGCCGCGCTGCCCCAGGCGAAGGGGCCGAGGAAGCCGACCGCGACGAGCACGGCGCCGCTGGAGATCCTGAGCCATCGTGCGGCCGTGGGCGTGCGCGGCGCCTGCGCGTCGACGAGCTGGTCCCAGACGACGGCTGCCGCGCCGAAGACGATCGCCCCCGTGATCGCGGGCAGCAGCGCGGTCGGGGCGACCTCGCCGGCACGGAACGCGCCGCCGAGACCGAACACGATGAGTGCGAACGCCCCGGCGAGAGCCACCAGTATCCACGGCACGGAGACGCGGCGGTGCACGATCCCGTGGGTGCCGTCCGCCTCGGGCTCGAGTGGTGTGAGCGCCCACAGCCATCCGTAGAGCAGGATGCCCGCCCCGCCGCACAGCGCCAGCCCCACCGCGAGCCAGCGGGTGGCCGTCACACCCCATCCGAGGTGGCGCGCCGTGGCGACACACACGCCGCCGAGCACGCTGTCCCGCGGGCGCATCAGCGGCGGACGCTGGACTGTGCCAGGTGCCGCAGCACCATGCCCACCCGTAGCGCGCGCATCCCGAGCCGACGCACCGGTACCGCGCCCGCGCCCCGCCGACCCACCGGAATCGGGCGCGGGAGAGGACCGGGTGGACATACTGGCATCCAATCATCCGAGGGTCGCGGCCGGATCCCTCGGGGGCGGATCTCAGGGACGGATCAGGGGCATCCCCGATCGCGGCGGGCTCCGCCGGTCCGGCACGATCGAGGTATGTCGGATCACAGCAGCACTCCCCCGCCTTCCCCGGATGCCCGGAGGGCGGCATCCGGCGAGAACTCCGCACGATTCTTCGGCTGGCTCCGCAGCCTGGGCATCGCACGCGGCAACGGATGGATCGGTGGAGTCTGCGGCGGCATCGCCGCCAGGCTGGGCATCGATCCGCTCATCGTGCGCGGCATCGCCGTCGTCATCGCCCTTCTCGGCGGACCCGCACTCCTGGTCTATGCGGCCGCTTGGCTGATGCTGCCGGACCGGAACGGCGATATCCATCTGGAACGCCTGATCAGAGGGCATTTCGAACCGGCAATGGTCGGCATTATCGTGATCGCCTTGTTCGCATTCCTGCCGTTCTCGCAGGGCTTCTGGTGGACCGGCGCCCAGTTCTGGAGCGGATTCTCCTGGTTCGCCACCCTCGGCCGAGCGCTCTGGGGCCTGCTGATCATCGGCCTCATCGTCGCGTTCATCGTGTGGGCTGTGCGCAATGGGCGTATCCCCCCGACTTCGCCCCAGCAGTCGTATGACCCTTCCGCGACAAGCCGAAGCGGATACGGCACGACTCAGGGCTCGTGGTCTTCACCCGCCCCGACGGCCGACGCTGCGGCGGGAGGCGGAGCCGCGTCAGCAGCGGGGGCTGCGACGGCCGCGACGACTGGACCATTCACGTCATCGACTTCACTGACGGATGCCGGCGGCGGCGCCACGGATTCGGGTTCCGCAGGCGCCGCCCCGGCATCGACCCCGCAGAGCGCACAGCAGGAGACGCAGCAGGACGCGACCGACATGGCCGACTGGCGCGCCCGACAGGATGCGTGGCGTGCGGACTACGCGGCGTGGACCGCTCAGCAGGAGGATGCCAGGGCGATCCGCGCGCAGCGATCCGCCGAGCTCCGCGCACAGGCCGCCGTACTGACCGCGGAGGCGGAGGAGGCGCGTCGGCGACGACGGGCCGCGAATCCGCGCACGAGCGCTGCTTACGTCTTCATCGTCCTCGGTCTGGCACTCATCGGCGGGGGCGTCGCGGGTGCCGTCGCACTGACGGGCTCAGGTGCCGCGTACGCACTGCCGATCGGAATTGCCGGCGCTGCCACGGTGACCGGTATCGGGATCGTGACGGCGGGCATCCTGCGCAGGCGAAGCGGATTCCTCTCGTTCGTCTCGATCGTGCTCGTGCTGCTCGCGATCGGCACGGCTCTGCCGCCCCGCGGTGGCGGACTCGTCTGGCCGGCGGTGTCGTACACGGATGCCAGCTCGGTGCACATCTACCAGCCGGTGGGGTCGACGCAGCTGCGCTACGAGTCGACGGGCTCCTACGTCGCCGACGTCACGCAGTCCGCGGGCGAGGTCACAGTCGTCGTCTCCGGGGACGTCACAGCACGGATCACCATCGTGCAGCACACGCCGGGAAGCGACATCGACGCGTTGAGAGACCCGATCGACGGGAGCGGCGACAACACCCTTCCGGCCGCGAAGGTCGACCCGTCCAACGGCACGCACACGTACGTGCTCGGCGACGGCCCGGCGCAGGCGAACGTGCACATCGATCAGGGTGCGGGCAACGTGACCATCAGGTACCTGCCGTCCTCCGACTGATGCGCGGATGACACCAAGCGACGCGATCAGCGCACCCGATCCGGCCGGCCCAGGCCGGCACGACGACCTCACGAAAGGACGACCGATGTCCGACTCCACACGACACGACTCCGATGACGCCGATGGCCGCGCCGCCTCGACGGATCCACACAGCATCGGTGACGCTGACGAGAACCCCACTCTCCCGACCGTCCCCCTGAGCTCCGACGCCGGATCCTGGGCCTCGGGCCAAGAGTCCGAGCCGTCGGGTTCGGGCGGTCACTCGAGTCAGGATGCCGACACCGAACGCCTCGGCACGGCGCCGTTGATCACACCCGCTGGCACGCCCCTGACCGGAAGCACTCCGGGCGCCGGCACGCAGGGTGCCGAGGCTCGGGATGCCGGGGCTCGAGGTACCGAGGCCCCGGGATGGGTCGACTCCTCAACGGCCTCGGCCGCCACCACCCCGATGGATACGCTGCTCGGCATGGGCTCCGCCGCGGATGCCGGCGCCCCCGCCCGCCCCCGGGTGCGTTCCGGTGCCATCGCTTGGGGCCTGATCGTGATCCTCGCCTCTGCCGCGCTCATCGCGCTGACCGCGGTCCCCGCCGCTGCGCGCTGGTTCGAGGACTGGACGAATTCGCTCACGCCGGCCGGATTCGCCGTGGTCGCCGTAGTGGTCGTCGGAGCGTTCGTGCTCTTGCTCGCTGGGCTCTCCGCCATCCGCGGGGCGCAGCGTCGCGCCGCGGAGCGGAGCCGCTGAGGCCGTCCAACTGGTCCGCCCGTTCCCACTCGTCGACACCCCGGCGAGTGTGCAGAAACGTCCTTCGAATTCACAGGAAGGACGTTTTCTTCGCACTCGCCGGGTGGGGGGTGGGGGGCACGCAAGCGGCGATGAGGCGGCGGGCACGACCAGCGAAGGTCTAGAGTTCGAGCCCCACCAGCACCGGCTCCGGGTGCAGCAGCACCCCGAACTCGGACTGCACGCGCGACTGCACGTACGACGCAAGCTGGGCGACCTCCAGAGCGGATGCCCCGCCCCGGTTCGTGATCGCGAGCGTGTGCTTACTCGAGATGGCCGCGCGAGATCCCGGCAGCCCGAAGCCACGGGTGATCCCGGCGTGCTCGATGAGCCAGGCCGCGCTGAGCTTCACCCCCGCGGATTCCGAGCGCGTGCGGTGCCGCTCCCGGTCGGCAGCGGCATCCGCGAGGATCCCGACCGCCGTGCTCTCCTCCGCCGTCGAGCCGTCGAGCCGTGCGACAAGATCCGGCTCCTCTTCGGCGAGCGGCCAGCGGGGCGCATCGGACGGCAGTGTGCGCGCAAAATGCGTCGAGACAATGGGGTTGGTGAAGAACGACCCGGCGCTCACGGAGTCGGGGTCATCGGGATCCAGCACCATCCCCTTCGACGCCCGCAGCGACAGCACCGTGCGCCGGATCTCCCCGAGCGACACCTGCGTGCCGACCTCGACGGCGAGGGCGTTCGCCAGCTGCGCGTACGCGATCGGCTCGGCGAGCGCTGCGCCCACCTCGGGGCGCTGCGTCAGCTCCAGCTCGACCGCGATCACCACGCCCTCGAGTCCGCGCTTGAGCACCGAGGTGCGATAACCGAGCTCGAGGTCCGCGGCGGTCATGCGGCGCACGTCGCCGGTGGCCGCGTCGAGGAAGTCGACCGCGACGAGCACGGAGCTGAGCTCCTGCCCGTACGCACCGATGTTCTGCACCGGGGCGGCGCCCACACTGCCGGGGATACCGGACAGCGCCTCGATCCCCGCCCAGCGGTTGCGCCCGGCGAGGGCGACGAGCCCGTCCCAGCTCTCGCCGGCCTGCACGCGCACGCGCACGGCATCCGGATGGGATCCACCAGGCACGTGCTCGACACCACGCGTCGCGATCCGCACCACCGTGCCGTCGAAGCCGTCATCGCTCACGACGGTGTTGGATCCGCCGCCGAGCAACAGCACGGGCCCACCGCTGGCGTAGGCGTCGGCGGTGAGCGCGATCAGCTCCTGCTCGTCCCTCGCTGTCACGAGGTTCAGCGCAGGACCGCCGACGCGCATCGTCGTCAGCTCTGCGAACGTGACTTCACCGGTCATGCGGACGTACACCCCAGCTCACGGGCGACGAACACGCTGCGACGGTCTGGCGTCACGCGAGCGACACCCACGCCTGGGCCTTGCCGAGCACGGTCTGCCCGCCGTAGGTGACGGTCAGGTCGATGCGCGCCCTGGCGCCCTCCGCGTCGAGCGCGCCCACCTTCGCCACGACCGACACCGTCGCGCCGTCGTTGCGGTCAACGACGACCGGGCGCGTGAAGCGCACCTGGTAGTCGACGACCCGGGCCGGATCGCCCGCCCAGCCGACGACGGTCTGCACGGCGACGCCCATGGTGAGCATCCCGTGGGCGAGCACACCGGGCAGACCGACGAACTCGGCGATGTCGTCGCGGTAGTGGATGGGATTGAAGTCTCCGGATGCTCCGGCATAGCGCACGAGGGAATCCCGCTCGAACAGATGCTCGGCGCTGGCCACCTCGTCGCCGACGGCGAGCGTGGAAAGTACAGGGGTGTTCGGCATCAGTCTTCTCCTCGTACGACGAGGGACGACGTCGCGGTCACCACATGCTCGCCTGCAGCGTCACGGATGGCGGTGGCAGCGGTGACCATCGCGTTCCCGCCGAGCAGCTTCACCGAGGTCACGGTGAGCTGCGCGGTGAGTTCGTCTCCCGCCACGACCGGCCGGGAGTACTCGAAGCGCTGATCGCCGTGCACCACTCGGGCGAAGTCGATGCCGGCATCCTCGTCGGCCAGCAGCTGTGCGAGCGTGTGCTCCTGCACGACGACCGGGAACGTGGGCGGCGCGACGACGTCGGCGTGGCCGGCGGCCCGTGCGGCCTCCGGATCGAAGTTGATCGGGTTCGTCGCGAACACGGCTCTGGCGAACTCCCGCACCTTCTCCCGTCCGACCAGATACGGAGGCGTCGGCGGGTACGTCCGCCCTTGAATCTCGGGGTTCACAGGCACGCACCTCATTCTACGGATGCCGCACTCGGCCCCCTCCGCCGCTCGGCCCCCGCGTGGCCGGCAACGCTTGCACCCGCTGAACCGACCGTCGCGTCGTCCGAGTCGCGTCGTCCGAGGAGGCGCGCACGAGAGCGGCGCGCACGAGAGCGGCGCGCACGAGAGCGGCGCGCACGAGAAAGCCCCCGACCTTTCGGCCGGGGGCTCCTCGCAGTTCTGCTACTGCTGTGCGTCTAGCGCTTGCAGACCGTGCCTACTGGCAGCTGTCGCACTGCAGAAGGTCCATCGGGTCGACGGGAACTGCGTAGCCGCCGACAGTGTCGTTTTCGTAGTCCATGATGACCTCCCCTGAATATTCGACCGGAACGGAATTCGCCCGATACGCCTCTCCGCGATTCGGGTGCGGAAACCGGCCCCCCAATGACTCCGGCCCAATGTTCCGTGCGGTGTTCACCCACTATATAACGTGAATCACACGATTGTCATTCCACTAGATGTTGTGTTTGGAGAGATTTTCGTCCTCACGAGTCACGGTAGCCGCAACCCCCGACATTTCGCGGCGGAAACGGTCGCACCGGGTCGGCTCAGGCCGACCAGGAGACGCGGATCTCGGCGTGTCGCCGATCCCCCGGCGCTTCGCCGGGTGTCACCTCGTCGACCGACCGAGAACCTCGACCAGGGGCCGATCAGATCGGCTTCATCTCATAGGACGCACGTACCTCCCCAAAACGGGGGCCATCCCGACGCGCTCCCCTTCTCGATCCCCACGTGTGCTTGTAGCGTCGAGAAAGGTTCGCACAAAGGAGTCCGCTCGTGGATCGCGCCGAGGCACTGCCGCAGCGGAGACTCCTGCGCCTGCTGCTCTGCGGGCTCGGGGTCGCCGGTGGTCTCGTGCTGCTCGGTCTCGCGTTCGGTGCGCTCTCCGCCTCCGCTGAAGAGCCGGGCGGGTCTTCGACTCCCCCTGCATCGAGCCCGGCGTCACCTTCGAGCTCTGGGCTGCTGGGTGCCGTCGGGTCGATCGTCGGGGCAGTCACCGCGCCGGTGACCGACACCGTCGGTGTCGCGACCTCGACGGTGACGTCGGTGATCACTCCCGTGACGCAGACGCTTCCGCAACCGGTGCACGACGCGGTGCAGCCTGTGACGGATGCCGTCACCACCGTGACCTCGTCCGTCTCCGTCACGCAGACCCTCGCGCCCGTCGCCGGCGCCGTCGACCAGCTGGTGAACGCGGTCCCGGCCGTCGGGCCCACGCTCAGCTCCACCCTGGGATCCGTCTCCGGGATCACAGCACCGTTGGCCGGAGCCGTGGACAGCACGCTGGGAGACGTCGAGACCACGACCGGCAGCGTGTTCGGTCCGCCGCCGCCGTCGGCCATCCCGCCGGACCCGGGCGGATGCGGCACGCCGGAATCAGCGGACAACGGCTCCGGACTCGCGGCGGTCGCCACCACGAACACGTCGGGTCCGGTGGCCTGGGGATCCGGCCCATCATCCGCGTCGACAGTGCCCGGATCCGCTTCCGCACCGCCATCGGACGTCGGCGGCCTCGGCACCGGTGACCCGGGCGTTCCGTGGCCGGCGGGTGATGCATCCGTCCCGCCGCCGGGGAGCGGTGCGTCCGGATCCGGTGCGCGTGCAGGCGGCGGCTCTGGGGGCTCCACGGTCGCCGGAACCCCCGAACTTGTGGCCTTCGCTGACTCCGTGGGCGCTCTCGGCGCGGTACCGCGCGACGACAGACTCCCTTCGACGCCCACCTTCGACACCGACTCGTCGCCTGACTGAGCTGGTCCGCTCCGCCGTGCCGTGGTGCGGCATCCGATGCGATGCCCTGCGCCCTGCCCGGCGGAAGACGGGACCCAAGTCTTCCCGCTTCGCGGGGTGCGCTCGCGTCTGAAAGCGGATGCCCACGGGCATCGACGGCAACGCGCGCTCCAGCGGGAAGCAGCAGAACGCTCTTCTCAGGGAGTTACAACCATGAACAGAATCGTGTCGAGAGGACTGTGGTTCACGGTCATCCTCGGCGGCATCTCACTGGCGGGGATCGGCGCGGCGAACGCCGCAGAGCCCTCAACGAGCGGCAACGACGGAGCAGGCTCCGGCGATGTGCTCGGCATCGACCTGAGCGCTCCGATCTCGCTGGCGGGCAACGCCATCAGCGGGATCGGTGATGCGCTCTCGAACGGTGCGACGACCGCGCCATCGTCCGCTCCGGCCGCGACATCCTCGACCTCGACGGGATCGGGGGCACCGGATCCGGGGTCGGGCTCGGCAGCATCGGGCCCGGCGACCTCGGGAGATGGCGGCATCGCATCCGGCGACATCGTGTCACCGACGGTGAGCGTGCCGATCACGCTCTCCGGCGACGCGGTGAGCGTCGTCGGAGACTCGACGAGCACCGACGCGACGACGGCGGCACCGTCGCCCGACAGCTCATCGACATCGACGGGCGGCACAACGACCGGTGACGACAGCCTGCTCGGCGGGCTCGTCGCACCGATCGCGGTGAACGCGCCGATCACCGTCAGTGGCAACGGAATCAGCGTGCTGGGCGACTCGACATCCGACAAGGCGGACACGTCGACCAGCACCGGGGGGCCTGTTGCCACTGCCGGTCCGACGTCCACGGCGGGCAGCGACAGCCTGCTGGGCGGGCTGCTGCTGCCGATCGGCGTGAATGCGCCGATCACCGTCGGCGGCAACGCGATCAGCGTGGTCGGCGATTCGACCACAACCGATGCGACGTCAACGTCCGCCCCCACCGCGGCCTCCGGCCAGGGCGGAGCGGACGACCCAGGCGGCAGTACGACAGGTGATGACAGTGCGATCGGCGGCCTGCTGGCCGACGTCGGAGTGAATGCACCCGTAACCGTCGGCGGCAACGCCATCAGCGGAGTCGGTGACTCGACCACCTCGGATCCCACCACCACAGGTGGGGCTGCAAGCTCCGGCACCAGCGGATCCACCGCCGGCGACGGCAGCCTGCTCGGGGGCCTGCTCGCTCCGGTCGGCGTGGACGTTCCGGTCACGGTCGGGGGCAACGCCGTCAGCGTGATCGGCGACTCCACGACGACCGGATCCGACACGGGAGCCCCGGGAACACCGGGCACACCCGGCGATCCGGGCACACCGGGAACTCCGGGGACGCCGGGTACTCCGGGAACACCCGGAACTCCTGGCACGTCCGGCGGCGTCGTGCCCGCCTCGTCGGTGACTCCGGTCTCCGCCGTGGCGACGAGCGATGTCAGCGCATCCGGCGCACTCGCCGACACGGGATCCGATTCGCTCGGCGCGCTTGCCGCTGCGCTGCTCGGTCTCCTGGCGGGACTGGGCGTTCTGCTCCTGGCGCGACGGGCGACTCGAGCCTGAGCCGGTCGTCAGCGGGCTTCGGGCACAGCATCCGCTCGAAGCCCGCTGACGCACGCCCTGCCAGAGGCAACGGCCCGTCTTCCGCCGTCACGAAGTGCGAGTCGTGCCGGAGCGAACTTCGTGAAAGCGGAGCGCAGCGTGGACGCCGGGTGCGCGCCGTGGCAGAGCGAACGCCGTCGCGGAGTGCTGCCGATCGACCTCAGGCCTGGATGACGGCGAGCACGTTGCCCGCCGGGTCGCGGAACCACGCGATGTCGGGGCCCCACTCCGGCTTGTCCGGACGGGCGATGCCCTTCGCATCGGTCGGGAACTCCGCATCCGAGTAGATCTTGGTCGTCACGCCCGCCGCGTTGAGTTCGTCGACCGCGGCGTCGATGTCGTCGACCACGAAGTTGAGGATCGTGAACGACGCCGGCGTGTGATCCGGCTTGCCGTAGATGAACACCTCGGCTCCGCTGGGCTGCGTGATCCGGATGCCCATGTCGCCCTCGCCCTCCACCCGGAGTCCGAGGACGGTTCCGTAGAACTCCTTGGCCTTCTGCAGATCGTCAACGCTGAATCCGCTGAACGAGTCGATCGCACTGAACATGAGTCACCCCGCTTGTGTCGTCGGGCACCGGCTCATGCCGCGAGCCCACGTGTCACGATCCCATCACCCGGATGCCGTGTCCACCCTTGTCGCGTCAGCCCTGCTCGAGCAGTCTCGCGAGCCGCCGCGATGCGCCGCGACCGTGCAGCACCTCACCCATGACGCCGCGGAGAGCGCTCGTGCCGTCGTCGTCCTGTTCCAGCGCGGCCTGCGCCCGCGTCTGCCGCAGCGTTCGCTCCCCCGCCGCACGGCGGACAGTCTCGTACGCGTCGAGCTCATCGGCTGGGCCGCCGGACCGCAGCACGGCCGTGAGGCGCTCCGCGAGGTCGATCGCGTCGTTCAGGCCGACGTTGAGAGCGGATCCGCCCGCGTTGAAGACGTGCGCGGCATCGCCGGCGATCAACGTCCGTCCCGCACGGTACGCATCCGCCTGCCTGCTGTTCGCGATTGTGCTGCGCTCGGCGGCGGCATCCGTGAACGGCAGGTCGGCTCCCAGCACACGACGAAGGCTCGCTCTGAGCTCCTCGACGGGGAGCGGATCCGTCGGCTCGACCTCGCCTCGAGGCTCGTGGGTGCTGATCAGATAGAGGTCGTCAGGCGCCGAGGGGTCGAGCGCGCGAACGGGAGCGATGGAGAAGCCGCCGCCTGGCATCCTATTCGGGCGCATCGCCGCAACGCTGCCGACCCCACGGATCGTGAGCTTGTCCGCCGTGCGCGTGATCGCTTCCGCCGGAATGGTCACCCGGGCGATGCGGGCGATCCGATCGCTCGTGAAGCCGGGGAATCCGATACCCGCGCGCTTGCGAACGACGCTGTGGGCGCCGTCGCATCCCACGAGGTACAGCGCCCGGACGGATGCCGTCTCCCCGCCGTCTCGGACCTCGGTGTCCACACCGTCGGCGTCCTGGGTGAAGCCGGCAACCTCGCATCCGCGCCGGATCACGGCACCCGCGGCGACCGCACGCCGCTCCAGCAATTCCTCGAGTCGACGCTGGGGCACCGGGAGGATGTGCAAAGGGTTGCCGGGTCCGAAGCCCAGACGCAGTGGCAGCGAACCGAACTGGAATCGCGGCGGAGACACGACGCGCAGCCGCGTTCCCGTGAGGATGCCGCGTTTCGCCAGTGCGACCGCCGCGCTGCCCACGACGCCGTTCGCCTTCGGCTCGGTGTGCGGCTCGGCCGCCTGTTCGAGGACGACGACCCGGACGCCACGCTCGGCGAGATCGCCCGCCAACAGGAGTCCGACGGGGCCGGCACCGACGACGGCGACCTCGGGGTCGCTCTGCGATGCGTTCTGTGGATCCACGACAAGGGACATGGCGTCAGTTTGAGTTGACAACGGGGTTCTTGTCAAGTCAAACTGACACCGTGGAACCTTTCGACCTCGCCGCGCAGCTGCGCGTCGCCGATCCCGCCGTCGGGCTGCGCGCGGCCGACGCGCTGCGTCGTCTCGCCGAGCGCGTCGAAGCCGAGCACGTCGCCCAGGCGCGTCGGCTCGGCTGGTCGTGGGAACAGATCGGGGATGCGCTCGGAGTGACGCGCCAGTCTGTTCACGCCAAGTACGGAAAGGAGTCGCCGGATGTTCGAGCAGTTCGCAGCCCAGGCACGCAAGGCCGTCGATGATGCCAGATCGGAGGCCAGCCGTCGCGGCGATCGACGGATCGGCACCGAGCACCTGCTCGCTGCCCTTCTGAACGACGCCGCGCTTGCAGGCGTGGTGGGAGCGGATGCCGCCGCAGCGCGCACTGCCGCCGACGATCTCGATCGCGTGGCACTGGCATCCGTCGGGCTTCCGTTCACGGGCCTGCTGCCCACCGGTCGCGCCGCGCTCGGGCGGCATGTGCCGTTCACGGTCGGCGCCAAGGCTGTGCTGCAGTCGGCCGTCGCGAGGGCCGTGTCCGAGCGGTCCCGCAGGCTCACGACGCGCCACCTGTTCCTCGCCGTGCTCGATCGCGCGGCGCCGGATCCCGCAGCCACGCTCGTCCACGAGCTCGGACTGCATACCGGCACGATCCGTGAGCGCCTCGAAGCCGCGTACTGACCAGCCGTGCACCGCGCAGACCGTGCGGAAACAGCAAGCCCGATGGGCCGAGGATCTCGGCTCATCGGGCTGGAGTTGGGTAAGCGGGCGAGTGATCAAATGGGCCGCTTGCTCACCGCCCCCACGGAGAGCAATGAACGACCCAAGACGAGCTTGGTCCCGGCCGGCGAGGGTTGTCAAGCGTTGCCGGATCCATTCGTCCGCATGCGACGTGACCTTTTCGCGGGGCGAGCCGAGCTGTTCGCGTTGAGTCCGACAGCAGTTCGCCGGTCGAGGCCAACCCCTGTTCGACGTCGAGATCAATGCTCCTTCGAGGACGGGAACAATCCTCGTTCCACCTACAAATAGCGCTGTTCGCTCCAGGGCGAAGAACGATGGCTGCACACCGAACGGGGTGGGCGCCCGGACTCCGCGTTCCCTGTGCGACGTGGCCCTCGCTGCCTGGGACCGCCGCAACGATTCGGATGACGATCTCGGCGTCCCGCGAAGTCCCGACGTAGCCTGGAAGAGTCGCGATGGGGCGACGCGGGCGAGGGAGATGGTCAGCATGCGCGCAGAGGTGGGCGAGCGCATCGTCATCCGCGGAATGACGGTGGAGACGCCGGACAGGCATGGCGAGATCGTCGAGGTGCGGGGCGAGAGCGGGGCGCCGCCGTACCTCGTGCGATTCGACGACGGACACGAGACACTCGTCTACCCGGGGGCGGACGCGACGGTCGAGCATCCGCAGTAGCCGCCCACCGATCCGGAACCCGTTTCAACTGCAGAAAATGCTCTTCGTCGGTGCGACGAAGAGCATTTTCTGCAGTTGAAACGCGATCTCGGCGAGACGCGATCCCGGCGAGTCCGCGGAGCCGAGCGGAACAGAACCCGCCGCTGGCCTCAGGCGCGGAGGTCGAGCCAGCGCACCTGCTCGGGCGTGAGCGTCACGTCGAGACCGGCCATCGAGGTACGCGTCTCCTCGATGCTGCGCGGCCCGAACAGCGGGAATGTCGGGAAGTCCTGAGCCAGCACGTACGCCAGGGCGACGGCGGTCGGGGCGACTCCGAGCTGCGACGCGAGTTCACGGGCGCGAGCGAGACGCTCGAAGTTGTCGTCGCTGTAGTAGCAGCGCACGAGCTCCTCGTCCGTGGTGTCGGCACGATCCGCTCGGGCGAAGAAGCCTCGCGCCTGCGACGACCAGGGCAGCAGGGTAGTGCCTGAGCGCTCCAGCCATTCGCGGTCCTCGTCGTCGGTGACGTAGCGGCATCCGGCCCACGGCACATCCAGCGCGTGCGCCAGGCCGAAGTGGTCGCTCAGCACGGAGAAGCGCCGGCGGCCGTTGGCATCCGCGTACTCGAGCGCCTCCTGGAACCGGGCGATCGACCAGTTGGAACCGCCGAACGCGCGGATGCGCCCCGCCTTCGCCTGCTCGTCGAGCACGTCGACGAACTCCCCCACCGGAATCTCCTCGTTGTCGCGGTGCATCAGGTAGACGTCCACATGGTCGGTCTGCAGGCGGTCCAGCGTCTCGTCGAGCTGGCGCACGATGGACTCCGGATCGCAGTGCGGCGTGTGCGCGCCCTTGCCGATGATCACGACGTCGTCGCGCAGGCCACGGTTCTGGATCCACTGGCCGAGCAGCCGTTCGCAGCGTCCGCCGCCGTAGATGTAGGCGGTGTCGAACGCGTTGCCGCCGCGCTCCACGAAGTCGTCGAACATGGCGGATGCGTGGCCAAGCGTCTCCTGATTGTCGACGCCCATGACGAGGCGCGACACGTCCTTGTCCAGGCCGGGGATGCGGCCGTAGCGCATGGGCGCATCCGAACGGCGGCGCGGAGCGTGTCCGCTCGCCGGCGGGATGTTCGTGGTTGCGCTCTCGAACGGATACTCGAGTCCCAGCGCGGCGCGCCACCTGTCGAGCGCGGCCGCGTTGCCCAGGCTGTCGGCCCAGCTCATGTGCGGGCTCTGGCCGGCCGCGGCGAACTCGGCGACGGCATCCGCCTGCAGCGCGTACTGGTAGGCCGGCTCGATGCGGATCTGCTCGGGAGCGGCATCCGTCGTGCACACCTCGATGAAGCTCGGCTCGGTCGTGGACGGCAGCCACGGCTGCGGCACCACGATCCGGCCCTTCGATCCGCTGACGACGACGCGGTTGTCATCCGCGACGCGAACGCCGCTCGTCACGTGTGCGGTGATGCCGGATGCGAAGACGAGGGATGCCGTCGCCCACTCGTCCACGCCCGTCTCGCCGAGCGTGCCCTTCGCGGTGAGCGAGACCGGGTTCGCGAACGGTGCGCCCGTCGCGGCGCCTGCAACGAGTCGCGCGACCGAGACGGAGTATCCGCCGACGTCGAGGATTCCGCCTCCTGCGAGCTCCGCATTCATCAACCGGTGCTCGGCCGGCACGTCGGCGCGGAAGGCGAACGACGCCTCGATGTGCTGCACGTCACCGATCGCACCGGATGCGACGAGCTCGGCCAGGCGCACCGTCTGCGGATGGAAGCGATACATGAACGCCTCTGCCAGGTACCGGCCGTTGCGGCGAGCAGCCTCGACGACGGCCATGGCGCCCGCGTGGTCCACGGAGAGCGGCTTCTCGCAGACGACGTGCTTGCCGGCATCCAACGCCTGGATGGCCAGCCGCACGTGATCGATGTGCAGCGTTGCGATGTAGATCGCGTCCACGTCGGGGTCAGCGAAGAGCGCCTCGTAGCTGTCGTGGATCCGGATCGCTCCCGGGGCGCTCTCGAACTCCGCGGCGAACGCGCACGCCCGCTCCGGGCTGCGGCTGGCGAGGGCCACGAGTTCGCCGGTGCGGCTGTGCGGGAGCTGCTCCGCGAAACGGTGCGCGATCCCGCCCGGTCCTGCGATGCCCCATCGCACGTGCTGCAGTGGCTGGTCTGGTGAGTTGGCCATGGCGGTTCCTCCGTCGTCGTCGATCGGTTCTTCGGGTGATGGACCGGACATGCTCCGGCGGCACACGTGCGCGGCGGTCAGCGTTCTGCATAACCGTGAACGTTCACGGTTTGCGAGATTACCAGTACGATTCCGAGCATGGCAACAGGTCGACGCAAGGTCGCAGGAGCGGATTCCGGTCCGGCGGACAGCACCGCACCGGCCATGGGATCCGCCAGACCCGCCACGATCAACGACGTCGCCGCGGCCGCCGGCGTCTCGCGCCAGACCGTGACTCGAGCACTGAACGATCTACCGGATGTGAGCCCCGCGACCAAGCAGCGGGTGCAGGATGCCGCCGCCGCCTTGCACTACCGACCCAACAGGGCCGCACAGCGTCTGGTGCGCGGGCGTGACGTGACGGTCGGGTTCATCGTCGGAGACCTGCGGAACCCGTATTATCCGGAGCTCGCGGCCGAGCTCACCCGCCGGGCCGCCGAGCGCGACTGGGGTGTCGTCGTGTCCGACATCGGCGGGCAGGGCGGGGCCGAACGCATCGAGTCCGTCCTGTCTCGTGTGGACGCGGTGATCGGGCACCTCGGGCCTGCGGGCCGTGGCCTCGTCAGCCCGCGCATCCCCAGAGTCTTCTTGACGGACGATCCGGTCGACGGGGTCGCCAGTGTGCGCTTCGACTACGAGGACGCCGTGCGCGACGCCGTCGAGCATCTCATCGCGCGCGGACGACGGCACATCGCGATGATCGACGGCGGAACGAGGCCGTCACTGCGCGCGCGGCTGCTCCAGGCCGCCCTCGAGCGGCACGGCCTGCCGTCCGCGACGATGATCCCTGCGCCGGACACGCACAGGGGCGGAGTGGCCGCCGTTGCGCGGCTGCTGGAGGCCGCGCCCGGAGTGGACGCCGTGCTCTGCTTCAACGACGTGATCGCGGTCGGGGCGCTGAAGGGGTTCGCGCGGGCGGGCATCCGGATTCCCGACGACGTCGCCGTGATCGGGATCGACGGCCTCGACATCGGAACCCTGGTCACGCCGGAGCTCACCACGCTGGCGATCGACATGGGCACCGTCGCACGAGACGCCCTCGATCTCGCGGACGCGCTGTTCAGAGGGAAGACGGGCAGCGACCTCCGCCGCACCGTGCCACACGCGCTCGTGGTGCGCGAGTCCGCCTAAGGCGAGCACGCATGCCGCGTGCCCTGTTGCACAGACAACAGCGCCATGTGCGCACTGTCGCGCCAGCTCGGCCGGCGCTGCAGTGCGCACATGGCGCTGTCATGGCACGGGTTGGGGTGCTGAGCGTCGGGGTATTCGGTGCCGAGTGCGCCGGCTACTGCACCGACCAGCCGCCGTCGGACGGCAGCACGACGCCGTTGATGTTCACGCCGTCGTCGCTGAGCAGGAACGTGATCGACGCCGCGAGGTTCTCCGCGGTCGCGACCGTGGGGATCATCGCCTGGAACGGCTGCAGCCTGGCCGAGCCCGCCTGCGACACGTTCGGCGGGAACGGGATGCCCGTCGCCACGCCGCCCGGCGCCACCGCGTTGACCCGGATACCCTGCGGTCCGTACATGAACGCGGCGCTCCGGGTGAGGCCGACCACGGCGTGCTTCGACGTCGTGTAGGCGTTTCCGGATGCGTTGCCGCGCAGGCCAGCCTCGGATGCGATGTTGACGACGGATCCCTTGCCCGCCGCGATCATCGCCGGAAGCACCGCACGCGTCAGCTTGAACGCGCCAGTGAGGTTGATGCCGATGACGCGATCCCAGGTGGCATCCGACGTCTCGTGCAGCGGCGAGAAGTCGTCGTTCACACCTGCGACGTTCGCGAGCGCGTCGATCCGGTCGCCTGCGGCCGCGACGATGGCGTCCACGTCGTCCTGTTTCGTGATGTCGCCGACCACGGTGACGATCTGCGCATCCGGAAGCGAGGCGGCGAACTCGGCCAGACGGTCGGCCGACACGTCGACGGCGACCACGCGACCGCCCTCGCGTGCGACGCGGGATGCCGTTGCACGTCCGATCCCGGATGCCGCCCCGGTGATGATCACGGTCTTGCCGGCGAAACGACCGGGGGTGACGACCTCGGCCCATCCGCTCGACTCCGTCTCCTCCGGCATGACACCGCCGTTGGCCTTCAGGACCAGGTCGTCCACGACGGACTGCGGCATCTGCCCCTGGCTCAGTGCGACGAGCTGTTGAAGCGGCAGCCCCTTGATCGGTGCGAGCGTCGACTCGTCGGCACCGCTGGCGGCCAGCAGTCCGCGAACGAGCTGTCCGCCCTCCGGATCGTCCAGCCACTCGCCGATCGTGCTGTTCGCCGTCAACGGCGTGCGTCCCTCTGCCATATCTCTCTCCTTTGTGTGATGGTCGGATCTGGTCTGGTAACGCTGGTCGAGCCTGTCGCCGCTGGTTGAGCCCGGCGAAGCCGGCCTTGCATGGTCCGTGGTTTCGCTCCTCAGCGCGCACGCGTCACGTCGCTGCGCGACGCGCCGGAACCGGCCGCCGGGGCCCCGAGCTCAACCAGCGGAGGTGGCTCGTGCAGTTCGGCACGCTCAACCGGCGGTGGATTGTTCGTCAGCCGGCGATATTCGCAGGCGTTCGAGTCGCGTGGGTCTCGACGGCATCCGCGTTCGCATCGGCTCCCCCCGTCACCCCGTGCAGCGGATGGCTGCGTTCCAAGGATGCGCCTTCCACGTCGACGTCCGGAAGGATGCGGTTCAGCCACTTCGGGATCCACCACGCCGCCTTGCCGAACAGGTGCATGAGGCCGGGCACGAGCACGAGGCGCACGACGAACGCGTCGAAGAGCACGCCGAACGCGAGACCGAACCCGAGCGGCCGCACCATGTTCAGCTCGGAGAAGACGAATCCGCCGAACACCGAGATCATGATGATCGCCGCCGCAGTGACCACCGCCCGGCCACCGCGTAGCCCCGAGACCACCGCCTGTTTAGCGGGCAAGCCGTGCACGTACGCCTCACGCATGCCGGACACCAGGAACAGCTGGTAGTCCATGGCAAGGCCGAACAGCACGCCCATCACGATGATCGGCGCGAAGCTCAGCACAGGCCCGGGATCGTGCACCCCGAAGACAGCGCTCAGCCAGCCCCACTGATACACGGCGGTCATTCCACCGAACGCCGCGAACAGCGAGAGCACGTAGCCGCCGGTTGCGATGAGCGGCACGAGCAGTGAGCGGAACACGATGATCATGATGATCAGGGAGAGGCCGACGACCACCGCGAGGTAGAGCGGGAGCACGGCGGCCAGCTTGTCGGAGATGTCGATGTTGGCGCTGGCCTGACCGGCGACGCCGACCGTGACATCCGATCCGAAGACGGTCCCCTCGCGCAGGCTGTGCACGAGCTTCTCCGTCGACTCACTGCTCGGGCCGTCCTGCGGCACGACCTCGAACGCGATGAAGTCGCGGGTGTCTGACGCACCGATCGGCGCGACGGCGACCACGTCATCCACGGCCATCAGTTTGTCGGCGAGCGCCGCCTCGGTGGGCAGCAGGTTCGCCTCGGTGACACCCTTGGGCAGCGTGGCCGTGACGATGAGCGGACCGTTCTGACCCGCGCCGAACTTGTCGGCCACCGCTTCGTACGTCGTGTACTGCGTCGAGCTCGTGGGTTCGGACGAGCCGTCGGGAAGGCCGAGCCGCATGGAGAGCGCCGGGATCGCGATGATCAGCAGCCCGATCACGGAGGCGACAACGGAGACCACGACGCGCCCGGTGCGCATCGGACGCACGACAGGGGCTCGGTGCTTCTCGTGTCCGATCTGCGCGCGTGCTTTCGTGCTGAGCACGCGGTGCTTCAGCAGGCCGAGCAGCGCCGGCGTCAGGGTGACGGCCACGAGCACGGCGATCAGCACGCAGGCTGCGCCGACGGTGCCCATGACGCCGAGGAATCCGATGCCGCTCACGTTCAGCGCGAGGAGCGCGACGAGCACTGTCGCCCCTGCGAACACGACGGCATTGCCTGCGGTGCCGTTGGCGAGTCCGATGGATTCCTTGAGCTCCATGCCCGCCAGGAGCTGTCTGCGATGTCGGTTCACGATGAAGAGCGAGTAGTCGATCCCGACAGCAAGTCCGAGCATCAGGCCGAGCACCGGGGTCACCGATGACATGTCCACGACACCGGAGAAGGCCATAGCGCCCGCCACGCCGACGCCGACGCCGATCAGCGAGGAGATCAGCGGCATCAGTGCGGGCATCAGGGCGCGCATCATCACGATGAGCACGATGAGCGCGATCACCACACCGGTGATCTCACCCGGGCCGATGAGGCCGGAGATCGAGGTGGCGATCTCCGACGAGTAGTTCACCTCGACGCCCGAGATGTGCGTGGCATCCAGCTTGTCCGCCACCGCGGTCTTCACCGACTGCGGCAGGTTGAACATGTCCTCCTCGAACTGCACCATGCCGATCGCGGTCGTGCCGTCGGTGGAGACCGTCTTGATGTCGGCTGAGGCGTCCATGAGCTGCATGCCGGCATCCGTCTGCTTCTGCGATGCCTCGAGCTTCTTCTGCGACTCGTCCAGCTGATTCTGCGACGCGTCGAGCTGGGCCTTGGAGGCATCGAGCTGTTGCTGCTGCGCCTGGAACTGAGCGGATGCCTGGTCGTACGTTCCTGCCGACTTGGCCTGTGCGATGGCGGCGTCCAGCTGCTGTTGTCCGGCCTCCAGTTGCTGGCGGCCCGATGCCACCTGAGCCTGCCCCTTGGCGAGCTGGTCCTTGCCCGCTTCGATCTGAGCCTGGCCGTCGCTGAGCTTCGTAGCCTGTTCGTCGCGCTGCGCTGCGGTCGTGAACGGATCAACGACACTGTCGACGCCGTCGACCTTGGCCACCGAGCCGAGCAGATCGCTGACCTCGGACTTCTGGGAGTCGCTGAGCTTCGAGCCGTTCGTCGTCTGGAAGACGACCGTTCCGGTTGCACCACCGCTCTGGTTCAGCTCCGACTTCAACTGGGCGGTGACCTTCGACGTCTCGGTTCCGGGGATGTCGAAGCTCGTGGCGAGTGTGCCGCCGAACGCGAGGAACGCACCGGCGGCGATGCCGAGGGCGACGATCCATCCGATGAGAACGGTCCACGGTCGACGCGCCGAGAACAGTCCGAGGCGGTTGAGCAGATTTGCCACGGGCGAGCCCTTTCGATTCAGAGGGTTTGTGGGTGCGCGCGACGGTGCGACGGTGAACAGTGGCGACGGCATCCACGATATCCGACACCTGTCGGTTATCCGTCACATGTCGGAGAACTCCCAGCGAACCCCTCAGCGACAGTCACCGTCGTGGCAGAATCGCGAAGCATGGATGCCCGCATCGCCCGCACGCGCACGCACCTGCAGGACGCCCTGCTGGAGCTCGCCCGTGAACGCAGCCTCGACGAGATCACGGTCGCGGACATCGTCGACCGAGCCGGAGTGAACCGCAGCACCTTCTATCAGCACTACTCCGACAAGGACGTGCTCCTGGCCGACGCTCTCGACGCCGCCGTCGAGCAAGCGGGAGAGCGCCTCGTCAAGCTGACGGTCCCGGTGTCAGGGCCGCCGGAAGATCTGCTCGCCTACCTGAAGCACATCGAGCAGAACGCGAGCCTGTACTCGCGCGTGCTCGGCGACCGCGGATCGGCGATCGTCACCGCTCGCGTGCGCGATCGCGTCGAACGCGTGGCACTGGAGGGCATCAGCCGATCGAATGTGCCCGCCTACGAAGGCGTGCCGCTGGAGATCGTCGCCGCCGGCATCACCGGATCCGCGATGGGCGTTGTGCGGGCGTGGCTGGAACGGGATCCGCGACCGCCGGTCGAGACGGCCGCAGCATGGCTGTGGCAGGTGCTGCTCGGTCCCGGCACGGCGTGGACGTTCGGCGACGCCGACGCGAGCTCCGGTCAACACTCTGCGGAGGCCGCACCGCGGTAGCACCGTCGCGTTTCGAAAGTCCCGGAACACACCGATCGCGCCTGTCTTCGCGATCGGAACGAGAACGTGTCTGTCGTCGCGTGGCTACGGCGCCGGATGCTCGCGGTCGCTTTGGTGCAGGTGCTCGCGATGATGCGCGGGCGTGCCTTCGGCCACGATCGCGTCGATCTGCTCCTCCGTGATGCGCTCGGCATCGGAGTCGGACGCGACGGTCGCGGCATCCTGCCGCCAGAGCTTCGACGGCCACCAGATGGCACGGCCGATGTCGTACGACACGGCCGGCACCAGCAGCGAGCGCACGATGAGCGTGTCGACGAGCACGCCGAACGCGACGATGAACGCGATCTGCGCCAGGAACAGGATGGGGATGACACCGAGCGCCGCGAACGTCGACGCCAGCACCAGCCCCGCCGACGTGATGACGCCGCCCGTGACGGCGAGTCCGCGCAGGATCCCCTGCCGCGTGCCGTGCAGCTGAGACTCCTCGCGCACGCGTGTCATGAGGAAGATGTTGTAGTCGATGCCGAGTGCGACGAGGAAGACGAATCCGTAGAGCGGCGCGGCGGGATCCGCTCCGGGGAATCCGAACAGGTCGTTGAACACGAATGCGGAGACGCCCAGCGAGGCCGCGAACGAGACCACGACAGAGAGCACGAGCAGCACGGGCGCGAGGATCGCCCGCAGCAGCAGCATCAGGATCACGAGGATCACCACGAGCACGATCGGGATGATGGTGTTGCGGTCGTGGATCGACGCATCGTTCGAGTCGATGGCCACGGCCGTGACGCCGCCGACCAGGATGCCGTCGTCCACCCTGGCGAGGTCGGTGCGGAGCGAGCGCACGGTCGCCTCCGCGGCGTCGGAGTCCGCCGGGTCGCTGAGTGTGGCCTCCAGCATGACGTCGCCGTCGACCGTCGTCGGTTCGGGCAGCGGAGAGCCGGGTGCGCCAACGGGCTGAACGCCGTCCTTCGTCACTGGCGCGGTGCCACTCGGCGAATCCTTCGCGACGACGGTCACCGACGAGACGCCGTCGTGGTCGAGCAGCACGTCGGCCATGGGCTGGAGCTCCGAGACCGGCCCGACCACGAGTGCGGGGCTTCCGGATCCGCCGGGGAAGTGGTCGGCCAGCACCTTCTGGCCGTCGCGGGCGTCCGAATGTCCGAGGATGAGGTCGCTCTGCGGCACGCCGTCCGCCTTCAGCTGCAGCACGCCTGTGGCGCCGGCGAGCAGGGCGATGGTGCAGACGATCCAGATGATGCGCGGCGCACGGCGGATCCATCCCGCGACGCGGGCCCACAGCCCCTTCGCATGCGGGCCGACGACCTGCGGATGCTCCGACCCGAGCTTCGGCCGCACCGGCCAGAATGCCGCACGCCCGAACGCGAACAGCAACGACGGCAGCAGCGTCATCGCCGCGAGGAAGGCGAACACGATGCCGATGGATGCGACCGGTCCGAGCGCCTTGTTCGAGTTGAGGTCGCTGAACAGCAGGCACAGCAGACCGACGATGACCGTTCCGGCGGAGGCGACGATCGGTCCGAACGCCCCTCGAATGGCGGTCCACGTGGCACGCCACCTGTTCTGCTCGTCGCGCAGCGCCTCCCGGTATCTCGACACGTAGAGCAGCGAATAGTCGGTGGCCGCCCCGATCACGAGGATGAACAGGATGCCCTGCACCTGCCCGTTCAGCTGCACGAGACCCCACTTGGCCAGCCACCACACCACGAGCAGCGCGACGCAGAGGCCGAACATCGAGGTGGCGAGCACGAGGATCGGAAGCAGAGGCGACCGATAGACCACGACCAGGATGAGGAACACCGCGGCGAGCGCCACCGCGAGCAGGATGCCGTCGATCCCGCCGAACGCGGCGACCAGATCCGCCGTGAACCCGGCGGGGCCCGTGACGTACGAGGTGACGCCGTGCGGAGTGCTCGTGTCGAGATGGTCGCGCAGTCCGGCGACGTTGCTGTCGAGATCCGAATCGTCGGCGAACGGCACGAACATCTCGGCGGCCTTGCCGTCCTTCGAGGCGATCGGCGGCGAGACGTCGCCGTGCACGCCGGGGAGGTCCGCGATGTCTTTTGCGTCATCCGCGATCGCAGCGAGGTCGTCCTTGCTGAGGCCGGACGAGCGCTGATACACGACGATGGCGGGAACGGCGTCGCTGCCGCTGAACTTCGCCTGCAGGTCGGCGACCTGCGTGGCATCCGCGCTGGCCGGCAGGTAGCTCGCCTGATCGTTACTGGAGACCTCCGAAACGCGCCCGAAGTACGGCCCGCCGACCCCGGCGAGCGCCAGCCACACGACGATGAGGACGGCCGGCAACAGGATCCGCAGCCAGCGGGGAACTCGGCCGCTCGTCTGCTCGGCGCGGGGCTCTGGAGCCTTCATCGGACGCTGTTCCTCTCGATGGATGAGCTGTGCCGACCGTCGGTCAGGAGCGCATCGGTCGACCAGTCGATCATGTCAGCATTTCCCTCGCCCGGCAATTAGCTAGCTCGTCTTGCAATCTCCCAGGATTACGATACGCGTATGGATGCGCCCCATACACCGGACGTGCAGCGAGCGAATGCGCTGCTGGATCCCCGCGTCATCGATCCGGCACAGGAGCTCGTGGCACACGGCGCCCTGACCGACGCCGAGATCGACCAGATCGTTCGAGTGCTCGCCGGGATCCGCGACTGGCGGGAAGCCGAGCAGGAGATCGGCTTCCGTTCCCGCAGCGACATGAAGCTGAACGAGACGGACATGCGAGCACTCCGGTTCCTGGTCGCCGCCAAGAACCAGGGCACGATCGTCACGCCGAAACTGCTGAGCGACCACCTGGGCATCTCGACCGCGTCCACGACGAAGCTGCTGGACCGGCTGGCGGCAGCCGGCCACATCGAACGAGCACCGCATCCGACCGACCGCCGCGCGCTCATGATCACGATCACACGCCGGACCCACGAACAGGTTCGCGACAGCGTCGGCCGCACCCACGCCCAGCGCTGGGAAGTCGCGGCCTCACTCAGTCCCGAGGAGCGCGAGGTGGTCATCCGCTTCCTCGAACGGCTCAGCGCTACGGCTCGGCCAGCCACCGCTCAGCCAGCCATCCCCCGGCCGCCGTCCGACGACGTGCAGTCGCAGCGAGCCGAGCCGGATCAGAGCGCCTGACGAAGCGCCTCCCCAGGGGTCGCCGCCGCCGGGATATACGTGCAGCCCTCGTAGAGCGGCCAGACCGCCCAGCCGTGCTGGTCGTTGCGGTACAGGTATCCGAGCACGGTGTCGCCGCGCAGGATGTTCCACTGCTCGCCGTCCTCGGACTGCACCAGCGTGAACGGCGTGTTGTTCACGACAACGACCTGGCTGCCGGGCTGTGGCTGGAAGTTCTCAAGCATCGTGCTCGAATCATAAACGGCACGGATGCGGGTGCCGAATCGGCGTCGGTGGGCCCGATCCACGACGGCACACGCGATTCTGCCGGGCGCACGCGCACGGTCAGGGTGCTTTCGCAACTCCGATCAGGCTGAGGTACGCCCACACGTTGTCGACGGTCGGGGTCGCATCCGCGCAGTACGCCTCCTGGAAGGTCGTGCCGTCCGAGATGGCCATGAGCTGCTCCGCCGCGGTCTCGGCCGTGATGTCGACGGCGGTGTGCGGATGCGCGGCGAGTTCCTCGCCCAACGCAGTGACGAGCATCCGACGCACCAGCTTGTAGCGGCGCACGAAGTGCTCGTGCGCCGCATGATCCTGTGCCGTGGCCTCCATCGCGATGCGGAGGAAGAGGGATGCCGCGCCCTGCTCGGACTCGTTCCCCTCCAGGCGCGACATGAACCAGCGCAGCTCGGGTGTGCGAAGGCCCCGCCACCGCGGATCGTCCGGATCGGCGTCGCGCACGAAGTCGGAGAGGTGGTCCCGTTCGACGTCGTCGCGATGGATCATGAGGTCGGTGAGCAGCTCGTCCTTCGACGAGAAATAGTGCAGCACGGTGACGTGCGTGATGCCTGCACGCGCTCCGATGTCGCGAAGCGAGACAGCCTGGAATCCGCGCTCGCGGAAGAGGTCGAGAGCGGAGTCGAGAATGCGCTGCCGGGTTCGTTGGCCCTTCGTCAGCGTGGGCTTCGCGCCGGGCTCGCTGATCGCGCCGGCGGGCGGGGCGCCCGCGTCGTCTCGGGCGGTCGGGGCTGTCATCCGTCGATGCTAACGCCGGGGTCGCGACCGGTTCGGCGGCGGATGAAGCCGACCATCCGCTCCATCACCGACCGTGCCTCCGCCAGGCGGAGATCGACGGCGAACTCGTGCGGCAGCTCCGGATGATGGTCGTCGGGATAGAACGCCTCCTCGACAGGCACACCATGCTCCGCGAGCGCCCTGGCCAGCTGTCGCGAGTCCTCCAGCATCGCGTCCGTGGTTCCGGCGGAGATGAAGGCCGGCGGGAACGAGGCGGCCAGGTCGTCAACCAGGGATGCGGCGCGCACTGCCGGAACGCGGAGATAGTCGCGGTGCCCCGTGTAGGCCCGCAACAGCAGATCGCCGAAGCGGCCGAGGGCGCCGTCGGTGTGTTGCCTGCCGTCGGCGGGTCCGAGCCGGAACGGCCCCGAGGTGAGCACGACACCGCGGATGTCTGACCCGACGCCCTCGGCGAGCCCGATGCCGGCGCGCTCTGCGTGGCCGGCATCCGTCATCGCACGTGCGAGCTGTGCCGCGATGTGGGCGCCCGCGGAATCACCCGCGAGGACGACGCGATCGGGATCCGCGCCCAGCCCGTCCGCATGCGAGCGAACCCACGCCACCGCCCTGCTCGCCTGCACGATCTGGATCGGGTAGTGCGCTTCCGGCGCCCACGTGTAGTCGACGCCGACCACGACGAATCCGTGCGAGGCCAGCACCGCAAGGTAGGAGCGGAGGTCGTTCTTGGTCCCGCCGATCCAGCCGCCCCCGTGCACCCAGATCACCGTCGGCAGCGGTGCGGATGACGCGCTCGGCCGGAATACATCGAGCAGTTCGGCAGGGTCTTCGCCGTACCGGGCGTCGAGCGTGCGGTCGACGTCGGCGGGCTCGTACGCTGCCATCGCCGACACGAGCGTGGCGTCCTCCAGGAGCGGACCCAGCGCGCGGATGGCCGGAAGCGTCATCCACACCGGCGCTCTGAGACGCACGGCGAGCGCGATCCAGAGCGCTCGCAGACGGAACCAGGCGCGGGGCCAGCCGGAGAGCAGGTCGGCGGGCCGTGTCGGGAGGCTTGTGTCGTCAGGGCTCACGCGTCCTCCTCCCCCAACGTCGGCTCGCTCCTGTCGCCGACGATCTCGACGGACCTGTACCACGCGCCGAATCCCAGGCGCTCCCACGCGGGAGCATTGCGCAGCAGTCGGGCCGCCGTGGACTCCCATGGCGTGCTCGCCGGATTCCAGGCCCGCTCGGCGACGATCGCGAGCCGAGGCAGCAGCAGGAGGGCCAGGTCGTCGAACGAGGTGATCGTCTCGCCCCACATCGCCGCTTCGACACCGGCCACTGTCGCACCCGCCGCGTTCTGCGCCACCCAGTCGAACGGGTTCCAGTCGGCCAGCTCGGCCGTGCTCTCGGGCGGATAGTCGGGGAATCCGAGCCGGTCACCGGCCACCGTCTGCGCCGGATCACTGCTGGCGTCGGAGTACGGACGATTCAGATAGAGCGGCGACGACGGCGACAGGATCAGCGGGATCCCGGCCGCGACCGCTCTCGGACCATCGCCCGGCGCCTGCGCCGCAGTCTTCGCAGCCTGATCCACCAGCTCGTGGAACGCCTCCGGCGTGCGGGCCTTGACTGTCTCCGCGTCGAACGCGTCCGTGTCGGAGATCCAGAGCTGTGCGAGGTCCGGCCCCACGCATTCCGCCGGCTCTGATCCCGGGAGCTCCATCGAAGGGCCTGGCACCGAAGGGTCGGATCCTGAAGTCGTCGGTGCGCCGCCGCGGAGCGCCCCGGATCGCGTCGTCTCCTGCCATCCGATGGCACGACGAGGGATGGCGTGCACGTGGTCGAGCACGTGCGCAACGAACGAGGAGTAGGCGGGCTCGGGCATCCCGAACGCCTCATCGCCTCCGATGTGCAGGAACGTGGAAGTGGTCAGCTCCGCTGCCTCGGTGAGCACGTCCGTCGCGAACCGCAGCGTCGCCGGCTGCTCGGGATCGAGGTACGGGAGCAGCGGATGCGCGAACTCCACCCCGCTCGCCAATTCCGGATACGCCGCGAGCGCCGCTGCAGTGTGTCCCGGCATGTCGAGCTCGGGCACGATCGTGACGAAGCGTTCGTCGGCGAATCGGATGAGGTCGCGGAACTCTTCGCGCGAGTAGTGCGGGGTGCCGCCCGTTGTGAGGAGCGGCCAACGCTCGGATTCGAGCCGCCACGCCTGCGAGTCGGAGAGGTGCAGGTGAAGCACACTCATGCGATGCCAGGCAAGGAGGTCGATCACGCGCTTCACATCCTCGACGCCGAAGAAGTGCCTGGCGACGTCGAGCGACAGGCCACGCCAGGCGAACGTCGGCGCGTCGCGGATGGCGCCGGTCGTCGCGCGGATGCCGTCACTCGCCTCGAGCGACTGAAGCAACGCCGTCCCTCCGCGGAACGCGCCGGCAACTCCGGCCGCGCGTACCGTCGCGCCGGCATCACCGACGGTGAGCTCGTAGCGCTCGTCGACGATGCCTGCGAGGGAGGCGCCTTCTCCGATCGGATCCGGCAGATCGCCGAGCTCTGCGTCGTCGACGAGCTCGAAGCTGACAGCAGGACGGACCCGCGGCTCGCCGGGGGCTGTCCCGCTTCCCGTCAGTCGGATCCCGATCGTCCGTCGCGCCAGTTCGCCGAGCGACGGCAGAATCCGTGCGACCAGATCCGGATGGCCGCCCACCACCAGCGTCGAATCGGACGACAGCCGGACCGCGGGTCCTTCCAGGCTCCCTTCACGCGGCAGCGGCAGCAGAGCGCTCATCGACGAACGGCCGTCCCGGCGTCGTCCGCCCGACGTGCAACTCCCTCGTGCTCGGGGACCTCGTGCTCGGGGATCTCGCGCATCGAGCTGTCGTGCTCCGTGCGGTGCTCGCCGTCTGCGTCGACGAGCACGCGGCGCTTCGCAAGTCCGCCCAGCCAGTGCGCCGACGGCTTCGGCGTACGAACGAACGTGGTGCGATCGACGGCGATCAGCCCGAAGATCGGGGCGAAGCGTCCCCATTCGTAGTTGTCGAGCAACGACCAGTGCAGGTAGCCGCGCACGTCGATGCCGTCGACCATGGCATCCGCGAGTCCACGGAGCGCCGCGCGGGTGTAGACGATGCGCCGCTCGTCGTCGGCCACCGCGACGCCGTTCTCCGTCACGATGATCGGCACACCAGGCACGACTGCCGCCGTGTGGCGCACCGCTTCGGCCAGCGCCGCCGGGTAGAACTCCCAGCCGGTGAGCGTGCGCTCGTCGTCCGGCGAGACCGGGACGATGCCGTCGCGCCCGACGATCGTGCGCGTGTACGACTGCACGCCGACGAAGTCGTCTCCCTTGCTGTGCTCGAGGAACCAGTCCTCGCGAGTGCGTCGGTAGTCATCCGCGTTCGCTTCGCCGCCCGGTACCGACTGCACCGCCTGGTTGGCGATGCTCCAGCCCGCGCGAACACCCGGATGCCGTCGGTGCAGCCGCTCCACCGCACGGTGGTGCGCTTCGGCGAGGCGTTCGGCTGTTGGCGTGTGCGGTGCGGGGAGTCCGCCGAGCAGCCCGCCATCGAGCGATGCGTCTCCGCGGATGATGGCATGCATGACGGCCAGGATGTTGGGCTCGTTGATCGTCACGACGGTGCGCACGCCGGCGTCGATGACGGGAGCGACGGCATCCAGATAGCGCTCGAAGAGGGTGAGTGCGTCGTCGGCCAGCCATCCTCCGTCGGCCATGAACCAGAGTGGGTGCGTGAAATGGTGGAGCGTGACGACCGGCTCGAGTCCGATGCTGCGGGCGTAGCGGACCATCTCGACGTAGTGCGCGACGGCGGAGTGCGAGATCCGCCCCCTCACGGGCTCGACGCGCGCCCACTCGATGCTGAACCGGTAGCTGTCGAAGCCGAGGGAGCGCAGCAGGTCCATGTCTTCGCGCCAGCGCAGGAAGCTGTCGCAGGCGTCGCCGCTCGGCTCCGTCACCGGACTCCCCTTCGCGTTCTCGAAGGCCCACCAGTCGCTGGCGACGTTGTTCCCCTCGATCTGGTGGGCGGACGTGGAAGCGCCGAAAAGGAATCCTTCGGGGAGGCGTTCATGCATCCCTTCACCATAGTTACCGGTTGGTAGATTTTCTACGCCGAGATGGTGATACTAGGGAGCGGCACAGAACTGACCACCCGGTAAGGTCTGTGCCGATCCCATCCACCGCATCCCCCAGACAATGGAGTTCGACGATGCCACAGGACGCCCCCACACCAGCACCCCCTTACGACCCGAACAGTGCCACGAGCGTCGCTCCGCAGGACGCGGACGTCGCCGCACCCGGCAGCTTCGCCTCGGACGAGTCGCCGACGAACGACCTCGGCGAACGTCGCTTCGTGACCCGCCTGGGCTGGTTCGGCCCGGTCAACATGCTGATGATCCTCGGCGCCGCCATCCCCACCTCCGCCGTCGCGGGTCTGATGGCCTACAACTTCACGGCACGGCTCGACGAGGCCGCCGCGAACGCGTCGATCGGTGCCGCGAACGTCTTCGGAGCCTTGTTCGGCGCGCTGGCGGCGATCGTTGCAGGCAACGTCTCCGATCACACCCGCACCCGGCTCGGCCGCCGCAACCCGTGGATCATCACGGGCACCGTCATCGCCTCGATCTGCATCCTGGGGCTGACCTTTGTGCCCTATACGGCCGTGTGGGCCGTGGTCATCCTGTTCTGCGGATTCCAGGTGGGCCTCAACACCACACTCGCGAGCTACACCGCGCTGCTGCCCGACCGCGTGAACTCGAAGCTGATGGGTCGTGCGTCGGCGTTCGCCAGCTTCGGCACCCTGCTCGGTTCGGCCCTGGGCGGCATCGTGGTGAGCGTGCTGGTCGGGGTGTTCGGCGTGGAGCACCTCAGCGTCGGATTCCTCGTGCTGCCGTGGACGATGGTCGCGATGATGCTCGTGGTGGTGCTCGCCATTCCCGGGGCGCGACTTCGCCGTGCGCCGGGCGAGAAGCTGTTCGACCTCAGGGAGATCTTCTCGACCTTCCGACCGCCCAAAGATCGCGAGTACTGGCTCGTCTACCTCGGCCGGCTCGTGTTCATGGTGGGCCTCATGATGCTGGTGCAGACGCAGACCCAGCAGCTGCGGTACCACTTCGGACTCACGATCGAACAGTCGGCCTCGCTCGGCGCCGTTCTCGGGATCCTGCTCGCCGTCGCCGCAGCGGTGGCGACAGCCATCGCCGGTCCGCTTTCCGACAAGCTACGCAGGCGCAAGGCGCCCGTCATCGTCAGCGTCGTGCTGTTCGTCGCCGGGGTGGCGGTGCTGCTGCTCAGCACGCAGACCTGGGTGCTGTACGTCAACATCCTGCTGGCGGCATTCGCGTTCGGTGCGTTCTCGTCGGTCGACCAGGCGCTCATGGTCGAGATCCTGCCGAACAAGGAGACAGCCGCCCGCGACCTCGGATTCCTCACCACGACGAACACGCTTTCCGGCGTGATCGGCGGCGGAATCGGCGCCATCATCATCGGCACGCTGGGCTACACGGCACTCTTCATCATCGCGGGGCTGCTCGCGCTGGCCTGCATCGTGTTCTTCGTGCCGATCAAGCGCGTGCGCTGAGGCTCGGCCCCGAAGGGTGCCGCGCCGAAAGTGCTCAACGCTGGGCTCGAGCGGGCCGGACTTCGGACCCGAGAGTGCTGCCGCGGACGGATGCCCGCCGCGGCGGCACCGCTCCGATCGGACTCCGGTAGAGTCCCCTCGGCGGTCACCGCGACGATCGGCGCGACATCCGCCGGGCCTGCGCAGTCACCGCCCCTTCGTGAGCATCACAGCAGACGGCGGCGCCTGCACTTCGGGTCGCAACACGAATCCCGCGGCGATGTACATCCGCTGATTGCGCGTGCTGTGCGCCCCCGTGAACAGCTCGAAACCGAGCGCCTCGGTCGGCGCGACGCTCTGGATGTGGTCGAGGAGTCGGCGTCCGAGGCCGGATCCCTGCAGGTCGGGCGCGACCATCAGCCGGCCGATGTCCCACACCGGCGTGCCGCCCGCGCCGACCGTGAGCCGCCCGCGCACCGATGCCACCAGGCGGGCGCCCGCGCGCACGACATACGTGTCCCACCGGTCGATGTCGGCTCGCACCTGGTCGAGGCTTTCGTGGAGCGCCGGGATGTCGAGGGTGTCGTTCGCGAGCGCCTCCTGAACCCAGCAGGCGCGGGTCAGAACGAGGAGCTCGGGGGCGTCGGCATCCGTTGCGGGAACGATTTCGAGGTCGGGCACGGTGACAGCGTACGGATCCGCCGGTCGCGACGGAACGGTCTCGGGCGTGGGTCAGATCCCGTCCGGATCCAGGTTCAGGGTCGTGCCTTCGTAGAGGTACTGCTGGTCGCCGAACACCTGCAGGTTCTCGTTGAGCCAGATCAGGTCGGCGACCGAGATTCCGAAGCGTGCGGCGACGACATCCGTGATGTCGCCCGGTGCCACCAGGTAGCTCTTCGGCGCACCGCCGGCAGTCGTGGCCGTCACCTTGCCGGTGGCGAAGGTGCGCGATCCGCCGTCCGAGGGATGCACGTTCGACTGCCGCACCGGTACGGACCACTTCACGGTGTTCACCGCCAGCACCTTGTTCGGGCCGAGCTCCACCGGAACACCGTCGGCGGACGCCACGGAGGAATAGGTGACGATCGCAGTCAGGTAGGAGGGCTGGTCCTCCGAGCCGAGTGACCCTGACGATGATGTCGCAGTGGTCGTCGGTCCGCCGAGCAGATGGTCGCCTACACCATGCCAGGTCAGGCCGTCTCCGACGTTCGGCGCGATGTCGATGAACGTGACTGACACCGGGATGGGCACGGTTGACGTGAAGCCCGAATACTGAGTGGTGTAGGTGTTGTCCCCGTTCGCGGCGACCCGGTAGTGGTAGTGGATGCTCCCCTTCGGCGACGCCACGTCGCCCTCGGCCACGACCGTGCCGGCCGGAACGGGGAGAAGAGTCGGCGCCGGCTCTGGCGTGCTCGCCGGCTCAACGGTCGCGGGGTGCGACAGGGCCGGATTCGGAGCGGATGCCGTGGGTCGCGCCGACTTCGTGGCGTGCGGCTTGTGCGTCGGCGTCCCGTGAGCCGAGGCGTTGCTCGCGGGCACGCAACCGGCGAGCGCAGCCAGGATGGTCATGGCGACGCCGACCGTCGCGATCCGTCGCCAGCGAGCCGAACGCTTCTGACCCGGAGTACCGCCACGACTGCGTCCACCCACCACGATTCCTCCTGAGCCGCCGGCACCTGCACCGGCACAACGAGCCCGAACGAATCCGGTATTTCGACACCGTTCCAGGCTGTTCAGACCCTAGTGGTCTACCCCTCCGGAAGGAAACGATTTCCACCCTCTGCACGAACGTGCGGCTCATCGCGCAGGTCGTCTCAGTCGTGACGCACTGCGTAGCGGTGCATGACGACGCCGTTGTCGAATCCCCGCTGTTCCAGCAGGTCGAGTCGGATCGTGCGCGGACCGCCGTCGAACAACGGTCGCCCCGCACCGAGGATCACCGGATGCTGGAACACCAGCAGTTCGTCGAGGATCCCCGCGTCGAGCAGCTGTGTCGCCACCGTCGCGCCGCCCACTCCGATGTCGCCGTCGGACTCGGCGCGAATGGCCGCAAGCCGTTCGATCGCATCGTCGCCGCCGACGATACGGGTGTTGTACTGCGCCTGGCTGCGCGTGCGCGACACCAGCACCTTGGGTGCCGACGTCCAGATCTCTCCGTATTCGCGGATGACATCGGACGCCGATTCGTCGTGCCGAGCCGCCGGCCAGTACGACTCCATCGTCTCGTAGATGACGCGGCCCTCGACCATCGACGTCATCGCGGCCGCACGCCTGTTGAACTCGCGGTGCAACGGCTCGTCGATGCTCAGCCAGTCACCGCCGCCCTGCTCCCCTGGCGTGCGCTCGATGAAGAGGTCGAGGGATGTGTTCATCCAGTACACGAATCGAGCGGGCATGGGCACCCCCAAGTGCATGCTGACGCGGTGACGAGCCCGACCGGCCCGGCGTCCTGTCCACTCTAGGCGGGACGGATGCGCGCGGCACGGAAAAGGGACCGCCGCATCCCGCAGGTGGCGCGGAATGCGGCGGTCTCGAACGGGTGGTGCTGAACGCCCTCGGCCGCTCAGCGCACGAGCGGCGCGAGCGTCTCGCCCAGAGCCGTCACGACGCCCGGCACGTGGCCGTTGAACGGCGAGTTGACGATAACGCCGTCGACGCCGGCGCCGAGGATCGACTCCTGGATGCGCTCGGCCAGCACATCCGCGGTTCCGACGAACGCGCGGCTGCGTCGCTCCTCTGGAACCTTCGCGAGGATCACGTCCGCCTCGGCCTGCGTCTCCACCAACGCGACGCTGGCGAGGTAGCTCGTCTTCAGCGTCGCCGGATCCCGGTCGATCTCCTCCGCCCGCTGCTTGAGCACCTGTACCTTGCGCGGCAGATCGTCGATCGCGCAGATGATGTTCATGTGATCGGCGTACCGCGCCGCGAGCCGGAAGGTCTTCCGCTCACCCTGTCCACCGAGCATGATCGGGATGCTCTCCCTGAAGCGCGGCACGTTCATCGCCCCGTGCGCCCGGTACCACTTGCCGGTGAACTCCGGACGCTCGTCCCGCAGCATCGGATGGATGATCTGCAGCGCCTCGTCGAGCTTCTCGAAGCGCTCGGTGAAGGTGTCGAAATCGAAGCCCAGCTGCTCATGCTCGAGCTCGAACCACCCGGCGCCGATGCCCAGGATGGCGCGCCCGTGGCTGATCACGTCCAGCGTGCTGACCGTCTTGGCCAGCATCGTCGGATTCCGGTACGTGTTGCCCGTCACCAGCGCCGACAGCTGGATCGTGCTGGTGGACGCCGCGAGCGCCGCCAGCGTTGAGTAAGCCTCCATCATCGGCTGATCAGGTGTTCCGATGCCGGGGAGCTGGTAGAAGTGGTCCATCACGAGGACCGTGTCGAACCCGCTGGCCTCCGCCTCGCGCGCCTGCGCCAGCACGGTGTCGAACAGCGTCTCGACGCCGCCCGGGTAGGTGAAGTTGGGGATCTGGTATCCGAGGGAGATCGTCACGGAAGTCACGCTAGGGCAGCAGACGCGGGCCCGCAGGCGTTTCGGCAAGTCCAAAGGACCGAGGCGAAGAGCCGGCTTCGCCGCAAACCCTTCGTCCTGCCTGAATGCGGAAACGGCGCACTCGTGGATTCGGCTCGGCCTCGCGCGTCAGACGCGGAAGGATCCGGTCGTTCCGCTCCGACTTCGCGCCTGTTAGCGTCGTGGCCGTGGCAGAGACCAGTCCGCCGACACTCTTTCTGACCGTCGGTCTTCCCGGAACCGGCAAGACCACAGCCGCGCGCCGCATCGAGGTCGAGCACGACGCGCTTCGTCTGACGAAGGACGAATGGATCAGGGCCCTCTACGGCGAGGAGAACCCGGAATCGGCATCCGACGTCATCGAGGGGCGCCTGATCCAGATCGCCCTGCGCGCGCTCGAACTCGGCGCCAACGTCGTCATCGACTTCGGACTGTGGAGTCGAGACGAACGATCCGCACTGCGACAGGCGGGAGCGGATGCCGGCGCGAGGGTCGAGGTCCTCTTCTTCGCGCTGCCGTCGATCGAGCAACGCCGTCGTCTCGACCAGCGGTTGGCGGATGCCCCGCACGCCACGTGGCCGATCTCGGATGACGAACTGGCGCAGTACGAGGCGCGGTTCGACATCCCCTCCCCCGACGAGCTGGACGGATCCGCTTCGATCGACGGTCCACCCGACGGCTTCGCGACCTGGCGCGAATGGATCGCCTCTCGCTGGCCGGCGGCCGTGACCTGAGGGGATCCGCGATCCCTCGGCTGCAATACCGGTTGTGTGCTTCGACCACTGCTCAGCGCGCGGAAGTGGATGCGACCTGGCGTGCGGGAAAGAGCAGCACGGCGGCGGCCATGCCGATCAGGGCACCGATGAATTGGGCCGGCAGGAAGGCGAGGGCGGAGATCGGTGCGATGCCCGCGAAGCTGTCGGTGAACATCCGTCCGATGGTGACGGCAGGGTTCGCGAAGCTGGTCGAAGAGGTGAAGAAGTACGCCGAGGCGATGTACGCGGCGACCGCGACGGGCACCGCTTCGTGTGCCGCACCGCGAGCCAGGGTGAAGATCACGAGGATGAGCCCGGCGGTCGCGACGACTTCGGCGGCGAGATGTGCAGCGGAGACCCTGTCGGCGGTGCCGATGGAGACCGGGGTCTGACCGAAGATCGTATTCGCGAGGACGGTCCCGAGGACGCCGCCGACGACCTGTGCAGGCAGGTAGCCGGCCAAATGCTTCCAAGGTCGCCTGCCGAGCAGGACGTCGACGAGGGAGACGACCGGATTCAGATGCGCGCCCGATACCGGAGCGAACACTCTGATGATCACATACAGCGCCAAGCCGGTGGCGGCCGCATTGATCGCCAACTGGATGCCGGCGTCCGTGGACAGCGAGGTCGCAGCGATGCCGGAACCGACGACGGCGAGGGTGAGCATCCCGGTGCCAAGAAGCTCGGCAACGCAGGCGCGCCAGAGCGGATGCCGTGTGGTCATTCAGACCGTCGTCAGGAGTGTGGCGACCGCGTCCAGGGCGCCTGGAACGAGGCGGTAATAGTGCCAGGTTCCGCGCTTGCTGACGGTGAGGTATCCGGCGTCGACGAGCACCTTCAGGTGGTGCGAAACGGTGGGCTGGCTCAACCCGAGAGGGTCGGTCAGGTCGCAGACGCATGCCTCGGCATCCGCGTGGGCCGCCACCATGGACATCAGGCGGAGCCGTGCCGGGTCGGCCAGCGCCTTCAACGACTTCGCCAGGGACTGGGCGTTGACCGCGTCGATCGGTTCGCGCGTGATCGGCGCGCAGCACGCCTGCAGATCCCGGATCGGCAGCAGTTCGGTGACGGACATGGTCTCAGTCTGGCACAACATTGACATTCATCGATGTTTAATCACAGACTATGTCCATCGACGCACGTCGATGAAAGGAGACGACCATGAACGGTTGTTGCGAACCCGACGAGGGATGCTGCGAGCCCGGCTGCTGCTGACCCTCACCCGGCCGCCGCGGAACGGATCCGGGGCGGCCGGCCCAGACTCGACCCCGAGGACATCATGAGCGACACACCCACGATCCTGTTCGTCTGCGTGCACAACGCCGGCCGATCCCAGATGGCGGCCGGCTACGCCCGCGCTCTTTCGGGCGGGCGCGTGCGCGTCCTCTCAGGAGGCTCAGAACCAGGCGACACCGTCAACCCCATCGCGGTTCAGGCCATGGCCGAAGAGGGCATCGACATCACCGGCACCTTCCCGCGACTTCTCAGCACCGACCAGGTCCGCGAATCGGACGTGGTGATCACCATGGGCTGCGGTGACGCCTGCCCGATCTTCCCCGGCAAACGCTACGAGGACTGGGAGCTCACCGACCCCGCAGGGAAGCCCATCGACGAGGTGCGCGCGATCCGCGATGACGTCAAAGCCCGCGTCACGGCACTGCTCGACGAACTCCTGCCGGGATCGTCTGGCCACGGCCGTTCGGTGTGAGGCCGGCGTCCTAGAGCCGCCCGATGGCGCGGAGGAAGTGAGCGGTGAAGGCATCTGCATCGACGTCGGTCGCTATCCGGCAGTTGGGTTCGGGTGCGTCACTGCCTTCCGCCAGGTCTGTCACGGTCAATCCGCGGGCCACGCTGGGACCCGTCACGACAGTGACGTGAGCAGGTCGCCAGGCGCAGAACTCGGGGTGTGAAAGGACGGCGACGGCCAGAGGATCGTGCATGGCGCAGGACTCGTTGTTGAGTGGGTTCCCGGGGAATCGGGCGTGCATGATGTCGATCCAGGTGTTGGTGGCTTCTCCGGCGAACCTTCCGAAGGATCCTTCCGGATGCTGTGCAAGCTCTGCCGCCTGGGCGCGACTGAGTCGCACCTTGACGGTGACGTCGAGTCCGACGAAGCGGATCGATGCACCGCTGTTGAGAACGGCTTCGGCGGCTTCCGGATCGCTCCAGATGTTGAACTCGCCCGGCATCCGTCCTTGCTTGGTCTGACCGAGGAAGATCCCGCCCATGATGACGATCTCTTTGACGTCGCGGGCCACGCGGTGATCCAGTGAGAGTGCGGCGGCGACGTTGGTGAGCGGGCCGATGGGTACCAGGGTGATCTCACCCGGCTCCGCGGTGATGCGGCGGGCGATCTCGGCAGCGGCGAAGCCGGCAGCGGGAACGTGACGCCCATACGTTGAACGGATCGCGTCGGGTGCCGTGCGGATGAGTTCCGGGTGGGTGAGCGGCGCCAAGGCGCCTTGGTAAACGGGGACGCCGGTCACTCCGAGTCGCTCGAGAAGATCCATGCTCAGCAGCGCCGCGCTCTCGCCGTCGGTGTTGCCCGCAATGCTGGTGACTGCATCGAGGGTGATCTCCGGATCGGCGACGGCGAGAGCGAGCGCGAAGCCGTCGTCGACATCCCAGCCGGCGCCCATGGCGAGGTCGGTGTCCAGGATGATGCGCCGCATGTGGTCTCTTTCCTTCTGTGGGATGACCGAGCTTCGTCACGGTCGTCTCTGTATGTTCTCTGCTCGCGCGCCCCCGCGCACGCGGCCATGCGGTGCAGGGTCAGCCCGCGCGTCGTGCTCCTTCGTCGAAGGCGTCGATGGCGAGTTCGGCGAGGAGGATGGCTTCGGTCCATCGGTCGCTCTCTTCGCCGATGGCACCATCAGCTCGCGGGAATTCGCGGGCGTAGAAGTTGTCAGGCGGCAGGAGCTCCGGTACGAAGGTGATGCCGCCGCTCGCCGCTCCCGTGCTGAGCGCGGAGGCGAATGTGCGTGCCCAGATTTCGAAGAAGTGACCGACGTAGGGCTGGTGTCGTGCTCCAGCGATCGGCACCTGCATGCATCCCGGTGTTCCCACCCGTCCGTGCAGGAACCGGACCCGGTCGAACACCGGCTGCAGTGCATCCAGTTTCTCGTCGAGGTCGCCGTAGACGAGTTCCACGCCGGTGTACCAGTGTGAGAAATCACCGGTGAAAAGCAGATCCGGGTAGCGCTTCACCAGTTGGATGGTGCGCCAGGGATCCTGCGTGATCGTGGCGCGATGGGTCTCGACGAACATCGGGTGGCTCTCGGTGACCGCAGCTTCGAGGATGGCCTCGATGAGAGCGTTGGCATCTTCGTCGCTCTCGAACCCGGTACCCACGTGCAGCGTCGTCGACTCATGACCCGCTGCCGCACTGCGCCGCGCGAGCACGCCGGCATCCTCCGGTGCGAGCACTCTGCCGGCGCCGGCGGTGGCGAGACCGACGGTTGCCGCCAGTGCATCGTCGCCATCCTGGACAAGGGTGAATCCGGCATCCCGTGCCATCCGATAGCGCTGCGCGTCGGTGGCTCCGGCGAGTGTGCTGCCCTCGAGTGGCGACTGGAAGGTGCCGGCGTGGATGCCGAGGCGGAGGCCCTCCGGCGCGTCGCGCAAGGACCTCCGCTCGGCGGTCATCCGATCGCTCACACCGGGCGGCCGTTCGGTTTCGTGGCCACGTCTCCGGCACTGCAGTACGAGCCGGGGCTGTGAACCCCGTGCGCGATGCGCAGCTCATTCTGGTGGTCGTCCGACAGCTCAGGAGCGAACTCGTCGGAGACGTTCCAGGTGAAGCCAGCGGCCGCCGGGTTCTGCTTCTGCCACTCGTCGCGCCCCAGGGCGATCAGACGCAGACGTCGGTCGATGAACTCGGCATCCCACGGGCCCTCGGCCATGATCTGCTCGGCTGGCCGGAACTCGTAGTAGATGGTGCGGCGCAGCTTGTTCGCGAGCGTCGCCTCCGAGCCGTGCACCAGCATCACATCGTGCACCAGCACGTCGCCCGGGTTCAGCTCGGTCTGCACCACACCCGGCGCATCCCACCCGTACTCCTCCTGCAGCTGACACACGTCCACGATCTGCTTGTGCGAACCGGGAGCCACCCGCAGCGACCCCGCCCCCTTGCGACTCTCGTCGAGGTAGACATCCACGTTGAAGATGCGGAAGTTCCGCGGATGCACTGCATCCTGGTGCCAGTCGATCGGAGCACCATCGCCGGTGTTCTTGAACACCAACGACTCGTACGTCGGCACGAAGTCCGGGCCGGCCAGGCTCTCCGCGATTCCCAGCATCTCCGGACTGCCCAGGAGCTCCAGCGAGGCCGCCTCGCCCTTGTTGTGGAGGTAGTTGATACGGAACAACACCCGACCAGACGGTCGCGTGGCGAAGTTGTAGTCACCGTCGCCGGCGGACTCGTCGGGCAGCGCGTGACCGTCCGCGATCCAGCGATCGGATGCCGCCTGAAGCCTCTGCAGCAGATCGCCCGTGATCCGGTTCCGCAGGATCACGTATCCATGGTCGTCGAAGTGCGCGATCTCCTCGGCCGTGAGGTGATAGTCGCGCTCAGTCAGCACCGTCGGCTCGTTCAGCAAGGTCATGAGATTCCTTTCGTCACCACCACGCTAGAGGGAGTATTTTCGGAGATGTTCCGACCATTGCGCCGCATATTCCGAAAAGCCACCCACGTGCAATCTCACCCCGAACCCCAACAGCACGGAAACAGCTTCGGCTTCTCCGCCTGGCGCGGCCCATCGACTGTGATGGCAGCTCCGCACGCCCACAACGACATCGAGATCAACTACTGCACGCAGCGTCTCGTCTACCGGTCCGGAGGAAAGGCGTCCATCCTGCCTGCAGGCATTCCTTGCGCATTCTGGGGCGCAAAGCCCCACCAGCTCGTCGAACTCGCAGAGGGCAGCCCGCTCGCCTTCGTCACCGTGCCGCTGCAACAATTCATGGCCTGGACCGCGATCCCGCTCGCGACCAAGCTCAGGTTGCTGCAAGGCGACATCCTCATCGCACACGACGGCACCACAGGAATCGAGGCCGGCCCTGCCATTGAGAGATGGGCGGACGATCTCGCTCAGGCCGGCGGGCAACGGCGCCGAGCCGCGGAACTGGAAATCGAGGCCCTGCTTTCCCGGATGGCCGCAGGAACCTGGGCCAGGACCGAGGCGGACCAGAGCCCCACTGCCACCGATCTGCGTCGCGCGGCATCGATGGCCGCATTCATCGCAGAGAACGCCACGAACCGAATCCAGCTGGCAGACATTGCGGCGTGCGTCCACCTTCACCCGAATCGCGCCTCCGCGCTCTTCCGCAGGGTCTTCGGAGTCGGAGCGAGCCACTATCTGGCCCAATTCCGAGTCGCCGAAGCGCAACGCCTCCTCCTCACAACCGACCTGACCTCAGCCGTCATCGCTCGCCGATCCGGATTCCAGTCCGTCAGCACCTACCACGAGACCTTCGTCGACATCTGCCAGATCCCGCCCCTCACCTGGAAGCGACAGAACTCGGCCGCAGCCGATCGGTAGTGCCGAGAAACAGTCGGCAGCGGCACTGCCCGACACGACCGAGTCTTCGGTGGATCGGTCACGTCACCCCGCGTAGCCGGGCAGCACACGACCGCGCACCCCGGGCGACACGGCGAAGACGGCGCCCGCCGAGGGCTCGGCGCCGTCGGCGATGTCCTCGCGCGAAGTCGTGATGTAGAGCACATCGAGCTCGGGACCGCCGAACGCGACAGCTGACGTGTTCGTCACCCCAGGAACGGTGATCACGTCGGCCAGGCGCCCATCAGGGTGGTAGTGGTGCACCTTGCCGCCGCCCCACAGTGCGACCCACAGTCCGCCTTCGGAGTCGATCGCCATCCCGTCCGGATGGCCCTGCGACGGATCGACCACGGCGACGTGGCGGCGATTCGAGAACTCACCGGTCTCACCGTCGTAGTCGAATGCGTCGATGCACTGGGTGGGCGTGTCGATGTAATAGGCCGTCCTCCCGTCGGCACTCCACTGCAGACCATTGGAGATCGTCGCGTCCTCCAGAGCCACACTGGTCACCCCATCGGGTTCCAGTCGGTACAGCGTCCCTGCGCCGTGCCGTTCGTCGTACGCCATGGTGCCGCAGTAGAACCGGCCCTGCAGATCGCACCCACCATCATTCATGCGGATGCCGCCATCCGTGAGCACGTCGGGCAGCTCCCGCTCGAGCACGAAGTCGGCATCGAAAAGGCTGAAGCCGTGCTCGGTCGCGACAACGAACCCGCCGGCAGCTCGCGAGCGAAGCGCGGCCGCGATCACGCCCACGTGATGGCGTCGCACGGTGTCAGACGTCGGTCGCGTGCGCCGCGGATCCCCGAGGTCGAGAACGTCACCCTGCAGCATGTCCACGATGAGCAACCTGGACCGCTCGGGATCCCAGACCGGGCCCTCCCCATGGTGCGCAATCCGTTCCGTGACCTTCTCGGCATCCATGAAGCCGCTCCTTTTGAGTGATCTGTTTCGGCACAGCCTCGACCATGATGACCCACCGTTGGCGTCATCGGCTTCTCCCGCGTCGGCCGCCGCGTGGTGCGGCTCGTTCAGGGGCTCGAGTCGGTCCGCTGCCTCGTGGCCGATCCCTACGCTGACGCGGACGAGGTGGCGTCCGCTGGCGCGACGCTCGTGCCTCTCGACCAGCTGTTGCGAGAATCCCAGACGGTCTCGATTCATGCGCCAGAGCTACCGGAAACCCGCAACCTCATCGGCTCGCGCGAGTTGGCCTTGATGCCCGATCACGCCACCCTCATCAACACTGCTCGAGGATCCCTTGTCGACACGACGGCGCTCGAGCGGGAATGCTCCTCCGGCAGACTCAATGCGATGCTCGACGTCACCTTTCCGGAGCCTCTCCCCTCGACATCCGTGCTCTACGACCTCCCCAATGTGATGCTCACCCCGCACATCGCCGGATCGCTGGGGTCGGAGACCCTGCGCATGACCGACAGCATGCTCGACGACCTGGCTCGGTACCTGACAGGCATGAACCCGATGCATACGGTGACGAGAGACGCGCTCGCGATCAGCGCGTGAGCGCGTCGGCGAACCGGCCGGCCGCGCCAGAAACACACACCGCGACGCGTCGCGCTGGCCCCTGGCGTAGAACCGGCTGGGCAGGACGCAGATGACACGCCCAAACCATCCACTCTTTTGGCCGATAAGCCCCGGTTTCGGGCTGGCCCACTCATGCATGAGAAAAGGCCCCGCAATGCGGGGCCTTTTCTCATAAGTAGCGGGAGCGGGACTTGAACCCGCGACACCACGATTATGAGCCGTGTGCTCTAACCACCTGAGCTATCCCGCCGCAGCATTCGTGGCGACTGGAACAGCCGCTGCACCATGCTGGAGCCCCGAGTCAGGATTGAACTGACGACCCCTTCCTTACCATGGAAGTGCTCTACCACTGAGCTATCGGGGCGACACCGAACGACCGAGGTCCGTTTCGGCAACCGTACGAGAATACCATCATCCGACCGGCGGTTAAGCCACGTGACGGCCCCCTGTGGCGGCGTCGATCACGGTGTGGAGCACGGTCCGGAGCTTCTCCAGTTCGGACAACTCGAGGCCCAGCTTCTCGATGATCTGGGGCGGAACACCGAGGGCCTTCTCGCGCAGTCGCCGGCCGGTGTCGGTCAGGGTGACACGGAGCATCCGCTCGTCGCGCGGGTCGCGTTCGCGAGTGATCAGACCGGATGCCTCCAGCCGTTTGAGCAGCGGCGAGAGCGTCGCAGGCTCCAGCTGCAGCGCTCTGCCGATCGCCGCAACGGTGCGCGGGCTCTCCTCCCAGAGCGACAGCATGACGAGGTACTGCGGATGCGTGAGCCCCAGCGGCTCCAGCACCGGGCGGTACAGCGCGATGACACTGCGGGATGCCACGGCGAGCGCGAAGCACACCTGATTCTGCAGTTTCAGCAGGTCGTCGGGCGCTGTCTCCACCTCGTCGAACGACTCGGGTCGTCCGACCGTGCGCGTCTCTTGCGCCATGTTCACCTCCGTCAGTCGGTTCGAATCGCGTGTGCTGGTTCGAACAGCGTGCCTCATCGGGTTCTCTTCGTCCGAACGTCGTCGGCCCGTCCGACATGTTACGCTGACACTAATAGTTAGTGCACTAATGATAAGCCTGACAAACGATCGAGTGTGACGAGGAGCCCCACGTGTCTCGCGGCAACTGGAACTGGTACGAGAAGTTCAACAACGTCGTGCGCACGTTCACGGGTCCCGCGCAGTTGGGCGCCGGGCATCCCGAGGGACCAGACGTACGACGAGCGGATGCCGCGTGCCCGCTCTGCCGTGCACCCATGAACGCCCACACCGTTGAGCGGCCGGCAGACCAGCGCACTGCCAGTCGGCTGGTCTGCCCGTAGGGACCATCGCGGGTGGAACCTGTCGAAACCCGCCGCGCCCACCGCGGGCCGAGCCGGTCGACACCCGCCGCTGATCCGGTTTCGACAGGTTCAGCCGGCGGTTCGGCCCTGGTTTCGACACGCTCAACCCGCGGTAGTCGGCCGTGCCTTACCCTGCGATCGCGACGCCCGGGAGCACGATCGCGGCGAATTGCGGACCCGACGTGATCAGCCGCACGCCGCCCTCGTCCTCGTCGCCCGGCACGTCCACGGCGAGCGCGACGTCGCCCGAGACCGCGCGCGCCTGATCCCATCCGGATGCCGCGTCGTACGGCAGCCGCACGTCCGCCGCACCGCGGGATGCGATGACCAGCACCGACTCGTCCGCATGCTCCCGCACGAACACGAGCACGTCGTCGCCGACGTGCAGCCAGCGGAATCCGCCGTCGTTCAACGCCACGTGTTCGCGTCGCAGGGCGATCGACTCGGCGTAGAGCGCGAGGGTCGCGCGGGCATCCGTCGCCGTCGCTCCGGTCGCCGGATCAACCGCACCGTCTGCGATCGCATGGTCGTCGAGCAGGTGCCATGGCATCGGCATCCGCGCGCCTTCGCCGTCCTCGGCCTTCAGACCCAGCTCGTCGCCGGCCCACACGACCGGGATTCCCGGCATCGTCACCGACAGCCCGAACGCCACAGGGACGGTTCCCGGCCGCGCGTGCGTGCTGAACCGCGGCACATCGTGCGTGTCGAGCGCGTTCATCGTGCCCAGTCGCACGCGCCAGGGGAACGCCGCGGCGAATCGAGTGTGCGCATCCGCGAGCTCGTGCCCTGTATAAGAAGGGATGACGCCCACCGGCTGCCCGAAGTACGTCGAAGGGCTGCCGGGCTCCGAGAGCCACCCCCACACCGGCCGCGTGAAGTTGGCGTACGTCATGGCGCCGTGCCAGGCATCCCCCTGGAAGTCCAGCGCCGCGTCGTTCGTGGACTCGCCGAGCAGAATCGTGTCCGGATTCACCTCGAGCATCGTGCGACGGATGATCCGCCGCACCTCGGCGTTGAAGTCGTCCTCCCGGTAGCGGCCCGTCATGTTGGCGACGTCGACGCGCCATCCGTCGAGCGAGTACGGCGCCTTGAGCCACCGCGCGACCACGGATTCCGGCCCTTCGATGAACCGGCGCCGCAGCTCAGGCGACGCCCAGTTCAGCTTGGGCAGGCTGGGCACGCCGAGCCAGGCGACGTACTCGGTGTGCTCGTCGTTCAGCCAGTAGAAGAAGTCGCTCTCCGGCGCATCCGGATGCCCGTACGCCGCCTTGAACCACTCGTGTCCGTCTCCGCAGTGGTTGGTGGTCAGGTCGCCGATGACCTTCAGCCCGCGCGCGTGCGCCGCGGCCACGAACCGGGCGAGCGCCTCGTCTCCGCCGAGGAGCGGATCCACCCGCGTGAAGGACGTCGCGTCGTAGCGGTGATTCGAGCGAGCGGGGAACACCGGCGTGAGGTACACGAGCGTGACGCCGAGCTCGGCCAGGTAGTCGAGCCGCTCGGCGGCACCGACGAGGTCACCGCCGTAGAACTGCTGGGATCGTCCCGGCGGCACGTCATCGACCGGGTCGCTCCAGCGCGCCGGGATCGCCCAGTCCGGCGTCACACGCGCGTCGGCAGCAGCGGACCGCGCGAAGCGGTCGGGGAACAGCTGGTACAACACCGTCGACTTCACCCACTCGGGCGGCGCGTCGTACGCGACGAGCCGGAAGTCGTCCACATCGAGCGTCTCGGTCGTCCACACGCCCGTTGCGTTCAGCCAGACGCTGGATCCGTCGCCCCGTGTGATGAGGAAGCGGTAGCCGTGCACCGGGTTCTCCACCTCGACCGGCGCCTCCCACCACTCCCATCCGGCCTCGGATGCAACCCGCTCGGCGTCGGAGAACCGCGGCTCGTGATCCGGATTGGAGCGGGTGCGCACCGCGGCGACGGGGCCGAAAGCATGGGGGATCCGCACACGCACGCGGACCACCTCGCCCAGCTCGGGTGCCGGATCTGAGACGTGCAGCGGCGATCCGTCGTGATGGGGTTCCAGCATCATGCGAGCGTATTCCTCTGCTCCGAGCTCCAGCGCGCTACTTCACCGATCCGGCCGTCAGGCCGCCCACGATGTACTTCTGCAGCAGCAGGAAGACGACCATGACCGGCAACGCGGCCAGCACGGCGCCCGCCGAGAAGATGGACCAGTTGTTGGAGAACTGCTGGGACACGAACATGTAGAGGCCCACCGCGAGGGTCTGCGTGTTCGGATCCGTGAGCACGATCGATGCGATCACATACTCCCCCGTGGTTGCGATGAACGACAGCAGTCCGACCACGGCGAGGATCGGCGCGACCAGCCGCAGGATGATCCCAAAGAAGATCTGCGCGTGGCTCGCACCGTCGATCTTGGCCGCCTCGTCGATCGACTGGGGAACCGTGTTGAAGAACCCGTACATGAGGTAGGTGTTCACGCCGAGCGCGCCGCCCAGGTAGACCATGATGAGGCCGAGCTGGCTGCCAAGGCCGAGCGCCGGGAACACGTCCCCGATCGCGGACAGCAGCAGGAAGATCGCCACCACGGCGAGGAACTGCGGAAACATCTGGATCAGCATCAGCGAGAGCAGGCCGATACGTCGCCCCGTGAAGCGCATCCGCGAGAAGGCATACGCGGCGAGCGCGCCCAGGAACACGGTGGCCACGGCGGTGACCGTGCCGATCACGAGCGTGTTCACGAACCAGAGCCCGAACGGCTGATCCGGGTTCTGGAACAGCGCGATGTAGTTCTGCACGTTGACGGTCTGGAACAGGTCGTTCGATCCGACAAGCGACCCCGCCGGATTGAGGGATGCCGAGAGCACATAGAGAAGGGGGAACACGGCGAAGACGACCATCACGATGGCGACGAGGTGCCGCCATCCGGTCTCTCCGAACCAGCGCCCGAAGCGGAATCCCCCGCGTCGCGGTGAGCGCGAGACGGATGCCGCCCCGCGGTCGCCCGATGACGTCCTGCGCGCCGGCGTCGCGCCATCCGCTCCCACGGTCGTGCCTTCGCTGACCGAGCCTGCAGCGCTCATCAGTTGATCTCCTCGAGTGCCTTGGTGCGACGGAAGGCGATGATCGAGATCACCGCGACCAGGATGAAGATCAGGATCGACAGCGCACTCGCCAGGCCGTAGTCGCGCACGCCGCCCTGACCGAACGCGATCTTGTAGACCATGGTGATGAGCAGGTCGGTCGATCCGATGTCGAGAGTGGTGTCGGTGAACCGTGGCCAGCCTCTGGTCAGCATGTAGATGACATTGAAGTTGTTGAAGTTGAACGCGAACGAGGCGATCAGCAGCGGTGCCACCGAGACGAGCAGCAGCGGCAGCTTGATGGAGCGGAAGACGCGCCACGGGCTGGCGCCGTCCACGCGGGCTGCCTCGTCCACCTCCTCGGGCAGCGACTGCAACGCACCCGTGCACACCAGGAACATGTAGGGGTAGCCGAGCCAGAGGTTCACGAAGATGACGCTGAACCGGGCAAGCCAGGGATCCGTGAGCCACGGGATCTGCGCGCCGCCGAAGAGCACCTGGTTGATGAACCCGAACTCCGGATTCATCAGGCCGGCCCAGACGAGCCCGGAGAGGAAGGCCGGGAACGCGTACGGCAGGATGACCAGAACGCGGTAGATCTTCTTGCCGCGCAGCTTCGGATGGTTCAGCACCATCGCGAGGAAGAGTCCGAGACCGAACGTGGTGAGCACCGAGAGGATGGCGAACGCGAACGTCCACAGGATCACGCGCCACAGCGGTCCCGCGAGCTGCGGATCCGTGAAGGCCCTGGCGAAGTTGGCGAATCCGACGTCGACCTTCCAGCCTGGGCTGAGCGTCTTGGACCCGTCTTTCGTCGCGAACTCGCCGTTGCCGTTGTCGATGAAGACCGTGCCGGACGCGTTCCTGAACGTGTCGTCCTTCTCGTTGTAGATCAGGTCGGACGTGAAGACGTACGCCGTGCTCGCGTCGTCCGTGCGCAGCGAGCCCTTGTTCGGGTCGGAGCTCACGGGCACCGAGAGGGATGTGATCTCGTCCTGACGGGCGAGCACCTCTGACAGGTTCAGGGTGCGGAAGCCGGGCGCCTTGGCCGCCTTGTCGCCGTCGAACGTGGCGTTCTTCACGGCCTCGAGCGGATGCCCTGTCGTGCCGAGCAGCGCAGCGCCGTCCTTCGGATCCGTCGCCAGCAGGTACAGCTGGCTGCCCCGCTCCACGATGTTCACCGGATACGCGGGCGAGTTCGGGACTCGCTTCAGGCCGTTCGCGCTGATGGAGGCGATGGCATCCGCCTTGCTGCCGTTGTGTCCGTCGCTGTAGTTCGTGAACGCGATGTAGCCGCTGTACAGCACGACGAACACCTGGAACACGAGCAGGAAGATCACGCCGGGCGTGAGGTACTTCGCCGGCAGCCGCTTGCCGCGGCCGAGGTAGATCCAGTTGATGACGCCGGTGATGACCACGACGATCGCGATCGGAATCCACATCGACAGGCCGGCCATCACGAAGACCGCCCAGACGGCGATCGCATCGAGAAGCCCGAGCAGCGCGATCTTCGCGATCAGGCCGCCGATGCCGCTTCCGCCGGCGATCACGCGGGTCTGGGCCGTGGGCCGATTGCCGCCGCGCCCCTTACCTCCGGGCCGCTTCTTCGGAACGGATGCTGTGCCATCCTCTTCGGGACGCGCCGCTTCCAGCGTGCTCACGTCGTCGTCAGCCATGGTTGATCTCTTGTCCTCATGTCGTCGGGACGGGTGTGAAGGGTGAGGCGGGTCTAGCGACTCCGGCCGGAGAAGAACCCGCTGGTCGAGCCTGGGGCCACGGTCGCCGGTTCCGGCGCAGCGGCGTGACGGCCGTGCGCGTTGGGAGTGAAACCGGTCGGCGGATGTGCGCATCATCGCCGGTCGAGCCCGTCTGTCCAGCCCGTGCGGGCTGGTTTCGACGGGCTCAACCAGCGGGATGCCCTCGACCAGCGAGTGGCGCCGTGCGCGCTACTTGATCTTCGATTCGATGTTGGTGACCGCGGTGTTCCACACCGTGGTCGGATCGCCCTGACCCTTGATGAGCTGCAGCTCCGCTGCGCCCCAGTCGGCCCACACCGACGCCATCTGCGGGATCGCCGGCATCGGAACGCCGTTCAGGCCGATGTCGCCGAACGACTTGATGTCCGCGTCGCTCTTCGCGACCGTGGCGTACGCGGTCTTCAGCGCCGGCGGACGACCGCCGACCTTGTAGAGCGCCTCCTGAGCGGAGTCGGTGCCCAGGTACTCCACCAGGAATTTGGTCGCGGCGACCTTGTTCTGGCTCTTCGCGCTGATGAAGAACGCGTTCACGCCGAGGAACGGCTTCGCCTGCTCGCCGCCGGCCGAGGGCAGCGGGTCGATCGCGTACTTGATGCCGGCCTTCTTGATGGCTGGCACGTTCCACGGACCGGTGAGGTAGTACGCCGACTGCCCCTTGTCGAATGCGTCGAGGGCGATGTCGCCCGTGATGTTCGCGTTGAGGATGCCCTGCTGACCCCAGTCCTTGACGGCGGCGGCGAACTTCAGTCCGGCCTCGTCGCCGAGCGTGAGCTTGGTCGCGTCGTAGGTGCCGTCGGACTTCTGCGCGAAGACGGAGGATCCGAACGAGGTCTGCAGCGGGTACATGTGGTATGGGTCACCCTGCTTCGGGTCGAGTCCCAGCAAGAATGGATACTTCACGGTGCCCGCGTTGGCCGCCTGGGCAGCCTTGCCCTTGGAGATGACCTCGTCGAAGGTGCTGGAGACATCGGGAACGAGGGCCGTGTTGCGCAACAGCGCCACGTTCTCGATCGAGTACGGGAGGCCGTAGACCTGACCGTCGTAGGTGACCGCCTGGATCGCGACGTCGGCGTAGTCGCCTGACTTGTCACCCAGCTGCAGCGGCGACACGACGCCGTTCTGCACGTACGATCCGAGCTTGTCGTGCGGGCTCACGATCAGGTCGGGGCCCTTGCCGGTGGGAACCTGGCTGATGAAGTCCTTGTCCACGTTCGCGAAGTCCTTCACCACGAGCTTGACCGTGATGCCGGTGTCCTTCTTGAACTTCTCGGCGATCGGCTTGATCGCCGGAGCGCGCTGGGTGTCGAGCCAGATGGTGATCGTCTGGTTCGACGACGCCGCACCTGAGCCACTCCCGCTCGGGGAGGAACAAGCCGCGAGAGCCACGGTCGTCAACCCGGCTCCGGCCAGCCCGAGGAAGGTGCGTCGCGTGAACGCACTGCTGGGGGTCACCGTCATTGGTGTGCCTTTCTGTTGTGAGACAGGAGTCGGCCGTCGCGGAACAGAATGCGGAAGGCCGTTCTCCCGGGGGGATGCAAGCGCTTCCATTCATAGCAAACGCTTCCAGCCTCACCAAACCGCGTTACCAAATCGTGGCCGAAGTCGAGGAGGCGGATCCGCTGGCCTCTGCCGAGGGGTCCGAGCGGAACCTTCGCGGCCAACGCCGAACATCCCTGTCATCCCGTGGCGTGCAGTAGTGGCGTAGCGATCCGCGATGCTCAGCCGGTGGAACCGATTCGGGCGGTCGAGACGCGCGCTGCCACGTTGCAAGCGCTTGCAGAATTGCCCTACAGTGGCACCCGATTTCGTGCAGGATGCGAGAGCATGGAGCTGCACGTGCATGTAACGATTCGAACAAGGACTGTGAACGTGGACACGATTCCCTCGACAGGCACGGCTGCGGAGCCGACTCCATCCGGACAGGCGACCGCCGAAGGCGCGACGCTGCAGTCGCCCTCAGAGTCCGCCACGGCACCCGCAGTGACGCACGCCGGCACCCGTGGCGAGTGGTGGCGCACGGCCGTCATCTACCAGGTGTATCCGCGGTCCTTCGCGGATTCGAACGGCGACGGCGTCGGCGACCTGCCCGGCATCACGGCACACCTTCCCGAGCTGCAGGACCTCGGCGTCGACGCCATCTGGCTCTCGCCGTTCATGACGTCGCCCCAGCGCGACGCCGGCTACGACGTTGCGGACTACCGGGATGTGGATTCGCTGTTCGGCACGCTCGACGACTTCGACAGCATGCTGGCGACCGCGCACTCGCTCGGCATGCGGGTCATCGTGGACCTGGTGCCCAACCACACATCGTCGGATCACGCCTGGTTCAGGGAGGCACTGGCATCCGGGAAGGGCAGCGAAGCCCGCGACCACTATTGGTTCCGTGACGGCAAAGGCGAGAACGGCGAGCTGCCGCCGAACAACTGGGAGTCCGTGTTCGGCGGTCCGGCCTGGACGCGCACCACCGATGCCGACGGCACGCCGGGGCAGTGGTACCTGCACCTCTTCGACACCTCGCAGCCCGACCTCAACTGGGACAACCAGTGGGTGTGGGAACAGTTCCGCGGCATCCTGCGCTTCTGGCTCGACCGCGGGGTCGACGGATTCCGCATCGACGTCGCCCACGGCATGGTGAAGGCCGAGGGGCTTCCGGATGCCACACCCGACGAAGCGGCAGGATCGATGGGCGGCGCGGGTGGGTCCCTCGCCCTCGAGCCGGAGATCAGCGACGAGCCGCCGAGCCTGCCGTACTGGGCGCAGGAGGGCGGACACGACATCTTCCGCGACTGGCACAAGGTGCTCGCCGAGTACGATGGCGACCGTGCGCTCTGCGGCGAGGCGTGGGTCGACCCGCCCGCGAAGCTGGCCCGCTACGTGCGAGCGGACGAGATGCAGCAGACCTTCAACTTCTCGTACCTCGAGACACCGTGGAAGGCGGATGCGCTGCGTACGGTGATCACCGATTCCCTCGCCGCGTTCAACGGCGTCGGCGCGCCGAGCACGTGGGTGCTCTCCAACCACGATGTGGTGAGGCACGCGACACGGCTCGGCGTCTCGGGCGACAACCCGCAGGGACACGGCCTCGGGCCGAAGTCCGCCGTGAGCATCGACGTCGCGGCAGGACTGCGACGCGCCCGCGCCGCGACGACGCTCATGCTCGCGTTGCCCGGTTCGGCCTACCTGTACCAAGGCGAGGAGCTCGGACTGCCCGAGGTGGTCGACCTTCCGGACTCAGCCCGCCAGGACCCGACGTGGTTCCGCACGAACGGCGAGCGTTACGGACGCGACGGATGCCGCGTCCCGATCCCGTGGACGGCCACCGGCGCATCCCACGGCTTCAGCGACACCGGCGCGAGCTGGCTGCCGCAGCCGTCCGAATGGGCGACGCTCGCGCGCGATGTCGAGGACGCGGATCCGGAATCCACCCTCTCGCTCTACAAGCTGCTCCTGGCCGAGCGCGAGGGACGCGGTCTCGGCGCCGGCACCCTCGAATGGTCGACGGCGTACGGAGCGGATGTCGTGGCTTTCCGCAACGGGAACGTCACCGTCGTCGCGAACCTGGGGCAGACATCCGTCCCGCTTCCGGCCGGCGAGGTCATCGTCAGCAGCGCCGCGGTCGACGGGGAGCTTCCGGTCGACACGGCCGTCTGGGTGCTGTCCTGAGAATCGCTCGGGTCGCCGGTACCATGACGGCAGGAGCGCGCCGGTCACCTCGGTGCGGGTGCAGGTGAGGCGATGGCAGGCATCGAAGAGGTCGCGCGTCTGGCTGGAGTGTCGACGGCGACGGTATCCCGTGCGCTGAGCGGCAACGGGCCGGTCTCCCCCGCGACGCGCGAGCGCGTGCGATCGGCGGCGGCCCAGCTCGGATACGTCGTGTCGTCGAATGCGTCGAGCCTGGCATCCGGACGCACCCGCAACGTCGGCGTCGTCGTGCCGTTCCTCTCCCGGTGGTTCTTCTCGTCGGTGGTCGAGGGCGCGGAAGCTGCCCTGCTGCGCAAGGGATACGACCTCACGCTCTACAACCTCAGCGGCGGGGATGTGCTGCGGCGCAGCGTCTTCGAGCACTTCCTGCTGCGCAAGCGGGTGGATGCCGTCATCGCCGTCGCGCTCGAGCTGACCGACGAGGAGGTGAGCCGGCTGCTGGCCATCCACAAGCCGATCGTCGGAATCGGCGGCCCGATCCCCGGCGTGCGCACGCTCACGCTCGACGACCTCGCCGTCGCCCAGCTCGCCACGGAGCACCTCATCTCGCTCGGGCACACGCAGATCGCGCACGTCGGAGGCGCCGTCGAGTTCGACCTCGACTTCCACCTCGGCTCGACACGTCGCAGGGGATTCGAGCGCGCGATGCACGAGGCAGGGCTGCCGATCCGCGACGACCTGTACCAGCCTGCGGACTTCACCATCAACGGTGGTTACGAGGCGGGCAAGCAGCTCCTCGGCCGGCCGTACGACCGGCCGACCGCAATCTTCGCGGCATCCGACGAGATGGCGATCGGATGTCTTTTGGCCGCGCGCGACCTCGGGCTCGCCGTTCCTCGGGACATCTCCGTCGTCGGCATCGACGACCATGAGCTGTCCCAGTTCTTCGGGCTGACCACCGTCGCTCAGTTCCCGCGTCAGCAGGGCGAGATGGCCGTCGACGTGCTGATGGGCGAGCTCAATCCGGATCCGGCCGCCCCCGACGCCTTCACGACAGAGCTCCCGTACCAGCTCGTCGTGCGCTCGAGCACGGCGCGCCCCACCGAGTAGCACGCTGCCCCATCCCGCGAGGGTGCCCGTTTCTCCCACCGAAAGTGCCCTTTTACCTCGCGAGGGTGCCCGTTTCTCCTCCCGAAAGTGCCCGTTCGTATTCCGAGGCACAAGTGCGCAGCCTCACCCGGAGGAATGCGCACCCTCGAGGAGAGAAACGGGCACCCTCAGCCGGAGAAACGCGCACCCTCGGGAGGGGAAACGGGCACCCTCGCGTTGGGGGGACGCCGGTCAGCGGTCGGCGACGCCGAGCTCGTCGAGGATCGGCTCGAGTTGGGCGAACAGGCCCGGCTCCGCGGCGATCGTCAGCGCGCGGCTGGCCGCGGCGCCGTGCAGGCCGGCGACCGTCGCTCCTGCCTCGGATGCCACGAGCGCCCCTCCCGCGTGGTCCCACGGCTTGAGGCCCTTCTCGTAATAGGCGTCAAGCCGTCCGGAGGCCACGTTGCACAGGTCGAGCGACGCCGCACCGATGCGACGAATGTCGCGCACCCGCGGGATCAGCCTGCTGACCGCCTCGGCCTGCAGCCCGCGTCGCCGCGAATCGTAGGAGAATCCGGTGCCAACGAGCGCCAACGACAGCTGCTTGCCTGTCGCCACCTGCAGTCGGTTCGTGCCGAGGAATGATCCGCCGCCGGCGCTCGCCGTGTAGACCTCGCCGCTGGCGGGATTGACGACCGCGGAGGCGAGTGCGCGCCACGTGTTCGGGTCGGGATCCCCCTCGACCACGGCGATCGAGACCGCGTACGCCGGGATCCCGTAGAGGTAGTTCACGGTGCCGTCGATCGGATCCACGATCCAGGTCAGCCCCGTGCTGCTCGCGCTCGCGTCGCTCTCCTCGCCGAAGAAGCCGTCGCCGGGGCGCGCATCCGCCAGCCGTCCGCGGATGAGGTCCTCCGACTCGCGGTCCGCGGCCGTGACGATGTCCTCCGGCGCCGTCTTCGTGGCGGCCACCTCGACTCCCTCTTCGCGTCGGGTACGCACGAGTTCACCGGCCTCCAACGCGATCGTTCGGGCAAGGTCGAGCAGCTCAGCGGTCGCGACGGTCATGCCTTCGATGCTACGGGGCGAGCGGCGTTTGGCGTGTCGCGGGGTGGCGACCTATCCTCCCTTTATCGAATCTTTGTTCGATAGTCATGCAAGGAGGTCTACCGTGAGTATCACTCGTACCGCCGACATCGTGACCGTCTGGGTCGGCAGTGATGGAACCCCGAAGCGGATGTTCTGGGCCGGCCACCGCTACCGCGTCACCGACACCCCGACCCGCCTCGGCCCCGAGCCGGGGCTTCTGCTGAGCCCCGCCATCACGCATCCACCGTCGCCCCTGAACGGATGGCGGTTCCAAGGCACGACCGACGACGGGGACACACACGTGTTCGACGTGCGCTCGGCAGACGCTGGCGGATGGGAGCTGATCCGGGTGATCGACTGACCGGATGCGCGACACACGCGGATCGCTATGCGACCATTGCACTCGTGAGCACCGGAGCCGACGACCTCGCCCAGGATGCGGTCGATGCCGCCGAGATCGCGGCGTCCCGTCGACCGTCGGACAAACCCATCTACCGTGCGACTCCACAGGAAGGACTCCGGCGGTTCTTCACGAAGTACGCCGTGTTCCATGGCCGAGCCAGCCGCAGCGAGTTCTGGTGGGCGTACGCGATGAACACCGTCGTGTTCTTCGCGGCCGGCATCGGCGTCGAGATGGCGAACTCGCTCGCCGGCCCATCTGTCGAGCGCCCGACCGTCGGGAGCGTGGTGATCGGCGTCGTCTTCCTGCTGTACGTGCTCGCCACGATCATCCCGAGCATCTCGGTGTTCGTGCGGCGGCTGCACGACGCCAACTTCTCGGGCTGGTGGATCCTGCTGGGCATCATCCCGTTCGCCGGACCGGTCATCGCCGTCATCTTCGCGATCCTGCCCAAGCAGTCCTACGGCAGGCGGTTCGACAAGGGGTGATCGGACGCCGCGATCGTGGCCTCGGCATCCGCTCCCCGCTGCGATCTCCCGTGACCTTCGCACGAAGCACGGATGCCAGACCTACTGCGGCGAGCGCCGCCCGGTCTGCTGCTCCCACAGTTCGAGCTCACGCGTGAGCGCCTTCGCCAGTTCGAACACCTGCTCGGGAGGAATCCGGATGCGCGTCACCACCCGCGCATTCACCGACCGCTGGGCATTCCCCTGGTCGTCGCGAGTCTCGGTGGCCGGACCGCGCAGCGACGCGAAGTCGAGCACGAACACGTTGTCGGTGTGCCAGATGCTCGCGAAGTCCGCGAATCCTCCCGCTTCGACCTCCGGTGGGATGTCGAAGTTGATCTGCGTCGGAACGTTCTCCTGCTCGTCGGCCACGGCGTCCCCTCACCTCGTCAAGCCTGCGCGCCGAGCCTATCCGGTCGGTCGCGCAGACACCGGCTCGTGCCGGGCCGCCGGGCGCGAAGCGTCGGATCCGTCTCAGTCGGGATAGGTCGTCGGAAACCCGGGGTCGTCTCCGGTGTGCTCCACGCGGTTCTGCTCGTCGACCATGATCACCTTCGGCCGGAACGCGGATGCCTTCGCGAGCTTCATCGAGGCGTACGCCATGATGATGACGCGGTCGCCGACGCTCACCAGTCGCGCCGCCGCTCCGTTGACGCCGATCACACCGGAGCCGCGCTCGCCCTCGATGACGTACGTCTCGAACCGCTGGCCGTTGTCGATGTTGACCACGCTGATCTTCTCGCCGACGAGGATCCCGGATGCGTCCAGCAGCGCGCGGTCGACGGTGAGCGACCCGACGTAGTGCAGGTCCGCTTTCGTCACCGTGGCGCGGTGGATCTTGGAGCGGAGCATGGTGACACGCATGGTTGGGGATCCTTCGAGGCGGTAGGGGTCGGTGCGCAAGTGTAGCCGTACGACCTGAGATGGGCCGCGGCCGGCCAACCGCCGGCCGCAGCCCATCCGCGCATCAGGACTATGACGCCAAAGCCGCCGCGACGAGGGTCAGCGTTTCGGCCGCGTACTCGCTGACGTGCTTGCCGGACTGGGCCTCGAGATGGTTGGTGAATGCGGTGAGCTGGTGATTCCGGAGCTGTGCGAGGAAGCTCGTCGCGATCCCCTTGTTGTCGATGTCGCCAGACTGGAGGTAGACGTTCACGAGCTTCTGGAGCGTCGAGAACACATCACCCTTGTCAGCGAGATACCCCAGTCCCGCGGTCTGCGCCGTCGAGCCGTTCACCGGCTTCAGGAAGGTCACGTCCGGCAGGCTGCCGTCGGCCTTTCGCGGTGCGGTCAACTGCGCCATGTCGAGGCTCTCGAAGTCCGCAGCCGTGAGGTTCAGCCCGCCGTTCAGCGTCCACGAGTTGTTCGTCTCGTTCGCCGCCGGAGTGTCGTCGTTCGAGGTCAACGGCCCGGTGAACGCGAGGTTGTTGTGCAGTACCTCGCGGAATCCGGAGATGTTGTCCGCGCTCGTCGGGCTCACGCGCTCCAGCATGTTGAAGTTCGCACCGTAGCCCGGCTCGTAGCCCGTGTTGTTGATCCAGTAGGCGGACTGGCCCGGCTGGTGGTTCGCGTAGAAGTTGTTCGCACCGTTGTCTGCAGCGAGCGAATCGATCACGGTGTGCAGCGGAATCGGATCCGGCAGCCCGGTGACCGTGTAGGCGTATCCGCCGACTTTGAACCCGTTCTGGTCGCCGATGCCGTCCTGATTGCCGTGCTGACCGAACGACCAGTCGTCGACATATGCGACGCGGCCGCTCGAGGTGATGCTGTCGAATCCGTCATCGCTGTTGTGCCAGGAGCGGTCGCCGATGAACCAGACGTTCTTCGCGTGCGCGCCGAAGCCATCCGTGTTGCCGGCGGCCGTCGCGGTCGGCCCGATGTTGTCGTGAGAGTCGCTGTTGATGACCACGCCCGTGCCATCGATCGTGTAGTAGAAGCCGTTCGCCTCGTTGTTGTACACGTCCATGTCGACGAAGTTGGCGCCACCGGCGATGCGGAAGGCCTCCGACTGCTTCTGGTCTCCGACCTTGACGCCGGTCACGTCGAATCCGACGAAGTTGACGTCGGTGACGTCGGTCTGGATGTAGAACCCGGCCACACGCTGATCCGTCGGCACGTTGCTGAAGTCGAAGACAGGACGCGGGTCGCCCGGATACGCCTCGTACGTGATCCCGCTCTTCGAGATGGGGTTGACGTAGTGGTACACGTCCTCGAACGGGTTGTCCGTCTCCGGAACGACGAAGTCGTTGTAGACCCCGCCGCGGATGTAGACGATGTCGCCCGCGGACGCCGCATCCTGCGCCTTCAGCAGGGTCTTGAACGGCGCGGACTTCGTGCCTGGGTTGTTGTCGTTCCCGTTGGGCGAGATGTAGAAGGCGTGCGACGACGCAGGCCGAGTGTTGTTCAGCACGCTCAGAACTGCCAGGGCGGATCCCGATGTGTCATCCGCCGAGCTCGTCGTTGCTGCATGGGCTGCAAGAGGGGTGAGCAGAAGTCCGGCGATACAGGTACCGGCAACTGCAAGACGCTTCACGCGTTTCACGACCACGTTCTCCTTTGTCTGTGGATTCGTTCGACTTCGGCGTGCTCGGCATCCGCGAGGCCGGCTGTGGTGCGGTCGGCGCAGCGCATCTGTATCGACCCCGGTTCATCCGGGCACGCCCTGTGCCTCCGGCGGGGAGCCGTCGACACCAGGTGATTCGTTGTACTCAGTGAGTCGTTGCACTCAGTGAGTACGTGTACTCAGTGATTCGTTTCAATCAAGGGCTTCTGCTCTCGGACGATCATCTGAAGCTCGTGCCTCGGCGCCGAGTATGCGCATATTCCGTACATTTCGTCGCCTCCTCGCTGAGGTCGATCACCGATGACAGGAGCGGATGCCAGACATCCGTGCCCTTGAAGTGGAACGATTCAAGCAGAGGCGAAAGCGGGTCCACAAGGGTTTCATCGAGGTTGCCGGCTCCGACGCCTCCGAGATGCAGCACCGCACACGCGCAATGGTGTTCGATAGGGATGTTGCATGCATCTGCAGGGCCATCGGAGCCACGGGATGCTGTGAAGTGTGTGTCCGCAAGTCCTCCCGCCGAGAAGCGGGCAGCGGAAGGGGCTGGGCGATGATCAGCAGTGAAGCGGACATCGTGGGCCGCGCGGAAGCGCACTGATGGCCGCGCGGTTCGGCATCGTCGGCGGCGGCATCGTCGGCATCGCGCTCGCCAGGGCTCTCGCCCTGCGGGGCGAGGACGTCACCGTGCTGGAGAAGGAAGCCCGCCTCTCGCAGCACCAGACCGGACACAACTCCGGGGTCGTGCACGCCGGCCTCTACTACAAGCCCGGATCGCTGAAGGCGACGCTTTGTGCGACGGGACGCACTCTGATGCGCGAGTTCTGCGAGGAGAAGGCCCTGCCTTATCGTGAGGTGGGCAAGCTGGTCGTCGCCCTCGATGACTCCGAACTCGCCGCCCTTGCCGAGATCGAGAGGCGCTCGATCTCGAACGGTGTCCCCGACCTCGCTCGCATCGACGACGCTTCGCGCCTGCGCGAGATCGAACCGCATGTGGCAGGGGTCGCGGCCGTGCACTCCCCACACACCGCCGTCGTGGACTACGCCTCGATCACCGAGGCGATGGCGCAGGACGTTCGCGACAGGGGCGGGACGATCCGACTCGAACACGATGTCACCGGCATCCGCACCGAGAACGGACGGGTTCGGGTTCGCACGCCCGTCTCTGACGACACTTTCGAGCGCCTGATCGCCTGCGCCGGCCTGCAGTCGGATGTCGTCGCGAGGATGGTCGGCGCGGATCCGTCGCCGAAGATCCTTCCGTTCCGTGGGGAGTACTGGGAGCTCGCGCCGGAGCGCACGGAGCTCGTCTCCGGCATGATCTACCCGGTGCCCGACCCGCGCTTCCCGTTCCTCGGCGTGCACTTCACACGAGGGGTCTACGACAACGTTCACGTGGGGCCGAACGCCGTGCCCGCTCTCGCGCGCGAGGGCTACACATGGCTGAGGATCTCGGCGAAAGACACCTGGGAGTCACTCCGCTGGCCCGGAGCATGGCCACTCGCCAAGGAGCACTGGCTCATGGGCGTCGACGAGATCAGCGGGTCGCTGATCAAGCCCCTGTACTACCGCAAGGCTCAGCGATTCATTCCTGCGCTGAAGCCGTCCGACCTCACGCACAAGGGTGCCGCCGGCGTACGTGCGCAAGCGTGGGGGCGCGGGGGTGAGTTGATCGATGACTTCGCCGTCGATCAGATCGGTCCCGTCACGCTGATCCGGAACGCGTCGTCGCCGGCCGCGACGTCGTCGATGGCGATCGCCGACTACATCATCGAGCACTACCTGGCACGAGTCGGCGAGTAGGCGGCGCTGTCGAAGTCACACCGCAGCGCTACGCTCCCTGCATGAGTCCGCGACAGAACGACACGAGTCCGATGTGGCTGGTCGGTATCGCCGGCATCGTGATCGGTGTGATCGTGAGCATCATCGGAGTGGTGCTCGCGATCTTCAACGGACCGATGTTGATCGCCGTCGGCCTTGTGATCGTCGCGCTCGGCATCGGCGCCCTCGCCATGGACCGGGCCGAGCAACGCAACCGGCTCTGAGCCGTCAGTGGTCAGACCCATCGCCAGGACTTCCCGAGGAGGCCTCACGATGAAACGACAAGAGGCCCGGACACGCTACTTCCGCGTGATTCCGGGCCCCTCGGCTGAGGTGGCAGGTGAGGGATTCGAACCCTGCGGCGGGGTCATGCCGTGTCGCCTCAGGCCATCTACTTCCTCGGAATTCCGCGGTTTTTGGACGCCTCTCCATCACGGCAGTCAACGCCGTTCATCGTCGAGTGTGGGCAAAGTGTGGGCACGGCGCGTCCCGATCCGGAACACCTGCGACCGGCAGCATGCTGTGCCACCCGGTTGGGTTTCTCGAGCTCTAGGTTCGTGAGTTCGCCGACGAGCCCCGTGCCATCAGGCGGGGCGACGTCGACTCGTGGCGTGAGGCGGTGCGGCCGTCGATGCGGTCGAGCAGCACCTCGACCGCGAGTCGTCCCAGCACATCGCCCGATTGGTCGACGCTGGTGAGCGAGATCATCGGATGCGCGGCGATCGGCGTGTTGTCGTAGCCGACGACCGAGAGCTGCGACGGCTTTAGGTGTGCCTCCGCGACGGCCCGCATCGCGCCCAACGCGAGGTCGTCATTCATGGCGAATATCGCTGTCGGGCGCTGCGGTGCGGTCAGCAGCGCGACTGTCGCGTCGTATCCGTCCCTGACGCCCGCAGCTGTGCGCACGACGTTGATCTCGTCGTCGAGCCCGTCTTGAGTCATGATGCGCCGGTATTCCTGCAACCGTACCGACGGTGGCGTGTTGAGGCCGGGCGCCGTCATGTCGTCGCTCCGGGTGAGGTGGGCGATGCGTCGATGGCCGAGCTGGAAGAGATGGCGCAGCGCCAACTGGGTTCCCGCGGCGTCGTCTCCGGTGACCGTGTCGAAGACCTCCGATTCGGAGTGCCTCGACAACACGACCATGGGAACGCGTTCGGCGATCTCCTCCAGCCGACGGGCGTCCGCGTGTGGCGAAACGACCACGAGGCCGTCGACGCGAAGGTCGGCGAGCGTCTCGATCGCCTCGTATCCCTCCGCTCCCGACGCGGGCGCGACGACGAGCCGGTAGCCGGAGCCGTCGATCCCCTCGGCCGCCCCGCGGAGAATGCGTGCGATTGCGGGATTCTCCAGCTCGTGCAGCTCGAATCCGATGGTGAAACTCGCGCCGCGGATGGCCCGCGCGGCGAGGCTCGGCCTGAAGTCTAGCTTGGCGATCGCAGTCTCCACGCGGGTGCGCATCTCGGGGCTCACCCCGTACGCATTCCGTACCACCTTCGAGACCGCAGCCCTCGACACCCCGGCCTCGGCCGCCACGTCGCGCATGGTCGACGCCCTCCCCGTGTCAGTCACAACAGAATCCTCCTACGCGGCGGGCGTGCGCCATGTGATCGCATGGGACGAACCCTCTTGCCATCCAATCGTAGATCGTGCTACACCACTAATCGACACAGCGTAGATCGTGCTACACAGCATGTGTGCCATCACTGCCACCCCGGATCAACGACCACCCGACAACTCGACGAGGAGTTCACATGTCCACTCCAACGGTCACCGCCCAACGGCCTTGGCGCATCGCCTTCATCACCGGAATGGCCTCATACATGGATGCCGCCGCCCTGGTCAGCTCCGGCACAGCGATCAGCGTGCTGTACGCCCCGACACTCGGGCTCACACCCACCACCATCGGTCTCGTACTCGCCTGCCAGCAACTCTCGTTCGGCATCGGCGCGCTTTTCGGCGGCCGCCTCGGCGATCGCTTCGGCCGCCGTCGCGTTCTCACACTGGCGTTGCTCGTCTTCGCCGTCGGCGCACTCATCCTCGCCATCACCAGCGCGCAGTGGATGCTCTTCCCCGGCGCGGTCCTCGCCGGCCTCGGCATCGGCGCCGACCTCCCCGTCGCGCTCGCGATGGCGAACGAGGTGGCGCCCCGACGCAAAAAGGGCCGCGCCGTGGTGCTGTCGCAGCTGCTGTGGACCCTGGGCAGCGCGACGGTCAGCCTGGTGGTTAGCTTCGTCGGCCACCTGGGCATGACGGGAGGCCGCATCCTCTTCGGCGGTCTTGTCGCCCTGGCGATCATCGTCGTGCTCCTCCGGCTCGCACTGCCGGAGTCGCCGGAGTGGTCGGCCGCCCGGCAGGCTGCGGACGCCGCCCCGGCGGGCACAGCGGTGCAGTTCTCCGACGTGAAGCAGCTCTTGCGTAAGCCGATCGTGTGGACGGTCGTCGCCCTCGCCGTCTACTACGGAGCGTGGAACGTCGGAGCGAGCGTGAACGGCAAGTACGGCGGTTACATGTGGACGACCCTGGCCGGCGGCGACATCGAGGTGTACTCGCGGTGGACGCTCGTGGCACTGCCCATCACCTTCGCGGCGACCATCGTGTTCATGGCGGCCGTCGACTCGCGCCACCGCCGGCTGTTCACCGGCATCGGCACCGTGCTCATCCTTCTCGGCTGGGCGCCGCTGGCCTTCGCCGGCGCGTCGCAGCTGGCCATCCTGTCTGTCGTGTTCCTCTTCGGCATCGGCAGCTCGATGGCGGGCGAGCCCCTCTTCAAGGTCTGGGCGCAAGAGCTCGTGCCCACGCTGCTCCGAGGAACGGCGCAGGGTGTCACCATCTTCGTGGCGAGGGTCATCGCCGCGGTACTCGCGTTCGTCGTGCCGCCCCTGCTCGCCGTCGCACCGAGCGCGGTCTTCATCGGGATCTTCGCGTTCGCCATCGTCTCCGCGCTCGTCTGGCTGCTCTGGATCCCCCGGCTCCCGAAGGCCGAACAACTCGAGAAGCCCGCAGTCGTCGTGGTCGACGACACGGCATCCACGACCGTCTGAGCCGCCGATGATCACACCGCAGAGCCAGCAGAACGGCAGGGTCGCCGACAGCGAAGGGAGGTCGCGCCCCAATGTGCTGGTCATCCTCACCGATGAATGGCGAGCGCAGGCCACCGGCTATGCCGGAGACGAGAACGCCGCGACTCCGCGACTCGACGCTCTGGCGGGCGAATCGCTGAACTTCACGAACGCCGTGTCCGGATCGCCGGTGTGCTGCCCTGCGCGCGCGAGCCTCCTCACCGGCAGATACCCGCTGCAGCACGGGGTCTACGTGAACGATGTCGAACTCGACCCGCGCGGAGCCACGACGCTCGGCGAAGCGTTCAAGGCGGGCGGATACCGAACGGGCTTCATCGGCAAATGGCATCTGCACGGCAGCCCCGACGGTGCGTACGGGCGCAGAGACCTGCCCGTGCCAGCTGAGAAGCACCTCGGCTTCGACTACTGGAAGGCCGCCGAGTGCACGCACGACTACAACCACTCCCTGTACTACGCGGGGTCGGACCCGACCCCGCGGTACTGGAGCGGTTACGACGCGGATGCGCAGACCGCAGACGCACGCGACTTCATCCTCGACACTGACGCGGAACAGCCCTACCTGCTGGTCGTGTCGTTCGGGCCGCCGCACTTCCCGCTCAACTCGGCACCGCGCGAGTTCCGGGAGAGATACGAGGATGCCCCGATCACCCTCCGCCCCAACGTTCCGCAGAGCGAAGCGAGCGAGAGCGTCCGCGCGCTCCGCGGCTACTACGCTCACATCGCCGCGCTCGATGCGTGCATCGCGCACCTGCTCGATGCCGTCGACGACTCCGGCCGCGCCGACGACACCGTGGTCGTCTTCACGTCGGATCACGGCGACATGATGGGCTCTCAGGGCATCAGGCACGACGTCAAGGGGCTGCCATGGGATGAATCGCTGCGCATCCCGTTGCTTATCCGCTATCCGAGACGGTGCGGCGCCGACGGCGTGGAGCACCCCGACCCCATCGACCTGCCCGACCTCATGCCGACGCTGCTCGACCTTGCCGATCTGCCGATCCCGCCCGAGGTGTCCGGCACGAGCGCGTTCACCGCGGAACGACGGGGGTCGTCCTTCATCGGTATGCCCGTGCCGATCCTGTGGGCGCGAGCGTACGGTATCGGCGAATACCGCGGCATTCGCACCACCGAACACACGTATGTTCGATCACGGTCGGGGCCGTGGCTGCTGTACGACAACATCAACGACCCGTTTCAAAGTCGAAACCTCGTCGAGGACCCTCGTCTCGATGCGCTACGACATGACCTTGATATGCAGTTACGACGCTGGCTGGATGTTCTCGACGATGAGTTCCTTCCGGGTGATACATACGCGTACGCTGAAGGAATCAGCCACTATCGCGAGGTCAACAACCCCATAGGCTCGAGCAAGGGGCCGGGCGAACAATGGCGCTCGACGCTTACGTCTACCACGACTCTCCAAAGCGCAGCGGCGGCGATTGACAAGGATGACTAAGCCTGAGTCAAGATGGCGGTTGAGACGCGCGGCTCAGACACCTACTCCCACTCGAGCTGGTTCCATGCGACATACCGTCCCTCACCTGGCACGAAGCTGTAGAAGAAAACGCGGAGTCCGTCGGTGTTCGGGACCGCTACGGGGTAGCCGCATTGATATTCGGCTGTGAGCGCGGACCCGTGGGGATCGCGCAGCGTTCCCTTCAGCGTCCACGTCGAGCCCGAATCGATGCTCTGTCGGATCTCCACGGCTGCCTCATCACTCGAGCCGTGCGGCAGGTGGCGCCTACTGACGACGCTTCGACGAGGACGCCTCGTCGAAGCGTCGTCGCCTCCTCGAATCCGAAGTGGCCGAGCTCGAGGACTATCTCACGTCCTCGAACTGGCACCTCGACCACGACGAGTGAGTCGTGGGAACCGTCAGTAGCTACGACTCTGCCGCGGGGCGGCGTTGGCGTGTGCGTTATCGGAAGCCGGACCACAGCCAAACGGATAAGCGGGGCTTCCGGACGAAGCACGAAGCCGAGGTGTACCTCGCATCAGTCGAGGTCAAGAAGGCTACTGGCGAGTACGTGGATCCGGCTGCCTCACGGATAACGATCGCCGCGCTCGCGTCGGACTGGCTGCACGCCAAGGAGGCAACTCTCAAACCATCCGCGTACAGCGTGCTTCGTACCTCGTGGCGCGTGCATGTCGAACCGATCTGGGGTACGCGATCGCTCTCCTCCATCCGAGGTCCAAGCGTGGGTCGCTCAGCTTGCGACAACACGAAGTGCCACCGTCACGATCAGGGCTTACGGGATCATCGCGGGCATTCTCGACACCGCCGTGCGAGATCGGCGGCTGCCCGCTAATCCGGCGAGAGATGTCAGTCTTCCGCGCAAGAAGAGGAAGGTACGGCGATACCTCACACATGCGCAAGTTGCGGCGCTGGCTACAGAGGCAGGTCGGAACGCCACCATCGTCTACGTGCTCGCCTATACAGGTCTCCGCTGGGGCGAACTCGTTGCGCTCCGCGTCCATAGCGTCGACCTGGGACGTCGCCGAATTCTAGTCCAAGCGAACGCGCCCTTCATCGCCGGCACAATCGTGCCGGGAACCCCGAAGTCGCACGAAAAACGAAGCGTTCCCTTCCCGGCCTTCCTTGACCAGATGCTCGTAGAGGCCATCGATTCGCGCCCTCCGGATGCACTCGTATTCCCTGGGCCAAGCGGGGACTATCGTCGACCTCCGGCTAGCCCTCGCGGTTGGTACATCGAGGCCAAGAAGCGCACCTGCCAGGTGGATGCCACCTTTCCTGCAATCCTGAGCCTGCACGACCTTCGTCATACCGCGGCCAGTCTGGCGATCAGCGCCGGTGCTTCCGTGCTGGCCGTACAGCGAATGCTCGGACATGCCTCGGCAGCCATGACATTGGACACTTACAGCGATCTCTTTGAAGGCGACCTCGACAAGGTTGCGGAGCAGCTCGATCTTGCTCGCAAGACAGCGCTGCCACGCTGAGTTCGGCAAGGGTGTTGGTCGTCAGATCGGCTACTACGACACCCCTGCCCGCGACTCAATGACAGGCGCAGTGACACGAGTGTGGGCAAAACGTGGGCAAACACGGGTTATAGGCCAAAAAGAGTGGATGGGGTGGCCGTTTTGCCGCGTGTTTGTGCGGTGAGATGGGGATCGTTATGGTCCGCGACGCTTAGTCGTGGACCTTCCATTGAATTCGATCGCGTGC
>NZ_JBTOLK010000005.1:0-121129 GCF_054551755.1 Rathayibacter sp. CAU 1779
ACCAACTCAGCCACATCGTCTACGACACAAGCCCCACCGCAGAAGAAGGCCTCTGGACCCGATCAGGACACGTCCACTAAACGAACACGCCCGAACCCATCCACTCTTTTTGGCCGATAAGCCTCATCGCTGTCTCCCTTTGTTGTCCGGTGATGCGGGTGTCAATGAAGCGGGATGCCAATGAAGCGGGAAGCCGGTGGAGCAGTGGCGGTGCGACCTCTGGCGGTGCGGATGCGCCGACGATGTCGCCCGAAGGACTGAGCGGACTGAACGGTGTCAGGCTATCCCGGTTCGGACGGATCGCGGCGGAAGATCCGCACTCACACGCTTGAGTGTTCTGCTGACGCTGCGGTGCGGATGGCCGCGCCAACTGCCACGTCGCCTCGCAGCTTCGTTGCCGCCTTGTCCGAGGCGGACTTCCCCCGCACCTCGAGCAGCACGGATTCCTCCGCGGGCAGGCCGAGGGAGAGTTGGTGTCCGCGTTGCAGCTCGGATCCCAGTTCGGCGCCGATGACAAGAGCCAGGTTGGCCAGCCAGACCCACAGCAAGGCGACGAGCAGCCCGCCGACGGTGCCGTAGATGCGGTTGTAGCTCGCGAAGGTCGATGCGTAGAAGCCGAATGCCAGCGAGCCGAGCACCATGACGACGACGGCGACGGCTGCGCCCGCGGCAACGTACCGCAGTCTGAGGTGACGCAGGTTCGGGGCGCCGAAGAAGAGCACGACCACCGCCAGGATCACCGAGACGCCGATCAGCGGCCACTTGATCACCTCCCAGGTCGTGAACACGGCGTCGCCGACGCCGAGTGCCGTGCCGATCGTGCGCGCAAGAGGCCCGCTCAGCACGAGGGAGAGCAGCACGAGCACCACCAGGACGAGGGCGACGATCGTGATCAGCACCTGCTGCGAGCGCAGCACAACCGTGCTGCGTCCCTCAGCGACGCCGTAGATGCGGTTGACGGCACGGGTGAAGGCTCCGACGTAGCCGGAAGCCGACCAGATGGCGCCGACGATGCCGACGACGAGGCCGATCCCCGCTGCGGTGGACGAGGTGAGTTGCGTGAGAAGGTCTGCGAGCACGGGCTGCACCTGTTGGGGTGCGACGGCGTCGACCACGTCCAGGAGGGTCTTGGATCCCTCGTGCCTGGCACCGAGGAGACCCAGCACGGAGACGAGCGCCAGGAGTGCCGGCAGAGCCGAGAGGATGGAGAAGTACGTGAGTCCGGCTGCGAGGTCGGAGCATCCGTCTCGTCCGTATTCGCGCAGGGTGCGGGAGAACACGTAGCGCCATGGCATGCGACCGTAGCGGGCGGATGCCGCTGCCTTCGCCTCGCGTCTGCGTTGCGCGGTCTCGACGCGCGTCGGCTCGGCGACGGGCGGATCCTGCTCGCGGTGCCGCTTCCGCCATTTCACGAGCTTGTCGGTGCGTTTCGTCGCACGGTCGGAGTGTTTCTTGGCCAGCCCGAGGGCATCCATGCTCGTCACGCTACGCCGGCGGTGGTGTGCTCCCCCACCCCTTGCGCATCGCGTCGCGATGATGCAGCACACGGCAGGGAACGCAGCCACGATGTGCGGAGACGCGGGCGCTGAGTCAGGGCACGGAACAATGACGGCGGGAATGATGAGAGCGCGTGCAGCGTTGCTGATCTATGCATTCGCATACATCTGAGGTTTTTGCACCGAGAAGGAGTCGCTGTGACCGTGCAGTTCGGGCTGGATACATTCGGGGATGTCCCCCTCGGTGAGGACGGCAGGCAGGGGCCGGGAGCGCAGACGATCCGCAACGTCATCGACGAGGCTGTGCTCGCTGACGAGCTCGGGGTCGACGCCTTCGGCATCGGCGAGCACCACCGTGCGGACTTCGCGGTAAGCGCGCCGGACATCGTGTTGTCGGCGATCGCGGCACGCACGAAGAACATCACCGTCGGCACCGCCGTCACGGTGCTCAGTTCTGACGATCCGGTGCGTGTGTACGAGCGGTTCGCGACACTCGACGCGCTCTCGAACGGACGGGCGGAGGTCACGCTCGGACGCGGATCGTTCACCGAGTCGTTCCCTCTGTTCGGTTACGACTTGTCGCAGTACGAGAAGCTCTTCGAGGAGAAGCTGGAGCTCTTCAGCCTGCTGCGCGAGGAGGAGCCGGTCACGTGGGCCGGCACGGTGCGGGCGCCGCTGACGGACCAGCAGGTGTATCCCAAGACCGAGTCCGGGCGCCTCAAGGCCTGGGTCGGGGTGGGTGGCAGCCCGGAGAGCGTGATCCGCTCTGTGCGGTACGGGATTCCGATGGCGCTGGCCATCATCGGCGGAAACGCCGGCCGTTTCGCACCCTATGTCGATCTGTACAAGCGGGCGCAGGAACAGATGGGGCGAGACCCGATGCCGCTGGCGATGCACTCCCCCGGATTCGTCGCCGACACCGACGAACTGGCGATGGAGCAGCTGTATCCGTACCAGAAGGCCACGACGGACCGGATCGGCGCCGAGCGCGGATGGGCTCCGCAGAGCAGGGAGCAGTACATCAGCGAGGTACGGCACGGTTCGCTGTACGTCGGCTCTCCGGAGACAGTCGCGAAGCGGATCGCGGAGGCGATCCGTGTGCTGGGCGTCGACCGCTTCGACCTCAAGTACGCGAACGGGCCGATGCCGCACGAGCTGCTCGTGCACTCGATCGAACTGTACGCGACGAAGGTGATCCCGCGGGTGCGCGAGCTGCTCGCTGACTGACCTCACGTTTTCGTCGTGGGCGGCGTCTACCGTGTGATGATGCCCCTGCCGTTCGAGAACGTCGTGCACACGCACGGCGACGTGGTGCTGCGCGTCTGCAGGTCGATCCTGACGGTGCACGACGCCGACGACGCGTGGTCGGAGACCTTCCTGGCGGCTTTGGATGCGTATCCGCGCCTTCCCGGAGACGCGAACGTCGAGGCGTGGCTGGTGACGATCGCACGACGCAAATGCATCGACCTGCTTCGCGCCCAGGGTCGCCGCCCGATCACCGTCGAGCGGATGCCAGAGGAGCCCAGCGAGCTCGGAATCCCCGAGCTCGCTGCGGAATCCCAGGAGGAGTCGACCCAGGTCGCGCTGGCCGTCTCGACGCTGCCGGAACGACAGCGTCAGGCGGTGACCTACCACTACCTCGGCGGGCTGAGGTACCAGGAGGTCGCGGACATCATCGGTGGATCGACCGAGGCGGCGAGACGGGCGGCGGCAGACGGCATCCGCTCGCTTCGGCGTGTGATGGGAGCTGTGCGATGACCACGAACGACACGCGGGAACACCTCACCGCGCTGCACGACAGGCTGGAGCGCGAGGCCGCCGAGCGCGGCCTCCTCGATGTTGCCTACCGGTACACGGACTCGCCGATCGGACGACTGCTCGTGGCCGCGACACCGCACGGCATCGTGCGCATCGCGTTCGAACGCGAGGGCTTCGACGCCGTGCTGCAGACGCTTGCCGACAGGGTGAGCGCGCGGGTGCTCGAGGCGCCGACCAAACTCGAGAAGGCGGTCACCGAGCTCGGGGAGTACTTCGAACGTCGACGCACGGAGTTCGACCTGCCGCTCGACCACAGCCTCAGCCGTGGATTCCGCGGCGAGGTGCAGCGACTGCTGCCCACCATCGCGTATGGGCACACGGCGAGCTACGGTCAGCTCGCGGATGCCGCCGGTCGTCCTCGCGCCTTCCGCGCGGTCGGCACGGCGTGCGCCACGAATCCGCTGCCGGTCGTCGTGCCCTGTCACCGCGTGCTGCGTGGCGACGGATCCCTCGGCGGATACGCCGGCGGGCTGGACGCCAAGCGCGCACTCCTCGAGCTCGAGGCGGCGGCGTGAGGACGGGAACGCGCGGGCGCACAGACGCGGCCACCGAGAAGTCCGCAAACCGGTCGACGGGACGGGAACGGTCGGAACCGGACCTGTCGAAACAGGGCATGCAGACCGAGAGGGGCGTGCTCCTCGGGCGGCTGGACCGCGAGGTGGTGCTGCGATCGCTCGTGAACCACAGCGTGCCGGGAGTCGAGCACGTCGATCCCGACGCCGGCACCGTGACACGGCTGGTGCGCGCGAACGCCGGAGACTCGCCAGTCGGCGCCGCGCCTGCTGCGGCCGTCCCGGTCACGGTCGCCGTGCACGAGGACTGCGTCGAGATCCAGGGCATGGCGGATGCGGCGACGATCCAGGTCGTCAGGGAGTGGTTCGACCTGGACACGGACCTCGACAGCGTCGTCGACGCGTTCGCGTCGGATCCGCTGCTGGGACCGCTCGTGCGCGAACGTCCCGCGGTGCGCGTGATCGGGCATCCGGACGGTTTCGAGGCGGCAGTGCAGACCGTGCTCGGCCAGCAGGTGTCGCTCGCCGCGTGCCGCACGTTCACCGGACGCCTGGCATCCGCATACGGATCGCCGGGAGCCGACGGGCTGATCGAGTTCCCCGATCCTGCTGTGGTGGCGACTGCGGAACTCGAAGAGCTGCGTGCTGCGATCGGAATCCCGCTCGCCCGTGCCCGTACCGTGATCGCCCTCGCGGAGGCCTTCGCCGCCGGACTCCGGATCGGACGCTCCAGCGACCAGGCCGCGGTACGCGCCGAGCTGCTCGCGCTGCCGGGCATCGGACCCTGGACGGTCGACTATCTGGCGCTGCGGGTTCTCCGTGATCCGGACGCGTATCCGGTCGGCGACCTCGTACTGCGCAGGGCGCTCGGCGGCGTCTCGCCCGCCGAGGCGCTGGAAATCGGCGAGCGCTGGCACCCCTGGCGCGCCTACGCCACGATGCACCTGTGGACGGCGGATGCTGCCAGTGCCGCTGTGCCGATCGCCCGCTTCGGGGGATGATCGGCACATGGCCGAAACTCTTCCCGCACCCATGCTCGCCAAGGCGATCGACGCGGTTCCCGAACAGGACTCGGTGCCGGGCGGGCTGTCGTACGAACCGAAGTGGGACGGCTTCCGCGGCATCGTCGCCGTGAGCGAGCCTGCTGCCGGCGGCGGCCGCGACGTCGAGATCGGCAGCCGCGGATCCAAGCCGCTCACCCGGTACTTCCCCGAGCTGGTCGCTGCATTCGCCGACCGGCTGCCGCACTGCGTGCTGGACGGGGAGATCGTGCTGCAACGTGGCGAACCGGGCTCGGAACGTCTGGACTGGGAGGCACTGTCGCAACGCATCCATCCGGCGGCGAGCCGCGTCACGATGCTGTCCGAGACCACCCCGGCGATGTTCGTCGCCTTCGACCTGCTCTCGCTCGAGGGCGAGGACCTCATGGGGCGTCCGTTCGCCGAACGTCGTGCCGCGCTCGAGAAGCTCGCTGCGGACTGGGCGCATCCGCTGCACGTGGTTCAGACGACAACGGATGTGGACCTCGCCCGCCGCTGGCTCGTCGAGTTCGAAGGCGCAGGTCTGGACGGCGTCGTCGCGAAGCCGCTCGACGCGCCGTACGCGCCCGGCAAACGGACCATGCTCAAGGTGAAGCACCACCGCACGGCCGATGTGGTGCTGCTCGGATACCGCGTGCACGCCAGCGGCGAAGGCGTCGGGTCGCTGCTGCTCGGGCTCTACGACGCGGACGGTGTGCTGCGCAGCGTGGGCGGAGCATCCGCGTTCAGCAACAGGCGACGCCTCGAGCTCGTCGACGAGCTGGCCCCGCTGGTGGAGCGCGACGCGAACGGAAATGCCGTCACCGGCGAAGGCGAACGCAGTCGGTTCTCGTCGAGCAAGGACGTCTCGTTCGTGAAGCTGCGACCGGAACGCGTGCTCGAGGTGCGGTACGACCAGCTCGAGGGGATGCGCTTCAGGCACACCGTGCAGTTCGAGAGGTGGCGAGACGACCGCGAGCCCGAATCATGCTCGTTCGACCAGCTCGATGTGCCGGCCGCGTACGATCTGTCGAAGGTTCTGAAGTAGTGGTTGTCGTTGATCGAGCGGTAGGTGGTCAGCGGGTCTCTTACTCTTCGCCGACGCGATTGCCTTCGGCGTCCCAGTTGTCCGCCACCTTCTTGCTGGGCTGAACCCGCGGCGGTTCTCCCGGCATCTTCGGGAAATCGGGCGGGAACGGCATTTCGCCGAGACCGTTCTCCACGTCGCGATTCCACCACGACAAGAGCGCGTCGATGCCGCCGGGACGCTCGCCGAAGTCCGCCCACGGATCGCCGAGATCCTTCACGCGCTGCGGCACCGTGAGCACCGTGAAGGCATGCGGATCCACCGACTCCAACTCGTCCCAGGTGACGGGGCACGACACAGGAGCGTGGGCGAGCGCACGCGGGCTGTAGGCACCGGCCATCGTGCGATCGCGGTTCGCCTGGTTGAAGTCGACGAAGATCTTCTCGCCGCGCTCCTCCTTCCACCAGGCGGTGGTGACGGCATCCGGCATGCGTCGCTCCAGCTCGCGGGCCGCCGCGATGACCGCATGCCGAACGTCGAGGAACTCGTGCTCTGCGCGGATCGGGGCGAACACGTGCAGCCCGCGGTTGCCTGACGTCTTCACGTACGCCTCGAGGCCGGCATCCGCAAGCACGGAGCGCAGCTCCATCGCGGCAGGAACAGCGTCGTTGAAGTCGGTGCCGGGCTGCGGGTCGAGGTCGATGCGCAGCTGGTCGGGGTTGTCCGGATCCCCTGCGCGCGAGGCCCACGGGTGGAAGACGACGGTGCCCATCTGCACCGCCCACACGATCGCGGCCGGCTCATCCAGCACGAGCTGCGGATGCGACCGCTTGCTCGGATACACGACCGTCACGTCACGCACGTACGACGGGGTGCCGCGCGGCGGGTTCTTCGAGAAGAACTGCTCGCCGTCGATCGTGTCGCGGAAGCGCTGCAACGACACCGGCCGGTCCCCGTTCGCGGTCAGGAACGGATCCGCCACAGCGACGACGTACCGTGCCAGGTCGAGTTTCGTGATCCCGGCCTCCGGGTACACGACACGTGAGGGATGACTGATGCGCACCGAGCGCGGGCCGTCCGGCCCGTCGACCTCGAGTGTGGTGTCGTCTGCCATGCGCTCCAGTATCAGGCCTGACCGGAGATGTTGGCCATCCAGGCCACGCCGAACCGATCGACCAGCATGCCGAACCAGTCGCCCCACGGCGCCTGGGCGAGCGGCTCCGTGATGGTCGCGCCCTGCGACAGACCGTCCCAGTAGCGGCGAAGTGTCGGCTCGTCGTCGCCGCTCAGCGACACGGTGATCGCACCGCCAGGCGTGTACTCCATGCGATCGGGGGTGTCGGCGCCCATCAGGGTGATGCCGCCTGGCGCGGTGAGCTGGGCGTGCATCACCTTGTCGAGTTCGCTCTCGTTCTCCGACATGTGGAAGTCGCGGAACGTGTTCACGGTGAGGTCGCCGCCGAAGACGGTCTGGTAGAACTCCATCGCCTGCCGCGCGTTGTCACGGAAGCTCAGGTAAGGGTTGAGGATGACGGACATGACTGGCTCTCCTTCGTCGGTCTGAGCCTGGGTATCCGGTGCCGACATCCGCGGCCCGACCGCATCGTGTTGTGGTGTGGCGCACTGTCCTGCGCGCGGGCGCCCTCTGACCGGATCACCACGGATGCTGCGCACGCGCGCTCTTGCGGCTCACGCTACGCGCGGCATCCGCTGGAGTCAGCCCTTGTCCGGAAACTCGGCGGCGTCATCCAGGAGCGCGGGAATGTCGGCCACCCCCTGGAGCAGATGGGTGTGCGGATGCCGTCCCAGCCGGATCGCGTCGGCCGCTCCGGTGAGCACCCCCACCACGTACCGTGCGCCGGCGTTCCTTCCAGCACCGAGGTCGTTGGCCGTATCCCCTGCGACCAGAACGTGGTCGACGCTGCGCACCCCCGTCGCCTCCATCGTGCGGAACACGAGATACGGGGCGGGACGGGATGCCGTCACCTCGTCCGCGGTCACCAGGGCGTCGATGTCCTCGCCGATGCGCCAGCCGGCGGATGCCAGGAGCGGCTCCGCGACCGCACGCGTGTATCCGGTCTGCAGCGCGACCTTCACCCCACGCTTGCGCAGGCTTCTGACCGCCTTGCGCACGCCGGGGAAGAGTCGCGCCGGGGTTGCGGCATAGGCGTCGTCGAGACGCCGCGAGAACACGGCGAACACCTCGTCGGATCGTGCCGGATCGTCGCCGAGGTCGGTGAGCAGTCCGACGATGGCCTCGCGCTTGTCCGTTCCCGTCCACGCGGCGAGGACCTCGGGCGGAACGGGCCGACCGACGGCATCCGCGACGGTGGACTCGAGCACGTCGTACACGGCACCGCCCTCGTCGATCGTGGTGCCCGCCATGTCGAGCGAGACGAGTCTGATGGTCACGAGGTGCTCCCTTGGTCGGGACGGGCGGTGGCGGTGAGCTGGCGGGCGACGAACGCACGCTGCGGCTGATGGGTCCGGGCGTTGCGCACGACGAGGTCCGCGCGGTCGGTGCGGTAGCGGTCATCCGAGAACTCGAGCACGGCGCCGTCTCCGGACGTGGTCACCCTGCGCACCCGCAGCAGCGGCGTGCCCGGCACGACGTTCAGGTGGGCTGCGTCGACGGCGTCCGCCGCGACCGCATCGATCGTGTGCTCGCCGTGGTCGAGCGGAACCCCGCGGCCGATGAGGTATTCGAAGAGCGAGCCCGAGTCCGTGTCGAAGTCGAACAGCAGTCGGCCGACCTCGGCCACGAACGCGGTGCGCTCCACCATGGCCGGCTGGTCGTCGATCGACCGGATGCGCAGCAGCTGCACCGCGAGGTCGTCGGTTCCGATACCGAGCCGGCCGGCGAGAACGGGATCGGGACGACGGAGCGCGAGCTCGATCGTGTGCTGACCCGGGCGGTGCCCGATGGCGCTCACCCAGGCCGAGAACGAGAAGAAATCGTCGATGGACTGCGCGAGAGGTGCCCTCGTCACCGTCGGCACCTTGCCCTGACGGGTCTCGATGAGGCCTTCGACACTCAATGCCGACATCGCCTGCCTGACAGGGCCGCGAGAGGCTCCGAACTGGCCGCACAGCTCCGCCTCGCTGGGCAGCGGATCGCCCGCTGCAAGCTCGCCGCTCAGGATCCGGTCCCGGATCGACGTGCGGACCAGTTCATGGAGTGGCACTCTCATAGCTTGACTATAGAGGTCGCCGACATGCCAGCCGTCGAGGAGGTCCGACACCGAACGTTCACCTCCTGTTGGCCCGCGAATGCTGAGATCAGAGCCGTCGGTGAACATCTCATGACAGGTTGATGGAATCGTTCGGTTCCGACCGGGATGCGCGTGCAGACTCTGTGACGTGACCCACCACCACCCTGCGTCCGACGAACGAGGTCCTCGGGACCGCACGGATGTGCGCCCCGCCGACGCGACCCGCGCACATCCCGAGCATGCCGACCTCCTCGTCGTCGGTGCCGGCATCATCGGACTCGCCCACGCGTGGCACGCCGTGCGGCGCGGGATGTCCGTTCTCGTGATCGAACGCGACGAGCGCGCGGTGGGGGCCAGCATCCGCAATTTCGGGCACATCTGCACGACGGCCCAGGCCGGACTCGCGCTGGAATACGCCCTGGATGCGCGTGAGGAGTGGCTGCGCGTTGGCGCCGAGGCGGGCATCCCGGTGCGCACCGACGGCACACTGGTCCTCGCCCGCACCGCGGCCGAGGTCGCCGTGCTGGAAGAGTTCGCGGCCGACCGTGCCGACGACGTTCGACTGCTCGGCGCGGCCGAGGCCGCATCGCTCGCCGGATTCCACGCTCCTGGGCTGATCGCCGGTGCCCACCTGCTGGACGACCTACGGGTCGACTCCCCCGACGCCGTTCCTGCGCTCGCCCGCCACCTGGCGGAGATCGGCGTGCAGTTCAGGTACGGGGAGAACGCCCTGGAGGTCGCCGGCGGGTTCGTGCGCACCAGCCGTGCCGAGTACACGGCCGGATACGTCGTTCTCGCCGTCGGCCACGACATTGACCGGCACTACCCGGACCTGGCCGAACGAGTCGGCGTTCAGCGCTGTCGTCTGCGGATGCTGGAGATCGACGCGCCAGACGGCATCCGCACCGCACCGGGAGTGTTCACCGGGACGTCCCTGCTGCGGTACGACGGCTTCGCCTCGACCGAGGCCGCCACCCGCCTGCGCGCCGAACTGAGCGAATCGGATCCCGAGCTCCTCGAGAACACCGTCAACCTCATGTTCACCCAACGCCCCGACGGGCGCGTGGTGATCGGCGACACCCACCACTACGCCACCACGCTGACGCCGTTCGAGGACGAAGACCTCGACGGTCTGCTGCTGGATCGATTCCGCCGGCTGTTCGGGACCGAGCAGCTGCGGGTGCGACGCCGTTGGCGAGGCGTCTACGCCGCAGCGCAGAGCGGTCCGTTCCTCATGGCCAACCCCGAGCCGGGCATCGCTGTCGCCACGGTGACCAGCGGGATCGGGATGACCACGGGTTTCGGTCTCGCCCGCGCCGTGCTGGACGAGTTCGTGTTCGACCGGACCCCGCGATGACGCGGCGTCGCGTTCCAGCACGCTCCCGTCCCCGGCGACCCCAGCGCCTCGATGCGGCTACGACTTCCCCTGTCACCTCGCGAAACCCGAACACGCACACCCGGAAGGAACATCCATGAACACACACGCACCGCACTCGGCTCGACGCCGGGTCAGGGGCATCGTCACGGTCGCAGCGATGGCTGCCGCCGTCGCCGTTTCTCTCACCGGCTGCGCCGGCTCCGGCCAGGCCGCGGCCAAGGCCGACGCCGACTGCACGACGCTGACGAAGGCTCAGGCGGAGAAGGCAACGAGCGCCGCCGACTTCGGAGGCTTCGACTGCCTCGTGCAGGCGGCCAACGCGGAGGGTCACCTGAACGTGATCACGCTGCCCCCGTCATGGGCGAACTACGGCGCGATCATCGCGGGATTCCAGAAGAAGTATCCGCAGATCAAGATCAACTCCGAGAACCCCAACGGCTCCTCCCAGGACGAGGTCGATGCCGCGCACAACGACAAGGGCAACACGAACGCCCCCGACGTGTTCGACCTCGGCACCGCGGTGCTGAGCGCGAACATGGACGTCGTCACGCCCTACAAGGTGCGGAACTGGGAGACGATCCCGGCCGACTTCAAGGATGCCGACGGCAAGTGGGCCTACGACTACACCGGCCTGATGTCCATCGGCTACGACTCGTCCAAGTTCAAGACCGCACCGAAGAATCTGGACGACCTTCTCAGCTCGGACTACTCGAAGTCCGTCGCCATCAAGATGTCTCCCGTGAAGGCGAATGAAGCCCTCATGGCGGTCGTGCTCGCCTCGCTCGAGAACGGCGGCACGCTCGACAACCTGCAGCCTGGCGTCGACTTCTTCACGAAGCTCAAGGACGCCGGCAACTACATTCCGACAGTGGCTGCGCAGTCCACCGTGAACAGCGGAGAGACCCCCGTCGTTCTGCAGTGGTCGTACAACAATGTCGCGTGGGGCGACTCGTCACAGGGCGGGAACCCCAACTTCAAGACGGTGATCCCCAAGGGAGCAGCGGTCGGTTCGTACTACAACCAGGCTGTCGCGTCCCAGGCCGCCAACCCTGCAGCTGCCCGGCTCTGGGAGGAGTACCTCTTCACCCCGCAGGTCCAGAACCTCTACCTGGCATCGGGTGCCTATCCGTCCATGCTCGCCGCGATGACGAAGGACGGAACGGTCGACAAGAGCGTGCTGGCCAAGGTGGGGGCGGCGCCCGCCGCCATCTCGCAGCTCAGCGCCGACCAGGCGTCGAAGGCCGGAACGTTCATCACGACCGCCTGGCCGGCGGCCGGAATGGGCAACTGATCGGCAACCGACCCAACGAGAGCTGACATGACCGCAACGACAGCAGCGGCGGTCGGCCACGCCGAGAGCGTCGCGGGCACCAGCCAGCGACGCCTCTCGGCCGGCTGGCTGTGGTTCACCCCGTTCGCCGCGTACACCCTCGTCTTCATGGCCGTTCCGACGGCGCTCGCCGTCTGGAGCGGACTCACCACGAAGGACGGCGAGTTCACCCTCGCGAACTTCTCGGCCTTCCTGCAGCCCGGAATCGTGAAAGCCTTCGCGAACTCGGTGCTTCTCTCGCTGGCCGTCGCCGTCGTGTCGGCCGTGCTGGGCGGCATCGTCTGCGTCGCACTCCTCGCAGCGCACCCACGCGGCATCCTCCGCACCGTTGTGGACTCCGCCAGTTCTGTGCTCGCCCAGTTCGGCGGTGTGATGCTCGCCTTCGCGTTCATCGCGACGATCGGCAACTCCGGCCTGGTCACCCTGTGGCTCAAGGACGCCTTCGGATTCGACCTCAACTCGCTCGCACCGGATCCCACCGCCGGCCCGCTGCTCTATCAGGCGGCGGGACTGTTCTTTCCCTACTGCTACTTCTCGATCCCGCTCATGGTGATCGTCTTCATGCCGGCCATCGAAGGACTGCGCCCGCAGTGGGGCGAGGCCGTCGCCACCCTCGGCGGAGGGCGTCTTCAGTACTGGATCCGCGTCGGGCTTCCCGTGCTCGCACCCTCGTTCTTCGGCTCGATGATCCTCGTCTTCGCCAGCGCGTTCTCGTCGTTCGCCACTGCCGCCGCGCTCACGAATGCGGGCATCCTGGTCCCCGTCGTCATGCAGCAGTTCCTCGGCAGCGAGACCTCCGCCAGCGTCGCCCACATTCCTGGCGTGCTCGCCATCGGCATGCTGGTCATCATGGCGGTGGTCATGGCCGCCTACGGGATGCTGCAGCGCCGGGCAGCGAGGTGGCAGCGATGAGCCGGAACGATCATGCACTGCGCGTTGGAGCGACGCCCGGCAAGACGGCCTCCACGATCATCCTGGCGATCACCGGACTCGCGTTCCTGTTCCCGCTCTACGCGCTGGGCGCCTTCGCGTTCCAGCCCGTCGGGCAGCACTCCGGATTCACGCTGGACCACCTCGGCGCGCTCTCGGACCCGGTGCGGGCGTTCCAGTACCAGCAGTTGTGGGAGGGGATCCAGAACTCGCTCCTCATCGCCGTCATCACCGTGGCTCTCATGCTCGTGTTCCTCGTGCCGGCGATGATCATGGCCGAGCTGCGCTTCCGAAAGGCGCGGCGTGTCATCGAGGTCGTCTGCCTCCTGCCCATCTCGATCCCCACGGTGGTGCTGGCCGTCGGATTCGTGCCGGTGTATCAGCAGATCTGGAGCGTGACCGGCGCCGTTCCGTGGGTGCTCGCGTTCGCCATCGGCATCATCGCCTTGCCGTTCGCGTTCCGGCCGATCCACGCGAGCATCTCAGGCGTCGACATGATCACGCTCAGCGAGGCGGCCCGCTCGCTCGGCGCGGGATGGCTGGCGACCGTGTGGTCGGTCATCCTGCCCAACCTCCGTCGGGGCATGCTGTCGGCAGCGCTGCTGACCGTCTCGGTCGTGCTCGGCGAGTTCACGATCGCGTCGTTCCTGCAGCAGAACACCTTCCAGACGGGCCTCGCACTCCTGGAACAGGCCGATCCGTACGTCGCCTCGACGTTCGCGCTCGCGGCGCTGCTCTTCGTCTTCCTCATTCTGGTGGTCATCGGATCCGTGGGATCCGGGCGCCGCACCCGAAAGGCATCGTGATGACTCTGCATTCCCCGGCGACACTCCCAGCACCCGCCGAAGCGTCCGCCCCGGCACGCCGCACCGCAGGCACGGCGGTGCAGCTCGTCGACATCGTGAAGAGCTACGGCAGCCACCGCGCACTGCAGGGCGTGAACCTGAGCATCCATCCCGGCGAGTTCGTCGCACTGCTCGGACCATCGGGCTGCGGCAAGACGACGCTGTTGCGGACACTGTCCGGCCTGGAGAGCGTGGACGCGGGCAGCATCCTGGTCGACGGCGCCGACGTCGCCCGTGTTCCCGCCAACAAGCGGGACACCGGCATGGTCTTCCAGTCGTATTCGCTGTTCCCTCACCTCACAGCTCGCCAGAACGTCGAATTCGGACTGCGGATGCGCAAGGTCGACTCGCGCCGGCGTACCGCGCGCGCATCCGAAGCCCTCGACCTGGTCGGGCTCGCCGACTACGGCGCACGGTACGCGCACGAGCTCTCCGGGGGACAGCAGCAGCGCGTCGCCCTCGCTCGCGCACTGGTCACCCGCCCGCGTGTTCTGCTGCTGGACGAACCGCTGTCAGCGCTCGACGCGAAGGTGCGGGTGTCGTTGCGCGAGCAGATCCGGCGCATCCAGCGCGATCTCGGCATCACGACGGTCTTCGTCACGCACGACCAGGAGGAGGCGCTCGCCGTCGCCGATCGAGTCGCGGTCATGAACGCCGGCACGATCGAACAGATCGGCACACCGGAGCAGCTCTACCTGCAGCCGACAACACCGTTCGTGGCCGATTTCGTGGGTCTCAGCAACCGGCTGCCCGGTGTCATGGACGGAGACGAGGTCGTCGTCCATGGCAGCCGGCTGTCGGTTCTCGGCGACGGGGCATCCGGAGACGTGACTGCGCTGGTGCGTCCGGAGGACCTGGAGCTCGACGATCGTACGAACGCCACCGGTGCAGCCGGTGAGCGCGGGGCCGGTTGGCTGCCAGCCGTCGTCGTTACCTCGAGCTTCCTCGGGTCGTTCCGCCGCACCACCGTGCGGCTCGCGGACGACACGCTCGTCTCGGTCCAGCACGACGTGCGCGACCGCCCGGTGCCGGACACCGAGGTCGGAGTGCGCCTGAAGGGACGCCCCGTGTCGGTGAGGGCGCGGTAGGACGGGCAGGAGCCGGTGCGTGCCCGGCGCGAGCCCCTGCTGACTCTCGTCACGACTCCTGGCGGGGTTGGGGCGAAGGGAATGCCGACAGCGCACGGACCGCGACTGCCTTCAGCCGTGCTCGGCTGACGCCGGCCGCCGCCTGCACGGCGAGACCGGTGGCGAGCGTGAAGAGGTACTTGGCCAGGTCGCGCGGATCCTCGTCGGCAGGCAGGTCGCCCTCCTCGATCGCCCGCGCGAATCGTTCGGCGAAGCGAGCCTCTCCGCCTTCGCGCCTGGCGACGACGAACTCGATGGCGCTGCGGTCTTCCGGCGCGCTCGAGCTCCCCGCCTGCACGGAGAGGCAGCCGCGCGGCCTGCCCTGTTTCGTGATGGCGCGGACGTTGTCGTGCAGATAGTGTTCGGCGACGGCTCTGGCGGTCGGCTGGGCGAGCGCCTCATCCAGGTAGTCGAGCGTGGTCTCCCCGTAGCGCTGAACGGCCAGCCGGAACGTGTTCTCCTTGTTGCCGAACGCCGCGTACAGACTGGGCCGGTTGATGCCCATCGCCTCCGTCAGGTCGCTCAGCGATGTTCCCTCGTAACCCTGACGCCAGAACACCTCGATGGCGCGATCTAACGCCACGTCGAGATCGAAACCGCGCGGACGGCCCCGCGCGACCGTCGTGCGTTCGGCTGGCTTCCCCTCGACCAACTTCATGCAAGGACTCCTCTGCACAACCGCGTCAATTTATTTACCAATCAGTATACAAATCCCGATCACACTGCTACGTTCTGTACCGACTCGAACACAAATCGTGACACCGGGCGAAGGGATCCGGTTCACACCCGAACCCGAGGAGCAGACCATGGATCCAGCGCCGACCTACCTCATCACCGGCGGCACCGCCGGCATCGGGCTCGCCGTCGCGAAGCTGCTGACGAATGACGGCGCCCACGTCATCATCACCGGCCGGCGTCAGGGTGCGCTCGACGACGCCGTCGAACTGCTCGGCGGATCGGCACACGGCATCCGTGCCGACTCCGCGTCGGCGAAGGACCTCGACGAGCTGTTCGCCGGCGTCCGGGAGCACGAGGTCGGGCTGGACGGCCTCGTTGTGAACGCGGGCGGCGGAGACCTGCAAGCCCTGGAAGAGGTGACACCCGACGATATCGACCGCGCATTCGGTGCCAACGTGCGCGGCGCGATCCTCACGGTGCAGAAGGCCATCGAACTGCTGCGGCCGCACGCATCCATCGTCATCATCGGCTCGACGGTGGCCGAGGGCGGAGCGCCCGGGTTCGGCCTCTACTCCGGCGCGAAGGCCGCTCTGCGCGCGCTCACGCGCACCTGGGCCGCCGAGCTCGCCGGTCGCGGCTTCCGCGTGAACCAGGTCGTGCCCGGTCCGACGGACACACCCGGTCTCAGCGGGCTGGCGCCGGACAACCCCGAGGCGCTGCTCGACCGACTGAGGGCGCACCTCCCGTTCAAACGGCTCGTCCAGCCAGACGAAACCGCGGAGGTGGTCCGTTTCCTGCTGTCGCCCCGAAGCAGCGCCATCACCGGCAGCGAGCTCTACGCCGACGGCGGCGAGGCACATCACAAGAGCGTGCCGACGACCGTCTGAGCCCGACGGATCGGCAGCGAGTCCGGAACGGACCGGTCGTCGCGATCAGCGGACCGGCTCGCCCGACACGCTCTCCCCCAAGACGCCCAAGAGTCGCGCGTAGGACTCGTCGGGGTTGAGCGTGCCGGTGTCGATGCGGACGACGCCCGGTCGCGCCGCGAGATACACGTCGAGATCGGCACGGATGCGGTCCAGTAGATCGCTGTCGGTGAGCACGAGGGACTGCTGGACGTAGGCATCGACCTCGTGCTCCGGCCGTTTCGCCGCGAGGCGTCTGCCGTGCTGAACGGGATCGGCCAGGAGGGCGATCTCGGTGTAGTCCGCGCCGGCGGCAACCGCGATGTCGTCGGCCCACGGATGCGAGTCGTGGCTCGTGATCAGCTGCGGCAGGATGACATCCGCGCCGCTCTGCAGGTGCCTCACGCCCATCGCCATGCCCAGGTCTCGTGCCGCGAGCAATGCCGCGTCGAAGTCCTGCTGCCAGCCGCCGACCAGGCCGACAACGACATCCAGGTCGAGGTTCAGCGTGCCAGGATGCTCGGTCGCGTAGCGTCGGGCAAGCGTCGACTTGCCAACGCGCGACGGGCCGTTGAGGTGGATGAGTCGGGGCATTCGGCCACCCTAGCGAGCCGCTCTGCACGGCGCGGCTCGGGCTGCCATGCGGGTGCCGACTCGACGACGATTGCACGAGCGCGACCTTTGTGGGAGCGCTCTCTTGACGCCCGCACCGACGCGGGCCACGATCGTGCAAGGGGGCCGCCATCAGGGCTGCTCTCGGTCTCGATGAGGAGATGACATGAAGCGATCACTGTCGCGCAGCGTCATGGCGGCCGTCGCCGTCGGAGCGTGCGCGATCGGCGGGCTGGCGATGAGCCTGCCGGCCCAGGCCGCGGGAACCGCGGCCGGCAATCACGCACTCGGCACCTCGACGAAGCTCTTCGTGAAGGCGCCGGACTCCGACGCAGTGAAGCAGGGCGTCAAACTCCTGTTGACGAAGGGCGGGGCGAAGGATGCCGCGGCCCTTGCCAAGGTGGAGCTCACTCCGCAGGCGGTGTGGCTCGACGGCGGAACGGCCGCCGACGTGCGAAAGACCGTGCAGAAGACGATGCTCGCGGCGACGCTCGAGAAGGCGACACCCGTGTTCGTGGCCTACGACATCCCCGGCCGCGACTGCAGCCAGTACTCGGCCGGCGGCGCCGCGAACACTGCGGACTACGAGTCGTGGATCGACGGGATCGCGGCGGGAATCGGGAACGGAAAGGCGGCCATCCTGGTGGAGCCCGACGGACTCGGCCTGCTGCCGACGACGGACTGCATCGGCACCCACGGACTCGACCCGGCGACGTATCCGTTCACCGATACCGAGCGCTATTCCGAGCTGAACTACGCGGTGACGGCGTTGGAGTCGAGGCCGAACACGAGCGTGTATCTGGATGCCACGCACAGCGCGTGGATGAACGTCGGCGACATCGCGACCCGGCTCATCCAGGCGGGCGTGAACAGGGCGCAGGGATTCTTCCTCAACGTGTCCAACTACCAGTACACGGCCAACAGCACGCAGTATGGCACCTGGATCTCGCAGTGCATCGCACTGCTGGGCGCCGACCCGTCCGCTTCGTGCCCGAACCAGTACTGGAACGGCGGCCCGGACGGCACGAAGATCGCCTCACTGCTCGGCGCGTGGACCGGCGTCGCTCTGGACAACTACGGGCAGTGGAGCGACACAAGCGATGACCCCGCCCTCAACACGAGCGGCATCAACGCCCAGTATGCGTCGGCGATCAGCGGTTCAGGCGTGCAGGCCACAGCGCACTTCGTGATCGACACCAGTCGCAACGGCACAGGGGCGAACAGCATGACCGCATACACGGCAGCGCCGTACAATCAGCCACCATCCGACCTCTCCGCGCTGCAGAGCGGCAACTGGTGCAACCCACCAGGCGCAGGGCTCGGCCTGAAGCCAACGACCACCACGGGCGTTGCGCTGCTCGATGCCTACCTCTGGGTGAAGACCCCTGGCGAGTCCGATGGCCAGTGCAATGCGGCAGGTGCAGGGCGCGGGTGGGATTACAGCGCGTACACGCAGCCGGGCTGGCCGACGGATCCGGCGGGGCAGGCATCCTTCGACCCGCTCTGGGGGCAGGTCGACCCGGCCGCCGGCGACTGGTTCCCGGCCCAGATGCTCGACCTCATTCACCACGCGAACCCGGCCGTGAAATAGTGTCCGTGAACCGGTGAGCGGGTCGGACGCGAAGCGTCACTCGCGAGAACCGATCGATCGTCGCACGCACGAGGCCCCGCCATGCGGCGGGGCCTCGTGCTCTGCGCCGGCGGACGATGAGCGGCCTCGACCGTAAGCCACCACGCTGCCGCCGCCCACTGCCAGAGGAAGATCGGGCCCTATCGGAGCACAGCCACCCGGGGCTCGAGCGCCAGCTCCGCGACGAGCGCGGCGCGCGGCTTGGCGCCCACGATGGTCCTCGCCACCTCGCCGTCGACCAGAAGTTTCATGGTGGGGACGGCCAGGATGCCGAACCGGGCGGCAAGGGCCGGGCTGTCGTCGGCGTTGACCTTCACGATCGTGAACGCCCCGTCGTTGTCGGCCTCGATCTGCTCGAGCAGGGGCCCGAGCACGCGGCAGGGTCCGCACCAGGTGGCCCAGAAATAGACGAGGACCGGCGATGAGGCCCCCTCGACGATGCCTTCGAACGTTGTCTGGTCGGCCATGATCATGAGTTCCGTGCTCCCTTGTTCGTGATGCTTGCGCTCGGCATGTTGTCCGAGCCGTTCCAGGTGTCGAAGCCGTTCGCGACGCGGGCGCCGGCGAACTCGCAGCCGACGTCCTCGCGTGCTTCTGCGGAGGCCAGCAGTTCTTCCAGCGCGGCGCGCCTCCTGCTCAGCTCGTCGATGCGCTCAGTGAGGTCGTCGATCGCCGCACGGTAGGCCGGCCGTGTCGTGATGCAGTCGTCGGCATGCTCGCTTCCGCCGCTCAGGCAGTCGAGGAACGGTCTCGTCTGTTCGAGACGGATGCCGACCCTGCTGAGTGCGTGAGCTTCGGCGACGAGCCGGGGCGCGTCATCCGCGTAGTCCCGATAGCCGTTCGTCTGCCTTCTCGAGGTCACGAGCCCGAGCGACTCGTAGTGCCGAACGGTCTTGACGCTCACGCCCGCGCTGCGCGCGACTTCGCCGATCTTCATGGCCGCCTTTCACCGGCGGTGGGTCCGCCGTGAAACTCACGCTAAACGTTGACCCTTGGGGCAGGGTCAAGCGGACGCGCGAGCCGTGTCCGACCGACCGAGGGCGGCTATCCGTTCGAACGGAAGAAGTCGTTCGCCCGCCCCGTCCACAACAGGATGATGATGATCAGCGAGATCAGCGCGCTGATCGCCGACCACGCGAACTGGCCGGGATACGCCCAGGCGGTGAACGCATCCCCCACGATCGCGAGCAGCTGCACGATCGTGACCACGATCCGTGCGCCGCGCGAGCCGCGCAGCAAGCCGCCTGCGACGAGGACGACCACCACGCCGAACAGGATACTGAGGATCGCCGACGTGATGACGGATCCCTCCCCCGCCCACGCCGCACGCACGCTCGGCTCGTTCTTCACGACGAGTAGGAAGACGCCCGCGATGATGTTCAGCGCGCCCTCGATCCACGCCAGGACGGCGATCAGGGTCACGCCCGCCGGACGTCTGGTCGCTGCGCTCATGGTTCCTCCCACAGTCGGATGCTGTCTTCACCGTACCGATCGCACGCATCTGCACGGATGAGCGAACCGGACTCGCGACCTTTTGCCGTGTCTTCACGCAGGGTTCACTGGCACCTGATTGGGTGACACGCGTCGAAGGGGAATGAGGCATGCGCTTACACGCCACGCGCGTCTGGAGAGGGGCGGCCGTCGCAGTCGCCGCGCTCGGGATGCTCTCGGGTTCATTGGCCGCAACGGCGGCCGCGGAGGCGACGCCGTCGAGCGGCGTCGTGATCAACGAGGTGTATGGGGGCGGCGGCAACTCCGGCTCCACCTACACGAACGACTTCGTCGAGCTGACGAACCGCGGCACGACAGCCGTCGACCTCGACGGATGGTCCGTGCAGTACCACTCGAAGTCCGGGACCGGCACGTGGCAGGTGACACCGCTGGCTGGAAGCCTCGCACCGGGGGCGTTCTACCTCGTCGGCGAGGCCAAGGGATCCGGTGGCACGACGCCGCTCCCGACGACGGATGCTTCCGGCTCGATCGCCCTGTCGGCCACCGACGGCAGCGTGGCTCTCGTGCAGGGCACGACAGCACTGACCTGCGCCGACTCGTCGACCTGCCAGGCGGCATCCGTCGATCTCGTCGGATTCGGCGCAGCGGCTCTCGCGGAGGGCTCGCCAGCGACCGGTGCGTCGAACTCCGCATCCGTGCAGCGCACGAGTGCGGAGGACACCGACGACAACGGGACGGACTTCGCCGCCGGCGCACCCACACCGGGCGCAACGAACGCCGGCGACGACGGGGACGGCGGATCCACGACTCCCCCGACGCCCGGAACGACACGGATCCACGACATCCAGGGCACGAGCTTCGTGTCGCCGCTGAACGGACAGCAGGTGACCGACGTGCCCGGCGTGGTGACGGGGGTGCGGGCATCCGGATCCAGTCGCGGATTCTGGGTGCAGGACCCCGAGCCGGACTCGAACCCGACCACCAGCGAGGGCGTCTTCGTGTACACCGGCAGCGCGCCGAGCGTCACGTCGGGCGATTCTGTGCTGTTCTCCGGAACGGTGAAGGACTACTACCCGCTGGCCAGCGGCGACACCGTGTCGCAGACGTCCAACCTCTCGGTCACCGAGATCGAGAGTCCGACGGTCTACACGGTCTCGCACGGAAACCCGCTACCCGCACCCATCGTCATCGGTTCGAAGACCGTGCCCGACACCTACGCGCCGAACCTGAACGGCGGCAACATCGAGTCAACGCCGATCACGCCGAAGCGGTCGGCTCTCGACTACTACGAGTCGATCGAGGGCATGCGCGTCGAGGTGGATGACGCTCGCGTCGTCGGGCCGAGCGACAGCTACGGCGAGCAGTACATCACCACGAAGCCGACTCAGAACGTCAGCTACCGCGGCGGAACACTCCTGACCGGCGAGAACCAGACACCGTCCGGTCGTCTCGAGGTCGTCCCGGCTGACGGATCGAACCCGAACGTCACCGTCGGCGACGTGTTCACCGGCGCGACGGTCGGCCCGATCGACTACTCCCTGTACGGCGGCTACCTGATCGCCGCCACGCAGCTGGGCACGGTGAAAGCCGGGGGGCTCGCACCCGTCGTCGCGAAGAAGACGGCCGGCGACCAGCTCTCCGTCGCCACCTACAACGTCGAGAACCTCGCACCGAGCGACTCGGCCGATAAATACAGCCGGCTCGCCCAGGGCGTCGTGACCAACCTCGCGTCGCCCGACATCGTGGCGCTCGAAGAGGTGCAGGACAACGACGGCGCAACCGACTCGGGAACCGTCGCGGCCGACCAGACGCTCGCGAAGCTGACGGCGGCGATCCACACCGCCGGAGGTCCGCTGTACGACTGGCGCGAGATCGACCCCGTGAACGACGAGGACGGCGGCCAGCCGGGAGGCAACATCCGCGTCGCCTTCCTGTTCGATCCGACCAGGGTGTCCTTCGTGGACCGCGGCGGCTCGTCCGTCGACCGCTCGACGACCGGCACCTCGGTGCAGAAGGTGAAGGGCGAACCGCAGCTCACCCTCTCCCCCGGTCGCATCGATCCGACCAGCGACGCCTGGCAGGACAGCCGCAAGCCGCTGGTGGGCGAGTTCTCGTTCCGCGGTCAGGACGTGTTCGTGATCGGCAACCACTTCGACTCGAAGCTCGGCGACCAGAACGCGGACGGCCGGTACCAGTACCCGGAGCAGTCGTCGGCCGTGCAGCGGGGGCAGCAGGCGACAGAGGTGCATGACTTCGTGGCATCCCTGTTGAAGGCGGACAAGAAGGCGAAGGTCATCGTCGCCGGTGACCTCAACGACTACCAGTTCAGCCCCGCACTGCAGACGCTCACGGGCGCAGCGACAGGCAAGCCGATCCTCACCGACCTGATCACGACACTGCCGAAGAACCAGCAGTACACCTACGTGTACGACGGGATCTCCGAGGTGCTCGACCACATCCTGGTCACCCCGGGTGTCGGCAAGCCCGACTACCAGGTGGTTCATGTCAACTCCGAGTTCGCGAACCAGGTCAGCGACCACGACCCGCAGGAGGTGGCCATCTCCGCAGGCGCCAAGCCGTGGACGCCGGCCGGCTACCAGCACAAGACCTGTGCTCCGGATGCCGTCGCCACCGGCTACTCCGACGCGCTCGACAAGCTCACCTACGACGGCATCGAACTCGGCGGGCTCTCCTCGCTGGCGCGTGATCCGAAGTCGGGAGGATACGTCGCCGCGGTCGACAACCACGCGACGGATCCAGCCCGTATCTGGTTCGTCTCGAGCCTCACGCACCCGAAGGTGACGCGGGATCCGCTCGTGCTCAAGCGCGCGGACGGCACGCCGTACAACGGCGTCGACAGTGACAACGAGGGCCTTGCCGTGCTGCCGAACGGCGACTTCGTGGTGAGCAGCGAGAGCGAGCCGTCCATCCGGATCTTCGGACGCGACGGCGTCCAGAAGACGTCGCTGACCGTTCCCGACCGGTTCGCCGTGACCGGCACAACGGCTGGGGGCGAGGCGACGTCGAACGCCACGCTCGAAGGCCTGACGATCACGCCGAACGGCAAGACCATCGTCGCAGCCATGGAGGGTGCGCTCTCCGGTGATGTCTCATCCGACGGCGACGCCACGGCACACCGCCTGCTCGTCTACACGCAGGGCAAGCACGGGTCGTGGTCGCTGAAGAAGCAGGTGGAGTACCGCACGGAGCCGGGCATGCGCATCCCGGAGATCACCGCGTACGGCAACGACGGATTCGTCGTCGAGGAGGCCGCGTGGTCTGCTTCGATCGGAAATTCGGTCAACCTGTACGCCGTGAAGGGACTGACGGATGGGCACGACGTGAGTTCCGTCGCGAACCTTGGCACGGCATCCGCTGGGCTCGCCGTGAAGAAGTCGCTCGTGGCCGATCTCGTGCAGTGCCCGACGCTCGGTGCGACGGCGAAGGAGGCGCAGGCCAACCCGCTGCTGGACAACTTCGAGGGCATGGTGGCGACGGGAAGCCATGGCCCCGATCACTCCACAGGCATCGCGCTGATCAGCGACGACAATTTCGGAGCGTCGCAGACCACACGGATCCTGGGCCTGGACGTGAAGCTGCCGTGGTCGTCACGCGGTGGGGCCGGCGCCGGAAGGCGTCGGCCCCTTCGTGTCTGTCGTATTCGTCGTGTTGGTCGGTCCTGTCGGTTGGTCGGCCGAGACGCCGACGTGGGCGCCCGTGCCCGTGGGCGCCCGTGCCCGTGGGCGCCGCCGTCACTGCACGAAGACGCCTCGCGATGTGGGAATAGCCAGCGTCCTCGTGCGTTGAAGTTGATAACACTCGACTCAAGTTCGGGTGCGTCAACGGAATTCAACCCGGAAATACAGGAGAATCAGTGCCTGAGAACTTCTTCCCCGGCTCCGCCGAGAACGGCGACGGCAACTCGTTCGACGAGTTCCTCGCGCGCTATCTCGCAGGCGAAAGGGCGCGCGAGTCACGTTCGATCGACATCAGCCGATTCCTCAGCCGCCGTACGCAGGAGGTCCTGCAGCGGGCGGGCCGCTTCGCGCTCGAGCACGGGCACAACGAGCTCGACGCGTTGCACATGCTGCTCGTGATGGCCAGCGAAGATCCGGCGGCCGAAGCCATGCGGCGCATCGGTGTCGATCCGGCACGCATCGCACGCGCGGCGGAGCAGCGCCTTCCGCAGACCGGCGAGGCGACGACGGATGCCCCTGCGCTCACGCAATCCGCGCAGCGCACGCTGTTCCACGCGTACCAGGTGGCGCGCGCATCCGGATCCACCTACATCGACCCCGAGCACCTCTTCTACGCGCTCGTGATCGCGCAGGACTCCCCCGCCGGCCAGGTGCTGGCATCCGCGGGGGTCACGCCCGAAGCGCTCGCGGGTGCGATGCGCGACGCCGCGACGGTGGGCGCAGGAGCACCGGATGCCGTCGGCGACGACGAGCAGGCATCCGAGACTCCCATGCTCGACAAGTTCGGCACCGACCTCACCCAGCTCGCCCGAGACGGCAGGCTGGACCCGGTGATCGGCCGCGTGGACGAGATCGAGCAGACGGTGGAGATCCTCTCCCGCCGCACCAAGAACAACCCGGTCCTGGTCGGCGAGGCAGGCGTGGGCAAGACCGCGATCGTCGAGGGACTGGCCCAGGCCATCGTCGACGGCGGGGTGCCCGAGCAGCTGCGAGACAAGCGCATCGTCTCGCTCGACCTGCCAGGCATGCTCGCAGGAACCCGCTACCGCGGCGACTTCGAGGAGCGCCTCACCAAGACGATGGACGAGATCGCGGACCGCAAGGGCGAGCTCATCGTCTTCATCGACGAGGTGCACACGGTGATGGGCGCCGGCGGTGCCGGTGACGGCGGAATGGATGCGGGCAACATCCTCAAGCCTCGCCTTGCCAAGGGCGACCTGCACCTGGTGGGCGCGACGACACTCAAGGAGTACCGCATCATCGAGAAGGATCCGGCGCTGGAGCGCCGCTTCCAGCCGGTGACCGTCGCCGAGCCCTCCATCGAGGACTCGGTCGCCATCCTCGCCGGGCTGAAGCCGGCATACGAGGAGCACCACGGCGTGACGTACACGGATGACGCCATCCGCTCGGCCGTCGAGCTGTCGGCACGGTATGTGTCCGACCGGTTCCTGCCCGACAAGGCCATCGACCTGATCGACCAGGCGGGCGCGCGGCTGCGGCTTCGCCTCGGCAAGCTGGTCGACGCATCCGCTCTGATGCAGCAGCTGGCCGACCTCGAGGCGGAGAAGAACGCCGCAGTGTCGGCGGAGCGCTACGAGGAGGCGTCGAAGCTGCGCGACGAGATCGAGGTGGTGCAGGGCAAGCTGGCCCAGGCATCCGCTTCCGGTGCTCGCTCCGCGCACGATGCCGTCATCGACGAGCCGGAGATCGCTGCCGTCATATCACGTGCCACCGGCATCCCGGTCGCGCGCATCGGCGAAGCCGACCGCGAGCGGCTGGCGAAGCTGGAGGGTGAGCTGCACGAGCGCGTGATCGGACAGGACGACGCCGTGACGGCCGTCGCGAAGTCGGTGCGACGCAACCGCACCGGCATGGGCGATGCGAGCCGCCCGGTCGGCAGCTTCCTGTTCCTCGGCCCGACCGGCGTCGGCAAGACGGAGCTGGCGAAGGCCCTCGCGTCGTCGCTGTTCGGCTCGGAGAAGTCGATGATCCGCTTCGACATGAGCGAGTTCGGCGAGCGCCACACGGCCGCGCGCCTGATCGGCGCCCCTCCCGGATACGTCGGCTACGACGAGGCCGGTCAGCTGACCGAGCGTGTGCGTCGCAACCCGTACTCTGTGCTGCTGTTCGACGAGATCGAGAAGGCGCACCCCGACATCTTCAACCTGCTGCTGCAGGTGCTGGATGACGGACGCCTCACCGACGGTCAGGGCCGCACCGTGGACTTCCGCAACACGGTCGTGATCATGACCTCGAACATCGGCAGCGAGTTCCTCGCCTCCAAATCGGGCGCACTCGGCTTCGTGGCTCCCGGCGCCGACGGGTTCGGCGACGAGAAGGCTCTTCGCGACCGGGTGATGGGCAAGCTGCGTGAGAACATGCGGCCGGAGTTCATCAACCGCATCGACGAGATCGTGCTGTTCCGCAAGCTCGACCGCGATCAGCTGCGCGACATCGTGCGCCTGCTGCTGACGGCGACCGAGGCGCGTCTGGCGCAGCGCGAGATCACGCTGAGCGTGACGGATGCCGCCATCGAGTGGATCGCTGACCACGGCTACGAGCCGGAGTTCGGCGCCCGCCCGCTGCGCAGGGTCATCCAGCGCGAGGTGGACGACCGCGTCGCCGACCTGCTGGTGAACGGCTCGGTCGATGACGGCGGAACCGTGCACGTGGATGCCGCGGGCGGCGAGCTGCTCGTGACCTCCGGTGAGCGGGTGCACGTCACAGCCTGATACCTCAGCCTCCCCAAGCGCCCCGGTGCGGTCCCCCACGCACCGGGGCGCCTTTGGCTGTGCCGCCCCGGGCACTGTGCCGCCGCTCGGAATTCGTGGCGCTCAGGGTTCGTGGCGCCCGGTAGGAATCCGATGGCGGCCCGTCGGCGACGTTCAGCCTGTGCTGTTACGGTCAGGTGTCGGCATCGTGTCGACGTCAGGGAAGATCTCTCCGAACTCCGCGCGCAGTCTGCCGCAGTGCGAACGTTTCCTCTGGGCCACTCAGAGGAGCGACATGTCGCACATCTCCCCTTTCACTTCGTCGTCGGCCGACGCAGCCGCACATCATGCTCCTGCGGTGCTCGAGCCGACGCTTCCGATCGGTGCAACCGCCATCGTCTACTGCGAGGGCCAGTTCGGTGAGCAAGATGGCAAGACCGCGAACGGCCTCGTGCGCTTCTCGGAGCGGTACGAGATCCTGAGCGTCATCGACAGTACCCACGACGGCGCGGATGCCGGCAGCTACCTCGACGGGGCCGCCAACGGCATCCCCGTCGTCGCCTCGCTCGCGGCGGCCGTCGCCCGAGCCGGCCGCGTCCCCGACTACCTGATCTCTGGCGTCGCGCCCGCCGACGGACTGCTGTCGGCCGCCCAGCGCACGGTGCTGCTGGACGGCATCGCGCGGGGCATGCACATCGTCAACGGGCTGCACGAGTTCCTCAACGACGACGCGGAGTTCGCCGCGGCCGCCCTGCTGAGCAACGTCACGATCACCGATGTGCGCAAGCCGAAGGACAAGAAGGACCTGCACCTCTTCTCCGGACGCATCTTCGACGTGACCTGCCCGCGCATCGCCATCCTCGGCACCGACGGCGCCATCGGAAAGCGAACGACCGCCACCCTGCTCGTGCAGGCACTGCGGGGGCGCGGCATCAACGCTGTCATGGTCGGAACCGGCCAGACGTCCATCATGCAGGGCGGAAAATACGGCGTCGCGCTCGACGCGATCGTGCCGCAGTTCTGCTCAGGCGAGGTGGAGGACCAGGTCGTCGCGGCGTTCAACGGCGAGCGTCCCGACGTGATCGTGGTCGAGGGTCAGGGTGCGCTCAGCCACCCGGCCTACATGACCAGCGCGCACATTCTGCGCGGCAGTCGGGCCGACGCCGTGATCGTGCAGCACGCACCCCGGCGTCGGATGCTCGGTGACTTCCCGATGATGCCGGTGCCGTCGGCATCCAGCGAGGTCGCACTGATCGAGTCCTTCGCCGACACCAGGGTCATCGGCATCACCATGAATCACGAAGACATGGCATCGGACGAGATCGGCCAGGCGATCGGCGACCTCGAGCACGAGACGAACCTGCCGGCCACCGATCCCCTGACGAGGCCGCTCGACGAGCTCGCCGACATGGTGCTGGCGGCCTTCCCCCAGCTCGTGCACTAGGGCACGGATGTCGGCCCCGCACGCCCGGTGAGCTTCGCCGCCCTGAACGCCTCGGCCCAGCACCCGCCCGAGCGCGCGCCGGCCCGAGATCGCTCGCGCGTCTAGATGCTCGTGCGTTTAGATGCTCTGGCGTTTAGATGCTCTGGCGTCGCTCGAGCATCGGGCACGCGAACGGATCCTTCTCGCCCAGCCCGACACGGTTGATGTACCTGAACACGATGGCGTACGACTCGAGCAGCCCGGTCTGCACGTACGGCACCTGCCGCTCATCGCAGTAGCCGTGCACGATCGGCGCCGCGTACCGCAGGTGCGGCCTCGGCATGGACGGGAACAGGTGGTGCTCGATCTGATAGTTGAGCCCGCCCATGGCGAAGTCGAGCATCCAGTTGCCGCGGATGTTCCGGCTCATCATCACCTGCCTGCGCAGGAAGTCGAGCCGCATGTCCTTCGGGACCAGCGGCATCCCCTTGTGGTTCGGGGCGAAGGACATGCCCATGTAGAACCCGAACAGCCCCAGTTGCACGGCAAGGAAGGCGACTCCCTTGCCGGGCGGGAGCACGAGGAAGATGAGCAACAGGTAGCCGACCAAGCGCGCCATGAGGAACGTGATCTCGACCGGACGTCTCGCCACGGGCTCTGGCGCGAAGACGCGACGCACGCTGGACGCGTGCAGTGAGATGCCCTCCAGCAGCAGGATCGGGAAGAAGAACGCCCCCTGGTGCGCGAACACCCACGGCAACGGCCATGGCCGGCGACGTCGCGCCTGCTCCGGTGTGAAGGCGATCACCGGCAACTCGATGTCGGGATCGAATCCTTCGCGGTTCGGGTTCGCGTGGTGCTTCGTGTGCTTGTGCTGCCACCAGCCGTAGCTCATGCCGACGAACAGATCGCCGACGATCAGGCTGATCCAGTCGTTCCACTTTCCGGAACGGAAGATCTGCCGGTGGGCGGCGTCGTGACCCAGGAAAGCCGTCTGGGTGAAGACGAACGCGAGCAGCGCCGAGACGGCCAGCTGCCACCACGAGTTGCCCACCCAGAGGAAGAGTACGACGCATGCGGCGTATGCCATCGGCACAGCGATGAGCTTCGTCCAGTAGTAGCCGTACCTGCGCCGCATGAGACCGGATCCGCGGATCTCGGTGGCCAATTCCGTGTAGTCGTTCTGCGTGCCGGAGGCCCGCGTGGTGGATCGCACCGGGCCGAGAGTCGGCTGTGTTCCAACGGTTGTCATCATGTGCTCCCCGCCTGTGCCGCGGCATCCGCGGATCGGATTCGATCAGGCGGCCGGGGTCTGGGACAACCTTTCTTTCAGGGTACGCCCGGTGCCGCGGCATGTCCGGGCGTACGGTTGGCAGGACACCGAATGCTCGACACATGGCGGACGCCGGCTGCCGACCATCGCCCCGAACCCGCCTGCCGAACACCGCCCGCTGAGCACCGCCGCTGAACAGAGTGCAGCCATGAACGATGACGGTCCCCTTCCGGCCGACCGAAGCGGCCAGGAGCACTCGGACGACCCCGGCGATCGGGTCTATCCCGATGCGCCGGTGAGTGAGGGCGATGCCCTGTGCACCCCGTTCCTCGCGCTGCCGATCGACGGCGCATCCATCTCGGTCGTCGGCGCCGGTTCACCACAGGCGACGATCGGTGCGAGCGACGCGCTCGCCGCACGGCTGGACGAGCTGCAATTCGATCTGGCCGAAGGTCCTCGCTGGCAAGCGGTGCGCGAGGGTCGCCCGGTGTTCGCGGCCGACCTCGCGGCGCCCGCGGGCGACGCCTGGCCGATCTTCGCTTCGTCGGCATTGCAGCACGGGGTGCGAGCCGTCTTCGCCTTTCCACTCCGGCTCGGCGCCGTCATCGTGGGTGCCGTCGACCTCTATAGGGCGGCACCCGGACCGCTGGACAGGGAGAGCGCCGAGACGGCCGAGTACCTCGCGATGTCCGCCACAGCATCGGCTGCCATGCTCGCGCTGCGCTCGGCACGCGACGAGACCGGCGTGGACCGCACCGGGACGGCGGCCATGAGACGTGAGGTGCATCAGGCGGTGGGAATGATCATCGTGCAATTGGATGTCTCGGCCACGGATGCCTTCGCTCGGCTGCGAGCCCACGCCTTCGCCACCGGCAGAACGGTTCAGGCCGTCGCCTTCGATGTCGTCGACAGGCGACTCGATTTCGGCTCCCTACCGGGCGACCGGACAGACGCTTAAACTTCACGTGCAACCCCTGGAGCCGAACATGGCGAATGCCTCACGAGAGACCAAGCTCAACGCCGCCTTCGTCGCTGTCGCCGACACGCTGACCGACGACTACGACGTCGTCGACCTGTTGCACACGCTGGTCAGCGAGTGCACCGAGATCCTCGACGCGCAGGCCGGCGGGCTCTTGCTCGCCGAGCCCGGCGAGAGCCTGCAACTCGTGGCGTCGACGAGTGAGAGCGTCGAGCTCGTCGAGCTGATGCAGCTGAGCGCCGGCGCCGGTCCCTGCCTCGACTGTTACCGCACGGGCGTCGCGATCGACGTTCCCGACATCGCGAGCTCCGGGACCTGGCCAGAGTTCGCCCAGATCGCGCTGCGACACGGATTCCTCTCCCTGCACGCGACGCCGATGCGTCTGCGCGGAGAGGTGATCGGTACCATGAATCTGTTCCGCACTCGGACCGGCGCGTTTCCGAGCAGAGACGCGGACGTCGCGCAGGCGCTTGCGGATGTCGCGACCATCGGCATCCTGCACGAACGCCTGAGCAGTCAGTCGAACCTCGTCGTCGCCCAGCTCCAGCACGCGCTGGACAGTCGCATCCTGATCGAACAGGCCAAGGGCGTGCTGGCCCAGTCGACGGGTCTGAGCATGGACGACGCGTTCGCTGCGCTGCGCGGTTATGCCCGCCGGCACAGCATCGCGCTTCGCGCCGTGGCCTCCGGCGTCGTCGACCGCACGATCGGCATCGACGTCTTCGCCGGCTGACCGAGCACCTTCGTCGGCGCCGCCCGGCGGACCGACGTCAGATCAGGCGCGTTCGAGCTCCTCGATCACGATCTTCTTCTGCCGCATCATCACCTGGACCTGCTCCGGCCGGCGCGTCAGATCCCCCATGTTCTCCGGGATGATCTGCCAGCTGATGCCGAACCTGTCCTTGCACCATCCGCACTGCTCCGACTCGGGAACGTGCGAGAGCGCCGCCCAGTACCTGTCGATCTCGACCTGGTCCGCGCATGAGACGACGAACGAGATGGACTCGTTGAACGTGAACAGCGGTCCGCCGTCGAGGCACACGAAATCGACGCCGTTCAGCGTGAATTCGCCGTTGAGCACCTTGCCCGACATGCCGCCGAAGTGCTCGTCCAGCGACTCGTCCGGGTATCCAGTGACCGAGCGGATGCTCGAGTTCGGGAACACTCCTACGTAGTACTCCATCGCCTCTCGCGCCTGATCGTTGAACCACATGCAGGGCTGGATGGGTGCTCGTTCGGCCATGATCTTTCCTCCTTCTCTCTTCGCCCTCGCTCAGCGCGAGGCGATCTGTCACGCGGCCGGGTCGGCCAGAATCTCGTCGATCTGGGTGAGCGCCTGCGACATTCCGTCCTGCATGCCCATCTGCACCAGCCGCTCGAGTTGTTCGAGGCTGGCGAACCGGGTTACCGATGTCATGCGCGTGCCGGACGCCGTCGCCTCGATGGTGACCTCGGTGCGGGTCACGGGCATCCCTTCGTCGGGGATCCCGTTCTCGTCAGAGAACCCGTCGTCGAAGTCCAGACGATGCGGCGGATCGATGGCGACGGTGCGCCACCACCCGTGCGCCCTCTCGCCGTCCGGCCCCGTCATGTAGTACGCGGACACTCCGCCAGGGCGCAGCTCGTGGCGATCGAACGTCGCCGGCCAGGTCGGCGGTCCCCACCAGCGTTCCAGCTGGCGCGGGTCCTCCCACACCTTCCATATGCGCTCGGGCGGAGCATCGAACTCCGTCACGAATGTCAACGTCAGGTTCTCTGCGTCCCTCTGTGTGCTGATCACCGTCATCGGCCCGTCTCCTCCTCCGTGCTCGTCTGCGTCCGCGACCGCCCACGTCGCGCCGGCGCATGCTCTGATGCCGCCTCGGTCACCTCGCGCGCGGGCGCCCACGATCGCGCCGTTGCGAGATCGCCCGCAAGGATGCGTTCGATGCCCGCGGCGCGCTCGTTCCAGATGGCCTCGTACCGGCCGAGCAGCTCGCTTGCGCGCCGGATCGTCTCCGGCTGGGCCGCCACGAGTTGCTCCCTGCCGCGCCGCTCCTTGCGCACGAGGTGCGCCGATTCGAGCACCGTCACGTGCTTCTGCACTGCGGCGAAGCTCATCGCGTAGCCGGTGGCCAGGGCCGAGATCGACTGCTCACTGCGCAGCGTGCGCGCGACGATGTCGCGTCGTGTGGCATCAGCCAACGCATGGAAGAGGCGATCGACCTCCGCATCGTCGAGCTGATCTGCCGTCCCAAGATGTACAACCATTTGGTTGTACATTAGGGTACCCGCGTCGGCGCGTCAAGCGTTTCGCTCGTCGGGAACGGTCTCCCGTTGCACTGACGGCCTCTTCGTTGCATCAGCGAGTGCCCGCTGCACGAAGTGCAATGAAATGCCGGAGGACGCCCGGTCGTTGCTCCGCCTTGATCTCGCTGCGTTGTCCAGCGATGACACCGTGTACACGACCTCGGAGCGCATCCGGGAAGGGGCAAGGGCTGATGTGTCGGCGTGGAACCGGCCGGAGGACAAGTGGGCGGACCGTCCTTGAGCTCGGCGATGACCTGCTCGATCGCGGCATGCCCGCGGTGGCGGTCGGCCTCGACGGGTCGAGTCGGTGAACGCATGATGCCGGAGACCCGGCCGAGTCGAAGGGGGATCGGGCTAGCGGCTCGCGTAGTAGTCGTTCATGTGATCGGCGAGGGTCGTTCCGACGTAGGCGCTCGCCTCCGCATACCGCGGTTCGGCGAAGCGTTCGACCAGATCGTTGATCGGCACGTCTTCGAGGTGCTGGTGGACCCACCACAGGTGTCCTTGCGGGTCGCGGAACCTCGCGATGCGATCGCCGAACGGCAGCTCTGTCGGCTCCGTGACGAGGTCGGCGCCGAGGGCGACCGCGGCGTGCACGACGGAGTCGACATCGTGCACGTAGACCCGCAGGTGCCCCGGGGCGCGCCACGACGGCGGGGCATCGAACAGCAACAGGCTGGTTCCCGCGAGGTCGACCTCGACGTGGTTGATGGCGCCGTCGTTCATGACCCGTGATCCGGGTTGCTCGGTCGCCCCGAACACCTTCCCCAGAAAGTCGAGCTCCGCCTCGGTGTCGACGGAGATCAGCCAGGGCGCCACCGTCGCATAGCCGGCGGGCCGCGGAGCGGTGGCCGGGTCTTCGATGTCCATGTGTCGCACGCTATCGACCGCCTCCGACATCGCTCGGGGTCGGGATGCCGTCAGTTCTGCCGCGCGGCGACCGCCGACCAATGCCAATGTGTGCGTGCGCGATCTGACCGATCCGGTGGGGCTGTCTCGGTCCACGGTGTCGCATCACATGAAGCAGCTCGTCGACGCCCGCTTGGTCACCCAGGAGCCGTTCCCGACATCGCCCGTCCTGCGGATCTCCAGACGTCACACCGTCCGACGCACGGTGGCCCGACGATCCGTAGCCCTACGTTCATTACCTCGGCGTGCGGGGCCATGACCCGCTGGACCACGACGAGCGGACGCCGCATGGCTCAGCACCTCGTCCACCGACCAGTGGTCGTCCGGTGTGAGGCCGTAGTGCGCCGCGAGCACCATGCCATCCGGCGCGATGAGGAACTCGGCCGGGAGCCCAAGAACGTTCTCCCCCTCGCCGACGGAGCCCTTGAGCCCTCGGCGACGCTGTGTCCACCACAGCGACCGGATCGCCGTCGCCCAGACGCGCGGGTTCAGTCCTCGCCAGGCGGTGCCCACGGTGATCCGTTCGACACCGAACTCCCGGTAGCCGACACGCTCCGGATCGGCGACGGCGTCGAACGGCAGTTCAGCCTGGAAGTCGGCCATGACCTCTGGACGCGAATGAAAGAACGCCACTTCCAGGATCCCTGCCGCCTCCAGCTCGTCAAGCCGCGCCGCCACCTGGTGGAGGTGCAGATTGCAGACCGGACAGCCTGCGAAGCGACGAAATTGCAGATGCACGATCCGGTCATCCGCCGGCACAGTGAAGTCCCTTCCCTTGATGCTCGTGAGCTGCCGGCGCTCGACCACATCGCCGACGGCGACCCGCGTCATTCCGACACCTGCTTCACGGCTGCCGCACCCTCGACGTCGTCCATCGACTCCGCCGTCCCCGCCTGCGGCGTCCCGGCGCCCGGCTCCCCTGATGCGCGCCGTGGCGGCCGCTTGAACGCCTCCCGCATCATGAGCTGCGCCACCGACGGCGCACCGGTCACGGTGCCGACGGCCGCCGTGGTACGCACGAAGCGACCATCGTCGAGCTGCCGGAGCATGGCATCCGCGAGGTCGATGCGCGAGGTGAACTTCTGCGGCAGGTAGCGTTCGGCGATGCGGTAGTCGCTCACGGTATCCGCATCGAACAGCCCGGAGGGACGCATCACCGTCCAGTCGACGTCGCTGTCGGCGACGATGCGCTCCATGCGCTTCATGTCGTCGTAAAGCGTGCGGCCGAGCACGTTCGCGACGAACGGCTGGAGCACCCGTTCGAAGAAGAACCCGCCGTGTGGCCCGGCCGCCACGTCGACGGCGCTCGAGCTCACGCACACGAGACGACGGACACCGTGCTCGGCCATCGCGGCGAGCATGACGCGCGCGCCGACCGAATACGTGGTGATCTCCTCCCGGCCATATGGCACGCCGAGCGCGGAGAGCACGGCATCCTGTCCCGCCAGCAACGGGCCGATCGAGCCGGAGGAGAAGACGTCACCGTGCTCCACACGCAGATTCGCGTGCTCGAGCGGAAACGTCTGCGGGGCTCGCGTCACGGCCGTGACGTCATGTCCCCGCTCGAGGGCGAGCCGCACCAGGAGACGCCCCGTCGGCCCATTGGCTCCGAACACCACGATGTTCACTAGATTCTCCTTGTCATCGGATTCCGATAATATGGAAACCGTACTATACGGAAACGAGAATAGCTATGGGTGAGACAGCCGCGGCCAGCGACCAGGATGAGCGCGCGCGCCGTCGTGTCACCAACGAGGTCAAGCGACGCTTCCGCGACGTGAACAACCAGATCGCGCTGCTCTCCCACCACGTCTCGGCCCAGGTGGAGCTGCGCGACGTCGATCTGGACTGCCTCGACTTCCTGGCACAGCACGGACCGACAAGCCCTGGCGCACTCGCGCGGCGCGCCGGCGTGCATCCGGCAACCATGACCGGCGTCATCGATCGCCTGGAAAAAGGCGGCTGGATACAGCGCGAACGCGCGGCCGACGACAGACGCGCCATCGTCATCTCGGCGCGCCGCGAGGCTATCGGAGCGGTCTTCCGGCACTACGACGGCATGAACTCGCAGATGGATGCCGTCTGCGATGCGTACTCCCCCGCCGAACTGGAACTCATCGCCGGCTTCCTTCAGCACACGGCCGATGCGGGACGCCGCGCCGTCGCCGAATTCAGCGAGCCGGCGAGCTGAAACGGGTCAGACGGCCGCCGCAAGGCAGGCGACGAGACCGACGACGGTGATCACGATGAACGCACACACCACGACCACGGTGCCCGTGGCCTGGCGTCGTCGATCGTCGCCGCGATCGGCGCCCCACAGTTCTGCTCTGAACCGGATGCGGTGCGCTTCCGCCACGATCTCCGCCGTTCCGGGCAGCGACATGTCGAGGGTGCCGCGCTCGAGCTGCTGCTCGATGCGCATCGCTTCATCGACCGTCATCGGCGCCTTGCCGAGCGATCTGGCCAGCGAGAAAGACCCGGTCCGAGAGACGGACCGTTCGCCAGATCGAGGCTTGCGGCCAGCGGCGTTCCGGTCGGTCATGGCATCCCCTTCGGCGTGATTCACGCGTGCCTCCAGGGTACGAGGTCTGCCCCGCTCCGGGCCCTACTCGTCCTGCCCCTCCGGAACGAAGCGGTAGCCCATCCCCGCCTCGGTGATGAGGAATCGCGGATGCGACGGCTCGGGTTCGAGCTTCTTGCGGAGCTGCGCGAGGTAGAGCCGGAGGTATCCGGAGTCGCTCGTGTGGTGTGGACCCCACACCTCGGTGAGGATCGCCTCGCGCGTGACCAGCCGATCCGGATTCCGCACCAGGAGCGACAGGATCTGCCACTCCGTTGGCGTGAGCCGCACCGGATGCCCGTCCCGCGTGACCCGACGCGCCCCGAGGTCGACCACGACGCCGCCGAACGCGACCTTGGGCTCGTCATCCGCTGCCGGAGTCCGTCGCACGAGGGCGCGGATGCGCGCCAGCAGTTCGTCCGTCGCGAACGGCTTCGTGACGTAGTCGTCCGCTCCCCTGTCGAGCGCCTCCACCTTCTCCGCGGAGTCGGTGCGACCCGAGATGACCAGGATCGGCACCGAACTCCACCCGCGGACCGCTTCGATCACGGCGAGGCCGTCGAGTCCCGGCATGCCGAGGTCGAGCACCACGAGATCCGGGTGGTCGTCGATCACCCTGTCCAGGGCCTGCTTGCCGTCAGCCGCCACGACCACGTCGTAGCCGCGTGCGGTGAGGATGATGCGCAGGGCACCGAGGATCTGCCGGTCATCATCGGCGATGACGATCTTCATCGCTCCCCTTTCGAGTCGTCTCGGGTCTGCTCGTCACGCCTCGAAGTCGACTGCCGTCCGCGGTGGAAGAAGAGCGGCAGGGCCACCACCATCGTGAGGCCTCCGCCCGGGGTGTCCTCCGGCGTGAGGCTGCCGCCCATCCCCTCGACGAATCCCTTCGAGAGCGCGAGGCCGAGGCCGATGCCCGTCGAGTTGTCGGTGTCGCCCTCACGCTGGAAGGGCTGGAAGATGGCGTCCTTGCGGTCGTCGGGAACGCCGGCACCGGTATCCGCGACCCGAACCTGCACCTCGTCGCCGAAGACGCTCACGCTGAGTCTGGGCGGTGTGCCGCGCGGCGAGTATCGCAGCGCATTGGCCAGCAGGTTCACGAGCACACGCTGCAGCAGCACGGGGTCGGCCATCACCGGCGGCGTCCCGTCTGGAACGTCCAGCTCGACGCTGCCCGGCGGCGCCGACAGCTCTTCGAGAGCGGGCGGCAGCAGATCGTCGATGTCGACGCGCCGCAGGGACACCGCGAGCACCCCTGCCTGCACCCGGGTGACGTCGAGCAGGTTCGTGACGAGGGAATCGAGTCCGGCGAGGCTGTCGGCCGCGGTGTCGAGCAAGGCGTCCCGATCCGAATCGGACAGCTGCACATCGGATGATCGCAGACTCGTCACGGCGGCGGTGGCGGCCGCAAGCGGACGACGCAGATCGTGCCCGACCGCTGCGAGCAGTGCCGAGCGAACCCGGTCGGTCTCGGCCAGGGGTCGCAGTTCGCTCGCCGTGTCGCTGAGCTCGCGGTGTTCGAGTGCCGCGTCCAGCTGGGTCAGGATCACAGACAGCACGCGCCGATCGGATGCCGTCAGCTCGGCCCCGTACAGCTCGAGCGTTCCGCGCTCCCCCACCCGCTCCCGGGTGCGCACGTCTCCGGCGCCGGATCCGCCCTCGTCGGACACCACTGTGCCGTCGGCGGCCAGAAGCCGCACGCGGACGAGCCCGAACGCCTCCCTGGTGCGCTGCACGAGTGCACGCACGGCATCCTCACCGCGGATGACGCCGCCCGCTACGGTCGCCAGCACGTCGGACTCCGCGGCCGAGCGCTGTGCGGCGCGCGAGCGCCTGGCCGCCTGATCGACGACGAAGCTCACCAGGACCGCTCCGAGCACGTACAGGAGGAGCGCCAGCAGGTGCACCGGCTGGGCGATCGTGATCGTGTAGGTGGGTGCGACGAACAGGAAGTCGAGGGTCAGTCCGGACAGCACGGCGGCGAACAGCGCCGGCCAGATGCCTCCGACGAGCGCGACCACGATGACGAGCAGCTGGAAGGCGAGAACGTCGCTGGTGAGGGCGTCCGGGCTGCGGAACAGCCACAGCAGATAGCTCAGCAACGGGCCGCCCACGAGCGCCAGCACGAAGCCATAGACGCGACGCCGGCGGCTGAGAGCACCGCGCGCCCGTGGCAGCACGAGCTGCCTGCTGCCGGCTGCGGCGTGCGAGACGATGTGCACGTCGATGTCGCCGGACTCCCTGACGACGGTCGAGCCGATGCCCGCACCGGTGAGAAAGGCGAGCAGGCGCGAGCGGCGGGAGACGCCGATGACGAGCTGTGTCGCATTCACCCCTTTCGCGAAGTCGACGAGCGCGGCCGGGATGTCCGATCCGACGATCTCGTGGTAGGCGCCGCCCAAGGTCTCCACCAGCGAGCGCTGCGCCGCGAGCGCTCCCGGATGCCGCTCCCGCAGCCCGTCGTCGCTCACCACGTGCACGGCGAGCAGTTCGCCTCCACTGGAACGTGCCGCGATCCGCGCGCCCCTGCGCAGCAGCGTCTCACCCTCCGGCCCGCCGGTCAGAGCGACGACGACCCGCTCCCTGGCCTCCCACTTGCTGTCGATGCCGTGCTCGCGCCGGTACGTCTGCAGGGCGCTGTCCACCTCGTCGGCGAGCCACAGCAGCGCCAGTTCGCGCAGCGCCGTGAGGTTGCCGAGGCGGAAGTAGTTCGAGAGGGCGGCATCCACTCGCGCGGCCGGATACACCAGGCCCTCTGCGAGGCGATCACGAAGGGCCTGCGGCGCCAGGTCGATCACCTCGACCTGGTCGGCGGACCGCAGAACGGCATCCGGGATGGTCTCCTGCTGGCCGATGCCGGTGATCTGTTCGACCACGTCGTTGAGGGACTCGATGTGCTGGATGTTGACCGTGGAGATCACGGTGATGCCGGCATCCAGCAGGTCCTGCACGTCTTCCCAGCGTTTCTCGTGATGGCCGCCAGGGGCGTTCGTGTGGGCGAGCTCGTCGACGAGGGCGACGTCGGGCTTACGGGCGAGCACCGCGTCGACGTCCATTTCGGACAGCTCGACACCCCGGTAGACGACGGCACGCCGAGGAACCACCTCGAGCCCGTCGAGCATGGCCGCCGTGGCGTCGCGCCCGTGGGTCTCCACGATCGCGACGGCCACGTCCTTGCCGGTCTCGGCCAGACGCTTGCCCTCTTCGAGCATCGCGTACGTCTTGCCGACGCCGGGCGCCGCACCGAGCAGCACCCGCAGTCTGCCTCTTGCCATGCTTCGCGCTAACCCTTGTCTCCCGCGGGATCCATCTTCGACAGCGCCAGGTTGAGCTGCAGAACGTTCACCGTCGGCTCGCCCAGGTATCCGAGGTCTCGCCCCTGAATCATAGACTTCACGAGCCCTTCGACCTTGGAGACGGAGATGCCTCTGGCCTTCGCCACCGCATCCACCTGCAGCAGCGCGTAGGCCGGAGAGATGTGCGGGTCGAGGCCGGACCCGGATGCCGTGAGCGCATCGGGCGGGATGCTCGCGGCATCCGCCGAATCCAGCTTCTCGATCGTCGCCTTCCGCTCCCGGATGGCCTTCGTGAGGTCGGGATTGTTCGGACCGAGGTTGCTCGGGCTGGATGCGTTCGCGTCGTATCCGTCGCCGGCCGCGGACGGACGCGACTGGAACCACTGCGGCAGCGGCCTGCCCTTCTCGTCGGTGAAGGACTGGCCGATCAGGCTGGAGCCGACTCTCGTTCCGTTCGAGGTGATCAGGGATCCGTTCGCCTGTGCGGGCATCGTCAGCTGCCCGATGCCGGTCATCACCAGCGGGTAGACGACGCCGAGCACGGCGGTCAGCACGATCATGGCGCGAACGGCGACCCAATACTGCCTGCCGGTTCCCCGGAGTGTGGGACTCATCTTTCGGTTTCTCTTCTCTTCGTGCGAGGTCGTTGTCATGAGCGGACGGGCGGCATATGCCGCCAGTTGAGCGTGTGTCTGGTCAGAATCCCGGGATCAGCGCCACCAGGAGGTCGATGATCTTGATGCCGATGAACGGGGCGATGATGCCGCCGATGCCGTACACGAGCAGGTTGCGGCCGAGCAGGCTGCCCGCCGACGACGGCCGGTAGCGCACTCCGCGCAGGGCGAGCGGGATCAGGATCACGATGATGATCGCGTTGAAGATCACGGCGGACAGGATCGCGGAAGACGGCGAGTGCAGCTGCATGATGTTGAGCGCCTGCAACCCGGGGAACACGCCGACGAACATGGCGGGGATGATCGCGAAGTACTTCGCGACGTCGTTGGCGATCGAGAACGTGGTGAGGGCCCCGCGGGTGATGAGCAGCTGCTTGCCGATCGAGACGATGTCGATGAGCTTCGTGGGATCCGAGTCGAGGTCGACCATGTTGCCGGCCTCCTTCGCGGCCGATGTTCCCGTGTTCATCGCCACGCCGACATCCGCCTGAGCCAGCGCCGGCGCGTCGTTCGTGCCGTCACCGGTCATCGCGACGAGCTTGCCGCCCTCCTGCTCGCGTCTGATCAACGCGAGCTTGTCCTCGGGCGTCGCCTCGGCGAGGAAGTCGTCCACGCCTGCCTCCTCGGCGATGGCCTTCGCGGTGAGCGGGTTGTCCCCGGTGACCATGACCGTGCGGATGCCCATGCGCCGCATGTCGGCGAACCGCTCGACGAGGCCGGTCTTCACGACGTCTTTCAGGTGGATGACGCCCAGGATGCGCGTGGCACCGTCCACGCCGCGCGTTGCCACGGCGAGCGGGGTGCCGCCGGACTGGGAGATCCGTTCAACGACCTGGTCGAGCTCCGCCACGACGGCCGGTGGGACCGGATCCGTGGCAGAGGTATCCTGCTGCGCCCAGGCCAGCACCGCGCTGGCTGCACCCTTGCGGATCTGGGATCCATCGCTCAGGTCGACGCCGCTCATGCGCGTCTGCGCCGTGAACGGCACGACGTCTCCCGGAACGGATGCCGGTGGGATCCGTCCGAGGTCCTTCGCCAGCGTGATCACGGACGACCCCTCAGGCGTCGGGTCGCTGAGGGATGCCATGGCCGCGGCATCCACCAGTTCGTTCAGTTCGGTGCCGTTCACCGGCAGGAACTCGCTGGCCTGACGATTGCCGTAGGTGATCGTGCCCGTCTTGTCGAGCAGGAGCGTGTTGACGTCGCCCGCCGCCTCGACGGCACGGCCGGACATGGCGAGCACGTTGCGCTGCACGAGGCGGTCCATGCCGGCGATGCCGATGGCCGACAGCAAGGCGCCGATCGTCGTGGGAATGAGGCAGACCAGCAGCGCGACGAGCACGGTGATGGTGGGTGCGGCATCCGCGAATCCGGCCACCGGCCCCAGTGCGAGGATGACGACCACGAAGATGATCGTCAGGCCGGCCAGCAGGATGTTCAGCGCGATCTCGTTCGGTGTCTTCTGCCTGGCTGCGCCCTCCACGAGACGGATCATGCGGTCGACGAACGTCTCGCCCGGCTTCGAGGTGATGCGCACCACGATGCGGTCGGAGAGCACCCGGGTGCCGCCGGTGACGGCGCTTCGATCGCCGCCGGATTCCCGCACGACGGGCGCGGACTCGCCTGTGATGGCCGACTCGTCGACGGAGGCGATGCCCCACACGATGTCGCCGTCGCCCGGGATGAGCTCTCTCGCGCCGACCACCACCACGTCGCCGAGCTTCAGGTCCGCGGATGCCACCTGCGTGACGGCCGCGTGCACCGCACCGGGATCCTCATCGGCGTAGTCCACGACACGGTTGGCCGTGGTGGTCGTGCGGGTCTTTCGCAGGCTCGCCGCCTGCGCCTTGCCGCGTCCCTCGGCGACGGCCTCCGCGAGCGTCGCGAACACGACCGTCAGCCACAGCCACACGGCGATCCACCAGGTGAACGCGACGGACGTGGTCGTGCCGCCCGACACCTGAGCGCCGAGGAACGGCTGCACGATCGCGAGGAGGGTGGTGAGGGCGGCGCCCACCTCCACGATGAACATCACGGGGTTGCGCCACATCTCGCGGGGGTTCAGCTTGCGGAGGGCATCCGGGAGGCTCGTCCACAACTGCCGGGGGCTGAATGCGCCCTTCGGTGCCTTCTCGCCCCGCCTGGGCGTCCTGCCCTCGGGGTCGGCGGCCTTGAGAGAAACGGTGGTCATGGTCAGTGCAGTCCTTCTGCGAGGGGTCCGAGCGCCACGACGGGGAAGTACGTGAGCGCGGTGATGATGAGGATGGTTCCGATCAGCAGCCCGACGAACATCGGTCGATGCGTGGGGAGCGTTCCGGTGGTGACCGGCAGCTTCTCCTGCGCCGCGAGCGATCCGGCGAGCGCGAGCACGAACACGATCGGCACGAAGCGGGCGAGGAACATGACCGAGCCGAGCGCCGCGTTCATCCATGGCGTGTTCGCGGAGATGCCGCCGAAGGCGGATCCGTTGTTGTTGCCGGCCGAGGTGAAGGCGTAGAGGATCTCGGAGAACCCGTGCTGCCCAGGGTTGAAGATGGTCGTCTTCTCCACCGACTGCACGACGCCTGGGACGGCGAAGCTGAGCGCGGTTCCCGCCAGGATGAGCGTCGGCGTGGTGAGGAAGTAGAGGCTGGCGAGCTTGATCTCCCTGGCACCGACGCGCTTCCGCAGATATTCGGGGGTGCGCCCCACCATGAGTCCGGCGAGGAACACTGCCACGATCGCCATCACGAGGATCCCGTAGAGGCCGGCCCCGATGCCTCCGGGCGCCACCTCGCCGGTCATCATGTTGAGCATCGTCATCATGCCGCCGAGCGGGGTGAGGCTGTCGTGTGCGGCATCCACCGCTCCTGTCGAGGTGAGCGTGCTCGTTGTGCCGAACAGTGTGGTGCCGAGGATGCCGAACCTCTGCTCCTTGCCCTCCATCGCGCCGCCGGCGGCGGCCGTCGCGGTTCCGCCGGTCGAGGTCTCGAACCAGGTGAACAGCGAGACCGAGACGACGAAAATGATCGCCATCGCCGACAGCACCGCGTACCCCTGGCGGCGGTCGCCGACGATGCGGCCGAGCGTGCGTGGAAGGCTGAACGGCACAAGCAGCATGAGGAACACTTCGACGACGTTGGTCCACACCGTCGGGTTCTCGAACGGGTGGGCCGAGTTCGCGTTGAAGAATCCGCCGCCGTTGTTGCCGAGCAGCTTGATGGTCTCCTGCGATGCGGCCGGCCCACCGGGGATGCTCTGGGTTGCGCCCGCGAGCGTGTGCACTGTGTTCACGGCGTTGAGGTTCTCGATCACGCCTCCAGCCATCAGCACGATGGTGAAGATGACCGAGATGGGCAGCAGGATGCGCAGGATCCCCCGGATCAGGTCCACCCAGAAATTGCCGATGGTGCCGGAGCGATGCGCGGCGAATCCGCGCACGAGCGCGATCGCGACGGCCAGTCCGACGGCGGCGGACACGAAGTTCTGCACCGTGAGCGCCGCCATCTGCACGGTGTAGCCGACCGTCGCCTCCGGAGAGTAGGACTGCCAGTTGGTGTTGGTGACGAACGAGATGGCCGTGTTGAAGGACAACCCCTCAGGCACGGCGGGCAGTCCGAGCGAATACGGCAGCCAAGCCTGGAGCCGCTGGATGAGGTAGACGAGCAGCACGCCCACGATCGAGAACGCCAGGACGCTGCGCAGGTAGACCTGCCAGCTCTGCTCCGAGGAAGAGTCGACGCCGATCAGGCGGTAGATGCCCCGCTCCACTCTGAGGTCTTTGCGGGAGGTGAAGGTGTGCGCCATGTAGTCGCCGAGCGGCCGGTAGCAGATCGCCAGCATGAGGGCGACGGTCGCGAGCTGCGCGACGAAGAGCCAGAAAGCAGTCATCGGGCTAGAACTTCTCCGGCTTCACGAGCGCGTACACGAGGTATACGAGGGATGCCGCGGCCAGCACCGCAGACAGCACGACGAAGAAGATCACAGCTTCTCCACCGCCCTTGAAACCAGGGCGACGACGACGCCGAGGGCGACGACGCCGAGTATGCAGAGGACGTCCAACACGTGATGGTGCTCCGTTCCGAGTTCACGCGCCGCTGCCGCGGTCGCGGGCCGCGATCCACGGCCAAGGCACCATCGAAGTCGTCTGCCGCAGGCCCATACGGTCCGCTAACGGAATCCATACGCGGCGCCGGCGGACACTAACGGATTCCGCACGAAGGGGCGGCTCGTGTCGCTGCCTCGCCTCTCGGTCCGGCGGGTTGCAGCTAACGTGTCGTCGCGTGTGGTGGTCGGACGACAAGTGGTCGGAACTGCTGGATCCAGCGAGCTGCGGAATGTGCGGTGACGCGGGCTTGGAGGAGAACAAGCACAGCTTGCTCGTCGCAGAGACGTACACGAGTCGGGTGCGTTTGTCGCGCAACCAAGCGCATCCGGGCTACTGCGTCGTGATTCTCCGCGAACGCGTCACCAACATGACTGATCTCGACGAGGTGCGACTCGGCCGGTTCTGGGGCGACGTTCAGCGCACCGGCCAGGCCATCGAATCGGTCGTCGCTCCTCGCAAGATCGACTACCTCGTGACGGGTCCACCAGATGCCCTATCTGCACTGCAACCTCCTCCCGCAACACGCAGGCGATGACCCTCGGCGCAACGTGAACATCGCCGATGGACCCGTCACGCCCACTTCCGATGACCTTCGCGGCTACCTGCGGGAGCTCCGGCAGTCATGGCTACACGCGTAATTGCCACCTGCGAGCTGTGGTGGCTTGGCCTCGGTCAGCGCGCCTGACGGCAGATACCGGCTCACCGCCGGGCAACGAAGTTCAGATTCGGCGTCTTTCCTCGAATGCACCTGTGTCAATTGATATTGTCATACCCATGGGAGCACGGGAGATGGTGGACTCCTACCTCGACGAGCTACGCCGTGCAGGACGTCGAGAGAACACGATGCGCGGTTATCGGACCGACCTTGCGAGCCTTGTCGAGTGTGCATCTCTGACCGGCGGCGTCCTCGACGTCAAGGCCGTCGCCGCATACCTCGAGCGTCCTGACGGTGCTTCTGCGGCGACGCGGGCACGGCGACTGTCGGCGCTTCGCGGGCTGCTGCGCTGGTGCGGGCAACTCCGCCTCCTGGATGAGGCTCAGAAGGAACTACCTGTCAGAGTCTCGACCGCGCAGCGGAGCGAGAAAGGGCGCCAGGACGTCAGGCCCGCCGATGTCCATGCAGTGCTTGCCACGATTCCGCGTCACGCAGACCGGGATCAGTTGCTGTTCGGGCTGTTGGTTCGTCTCGGGCTTCGGCCGGGAGAAGCGCTGGCGCTGCGGATCGAGGACTTCGAGGAGACCAACCGAACGCTCCAAGTCCCGGGATGGGGCGGTGTGCGGCGACGCGTGCTGGTCGACGACCGGCAACTCGTGCTGCGCTTAATGAACCTCAAGCGCGCGACCGGAAGGGTGGCGGGCCCGATGTTCACGGCGCCGGGACAGGACACCCCCCTGCGCTATCAGTCCGCACTGGAAGGTTGGAACCGATATTGTGCGGCGGCCGGCGTCACCGTTCACCTCGCGGATCTGCGGCGGCTGCATGCGGAGGAGCTCCTCGCCGGCGGTGTCCCCGAGGCAGTGGTCCGGGATCGGCTGGGCCAACGCACGGGTCCACTTACCGGCGCAACCTGGCACCCTTCACCCGAAGAGAGCGACGGGGCGATCCGGGCATGGCGTGCACGGGCGACTGGGAGTGAGCCTCTCGGCGAGTCCCACTCTCATCGTGGGAGACGAGCCGGGTGATCGTCCGCCAGGCCCGCCTAGGCCGCCCGTTCGCAGTATTCCTGTCCGCGGAGACGATCAGCGCGGCTGGCACGATGGTCACTGTTGTTGCTCTCCCGTTGGTCGCCATCGACCAGCTGCATGCCAGCACGTTCACGATCGGTCTGCTCGAAGCCGCTCAATGGATACCGTCGATGCTGCTCGGGCTGCTGCTGGGCGCCCTCGTCGACCGAAACCAGCGCCACTGCCGAACCCTGATGATCGGTGCCGACATCGGGCGGGCATGCACTCTCGGGATCGTCCCGCTCTCGGCTGTGCTCGGGCTGCTCACTCTTCCCGTGCTTCTGGTCGCGGCAGCCCTGACCGGGTTCTTCACCGCAGCCTTCCAAGCCGCATACGCCCCCTACCTGCGGCAGTTGGTGTCGCCGGGCGGATACACCGCCGGCAACGCGTACCTCCAATCCGGGCGCTCGGCTGCCAGGATCACAGGTCCTTCCATCGGCGGAGCGCTGGTCGCGCTCATCGGCGCGTCCGCGACCCTGGTGGCCGACTCGATCAGCTATCTCGTCTGCGCCGCAGCGCTGGCCACCATCACCGCACCCTTCCAGCCGCCAGTACCCGCCGCGCGCCGATCCATCCGGGCTGAAATCGCCGAAGGACTCCACGTCCTGCGCAACAGCCGCCTGCTGACAGCCATCACCGCCGGATCCGCGACAGCGAACCTGCTCATCACCGCTATCGGCGCACTCGAGATCGTCTTCCTCGTCCGCACCATCGGCATCCCATCCGGCCTCGTCGGAACCGTGCTGACGATCAGCGGCGTCGGCGGACTCGGCGGAGCCCTGCTGAGTCGCCGTCTCAACGACCGATACGGCCTCAGCCGCATCGCCACCTACGCGTTCCTCATCACCGCACCCGCTGCCTTGCTCCTGCCCGCCGCCCAAGCCGGGATCCTGGTCGCCCTCCTCGCCATCGGGGTGGGCGGAATCAGTTTCGGAATCTCACTCGGCAGCGTCGCCCTCACGACACTCGGCCTGCAACACACCCCGCAACCAGTACAGGGACGCGTCCGCGCCGTCTCACAAGTACTCAACGCCGCCACCATCCCCCTCGGCGCCCTCCTCGGAGGCATCGCGGGCCAATACCTCGGAACCCGCATCGCACTACTCGCACTCGCCATCGGATACATAGGGTTTAGCATCGCGTTCGCCCGCAGCCCTCTGCGGGCGGCGTCGAATCAACGACAGCTCGACTACTAAGCCACGAGCGCGATCCGGAAACAAGGGCGGGCACGAAAACCTGTCGGTCAGCGAATAGCTGGTTTGCCGGCGACGTGAACAGGGTCTGCGAGGATTCGCATCAGGTCGAGTCGCCAGTGGCCCGCGGGCGAAGGTCTCGTCGCTCCTCGTTTGCAGCGTCTCGGGCAAAGTCCCCAATCCCGGACAGACCAATGCGGACGCTGTCCCCAGCTTCGACCCACTGATCCGCCTACGTCAAACGGCAGCAAGTCCGAGTCTGAGCCGGATGTCTGCGGAGGGGTTCTTCTCTGAGGCAATCTGCCGAGTGCCGGTCGACACGGCACTGCGATTTCAACTGGAGTGTCTACACAGCGCTTCGCCGGCACCTGTCTACGGAGCAAAGAACGCCACTGACGTAGCTACTTGCCGGTACTCGCACCGAGTTGCGGCTTCGTCACATTCGCTGGAAGACCGGACCGGACCGGCAGTCGAGCGCGGGCGAAACTGTCGGTGGTGATGTGTACATTTATTCGTATGCGTGAATCTTCTGATGTCATCGAATACGTAGCTGTGTTCGATGAGTCTGCGTGCTCCGAAGACGATTGGGATCCCCCGACGGACGACGGCTTCTCGATCGTCGAGGACTGGGCAGAGCACGCTGCCGTCATGGCCGGGGCGTCGACCCCGACGGCGGTCTCGGCGGAGCGTGTCATGGACGCCGCGCTCTCGGATGTCGTCGCATCCCAGACGATGGCCAACCTGCTGGCCGCCCGGCAGCTGTTCGCGATCCGCGATGCGGTGCAACTCGCGAGGGAGAACCCGCACCTGTACGTCCGGCGGGCATCGGTGCGGAACGACAATCACGCAGGCTCGAGCGTGGATGCGCGGGACTTCGCCGAGCGGGCCGTTGCGTTCGACCTCGCGCATCGGCTTCACGTCTCGGAGACCGCCGTTCGTGCGTGGGCGCACCAGGGTGACGTCCTCGCGTCGTCGCTGCCGTTGCTCTGCAACCGTTTTCTCGCGGGCGCGATCAGCGCTCAGCACGTCCGGGAAGCGGTCGACGCGTCCGTCGGCCTTCCCGACAACGCGGCTGTGGTGGAATTCGATCGGAAGCTCTCCGAGATCGCGGAGCGGATGCGCGCGGGCGAGTTCTCCCGTCGCGCTCGCCTCCTACGCGAGCGGCTCTGTGCAGACACGTTGCAGGCCAGACACGACGAGGCCCGGAAGCAACGGCGAGTCGGCGCTGAAGCCGATCAGGACGGCATGGCGTGGCTGAACATCTACCTCCCCGTCATCGACGCCGCACGCATCGAGGCCCGGCTCGCGAGCCCTGCACGACGCATGAAGACGTGTGCGGAGGAGTCGCGAACGCTCGACCAGCTCCAGGCCGACGTCGCCGTCGCCTGACTGGCAGGAGACGGCACCCCATCGGCCGCGACAGTGCAGCCGGTGCTGCTGATCGACAACTCCGGCCGCTACGCCGAACTCCTCGGATACGGACCGGTACCCACCCGGAATGCGGCACGCGAATTGTGCAACGCCCCGGCCTTCCGCAGGGTGATCGCCGATCCTGTACGGCCCGCGCGGCTCGTGCTCGACACGTCGCGATACCGGCCGAGCCAAGACCAGAGGCTGTGGTTGCGCGTGCGATACGGACTCGACGACGACGCAGCGCCGTATGTGTCACCGGGTGCCGATATCGACCATGTCATCGAGTGGCAGCATGGCGGCGCCACCGACGTGGCGAATCTCGTCCCGCTGAAGCCGCGGCTGCACCGGCTGAAGAGTGTCACCGGCATCCAGCTCGAGCCCCGACCAGACGGGGGCATTCGGGTGCGCACGCCAACCGGTTACGATTCGGACCCGCCACCGTTCTGACGCGTTTCGGCCACGCCTTGTCACACTGCAAACCGCCCTTCGACACCTGCGGAACCTCGCAAGCGTGCGGTGTGAACCAACCGCGTTCATCGACGAGTGGATCGCGCCGTCCATGGGAGATCCCGTGCAGACATGCGGGCACGCCTGGCCGATCCCGGCCTGCCCGAGCGGTGCTTCGCAACGGTGTTCCTGGCCGCCGACACGAGGGTTTCGGCTCCGACAGCGTCAGCCCTCAAGGCATCAGACCCCCAAAGGCATCAGACCCAAAGGCATCAGACCTGAGGGTGCGGGAGTCGTGAACCGCCCGATCCGCTGAAGAAAGGCTCGAGGAGCGCCGCGATCTCCCGCGGCTGATCGACCGGAGCCTGATGTCCCCGCTTCGGCAGCGTGATCGGGCGGGACGATCCGAGAACCACCTCCAGCGCATCCATCGAGCGGTGCAGGAATCCGGGACTCCGCGAGCCCTCCAGGAGCAGTGCGTCGGCAGTGATGCTCCGATAGCGATCGAGTCGGTCGGCCGTCTCGCCGATGATCTCGAAATCCTGATGCCAGGTGGGCACGAGATCGCGGATCGGCACCTCGTCGGGGCGCGTGCGCTCGGTCTTCAGGAGCACGTTCATGACGGGCGCGGCGAGGTGCGGCATCCGACTCAGCACGGGATCGATGCCGAGCCCTCGCATCCCCGTGATGAGCGCCGACGCCGGCTTGCCAGCCGCCAGCTCGCGTTCGTAGCGGTCGAGCCATCCGGTCGGGGTGGATCCGCGCACGCTCAACGGTGGCTCGTACAGCGCGAGCCGGCGGACCGCCGGCGCGTCGAGCGCCGCTTCCAAACACACGATCGCGCCCGAGCTCAGCCCGAAGAGATCGGCGGCGCCGCTTGCGCGAAGAAGCGCCAGGATGTCGTCCGCCTCCTGCTCGACGAAGCGTCGCCCATCCTCGCGATACGGTCCGCTCATCCCCCGGCCGCGTCGATCGGGCACGAACACCTCGAACAATGCAGCCAGCTCGGATGCCAACTCGACGAGATGCTGCGAGGCCAACAGGCCGCCATGGACGAGCACCACGGCCGGGCCTGAGCCGGCTCGACGGAATCCGATCGGGGTGCCATCCGCGGATCGGACATGGTGTGTCGTGAACTTCGTCATGCACGGATCCTGCGCCCCGCCGCTTGCAGCATGCATGCACACGGCTTGCAGCGCGCTGTCGCGACCCCGGCATCCGCGGTCGCTGTCGCTGTCGCTGCCGCTGCCGCTGCCGCGGGCAGCATCGGGAATGCCGCAAAGGAGTGGGGATCGCCCCACCCGGGTGTGGGGTCAGCCCCGTGCCGCAGAGGATGCGCCCTTCGTAGCGTGAAATCACTCGAGAAGGGAGCCGTCATGCAGACGGAAGAGAAGACAATGGGGCGGCCGGAGAACGGTGCATCCACGGCGGGTACGGCGTACAAGTGCGTCTGGATCTTCGGGGTGTGGAATGCGGTGCTGCTGGTCGTCCTGGTGGCATCAGCCGCCACCGGCGGAGCGCCGAGCACGTTCATGTGGGTGCGGGCGGGCATCCTGCTCGCTGTGGCCCCACTGCTCGTGAAGCTGGCGAGGAATGCGGAGGGCGGCCGGCACGCAGCGCGTCGTCGGCTCCGGACGGTGTCGGTGATCCTGCCGATCGCGGTCGTGGTGATCGACTTCATCCCCGGCGTCGCCCCAGTCTGGTACTCGGTGCTGCAGGGCACGGGCGCCCTCCTGCTCGTCCCGGTCGCTGTCCTCATGACTCGGGCGGCGCGAGGGGACGGCGATACGTGACGGGCGATGGCCCTTGGCCGATGGAACAATGTCGGTGGCCGAATCCGCATCGCGATGGCAGGAGCACCGGGAATGAGAGAACGGATCTCCGACGCTGCGACGGCGGTGGTCTCCGGACTGGTCCGATCCACCGTCTTCGCTGCGTGCGCCGCGATCGTACCGGCCCTTGTCGCCGTGCTCCCGGTCCTCGCCGCATTCCGGTTCCTCGGCTCGCCGTGGTCCTGGTCGAATCCGTGGTCGTGGGCTGCACTGACGATCATCACTGCCGCGATCACGCTCGCACTGTGCCATCCGGTCGCCGCGCTCTTCCGCAGGCTCATAGCTCGGTGGACCGGTGCCCGGATCGCGGACGGGTACGCCGCGCGGCCCGAGCCCGTTCGCCTGTCCACCGGCTACTGGTGGAACGGCTCGTCGTACGAGCGATCCCTCGACGACGCCCGGACGGGTCAGCGGATGCGCCGCGCCCTCGAGCCCGCATACTGGCGCGCGGCGCGCTGGAGCGTCGTGGCCGCGGTCGTGGTCCTTCCCGTGTGCGGCGCCCCGGTCGTCGCGCTGGTGGCCGCGATCGTCCTCATCATTCGTGCGTCGGCGCTCTCCGTGACGATCGGGCTCGTGCTGGTCGTCGTCTCCGCATGCATTGCGCCGTCTACCTGGCGCGTCGTCCGACCGCTCGCCCAGCGGCTGCTCACGCCGCCGCAGCGGGATACGGCGTCCGCACGGGATCTGCGAGAGCAGCGAGCGGATCTGACGGCGGCCCACGACGCCGAGATCCGCCGCATCGAACGGGATCTGCACGACGGCGCGCAGTCGAGGCTCGTCGCCGTCGGACTGGATATCGCCGCCGCCGAACGGCTCGTCGATGCGGATCCCGATCGGGCCAGGGAGCTTCTCCGCTCGGCGCGCACCGGAACTGCCGACTCGTTGAACAGCCTGCGCGAGCTCGTGCGAGGCGTGTATCCGCCCGTCCTCGTCGAACGGGGACTCGTGCCAGCCCTCCGGGCGCTGGCGTTGGACGGTCCGGTCCCTGTGGAGATCGAAGGTCCCGATGCGCTTCGGATTCCGTCACCTCTGGCCGCGGCGCTCTATTTCAGCGTCTCCGAGCTGCTCGCGAACGTGGTCAAGCACGCCACTGCCACGCGAGCGGACGTTGTCGTGAGACCGGATTCCGGCCGGATCGTTGTCGTGGTCCGGGATGACGGTGACGGTGGCGCCCGGGTGCTTCCCGGTGGTGGGCTCGACGGTGTGCGTCGTCGTCTCGCCGCCTTCGATGCGACACTCGAGGTCATCAGTCCGTCGGGAGGCCCGACGACGATGACCGTGAGGATGCCGTGCGAATAGTCGTCGCCGAAGACCAGTACCTGCTGCGCGAGGGCCTCGTCCGCCTGCTCGAGGCGTTCGGGCATGACGTCGTCTCGACGGCGGCAACAGGCCCTGAAACGCTGGACGCCTTGCTCGAGCACCGCCCGGATGTCGCGGTCGTCGATGTGCGGATGCCCCCCGACAATACGGACGACGGCCTGCGTGCCGCCCTCGCCGCGCGCAGGCGGCTGCCGGGGCTTCCGGTGCTGGTGCTGTCCCAGCACGTCGAACAGCTCTACGCCCGGGAGCTCCTCGCCGACGGCTCGGGCGGAGTCGGATACCTCCTCAAGGACCGGGTCTTCGATTCCGATCAGTTCATCGACGGCCTCGAGCGCGTGGCCGCCGGCGGAACCGCGCTGGATCCGACCGTCGTCTCGAAGCTGCTCACCCGCCCCGATACGGACTCCCGGCTCGCGGCACTCACCGAACGCGAGCACTCACTCCTCGCGCTCATGGCGGAGGGGCTCTCCAACCAGGCCATCGCGGCTACCCTCCACCTCAGCGATGGCGCGGTGAGCAAGTACACCACCACAACGTTCGACAAGCTCGGCCTCGCACCCGACGACAGCACGAACCGACGTGTTCTCGCGGTGCTCGCCTACCTCGACGAGACCAGGCCGTGAAACGCATCGCCTCGCGCTTGCGCCACGGCGCCCGCTATCCGGCGTCGTGTCCGAAGATCCAGTAGTTCTGAGCGTGATGCTGGTGCCGTCCGAGCGCCAGCGGTCCACGCGCGTATTCGCGGACCGCCTTCACCAGCTTCCGCTCCCCCGCCGCCCAGAGGTAGGTCTCCCGCGGCACGTCGATCGGCAGCGATTCCTGCAGGGCACGCACCACGCTCGCGCCCGTGGGGTCGGGGTTCGCCCACGAGACGGTGGTGCGGGCATCCGGGTTCAGCGGCAGGAGATGGTGGTCGCGGTGGTCGTCCATGATGACGACGTGCTTCGCCGCCTCCGTCGACGCCGACTGGATGAGCGTGCTGATCGCAGGGAGCGCCGTGGTGTCGCCGGCGAGCACGAGCAGTCGGGTTCCCTGGTCGATGACCAGCCGCTGCGGCGTGTGCGCGACCTCCGCGCGTGCGCCAGGGCGGGCATTCTTCGCCCAGGAGGCTGCGGGACCGGTCGGCTCGTGCAGCACGAAGTCGAGGCTGAACTCGCCTGCCTCGCGGTCGGGCTCGAGGATGGTGTACCCGCGCTGCACGACCTTCGTGCGGGCGAGCGAGGGAATCCAGAGCCGCAGCCAGATGGTGGGATGCACGTCCAGCTCATCGAGGAATCCCGGTGCGGACAGGCGGATGCGCCGGTACCACGGCGTGAGGTCCGTGACGCCGACCACCTCGACCGGATGGTTCTTCACGCCCATCGCCTTGAGCACGCCGCGCTGCCAGTTGGCCGCCATGGATCTCCTCTTCTCGAGCGCCGTCGGGAATCGGAGTGGCGCGGTGCGGTGGTGTCGTGCGGCATCCGCGATCCCGGCCGTCACGCGGACAGGATGGGGCGCGGAGGTCCGCGCACACGACATTATCGACTCTGGTTAGGTTAGGCAAACCTAAACACGAGATGCGATCGTCAGAAGGCGCCCGAGCATCGAGCCGACGCGAGCTGTTGGACAACGCCGAGGGGCGATCCCCTCTGATGGACAGCGCCGACGCGAGGTGTCAGGCCGCCGGCCCCACCAGCTGGATGAGGTTGCCGCACGTGTCGTCCAGCACCACGCCCACGACGGGACCCATCGGCGTGGGTCCGAGCGTGAAGCGCACGCCTTCGGCACTGAGCTCCTCGTAGGCGGCGACCACGTCGTCCACCCCGAACTGCGCGGCAGGAATCCCCTGCTCGCGCAGCGAGGCCGTATACGCCTTCGCTGCCGGGTTGCTGCCAGGCTCCAGCAGCAGTTCGACGCCGTCCGGCGCGTCCGCACCGACGACGGTCAGCCAGCGGTCCTCCCCCACCGGGACGTCCGTCTTCGGCAGGAATCCGAGCATCCGCGTGTAGAACTCGAGCGCCTTCGCCTGGTCGTCGACGAAGACACTCATCACTCTCAGGTGCGCCCGCACGGGATCAGTCGTCGTCGGAGTCGACCGCCGAGATGAGCGCGTCGACGGCGGTGATGAGGTTGTGCAGCGCCTGGCGTTCGATGGAGTTCTCCGGCAGCTGCTGGATGTCGAAGCTCGCGGCACTCGCTGCCTGGCGTGCGTCGGCGATGAGTGCCTGCGTCTCGAGATCGGCCATGATCGTATCCCCCTGAACGTCGTGGTGATCACGAGTCTAGATCGTGCTGGGACCCTCCTCCTCGTGGGGGAGGAATCCTCACTGAGCACGTTCTCTCGAGGTACGCCTTCGCAACACGACCCGGTCGTCCGTCGGTGCGGAAGGCCGTTGTCTCAGTGCGCCAGGGCGATGCCGTCCACCACGAGAGGGAACAGGGTCGACGCGATCCGCTCGAGTTCCTCGTCGAGCGGAGACGCCTGTACGAGCAGCAAGGTCACACCCGCCCGTTCGAACTCACGGATGCGCTCCGCCACCTGCTCTGGCGTTCCGACCAGGTTCGGGCGAAGTCCGCGCGTTCCCACCGAGTACTCCCGCCTGGACACTTCGACGTCCAACTGCGAGTGGGCGACGAACTCCTCGAATGACGCGTAACCAGGCGAGTTCGGATCGACGGTCGTGATGCGTTCCAGCTCCGCCGCGGCTTCGGCCTCGGTGTCGCGCACGATCACGTACGCGGCCATGCCGACCTCGGCGAAGTCCTCGCCCTGCCTGCGTCTGCGACGCGCGTTGACATCCGCGATCTTGACCGACACCTCGTCGGGCGTGCCGCCGTGGATCACGTACGCGTCGGCGAAGCCGGCGATCGCCTCCCTGCCGTCCTCGCTCTCCCCGCCCGCGAAGATGCGGGGGGCGACGCGGGGCTTCGGGCTGAGCACCGCATCCTGAACGTCGTAGAAGTCCCCGGTGACGCTGAACGGCTGCTCGCGCCACATGCCGCGCAGGATGTTCACGAATTCGCTGGACTGCACGTACCGCTGGTCGTGTGCGGCGAACTGGCCGCCGTACTGGCGGGCCTCCTCCGCCCACCAGGCGGAGACGACGTTGAGCGCGAACCGGTCGCCGCTGATGTCCTGCAACGTCGCCGACGTCTTGGCTGCCACCGTCGGCAGGTGGAACCCTGGGCGCACCGCAGTCATGATGCGCAGCCGCTGAGTGACAGCGGCGATCGCCGACGACAACGACCACGCCTCCAAGCTCGGCGCTTCGACTCCCTTGCGGTCGTTCAGGTACAGCTCCGGCACGAGCGTGATGTCGTAGCCGAGCCTGTCGGCCAGCTGCGACACCTCGCGGATGTACTCCCAGGAGGCCGCCATGCGACCCTCGTCGCGGATGTTGCGCAGAAAGCCGCCGTATACGGGCGTCCAATAACCGATCTTCATTGCAGTACGGGTTCCTTTACTGCCACGAGGGCGTGTTCGAGGTCGGCGACGAGATCGTCGGGGTCTTCCAGGCCGATGGAGAGGCGGATGGTCGAACGGGAGAAGCCGGCGGCATCCAGCTGCTGCTGTGTGAACCTGCTGTGCGTGGTGGTCGCCGGATGGATGACAAGACTGCGCGCATCGCCGATGTTGGCGGCGAGCGAGAAGATGCGCAGCCGATCGATGAACGCGCCCACCTCCTGCTCCCCCGCTGCCAGGTCGAACGAGAACACGGATGCCGCCGCCTTCAGCTGCCGACGCGCCCGCTCGTGATCCGGATGCGACGGCAGGCCCGCGTAGTGCACCGCCGACACCTTCGGGTGGGCGGCGAGCGCTGTGGCGATCGTCAATGCACTGTCGGTCTGCCGTCGGATGCGCAGGTCGAGCGTCTCGATCCCCTGCAGGATGAGAAATGCGCTGTGTGCAGCAAGCGCAGGCCCGAGGTCGTGGGCGTGCTTCACCCGCGCGTAGGTGATGTAGGGGCTGGACCCCTCCGGCAGATCGGTGGCGAACGTGACACCGCCGAACCGCGAGCTCGGCGTGGTGAACTGCGGCCAGCGCTCCGGACGCGCCGTGAAGTCGAAGGTTCCGCCGTCCACCACGATCCCGGCGAGCGCGGCACCGTGGCCGCCGAGGAACTTCGTCGCCGAGTACACGACGACGTCGGCACCGAGGTCGATGGGTCGCACCAGCGATGGCGCCACCGTGTTGTCGACGACGAGCGGAACATCGAGCAGGTGGGCGGCATCCGCCAGTGCGCGCAGTTCTGGAACGCGTCCGGTCGGATTGTCGACCGATTCCACGAACCAGGCACGGGTGCGCTCGGTGGTCGCAGCGACCCAGGCCGCGACATCCGACGGATCCACAAACGTGGCAGCGATGCCGAAATCGGCGAACGTGTCGCCGAGCAGGTCGACAGTCCCGCCGTAAAGACGGTTGGATGCCACGACGTGCTGCCCCGCGCGAGCCAGCGCGAGCAGCGCTATCGCCGTAGCGGCCTGCCCGGATGCCACCGCGAGTGCAGCGACACCGTTGTCGAGCGCGGCGACCCGTTTCTCGAGCACGGCGTTCGTCGGGTTGCCGGTGCGGCTGTAGAGATTTCCCGTCGCACGCAGAGCGAAGATGTCTCGGGCGGTCTCCCAGTCCGGAAACTCGTAGGCCGCGCTCTGGTAGATCGGCACGACGGAGGTGTTCTGCGCGGCACCCGGCACGAATCCCGCGTGCACCTGACTGGTCGCAGGCGCCCAGCCGTACTGGTCGAACCGGCTGTGCGTCTCACTCTGCTCCGTCACGCCGCGACCCCCTCGACGATCGAGACCGTTCGGCGGATGATCGGCTCCGCACCTTTCCGCTCGAGGAACTGCACGATCTCAGCGCTCACCGTGCGGTGCGTCGCGTCGTTGAGGGCATCGTGCACGCCGCCGGCGACGACGACGAGCTCGACGGAAGCGCTGAGGGAGCGGTACGCGCCGAGCGCCTCGTCGATGCCGGTGATCGGGTCGTCGCTGCCGTGCACGGCGAGCACGGGCACCGTGAGCGTCGTCTCCTGCAGTCGGTACACGATCTCCGGGCGAAAGGTCTGGGCCGCCGGCGCGGAGAGATCGGCGAGAGCGGCCAACCGGCCTCGGTGCACCACACACGAGGTGCGCTGCGCGATGCGCTCCTCGTCCGACGCCGGCGCCACCCACGCGCCGAGGCCGCCGATTCCGGCGAGAACGACCGCATCGACCTCCCATCGAGCTGCCAGGAGCGCGGCAACCACCGACCCGGAGTCGGAGCCGATCAGGGTCACTGTGTCGGAAGGGTCGAGGTCGCTCACCGCCGCGATCCCACCGGAGGCGATTCCGGCCGCAGCGAGCCCTTCAAGGGTCGCGCCTGCTGGAGGGGCTGCCGCATCCAACCAGGCTGAGTCGATCTCCTCCAGGGGTGGGAGCCGAGTGACGACGACGTCGTAGCCGTCATATGCCAGGCGGTCGCCGAGGCGTTCGTAGAGCTCCTCGGTCTCGCCGCGACCTGGGAAGACGACGACAGTGCCGCGTCGGCGGGAGGTGTTTCGATGGGGATGAGTTGCAGCGGGACGCAGTGCATGGCAGATCGGCACGGATGCTCCTTCGAACGTCTGCACTCAGGGGTACTACGACGCCGGGACACATTTCAACACAGCAGGCACATATTGAGATATGTGTCACGATTTGTGTTTCAACGACTTCGTCGTGGCGCACCTGCTACCACTTTCTGCGGTTGAGAACGCTCGGAACGCGGCATATCCCGCGGCTGCACATCGCCTCTTCTCGGCCGCCATCAATACAATCGGGGCTGACACATCACACGGTGAACGGGGATTCTTATGTCGACGATCGAGATGCGTCCTCTCGCAGTCAGCCCGCAGTGGCTCCTGCAGCGCATCGACGGCGCGACCTCCGCAGACCTCAGCTCAGGGCTCGAGCAGCTCATCCGATCTGGCACCTTGGCTGCGGGAACGCAGCTTCCGACCATTCGCGACCTCGCGAGTGCCGCTTCTACGAGCGTCGGCAGCATCCTCACCGTCTGGAATCACCTGCGCGAGGCCGATCTGATCGAGACCCACCGACGTGGTGGCACGACGGTGCGCGCCGTGCACGCGGCTCATGTCGTCTCCGATTGGTCCTCCCTCGATTTCCAGCAGGGCGAGCCCGACATCTCACTTCAACCGGATCTGAGCCAGGCTCTCCTCGACAGCCTCACCGCGCCGAATCTCAACGTCTTCGGTCGTGAGTACATGACGGAACGTCTCCGGTCGGCCGTAGCACCGGATTGGCCCTTTGAAGCCGAGTCCTGGACGACGGCAGGCGGCGGCACCGAGGCTCTCCTTCTCGCCACCGCTGCCGCAGCCGCTGCCGGGTCCACGGTGGCCATCGACGAGCCGGCCAGCCCTGGATTCCTGGACACGCTCCGCGATCTCGGTCTGCGGCCCGTCCCCGTCGCCACCGACGATTCCGGTCCGCTGCCTGAGTCGCTCTCCGACGCGATCGCGGCGGGCGCGACGGCGTTCGTCTTCCAGCCGGGCGCCCCGTTCGCCGTCGATCACGCGGTGACCCCGGAACGAGCCGATGCCCTGGCCGATACTCTGTCGCGCCCGGAGAACGCCCACGTCACGATCGTGGAAGACGACTCGATAGGCCCTCTCGCCCGACAGTCCGTACCCACCCTCGGCCGGGTTCTCATCGGACGGGTCGTTCGCGTCCGCAGCTACTGCAAGGCGTACGGCATCGACGTGCGGACATCCGTGATCGGCGGTCCGCGTTCTCTCATCGAGCGAGCCATCGGTCTGCGCAGCCACGGGGTCGGATCGAACAGCCGCATCTTGCAGAACGCGCTCGCGTTCCTGATCGAGGACGACGTCGCAAATGCCAAGGTCGCGGACGCGCGCGCCCGCTACGCACGTCGCACCCAATTGCTCGTCGACAGTCTTCGCCAGCGGGGCGTGACCGTGCATGTCGGCGCGAACAGCATCGTGCTCTGGGTCGACGTGGCTGACGAGACCGACGCCTTGGTCGCTCTCGCCGCGAAGGGCATCCTGGCGGGCGCCGGCTCCAAGTCCTTCATCGCACGCCCGGCGCATCCCATGATGAGGCTCTCGGCGATGCAGCTCCCCGAAGACGACACCGCACTCTTCGAACGATTGTCGGACACCGTCGCCGTCGCTGCGCGCGGCGGCACTCGTCAATTCTTCGACTGATCCTCTTCGCACGACTCCTGGCGCCGTCGGGACGCTTCGCGAGCGCACGCCATCCGGTGCGTCGGCCACGATCATCGTCGGCGCAACCTCCCGCAGATCGACCCGTCGCTGTTGACCGAACATCATCGCGATATCAGGGGTAACAAAAATACAAAATGGACAACAAACGCCTCACCGCGCTGACGGATCAGTAGCGTCACTCACGCAACACCTGGCTCCTGATTTGTTCCGTGCCGCGCATCGCGGCGATGACAGTGCGTTTGAGAGGTGCATCCATGTCCATCCAGATTCTCGGAATGGTTTCCACAAACTTTGGATCGGAAAGCGCGGGGTGGCGAGGGCCGGTCGTCGACCCCACGTATCTGGCCGAGTTTGCCAAGGCTCACGAGGAGGCCGGATTCGACCGCGCGCTCGTGGCACACAGTGCGAGTTCGCCCGATGGCTTCGCCGCAGCGGCTCACGTGCTCTACAACACGGACCGGCTCGGCGTTCTGATCGCACAACGCCCGGGGTTCGTCGAGCCGACCCTGACAGCGCGCAAGATCGCCACGCTCGAGAACCTCACTGGGGCGGGACGTGTCGCGATCCACCACATCACAGGCGGCAGCGATCTCGACCAGCGCCGCGACGGCGACTTCCACGACAAGGAGGCGCGCTACCGTCGCACCGCCGAGTTCATCGAAGTGCTCCGTCGCGAACTCACCTCGGAGGAGCCCTTCGACTACGCCGGTGAGTTCTATCGCTACGAGGGCGCCTTCAGCTCGGTCAAGCCGCTCGGCGAGGTGCCGATCTTCTTCGGCGGCCAGTCTGACGACGCGATCCGCGTCGGTGGCCGCTGGGCCGACGTCTTCGCCCTGTGGGGCGAACCACTCGCCCAAACACGCGAGCGCATCGACCTGATCCGAGGTGAGGCGGCCCGTCACGACCGAACGATCGACTTCTCGCTCTCGGTACGGCCCATCGTCGCCCCGACAGAAGACGAGGCCTGGGACAAGGCCGCGGCCATTCGCAAGGCATACGCGGCCAACATCGAGGCAGGTGTCGGACGCAAGTGGCGAGTCGGGCGGGGGCAGAACACGGCGGTCGGCGCCCAACGGCTCAAGGACGAGGCAAACGAGAAACTCGTGCACGACGAGCGTCTCTGGTTCGGTGTGACCCAACTGAACGACGGCGGCGGCAACTCCACTGCGCTCGTCGGAACACCCCAGCAGGTCGCCGACGCACTTCTCGAGTACTACGACCTCGGCATCCGCAACTTCTTGATCCGCGGATTCGACCCGCTCGCCGACGTTCGCGACTGGGGCCGCGAGCTCGTCCCACTTCTGCGTGCGGGCGCAGCCGCCCGTGAAAACGATCTGGTCCCCGCGTGATCCGCACGCCACGACAGAGGAATGCACACGTGAGCAATTCAGTGAAGAAGACCGTGAACGCGGCCGCCCTCCTGGTGATCGCAGCGCTCGGCCTGACGGGTTGCGCCACGAGCGCCGCGGATGCGGGCACGCGACCGTCCGATTCCAACGGAGCGATTCCCGCTGCCAGCCATCGCGGCGACACCCTCACCTGGGGCTGGTCGCTGCCGTCGACCTGGGATCCGGTGACATCGGCCGTCGGGAACGACGTGAGCGCGTTGTCGCTCGTCTACGAGGGAGTCACCGAGGAAGACGCCAAGGGCAACGCGGTCCCCGGTCTGGCGAAGTCCTGGACCTATGCGAAGGATGGCAGGTCGGTCACCTTCCACCTGCGAACAGGGCTCACGTTCTCCGACGGAACCACGCTCGACGCTGCCGCCGTCAAGTCGAGTCTTGAGCGCGGGATCACCGAGAAAGACTCGACCGTTGCCGCACAGCTGACGGACATCCAGACCATCACCGCGGACAACGCCACCGATGTGACATTGCACCTGACGCAGGTCGACTATCAGATCCCCCTCCTCCTCTCCGGCAAGACGGGCCTGATCGTCAGCCCGAAGGCCGCTCAGGATGACGTGTCCAAGCTGGCGACACGGCCCGTAGGAGCCGGTCCCTTCATCCTGAAGTCGTATGTGCCGGGTTCCCAGGCCACGCTCGTGAAGAACCCCGACTACTGGAACGCCGACAAGATCCTGGTGAAGAATTTCAACCTCAAGCCGACTCCTGATCCGTCGGTTGCGGTCGCGGGCCTCCAGTCGAACCAGTACGACATCGCCGACGTCACGTCGTCGCAGGTGAGCGCTGTCACAGCAGCGGGATTCCCCGTCGAGACCACCAACGTGCTCCCCGTTCGCGTGCTCGACGTGAACAACACCGTCGCTCCATTCGACAACCCCAAGGTGATCCAGGCCATCAGCACCGCGATCGATCGCGACGCCCTCGTCAAGACGGCGAACTTCGGATACGGTCAGCCCGACTGGCAGCCTTTCCCGAAGGGATACGTCGCCTACAACACGTCGCTGGACAAGCTGTACCCGCACAGCACGTCCAAGGCCAAGAAGCTGCTCAAAGAAGCCGGCTATGCGAACGGCGTGAGCGTCGAGCTCGCAATCGGTACGGCGGAGGATCCGGTCGGAGAGCTGCTGCAGCAGCAGCTCAACGAGGCCGGCATCCACACCACGCTGGTCGTGCAGACGCCGGGATCGAACAACTACATCACTCGCAAGTACCCATTCGTGCTCGATCAGTTCAACGCCAGGCAGTCACCCGTTCAGGCTCTTCAGGTGCTCTTCGGCGCACAGGGACTGATGAACCTGGGCAAGACGACACCTGCCTCCCTGGCACCGGCCGTCGCGAAGGCGAGCGGATACGCGCTCGTCGATCCCGCGTATCCCGCTGCGATCCAGGCCGCGACCAAGGAAGCCGTGAAGAACATGCCGAATGTCTTCCTGTTCACCGTGACGCGATTCGAAGCCCACACCGAGAAGGTGCACGGATTGCAGCACTGGGTCGACATTCAGCGGTTCGAGAACGTCTGGGTCGAGAAGTAGGCGAGACGTCATGACGACTCTCAACGTGCGGGGCGGTGTCGGTCGATCGGTCGATGCCGCCCCTGACGCGGGGACCGCACGGTTCTCGTCGCTTCCCCTGCTGATCAGCACGGCAGTCGCCCTTGGCCGATCCCTGCTCATCGCCGTTCCCGTACTGCTGGTGTCCACCTTCATCACGTTCATGCTCGGCGGGCTGACCAAACAGGACCCAGCGTCCCTTGTCCTCGGCGATGCAGCTACCCCACAGGATGTTGCTCGCATGCGCGAGGTGTTCGGTCTCGACAAACCCCTGATCGTTCGCTACTTCCTGTGGCTCTGGAATGCGCTGCACGGCGATCTGGGCTCGTCGTGGTTCACCAAGATCCCGGTCACCGACAGCATCGCTCAGCGGCTCCCGGTCAGCCTTTCGGTCGCCGTCTTCGCGTTGCTCATCGCCGTGCTCCTCGGCGGAACGTTCGGCATCCTCGCCGCTGTCAGACAGGGCGGGTGGCTGGACCGCACCGTGACCCTTGTAACCTCGTTCCTGGCGACCGTCCCCGGTTTCATCGCCGCCATCGCGCTGATCATCCTGTTCACTCTGGTCATTCCCGTCCTGCCCTCCGGCGGATGGGTCGCCCCTTCGGCCGGGCTCGCGAAATGGGCGAGCTTCCTCGTGCTTCCGTCTGTGGCCCTCAGTCTCGACACGGCGGCCGATCTCGCGCGGCAGCTGCGCACAGGGCTCGCCGGCACCCTGCATGAGAACTACATCGTCGGAGCCCGCGTGCGAGGGTTCTCGAACACCCGGATCATCCTCGTGCATGCTCTCCGCAACGGCGCCGGCCCGGCGGTCGCAGTGCTGGGCATGCACGTGCCGCGCCTTATCGGAGGGGCCGTCATCGTCGAGACGGTCTTCGCACTGCCCGGAATCGGCAGCCTCACCAAGACGGCCGCGCTCGAAGGCGACGTCCCCGTCGTGCAGGGCGCGCTCCTGGTGACCATCGTGCTCGTGCTCGTCTCCTCTGCCGTCGTCAACGTCCTTCTCATCAGGCTTCGGCCAGCTGCACGGAGAGAAATATGAAGCAGATCGCCTCCGCCCTGCACACGAGGGCCGGTCTGATCGCGGCAATCGTGCTCGGCCTCGTTCTGGTGATCGCGATCATTGGACCGGCCATCGCCCCCTTTGATCCCGTGAAGAACACCGCGGCCATCCTTCAGCCGCCGAGTACGACGCACTGGTTCGGCACCGACTACCTGGGCCGCGATGTGTTGAGCCGTGTGCTCGCCGGTGCACCCCTTTCGGTGTTCACTGCCCTCGAAGCCGTCGGGATCGGCCTCGTCATCGGCGTCATCCCCGGAATCACGTCGGTGTATCTCGGACGAGCGTACGAGTGGATCACGCTCCGCGTCATGGACGGCCTCATCGCGCTGCCCTTTCTCATCTTCGCCATCGCGGTGGCCGCGCTCCTGGGCAATGCAGTCCAGCAGGCGATGATCGCGGTCGGAATCCTGATCGCGCCCTCGTTCTATCGCATCACGAGGGCCGCGGTCCTCAGCCATGCGAACGCCCAGTACGTGACCGCATCGCAACTGTTCGGTGCATCGCTGTTCCGTGTGATCCGCACCCACGTGTGGTCGAAGATCCTGCCGACGCTTGTCGTCGCCACCGCGAACGCCACTGCCGCCGGACTGCTGATCGTCTCGTCCCTCACCTTCCTCGGCATCGGCGTCGTCCCGCCGGATCCGACATGGGGCGGCATTCTCGCGAGCGATCTCAGCTACCTCTCACAAGCTCCGTACGGGCCGATCTTTCCGTCGCTTCTGATCATGGCCACCGTCGGTGCGCTCAATCTGCTCGCCGACGCCATCAAAGACACCAGCGGCGATCACGGCCGCGTTCAACTGTTGAGGAGGCGAGATCGCCGTGTCAGTACTTCTTGAGCCCAGCGTCGAAAACGTCCTACGCACATCCGACGTACCCCGCAATGCGGAGGGCGTCCCTGCCCCGTTGCTGCACGTCCACGAACTCAGGGTGGGCATCGCAACAGGAGCCGAAGTCGTGCACGGTGTCAGCTTCGACGTGCCGAAAGGGACGACCATCGGGCTCGTCGGTGAGTCCGGAAGCGGGAAGACCATGACCTGCCGGTCGATTCTCGGTCTTCTCCCTGCGGGAGCGGAGATCACCGGCGGAGAGATCCGGTTCGCCGGCGAGGCGATCACCTCGCTGCCCGCTCGTCAGGCTGCGAGGCTGCGTGGAAGTCGGATCGCGGCCGTCTTCCAGGATCCGGCCTCCTATCTCAATCCGTCCATCACCGTCGGCGCTCAGCTGGCAGAGGTCTTCAGGGTGCAGGGCCGGCTGAAGCGGAAGACCGCGCGGGCCGAAGCGATCGATCTGCTGCAGGCGATGGGTCTCCACCGTCCCTCACACGTTTACACCCAGTATCCGTTCGAATTGTCGGGGGGCATGCTCCAGCGAGTTCTGATCGCCATCGCCATCGCCGGCGATCCCGAGCTGCTGATCGCCGACGAGGCCACGACGGCTCTCGATGTGACGGTGCAGGCGGAGGTGCTGGAACTCCTTTCCCGGCTGCGCAGGGACCGCGACCTCACGCTGGTCGTCGTCTCGCACGATCTCGCCGTGATCGCCCAGGTGAGTGACGAGGTGCATGTCTTCCGCGACGGGCACATCGTCGAATCCGGTCCGACGCGGACGGTGCTGCGGGAACCACAACATCCGTACACGCGCTCGCTCGTGCAGAGCCACGAACGGTTCGGCATCGATCGCGTCCGCCGACAGAGAGACGACAGATGACAGCGCTACTCGAAGTCTCAGGGCTACAGGTGGAACTCGGTCATGGCCGTAAGCGGACCGAGGTGCTGCACGGCGTCGACTTCACCGTCGAATCCGGGCAGATCATCGGCCTCATCGGGGAAACGGGATCCGGTAAGACGACACTCGCGAGAGCGATTCTCGGCCTCGTGCCTGCGACCGCAGGCACGGTGGCGGTCGAAGGGCGCGACACCACGCCTTTGCGTCGGGGGGCCCTTCGCTCGTTCCGCCGTTCAGGAGTCGTGCAATACGTTTTCCAGGATCCGCTTCGGAGTCTCGATCCCGACCGAACCGTTTTCGACGCTCTGGTGGAGGGACTCGTCGTGCAGGGCGGCAGATCTCGCCCAGAACTGCGGGATGCCGCCGAACGCATCGCGCATCTGGTGGCGCTTGCCCCCGACCTCCTGGCAAAGCACCCAGGAGAGCTCTCCGGCGGGCAGCGGCAACGGGTTGCCATAGGTCGCGCGATGGCGGTGGAGCCGCGGCTGCTGATCTGCGATGAACCGGTGAGCGCGCTCGACGCTTCTGCTCGAGTCGCGATCATCGAGCTGCTGCTCGCGTTGCGGCGGGAGCGCGGTCTCGGCGTCGTCTTCATCACCCACGATCTCGGATCGCTCGGAGGCGTCGCCGACAGGGTGACGGTGCTCTATCGGGGAAATGTCGTGGAGAACGGCACCACCGGCGAGGTGTTGCTCGGTCCACAGCATCCCTACACGCGCCTCCTCGTCGGATCGGTGCCGTCACTTTTCGACGACGAGCCCCTCACCCCGGATCGACGCAACGAACTGCGCGATGCAGTGCGCGCGATGGAACTAGATGGCGAGCACGGGCCGGCCGTCGCCACCACCCGATGACAGGAGCACGGTGACCACTCGCGATACCGGCACTCTCGACTTCGAGACACGTCAGGTGCATGCCGGCGAGCGCTATGACGGCGTCTTCAGGCCGCGCATCACGCCCATCTATCTGAGCGCCGGCTACGTCTTCGACGACTTCGACCAGGCAGAGGCGCGGTTCGCCGGCGACGACGCCGGGTTCTTCTACGCACGGAGCGGGAATCCCACGAACGCGGTCGCGGAGGCACGACTCACGTCCCTTGAGAGCGGCAAGGCAGCCGTGCTTACCGCCAGCGGGCAGGCCGCCACCGCCTCGACCCTCCTCAGCCTCGTGGGCTCCGGCGACCACATCGTCAGTTCGCCCAGCGTCTATGAGGGGTCCAAGGGACTCATGGGCGACGCGTTCGCGCGTCTGGGCGTGACCGTCGACTATGTCAACGACGCGGACGACCTCGCTGAGTGGGATGCGCTCATCCGCGATACCACCCGGCTGCTGTTCGCCGAGACGATTCCGAATCCCAAGAACGACGTGCTCGACATCGAGGGAGTCGCCGGCGTTGCCGACAGACACGGGCTGCCGCTCGTGATCGACAACACCGTCGCGACGCCCTATCTCGTGAGACCCCTGGAATACGGCGCCAACGTCGTCGTGCACTCCACGAGCAAGTTCCTCACCGGGCACGCGACATCGCTCGGTGGGGTCGTCGTCGACGGTGGCTCGTTCGACTGGGCACATCACGCCGATCGCTACCCGCAATTCCAGGCCCCGTTTCGAATCGGCAGGGAGAGCTGGACCGAACGGTACGGCGAGACCGCATTCGCCGAATACACCCGCGCGAGGCCGCTCGCCGCCTTCGGACCGACAGCATCGCCGCTGAGTTCGTTCCTGTTGCTTCAGGGCTTGGAGACCTTGTCCCTTCGCATGGAGCGTCACTGCGCGAACGCCCTGGCTGTGGCCGAGTGGCTGGAGCGGCAGCCTGAGGTGAGGTATGTCGATTACTCCGGCCTGGCCTCAAGCCGATACCACGATCGCGCCCGCAGGTACTTGCCGAACGGATACGGCTCCGTCTTCGGGTTCTGCGTCGAAGGCGGGCGCGCGGCTGCACGCCAGGTGCTCGATGCGTTCGAACTCTTCACCCGGATGACCCACATCGGTGATGTGCGATCGCTCGCCATCCATCCCGCGAGCACGACGCACGCGAAGATCTCCGCCGCGGAACGCGCCGCCGCCGGCATCGACGATGGACTCATTCGCCTCTCGATCGGCGTCGAGAGCGCACGCGACCTGATCGATGATCTGGATCAGGCGCTTCAGGGACTGCGGGCTCCGCGCACGCCAGACGTGTCGACCATGGCAAGCGTCTGACACGCCGCCGCGATCACGCCGTCAGGAGCGCTCCGACGCGTTCCTTCTCGAGCAAGCCGCCCAGGAAGGCTGCGATGCTCCGGGGTCCGGAAACCGGTGATGATGCTTCGACATCCGGGTTGTAGTTCGTGTTGGTGTTGATGTCGTAGACGACGGTGCGACCGTCCTCCGTCTCGATGAACTCGATACCGGCGATCAGGATGCCCGCCCGTGCCAGAAGCACCTCCAAGTCGCGGATCAGCGGATGCGTGGCATCGATCTCACTCCTCAGGCTGAACGCGCTTACCGACGCCGCTCCCCCGGGCACCACGCAGGCATCGGCAGGGCACAGCTCGAAGCTGCCGGCGCTCGTGTCCACACGTACCGCGTACACGAACCGACCGCCCACGAATTCCGCGCGCGTGACGAACGGCTCCCTCGCGCGGAGGTATTCCTGCACGAGATAGACGCCGTCCGCCGACTCCTCGAAGTCGGCTGAGGCGACGTGACGTTCCAGCTCGCCGTGAGAGTCGAACCTGCGCACACCAAGGCCCTTGCCGCCCTGATTGTGCTTCGTGATGAACGACCCCTCGAACGCCCTGGCACGGGACAGCAGATCCGCGACGCCGAAAGCTGCGGAGGTGCGCGGAACGTCGAACCCACCCGATCGCAACAGTCCATGCTGGGCGACCTTGCTCACTTCGAGCTCGAGCACATGGCTCCCGCCGACGACGGTCGCGCCCCACGATTCGAGCCAGGCCAGCACGGCCCTGGTGTAGTCCTTCGAGTGTCGATGGTCTCTGGTGTGGGCCGATGCGCTCATCCGCGACCAGTACACGCCGGGTGCCGGCTCCGAATCGAGGTCGATCCCGCCGTCGATCAGAAGAATCTCCTCGACCGGCACACCCTCGGCGTCGAACGCCGCCTTCAGCGGCGGAAACCATTCCGGATTCTCGTGGATGACGTACACGCGGGATTCGGCCATGGTCCGAGCGTATGGAGGTGCGCAACGTGGCGAGCGAATGTTGCGATTCGTCTCACACCATCATTCGCCCGGGCGCAAGAACCCTGAACCGCCCCTCACCGATAGTCCCGCTCCCGGTACTGCCCCGCCTCGTCCGCCGCCTCGATCCGCTCGCGTTCCCTGGCGCGCAGGTCGATCCGCCGGATCTTGCCCGAGATCGTCTTCGGCAGCTCGGGCACGAACTCGATGATGCGCACTCTCTGGTGCGCGGAGAGCCGTTCGAAGGCGAACGCGAAGATGGCGCGCGCCGCGGCATCCTCGTCGGCGGCCGCCTCGGCCGTCACCGTCACGTACGCCTTCGGCACGGCGAGCCGTACCGGGTCGGGACTCGGCACGACGGCCGCCTCCACCACGAAGTCGTGCTCGAGCAGCACGGACTCCAGTTCGAACGGCGAGATCTTGTAGTCGGATGCCTTGAACACGTCGTCGGCTCGCCCCACGTACGTGAGATACCCGGCCTCGTCCCGCGAGGCGATGTCCCCGGTGTGCCAGTAGCCGCCGCGCCGCGACCGGGCAGTGGCATCCGGTTCCCCGTAGTACTCGCGCATGAGCCCCAGGATCGGGTGCGACAGGTCGAGGCACACCTCGCCCTCGGTCTCGGAGACCTCCCCGGTGACCGTGTCGACGAGCACCACCGGATATCCCGGCAGCGGACGCCCCATGGATCCGTCCTTCACGCGCTGCCCGGGCGAGTTGCCGACGGAGCACGTCATCTCGGTCTGGCCGTAGCCGTCGCGGATGGTCGAGCCCCAGGCATCCCGCACGCGGTGGATCACCTCGGGATTGAGCGGCTCGCCGGCGCCGACGAGCTCGCGCGGCGGCGTCGAAAGGCGGGTGAGGTCGGCCTGGATGAGCATGCGCCACACCGTCGGCGGCGCGCAGAACGTTGACACTTTGTGCGTCTGCATCACGTCCATCAGGGCAACCGCGTCGAAGCGCGCGTAGTCGTAGACGAACACCGTCGCCTGGGCGAGGAACGGTGAGTAGAAGCTGCTCCACGCGTGCTTCGCCCATCCCGGCGACGAGATGTTGAGATGTACGTCACCTGGGCGCACACCCAGCCACCACATCGTGGAGAGGTGCCCGAGCGGATACGACACGTGCGTGTGCTCCACGAGCTTCGGCCGGTTCGTGGTGCCCGAGGTGAAGTACAGCAGGCTGGTGTCGCCCGCCGGTGTCGGGCCGTCGGGCGTGAACTCGTCGGAGACGTCGTGCGAGGCCTCCACGGCGACCCATCCGGCGGGCAGTCCCGCGCCGACGCCGATCCGGATCAGTGACGGGTCGAGACCGTCGAGCCGATCGGCGAGGTCCGTGAGCGTCACGACCGCGCCTGCCTCGCTCTTCTCCACCCGAAATGAGAGGTCGGAGGCCGACAGCAGTGTCGAGGTGGGCACCGACACAGCACCGACCTTCGCGATGCCGAGCATGATCTCCCACAGCTCGATCGTGTTGTTCAGCATGACGATCACATGCGAACCGCGGCGGATGCCGAGCCCGATCAGCCAGTTCGCCACCTGGTCGCTGCGCCGCGACAGCTCCGCGTAGCTCCACGAGCGTGCGCTGTTGTCCGCAACCACGATGGTCACCGCCGCGCGATCCGGATGCTCCCCCGCCACGACGTCGAACCACTCGAGCGCGAAGTTGAACTCCTCCAGCTGTGGCCAGTCGAATCCCGCGACTGCCCCGTCGTAGTCCGTCGCATGCTCGAAGAGGAAGTCCCGCGCTGCGCGGACTGCGGCGGTCCCCGCCGTGGCGGGACGCGGACGGAAGGTCATGAGTGCTCCAGTGCACCGGGGCCACGGATCCGGCTGAGCGAGCCCGTCACCGTGGCGCGAAACGATTCGGGTCGGTGGCAGCCTACCGCCGGCTATCCGAACAGGCCGCCGTCCACCCAGCCGCCCCGGCCGAACCAGCCCCCGCCGTCGTACCCGGACCCGGATGCCGAGCCGCTCGATCCGCTGCCCGTCCACCTCGACCCGAGGTAGCTGTCCACCACGGCGACGCCGAGGTCGTCGAGCTCGGGTGCGACGACGCGCCCGTCGACCCGCTCGGCCAGCGAGTCCACGAAGCGCGCCAGCCCCGGGTCGGATCCGAGCCGGAAGATCGTGATCTGCGCACCCAGCCGCTGCGAGACGTCCAGCTCGTCGACCGTGTGCGCGATGGTGATCGGATGCGGCGGGTAAGCGAACCGTACGGATCCGTCCGCCTCCAGGTGCGACGTCGGCTCGCCGTCGGTGACGACGAGGAGCACGGGCTGCGCATCCGGATGCTTGCGGAAGTGCCTGTTCGCCAGCAGCAGCGCATGATGCAGGTTGGTGCCCTTGTCCCACATGGCGTCGAGACCGGTGAGCTCCTCGATGTCCATCACCTGCGCGTGCCGGGAGAATCCGATGAGCTGCAGACTGTCGTCCCTGAACCGGGTGCGGATCAGCGTGTGCAGCGCGAGCGCCGTTCGCTTCATCGGCACCCAGCGGCCGTCCATCGCCATCGAGAACGACGTGTCCACCAGCAGCGCCACGGCAGCCTGTGTACGCGTCTCGGTCTCGGCGACCTCGATGTCGTCCAGCTCCATGAGCCGTCCGCCCGGCCCGGCCACGCGCGGCGCAGTCCCACCTGCCGCCCTGCGCAGCACGCCGTTCAGGATGGTGCGCGGGATGTCCCACGGCTCCGTCGCTCCGAACTCCCACGGCTTCGTGGCACCGGATGACTCCCCCGCCGCCCCTGCGAGCCGCAGGTCGCGCTCCCCGGCGCGCCGCGACATCCGCTTGGCGATGTCTTTCAGCAGGCTCTGCCCGAGCTGCCGCATCGCCTTCGGCGTCAGCTGCAGGTTGCCCTGCGAGTCACGGCGGAACGTGTTGCTCTGGCGCAGGGCCTGCTCCAGTTCGCGCAGCGTGCGCGCGTTCACGGCTGCTTCGTCGCCGAGCTGCCTGGCGAGCTTGTCGAGGTCGACGTCGTCGAGACGCGCGCCGTTGTAGCCCTGCGACAGCTGCTCCGACAGCTCGTCGAGGTCCGCGATGTCGGAGAGCACCTGCGCGCCGTCGGCGAGCCCGAGCGGCTGGTCGCCGTCGAAGCGCTCGGATCCGGTCCAGTCCTCGCCAGGGCGCAGCGCCTGCAGGTTGCCGTCCAGGTCGGCGAGCTGCTGCATGAGCTGCGGGGATCCGAACGCCTGAGCCGACAGCTCCATCAGCTCCTGCCGCTGTTCCTCCGTCATCGAGTTGAGCATGCGCTGGGCGGCGGCCGACCGGGCGGCGAGCGCGTCGATCAACTCGTCGACGTTCTGCGGATTCTCCGGGAAGTACTGGCCGTGCCTTGCCATGAACTCCTCGAAGTCCTGCGGTGTGTCTTCCCCGCGTCGATGCTTGTCGAGCAGCTCGTTGAGATCGGACAGCATCTCGTTCACCTGCTGCCGGTCCTCGTCTGTGACGTTCTGCAGGGTCTGCTTCATGCCCTCGAAGCGCTGGCCGAGCAGTTCCTGCCCGAGCATGTCCTTGATCTTCTGGTAGTCAGCACGGGCCTGCGGCGATCGCCAGTCGTAGTCGCCGAGCTCGTTCACCGCCGCCGATGTCGAGGACGGCAGGTTCTCCAGGCGCATCTCGGCGAAGGAACGGTCGGTGTCGTCCATGTCCACGTCGCAGGCGAGCTGCTTGCGCTCCTCCAGCACTGCGTGCTCGAGGAGTTTCTGGATCTCCTGCAGCGTGCCGCCGAGGTCGTGTCGCCGCAGCAGATCCCGCCGTCGCTCGGCGACGCGGCGTGCCAGGTCGTCGAGGCCCAGCTGGTCGCGGCCGCCTCGGCGCAGGTATTCGCTCAGTGCGCGCTCAGGGGAATAGCCGGCCATGACATCCTCGCCGATCGCGTCGAGCGCTTCCGCGAGGTCGACGGGCGGCGCCAACGGGTCACCGCCGTCGTACCGACGGAAGCGACTGACGTGACTCGGCCCCTTGCGGGCGTCCGAATGCTCAGCCATAGACGGTCTCGCTCCCATCGGTGTCCTTGCCGATCTTGCGCGCGAGGTAGAGGCCCTCCAGCGCCAGCTCGATCGCGGCGGCGCGCTCGCCGTCGGTGTGTGCACCGAGTCGTTCCACGACCTCGTCGTATGCCGGGGATTCGCCCAGCATGGGAAGTCCGGCGAGGAACTCGGCCGCGGTGACCCGCTCGCCGGTGGTGATCATGGCGCCCGACTCGATGGCCGCTATCAGCGGCGCGAAGTCGATGCCGCGGAAGTGCGCGCGCACCGCGTCGGCGGTGGCCGTGCGCAGCAGGTGGGTGAGCACCTCGGACTCGCGTCCCTGCTCCCCCGTCTCGAACTCGATCTTGCCGCCCAGCACGTCGACGGCGGTCGTGAGGTCGACAGTGCGAGCCACTGCCTCGTCCTCGCCGCGCGACGTCCCGCGGTGCAGCGCTGCGGCCGCGATGGTCTCGGCTCCGGCGATCGCGAAGCGCGCGCTGACGCCGCTGCGCTGGTCGATCGAGCTGGATTCGCGCAGGTTGCGCGTGAACCGGGCGAGGATCTCGACGAGGTGATCGGGGACATCCGCCACCAGCTCCGCCTCCTGCCGGATGACGGCGATCTCCGCCTCGAGCTCGCGCGGGTAGTGCGTGCGGATCTCGGCGCCGAACCGGTCCTTCAGCGGCGTGATGATGCGGCCGCGATTCGTGTAGTCCTCCGGGTTGGCGCTCGCCACGACGAGCACGTCGAGCGGCAGCCGCAGCACGTAGCCTCGGATCTGGATGTCCCGCTCTTCCATCACGTTCAGCATGGACACCTGGATGCGCTCCGCCAGGTCGGGCAGCTCGTTGATCGCCACGATGCCGCGGTGGCTGCGCGGGATCAGCCCGAAGTGGATGGTCTCAGGATCGCCGAGCGAGCGACCCTCAGCCACCTTCATCGGGTCGACGTCTCCGATCAGGTCGGCGACGGACGTGTCAGGCGTCGCGAGCTTCTCCACGTAGCGCTCACTGCGGTGCCGCCACGCGACGGGCAGCTCGTCACCCAGTTCGGCAGCCCTGCGGATCGACTCGTGCGTGATCGGCTGATACGGATGCTCGCCCAGCTCCGACCCGTCGATGACGGGCGTCCACTCGTCGAGGAGTCCGCCGATGGTGCGCAGCACACGCGTCTTGCCCTGTCCGCGCTCGCCGAGCAGCACGATGTCGTGTCCTGCGAGCAGCGCGCGCTCGAGCTGCGGGATGACCGTGCTCTCGAATCCGTGCACGCCGGGCCAGGCATCCTCCCCGGCGCGGAGCTTGGCGAGGAGGTTGTCGCGCACCTCGGAACGCAGCGACTTCTGCACGTGACCGGATGCCTTCAGCTCACCCAGCGTGCTGATCCGCGGCGGCTGCGAGGTGCCTGCCGTGCCGTTCGTGCCCGTCGGTGCGCCGTGCTGCGAGGGGTACTGCTGAATCGAAGGGGTCATGCTTCACGATACGCACGGTGCCCCTGCTATCGGGTGGATGTCACGCAGGGTTCACACGGACCGTCGCCTGGCTCGTCCGGCACGCCCTGATCCGGTCAGAGTCGCCGGCGGACTACTCGGTGAGCGGAGGAAGGTCGGTGCCCGCCCGCTCGGCGTGCCGCAACCGATCCGGGTTCCGCAGGGCGACGACCGTGAGCACGGCATCCATGACGGAGAGGTGTGCGAGCCTGCTCGCCGACGCTGCCATCTGGTCTGGCAGGTCGTCGCCCGCGACCACGATCGGGATGTCTGCGAGTCGGGCCAGAGGAGACGCCGCCTGGTTCGTCACAGCGACGAGCGCCGCTCCACTCGAGCGTGCGGCGTCGCAGACGGCCAGCGTCTGCGGAGTTCGCCCTGTCGAGCTGAAGGCAAGCGCGACGTCTCCCTTGCCCAGCAGCCGGGAAGCGATGAGCGCGGACATCTGATCGGCCACGTTGTTGGCCGGGACGCCGATGGAGTTCAGTCGGAATGCGATGTCGACGGCCACGGCAGCGGAGGTGCCGGCACCGATGACGAGCACGCGACGTGCACGGCCGAGCTTGCGAGCCGCGCGTTCCAGCGCATCCGCGGCGACGGCGCCTTCGACCGCCGACAGGGCTCGACGCCCGCCGTCCAGCGTCGTCGCGAGCACGTCAGATGCCGGCGTCGTCGCGTCGAGGCGGGGCGACGGGGTGAAGAACCTTGCGGATCCGCGGGCGTAGGCGAGGCCGAGCTTGAGGTCGGCGAATCCGCTGAATCCGACGGCCCGAGCGGCACGGACGACCGTCGGGGCCGAAACACCGGCGCGAGCAGCCACCTCCGCCGTGGTGCCGCCGGCGACGAACTGCGGATCGTCGATGACGAGACGGATGACACCGGCGTCGCTCGAGCGGAGCCCGGCAAGTCTGGACTGAAGATAGCCGCGGAAACCCTCGGCATCGAGCCTCAAATCAGAAACTGGATTACCGCTTGATTCCTCCACAGGTAACACCATAACATCCAGGCATGACCCCTGTATCCGAACTCGACGAGCACAGCCAGGCACCGGGCGAGACGCTGCGCGAGCACCTCCGCGCCATCCCGAGCCTCGTCGGCACACCGCCCGGATTCGACCCCGCGACCCGGCCAGACACGCCGCAGGAGCTGTTCCTCGATTGGCTCCGTTCCGCTGAAGCGGCCGGCATCCCCGAGCCTCACGCGATGACGGTCTCGACGGTCGATTCCGACGGAATGCCGGACTCGCGGCTCTTGGTGCTCAAGGACCTGACGGCGGAGGGCGCCTGGTGCTTCGCCGGCAAGCGTGACAGCGCGAAGGGCCGCCAGCTCGCTGTGAACCCGGTCGCGGCGCTGACGTTCTACTGGCGCGACCAGGTACGCAGTGTGCGCATCCGCGGGCGGATCGTCGAGGGAACCGACGACGAATCGCGCCGCGACTTCCTCGCTCGCAACCCCGAGGCCCGGGCGATCGCGTTTTCCGGAACGCAGAGCGCACCCCTGGAGTCGCACGAAGCGCTGACCGACGACCTCGAGGAGGCCAGGCGGAGGCTCGCCCGGCAACCGGATGCTGTGCCGGCGGCGTGGACGGTGTGGCACCTCCACCCCGACACGGTGGAGTTCTGGGAGGGCGCGACGTCTCGCATCCACACGCGCCTGCGGTACGACCGCGCGTCGCGGGGCTGGAGTGCTCAGCTGCTGCGCCCCTGACGCGGACGCTGGCCGAGGCCGTCGGCGTCAGAACAGCGTCGCCGGCGTCACGAAAGACGCCGCGTACCTCAGCTGCGCTGTGTGCCGGTCAGCACCCCGGAGGCGAGCACGTGCCCGTGCACGAGCTCGAGCAGGTCCCTGATGCCGTCGGCGTCGTGCGCTTCGATCACCGTGTCGAGCGCGTAGACGTGGAATCCGTAGTGGTGCACGCCGTGTCCCGGCAGTGGACGCGGACCGCTGTAGCCGACCCAGCCGTGGAAGGCGGGCACGTAGTGCACCCGCAGATTGCCGGGGGTCATGGCGCCCTCGGGGATGCCGGGCACACCGGTGGGCGATGCGGGCTCGAGGAGCGCGATGGTGTGGATGATCGGCTGCGCCATCGGCACATCCGTGTCCTCGATGATCAGCAGGATCTGCTCGGTGCCCTCCGGCAGTCTGCCCCAGTCGAGTCCGGGAGACACGTTCGGGCCGCGGCCGGTGCCGCTGTGCTTGCGCGGGATCTCCTTGTCGGCCTCGAACGACGGCGAGGTGATCGTGAGGGCGCCGAACGATCCGCTCGCGTTGAGCTGCGGCGCGAACTGCACGCTGCCGCCGGGATCGGTGCGCTTGCTCCGCAACGCCCAGCCGAGAGGGGTGATGATCCAGTCAACGAGGGCCACGTGCGCCGTCCTTCCGTCACGCCGGTGCGGGTCGGCGCGGTCGTTTTCCGCGGGAAGCATCGCGACGAGCTTCGGCCAACGCCATCGCCCTGCGTGGGCAGTCCCGTCATGCCCATGCGAAGAAGCAGCGTACCGACAACGGAGTCGATGGTGAAAAAGCGCGCGATGATTCCAGAGACGACCGCTCCGTCGGCGGCGATCGATCAGGCCGCGGCGTACCGCCCGGACCGCACCGCGCGCGCCCTTGCCTTCGCCGCCTCTTCCTCGCGGTTCTTCGGCGGAGTGGTGGCGACCAGGTCGTCCAGCAGATGCTGGGTGAGGTGCGCGATCTCGTGCACGGCCCGGTCGAACGCCTCTTGATTCGCCTTCGACGGTTTGGTCGTTCCGGCGATCTTGCGCACGTACTGCAGGGCTGCCGCATGCACCTCGTCGGAGGTGGCCGCGGGCTCGAAATTATGGAGAGTGTGGATGTTGCGGCACATGTTCATGACGATAGGCGCCGAGTTCCGTGGCCTCAATGCCTCGCGACAATAGGCTTCCCGTGTGAGTCCTTCACCCCGCGAGTTGTTCGACGCCGCGTCCGCCCGACGAGCCATGGAGCTCGCATGAGGTCGAATCGGCTTGAGGCGTTCAGCGACGGCGTGCTCGCGATCATCATCACGGTCATGGTGCTCGGACTGGCCGTGCCGGAGGGCGTCACCTTCTCATCGCTCGTCAACGACTCGGGCCTCGGGCTGCTCACCTATTTGCTGAGCTTCATCTACATCGGCATCTACTGGAACAACCATCACCACCTGTTCCAGCTGCATCCTCAGGTCGACGGCACCGTGCTCTGGGCGAATCTGCACCTGCTGTTCTGGCTCTCGCTGTATCCGTTCACGACGGCCTGGCTCACCAAGACCGACGTCGCACTCGTTCCGACGGTGGTCTACGGACTGAACCTGCTCTGTGCGGCGATCGCGTACTTCATCCTGCAGTCGGTGATCCTGCGGAGGCCGGGCGGGGAACGGCTGCGGGATGCCATCGGCCGCGACGTCAAGGGGTGGCTCTCCCCCGTGCTCTACCTGCTGGGCATCGGGCTGGCGTTCATCCTGCCGTGGCTGGGGCTGCTGCCGTTCGTCGCGGTCGCGGTGATGTGGCTCGTTCCCGACCGTCGCATCGAGCGTTATATCCGCTCACATCCCGACGACGACGCCTGAGACGGATGCACGCCGACTCGGCTGCGCAGTACAGCAACCGAAAGCGGTCAGCGCCTGCGACTATGCCGCCTGAAGCGGTGCACTGAAGGACTTGCGCAGCGATGAGGGTCCGATCAGGGGGAGCAGGCTCGCCAGCACCTTGCCCTTGAACGAGCTCGGCGTGCGGACGAGCTGCACGTCGATCCGCGTGCCGGTCTCGGTGGGCGTGAGCTGGAATGTCCAGCCGCCGCCTGCGCCGAACAGCTTCGAGTCCAGCGTGGTGATGCTCACCCGGCGAGCGATGGGATCCCACTCGTAGCGCTCGCGCTCCCATGCGGCGTCAGTGCCCTCCGTCACTTCCGCCCACGTGTCTCCGAGCTCGTGCACGGTGAAGTGCGCGGCATCGATGGACGGCCACTTCTCGACGCGGTTCGGCCCGAAGTCGGTGAGCACGTCGAAGACGTCCGCGGGATCGAGAGTGGATTCGAGTGAGAACTTCGTGACGGACATGGTCGGCATCCCTTGCTGTCGTGAACGGGTGGACGGATCGCCGTCCGCTGATATCCCGGACTCTCATGACTCCGGGGCTTCGTGCGGCGTCCGAGGAATCCTCGTCCGGCTGATCCGATCTCGACGCTAGGGGTCGGGATCGCCCGTGTTAACCCCGGCCCGGACAGACCCGGGGTCGCCCCAGGGGGATGCACGGGCGCCGCACGGACGCATGCACGGCATCGTCGGATGGGTCATCGATCGAAAGGGAATCAGCCATGAGCATCGACACCACATCCGAGGTTCAGAAGTCCGTGACCGACGGTGCTGCGAACTCCACGCCGGCCACGGAGACACCCATCAAGCTGGAGGTCGTCGTGCTTCCGGTCGCCGACGCCGACCGCGCCCTGATCTTCTACGAGCGGCTCGGCTGGAAGCTCGACGTCGACCTGAAGGTCGCCGACGACTACCGCGTCATCGAGTTCACGCCGCCCGCCTCGCCCACCTCGATCATCTTCGGGGTCGGCGTCACCGACGCCGAGCCGGGCTCGACCAAGGGCCTCATGGTCGTCGTGAACGACATCGAGGCGACCCGCGCCGACCTCCTCTCCCGAGGTGTCGAGGTCAGCGAGATCTTCCATGACGCCACCGGCGTCTTCCACCACGCCGGCACGACGGCGCGCATCCCGGGGCTCGCACCGAACCGCGGCTCGTACGGCTCGTTCCTCTCGTTCGAGGACCCGGACGGCAACCAGTGGGTCGTGCAGGAGGTGACCACGCGCATCCCTGGCCGCATCGCACGCACGTCGTACGACACGCCGCAGGAGCTCGCGGGAGCGCTGCGCCGCGCGGCCGCCGCTCACGGTGAGCACGAGGCGCGGATCGGTCACGAGGATGCCGACTGGCCCGACTGGTACGCGGAGCACATGGTGCGCGAGCAGGCCGGACAGCCGCTTCCGGAGTGATCCGTCGGCATCCGCGACGAGGTCAACGGCGGGCGGCCGGAGTTCCTGCGTCAGCAGACGGGGACGACAGTGCGGTCTGACTCCCCTGATCCGCCGCCGATGAGTCGACCAGGGCGAGACCTCGGCAATGTGAACGACGAAGGAGTGCCGCACCTCTCGGATGCGGCACTCCTTCGTCTCGTCACCGCTCAGGCCGTGGCCATCACCGCCACGGCGACACGTCCGCCGTCCACGTCGAGCACGGTTCCGTGCACGAACGCCGCGTCGTCCGAGGCGAGGTACACCGCCGCGGCGGCGATCGCATCCGGATGCCCTGCCGCATCGGCCGGCGTGCCGCGCATCATCCGTCCCGCCGGCTCGGTCGGCGAGCCCGGCGTGCTGATCACGCCGGGCGAGATGGCATTGACGCGGATGCCGCGCGACCCGAACTCCGCCGACCACGCCCTGGTCAGCGTCTCGGTCGCGCCCTTCGACGCGGCGTACAACGGAGACGACGCCACCGCCAGCCTCGACACCCAGGAGCCGAGGTTGATGACGACGCCCCCACCTCGTTCGATCATTCCGGGCACCAGCGCCTGGGTCAGGAACACGGGCGCCTTCAGATTCACACCGAAGATGCGGTCGAAGAGCGCCTCGTCGGCGTCCATCGTCGTGTGGCCGGGAAAGATGCCCGCGTTGTTCACGAGGATGTCGATCCGACCGCCGAGGATGTCCGTGGCCTCCGCAGCCAGGGTCTCGCTGGCGAGACGAGAGCCGTCGAGCTCCGCGCGCACGAAGTCCGCAGTCCCTCCCGCATCGCGGATGGATGCCACCACCTCCGCTCCGCGTTCGGCGTCGCGTCCCGAGACCACCACGCCGGCTCCTTCCGCCGCCATCGCTGTCGCGATGGCGCGTCCGATATTGCTGGTTGAGCCAGTGATGAGTGCGTTCTTGCCTAAGAGTCGGTCAGTCATGACGTGCACGCTAGGCCGACATTATTGGACTCTCAAGTCCAAATGTGCTGATCTCGAGCATGTTCGCTCACGGCAGTCAGTGCGAGCGGCCGCCGCTCTGCTCTGAACAACCTCCTCACAGATCAATCCCAGAACTGGTACGACCGGTCTACTCTTGGCGTCATGGCGTTCACGGCGAAGGGGCTTGCGACCCGACAGCGCATCGTCGAAGGAGCCGCAGAGGCACTCCGCGGCGACGAGTCCGGAACCATCACCCTCGACGACGTGCTCGCCATCACGAGCACGAGCAAGGGACAGCTCTTCCACTACTTCCCCGGCGGCAAGGACGACCTGCTCCTGGCCGTCATGGCGCACGAATCCCAGCGCGTGCTCGACGAGCAGCAGCCGCACCTCGGCGACCTCTCGAGTTGGCGATCCTGGGAACGGTGGCGCGACGTCGTCGTCGCCCGGTATCGGGCGCAGGGCGCGCGGTGTCCGCTCAACGCGCTGAGTCGTCAGCTCGGCCGAACACCCGGCGTCGATGCGATCGTGCTCGACCTGCTGCGGCGCTGGCAGGGGATGCTGGCCGATGGCATCCGCTCCCTCCAGGCCGGTAGCCTCGTGCGCGCCGAGATATCGGCCGACCGCACGGCGGCGGCGCTCATCGCGGGCATCCAGGGCGGCGTGGGGGCCATGTGGGTCACCGGCGACACGGACCACCTGGAGAGCGCGATCGAGGTCGTGTTCGCCTACCTGACGGGTCCGAACGAACGCGACTGAGGACGTGCGCTGCGTCGTGCTCACGGCCACCGTCACCGCCCCGCCCTCCGTCGCCCGGGACGATGCCAGGGGGATGCACGGGCGCGCCGGGTGCCGCGATGCGGGATCGTCGGATCACCCCACATCGTGAAAGGACACCATGGTCCCCGTGCGTCCCGCCGATCGACCCGACGCACTCGGGCAGCTCGTCGTCCGTGAGAGCCTCCGCGAACTGCAGGCGCGCTTCTGCCGGTACGCCGCGATGAAGGCGTGGGACGAGCTCGACCGGCTGTTCACGTCGAGCGGGCAGGTCCGCGCCTACGGCGATGACGGCGAGCTGGTGTGCTTCGCGGATGCCCCGCAGATCGGCAGCACCCTCGCCGAGCGCTACCGAGGCGCCGTGCTCGTGCTCACCGCCTGCCTCGAGGAGCTCACGATCCACTCGCCGAACCGAGCCGAAGGGGTGTGGGCGTTCGACCACCTCGCCGTGCGCCGCGGCCGAGACGGCAGCCGACGACGCATCCATGGTCGCGGATACGTGCTGGCTGCCTACGAACGGATAGAAGCGGTGTGGCTGATCCGATCCCTCGAGTTCACCCGGCTGCTGCTCGAGCGGGACGAACGCGACTGAGAGCGGTTTCTCGCACCACCACTACTATCGGGTCGTGGCATCGGCACGTGCATCGACTCTCCTCGGACGACGAACCGAGACCCAGCTCCTCGACCACCTGGTGTCGAGTCTGCGCGGTGGTCAGAGCCGGTCGCTCGTCATCCGCGGCGAAGCCGGAGTCGGCAAATCGGCTCTCATCGACCACCTCGTGTCGCGCGCGTCGGGATGCCGCCTCGTGCGCGCCCATGGCGTCGAGTCCGAGGTGGAGCTCGCCTACGCCGGACTGCACCAGCTGTGCGCGCCGCTGCTGGAGTATCGGGATGCACTGACCGCGCCGCAGGCCGCGGCGCTCGGCGTTGCACTTGGCCTGCAGGCAGGCGGCGCACCCGACCGCTTCCTTGTCGGGCTCGCCGTGCTGAACCTCTTCTCTGCGGCCGCCGCCGAGAAACCGCTGCTCTGCCTCGTCGACGATGCCCAGTGGCTCGACCTCGCCTCGCGACAGACGCTCGCCTTCGTTGCCAGACGGCTCGTCGCCGAATCGGTCGGCATCGTGTTCGCGGTGCGCGAGCCGAGCGAGGATCCCACCTTCGCCGGTCTCGAGACGCTCGTCGTCGAGGGCCTTGACGACACGGATGCCCGCAGCCTGCTCGACTCCGTGCTCGCCGGCCCGATCGACACCGCGGTGCGCGACCGCATCGTGGCGGAGACCGGCGGCAATCCGCTGGCCCTGACCGAACTCCCCCGCGGTCTCAGCCCGGCGGACGTGGCAGGCGGATTCGGCCTCTCCCCGACGCCGGGCGTCGGCACTCGCATCGAGGGCAGCTACGTGCGACGCATCGACGCTCTCCCACCTGCGACCAGGAGCATCCTGGTGGTCGCCGCCGTCGAGTCGATCGGCGATCCCGGGCTCGTGCTGAAGGCAGCAGAGCAGCTGGGGATCACGGCCGACGCGCTCACGCCCGCGATCCACGACGGGCTCCTCGAGCTAGGCGTGAAGCTGCGGTTCCGGCATCCGCTGATGCGGTCGGCGGCCCTGCGCGCTGCGACGCCGGAACAGTTGCAGGCGGCGCATCGCGCGCTCGCCGACGTGACCGACCCGGTCGAGGATCCCGATCGTCGCGCCTGGCACCGGGCGGAAGCCGTCGTGGGCTTCGACGAGGAGGTGGCGGCCGATCTCGTGCGCTCCGCGCGGCGAGCACAGGCTCGGGGCGGGCTTGCGGCGGGCGCCGCGTTCCATCAGCGCGCCGTCGAGCTCACCCCCGATCCGAACATCCGGGCTCGGAGGGCGCTCATGGCTGCCGAGGACAAGTTCCGCGCCGGCGCCACGACCGACGCGCTGACGCTCCTCGAACTCGCGACGCCCTCCCAGCTCGACGACCACCAACGCGCAAGGGCGGAGCTCGTGCGGGCGCGGGCCGCGCACGCGGTCACGCGAGGCAAGGACGCTCCGCGACTCCTGCTGCACGCAGCGGAGCGGCTCGCACCGCACGACGCCGAGGCATCCATCGCGATCTATGCGGACGCCTTCAACGCGGCCCTCAGCTCGGGCTCGCTGGCCGTCGGCGTCGACCTGCGCGATGTCGCATCGGCCATCCTCGAGGCACCGACCCCACGCCTGCTCCCCTCCTCGGCTGCGGCCTGGGACGCCCTGCGGAGCCTCTCCGTGCTCGTCATCGACGGCTATGCCGCGGCGGCCCCGCTCCTCCGCACGGCGCTCGCCTCGCTGACCTCCGAGGCGCGCCAGGCGATGGTGCGCCCCGACAACGCCGACACCGACGACCGCGGTGTCGAGCCGGCTCGGCCAGTGCGTGACGATCCCCCTGGCGACGGGCAATCGGGCGACGGGCTGCCGTCCGCCGAGCCCGCCGATTCCGGCGGGCCGCCGCTGCACGTCCTGCGGCGCGGGCTGGGTGCAGACGCTGTCGGCGACGACGAAGGCCCGCACTGGCTGGCGCTCGGGAGCCTCGTGGCGCGCATCCTCTCCGACGATGTCGCCTACGACGAGTTCACCGACCTGCAGCTGCAGCACAGCTACCGCACCGGAGCGCTGTCCCTGCTCCCGATGGCGATGGCCGAGCGCGTCTCCGTGCTGATGTGGAGCGGCAGGGTGGCCGCGGCCGAGTCCCTCGCCGACTCGGTCCGACCCGTCATCCAGGTGACCGACGCGCCACCCACCATGAATCGCGCATTGTGGCTCCACACGTTCCGCGGTGACGAGGTCGCCGCGCTGCCCATCATCGATGCACCACGCGATGACGTGTTCCGTCGCGGGGAGGGCCAGTGGCTCATCTCCATCGCGTTCGCAAGCGGGATGCTCTTCAACGCGCTCGGCCGCTACGCCGACGCGTTCGAGGCCACGAACGATGTCGCCGGCCATCCGTTCGACATCGGGCTGGCCTCCTGGCTCCTGCCCGAACACGTCGAGGCGGCCGTGCGCACCGGGAACACGGTGGAGGCGCTGGCATCCGCTGCCCGCCTGAACGACATCGCGGATGCCTGTGCCACCGACTGGGCGCTCGGCGTCGCCGCACGGTCTTCCGCGCTGACGGCCGCCGACGCCGATGCGGAACGCCTCTACCTGCGCTCGATCGAGTTGCTGACCCGTACCCGGCAGCGCGCCCCGCTGGCCCGCTCCTCACTCGTCTACGGCGAGTGGCTGCGGCGCGCCAACCGCAGGGTGGAGGCCAGGGACCGGCTTCGGATAGCCCACGACATGCTCAGCGACATGGGCGTCGTCGGATTCGCCGAACGTGCACGTCGCGAACTGTTCGCCACCGGAGAGACTGTCCATCGTCGCAGCGCCGATCCTCTGGAAGACCTCACGTCACAGGAGAAGCAGATCGCCATGCTCGCCGCCTCTGGCGGTACCAATCCCGAGATCGGCGCGCAGCTCTACCTCAGCCCGCGCACCGTCGAATGGCATCTGCGCAAGGTCTTCACGAAGCTCGGAGTCACCTCGCGACGGCAGCTGGCGGGCGCGCTGGGCCGCTAGGACTCCGGCGTAGGGGGCCGAGATCCCCAGCACACCCGCGGCCAAAACAGACCGCCACCCCGGGCGTCACGGGTGTCCCTACCGGGGTGCCGACCCGGGAGCTACCCAGGCGATTCGGACGTCTCCCTGGCGCCATCGTGGTCGATATGAACCGCATCGGATACCCACAGGATCCACCGACTCAGTCCACGTCGACGCTCGCCCGCGCCGTCCCGATCTCCGACTCCCGTCGCCGGATCGCCCTCGTCTTCGCTGTGCTCGCAGCCGTGATCGCGGCCATCGCGGTCGTTGGGCCGGCGTCCGCGCATGCCGCCGGCGCGACATCCGCTCCGCTCGTCGTCAGCACGGACGCCGGCGCGCTCAAGGGCATCAGCAGTGATGGCGCGCGCGAGTTCCGTGGCGTGCCGTATGCGGCACCGCCCACCGGCGACCTGCGCTGGCGGGCACCACAGGCCGCCGCACACTGGTCGGGCGTGCGGGATGCGTCCACCTACTCGCCCGTCTGCCCGCAGATGCCGGCGAGCCCGAACGGCTCGAGCGAGGACTGCCTGTACCTCAACGTGACGGCGCCCGCCACCACGAGTGCTGCGTCGCTGCCCGTCATCGTGTGGATCCACGGCGGCGGATTCGAGTTCGGAGAGGGTGCCGACTACAACGCCGACAAGCTCGCTGCGACAGGGGCCGTGGTCGTCACCATCAACTACCGCCTCGGGTTGCTGGGATTCCTCGCCCACCCCGCGCTCGCGGATCACGGCACGGCCGGCAACTACGGCCTCATGGACCAGCAGGCCGCGCTGCGCTGGGTGCAGACCAACATCGCGGAGTTCGGCGGAAATCCGCACGACGTGACGATCGCGGGACAGTCTGCCGGCGGTCTCTCGGTGCTTCAGCAGCTGGTGTCGCCGGGCGCGAAGGGCCTGTTCCAGCGTGCCATCGTCGAGAGCGGTGCGTTCTCACCCAAGCAGAAGTCCCTCGCCCAGGCCGAGACGGAGGGCAAGGCCACCGCAGACGCGCTCGGCTGCGCCGACCAGAGCGCCGACTGCCTCCGAAGCGTGCCGGTCGACGACCTCGTCGCCCACCAGCCGCTGTCCATCACCCCAGGCGTCGTGGACGGCGCCGTCGTGAAGCAGTCGATCGGCACCGCGATCGCCACAGGCAACTTCAACCGGGTGCCGATCATCAACGGATCGAACACGAGCGAGGAGCGCATCTTCACGGAGATCGGCGTCAGCGTGCAGAAGGGCGCAACGGTGCAGCTGTCCGGCCCCAGCCCGGTCACGGCGGCGAACTACGTCTCGACGATCTCCTCATCGTTCGGGGTTTCGACGTCCGTCGCGGACCGGATCGCTGCTCAGTACCCGCTGTCGGCGTATGCCACGCCGAACCATGCGTTCAGCGCCGCCGCGACCGACGCCAACTTCTCCTGCACCGCATACGCGCTGGATGCAACGGCCTCCCTCTGGACTCCGACCTACGGCTACGAGTTCAACGACGCCAACGCACCGTAGCGCGACCTCCCGGATTCGCTGGGCGCGCCGCTGGCGGCAACGCATGACTCCGAGTTGCAGTACCTCTTCGATCTGCCGAACGCGCTGCCCGGAACGCTGTCCTCCGATCAGGAGCAGCTCGCCGCCACGATGCGCGGTGCGTGGACGCAGTTCGCCGCAACCGGCTCACCGGCGACCGCAGCTCAGCAGTGGCCGAAGTTCGGCATCCTGCAGAACAGAGTGCTCTCGCTGGTCGCCCCTACTCCGCAGGTGGAGACGAACTTCGCGAGCGCGCATCACTGCGGATTCTGGGCCGGCGTCGCCCTGACCACGGGCTGGTAGGAGTTCGGGAAACCGGCTGCCTCGGTGCGGCCGCTTCTCAGAGGGGCGGTCGCACCGAGGCGTACGCGTCGAAGACATCGCGCGTCGGCGCATCGAAGACTCGTGTCACGCGCCCAGCCTCGTCATATCGATGCCAGCCAGGATCGCCCTCCATGACGAAGGAAACGGCCCCACCGTGAACGGTGTCGGCCAACGCCTGCGGGGGCGTCGGCCCCGCGAGCGGCTGGATCGCCGGCCCGTCGAGGCAGTCGAAGAAGAACGGGACGTCGAGGCAGTGTTCGGCGAATCCGAAGCTGCCGGACGGCCAGGCGAACCGGTACGCCCAGGTGGGCGCATCGCCCCGGGCCGCGAGGATCCTGAGCACCGCAGTGCGGAACATCCGGTCGGTCAGCACACGACCCGCCAGTCGCGCCTTGCCCTTGGCGACCACATCGGCGTTGGCCGCCACATACGCCTTGAGCTGCGCCTTCTGGACGCCGAGCCGGCGCAGCAGAGTCCCACGCGGCACCCATCGCAGCGTCTTCGCGGCGCCGGTCACCGCCATCGTGAACTCGTCGTCGGTGGTGCCCAGCACGAGCGGTTTGTCGGCGCCGACCCCGATGCGGAACGAATCCGGAGTCGGGCGAAGGATCAGATCGCCATCCACGGCCGGTCCCAGTTGCAGGCCGTCGTCGAGGACGGAACTCAGCGCGTCCGCCCCCAGTTCGGTCGCTTTCTTCTGCACCTCCAGCACGCGCTCCTCGGACAGCGTCGACCATCCTGCTCGAGTCGGCTCGACGCCGGCCTGCTCGGCCATCGAGCGTCCGAACTCCTCCGCTCGGTCGGGTCGCACGTCGGCGAGCGCCCCGGAGAGCGCATAGACGCTGCGGAAGAGGTGTTGCGCCTTCTCCATGCCGAGGAGTGTCAGGACAGCGCCGCCGCCCGCGGACTGTCCGGCAATCGTCACCCGCGACGGATCCCCGCCGAACACCGCGATGTTCTCCTGCACCCACTCCAGCGCGAGCATCCAGTCGCGCACGCCACGGTTGGGCGGGGCATCGGCGATCCATCCGAAGCCGTCGAAGCCGAGACGGTACGAGATCGACACCGTCACTATGCCGTCACGGTTGAAGGCCCGCCCGTCGTACCAGGGGCTCGCCGGCGATCCGGCGAAGTACCCGCCGCCGTGGATCCACACGAGTACGGGCATCCCTGCGCCCGGTTCTGCGCGCTCCGGCACAGGGGTGAAGACGTTGAGGTTCAACGTGGAGTCGCCGGGGATGCTCGGCTCAGGGATGAGCGTCACGCCGGGGTCGCCGCGCTGCGCCGTCGCGCCGAACGTCACGGCGTCGAGCACGCCGTCCCACGGCGCCTTCGGCACCGGAGCGGCGAACCGCAACTCCCCCACCGGAGCCTCGGCGAACGGGGTCCCGAGGAATGCAGCGGACCGAGTGTCGGTCGTGGCTCCGCTGATCGCGTCACCGCCGGTCGTGTCGCCGGTGGTCGGGCGCCAGCGACCGCGCACGCGCCCGGCCGAGGTCTGCACCTCAGGATGCTGTGCCGAGTCGTCGCTCGCCTCGGGCTGCGTGATGCTGTCGGGTGCTCGGCGTTCCATGGGCCTCTTTCCGTCGACGCTGACCATAGGACGCTACTTCACCCTGCAGCCGTCTGTTCACACGACCGCCTCCTGCAGCCCCACCTTCGGCTTCGCCCACGATCGCCCGCGAGTGTCCTTGAGGATGTCGTACTCCACGTCCACGTGCGGCTCGATGGCGCTGTACTTGTCGTTCGGTGCCCCGATGACGAGCTGGAATCCGAGCCCGCGCCAGGCGCCGATCGCTCGCTTGGTGAAGTGCGCATCCGCCTTGATCAGGGCCTCGTCCATGAACACGGGCGCGTAGCGCGGCCGTTCGGATCCCGCGTCGCCCAGCTGGTAGCGCAGCGCGGCGCCCACGATGAAGGCGATCAGCTCCTGCGACTCGCCTCCCGACTTCTCGCCGATGTGGTCGTAGAGTGCGACGTGTGACTTGGTCGCCGCGTCCACCCGCTCGGCGCTCACGCGCACGTGGTTGCGCACATCGACGAGGTCGGCGAAGTCGGGGGCCGAGCGTCGCATCCGCCCGATCAGACGGGCCATGCGACGGTAGACCTGCTCCCGCTCGTCGTCGGTCGTTGCTGCATCGATGAGCCCTCGCACGTCGCGCAGTTCCCTGCGGAACCGCTTGCGTGTCTCCGACTGGTTCTCCCGCGTCGTGATCTGCAGGCGATGATCGTCGTCGTAGAACGGCAGATCCTGCATGATGCGGTTGATCGGCTCGATGCGCTCGCGGATCTCGCGCAGCGACCTGCTGAGCGTCGAGTCCAGGTTCGTGAGGTCGTTGCCCGACAGCTTGAGCAGGCTGTCGCGCCACTCCGCCTCGAGCCGGTGCAGACCGCTGACTTCCAGAGCTTCCAGAAGCGACACGAAGTCGGTGATCGAGGAGTCCGGGTCGGGCAGCAGGTTCGGGTTGGGCCAGCGATCGACGAATCCCTGCATGATGCGCCGCACCGACTCGCGGTGCTCGCCAAGTGCCTGAACCGCTGCGCGCCGGTCCTCGTCGAGACGGTGACCGGCGTTCGCGAGAGCCGCGTCGAAACGTACGAGCACCGCGGATGCCTGTGCCGACGCCGCCTGCTCGCCCAGGGTGAACCGTGCGTCGAGGTATGCGCGTTGGTCGTCGTCGAGCTCCCGTCCGGCATCCTCCGCCTCTTCGACCACGCGCTGACTCGCATCGACGTCGTCGGTGACACTGCCCCACGTCTCCTGGGTGTTCTCCCGTTCGGACTCCAGGCGCCCGACGTCCCGTTGGAGACCGGCGGAGCGCTCCTTGATGTCGGCGATCTGCGACTGGACCCGTGCGATCTCGGGGTTGCCGGCCACCACCTCGTCCTGCACGGCCGTCCACCTGTCACGCTCGGCGGTGACCGTGTCGAGGTCCACCTGTTCCCAGGTGAGGTCGGTGAGCCTGGCATACAGCGCCAGCCTGCCGTCGAGAGCGTCGAGCCGCTCCTCCTCTAATGCGGCAGCTGCCTCGGCCCGCGCGACGCGAGCCCTTGCAGCCTCGAGCTCGGTCTCGATCTCACGCAGCCGACGTTCGTTCGAGAAGCCCAGCACGTTGTCGCGGCCGTGGCCTCCGTGCGCACCGCCGCTGCCCTGCGACAGCTGGCCCGTGATCGTGAGTGCAGTGCGGTGACGGGAGAGCTCGGACGGCGAATCGACGCAGACGAAGTCGAAACGACTCTCGAGGCGCTCCTGCAGCCATCCGGTGAACGGGGTCGTCGCGTAGTCCAGCCGACCGGGGAGCGAGCGCCCATCACGACTGCTCGCGCCGTCCAGTCCGGTGTGCACGCCCTCGTAACGAAGCCGCACGGGCGTGCGGACGGCGTCGATCGCCGCGCGGAAACGATCCAGACGAGCGACATCGATCAGGAGGGTGGTTGCGAAGCCGCCGAGTGCAAGGTTGAACGCTTCACGCCATGGCTCGAATTCGGTGCGGACCTCGATGAGCTCGGCGACGAAGGGAAGATCGTCCGGCTCGAGTCCGGCAGTCGAGGCGAGAAGGTCGCGTGCGTCGCGGAGATGCGGCGGCACGTTGCTGCGCCCCTCCGTGACGCGTTTCAGTTCTTCTTCGAGCTTGGCCGCTTCCACCACCGCCGCCTTGTGAGCGGACATCGCGGTGGCGAACGCGGCGCGCGCGATGCGTTTGCCATCAGCGTCGGTCAGAGCCGCACGGGCAACCGCGACCAATTCCTGAAACTCGTCGCGATTCGCGACCCGGATGTCTGCCGCCGCAAGTTCCGCATCGAGCTTGAGGCGCGCCTGCTGCACGGTCGCGAGCCTGGACTCGATCTGCCGGAGTTCGCGCTGCGCGGTCTCGAGGCGGTCTCCACCGGACTGACGCAGCAGATCGGCCAGTCCCTCCCGCTCGGACTCCGCGGCGTCCGCCAGCGCATGCTTCTCGCGCAGCGCGAGGTCCAGCTCATGCGTGCGCGACCCGAGCTCGGTCTCGACCTCTCGCAGCAGGTCGAGCCGACGACGTGCCCGCCAGAGCGAGGCGAGGGATGCCGGGTCGTCGAATCCGCCGATCCCGTCGACCACCCGCACCCGTTCGCCGGCGTCGGCGATCTTGCCGCGCAGCTCGCGGAGCGGTTCCAGCGCGCCGACCTGCTGGCGTGCCGTGAGCATCCGCTGCCGCGTGCTCTCCAGTTCGTCGAAGTGCGCGACCACGGCATCCGCCGTCGTCATGGTCTCCGGCTCTTCGAGCACGAGACGCTTGTACAGGTCGTCGACCGTGGTGATCTGCTGCCCTGCCTGGATGCGCGCGAGCAGGCTCATCGCCTTGGCGCCCGCCCCCGCAGCGCCGATGCCGAGCACGGCGTGCAGTCGTGCCGAGAACTCCCGATCGGTGCCGACCGGGTCGAGACCTGCGGCCTTCAGGGATGTGTCCGACAGCCGGAGCGCCGCGGCCTTCTCAAGGGAGCTGAGGTCGAAGGCGCTGTCCGTGGTGGCGCGCACCCGAACCGTGTCTTCGAGCACGCGGGCGCCTGCCGGGATGTACCACGCGCGCACCGCCGTGAACCGGGAGCCGTCGTGGTCGAGCCACGTCATCGCGACCGCCGTCCACGTGTCGACCCCGTCGCCACGGAGCACGCGCATCTTCGTGCCGTCCTCCGTGCGGGACTCGTCGAGCTTGCCGCGGGCGTACGAGAGGATGTTGCGCTGCTCGTCGCCGCGCGGACGTCCCGTCACTCCCCCGTTCGACGCACCGTTGAACGGTGTCGTGTGCGGCATCATGAGCGCGATGTAGGCATCCATGAGCGTGGACTTGCCGGATCCGGATCCCCCGCACAGCAGCGTCGCGCCCGGCGAGAAGCGCACACGGTGAGCGCCGTCGTAGCCGCCCCAGTTGACCAGCTGAAGGTCTTCGGCGAGCCACTGCTGCCCGCGGGACGCCGCGGGGATGAGCCCGAACAGGGTGTCGAGCATCGTCACAGCGCCATCTCCTCTGCCGTCTCTGCGTCTGCCGTCTCTGCGTCTGCAAGCACCGCGTCTGCCCATTCCGCCGATTCGACGTCCACGGGGTCAGCGTCGGCGGACTCCATGTCCTCCGCCTCCTCGTGCGCGATCTCGTCCGTCGTGGAATCGATCGCCACCGACTGTTCACGCAGCCAGTCGCGCAGCTCGCGCAGCTTCTCGGCGCTCAGCACGATCTCGATCAGCGGGCTGATCCGGTATCGCCCGGTCGTCTCCTCGTCGACGATCCCGTCCTTGGCCAGTCGCGCCATGGCACTGCGGATGGTGCGCTGCCTCCGCGCCGTGTCGCCGTCCGCCTCAGCGAGGTAGCTCAGGACGGTCTGCTCGACATCCTCGATGTCGACGCGTGCCGACGGCTCGCCTGCAGCCGATTCGCGCTGATACACGGTCCGCAGGTGCACGAGCACGAGCGTCTCGGCGCGCGAGTACGGCACATCCTTGAGCAGGATCGGCGCATCGAGCTCGCCCGAGCGCACCTGCTGCTTGTACGCGATCCCCCGGTCGTGATCGATGACGAGCCGCACGAACACGTCGTTCAGTCGCGACTCGATGATCGGCTGATGGTCGAGGAGCACCTTCCACTCGTCACGGTTGCGCTCCGCGAACAGGAACCGGCGCCGCAGCACCTGCACGAGCACGCGGCGCACCTCGGCATCGAGCACGCCGCGGTCCCCGGCGAACAGCTCGTCGGGGTCGTCCTCCATGGCGACCGGGGCGATGAACGGCTCGTCACGGTCGACCCGAGAGTCGTCCACGGACATCGTCGGTGCATCGGCATCGACGTGCGTGGACACGGTGTCCTCCGTCGCGGCCACTGTCTCCTCGCGATCGTCGTCGACTGTCGCTGCGAGCTCAGTCATCCTCTGCCTCCTTCGCGGTGCGAGCTGTCACGGATCCGAACGCGAAACGCCGTCTCGTCCCGTCGGGACGCAGTGCCTCGACGACCGACACCTCGTCGCCCTCGCTCATCCCGTTGCGGTGTGCGATCTCGAGCAGGCCCAGCAGGTCGACGGGCCGCCGCGTATCGTCCTGCGCACCCTGGAACGCTTCGCCCAGATCGAAATCGTCGCCGAGCCCCGCCACGTACACCTCGAGCTCCGCATACCGCGGTCCGCCCCAGGCGCGCGTGTCGGTATCCAAGAATTCGGCCTCCGCGCCCGCCTCCGTCAGCGGAGCCGGCGCGGCCGGCGGACGGATGTCGCCCAGCGACTGCCTCAGGTGCCCCACCGTGGCCATCGGCAGGCTTCGCACCGGCTCGACGGGTGCCTGAAGCGACGGCCCCCGCGTCCACGCCTGCAGCCCGGACATGACGTCCCGCAGAAGCTCGTCGACCTGACGGTCGCACACCGGATCGTGCGCGCTCACCTGTCCGCTGATGACATGGGATGCCCGCCGTTGCGCCGTCAGCACCTCCTGAACGCCCAGCTCCACCCGTCGGCCGATCGCGTCGAGCTCGCCGCGCTGCTCGGCATCCATGAGTCGTGCGAAAGGCTGGGCGAGGACCGTGTGCAGTTGTGCGGTGAGGTCGTCGATCCGCTCCGGATCCCCGAGCAGACGCAGCGCGCCGGCGAACGCGCGACCCTCAGGAGTCGACTGCATCACGTGCTGGCCACGCTCCAGATACTCGCGCAGCACCTCGCCCGTCGGACGCACGTCTCGACGCAGATCCGCGACGACGTCGCGCTGCATCGCCTTGATGGATTCCGCGACCCGGGCGAAGTCCGCAGGCAGCTCACGAGCCAGATGGAGAACGTTCTCCGCCTCTTCGAGCAGTTGCTCGTCGTCGACGGGCGCCGATTCACCCTTCGCGGCGAGACGCGCGATCTCGGCGTCCAGCGCGTCGCGCTCCTCGACGAGCCGCTTCAGGCGCACCTCCGGATCCGCCTCCGCGTCGACGGCGAGACGCTCCACGGCGTCGAGCAGGGTGCGCACGCGGGAGTTGGACACTCGTGTGCGTCCACCGCCTGTTCGGCCCGTGATCTCGAGCGCGCCGACGGCGTGAGCGGTCAGACGGTAGACCTCGACGTCGCCCTCGATCTGCGGACTGAGCCAGCCGACCTTCACCCAGTAGCGACAGATCTCGCGGGCCGAGCCGGAGGGCAGCATCCGCTCGTCCTCGTCGTAGCCGGCAGCCCTCAGTTCGTCGAGGATCTCGCCGACCTCCGCGTGTGCATCCGACACCGCGACGGTCGGGCGGTCGATGGTGAACACGATCGACAGCACGGCGACGACGAACGGCGCGTAACGACGATGCAGCAGGTCGAGCGTGGGAGCCCGGAACGCGGCCAGGGAGCGCAGGTACGCAGCCTCGGCGCGGGTGTTCGACATCCGATCAAGCGTACTGGGCGGCGAGCGTGCGGCTGGGCGGAGTGAGCGCCCTATCTCGGCTAATCGTCGACCTGCAGCCGGCGGATGCCCGAGTCGTGCAGCAGGAATTGCGCACAGAGCGGGCTGTCAAAGTCTCGAGCCGCCTCTGCCATCGCGCCGGCCCAGCACCGCGTCTCGTCATCGGCCACGCTCCGCCCAAGACGCTCCCCCGACGGCGATGGATCATTGTTCGCCGGCTCGCGCCGGACTCAGTTTCGCGGACAAGAATTCGAGAGCGTCCATCACGCGGCGCAGGTCCGTCTCTCCGACAAGTTCCGCGACGACTCCATCGACGCTTCCGGCGCGAACCTCGGCGACTCGGCTCGATACGCGACGAGCGGGACGCAGCAGCGTTCTGCGGCCGTCGTCAGGATCCCGGCCCGCCTCCACCGAGCCTGCGGTGACCAGCTGCGAGACGGCTTCGGACACCTGGCTCTGAGGCAACCCGGTTCGCGCGGTGACTTCCGCGACGGTCGTCCCCGGGTACATCGCGATCTCGGTGGCAACGACCAAAACAACCCGTTCTCCTGCGCGGCCACGCTGCGAGCCGGCGAGCTGGGGCATCCCTTGCTCGCCCAGCTTCATCAGAACCCTTCCCAAGAGGAACAGCTCGACTGAGTTCACACCCTCACTCTAACATCGAAATTGATGTATCTATTTCGATGTAACTTGCCTTACGACCTACGTCATGACAATGCCAAGCAACAGCTCATCCGACTCGCGTCGGAGTCAGGCCGCGTCCAGCTCCGAGAAGGGCAACCGGCTGGAGGTTCCGGGCGCGGTCCTCCACTACCAGATGCGTGGTTCGGGCCCGCTCCTGTTGATCGCCGAGAGTGGAGAGGGAGACGCCGACCGCAGTGTCGATCTCGTCGACGTCCTTGCCGAGGACTTCACCGTTCTCACCTACGACCGGCGAGGACTCTCCCGCAGCCGCCCGACACCGCCCAGTGGCTCTGCGACGATGTCAGACCACGCTGAAGACCTGCACCACCTTCTCAAGGCTGTCGCAGACGGACCGGTGAGCATGCTCGGCCTGAGCATCGGCGCGGTGATCGGATTGCATCTCGCAGTTCGACACCCCGAACAACTCGACCTGCTCGTAGCCCATGAGCCCGTCGCACCGAGCCTGCTGCCCGAGACAGACGGTGCCCGACAACGACACGAGCTCTCCGAAATTCAGTCGACTTACGTCGCGCAAGGCCTGTTCGCCGCCGTCCCTCTGATTCGCGACGCGCTGGGCATCGTGCAAACCCCTGACGACGCCGAAACGGGACTCACCGCGCAGCCGCTCGATGAGCAGCGACGGCAGAATTTCGACCACTTCATCCGGAACGACTTCACGGCGGTGATTGAAGACGAACTCGAGCTGGAGAATCTGCGCGAGGCATCGGTGCGCGTGGTGCCGGCTGTCGGTGAACAGACACCACCCGCCGTCTACGACCACCGATGCGCGATCGCCTTGGCCGGTCTTCTCGGCACACCCATCGAGCGGATGCCCGGAGGACACAACGGCAATCTCAGCCATCCGCGCGCCTTCGCCGCCAAGGTACGGGCGCTCGTCTCGCAGTCGACGTCGAAAAGCTGCTCTTGATGAGCACCAGTCGCCCCAGCCAACCGCCTTCCGGCTCCGCGTCGCCGGCCGCCTACGTCATATCGGCGTCGGCCGAACCCACACCGGAACCCACGTCAAACTCCTCATCCACGACCTCGACGTCACCATCATCAACGCCGCCACAGGCGAGATCCTCCGCGAGCTGACCGCCAGCCTCGACCGCGACTACCAACCCCGCACACAGCAATAACCCGAACCCACAAAACGTGGGTTCGGGCTATTGCAATGTCCTGAGACATCACAACGTCGGGCTGACAGGATTTGAACCTGCGACCCCTTGACCCCCAGTCAAGTGCGCTACCAAACTGCGCCACAGCCCGTTGGCCGCCGAAACGGCCTTGGACAGTTTACAGGGTCCGAGCGGTGCCCTCGCACCGTGGATGTCGCGACGGGTCCGTGCGAGTCGAGCGCGGGCATCCGTGGCCGCAGGGCCCCGTCGTGATCGCGGCCGACGGCGACCTGAAGGCCTCAGCGAACGCGCCTGACCCTTCGCCTCCGGGCCACGCAGCGAACGGCACGGCGGGCGGCGCTTCGTGCTGCCCTCTCACCGCTGTCGGCGGCAGGCGCTACCGTGGCGACATGGATACGAAGACGTCTCCAGAAACCGCTGCGATCATCCGCGTCGTTCCCGTGTCCGAGGTGCCGTGGGCCGACACGCAGACCGTGTTCGGCACGCGCGGCGACCCGGCAGGGTGCTGGTGCCAATACTTCAAGGCGGCGGGTACCTGGAGCGACGACGAGCGCGCACGGTACGAATCCGCGCTCCGCGAGCAGGCCCGTCAGTCACCGGGCCCCGGTCTGATCGCCTATCTCGGCGACGACCCGGTCGGCTGGGTCGCGGTGGAGCCGCGGCCGGTGTATCCGCGCCTCCGCAACACGCGGGTCGTCGCCCAGGGCAGCGCCGAGTCGCAGGACGACCCGAGCGTCTGGTCCATCACCTGCTTCGTCGTGCGCGTGGGATTTCGGCGACACGGGGTAGCGGCCGCGCTGCTTGATGCGGCTGTCGCGCACGCGAAGGCGTCGGGTGCGCGGGTACTGGAGGGGTATCCGGTCGATCCGACCGTGAAGAAGACGTCATCGGCCGACCTCTATCACGGGGCGGTCTCATCGTTCGTCGCCGCGGGATTCGAGATCGTGTCGCGGCCGCAACCGCACCGTGCGGTCGTACGCCTCCAGTTCTGAGCCGACACCGCTGTCAACGGGCACATAGCATTGCCGTCCGTCCGGCGTTCGCTGAAGCTTCGTCCGCGGGAAGACACAGCGGGGGCGTGGCATCCGCTGGGTTGCCCGGCCCTAGGCTGTCCCCATGCGCCTGTGGAGCCTGCACCCGCAGTACCTCGACGCCGCGGGACTCGTCGCCTGCTGGCGCGAGGCGCTGCTCGCGCAGAAGGCGCTCTCCGGTGCGACCGTCGGGTATCGGCACCATCCTCAGCTGGAACGATTCCGCGCCGACGACCACGCCATCGCGACGTACCTGCATGGCCTCGCCCTCGAAGCGGATGCCCGCTCCTACCGTTTCGACCGCACTCGCATCGTCGCATCGCCCGACGCGACACTGCGCCTGCGCGTGACCGCGGGTCAACTCGGGTACGAGCGCGACCACCTGCTTCAGAAACTCCGCGTCCGGTCTCCGGAACGCGCGGAACGGCTGGCAGACGATCCAGACATCCGCCAGCACCCGATGTTCATCGTCGTCGACGGAGACGTCGAGCCCTGGGAAAGAATGACCGACGGGCGATCGCCGACGATTGCACGGCATCCGCAGGTGAGGCCAACCTCCGCACCCCAGTCACGACACGATCACGAGGAGCATCCATGAGCGCGGATGACGGCCGCCTTCGCTTCGACCACGAGGCGATCCACAGCGCCGATGACCTCATCGAGGCCGGCAAGGCGGCACGGGGGGACGTGCCGCGGTCGGCGCACGCCGAGTACGTACCGGCGAAGGATCGCGACCCGATCGGCATCCTGCGCGCACAGCACGAGCATCGGGTGCAGGAGCTGATCCCGCTGCGGCTGGAGCGGATGTCCGCCAACCCGTTCGCGTTCTACCGCGGATCAGCGGCGATTCAGGCCGCCGACCTGCGCGACGCACCGCGGACCGGCGTCGACGTCACAATCTGCGGCGATGCGCACATCGCCAACTTCGGCATCTACGCCTCCCCCGAGCGTGCCCTCACCTTCGACCTCAACGACTTCGACGAATCCGCGTACGGGCCGTGGGAATGGGATGTCAAACGGTTCGTCGGCAGCGTCGTCATCGCCGCACGTCAGCGCGGATTCAAGGAATCCAAGGTGCAGACCGCGGCGCTCGAGGCCGCCGCCAGCTACCGGATCGCGCTGCGGCAGATCACGCAGCTCGGCGTGCTGGAGCGGTACTACATCCGGGCCGACGTGCACAGGGGGCAACGTGCCGCGAGCTCGCAGAAGGTGCTCGACCATGCCATCGACGCGGCATCCAGGCGCACCTCTGCGCGCGTGGTGCGCAAGATCACGGAACGCGCTGCAGACGGCACCGTGTCCATCATCGAGAACCCGCCGGTGCTGACCCACGTTCCGGAGACCACGGAACACACGGTGCTCGAGATCGCACGCGAGTACGTGAACACGTTGCCCTCCGACATCGCGGTGCTGCTGTCGCAGTATGTGGCGACGGATGCCGTACGGCGCGTCGTCGGGGTCGGCAGCGTCGGCACGCGCTGCTACATCGTCGTGCTCACCGGACCGTCCGGCGAGTCCCTCGTGCTGCAGGTGAAGGAGGCGACGGAATCCGTCGCCGTCGAATTCGGCGGAGCCACCGCGCCGCGCGCACCGATCATCGACGGGCGTGCCGATCGTGACGATCACGGACATCGGGTCGTCGCCAACCAGCGCGTGCTGCAGTCGGTGAGCGATCCGTTCCTGGGCTGGGTCCGCAAGGACGGACACGCCTTCTACGTGCGTCAGTTCCGCGACCAGAACGTCTCCATCGACACCGAGACCCTCGACTTCCGGCCCTTCACCGACTACGTGGATGCCTGTGGCACGGTGCTCGCGCGCGCCCACGCACAGTCGCCCAATGCCCCCTTCATCTCCGGATACCTCGGCGAAGGGACGCAGTTCGACTCGGCCATCGCCGAGTGGGCATCCGTCTACGCCGATCAGGCCGTCGAGGACTACAACGCACTCCGCAAGGCCATGCGGAAGGGCGAGATCTAGAGCCGAACCTCGACGCGCGGCGATCTCCCCGTGTCTTGACGCGGCACTTCGGGACGACACGCCGTACTCGGGCCGACCCCAGCGGCGCGGCGCGCCGATCTGCCGCGGTTGGGCACGCGAGGGCACGGTGCAGAGAGGGCCTCAACCTCAACGCCGGGCAACCTCCCCGTGTGTTAACGCGGCACTTCGGTACGACACGCCGTGTCCGGACCAGCCTGGGCGGCGAGGCGTGCCGAAGTGCCGCGGTTGGGCACGGGAATGAGCGGTCGGAAGGGACGCCCACGGGAGGAACCCTGGTCACAGTAGCTATTGCGGCCGGGCGGCAGAGCCGCCTCCCCTGGCCTAGCGCGGCCGAGACAGCCGCGCCGCGCATGGCGGGGAGGTCCTAAAGGCACCCAGGAAGAGAAAAGGACCTCCCCCGTGCAGGCGGCGGGAGTACCTATTGCGGCCGGGCGGCAGAGCAGCCTCCCCTGGCCTAGCGCAGCCGAGACGGCCGCGCCGCGCACGGCGAAGGGGCCAGAAATGGCCCCTTCGGAAGCGCCGCCTTAATGGCGGCGCTTCTCCCGTACGCGCATATTCAGCACGATGGGGGTTCCCTCGAAGCCGTAGATCTCGCGCAGGCGACGCTGGATGTATCTGCGATAGCCCGGGTCGAGGAATCCGGTCGTGAACAGCACGAATGTCGGCGGGCGGCTCGACGCCTGCGTCCCGAACAGGATGCGAGGCTGCTTGCCGCCGCGGACGGGGTGCGGATGCGCCGCCGTCAGCTCCGCGAGGAACGCGTTGAACTTGCCCGTCGGGATCCGGGTGTCCCACGACTCGAGTGCCGTCTCCAGTGCGGGAACGAGCTTCTCCAGGTGACGTCCGGTGCGGGCCGAGATGTTCACCCGCGGTGCCCACGACACGTGCGCGAGATCCTGCTCGATCTCCCGCTCCAGATACCGGCGACGTTCGTCGTCGAGCAGATCCCACTTGTTGTAGGCGATCACGAGCGCACGACCGCTTTCGAGCACGAGGTCGATGATGCGCACATCCTGCTCGCTGATCGGCTCGGTCACATCGAGCACGACGACGGCGACCTCCGCCTTCTCCAGCGCGGTCGATGTGCGCAGCGACGCGTAGAAGTCGGCGCCCTGCTGCAGGTGCACGCGACGACGGATGCCGGCCGTGTCGACGAACCGCCACACGCGGCCACCGAGCTCGATCTGCTCGTCCACCGGATCGCGGGTGGTGCCGGCGAGGTCGTTGACGACCACGCGCTCCTCCCCAGCAGCCTTGTTCAGGAGGCTGGACTTGCCTACGTTCGGGCGCCCAACGATCGCGACGCGACGCGGCCCGCCGATCTCCCGCTGCGCGTACGCCGACTCCTTCGGCAGCACCTTCAAGAGATCGTCCAGCAGGTCCGCGACACCGCGACCGTGCAGGGCACTGACCGGATGCGGCTCCCCCAGCCCGAGATTCCACAGTTCGGTCGCCTGCGGCTCCTGCCGGGCATCGTCTACCTTGTTCGCCACGAGGAACACGGGCTTCTTCGACTTGCGCAGCAGACGGACGACGTGCTCGTCGGTGGACGTCGCGCCCACGTTCGAGTCCACGACGAACATCACGGCGTCGGCCAGATCGATGGCGACCTCCGCCTGCGCAGCGACAGATGCGTCGATGCCGCGCGCATCCGGTTCCCAGCCGCCGGTGTCCACGACGGTGAAGCGTTTCGCGTTCCACTCCGCCTGGTACGAGACGCGGTCGCGCGTCACCCCCGGCGTGTCTTCGACGACCGCCTCGCGGCGGCCGAGGATGCGGTTCACGAGCGCGGACTTGCCCACGTTCGGGCGTCCCACGATCGCCACAACGGGCAGCGCGGGAAGGTAGAGGATCTCGTCGGGATTCTCGGTGACGGTGTCCAGCACATCGAGGTCGGAGTCGTCGAGCTCGTACTCGTCCAGACCGGCTCGCAGCGCCGTTGCGCGCTGGTGCGCGAGATCCTCGTCGACGTTGGCGAGACGATCCGCGAGATCATCGGGTGTCGCGTCGAAGTCGTCGTTCTGTTCGGGCGATCGGGGGTCAGACATCCGTTCCTCCTCGGGACGGTGCCGCGTCGACGCCTGAGGCGCGCGCGGACTGGATCACGTCGATCACTGCGTCGACGGTTTCATCGAAGTTCAGGTCGGTGGAGTCCACCGTGGTCACGCCGTCTGCGGCCGACATGAAGTCGACCACCTGCAGGTCGGCTCGGTCGCGGGCGTGCAGCTGCGCCGCCACGTCGGCGACGGCGTGCCCGTCGAGCTCGCCGGCACGACGCGCCGCACGCACGTCAGGCGAGGCGGTCAGAAGGATGCGCGCGGGCGCGTCCGGCGCGACGACCGTCGTGATATCGCGGCCCTCCGCCACGATCCCGTCGTGATCCGTCCCCGTCAGAATGCCGCGGAAGACCTCGTTCAACCGCAGCCGCACCTCCGGGATGCGGGCCACGGCGCTCACCCGCGCGGACACCTCGGGATCCCGGATCGCCGTGGTGACATCCGCCTCCCCCACGAACACGCGCTGGCGCCCGGGCTCGGTGTCGATGCGGTAGTCGAAGTCTGCGATCGAGGCGACAACGGCGTCCGCGTCGGCGACGTCGATGCCGCGCTGCGTCGCGAACCAGGTGAGCGCGCGGTAGGCGGCACCCGTGTCGAGGAAAGCGAAGCCGAGCTTCGCCGCCGCCGCCTTGCTCACGCTGGACTTGCCACTGCCGGCCGGGCCGTCGACGGCGACCACGAAGGGAACGTCGGATGCGCTCTGTTCGCCGCTCATCCGGCAATCCTCCATCCCCGCGCCGACAGATCGTCGATGGTGCGCGTCTTCGCTTCCGGCAGCACGGCGATCTCCGCGAGGCCGATCTGGGCGCCTGGCGAATGCTCGAGCCGAAGGTCTTCGATGTTGACGCCGATCTCCCCTAGTTCGGAGAACAACCGGCCCAGTTCGCCCGCTTTGTCGTCGACCATGACGATCACGCTGGCGTAGCGCCTGTCCTGTCCGTGCTTGCCAGGCAGCCCGGCCACGCCGGCGTTGCCCGCAGCCAGATCACCGGCGATCGTGCGGCGGGCGCCGGGAGCCGACACGTCGCCGAGCGCGACGAGCGCTGCATCGAGGTCGTCCCGGTAGGCGCGCAAGATCTCGACTACGGCCGGCGAGTTCGCGGCGAGGATCTGCACCCACAACTCCGGGTCGCTCGACGCGATGCGCGTCACGTCGCGCACTCCCTGACCAGCCAGGGCAAGAGCGGATGACGGCGCGGTCGCCAGTCGCTTCGCCATCAGCGTCGACACCACCTGCGGAGCATGGGACACGAGCGCGACGGCGGCATCGTGCTCGTCAGCGGGCAAGGTCACGGGCGTCGCCTGCAGGTCGAGGATGAGCTGCTCGACCAGGTTGATCCGCGCCTGCGCGACGCCCGGCCGCGGGCACACGACCCAAGGACGTCCGACGAAGAGGTCGGCGCGCGCCGAAATCGGGCCGCCGCGTTCCCTGCCCGCGAGCGGATGCGATCCCACGTATCGGCTGAGATCGGCTCCCGCCGCCTCCAGAGCCGACAGCGGCGCCACCTTCACGCTGGCGACATCGGTCACCGTGGCGTTCGGGAACGCGCCCAGCTCTGCCGCGACGACCGGCGCCGTGGCATCCGGGGGGACGGCTACGACGATCAGCACAGGGTCGTCGCCCTCGTGCGGGACCCGCCCCGCCCCGTAGTCGATGGCCAGGTCGAGGGTGGCCGGCGAGGCATCCGCGAGGATCACGTCGACGCCGCGCTCGCGCAGTCCGAGCCCGATCGACGCCCCGAGAAGGCCCGCCCCCACGACGCGCACGCTGCCGTCGATGCGCGCGGCAGGGTTCTGATTCACATTCGCTCCGATTTCGACCTGGCAAGAGTGAGCACCTGGCCGAGTTCGATTTTAGTCAAGTCCCGGGTCGCACCGGATTTCAGCGTTCCCAGGTGGAGCGGGCCGAACTGACGGCGCACCAACGCGACCACCGGGTGCCCGACCGCGTCGAGCATCCGCCGAACGATGCGGTTCCGGCCGGAGTGCAGCGTCACCTCCACGATGCTCTGCCCACCGGATGTCTGCAGCAGCCGAGCCTTGTCCGCCGCGATCGGCCCGTCCTCGAGCTCGAAACCGCGCGTGAGCTTCGTGAGCGTTGCGGGTGCCACGCTCCCCCGCACGGTCGCGATGTAGGTCTTGGTCACTCCGAACGACGGATGCGCGAGCACGTTCGCGCTCTCCCCGTCATTCGTCAGCAGCAGAAGCCCGCTGGTGTCGGCGTCCAGGCGGCCCACGTTGAAGAGCCGCTCCTCGTACTCGTCCGTGAAGCGCCGCAGATCCGGACGCCCGCGATCATCCCGCATGGAGCTCACGACGCCGGTGGGCTTGTTGAGCATGACGTATCGCTTGGTGGCATCCAGCTGCACGGCAGTCCCGTCGACCTCGAGCAGGTCGACGGTCGGGTCGACCCGTCGTCCCAGCTCGGTGACGACGGTGCCGTTCACCCGCACTCGTCCCTGCACGATCAGCTCTTCGCTGACGCGGCGGGATGCCACGCCCGCGGCCGCCATCACCTTCTGCAGTCGCTCACCGGATGTGTCGGAACGATCCCGTCGCTCGGCGCCGCCGTGTCCATCGGCTCCGCCCACTCGATCAGCGCACATCGTCGTCGAACCCGTCCGTTCCGTCCGCGAGGAGCGGGGAGATGAGCGGCAGCTCCTCCACCGCGTTGATGCCGAGCTGCTGCAGCAAGAGGTCGGTGGTTCCGTAGTTGATGGCGCCGGTCTCGGCATCCGTGAACAGCTCGGTGATGAGTCCTCGCGACAGCAGCGTGCGCACCACGGAATCCACGTTGACCGCACGGATCGACGCGATGGCACCACGGGTGATCGGCTGCCGATACGCGATGACAGCGAGAGTCTCAAGAGCCGCCTGGGACAGCTTCGCCGGTGCCTGTTCGGTGACGAACTCCGTCACGAGACGGTCGTATTCGTCACGTACGTACAAGCGCCATCCGCCGCCGACCTCGCGCAACTCGAAGCCGCGACGCGGCCCGCCGGCCTCTCCGTCGTAGTCGTCGACGAGGCCGGCGATGGCCTGCCGTACGGCGGCGATCGGCGCACCGACGGCCGTCGCGAGCGTCACGAGGGGCAATGGCTCGTCCGCGACCATCAGCACGGCCTCGATCGCCCGTGGGATGTCGTACACCGGCCGCTCGTGATGCTCCGGCACCCCATCCGTCGGCGTCTCCAGCGTGAATCCCGGATCCGACGCCTCCGGGTCCGACGTGTCCCGCTCGACCGCCTGCGCCCGCGACTCCGTCACCCCCGGCGCCTCCTCGTCGTGTCGTTCATCCATAGTCGGCTCCCAGATTGGCGAGGTTCTCGTCGGACCAGGCATCCGCAACCCAGCGGATGGTCAGCTCCCCGAGCGGTTCCAGCTGTTCGAATCCCACGGCCCCGAAACGGTAGAGCTCCAGCACGGCGACGAAGCGTGCGACGACGACGCCCTTGCGATCGGCGCCGGCGATGAGCTCCCGGAACGTGAACGGCGTTCCCCGTCGCAACTGCGTCACGACGAGCGCGGCCTGCTCGCGCACGCTCACCAGCGGTGCGTGCAGGTGGTCGAGCTCCACGACCGGGATCGCCTTCGGTGCGAAGGCCAGCTCGGCGATCGCGGCGAAGTCGTCGACGCTCAGAGTCCAGGCGAGTTCCGGTTCCCGCGAGCGGTACTTCTCGTCGAGGCGCACGATCCGCGGATGCCTGCCCCACTCCGCCTCGAGCCGACCGGCGAACCACGTCGAGGCCTGCTTGAACGCGCGGTACTGCAGCAGCCGGGCGAACAGGAGGTCGCGCGCCTCCAGCAGTGCGACGTCCTCGGCATCCACGAGCTCGCCCTGCGGCAGGAGTCCCGCGACCTTGAGGTCGAGCAGCGTCGCCGCCACCACGAGGAACTCGCTGGCCTGGTCGAGTTCGTCTGCGGTGTCGATGCCGCGCAGGTAGGAGATGAACTCGTCGGTCACCCTGCTCAGCGAGACCTCTGTGATGTCCAGCTCGTGGCGGCCGATCAGGTTCAGCAGCAGGTCGAACGGGCCCTCGAACACCTCGAGTGCTACGCGGAACGACGGCGCTCCGGCTTCCGCCGGTACGAGGTCGGACGGAACAGCGGAGTCGGGGGCCAGGGGTTCAGCGGACGACACAGCACTATCGGGCGACACAGCATTATCGGGCGACACAGGGCCGCCTGCGGCATCCTGCGCGTCGGCCTCAGGCGGCTGCGCCACGGAACACGAGTTCCCGCGCGAGCTGGCGATAGGAGTCGGCCGCCTGGTGCTCGGGCGCGAACTGGGTGATCGGGGTGGCCGCCACGGTGGCGTCCGGGAACTTCACGGTTCGGGTGATCACCGTCTCCAGCACCTTGTCTCCGAAGGCGTCGACAACGCGCTCCAGCACCTCGCGCGAGTGCAGCGTGCGCGCGTCGTACATCGTGGCGAGGATGCCGTCGAGCTCCAGCGCCGGATTCAGCCGCTCGCGCACCTTGTCGATGGTCTCGATCAGCAGTGCGACGCCGCGCAGCGCGAAGTATTCGCACTCGAGCGGGATCAGAACGCCGTGGCTCGCGGTAAGAGCATTGACGGTCAGTATTCCGAGCGATGGCTGGCAGTCGATGAGGACGACGTCGTAGTCGCCAGAGATCTTGCGCAGCACGCGGGCGAGCGCCTGCTCGCGCGCCACCTCGTTGACCAGGTGCACCTCTGCAGCCGACAGGTCGATGTTCGCCGGGATGATGTCCAGCCCCGGCGTGCCCGTGTGCTGGATGGCCTCGGCCGGATCGTGCGTGCTGGACAGCAGGAGGTCGTAAATGGTGATCGCCTCGTGCGTCGCAACGCCGAGCCCAGCGGACAGGGCGCCCTGCGGATCGAAATCGATGGCCAGAACACGCCGACCGTATTCGGCGAGCGCGGCGCCGAGGTTGATGCTCGTGGTGGTCTTGCCCACCCCGCCCTTCTGATTGCAGAGCGCGATCACGCGAGCCGGCCCGTGCGATTTCAGGTCCGGCGGCGTCGCGAACTCCCGAAGCGGACGCCCGGTCGGGCCGAGATCCTTCACGGCGACGTCACCGAAGCCCGGCAGTTCCTGCTCGTCGGCTGGGATACGCGCCACGACTCCTCCGCTCACTGTCCACCTGGATCGCGTTCGAGTCTATCGATCATCGGAAAGGTGAACAGGCAGGAACGCCGCGGATCCACGGGACCGTCGCTTCATCGACCACCGCGGGTCGTCGTCCGCAGGGCTCGCTGTGAACGCGCTCATGGGATTCGGCCGTTGCTCCAGCTTCGGGGCCTCTGGCATTGCTACGGTGATCGCCGTGAGGACCCGTCGCCGACGCGTGTGGACGACCGCAGCCGTCGGGACGGCCGCGGTCCTCGTCGCGGCATTCCTCACGGGAGCCGCGTGGCTGAACTCCTCCTCCTCGCCCGTGCCGTCTGGCACCGGCAAGGTGCTCAGCTTCAAGCTGCCGTACCTGGAACGCGACGTCGCCGATCCGAACGCTCAAGAGGTGGCCCAGCACGTTGCGGGCGACGCGCCGCTGCTCATCTTCCTGCCCGCGACGGGTGAGGTCCCGAACGACTACCGGGAGTACCTCAGCACCGCGGTCTCGGTGGGATACAACGTGCTCGGACTGGACTACTGGAACGTCGGCAAGTCCGTCACCCGAACCTGTCGTTGGCACGCGCACTGCTACACGATGCTGCAGCAGAACCGCTATGACGGGACCTCACCGTCGCACTACAGCCGGGTCGACGCGGCGAACTCGATCCTCCGCCGGTTCCGTGCTGCCATCGACTATCTGGACAGGCAGGATCCCGGCGGCTACTGGACCCGCTTCCTCGTGAACGGCCATCCCGATTGGACCGATGTTGTGCTGGCCGGACACTCGCAGGGCGGCGGCGAATCCGCCTTCATCTCGCACTTCCACGAGGTGCGTGGCGTGCTCATGTACTCGTCGCCCGTCGAGACGTACGGCGACGTATCCGCCTCCTGGATGGGTTCGCATGGCGCAACCCCCGTCTCCCGCATGTACGGCTTCGACGACGTGCACGACATCTACTTCGATCGGATCACCGACTCCTGGACGAAGCTCGGCATGGGCGACCCCGATCCGGCGACCGCAACGAGAGTGCCGACCGGCAGTCACGTGCTGCTGAGCTCCCTCGACATCGGGGACCCGCTCGAAAGTCATGGGCACACCGTCAGCGATCTCGGTCCACGCACCGGCGCGGGCACGATGACCTTCCGGCCAACGTGGGAGTGGATGCTGAAGCAGGTGCACTGAGCGGCCGAAGTGCCGGAGTCCTCAGCCTCGCGGCTGCATGCCTGGGCGTGGCGTGCTCAGGATGCCGTTGATCATCACGTCCAGCGCCCACTCGAACCGGTCGGTCGCGGTGCCGCTCAACATATCGTCGGCAAGCCGCGTGATGTTCGGGTAGTCCTCTTCCGGCAGGGTCGCCATCGTCGCTGCCAGAACCGGGAGCGCGTCTGTCCCTTCGCCGTGCGGCTGTCCAGCCCCGTGCTCGACCGCCTTGGCGGTCACGGATGCCAGCAGGAGGTCGACGGACCAGGCGGCAACGTCGTCAGGAACTCCTCCCTCACCCAGCAGACCGAGCGTTCGCTCCACGAGCGAGGCGTAGTTCGGGCCGGTCGGATGCGTCGTCATGGTCATCCGCGCGATCTCCGGGTAGTCGAAAAGCAGTCGGCCGTAACTCTTGAGGAGCTCATGGAGTCGATCCCGCCACGGCCCGTCGTGCGTCGCAGGCGCCATGCGCGCGAGGAGTGCGTCGAGGATCTGCGCGTGCAGGTCCTCCGTGTCTCGCACGTAGACGTACAGCGATGCCGGACCTGTATCGAGCGCCGAGGCGATGCGCCGCATCGTCACCTTGCCCATGCCTTCGTCCCGGAGGATCACCAGCGCGGTGTCGATGATGCCGTCGCGGGTCAGCGCGGGTTTCGAGGGCCGCTCCCTACGACTCCGGGGAGCGATCTTCGGGTTGGCCGGCATGCGGCGAGATTATCACGAACATGTTCATTGCGAACCTGTTCGTAACGAACATGTTCGTATACGGTTGAGATGATTCCCCAGCACGACGTGAAGGGCACCACCATGTCGACATCCGCCACGCCAGCACCGAACCACCTCGAAATGCCCGAGCCCGCACCGAACGTTGCGATCGTCGGCGCCGGTCTGAGCGGACTGGTCTGCGCGCGCATCCTGCAACGTGCCGGCATCCCGGTGACCGTGTACGAACTGGATGCGTCGCCCGAGGCTCGGCAACAGGGCGGCTCGCTCGACATCCACAAGGAAACGGGACAAGTCGCTTTGAAGGCGGCTGGTCTCTACGAGGACTTCCTGAGGCACACGCACCCGCAAGGCGAATCGGTGCGAGTGCTCGACAAGACGGCGAAGGTGTACGTCGACGAGAAGGAGCCCGAGGGCGGCAACGGACGTCCCGAGGTGGACCGCAGAGTGCTGCGCCGATTGTTCGTCGACTCACTGGCGTACGGCACGATCCAGTGGGGGCGCAAGGTCGTCGCGGTCCACCACGTCGGACGGCGACATGAGCTCGAGTTCGCCGACGGAGGCACCGCGCACGCCGACGTGGTCGTCGGCGCCGACGGAGCATGGTCCAGGGTGCGCGGCCTGCTGACGCCTGTCACACCCGTGTACACGGGAATCACCTTGGTTGAGCTCCGACTCTCGGATGCCGCAACGAGACATCCCGACGCGCTCACGGTCACCGGCATGGGGAGCTTCTTCGCACTCTCCGACAACAGATACATCGGCGGCCACGGCGGCGCACAGATCGCGATCGGGTGCGGCATGCGTGTGCCGGAGGGATGGGTTGCCGCCAGCGGCATCGACTGGGACGACCCCCGCGCAGCGCGCACCGGACTGCTCGAGAACTTCGCCGACTGGTCGCCGACGCTCACCGACCTGATCCGAGAATGCGACGACACGATCTGGCCGCGTCCGATCTACGCCCTGCCGACCGGTACGACCTGGGAGCGCGTTCCCGGGGTGACGCTTGTCGGCGACGCGGCGCACCTGATGTCGCCGTTCGCCGGGGAGGGCGCGAACCTCGCCATGATCGACGGGGCCGACCTCGCACGCGAGATCATCGCGAACGACGACCTTGAGGTCGCGCTTCGGCGCTACGAGAAGAAGATGCTCCCCCGCGGCGCCAAGTCGGCCGCCGCCTCGCAGAAGAGCCTCGACACCATGTTCGTCGACGGTCCGCCTACGAAGCTCGCCGCGTTCTTCCGCAGGATGATCGTGCTCTCCGCCCTCGTCAGACCGTTCGCACGCATGTTCACGCCGAAAGAGGCCGTCTCGTGATCGACGATGATCGCGCGGGCACGGCGGATGCCACGGCCTGGGACCCGTTGCACCTTCCGTCCCAGCGCGGAACGACCTTCGTCGTCACGGGCAGCACTGCCGGAATCGGCTACTTCGAGGCCGAGCAGCTCGCCCGCGCCGGCGCACAGGTGATCATCGCGGCGCGCAACGAGCAGAAAGCGCGCATCGCAGAGAGCGCAATCCTGAGCCAGGTCCCCGACGCATCGTTGGACTTCGTCCCCTTCGACCTCGCATCGCTCGCCTCCGTGCGGGATGCCGCGGCCGAACTCGCCGAAGGTCCACGACTCGACGGCGTCATCCTGAACGCCGGAGTCGTGTCGGCGCCGAAGCCGGGCGAGGTGACGGACGACGGTTTCCCGCCTCTGATCGGAGGCTATCTCGGCAATTTCGCGTTCGTGGCGCACCTGCTCGATGCCGCCGATCCGGGCAGGATCGTCCACACGTCGAGCGGCTATGTCACGAGCAGCGTGGACATCGGCGACCTGGCTGATCCTCCGCGGCGCACGATGGCCGAGTATGCCCGCTCGAAGGCTGCGATCGAGGTTTTCGGCTTCGAGCTCGATCGTCGGCTGCGCACGGCGGGCCGGCCCACGGCATCCCTCATGAGCCGTCCCGGCATGGCGGTCGACTCTCGCACGCCTCGCCGTCCGGGACTGCCACGATCGAACAGATGGCGGGAGCCGCTCTGGGGATTCGCGGGCCAGAGCAAGGAGTCCGCCGCCTGGTCGGCCGTGCGTGCAGCGACCGACCCTGTTGCGCAGGGCGGAGAGTACTTCGGCCCGGCGCATGGAGCGACCGGGCTGCCGGTGCGGGTGCGGCCACTGGCCCGTTTCGCAGACCCACACGACGACCTCGCCGCCAGGCTCTTGGCCCAGTCGGAACTTCTCACCGGGGTCCGACTGCACCTCGATCGCGCCGAGGGCTAGCCAGGGCGGGCAGGACATTTCTCCCTGGTCACCGAGCCCGCGGATGCGCCGTCGTGTACATGTCGCGGAGCGTGTCCGCGGTGACGAGGGTGTAGATCTGCGTCGTGGCGACGGACGAGTGCCCGAGCAGCTCCTGCACGACCCGCACATCCGCTCCGCCCTCCAAAAGGTGTGTGGCGAACGAGTGCCGCAGCGTGTGCGGTGAGACGGATGCCGTCAGCTGCGCCCGCTCGGCCGCCGCCCGGATGATCAGCCATGCGCTCTGCCTGCTCAGCCGGGCGCCGCGTGCGCCGAGGAACAGGGCCGGGGTCGCCCTCCCCCGCGCCGAATACTGCGGACGCACGCGCACCAGGTAGTCGTCGACGGCTTCACGTGCGTACCTGCCGAGCGGCACGATCCGCTGTTTGCTGCCCTTGCCGGTGAGTCGGATCACCTCGCGGTCGATCACGTCGTCCACGTTGAGGTCGATCGCCTCCGAGACCCTCGCGCCCGTCGCGTACAGCAGCTCCAGCAGCGCCTTGTCCCTGATCAGCGCCGGCTCGTCACCGTCCGTCGCAGCGAGGAGCGCTTCCACCTGCGCGATCGTGAGGGCCTTCGGCAGCCGCGACGGCAACTTGGGCGGCCGAACGTCGCGTGCGGCATCCTCCGTCACGTCGCCCTCGTCGAGCAGGAACCGGTGCAGGCCGCGAACCGTGGAGAGCATGCGAGCGACGGATGCCGCACCCAGCGCCTGCGCGGCATCCGCTTCGCCCCTGGTGTTCAGGTACCGCGCGTAGTCGTCCACATCGCGCGGTCCCACCGAGCCGAGGTCTGTCACACCCTTCTCTGCCAGCCAGACGAGGTACACCTTCAGATCTCGACGGTAGGCGGCGACCGTGTTGCGGGACAAGCCGCGTTCGATGCCGACGTGTCGCAGGTACTCCTCGACAGCGGCATCCGGGGTCATCGCGACGCGTCCGCCGCCGGCGCCTCGTCTGCGTCGGAGACCTGCGTCTCGGCAGCTCCCCTGTCCGCCGAGGTGTGCCCGTCGAGCCGCCGCGTGAGCCACGAGCCCCGCTGCAACGGGGCATCCGCGGGCCCGAGGGTCTCGTAACCCGTCGAGCGCGAAGCGACAGCGGCGAGAGCGCCCAGCGCGAGCGGCGCGTTGCGCAGCCGACGCTCCAGCACCCCGCGCACCACCTCGTCGAGTGGAACCCAGCGCACCTCGATGTCGGCCTCTTCCTCCTCGCGCGCGAACGTCTCGCCCGCGTGACGCACGCCCCTGGCGAGGTAGATGCGGATCACCTCGTTGTTGCCGCCGGGCGTGCTGGCGAGCTCCGCCAGCACGTTCCACGTGTCTGCGACGGCGTCGGCCTCCTCGGCGAGCTCGCGCCGGGCTGCCTTCAGCGGCGGCTCGCCGTGCAGGTCGAGCAGGCCTGCCGGCAGTTCCCAATCGCGCGTGCGGATCGGATGCCGGTACTGCCTGATGAGCAGCACCCGGTCCTCATCGTCCAGCGCGAGCACCGCCACGGCTCCCGTGTGGTCGACGTACTCGCGCACGATCGTCGAGTGGCCGAGGTCCACGGTGTCCCTGCGCACATCCCAGACCCGGCCGCGATACACGACCTCCGAGTCGACGACGGTGGCCGCGTACGGCTCGTCGGCCAGCTCGTCGCCTGCTCGCCGGTCGTCGGGCGAACCGAGTTCAGGCATCCACTTCCTCTTTCACCTCGAAGAGGCGGCTGGACTCCTGGCGGTCGAGGGCTGCGGCGATGAGACCGCGGAACAGCGGATGCGCGCGGTTCGGCCGCGAACGCAGCTCCGGGTGCGCCTGCGTGCCCACGTAGAACGGGTGGACGTCGCGGTCGAGCTCGACGTACTCCACGAGATGGCCGTCGGGCGAGGTGCCGGAGAACACCAGGCCTGCGTCGGCGATGCGCTCGCGGTAGTTGTTGTTCACCTCGTACCGGTGGCGGTGCCGTTCGGATGCCTCGTCAGCTCCGTACAGCTCGGAGACGATCGATCCGTCCTGCAGCTTCGCCGGATACAGGCCAAGGCGCATCGTGCCGCCCAGGTCGCCGCCGGCGATGATCTCCACCTGCTCCGCCATCGTCGCGATGACCGGATACGTCGTGTCCGGATCGAACTCGCTCGAGGATGCGCCGTCGAGGCCGGCCTCGTGCCGCGCGTACTCGATCACCATGCACTGCAGGCCGAGGCAGAGGCCGAGTGTGGGGATCCCGTTCTCCCGCGCGAACCGCAGCGCACCGAGCTTGCCCTCGATGCCGCGGATGCCGAATCCGCCGGGCACGCAGATGCCGTCCACATCGGCCAGCTCGCGGGCTGCGCCCTCCGGATCCTGACATCCGTCGCTCGCGATCCACTTCAGGTTGACCTTGGCGCGGTTGGCGAAGCCGCCTGCTCGCAGCGCCTCGGTGACGGAGAGATAGGCATCCGGAAGGTCGACGTACTTGCCGACGAGGCCGATGGTCACCTCATGCTTCGGCTCGTGCACCACCTTGAGGAGAGCGTCCCAGCTCTCGCGATCGGGCTCGTCGGCGGCAAGACCGAGCTGGGCGATGATGTAGTCGTCGAGCCCCTGCTCGTGCAGCATGTTCGGAATGTCGTAGATGCTCGGCACGTCGACCGCGTTGACGACGGCGCTCTCATCCACGTCGCACATGAGCGCGATCTTCTTCTTGTTGCTCTCTGAGACGGGGCGGTCGCTGCGCAGCACGAGCGCGTCCGGCTGGATTCCGATGGAGCGCAGTGCGGCGACGGAGTGCTGCGTCGGCTTGGTCTTCTGCTCGCCCGAGGCGTTCATGTAGGGAACGAGCGAGACGTGCACGAAGAAGCAGTTCTGACGTCCGAGCTCGTGGCGCACCTGGCGAGCGGATTCGATGAACGGCTGCGACTCGATATCGCCGACCGTGCCGCCGATCTCGGTGATGATCACGTCGGGCTGGGGAACATCAGACGCCTGCAGCCGCATCCTGCGCTTGATCTCGTCGGTGATGTGCGGGATCACCTGCACCGTGTCACCGAGGTACTCGCCGCGCCGCTCCATGGCGATCACCTGGGAGTAGATCTGACCTGTCGTGACGTTGGCCGCCTGGCTCAGGTTGATGTCGAGGAAGCGTTCGTAGTGTCCGATGTCGAGGTCGGTCTCGGCGCCGTCGTCGGTCACGAAGACCTCGCCGTGCTGGAACGGGTTCATCGTTCCGGGATCCACGTTGAGGTACGGATCGAGTTTCTGCATCACGACGCGCAGGCCGCGCGACGTGAGGAGGTTGCCCAGGCTGGCTGCCGTCAGCCCTTTGCCCAAAGAAGAAACGACACCACCTGTCACGAAGATGTGCTTGGTAGTGCCGTTCGGCTGGTTTGCTGTGCTCGAGGGACCCGCGTCAGATTTTTCCACCACGGGCTTTCATCCTATCACCGGGATGACGCGCCCCCGGGGTCACCGACACGACGCGCGTCCCACTCTCTTCCCTGCATCGACATCCCGTCCAGGATCCCTGCCACGCCGCTCACCCGACCCGCCGCAAGCGATCTGACTCGCGCACCCGTGCTCACCGCATGACCTTGACATCGCCGGTTCACAGTGATTAGTTAACCACATGCTTAACCATCTGGATGGCGTCTTCCATGCGCTGGCCGACCCGACCCGTCGCAGCATGGTCGAGCGACTGGCCGACGGCGACGCATCGGTCAGTGAGCTCGCCCGGCCGATGGCGATGTCACTGCCGGCGGTCATCCAGCACCTCCAGGTGCTGGAGGCCAGCGGACTCGTCCGCAGCCGCAAGGTCGGACGGGTGCGCACCTGCAGCCTGGACCGTTCGGCCTTCGACAGGGCGGAGGCGTGGTTCACCGATCGACGGATCGCGTGGAACGACCGGCTCGATCGCCTCGGCGACTTCTTCGCGAACGGGGAGTCTCCGGACGTGGCGACTCCGGACGTGGCGACTCCGACGGCGACCGGCACCGACACCTGACCGCATCGCTCCACAACGCCCGTCCACGGCGGCACCGGCGCCCGAACGCACGCCGATCCTCCGACGACGACCATCCGTATCACCGACAGAAATGACCAAGGACACGAGGAGTTCCCATGACCGATCGATTCGTCACTCACGACACGATGCAGCTCGAGCGCACGTATCCGGTTCCCGTCGAGCGCGTGTACGCCGCGTGGACGGATGTCCGTGCCAAGCGCGTCTGGTTCACCGGCGACACGACCCCCGACGGCGTCGGCAGCGACTACCGACTGGACTTCCGCATCGGCGGACACGAGTTCTCGCGCGGCGGCGTGCCAGGCGGCAGCGTCGTCTACACGTACGACGCCGAGTACCGGGACATCGTCGAGAACGAGCGCATCGTCTACTCGAGCTACATGCTGCGTGACGACACTCGCATCTCCGTGTCCCTCACCTCGGTGGAGTTCCACGCCGACGCCGACGGCACACGGCTGGTCCTCACCGAACACGGGATCTATCTCGACGACGAGGACAAGCCCGAGTACCGCACCCAAGGCATCGGCGCCCAGTTGGACGCCCTCGGCGTCCTGCTGGCCCAGGACGCAGCGGTCGACGAACGAGCCTGAGCCCCAGCGGGCCGACGCCCATCGGCAGCCGCCGGCGCCGATGGGCGTCGGCCCGCGCCGCGTCATCATCGGCATCCAGACTCGTGGACGCATGAGCGAGCGTCGAGCGATGAAGGTCCTGACTCGGAAATCGCCAGGGCAACCCCGTTCTGGATCCGAGCGAGCTCAGCGTCGCTGGGCAGCGACCTCGGCCCGCTCTCGTGCGACCTCGATGAGCTCACGCGCGTGGGCGAGCCCGCTCTCGGAATCCGGCAGCCCGGAGAGCAGTCGCGCCATCTCCGACACCCGGTCGTCGCCGTCGAGCTGCTGCACGCTCGAGGCCGTCACCGATCCGTCTCCCGCCTTCACGACGGTGAGGTGATTGGTGGCGAACGCCGCGACCTGTGCGAGATGCGTGACGACGATCACCTGAGCCGTCTCGGCGAGCCGAGCGAGCCGGCGGCCGATCTCGATGGCGGATGCCCCGCCGACGCCCGCATCGATCTCGTCGAACACGAACGTCGGCACGGGATCGCTCCCGGCCAGCACCACCTCGATGGCGAGCATCACACGCGACAGTTCACCGCCGGACGCACCCTTGCCAAGCGGCCGAGGCTCAGCACCACCGTGCGGGCGCAGCAGGATCGAGACAGCATCCCGCCCGGAGAGCGAATACTCCTCACGCTGCCGCACGTCCACCACGACGGCGGCGTCCGCCATGGCCAATGCCGCAAGCTCCTCGGTCACCTGCGCCGCGAGCACCTCCGCTGCCGCGCTGCGGAGTGCGGAGACGGATGCCGCCAGCCGCTCGACCTCACCCGCATCGTCCTCGACGAGCATCGTCAGCTGCTCGATGCGCTCCTCGTCGCCTTCCAGCTCCGCGAGTCGCTCACCACCCGTGGCCGCCCTCTCGATGACTTCGTCCAGCGTCGGACCGTATTTGCGCACCAGCCCGGACAGCTCGGCCCGCCGCTCCTGGATCACTTCGAGATCGTGGGCGCCATCGGCATCCAGCGCGGCGAGATAGGTCGACAGCTGCGCGGCCGCATCGTCCACCTGGAACCCGAGCTCCGAGAGCGAATCCGCCAGTTCCTGCAGCGCAGCATCGTGAGTGCCGGCCCGCTCGAGCTCGCGCCGGGCTGTCTCGAGGAGCCCGCGCACATCCGGGCCCTCAGAATCCTCCGCCGACAACGACTCACGCGCGACGGATGCCGCCAGTCTCAGGGACTCGAGGTTGGTCAGGCGCTCCGCCTGTTCACCAAGCGCCTCGTCCTCGCCCGGCTCGGGGGCGACCGCCTCGATCTCACTGAGCGCAGCGCGCAGGTCGTCGGCCTCACGTGCGCGGCGATCCCGCTCGTCAATGAGCTCGGCGAGTTCTTCCCGATTGGCATTCCAGCGACGGTACGCCTGCCGATAGGCGTCCAGAGCTTCGCCGAGTCGCTGGCCGGCGAACCGGTCGAGCGCGTCCCGCTGTGCCGTGGCTGACCTCAGTCGGATCTGGTCCGACTGACCGTGCACCACCACGAGCTGTTCCGCCAGTTCGGTGAGCACGCTCACCGGCGCGCCGCGGCCGCCGACGATCGCGCGGCTGCGGCCCTCTGCGGCCACCGATCGGCTGAGCACGAGCTCGCCCGCGGATGCGTCTCCCGCGTCGTCGAGGTCTCCCCCGGCATCCCGCACGCGGTCGGCGACCTCGCCGTCGGCGGGCACGCGCCAACGTCCCTCGACCCAGAGCTGAGCGCTGCCTGCGCGGACGACCGCGCTGTCGGCGCGCTGTCCGAGCAACAGGCCCAGCGCCGTGACGACCATCGTCTTGCCGGCACCCGTTTCGCCCGTGACAGCGGTGAATCCCGGGCCGAGCGGCAAGGTCGCCCGCTCGATCACGCCGAGGTCCCGGATCGAGATCTCCTCAATCACGGGCGTTCGGCCCCCGCCATCCGGTGACCGGCAGGTCGAACTTGCGCACGAGGCGATCGGTGAAGGGCGCGGTGTGAAGGCGGGCGAGCTTGACCGGGGTCGGCGATCGCCACACCATCACCCGGGATCCAGGCGGAAGGTCGAACGCGCGCCGTCCGTCGCACCAGAGCACGGCCGGGGTGTCCGTCCGGCGCAGCAGTTCGACAGCGAGCACCGAATCGGCGGCGACCACGAGAGGCCGCGCGAACAGGGCGTGTGCGCTGAGGGGAACGAGGAGCAGTGCGTCGAGCGTCGGCCACACAACGGGTCCGCCTGCGGAGAACGAATAGGCGGTGGAGCCTGTCGGGGTCGACATGACGACGCCGTCGCATCCGAAGCTCGACAGCGGACGGCCGTCGACCTCGATGACGACCTCGATCATGCGCTCCCTGCTGGCCTTCTCGATGCTCGCTTCGTTCAGCGCCCAGCTCTCGTAGACGATCTCGGTCCCCGACGTCACCTTCACGGCGAGCGTCATGCGCTGCTCGACCGTGTAGTCCCTGGCAAGGGCACGCGTGACGGCCAGCTCGAGGTCGTCGCGCTCGCTCTCCGCGAGGAATCCGACGTGCCCGAGGTTGACGCCCAGCAACGGTATGTCGCATCCGCGAACCGTCTCAGCCGCACGCAGGATTGTGCCGTCGCCGCCCAGCACGATCACGAGCTCGAGTTGATCCGGCGCCACGTCGTCGCCGAGCACGGCGAGCGACGCCAGGTCCGGCGCGGCATCCACGAGATCGGCACGTTCCTCCGCACCCAGCACGGGGACGACGTCCGCTGCGATCAGCTGGCGGCATACCTGGATACCGGCGAGCACCGAATCACCACGCCCGGTGTGCGAAACAACGAGGAAGTACCGACCGGGTGCGTCCACGCGCGTCACTCTCCCACCATCTCGCCGATGTCGTTCAACCATTCTGTCGGATGCCGACCTGCTCGTGTGCTGAGCCGGATCAGGTACTCATGATTCCCGTGACTTCCGGCGATGGGGGACGGAAGGATGCCCGCCGTCGGCAGCCCGAGGTCCCAGGCGGCCCACGCCACCGAGGTCACCGCGTCCTCGCGGAGCACCGGGTCGCGTACGACCCCCTCCCGGATGCCGGTGCGCCCCACCTCGAACTGCGGCTTGACCAGCAGCACATACTCGGCGTCGCGCCCCACCGCCTCGACGAGCGGCGGCAGCACCAGCGTGAGCGAGATGAACGACAGGTCGCCCACCACCATCCCGATCTCACGGCCGCCGGCGAGCTCACCCAGCGCCGCGGCGTCCAGGTAGCGCACGTTCACACCCTCGACGGCTGTCACCCGGTCGTCCATCGCGATGAGCGGCGCGAGCTGACCGTGACCGACGTCCACCGCGATCACGTGATCGGCACCGCGCTCGAGAAGCACCTGGGTGAAGCCGCCCGTCGACGCCCCGACGTCGAGCGCCGTCGTGCCGCGCGGATCCAGACCGAATCGTTCGAGCGCCGCGATGAGCTTGCGCGCTGCCCGACTGACGTAGTGATCCACCCCCGCGATCGTGATCTCGCTCGTCTCCTCCACGTGAGCGGATGCCTTCACCACCGGTCGTCCGTCCACACTGACGCGACCATCGGCGATGAGTCGCGCCGCCTGCGTGCGTGAGCGCGCGAGTCCGCGGGCCGCCACCGCGGCATCCAGACGCTGTTCTCCCACCGGCTCAGTCGTCCAACCGCTCAGTCGTCCAGCTCGGGATGGTCGCCGCCCTCCAACGCGTCGACGAGCTCGCCATGGATCCGCCCGTATGCATCTGCGCGATCCTGCAACGGGCGCTCCTCGATCAGCTGCAGACGCGACACAAGCCCGTCGTCCGCGATGTCCGGAGCCGCGTCCGATTCGCAGCGGGCGTCCGCTCCGATGCCCTCGCTCGTCACGCCACCGGTCGTCTGCTGTACCTCGTCGGCGCCGTCGGCACTCCGCGTGTCATCGACGACGCCTCCGACGACTCCGCCATCGGCATCGCTCATCCGGATGCCACTGCCGTCGTCCGGCAGCGATCCGCTCTCGTCAAGCATCCGTCCACGGTACCGCCGACCCCCGACGACCGTCAGCGGCGCTCCGTTCTCTCGCTGTCACGCGTAGAGCTCTTCGGGAACGTCGAGCGCGTAGATCGGACGCCCGCTCCCCCAGATCAGCGTGCTCGCGGCACGCAGCAGGTCGATCTCGCTGTCTCCGCGTCTGATGATCCGCACGGCGCTGCCCTCCAGCCGCACGGATGCGTGCCGCACCTCGACCGCATCCCCCGCCTTCGACACCCTCGCGACCGGATACGGCTCGTGCAGTTCCCGCAGATCCGACAGCACGAACGTCGGCCGTTCGTCCTTACCCGCCGCAAGCACCTGCTTCGCCTTGTCGATTCCGGTCAGTACCAGTGCGGACGGGATGCCCACCCGGTTGGCGCCCGCAATGTCGGTGTCGAGCCGATCACCGATCGCCAGCGGCGTCTTCGCACCGAATCGTTCGATCGCCAGGTCGTAGATCGCACGCTCCGGCTTGCCCGCCACGACGGGCAGCCGCCCGACGGCCGTGTGCACGGCCGACACCAGCGTTCCGTTGCCGGGCGCGACGCCGCGCGCCTGCGGGATCGTCCAGTCGGTGTTCGTCGCCACCCAGTGCACGCTCTCATCCGCGAGCGCGAACGATGCCTCTGCCAGCTGCAGCCATCCCACCTCGGGTGCGAAGCCCTGCACGACGGCCGCCGGACGATCCTCCGCGGATCGCGTCACCTCGAAGCCGGCCTTGTCCAGCTCCGCGACCAGCCCGTCGCCGCCCACCACCAGGACAATGGATCCGGCCGGGATGAGGTCGGCCAGCATCCGCACGGCGGCCTGAGGCGACGTGATCACGTCGTGAGGCTCGACGTCGAAACCGAGCTTGGTCAGGTGATCCGCAACGGCGCGATCGGTCCGCGCCGCATTGTTCGTCAGGCATCCGACCCGGATGCCCTCGGCCTGCGCCGTATTCAACGACTCGACGGCGTGAGGGATCGCGTCCGCTCCCGCGTACAGCACACCGTCGAGATCCGCCAGGATGACGTCCACGCCGTCGAGCGGCGTCGCGGCCCGTTCCCGACGGAACAGGCCGCGGCGAGCCTCACTCGTCATCGGCGGATGTCTCCGATACAGCATCCCCGTCGGCTTCCGCCGGGTCGACACCGTCGTTCTCCGCGGATTCCGCTTCGAGCACGACGCCCTCGAGGTCTGTCACGTCTGAGTCGTTTGCGACGTCCTCCGCCTCGGCCGCCCCGTCCGCGACGTCCTTCGTGTCGTCGGCGTCCGGGTTGTCACCCTGATTACCCGCGACGCCGCCGTCCGCGAAGTCGCCTTCCGTGCCGCCGGATGTGCCGGGCACCTCGACCGCTGACGCTTCGTCGACCTCGACCTCGAGGCCCTCGTCAAACTCGTCGTCCTCGTCGTCCTCATCGACCTCGATGTCCTCATCGACGTCGAACTCGATTTCCTCTTCGTCGACCTCGATCACGTCTTCCTCGTTCTGCCCGAGAGCCTCGCGCGCCCGCTCAGCGAGTCCGGCCCATTCCGCGGCTTCCGCGGCGCGTCCGAGATCCTCGAGGACCGTCGCGTAGGCGTCGAACAGATCGGGACTGTAGGAGAACGCTCGGGTTCGATCGAGCTGCGGGATCTGCAGTTCGTTCAGCGCAGCATCCGTCTGTCCGAGGTCCAGTCGTGCACCGGACATCGCGATCGCCAGCGCCACCTGAGCGTCGGCCGGCAGCTCGGCGCGATCGACCGACCGTCCTAGCTCGAGCGCGCGATCGGGACGTCCCACCCCGCGCTCGCTGTCCACCATGAGCGCGAGCTGGTCGTTGTTTCCCGAGATACGTCGATACGTCCGCAGCTCACGCAGCGCCAACGCATAGTCGCCCGTCTGATACGCCGTGATTGCCAGCGTCTCGCGCACGATCGCTATGCGTCCCGCCCTGCGTGCCGCCGCCAACGCGTGGCGATGAGCCAGCGCAGGATCCTCATCGATCAGTTGCGACGCCATCACAAGATGACGTGCGACCTCGTCCGCGTTCTCCTTCGTCAGCGTCTTCAGCTGAGTACGTGCCGCACGATCCAGATCCCGTGGCTCGACCGAATCCGGGATCTCCGGATCGTCATGCCGAGGGCGAACGCTCCGCGGCGCCATCCCCCGAGGTTCCTCGTCCTCACCGCGATGCTCGAAGCCGCGCCCGCGGCCATCATCCCGACCACTCGACCGAGACCCGCTCGCCGGCCGGCCACCGCGTGATCCCGACCACTCACGATCGTTCCGCGAGTTGTCGCGCGGACCTCCTCCGGTTCGACCGCGATCACCTGAACGGTCGCCGCGATCGCGGCTGTCGCGGGCACTGTCACGTGCCCCGAAGCCTCCTCGATCCTGACGAGACGAGCTCCAAGACCTCTCGCCACGGCCCGCTCCGTCACGAGAACCCTGCGAAGAGCCGCGCTCGTGGGCATCCCGCGAGCGATACTCGCCCTTCGGACCGCCGTCGCGACTCGGTCGGGCGTCACGGCCACCACGCTGATCGCCGTCGCGCGCCCAGCGCCGATCTCCGTCCTGACGCCGCGCGTCACGCCCGTCCGCCGTCCAACGCTCGCGGCCGCCTGAACGCGATGCGCCCGGCTTTCCGCCACCGTGCCGATACCCGTCACCGGACGAGCCGATGCCGTCCCCCGCGCCACGGCCCGACCCCGCCTCCGGACGGCGTCCGTTACCACCGTGCCAGTCTTTGCCCTCACGCCGTGCGGATCCGTCCCGCGCACCTGCACCAGAGGCGGCACCGGATCGCGACGAGGCACTACGCCCGCCGCGCCCGTCCCGCTCATCGCGACCGCCGCCATCACCGCGCCAAGGCCGTGAAGCGCCGTCGCGACCGCCGTTCGCTCGACTCGACGCGCCACCTGAGCCGTGTCCGCCGCGGTAGCCCTGCGTCCCGTCGCCACCGGATCGTGCGCCGCCCTTCGAGCCTGCATCACGTCGGCCGGCACCGGCCGGGCGATCGCCCCGAGAGGAACCTGCACCATGGGTCCCGCCACCCGAGGGGCTCGCTCCCCGGCCGCCACCGTACGCATTGCGGCCGCTCCCCGATGAGCCGTCCGCACGACTGTTGCCGGCGCCGTCGCCTCGCCGACGGGACTCCCCGCCGTTCTCCTGGCTGTCGCCGCGATCGTCTGCTGCCATGTCGCGAAACCTTCTCCTCGGCGCCTCGTTCAGCCGCGGACACGAATGCGTCCTGATGTCCGATGCTCTGTGCTGTTAAACAGATCTGTGCGCTTACAGCTCTGTGCTCTTAAAACAGATCTGTTGTCAAACAGTTCTGTGCTGTTAAATGCCGAGTGGCCACCCATTGCTGGGTGGCCACTTGGTGATGTTAAGTCCGGCGGTGTCCTACTCTCCCACAAGGTCCCCCTTGCAGTACCATCGGCGCTGAGAGTCTTAGCTTCCGGGTTCGGAATGTGACCGGGCGTTTCCCTCTCGCTATGGCCGCCGAAACAC
>NZ_JBTOLK010000006.1:0-115438 GCF_054551755.1 Rathayibacter sp. CAU 1779
ACCAACTCAGCCACATCGTCTACGACACAAGCCCCACCGCAGAAGAAGGCCTCTGGACCCGATCAGGACACGTCCACTAAACGAACACGCCCGAACCCATCCACTCTTTTTGGCCGATAAGCCCCCACTGCTCGCAGCCCGGTCCAGCAAACCGGCACAACAGCACGAAACAGGTACGACTCTGGGGCTCCGATCCCGGCTCACCGGACCGCGCTGCGATCGCCGGGTTAAAAGCAAGGGGCGGCACCTATTGGGGGGAACAGGTGCCGCCTCAGCGACGAGGGATTGGGGGGAATCTCGCTCGCCGCACGCCAGAATTATCATTCGGCCGATCGATAGTGTACGCCATCGCGAGCTTTGCGCAAGACGTTTTTTCCACACTTGTTGCGGACCCCGACGAAGCCGCCATCGCCGACGGCCCGACACGGGTGACGACGCGGATGAGAGCGCGCACAGATCACGCCGGTCGATGCCCGGTCCTCGGCCGGTCGAGCACCCAAGCCGCCCCCGCTCACTCGTCGTCCACATGTCGCTCCGTGGCGCCGATTCCACCCGTGCTCGCAGGGGCGGCGGTCAACCGGTATCGTCTTTTGCGTTGTGCCAGCCGCCCCTTGACACACCTCGCGAAGGAGCGAAATTCCATGTCTTCAGACACGATCGACAACCTGTTGCACGAGTCACGGCGATTCGCGCCGAGTCCAGAGTTCGCGGCCAATGCCGTCGCGAAGCCGGCGTTGTACGAGGAGGCCGCCGCCGACCGCCTCGGCTTCTGGGCCGATCAGGCGCGCGAGCTGGTCCACTGGCACACCCCGTTCACCCGCACGCTCGACTGGTCGAACCCGCCGTTCGCCAAGTGGTTCGACGACGGCGAGCTCAACGTCGCGTACAACTGCCTCGATCGTCACGTGCTCGCCGGCAACGGCGACCGCGTCGCGCTCCACTGGGAGGGGGAGCCCGGAGACTCTCGCTCCATCACGTATGCGGAGCTCACGGCCGACGTGAAGCGTGCGGCGAACCTCTTGACGAGCCTCGGTGTCCGTGAAGGCGATCGCGTCGCGATCTACATGCCGATGATCCCCGAAGCCGTCGTCGCGATGCTGGCGGTGGCCCGCATCGGTGCCGTGCATTCGGTCGTCTTCGGCGGATTCAGCGCCGACAGCCTCCGCTCGCGCATCGACGACGCGAACGCGAAGCTCGTCATCACGGCCGACGGCGGCTACCGCAAGGGCAAGGTCTTCCCGCTCAAGGAAGCGGTGGACGCTGCGCTGGCGGATGGCGGCACCAACGTGCAGAAGGTGCTGGTGGTGCGCCGCGGCGAAAACGACGTCGAGTGGGTCGAGGGACGCGACCTCTGGTGGCACGAAGAGATGCCGCTCGTCGACGCGGACCACGAGGCGAAGCCGTTCACGGCCGAGCATCCGTTGTTCATCCTGTACACGAGCGGCACGACAGGGAAGCCGAAGGGCATCGTGCACACCTCTGGCGGCTACCTCACGCACGCCGCTTACACGCACAAGTACGTGTTCGACCTGCACCCGGAGACGGACGTCTACTGGTGCTCGGCGGACGTCGGCTGGATCACGGGCCACACCTATGTCGTATACGGTCCGCTCGCCAACGGCGCCACGCAGGTGCTGTACGAAGGAACGCCCGAGTACCCGGAGCCGGGCCGCTGGTGGCAGCTCATCGAGAAGTACAAGGTGAGCATCTTCTACACGGCGCCCACTGCCATCCGCTCGTTCATGAAGCAGGGCAGGCAGATCCCGCAGCAATACGACCTGTCGTCGCTGCGCGTGCTCGGATCGGTCGGCGAGCCGATCAACCCCGAGGCCTGGATCTGGTACCGAGACGTCATCGGCGGCGACCGCACTCCTGTCGTCGACACGTGGTGGCAGACCGAGACCGGGGGCATCATGATCTCGGCGCTCCCGGGCATCACCGTGACGAAGCCAGGCAGCGCGCAGGTTCCGCTCCCCGGCATTTCGGTGGACGTCGTGACGGATGCCGGCGTGTCGGTCGGCGCCGACCAGGGCGGCCTGCTCGTGGTCACCGAACCGTGGCCTGGCATGCTGCGCGGCATCTGGGGCGACCCCGAGCGTTACAAAGAGACCTACTGGTCGAAGTTCGGCGACAAGTACTTCGCGGGCGACGGTGCACGCCGCGACAAAGACGGCGAGATCTGGCTGCTGGGCCGCGTCGACGACGTCATGAACGTCTCTGGTCACCGACTCTCGACCGCGGAGATCGAATCGGCCCTCGTCGCGCACTCCTTCACGGCCGAGGCCGCCGTCGTCGGCGCATCCGACGAGACGACGGGGCAGGCTGTCGTCGCCTTCGTGATCATCAAGGAGAACCAGCGCGAGGCTGCGGCGCAGCTGGATGTCAACGCCGAGCTGCGTGCGCACGTCGCGCAGCAGATCGGCGCGATCGCCCGTCCCCGCGACATCTACATCGTCGAGGAGCTGCCGAAGACCCGCAGCGGCAAGATCATGCGTCGTCTGCTCCGTGATGTCGCAGAGGGACGCCCGGTCGGCGACACGACGACCCTCGCAGACACCACCGTGATGGCGATCATCACCGACAAGCTCACGGGTGGCGTGGCTCCCTCGGAGGACTGAGCAGAGGGTCGCACGCGCCAGGTCGCGTTGCGACAGCGCTGTCAGAGACGATTGCTCTGACGAAGAACGGTCGGCCGGAGGAAGTGAGATCTTCCTCCGGCCGACCGTTCTCATCCGAGCTTCGGCGCGACCGCCCTACTCGAAGGCGACGATCAGTTCGATCTCGACCGGAGCATCCAGCGGCAGCACCGCGACACCGACGGCCGACCGCGCATGTCTGCCCGCATCACCGAAGATCTCGCCGAGCAGCAGCGACGCGCCGTTCACGACGCCGGGCTGTCCGGTGAACGCCGGATCGGATGCCACGAATCCGGTCACCTTGACGACCTGCGTGATCCTGTCCAGCGATCCGATCACGGACCTGACAGCCGCGAGCGCATTGAGGGTCGCCGTTCGCGCGAGAGCCTGAGCGTCATCCGCAGGGACGAGGCCATGGCCATCGCCGACCTTGCCGGTGGCGGGAAGCGCGCCAGAGACCATCGGGAGCTGGCCCGCGGTGTACACGAGCGATCCGTTGATCAGAGCCGGGACGTACGCCGCGACGGGCGGTACGACATCCGGAAGGTCGATCCCGAGCTCGGCCAGACGTGCCTCGAAGGCGCCCATCAGTCGTCCTCGACCGGACGCTTGAAGTACGCGACGAGACCGCCCTCGGGGCCTGTGACCACCTGCACGAGTTCCCATCCCTCCGATCCCCAGTTGTTCAGGATGGCTGCCGTGTTGTGCACGATCAGCGGTGTTGTCACATACTCCCAGCGACGCATCGGTCTCTCTCTTCGTCTGCGGCGCGGGCGTGCCCCGCGCGATGGCGCATCTGAAGGCAATCCCATCACGGATGCTCCGCGCAACCCGAGCGAATCCGTCGCGACCGCGAGCATCCGCTGCTCCACCGCTCTGAGGGCGGTCGCCCACCACCATCGACGGCGTTCGACGTGGTCATGCGTGCCGAACCGCGCACTGACCCAGGTGTGCGTTCCCTGAGAGCCGGATGGGAAACGGCGCAACCCCTGGGAGCCAGGCTGAGCGGACAGACTACCCGCCCTCGCCAGTTCTGGTCTGTCCCACAGCGTCCACACGGCGGCGCCCTCGGTACGCGGTTTGCCAGGTTCTGCCGCTAGCCTGGGCGACATGTCTGCCCAAAAACCCACGGCTAGAGGTGCGCTCAGCGCCCTCGGCGCGTTCATCGGAATGAGCGTTGTCGCCGGCCTTCTTGTGACAGCAGCAGTGACTCCGGCTATCGCCGTCACCGGCATGGCCGCGAACAACGGCATCGGCGCGTTCGACGGCCTCCCCGAGTTCCTCGACATCGGGACGCTCCCGCAGGTGTCGACCATCTACGCGAAGCAGGGCGGCCAGGACGTCCCCATCGCCACGTTCTATTCGCAGAACCGCGTCGAGGTGGGTTCCGACGACATCGCCCAGGTGATGAAGGACGCCACGATCTCCACGGAGGACCCGCGCTTCTACGAGCACGGCGGCATCGACGTGGAGGGCACCGCCCGCGCCATCATCATGACCGGACTGCTGCACAAGTCGACATCGGGCGGATCGTCCATCACGCAGCAGTACGTGAAGAACGTCAAGGTTCAGCAATGCGAGAAGCTCAATCTCAAAATCACCGGCGGTGACGAGAAGACCTTGAAGAAGCGCCAGGCAGCCCAGGACAAGAAGTACATGGACTGCTACAACGACGCGACCGATCCGACCATCTCCCGCAAGGTCGAGGAGATGAAGCAGGCGATCGGCCTCGAGAAGAAGTACTCGAAGAACGAGATCCTCAACGGATACCTCAACATTGCGGGCTTCGGCGGCTCCGTCTATGGCGTCGAGTCCGCGGCGCGCTACTACTTCGGGGCGACGGCGAAGACGCTCACGCTCCCCCAGGCGGCAACCCTCGTCGCGATCCTGAACAACCCGGCCAACCTGCGCATCGACCAGGACAAGGCGACGAATCCCGGGAACAACGCGGACAACGGCTTCAAGCGAACGCTCGACCGTCGCAACTACGTGTTCCGCAGCATGCTGAAGAACCACAAGATCACGCAGCAGCAGTACGACGAAGCCGTCAAGACCAAGATCGAGCCGAAGATCACGCCTCAGCCCAACGGCTGCGAGACGGCGGCGCAGTACAACGCGGCGTACTACTGCGACTGGGTGCAGCACCTGGTCGCCGACGACGCCGGTCTCGGAAAGACCGAGGCCGAGCGCGACGCGCTGTTGCGCGCAGGCGGTCTGAAGATCTACACCCCGCTGAATCTGGACATCCAGGCGACGGCTCAGCAGTCGCTGAGCTCGATCGTCCCGTCGTCCAAGGCAGGCGTCTCCCTTGGTGGCACGAACCTCTCGGTGGAAGTGGGCACCGGTCGCGTCATCTCGATGGTGCAGAACACCAACTACACCGCAGGAGCGTCTGACGACCCGAACTATTCGGGAATCAACTACAACACCGACTTCCAAGATGGAGGATCGGGTGGATTCCAGACCGGGTCGACCTACAAGCTCTTCACGCTGCTGGAGTGGCTGAAGGAGGGCCACTCAATCAACGACATGATCAGCGCGCCCGCCGGACCGGTCTCCATCCCGGCGAGCAAGTGGCACTCGACATGTCCCTCGGACGCCCCTGCCGCAACATGGCCGAGCGTTGGCAACGACTCCGCCGGTGAAGGCGGCAACATGAGCGTCGCCACGGCGACGGCCCAGTCGGTCAACACCGCATTCGCCGTCATGGGCACGAAGCTCGACCTGTGCGGCATCCGTCAGATGGCCGTGAACCTGGGCATCCACACGGCCAGCCCGACGGTGTGGAGCGACGACCTGCAGAAGGACGTCCCCAACCCGCTGCTCGGCAGCCCGGCGACCATCCTCGGCACCAACGAGCTGTCGCCGCTGACGCTGGCGACGGCGTACGCCGGGGTCGCCAACGGCGGCAAATGGTGCACGCCGGTCGGAATCGACAAGATCGTCAGTTCCGACGGCAAGGAGCTGCCCGTCACGCCGTCCACCTGCACTCAGGGCGTCGACGCGAATGTCGCGGCGGGCGCCATCAAGGCGCTTCAGGGCGTCGTCTCCGGTGGAACCGGCTCCATCGCGAATCCGCGAGATGGCGTTCCGATCTTCGGCAAGACCGGAACCACCGACCACGCGGCCCAGAACTGGTTCGTCTCCTCGACCACGAAGGTCGCGAACGTCTCCTGGGTCGGTCAGACGGTAGGCAACTCCGTGAACTTCGGCAACCTGTCGCTGGGCGGTCACGGTGGTCGCGACGCCAAGCTCTATGTCGCCAAACCCGTCATCGCCGCTCTCAACAAGATCTATGGCGGTGACCCGTTCCCCCAGGCGACCGGCACGGTACTCCAGGCCAAGCAGATCGCCGTCCCCGATCTGACGGGCAAGTCGCCCGCTGACGCGCAGACGACGCTCGAGGCCCTCGGCCTTCAGTACGAGGACGGCGGCCCCGTCGACTCCGCGCAGCCGGCCGGGACCGTTGCCAGCACGAACCCGGCCGCCGGGTCGAACGTCGGAATCGGTGGGTCCGTCACGGTGTACACGTCCAAGGGCAACCTGGCTGCGATACCCGATGTCACGGGCAAGACGGTGGCTGAAGCCACGGTGGCCCTGACTGCAGCAGGGTTCTCGGTGCAGCAATCCGGCAACAACGATCCCACGGCGACGGTGACTGCCACGGATCCGCCGGCCGGCACGCCGGCGCAACCGGGCACGAAGGTCAAGCTCACGGTCGATAGCGGCGGGGGCGGCAAGAACACATCCAGCCCGAATCCGGGGAACGGCTGATGACTCGTCGCGGGGGCGGGAGCGCGGTCGGAACGGTCGCGCTCGCGCTCGGGGCGGCATCCGCTGCCGCCGTTGTCTGGGGCACGCTCATCGAACGTCGCTGGTACGCCCTGCGGCAGGTCAGCGCCCCTGTGCTCCCCGCCGGTGTCAAGCCGATCAGGGTGCTGCACCTCAGCGACCTGCACATGGCGCCGTGGCAGCGCGACAAGCAGGAGTGGATCCGTTCGCTGGCGGCATTCGCGCCGGATCTCGTCGTCGACACGGGCGACAACCTCGGACACCAGCGTGGATTCGATGGCGTGGAGTACGCGCTCGAGCCGTTCCGCGGCATCCCGGGCGCCTTCGTCAACGGATCGAACGACTACTACGGTCCGATCCCGAAGAACCCGATGCGGTACTTCGGCGGTCCGTCGAAGGTGCAGCTGAAGCCGTCCAACCTCGACACGAACGAGCTGACCGGATATTTCACGAACGAGCTCGGCTGGCTCGATCTGAACAACCACGCCGGCGAGCTGACGGTGAACGGAACACGGATCGAGTTCTTCGGTGTGGACGACCCGCACCGAAGCTTCGACCGTCTGGACACGGTGATCGGCGAGCTCGACGAGCTGCGAGCATCCGAAGTGACGGATGCCACGTGGCCGGATCGAGCGTCAGCGCGCGAGGCCGACGTGCCCACGGTCTCGATCGGGGTGGCGCACGCGCCGTACCGGCGCATCCTCGACTCCTTCGTCACGAATGGTGCGAGCATGATCTTCGCCGGGCACACCCACGGCGGTCAGGTCTGCGTGCCCGGTGTCGGTGCCCTCGTGACGAACTGCGACCTCCCGCGCAGCCAGGCCAAGGGCCTGAGCACGTGGACGCACGCGCTGCGCGTCGCGTACCTCAACGTGTCAGCAGGCCTTGGCACGTCGATCTACGCGCCGGTGCGCTTCGCGTGCCGTCCGGAGGCGACGCTCATCACGCTTGTACCGCAGGACACCGTCGACTGATCGGGTGCGACGCCGGACGGATCGAAAGCGACGCTGGGATCCACTGGGCGTCATCCGCCGTCGGGCACTCGCGGTCGGAGGACACCTCATCTGTCTGGAGCACATCGGAGTTTCCCAGAAGACGCCCCCCGGATTCTGAAACCAGGCATAGCGGTCGTCCACGGCGAGGCCAGACTGTCCACGTAGCCTCCACTGGTGGCATTCCGTTCGACTCGCGCACCCTCGTCCCGGCGTTTGGCAGCCTTCGGCGCCTTCGTCGCCATGAGCGCCGTGGCTGCCGTGCTCGTCGCCGCCGCGGCGACCCCCGCTGCCGCCGTCACCTCGCTCGCGGTGAGCGATGCGACGGCAGCGTTCAACGGCCTCCCCGACTATCTGGCGCTGCAGCCGCTCGACCAGACGACCACCTTCTACGCCCAGAAGGGCGGCCAGGAGGTCCCGATCGCGACCTTCTACGCGCAGAACCGCCAAGACGTGTCATGGGATCAGATCGCGCAGTCCGTGAAGGACGCGGCTGTCGACACGGAGGATCCGCGGTACTACTCGGAGGGCGGCATCGACGTGCTCGGCACGATCCGCGCCGTGATCGCCACCTCTTCTGGCGATGATGTGCAGGGCGGATCATCCATCACGCAGCAGTATGTGAAGAACGTGCTCGTGCAGCGCTGCGATCAGCAAGACGTCGTCGACACCGGCGCATCCAAGAAGGATCAGGCGAAGCAGCAGGCCAAATTCGAGCAGTGCTATCAGGACGCCGCCGGCGTCACCGTGTCGCGCAAACTGCAGGAGATGCGCTACGCGATGGGCATCGATCAGCGCTACAGCAAGCAGCAGATCCTGCAGTCCTACCTCAACATCGTCGGCTTCGGCGGTCAGGTATACGGCATCCAGGCAGCGGCACAGCACTACTTCGGCGTCGACGCCAAAGACCTCGACGTTGTGCAGTCCGCGACCCTCGTCGCGATCGTGAACAACCCGTCCAACCTGCGCATCGACGAAGACAAAACGACAAACACCGCGAACAACGCCGACAACGGGTACAAGCTCACGAAGGAGCGACGCGACTACGTGCTGCAGCGGATGCTCGTGCACGGCTCGATCACGCAGGCGCAGTACAAGCAGGCGGTCGCCACCCCTGTCACACCGAAGATCACCGAGCTGCAATCCGGATGCCAGTCCGCGGTCGCGTACGACGCGGGCTTCTTCTGCGACTACGTCGAGCACGTGATGCTGCAGGATCCCACGTTCGGCAAGACCGCGGATGCCAGGGAGCTCCGCTTCCAGCGCGGAGGCATGGACGTCTACACAACGCTCAACCTCGACCTGCAGGACACGGCGCAGTCGGCGCTGAGCACCTGGGTGCCCGCATCCGATTCGGAGGTGGACATCGGCGGCTCCAACGTCTCCGTCGAGGTCGGCACCGGCCGCATCGTCACGATGGTCGAGAACAAGGCGTTCGACGACACCGGCGGCGGCGACCCGGGAAGCACAGCCATCAACTACAACACGGACAACGCCTATGGCGGTTCGAACGGCTTCCAGACAGGATCGTCGTTCAAGGCGTTCGACCTCGCGGCGTGGTTCGAGGCCGGGCACTCGGCATCCGAATCCGTCGATGCGCACTACTCCGGATACGCGTTCCCGTTCAGCGACTTCACCGCGTCGTGCGAAGGGGGCAGGCTCAGCGGTGGGTCGTATCCGGTGAGCAACGACTCGTCATCCGAGGGCGGGCAGATGAGCGTGCTGGCCGCGACCGAGTCGTCGGTGAACACAGCGTTCATGCAAATGGCCACGCAGCTCGACCTGTGCAACATCGCGAACGTGGCCAAGGCGCTCGGCGTGCACTCCGCGTCCCCGTCGGCGAATCCGTTCCAGATCGTGCCGTCGATGGTGATCGGCACGAACTACATCGCTCCCCTGACGATGGCGACCGCCTACGCTGCCATCGCCGACAACGGCGTGTACTGCTCCAATGTGGCGATCGACAAGATCGTGACGACGACGGGCGCGAGCGTCGCGGTGCCGAAGTCCACGTGCACGCAGGCGATCCCGTCGACCGTTGCGGCGGCCCTCGCCTGGACGCTTGAGCACGTGATCACGGCAGGCACAGCCACCTCTGCAAATCCCGACGACGGCACGCCGATCCTCGCGAAGACGGGCACGACCGACAGCTACCAGCAGAACTGGCTTGTGACCTCGAGCTCCAAGGTGGCGAACGCGACCTGGGTCGGTCAGATCAGCGGCAGCCACGATCTGCGCGACTACTACTACAACGGATCCCCGCTCAACAACGCGAAGTTCTACGCCGACCGCACGATCCTGAAAGCGCTGGACGGCGTCTATGGAGGGTCAGAGTTCACGACCCCGCCCACCACGCTGATCTACGGATCCGCCAAGTCTTCGACGACCCAGTCCGGCAACGGGCAATCCTCCCAGAGCAGCACTGAGGGAAACAGCACCCCGAACGGGAACGGCGACGAGAACGGAACGTCGACGGGATCCGGTGACGGATCCGGCACGGGAAGTGGCACTGGCACAACGGGCACGGGCGGCTCGACCGGCACCGGAACAGGATCCGGCTCAGGATCCAGTACCGGCTCCAGCGGCAGCGGCAGCGGCGGCGGCGCGAGTCCCCCGACGACCGGCGGATGACGGATCACGGATGACAGGACCGACGTCCCCATCGGCGCGCTGACCCACGCCCGACGCCCGAGCAGCGATGTGCGGGAGCGGGCGTTCACGATCGCTCCGTCCACAGCATCCGATTCCGTTCCGACCTGCGACATCCCTCAGCAAGCCGTGACTCGAACGAGTGTCACGCGTAGCCTCGGGTAGGTGAGATCAGCGGTACAGGCCTGGGGGGCACTTGTCGGATTCATCGCCATGAGCGCGGTGGCCGGCGTTCTCGTCGTCAGTGCGGTCACGCCCGCCGCGGCCGTCGCCTCTCTTGCCGTGAGCGACGCAACGGGTGCGTTCGACGGGCTGCCGGACTACCTCGCTCCGCAGCCACTCGACCAGACGACCACCTTCTATGCGTCGAAGGGTGGCCAGCCCGTTCCCATCGCCACCTTCTACGCCCAGAACCGCGAAGACGTCGCGTGGGATGCCATCTCCCAGTCCATCAAGGACGCAGCCGTCTCCACGGAGGACCCGAGGTTCTACAGCGAGGGCGGCATCGACGTCATCGGCACGGTGCGCGGCGCCTTGTCCACCGCGGCTGGCAATGATGTGCAGGGCGGATCCTCGATCACGCAGCAGTACGTGAAGAACATCCTGGTGCAGCGCTGCGAGCAGGACGAGGCCGTCGATCCCAACGCGAGCGCGGACGTGCAGAAGAAGCAGCAGACCAAGTTCGAGGCCTGCTACGAAGATGCGACCGGCGTCACGATTCAGCGCAAGATGCAGGAGATCCGCTACGCCATCGGTCTCGACAAGAGGTACAGCAAGGACCAGATCCTGCTCAGCTACCTCAACATCGTGGGATTCGGCGGCCGCGTGTACGGCGTGCAAGCGGCGGCCCAGTACTACTTCGGCACAGATGCCAAGAGCCTCACGCTGCCGCAGGCTGCGACGCTTATCGCCATCCTGAACAACCCGAACTATCTGCGCATCGACGACGGCTCGACCTCATCGGACAACGTCGCGGCCAAGGGATTCCCGGCAACCATGGAACGTCGCAACTACGTTCTGAAGCGGATGCTCGTGGCTCACACGATCACGAAGGCCGAGTACACGCAGGCGGTCGCCAGCAAGATCGATCCGCACATCACGCCGAAGCCGTCCGGATGCCAGAGCGCTGTGGCATCGGACGCCGGCTTCTTCTGCGACTACGTGCGCATCATCATGCAGTCGGATCCGGCGTTCGGCAAGACGTCCGAGCAACGGCAGCAGCTCTTCCAACAGGGTGGTCTGCAGGTCTACACGTCTCTCAACCTCGATCTGCAGAACGTCGCGCAGGCCGCGCTCAGCGGATACATCCCACCCACCTACAGCCTGGATCTCGGCGGCGCGAACGTCTCGATGGAGGTGGGTACAGGTCGAGTCGTCACGATGGTCGAGAACAAGCAGTTCGACGACAGCGGCAGCCCCGACCCCGGAACGACTGCCATCAACTACACGACTGACTACGCGTACGGCGGGTCGAACGGATTCCAGACCGGATCGTCCTTCAAGGCGTTCGACCTCGTCGCCTGGCTAGAGGCGGGCCACTCGCTCTACGAGAGCATCAATGCCAACGTGCACACGTACAACGAGAATTCGTTCGCGACCTGCGGCGATGGATTCAACGGAGTCACGTGGAATGTCGCCAACGACGAATCGTCGGAGGGCGGCACGATGTCCGTGCTGCAGGCCACGGAGGCATCGGTGAACACGGCGTTCGCCATGATGGCCACCAAGCTCAACCTCTGCAACATCTCGAATGCCGCGAACGCCCTCGGTGCACACTCCGCCAACCCTGCACCAGTCGACCAGGGTGGCAATCCCTGGGTCATCAACCCGCCCATGGTGATCGGAACCAACTACATCTCACCCCTCTCGATGGCCACGGCGTACGCGGGCATCGCGAACGGCGGCCGCACCTGCACCCCCATCGCGATCGACAGGATCGTGGATTCTGCTGGCAAGGAACTTCCGGTGCCGAAGACGACCTGCACCCAGGCGATTCCGGAGAACATCGCAGCGACCGTGACATGGGCCCTTGAGCACGTTCTGACGGCTGGCACGGCGACCGGGGCCAACCCCAACGACGGCGTCCCGATCATGGGCAAGACAGGAACGACGGACTACGCGCACGAGAACTGGCTGGTCACCTCGACGAGCAAGGTGGCGCAGGCGACCTGGATCGGACTCATCACGAGTCCGCTGACCCTCGACTTCCACCACTATTACTTCAACGGGGTGCAGGGTAACAACGTCAAGTTCAACGTGGTGAAGCAGATCCAGCGCGCGCTGGACGCCGCGTACGGCGGAGGCGCATTCCCCGCGCCAGACAACAAGCTCATCTATGGCAGCGCGCCGAAGGCGACAACGACGCCTGCGCCCACTGGGGGAACCGGCACAGGTGGCAACGGTGCGAATCCCCCGACTCAGGGCGGCGGCACCGGCGGCAATAACGGCGGCGGCGGTAACACCGGCGGCGGCGGGAACGGCGGCACAGGAACACCAGGTGGAAACGGCGGCACCGAAGGTGGCGGCGGACGCGGTTAGCGCCTGAATGCCGGGCCAAGGCACCGCCCGCGTGGTTCGTCGGGCCTCCGCCAACGTGTATCCTTATGGAGGCCTTTCGGGGCCATCGGGGTGTGGCGCAGCTTGGTAGCGCGCTTCGTTCGGGACGAAGAGGCCGCAGGTTCAAATCCTGTCACCCCGACGTTGTAATGCAGAAGGACCCGGTCGAGAGACCGGGTCCTTCTGCATTACAACTCGCACATGTCAGGCGGGGTCCCCGCCGCCGGAGGCTCCGCGCGCCGCTGTGCGGCGTGTGGAGGGGCGGTGGGGCGCACCCCGACCAGAAGCACAGCCCGGCCCGCAGGCCGGTCCGTGACGAAGGCCGGTCCGTGACGAAGGCCACGGCAGCCAGGGCGCGGCCGCTCGTGCCAAAGGCACGGCACGGCACGGCACGGCACGGCACGAAAAACTAGCACCCTCAGGCGGAGAAACGCGCACCCTCGGGCGGAGAAACGCGCACCCTCGGGCGGAGAAACGCGCACCCTCGGCGAAGGGAGCGGGACGGGTCAAGCGAAGAGGTTCGCGACGAGCTCGAGGGAGTGGGCACGGGCATCCGCTTCCGCCGCACCGGAGGCGATCATGAGCTCGTCGGCTTCGGTCGAGGCGAGCAGGGACGCGAGCCTCTCGCGCACGACATCGGGCGTTCCGAACGCCTGGCGCGCATTGCGCTCGGCGATGAAGTCCAGCTCGAGCTGGCTGAACTCGTACGCGGATGCTTCCTCCACCGTCACCGGCTCCGGCTTCTGTCCGCGTCGCATCTGCAGGAACGAGATCGCTGCGGGCAGTGACTGGCGTCGCACTTCCTCTGGATCCTCGTTCGCGAGCACCGTGACGGCGATCATCGCGTGCGGCTGCTCGAGGGATTCGCTCGGCTGGAAGCGGTCTCGGTAGAGACGCAGCGCATCCTCGGTGTGCTCGCCCGCGAAGTGGTGCGCAAAGGCGAACGGGAGACCGAGCGCGGCGGCGACCTGGGCGCTGTATCCGCTGGATCCGAGGAGCCACACCTCGGGCTGATCGCCGAGGCCCGGCACGGCGCGCAGGCCGGCCAACGGATCGTTCGGACTGAAGCCACCGGTGAAGAAGCCGAGGAGGTCGAGGAGCTGCTGGGGGAAGTCCTCAGCGCCCAGGGCATCCGGAGACCGTCGCAGTGCTGCGGCGGTTGCCGGGTCGGTGCCCGGCGCGCGTCCGATACCCAGGTCGATGCGGTCGCCATAAAGGGCTCGAAGTGTGCCGAACTGCTCTGCGACGACGAGCGGCGCGTGGTTCGGCAGCATCACTCCCCCACTGCCGACCCTGATCCGCTCCGTTCGGGCCGCGATCCCCGCGATCAGCACGGCCGGCGCGCTCGAGGCGACGGCCGGCATCCCGTGGTGTTCCGCCACCCAGAAGCGGTGGAAGCCGAGCGACTCGGCGACTTGTGCCAGCCGGATGCTGCCGGCCACGGCATCCGCGTTGCTTGCGCCGGCCCCACGCGTGGCGAGGTCGAGCACGTTGAGGGGAACTCTGCGCAGATCGGTCACTCAGTGTTCAACCCATGAGCGCGACGGATGTTCCCACACGGCAGAACGGCGGATGTCGCCATCCGCCGTTCGCACGATCGCCCTCAGGAGTTGAGGCGCTGACGCCGCACGACCATCCGTACGACCACGATCGCCACACCGAGGAGCACGAGCCCGCTGGCCACCCAGATGATCAGCACCGGGATGGTGGACCCGGTCGCGGCCACCTCGCTGGATGACGATGACCCGTTCGACACCGCCGCCGCTGCGGCGACGACCGTGAACGTCTCCGTGTCCACGCTGCCGGATACCTCGCCGGTCGAGGTCACCGTGTAGGTGCCGCTCGCATTCGACGGAAGCGCGAGTGCGGCGGACGACGAACCATCGGCTCCCGCCGTCGTGCTAAACGGGCCGGACGTCACCGCGGTTCGGAAGGCTGCTTGCGTGACGGCGGTGTTTCCGCTGACGGTGATGCTGATCGCCTCGTTGTCCGTCCAGGTTCCCGCGTTGCACGTGATGGTGATCGTGCCGCCCGGCGTTGGAGAACCACTCACGCCGCAGGCACCCGAGGGCACATATCCTGCGGCGTTGGCGGCAAGCGGTACCGCGAATATCCCTAGAACGGCGAGCGCAAGGACAGCAAACAGTTTCCGAATCATCGAACATCTCCCCCGAGTAAGGCCGTCTCAGACGCGGCCCCGTTCGATCGTTACCTGGTCAGGGTATAACCCCGTTGCAGTCGACCGTAACCCCCTTCGTGGAAACTTCTCGAGTCAGCGGCGTGACGAACGCGCTCACCCGTTTTGCTGATCCCGCGCCATTTTCCTCGACGAGAGCGGCGGGATCCGCACCGAAATCAGCGTCGTCGAGGTGCCACCCGACGCGCATCGCCGCCACGGATTGGACCGTGTCATGGTCCCCCGAAGCGGACGTCTGCGACGCCAATGCGTCGGCGAGAAAGTCGAATCTCACGGTCTTGCTCTCCCCCGGCGCAAGCAGCATCGTGTACCGCGAAACCGAACGTCCGTCGTCGACGGCAGCCTTGGCGGTGACGTTCTCGCCTCCGACGGTCGTGCCGAGCCAGGCCGCCTGAGGTGGAGCGTAGACGGCGATCTGCGTGGCCACATTTCCCGGCGCCACACCGAACGCACCCCCGCCGGTGACATATGCAGGGAGCGAGGTGGCGGCATCCTTCGGTGCCGTGTTGGTGAGCGTGACAGCGACGGCGATGTTCGGCTTGCCGTCCGCCCGACACAGCGCCCGGCCGACGGCGACCGTCGCCCGCAAGTAGTAGTCCATCTTGGCGCCCGTTGCGTCGTTCAGGTAGACGCCGAAACGCTGTGAACCGTCGGTGCTGGTCGGCAGTCCACCGGCGAGCGACGTCTGGGCGAGCGACGTCTGTTCTTCCGGATGCGCGCTCCACACGAGAATGCGCCCCTCGCTGCCCGCGTGTGCGAGCGCAGCGAGCATCCGGACCGGGTTCGCCTTTCCGCTGGTGGTCGCGCTGAACACGGCGGTTGCGGCTCGAGCGAAGAACGCGTCCTGCTGCGCGACCGGATACTTCGCGTAGCTGTCGCTGAGAAGCACCTTCACGGCGTTGTCGGAGGTGAGGGTCTCTCCGGACGAGACAGTGACCGGCCCCGTCGCCTTGAGCAGATAGCTGAGCGCCACCGGATCCACCGAGAGCACGCCATCGACCTGCTGACCCGTGGACTTCTGCCAGAGCGTGCGGGCAAGCTGGCCGCTGAGTGCGAACTGCGGCGGCAGCGTGACGTCCTGGATGTACCGCCCGGGCAGAGCGCCGTAGAGCGCGAGTGTCGACTTCGGGAGCAGGCTCGTGGCATCCGCCTGGCCGGGGAAGTCTGCAGACGATGCCTGTCCGGTGAGCGTGATGGTGCCGTGGTCCACGTGCACGACCGCCAGTGCGCCGGGGATGCCGCCCGTCGAGCGCACCTCCGCGTTGTTCTGGAACAGCAGCAGATAGTCGCGCGGACCACTGGCACCGAGCATCGCAGGCAGCAGTTGCGCGGCGCGGTGGACGGCATCCGCCTCGTCGGATGCCGTGCTCAGCTCCGAACGCAGCGACACGACAGCGTCGCGGACGGGCCCGATGGTGCCGGCCGCATCGATCGCATCGGCGTCATCCGAGGCACGGTGAAGGGAGGTGGAGACCGTCGCCAGCGTGCCCGCCGCGGAACTCAGCACGCTCGTGTCCACCGTGCCGTTCTTCGGCGTGAAGTCCGAGGGCGAAAGGTGACCGGCGAGCGACGAGAGAGGCGCGACCGCGTTGTCGGAGGCATCCACGACGACGTCGGACGCCTCACGCACCGCCGCGAGGTTCGGGCCGAGCCACGGGACGAGTTCCGCTGCACGCCACACCGGATTGTGCGTGTCGCCCTGGGCTCGATGGGTGGACGCCGAGACGGATGCCGCGGCATCCTTCGCGGTCGCCAGCGCACTCGCGGCGTTGGTCGACGTCAGCGATGACTGCACATGGGCGAGCTCGTCGACGGACGCCTGCAACTGACCTCGCGCGTCGACGGCGAGCATCCCCAGGTACACGCCACCGCACACGACGGCCACGGCGAAGCCCGCGATCACCCACCCGATGAGCGCACCCGCACCACGCTTGCGCGCGGAGCGCTCATGCCTACGTCCCCCCGGCATGTGGTCCATTCAAGCATTGCGAGGGTGGGTTGGGGGGAAGCGGGCTCAACGCACCCAGGCGCACGACCGCCACCTATCAGCCCGACTCACCGGTATTCTCGGGCCTGCCTTTTGGCGGGCTCTCATAGAAGTAGAAATCAGCGAACGACCCGCCGCCGTTGTCAGTCGGGTCGTAGGGGAACGGGTTCTTGATGCAGCGCTCCAGCGTCCAGTCCGGACGGTGCTCTCCGATCCAACGGGTAAATTCGCGATGCCGCACATGCGCTGTCGAGGTCTTCGATTCGTAGTTGGACGCGTAGATCGCGACGTAACGAGTGCTGGAGTCGAAGAGGAGCCGCATGTGCGCGTCGAAGACGTCGTCCTCGACCAGGTGGTAGATGACGTCGAGCGACAGGGTCAGTTCCGCCCGGTCCTCTGTATAGTCGTCGAGCAGCAGGAACCGCTTCGTGGCGTCGTCCGCGAAGCGCTCGCGACAGATGCGGACGGCTTCCGAGCTGACATCGAATCCGACGTAGGACGGGTACCGCGCCAGCGACAACTGATGGCCGTCACCGACGCCCAGTTCGATGACGTTGTGGATGTCGTGGTCCGACACGAATTCGTTCAGAACCTCAGCTTTGTGCTCCGCCAGTTGCCCGTACGACCCCGCCCCGGAATTGCCACCGTTCGTATACCGTCGCTCCCAGTAGTCGCCGGATGTCGAGAAATCGCGCTGGCTGCGCCAGGACAGGAAACTCTCGTGGATGCGCTTTGCACCCGGGACGTGCCTGGCAATCGACTTGGCTGCGGCACTGAACGAATCCTGCGGCTTCTCCGTCACGAGTCTCTCCCCCTGTCGAACGCACGCAGTCGGGCTACGCCGCTGCCGTGTTCGTCGGTTGCATCCGTGTCTTCAACCCCAACGGCGCAGCAGCCACCACGATCCCCGGAACCTGTCGCGCCATGCCTGCACCCTGCTCACGCATGCACGTGGCCCATTCAAACACCATGCACGGGGGTGGCGTCCAGGGGGTTCGCAACCTGGCCTCGGTCGCGGATGCGCCGTGGTGGCGCTGCTGACAGATCCAGACCTTTCCGGTAGCGTCGGGACCGTCGTAGGGAATTCTCCGCGGGGTGAGGCGGAGAGGATTTCCGACAGTGACCGCTAGTCGTCGGGGGTAAGCGGTGAGTAATGCAGTGCGTTCGAAAACGGTGCGGCCGTCGGCGTCGTCGATGGTCGCGGAGATGCAGGGCTCCGCCCTATCGTCGGCGCGCCAGCCTAGGCCTGCGGCGGGCGGGACAAGGCGACCGTGAAAGTACTGATCACCGGCGGCGCTGGGTTCATCGGAAGCACGATCGCATCCGCCCTCCTCGATGCGGGCCACATTCCGGTCATCCTCGACAGTTTCGTCACGGGCAGACACGAGTTCGTGCAGGGTCGGATCCACTATGACGGCGATATCTCCGACGCGAGCCTGATTCGCCGGGTGTTCGCCGAGCATCCTGACATCGACGCCGTCGTTCACTGTGCGGCACTCATCGTCGTGCCCGAATCGGTCGCGGAGCCAGTTCTGTACTACGAGGCGAACGTTCTGGCGACCTTGCGGTTCGTCGAAGCCCTCCTGGAATGCGGATGCCGTCGCCTGATCTTCAGCAGTTCCGCGTCCATCTACCGCCCCGACGCCGACTTCACCGTCGACGAAGAGTCCCGGATCGAGCCGTTGAGCCCGTATGCACGCACGAAAGCCATCATCGAGGAGATGCTGGAGGACATCTCCGCCGCGTCGGCGTTGCGCGTCATGTCGTTGCGATACTTCAACCCGATCGGCGCCGACCCGCTCCTGCGCACCGGACTCCAGCTTCCGTATCCGACACATGCCCTCGGCAAACTGATCCTCCAGTCGTCCAACCGGATGCCCTTCACCATCACGGGCACCGACTATCCGACGCGCGACGGCACCGGCATCCGGGACTACATCCACGTCTGGGACCTGGCCCGAGCGCACGTCGCGGCTCTCGAACGCTTCGACGGCGCGGTCTCCGGCGCATCCTCGACGGCAATCAACCTGGGCACGGGACACGGGACGACCGTGCGAGAACTCGTCCGCGCTTTCGAGGCAGCGGTCCGTCATCCGGTTCTGGTCGAGGAGGCGCCGCGAAGGCCCGGCGACACCGCCGGCGCCTTCACACGGAGTGACAGGGCCCGGGAACGGCTGGGATGGACTGCCGAATACTCCCTCTCCGAAGGCATCGTGGACACCCTTCGATGGTTCGAAGCGCGCGCTACGAGGATGCCGGACCTCGTCCTCGCCTCGGTGCAGTGATGGACGAGCTCAAGGTTCGGGCGGCGACCGAAGAGGGCGCGCGGCTCCATAGCGACCCAGTCGACGAGAGAACCTCCACGTCAGTGCCCCGGATCACGATTCTCCACGTCGTGGAGTCCTTCGGCTCCGGTGTGAAGAATTCCGTCCTCAGCTATGTCGCGAACACGCCGGAGTTCGCGCACCATCTCCTCTGGTCGACGCACGCCGACACCGCCGTGGACGACGCCGATCTGGCGGCGTTCGCTTCCCACGAGCGGATGCCGGCCGGACACATCAGGCGTATCCACGCCGTCCGGGATTCGGTGGCACGGCTGTCGCCTCCTATCGTGCACGCGCACTCGAGTTGGGCCGGAATGTACGTTCGCTCCGCCCTTCGGCCGTCGCCCCGACTGTCGGTCGTGTACACACCACACGGCTATTCCTTCCAACGGCAGGACATTCCGGCCGCGGCCCGCGGGCTGTTCCGCGTGGCGGAGTGGGGACTGTCGTTCCGCACAACAACGATCGCCGCGTGCGGTCAGCACGAAGCTCGGCTGTCGGCGTGGCCATTCAAGCATCCGACGATCAACGTGGTGCCCAACGTCTTCCACGGTGTGGACCTGGCAATCATCCGCACGAGACCTCGGATGCGGAGCCGTGTGGCTGATCCATTGTCATCCGGCCTTCCAGTGATTGTCGGGGCCGGCCGACTCTGCAACGCGAAAGACCCGACATTCTTCGCCGCAACCATTCGGGCGCTCCGGGCGTCCGGTAGCCGCGCCCGTGCCATCTGGATCGGCGAGGGAGAGGACCACTTCGCTCGAGACCTCAGGGATGCCGATGTGGAGATCACCGGATGGCTCGACCGCAGCGATGCCGCCAAGGTTATGAGTCACGCATCCGTGTACCTCCACACCGCTCGCTGGGAAGGATTCCCGCTCTCCGTGCTCGAGGCCGCAGCCCTCGGCATTCCTGTGATCGGACGGGACATCGGAGCACTTCGCGACGAAGGGCTGCCGCTCCTCTTCTCCCGACCCATCGACTTCGTGGACGTCTGGCGTCGTTTGCAAGACGACGAACAGCGTCAGGCGGCAGAGTCGTTCTCCCGGCGCCTCGCGTCGTCCCACAGCGATGTCCATCAGGCGGACGCCCTGCGTGTCCTGTATCAATCGCTTCCCGCCGTGGCCGTGCCCTCACCCGGCTCAGACGGACCGGCCGGGCTCCGAGGGCGCCCATGAGCGTCGTCGAACAGGAATCCCGGAGCCGTGGGGCAACCACGACAGGCGACTACCTGATCGCCGTCTTCGCTGTAGCCGGCTACGTGATCGTCGGACTGCGGCAGTCCATCCTGCCTGCGAAGTTCTCGTTCGACGGCGACCGAATCCACTCGATCACGCTCGGCACGGGCTCCTCGCTTGGCGACAAAGCCTTCGGCAATGTGGCGTGGGTGTACGCGCAACTGGACCTCGGATCGCATCCGCTGCTGGCCGGAATGCTCGGATACACCGCCTTCCTGCTCATCCTTCTCGGAGTGTGGGTCCGTGTGCGGCGGAACGAGCCGAGCGTGTTCACGATCTTCGTGGCGTGCGTCGCCCTGGTGTTCGGCGCGGTCTATCTCGGGTACTACTCGAAGGACGTGTTGGTGCTTCCGATCGTGGCCGCGGTGCTCTTCCTGCCGCGCCACTTGGGGGCGGACGCTGTCATCATCGCGATGATGCTCGGATACGCGGCCTCGTTCCGCTCGTACTGGCTGCTTGTGGCGCTGCTCTACGCGGCATTTCGCGTTCTCGGCATCCACAAGAAGTCGCTCAGATTCATCGTGACCTCGATAGTGGTTGCCGTCATTGTGTTTGGACTGGCGATCTACGTCATCTACGGCACGGATCCCGACATCTACCGATCTTCGGTGAACGACGGACGGACTTTCGATCCGAACGCGCAGTCGATGATCACTCCGATCCTTACGTTCGCGGAGCCGTTGTCCGGGCTGATCAACAACGTTCTCACGGCGTTTTTCATGCTCGTGCCCATTCCCTTGCTCCTGAGTGGTGGCGGTCTCTATTACCTCGCCATCACGGTTGTGGTCACGATGATCTGGGCGTCTACCTACACCGGCCTGGCGCGGATGCGCAGGGTCGACGCCCCGACCCCATCCGAGAGCCTGTTCATCTCTGGTGCACGGGCGGCAGCGATTCTCTTGGCGTTTCTTTGTGTGCAGGCTCTCTTCGAGCCGGATTATGGCTCCGCCGTGCGTCATGTCACTCCCCTTCTTCCCGCTGCACTCGTAGTGTGCGGCTTGACACTGCGAAGTCTGCCGTCACGAGAGCAATCCACCCATGGCCACTTCACCCGGAACAACGAAGGCATGCCAGAAAGCACAACAGCAGTTGACGGCCACGGATCTGTGCGAGGACTCTCATGAACCGGACACCTCGATTCTCTGCTCGTCGATTCTCTGTTCGTTTGTCAGGCCGCGTGGACCAATGCGCGGCCAAGGCGGGGGATGCAGACGTCACGATCGCTTTGGCCGGCTGATGCATGTGATGTTCGTGGCTCAGTGCGTCTACGGTGGCGGGGCCGAAGTCGTTGTCAGCCGCTGGTCGAATCAGCTCGTCGAAATGGGACACAAAGTCGACCTGGTCACAACCAATCCAGACTTGGACGATATCGAATTGGACTCGCGCGTCGGCCGATATCGCATGCGCCATCTTCCACCGTTGCGCAAGGCTGTCGGACTACGTCGCCTGGTCCTCAAGCGCCGCCCTGACGTCGTCATGTCGCATCTGACCCGGCAGAATGTGATACTTCTCGCCTCTCTGCTCGGCGTCTCGCGCTCGAGGCGACCCGTCGTTGCGATCACGGAACATAGCGTGCTCAGCCTGATCTCCGGGACGACATGGACAGGCAGAGCGGGTCGCACTCTTGCCCGAGCGCTCTATCCACACGCGGACCTCGCCTTCTGCGTTTCGCACGCCGCAGCAGCAGACCTCCTGCGATACGGAGTCGCCGGCGACACGTTACGTGTGGTCGCGAATCCCCTGTTCGACCATCCGATTCCCATGCGCTCCCGCCCGAGCGTGTTCAGCCCCGGCAGTCACACAATCCGCCTGATCAGCCCTATGAGGCTTGCGGAGCAGAAACAGCCAGTGCGCGCGATCGAGACGGTCTGTGAATTACGTCGCAGAGGATACAACGCAGAACTCATCTCCTTCGGGGCCGGTCCCATGCTGACCGAGATGCAAGACACGGCGCGACGGCTGAAGGTCCCGGTGGACTTTCGTGGATGGGATCCCGCCTGGACAGACTCATGCGACGCGGACGACATCGTCCTGCTTCCGTCAAAGGTCGAGGGCCTTGGAAACGTCCTCGTCGAAGCCGCCGCCGCCGGACTCCGAAGTGTCGCTCCGTCGACCGCTTTGGGTGTTTCCGACGCATTGCTCCCGGGGATTACCGGCGAGCTCGCCTGCACGTCTTCAGCGTGCGATCTCGCCGACGCGGTCGAGCGTGTACGCACTGTCCGCTTGGAACTCCCCGTCGAATGGCTCGAGCGCTTCCGAACGGATTCCAGCGCGAACGCCCTCCTCGCCGCTTTGCAGTCTCGGATGCCGGCGAGCGCGGCACCATCTCCCGATGCCAAGGCTTCCTCCTGCGTCGATGGCTAGTCGGACAAAGAGAGAAAGAGGATTTCCGCCCATGCGCATCTTGATTGCCTCGTGGTCGTTCGCGCCTTCTGTCGGTGGTGTGGAGACGACCGCCGATCTCCTGGCACGGCACTTCATCACCCGCGGTCATCAAGTAGTGCTCGCCACTGCCATCGGCCAAGACGATCACACGGCGCGGCCCTACCCTGTCATCAGGCGACCGTCACCGTGGCGACTTGCCCACCTCGTCTTCACTACCGACGTCGTCTTCCACAATGCGATGAGTCTGAAGATGGCGTGGCCTCTGTTCTTCATCCGACGTCCGTGGGTGGTGGCCGTGCGGCTGTTCTTCGACGAAGAGCCGAGTGCGCGTGCCCAGATCCGTCACGTCGCCCACAAGTACGCCAGATTGGTGGCCAATAGCGCGGCGACAGCCGACGACCTTCCCTTTCCCGCCACGGTGGTGCGTAACGGAGTCCGCACCGACGTATTCCATGCGTCCATACCACCAGAATCTCGTGACCCCTGGCGTATCGTCGGCGCGGGCCGACTCGTCGACGTGAAGGGTTTCGACATGCTGATCGAGGCGTTCGCCCTTCTGCGCCGCGAAACGGGGAGGGGCGACCTCACTCTCGTCGGCCAGGGTCCAGCGCTTAGCAGCCTTCGCTTACTTGCCGAACAGCGCGGGGTCGGCGACCACGTCCGCTTTGTCGGCGCGTTGTCACAACACGAGCTGGCACAAGAACTCAATCAGAATGCCGTTGCGGTGATTCCCTCTCGATGGCGTGAGACTTTCGGCAACGTCGCGCTCGAGGCAATCGCGAGCGGATGCGCCGTGATCACTACCGCGGGAGGCGGACTGCCTGAGGCCGTGGGCGAGTGCGGACTTGTCATCCCTGAACCGAGCGTCGCTGATTTGTTCGACGCAATGCGCGATGTTGTCGGCAATCGGGAACGGATCCTCGAACTCCGGTCGGGTGCCGAAAAGCATGTCGCGTCACTGTCCTCGACAGCAATGGGTGATGGATACCTTGCTGTACTCGTCGACGAATACGCCAGAAACAACCCTGTTCCGAGTCGACGCGCTCGATATTCATCGCGGAGGCACGACGCGGCGACGCGCACGCGCCATCGCCAACGATCATGAGAACCAAGGAGTCGAGTTCCCGTCGCGCGACACAATTGTTTCTCCGACGAGCACTAGTGCACACCGAACTGTTCGTCAACAGAATACGGTCCCCATTGCTCGTTCGGCGTCTCCGCTTACTGAATCGACGCTCGGAGCGTCCGATAACCGGCTCCACCCCTGCAGTCGTCAGCCTGACCACGTACGGGACTCGAGTCGAGACCGTCTACCTCGCGCTTGAATCGATCGGACGAGGACGACGCAAACCGAAACGGGTGATTCTGTGGCTGTCCGACAAGGACGTCTACGACCATCCCCCGGCCTCCCTGGTTCGCCTCGTCGCTCGCGGCCTCGAACTTCGACTCACAGAAGATCTCGGTCCTCATAAAAAGTACTATCCGCTCGTCGAGTCCGAGGAAAACATCGACGCACTCACTCTCATCACGGCCGACGACGATCTCATGTACGGGCGAAAGTGGTTGCAAAAACTGATTTCTGCAGCGACTGCGTTTCCCGATTCCATCAACGCGTATCGCGCCCACCGCCTGACGTTCAACGAAAGAGGAGAGCTCAACCGATACAACTCGTGGATCCCCTGCTGGCGGTCCACGCCAGAATTGTTCCATTTCAGTACCGGAGGCATGGGGACGGCATACCCACACAGTTTTCCTGCACTGATTCGTGAACGAGGCCGTGCATTTATGCAAGCGGCGCCCTTCGCCGATGACGTGTGGCTCCACTACATCGCTGCGGCCAACGACATAAAGACTCGGCAGCTGTATTCCTTTCCCCGTCATTTTCCAGCAATTCCACCGGATATCGAGAGCGGGACGCTTTCCCAGGTCAACGTATACGCGGGCGGGAACGACCGACAGATCTCTGCGACTTACGATCCGGGCACACTGTCGAAGCTCTTCACGCAGGTCGAGGAATACGGACGCGCCCTCAGGTAACCATATGATTCGCGTCTCAGACGTCAGAGAGCGGATAGGTGGGATTCATGCCGAGTCGACCGTGTTCACCATCACGTACGGCCTTGCGAATCTGCCGATACGATGCACTTTGTCGATCCCTCACCGCAATCAGCCGCAAGTACGACATGACGACCGTTCGGTTGATCGCGTACTCGAAACGCGATGACCTCACAACGTGCGACTCGAAATGCACCCGGTTACGCACCTGATAATACTTGCGAACTCGAGATGTAGAAGCCAACAGCGATGCGAAATAGTGAGTCGACCCGCCGATGAACCATTGCCGACTGCTATCAATTCCCGTAGGCCCGCCCATGATCACGAATCCGTGATGGGACAAATGCCATGTCAGCTCGCGATCGTCGCAATACAGAACATAGTCCGGAGCTTCACGGCTCGACGCAGACGTCAGCGCCGCACGCGACAGGATGAGCCCGCCGTACGGGGCCGTGTCGACCGGAAGCCATTTCTCCGAGGGACGCGAAATAGTCCGGCGAACCGGCGGTTTCCGCACTCGTCGCCTCAATTCGAAGCTCAGAAACGGCGACACGGGCCGGTGGATGCTGACCGAACCTCGCAAGGAACAACAGGTCGACCCGTCCGGGTCCTGTGTCACGAGCGCAATGGAGTCACGCAGCACACTCGGCGTGACCTGATTGTCATCATCGAGCAGCAGGGCGAACCTCGAATCCGACGCAAGAGCAAGAGCGGCGCGCATCCCCGCCCGGTATCCGCCTGCACTGCCCTCGTTGTGCGCAAGCCACACAATCGAGAGGCCCCCAGATGGGACGAAGTCGTTCTCGAGTCCTCGCAACGCAAGCGCGTACGAAGCAGACACCCCGTTCGCGACGACCACGACCTTGGCCACCCCCGAGTTGACGACTGCCTCGAGTGTGAGCCGAAGATCGGACTCTCGCTCGCCATCCCCATAGGTGAGAATCACTGCCACGAGGACCTCGGGCGAAATCGTTCCTTCCTCGCTGCTCACGACCTGGCCTTTCGGCAGGTCGCCCGCCTCACCACTGGAGTCCGGTCTCATGCCGCAGACTCCACGCGCCCGGGAACGAGCCGCCCGTCGTGCAGGTGATACGTGCGATCCGCCTCGGCTGCGATCGCTGGCTGGTGCGTGACGAGCACCGCGATCATCCCGTGCTTCAGCGACCGTATCGTCTCAACCACCTCCAGCTCGGTACGTGGATCGAGCGCGCTGGTCGGCTCGTCAAGCACCAACAAGTCGGGACGCGTCAGCAGGGCGCGAGCAAGGCCGATTCGCTGCCTTTGCCCCCCTGACAGATTTCGACCATCTTCGTGCACCGTGGTCTTGATTCCATCGGGAAAGACATCCTCGGCCAGCGGCAGTGCGGCCATCCGGACCGCCTCCCTCACCTGGTCGTCGGTTGCATCTCGGAAGAAGCGCACGTTGTCAGCCAAGGTTCCCGGAATCAACCGAACTTCTTGAGGCAGGTACGCGACGTGTTCGTGCCAGTCGTTCTCGCTTATTGATTCGGCGTTCACAGCATTCACGCGCATTTCTCCCGAGAGCGGCTCAACCAGACGCAACAACAACCGCAAGAACGTCGACTTGCCCTCGCCGGACCCGCCGGTAATCGTGACGAGTTCGCCACGCTCCGCATGGAAGTCCACAGACTTCAACTGTTCGACGCCGTTCCCATAGCCGAATCGAATCGCGAGCATATCGACGCTTCTGACCGTCGAAAACTTCTTGGTCCCCCACACCACGTCTATCGGATAATGAAGCCGCTTGCGTTCAGACAACCTCGAAGCGTGAGTCGCCTGCTCGTGCAAATTCTGGGACGACGTCAGGATGCTCTGCACGTACGAGAGCGACCGGACCAGGAGCAGCGCGATCACGGCGACCGAGGCCACGGCCGCCGGCGCCACAACCAACACCAGGCCGAGCACCGCAAACGCCACCAACATGATGACAATGCGGAACACGACGGGTGAGCCGAGTTGCACGACCCGGCTGCGCATCCATGCTCGTGATATGCGCATGCCACGGTCGTCGGCGACGGCTTCCATACGAGTTCGTACCCCGAAGACGCCGGCTTCTGTTCCGAGGTGAGACAGCACTGAGATGAATCCTGCAAAAGCCCCGTTGTTGCTGACCCACGAGCGCGAAGCCCGAACGTTCATCCGAGAAATCGGAAGGAACACCATCGCCAGCAGAATTCCCATTCCGATGAGCATGACGGAGGCGAGTGGTGAAACAACAAACGCCGCGAGCATCATCATCAACAGATTCGCCACATTGGCACCGACCCCGGCGGCCGTGATGAAACCGTCGGTCGCACGCAGAACGCTCTGCGAGGTCAACTCCTGCAGTTCACCCGGCCCCCAGGTCGCCTGCCCTTTCAGTGAGGTGTTCAAGTACTGGTCCACCAGGCTTCTGCGACTTGCTATTGCACGACGATTGGCCTCACGAAGGGTGAACCAAACCGCACTGAGTTGAAGCACCAGGGTGATTATCCCTACTCCGATCCCTGCGACTACCGTTCCTCCGACGCTCGCGGGTATGAAGTCGATGCCGTGGGTGGTGCTGACGCTGCCTCCGACGGCGAGAGTGCCCACCCGGACGATGAGAATGAGCAGGAGTGCCTCTGATGCTCCGCCAAGAAGGCTCAGCACCGCGATGGCGACGAGCATGCTCTTGCGCGAACCGCTCAGGAGGCGTGCGAATGCTGTATTTCGCACAAACTTCAGCATCTTCATCTCCGTGTCGCTCCCGTATTCGAATTGCGGTCATTGACACCGCGCCGGCCGTGGTCCTCCGAACGAAGCAGTGGCTCGAAGGCGGTCGCTCTGCAGGAGATGAGTCGGGCGAGTTCGGCCACCACAGCGCCGCTCATGCCCTCGCCCTGCTCTTCATGTACTCCACGCGTCTCCTCACAGGTGCAAGCTCGACCGGAGCAAGTTCCTTGGCAGCCAAAGCGAGGAAAGCGTCGAGCTCGTCAGTCAGCTCCGACGGTGCCTCACCGGTGGGGAATCCGTCTCTGCGCCACTCAAACCAGCAGGGAAAGAATCCCAGAACCGAGTGGGCGAGCACGTCGAATGCCTCATGCACCATCGGTGAGGCGCTCTGACGTGCGCGCCTCGAAGCCTGAGCGGTGGTCTGGCCTTGGTGCAGCCGGTAGATCGTCGACGGAGTTGAGAGACGGACTATCGCGTAGCCGGCGGTGCTGGCCCTGAGCCAGAGTTCGTAGTCCTCGCTCGCGACCTCGTGATATCCCCCCAGCGCACGAACGGCCTTCGTTCGGGCGACCATTGTGGGCTGCATGAAGGGGTTATCGATCAAGAGGTGGAACCGCGACGCATGGGCAGCAATTGGTCTCATCGCCTGGGGTTTCACGAGCGGAGTCCCGCTTTTCCACTTGATGACAGGCGCGAAGACGAAGTCAGCCCCCTTATGGAACCCGGCCGCCGCCGACGCGAACCGGTACGGAAGCGATATGTCGTCTGCGTCCATCTGCGCGACGTACTCAGTCTTCACGCGACCCAGGAGATCGTTTCGAGAGCCGGGAATCCCTAGTGCTGTCCCGCCCACCACAGTCAGCCTCGGATCGTTCACGGCGTTCAGCACAGCCACCGTCCCATCGCTGCTTCCGTCATCACGGACGATCATGCGTCCATCGGCAGGGAGTGCGCGAAGGGTAGATACAACGGCCGTGCGGATCGTGCGCTGGGCGTCGCGAGCTGTCATCACCACAGTCACTGACGGTTCAGATCCGCGCATCATTCGATCCTCGGCCATCTGGCGATCACCGAGTCCAGGGCCGGTTCAATACGCCCCCGCACGCGACATCACTGCGCGCGCTGTCTTCCACAACACGACCACGTCCCCCGTCAACGACCAGTTCTCTACGTAGTACAGGTCCATGCGGATGGCGTCCTCCCACTCGATGTCCGAGCGGCCGCTCACCTGCCACAGCCCGCTGATTCCTGGCTTGAGGAGCAGCCGACGGTAGTCGCGTCCGTGATACAGCGCCATCTCGGCGGACCGTTGGGGCCGCGGTCCGACGAGGCTCATCTGTCCGAGGAAGACGTTGAAGAGCTGAGGAAGTTCATCGAGCGAGTACTTGCGGAGGAAGCCGCCGATCCTGGTGAGTCGCGGGTCGTTCTGCACCTTGAAGAGCGGCTTGTCGTTCGTGCCTTGCGCCGCCAGGAGCGCGGGAAGGGCGGCATCCGCTCCCTCCTCCATCGAACGGAACTTGTACATGTGGAACTCGCGCCCGCCCGCACCCACACGACGCTGCACGTAGAACACGCCGCCCTTGCTCGTGCTGGCCACCGCAATGGCCACTGCGATCATCACGGGTGAGAGCACGCAGATCGCCAGGAACGATCCGACGATGTCGAACGCGCGCTTCGCGACGAGCTTGCCGCCGGTGTACCGCGGCATCTCGACATGCATGAGCGGAAGACCCGCCACCGGCCGCGTGTGGATGCGAGGACCACCGACATCGATCAGGCTCGGCGCCACGATCAGGTGTTCGCGGCCGGGCTCCAGGCTCCAGCTGAGCTCGCGTACCTGATCGGGCGACAGGTCGTCCGCCCCAGCGATGACGACGGTGTCCGCACCGCTGAACCGCATGGCGCGAGCGACGTCGTCGAGGCCGCCCAGCACTGCCGCGCCCAGGCTCTCGTTCTTGCCGTCTGGCGGAACGCAGGCGCCAACGACACGGTATCCGGACTGCGGCGAGCGCCCGAGCTCGTTCACCACGTGCGTGACGTTCGCCGGCGACCCGGCGACGACGACGCGCGACATGTAGTGCCCTGCGACTCGTTTCGCGACGAGCCACTGCCGTGCCAACCATCGCCCGAGCAGCAGGAACACGAGCCCAAGCGGGAACGCCAGCAACACGTAGCCTCTGGCGATGTCGATGCGGAAGAGGAACGCGACGATCGCGACGAATCCGAACACGCGCACCGTGGCGTCCGCCACCATCCGGTACTCGCCACTGCCTGTGCCGATCTCCCGATACCCGCGGGTGCCGTAGATGGTGAGCGCGAGCATCCAGAGCGCGATGACGAGCACGGAGATCGCCGTGTAGCTGACTGCGAGGCCGCCGCGCCCGAGGTCACGGAGCTCGAGATCGGTCGTGGCGAAGCCGAACCAGACGATCTGAACACCGAAAACAACCCAGACGAGAACGATGAGATCGATCACGACGAGGCGTGTCGCGTAGCGAACCGGCCAGGGCCGCCATGCGTCCGGTTCCCTGCGCGGACGGGCGTTGTGCCACCCGGTGACGTGTTCGGCGTGATCCACCACGAATCCCCCACAGGCGCGACACTCCCCCGAATGCACCGACGCCTGATCTCGAGCGTAACCCGTGCGGGAGTAGACCTCTAGGGTGCCGACAATCCGTTGCCGACCGGAAACTCACGCGTAACGGCCTCGGCGATGGCTTCTCGCCTTCGATGCTCGGCACGCAGCAGGACGGGTGCGATCACACCGGCGGCTCTGTCGAGAATCTCGGCCACCCGTTCGTACTCGCGCGCTGGTCGCCCGATCGGGTCTGCGATGTCGTCCTCGGCCGCCGGTGCTCCGGCACGTTCGGCAGCCACGGCCACCACCACGCTGTCGAGTGCGAATGTCGCGTCATCCGGCATCCGTTCGGCCAGACGAGCGAACTCCAGCACGGTGAACGTGCGCCGCACTGCACCCGGCACGCTGCGCACCGTGTCGGCGCGGATCATGCGCGTGGCGGCGAGAACCAGGTCAGCCGCTTCGACCATCGGCACCGTCAGCTGTCGGGCGCGGTGCGGTGCAACGGAGGGGAGGCGCGAAAGGAGCGCGGCGCGGGCATCCGCCGTCATCGGCGAACCCACCTCGGCGAGGATGCCTGCGCTCTCCACTGCGAAACCCGGCACGTCCCCGAGACGCCCTCGCAGGAGCTGGGCGGCCATCGGCGACCGGCAGGTGTTCCCGGCGCAGACGAACAGCACGCGGAACGGCCGGAGCACAGTTGTCATCGTTCGTGTCGGCCGACGTATCGCGCGCCGGGGCCGTCCGCGTCGCTTCGCATCGTGGCCGCGGGCGTGACGGGAGTCTCCGCGGCTTCGGTCGAATATCCGTATCCGTAGCCGCTGTAGCCATACAGGCCGTAGCCGTACGCGTCTGGTCCCTTCGTGGGAAGCATGGTGATGACGATGCCGGCGAGACGCGCCCCGACGTTGCTGAGCGCGGAGACCGATCCCTTCAGCTGCGCCTTGCGCGTACGGCTCGCGGCGACCACGAGGAGCGTGTTGCCGACGGTCTTGCCGAGCACCGCGGCATCCGTCACGGGGAGCAGCGGCGGCGAGTCGAAGATCACGTAGTCGTACATGCCTTCCACGCGCTGGATGAGGCTCACCATGGCCTGCGAGCCGAGGAGCTCACTCGGATTCGGTGGCACCGATCCCGCCGGCAACGCGGAGAGGGATGTCTTGCCCCAGGGCTGCACCACGTCCGTGAGCTCCGCGCGCCCGATGAGCACATCGGTGAGGCCGACGGCACCCTCGATGCCGAGGTAGTGGGCGACGCGCGGCTGCCGCAGGTCCGCGTCGATCATGAGCACACGGTTGCCGGCATCCGAGAGCGCGATGGCGAGGTTGAGACCCGTCGTCGTCTTGCCCTCGTTCTCGACGGACGACGAGATGACGAAGGTGCGGGCATCCGCTCCGACGTCGAGGAACTGCAGATTCGTGCGCAGCGTGCGGAACGATTCGGCGCGCGCCCCACGCGGGTCCACCTGCACGATCAGTGGACGCGACGCGGCCTTGGCGTCGTAGACGATTCCGCCGACGATGGGTGCATCCGTGATCTGCTGCACGTCGCGTTCGTTGCGCACCCTGGTGTCGAGGGTTTCACGCATGAGTGCGATGCCCACACCGACGACCAGGCCAATGATCGCGCCGAGGAGCACGTTCAGCCACAGCTTGGGACTGGCGGGCGAATCGGGGATGTTCGCGATCTGCACCCGCGTGAGCTTCACCGGCGAGACGGCGCCCTTGCCGTTGGGCGTCTCGAGCGTCTGCACCGTCTTGGCCAGGCTTGCCGCTGTCTGGTTGGCAATCCAGGCCGATTGGTTCGCCTTCGTCGACGTCGCCGTGATGTCGATGATCGTCGTGTTGACGGGCGACGAAGCGGAAATGTGCGCAGAAAGCTGCTCAGGCGTCATCCTCAAGCCGAGTTTGGCTGCGACGGGTGCCAGCACCACTGGCGTGTTCACCAGGTCCGCGTACGTCTGCACGCGCTGCTGCGTGAACGAGTTGCCTTGCACAAGCTCGGCGACGTTATCGCTGGCCTGTGTCGAGACGAAGACCTTGGCAGATGCCTGGTACTGCTTCGTGGCCAACAGGGAGTAGCTCGCCGCCACGATCACGCCGATCAGCACGAGCGCGACGATAAGGATCCACTGCTTGCGCAGCACCCGCAGATAGTCTCGCAACTCCATAGAAGCCGCCTTCCCCCGAAATCATGGTGCCACAGGGGGTGCCCCGAGGCCATCGCGAACCTGCACTCCCCCGCGTTCCGTGCACGTTCCGCGAGCCTGTCCCGGCCCGCATACTGCGATAACAGAAGCGGTTATCATTGTGGAATGGGAACGACGTACGGTGAGCATGTGAAAACGCGACGGGGCATCCTCGGCCTCTCCCAGCGCGCCCTCGCCGAGCGTTCGGGCGTGAAGCAGCCCATGATCGCGGCCATCGAGCGTGACAGACGCGAGCCATCGACAGCATCACGCGAGGCGCTCGACGCGGCTCTCATTCTGCGACCCTCAGCCGCGCTGAATGCCAGACGGGACGCGGTGCGCGACGTGTTCGCCGCGGTTTCCCTTCCCACTCCTCGCGTTTTCGGGTCTGTGGCCCGCGGCGACGACCGCGCCGGCTCCGACGTGGATCTGCTGGTCGACTTCACCGATCGTTTCGATATCGCCGATCTGTTCGCCCTCGAAGACGAACTGGAGCGGATGCTCACCGTGCACGTGGATCTCGTCGACGCCAGGTCATCAAGCCCGGTCGTCGAACGCGCCCGGGCCGAAGCGGTTCGGCTGTGAGCACGCCGGACATCGAGCAGGTCGAGAGGCGACTCGCCGACCTCGCCGGCTTCACCGGCGATGCCGCGTACACGGTGTCTCTCGGCCTGGCCGCGTATCTCGACGAGACGCCAGGGGGCAGGGTGCTCCGCAACAACGGCCGGCAGATCGTGATTCAGATCGCAACGGTCGCCGAGAAGCTGCCGCAGTCGTTCAAGGACGAGCATCCGGATGTCGACTGGATCGGCATCGCCCGCATGCGCAACCTCATCGCGCACCACTACGACAACGTCAACGACCGGCTGGTGTTCACGGCGCTCGCGGAACGGATCCCGTCGCTGGCGGCATCCCTCGGCGTCGGTTAGCGCTCGCTGAGCGGCAACGTGATCGGCTCCTCGGCAGGCACCTACGTGAAGTCCGGATCCGGCTCCGACTCGTAGACCGCGCTGCCGTCCAGCGGCCAGTGCCGGCGGCCGTTGTTCAGTACGCCGCCGCTCTCCTGCAGGTAGCAGGCGCCGCACAGGGATTCGTAGACGACGTCCTTGTCATCCTCGATGGCAACCTGATCACCGTCGAACACGAAGACGCCGTTGATGGTGCGGGCATTGAAGATGGCCTTCCGCCCGCAGCGGCAGATGGTCTTCAGCTCCTCGAGGCTGTGCGAGACCTCGAGCAGACGCCGGCTGCCGGGGAAGGCGACCGTCTGGAAGTCGGTGCGGATGCCATATGCCAGTACCGGAATATCCTCCAGAATGGCGATCCGCAGCAGGTCGTCGACCTGCGCCTCGGTGAGGAACTGGGCCTCGTCAACGAGGAGGCAGCTCACATCGCGATCGAAGCGCGACAGGGTGCGCTCGCGGTGGATCTGGAACCGATGGTAGAGGTCGGCATCCGGCGCGATCGTGAAGTCCGCGACCCTCGTCACGCCGAGTCGGGACACGATGTCGGCATCGCCCTTCGTGTCGATCGCCGGCTTTGCCAGCAGCACGCGGTGCCCACGCTCCTCGTAGTTGTACGCGGCCTGCAGGAGCGCCGTGCTCTTGCCGCTGTTCATCGCCCCGAACCGGAAATACAGTTTCGCCACCCCGCAATCGTAGAGCGACGCGCGGTGCCTCAGGCGGCGCGCGGACCCACGGAGCCGCAGGCTTACGCGGCCTCAGGTGAGGTAGCCGTCCTCGGCTGCACGGCGGATGAGGTCCGCGCGCGTGCTCGTCGGGCGTCCGGCACGTCCGTACTTCTCTCGCACGCGTCGCAGGTAGGTCTTCGCGGTCTCGAACTGCACGTGCATCTCGTCCGCGACCTGCAGGGTGGAGTTGCCGTCCACGTAGAGCAGGAACGCCATCCGCTCGCCGTCGCTCAGCTTCGGTTTCGCGACCAGACGAGCGGCCGTTGCGGCGCCGGCGGCGGTGGGGCCGGCATCCGTCAGTCCCATGACCGATTTCGCGACAGCCATCACCTCGCGCACCGGCTGTGCCTTCGACAGGAAGGCGAGGGCACCCGCACCGAGACACCGCTCGCGCTCCTCGGGCGTGTCGAGTGCCGTGAGCACGATGACGGATGCCCCGGCCGCCCGGCAGGTTCGCACCCGCGCCTCGATCGAGACCTTCTCGGACAGGTTCAGGTCCATGAGCACGAGGTCCGTGGGAAACGCGGCCGAATGCACGAGGTCGACCCAGGTCGGGGCCGCGACGACGAGGTCGAAAAGCGGCTCATGATCGCGGATCCAGTTGGACAGCGAGTCGAGCAGCAACTCATGGTCGTCCAGGATGCCCACGCGCACCGGAGTGCGCACCTCACGCGGCGGCAAAGCCGAACCTCAGGATCATGGTGGTGCCGTTTCTCGTGATGGTGGCGTCGCCCGTCAGCGACCGCAGCACGCTGACGAACGGCCGCGCCGTTCGACGCAGAAATCGCCAGTCTGCCGCAAGAGGGGCTGCCACTTCGAATCGGACCCGCTCCGAGGAATCCGCCGTCGGCGCGCGCTGCACCACCAGCCGGGACCCTGCCGGATCCAGCGCGCCGAGGCGTGTCAGCTCGACGAGACAGGCGGTGATGGTGGCCCGCTCCCGTGGCGGGACGCGCGTGAGCAGCTGCTCCGGGTCGTACACGGCGCCGGGGTGCATCCCGGCCTCCCGGACGAGGCCGTCGACCCAGGTCACGTGCACCTGCTCGAGTGCCCGCTCCCGCAGTTGGGCGGACACCGCGATCGCCGCCTCGATGTCGAACCGAGTGATCTCGCCGCGCTGCACGATGGAGGACAGCAGCGGCAACGTCACCTGCCTCAGCTCGTCGAGCTGGGCACGATGCAGCACATCCTGTTCCAGCACGCGCAGTTCGGGCTCGAGCGCCTTGAGCCCGCGGCGGGCGGCGATCATCCACTCCGAGCTGAAGCGATTGAGCACGTGCCCGCTCGCCGCGGCGACGGCCGTCAGCACGACGACCGGCGTGGCGGCGACGACGGCGTACACGAACGGAGCGTTGGCGATGCGGAGGAATCGGCCCTCCTCGAAGGCCAGCACCCCGAGGGCGAGCGCGCTGACGCCGCCGAGCAGGATGATGTCCCGCGGCGGACGCAGCCACAGGAGACCCAGCACCATCAGCCCGACGCCGATCTGACCCCAATCGTCCTGGACCATCTTGTTGTGGCCCCAGCTGGCGAACGCGGCCAGGACGGCGGCCAGCACGGCGGCACCGATCACGAAGACGGCCGGCACGGCATCAAGCCTCGCCACATTCGGATGCGACGCCACAGTGAGCGCGATCGCCGCACCCGCCAGAATGTAGACCGCCACGATCGCGAGGTCGGGGTGCACGATCTCGTCGTTGTGCATGACGGTCTGCATCACGGCGTATCCCACGGCGATGGCGCCGAGGAACGGTGCGAACGTCCACGCGGCCGTCGCGCCGATGGGATCCAGCCGGATCGGCCTCGTGAACAGCGGGATCGTGGTCATCGGATCCCGCCGTTCTCGACGACCGTCGGCACGATCATGAGCACCGACGTGCCCGCACCCGGCTGGGAGAACACGGAGACGGATCCGCCGACGCGTTCGATCCGCACGATCACCGAGTGCAGGAGTCCCATCCGGTTGTTGCCTTCGGCCGTGAGGCTGGACACGTCGAAGCCCCTTCCGCCGTCGACCACGACGAGCGAGAGTGCGTCATGGGAGGCCGACAGCATCACCTCGGCCTTCGACTGCCCGGAGTGCTTGAGCACGTTGATGAGGCACTGCCTGGCTGCGAGGCCGAGAGCGCGCCTGGTGTCCGCTGGCAGGCTCGCATAGCGCGAGTGGTCACCCGAGACGTCGACGACCAGTCCGGAATCGCGGGCGTGTGCAATCGCCTCGGCGAGTTCACTGGTGCGCCAGTCCTCGTGTTCGGTGCGCTGCCTGGTGTGGCGGGAGGTCGCGGCACTCGTCGTCCAGAAGCGGATGTCGTCCTCAAGTCGTTCCCGCAGAGCGGGCGCAACGGGCCCCGGGTTCGCCGCAGCGACGGCCGCGAGCTCGCTGAGCGTGGTGTCGTGCAACTCGGCCCGAAGTTCGGCGGCGATCGACCGCCGCAGCTCGTCTGCCCGCTGCTCGCGGAGGGTTCGCATGATGAGCGTGTGCGCTCCTCGGTACGCTCCGCGCGTCATCCCGTGAAAGAGCAGCAGAGCCATGAACAGCACATACGCGCCGAGGGAGATGGAGTCGAAGCGGAATTCCCTGCCCGTTGCGAGGGCTGCTGCGAACACGGCGAGATCCCCGACCGCGTAGGCGAGCGTGGCCCAGAGCACGCCGATCCTTGCGTCGGGCGCCGAACCGCCGACAAGCATGAGCGCCACGAGCGGAAGCGCCACGACGAACAGGTTCGTGTTGGTGTAATCCGTCGTCTGCTCGAGCAACGCCACGGTGTAGACGAAGGTGGCTGCGCAGCCCACCACCACGTAGGCGACGCACAGCGCAGTCGTGGCGCGGCGCATCAGGACGATCAGCAACGCGACCATCGGGAGCAGACATCCGGCCGCCCACCACCGCACCTCACCCGACCCGAACATCCCTGGCACGAGGACGGCGACGACGGCTGCGATCAGGCAGTTGAGCGCGGCTACCTGCGTCGACACGGCTACCGCGCGATTTCCGGCCTCACGCGCCACTTGGGCCGGGACCCCCAGAGACACGCTTCGGATTATGGCACGCTCCGGCCCGCACTTGTACCCCTGCGTTGTCCCCCGAACCCGTCTCAGCCCGGCGACGATGCCCCCGCGCCGTCGAATCCGTTGCCGCATCCCGTTGCCGCATCCCGTCGTCGCGGGCTGCCGGTTGTTCGGGGAGGCACCAGCGATTGCGACAGCTGGAGAGCGAATGCGACGAGGCGGAGGCGTCCTGCCCGATACGACGGACGCGCGCTCAGAACAGCGTGAGCCGCTCCTCGGGAGCGACGCGGGACGGCGCACCCGGCGCATCCGCAGCCGAAGCCGCACCGAATCGCACCCGGTTGCCGTCGCTGTCGCGCATCGCGGCCAGCGCGGCCGAGCGCACGCCGCCCGTCACGGGGTCCTCTTCCCCGCGCCGGAGCCTGTGCTTCGCGATCAACGGTTTCATGCGTGCCGCGAGCCACTTGCGGTAGTCGACCGGCGCGTAGGCCTGCGTGCCGTACATCGCCCGGTACTTCGGAACGAGCTCCGGATGCTCGCGCTCCAGCCACAGCATGAACCACTCCTTGACCCCTGGCCGAAGGTGCAGAGCCGTGTAGAGCACGGAGCTCGCGCCTGCGGCTTTCGCGGCGGCGAGCGCGGCATCCAGGTGCTCTCTCGAGTCGGTGAGGAACGGCAGGATCGGCATCATGAACACGGCGCACTCCAGACCGTGCTCGCGCACGGCGCGCACGGTCTCCAGCCGCGCCTTCGTGCTCGGGGTTCCCGGCTCGACGGACTTCTGCAGCTCCTCGTCGTACACCGCGATCGACATCGCGAGGTCGACGGGAACGCGGGCGGCGGCATCCGCGATCAGGTCGAGGTCACGACGCAGCAGCGACCCCTTCGTGAGAATGCTGAACGGCGTGCCCGAGTCGGCGAGCGCCTCGATGATGCCCGGCATCAATGCGTAGCGCCCCTCGGCACGCTGATACGGATCGGTGTTCGTTCCCAGTGCCACCGGATGCCGCCTCCAGCTCGCCCGCGCCACCTCCTTGCGCAGCACCTCGGCGACGTTCACCTTGACGACGATCTCGTTGTCGAAATCGGTGCCCATGTTGAGCTCGAGGTAGCGGTGAGTGGGGCGGGCGAAGCAGTTGTGGCTGATCACACCGTTCGCCACGAAGTCCCCCGTTTCGGTGGTGATGTCGACCATCTCGAGTTCCGCACCGAGGTCTTCGATCGACCTGATGCGCAGATCGGAGGTCGTCTTCACAGCGGTGCCGACGAGGTCGAGCTTGCGGGTGATCGCCGGCCGCACGAGTTGGAAAAACCGTGATCGAACGCCAAGGCCGCCCGTGATTCTTACGCAACGCACGCCGTTAGGCCTGGCGGGCTCGACGACGTGCGGGATGCCGAACCGCTCGAGCGCCGCACCGGTGTGGTCCAGGATGTCTTTCGCCTTGTTGCTGATGCGCAGCACCCCCCTCGAGCAGCTTCCTTCCGCGTCGAAGATCCCGGCCAAGAATCCGCGAGACCACTCGTCACCCGGAAGGCGCGGCCAGTCGATGAGGCTTTGGATGTCGGCATATGCCTGATGCCGATTGCAGTGGATGGCATTCATCGGACGATGCCCATCCGCTACGGCAAAGGGCCTTGTGGTGGTGGCGATGCCCTGCGCCAGAAGGTATGCGCGAGATCGGTCAAGCGCCTCGGCATCCGCAAGCGCAAGACGGAAATACCGAACTCGGTTTATCGCGCCACTCTTTCGGGTGTAGTCCTTGGCGATGAGCATGCCGTCGCCCCGGATCACGCCCGTGAGATATCCCCGACGGTACTCAGGGCTCTCAGCGCTCGGCTGATCATGCCGGCCACCCGAGCCGAAGCCCTGGAGCGAGTTGTTCACGGTCAGGTACGGGCGTTGGCCCGCACCCGCCGTGGCACCCGTGACGTACTTCCAACCCCGATTCGTGAGGAAACGATGGTCACCGCTGGCGACCAGCTCGGTGCCGTCGGCCAGGGTGACACGAAACGCGCGCTTGCGGATCGACCATGCGGCCCGGACCATGCTCGGAACATATCGGCGATATGCGCCGTCCTTTCGAGTACCCATGACGACATCGCCGGGCGTGACCTCGCCGAGCGGTTTCTGCCGTCCATCAGCCATGAGAATGAGCGTGTCGGGTGTCAGGCAGTACACGCACGCATGTTGGCATCCCCGGTACGGGTTGATGGTCCAGCCGAACGGCAGCGCCCCGCCGCCACCCGGGACCTTGTTCAGCGCGGACTTCGCGAGCACCTCGTGGAACGTGACGCCGGCGAACTCGGGAGTGCGCACCGAGCGCACGAGGTTGTTCAGCTTGGCCAAACCGGGGAGCGCATCCGTCTGCTCGACCGTGATCTCCTGACCGCTCCACCGCATTGCTTCATTCGAACATTAATTCGATTCTTGTGCAACAGGCTCGCCGCGAGTGTCGTCGATCGGTCCGTCGTACCCGTGTAGATCCTTCGTCCCCACTGAATTCCTGGCGCGACGTGTCGCTTCGTGGACGCAATGCGACAACACGCGCCAGGGATTCCACGCCCCGGCACGTCATTGGGCCAGCAGACTCGTGCCAGCCACCGAGCGCGACTCCTCAGCCGGACGTCGGGACTCCCGTCGACTGCCGCAGCACCAGCCGCACGGGCAGCACGACCTCCGCGGCGGGTGGTGTTCCGTCGATCGCGTCGAGGATCCGTCGAACCGCCTCGTCCGACTTGGCCACGACGTCCTGCGCGATCGTCGTCAGCTTGGGGGTGACGTATCCGGCCAGGTCGATGTCGTCGAAGCCGACGACGGAGATGTCGCCAGGCACATCCGCCCCTGCCGAACGCAGCCCTTCGAGCAGGCCGGCCGCGAGGATGTCCGCTGTGGCGAACACCGCCGTCGCCTGCGGATGCTCCTTCCGCACTCGGCGCCCGAGCTCGACGCCCGCCGCGTAGGTCGTATCTGCCAGCACGAGCCGGGACGGATCCCACGGAACTCCCGCCGCCTCGTGCGCGGCCACGAACCCCGCGTGCCGCTGCTGGACGACGCCGCTGTCCGCGAACTCCGGACCGGCGAACAGGATCTCGCGATGCCCAAGCGCGAGCAGGTGGGAGGCGGCAAGAGTCCCGCCCTCGAAGTCGTCCGAGCGCACGCCGGCGGTGAGCGGGTTGGCCGAGTAGCTGTCCAGCGCGAGGAGCGGCGGACCGCCGTCCATGACGAACGAGTCGACGTCGGCGTCGACGAACCCGAGGAGGATCACGCCGTCGAGGTTCCACGACCGCACCGCCTCGAGCACCTCACCGGGACGCGCGACGCCGCGTAGCAGCAGGTGATATCCGGCGCGGCGGAGCCGGCGCTCGAGCAGGCCGAACATCGCCGCATTATGGGGACTGACCATCAGGCTGTCCTCGTCCGCGGCAGGCACGAGGAGTCCGATCATCCGTGATGCGTTGGCAGCAAGTGATCGGGCGGACGCGCTGGGCACATAGCCGCGACGCTCGACGATCTCCTGCACGCGGTCGATCGTGGACTGCGACACCCTGGCACGGTTGCCGTTGACGACGTTCGAGACGGTCATGACGCTCACGCCGGCCTCGTCGGCGATGTCCTTGAGCGTCACGCGCATGGTTCTCCGTTCGAGGGTCTTGGGCAGGTCGACTCCGACAGCGCGACGGGCGTCAAGCGAGCCGATCGGCACGGTGGGCCAACGGTATCGCGGATGCCGAGCCCGGCGACCATCCGCTTCGAACGGCCGCTTGACATCGCCGACGCAACGGCTCTATGGTCAACTTCCATCCGATGAGTGTAGCGCTAAACCTTCCTCGCCGGATCGTCCGCGGACGTGCGGACGGAAGCCCTCCCCGACGCGCCGAGCGCGTCAGCCCCGAGCCCCACGGGATTCGGCCCTACGGACCCGAACCGCTGTGGAGAGGGGGCTCGGCCGCCGGGGCCGGGCCGTTCGACACCAGACCCACTCTCGACAGAAAGACACGACGACGTGACCATCACCCACGACGAACCCGTCGCCCCGGCACCGGCCGGGACCGAACGCCGCGAAGGTAGGGCAGCGAGTCGTGACCTCGACTGGTGGCGCAACGCAGTCGTCTACGAGGTGTATCCGCGCAGCTTCGCGGACGGCAACGGCGACGGCATCGGCGACCTGGCCGGCCTGCGGTCGCGGCTTCCCTATCTGAGCGATCTCGGCGTCGACGCCATCTGGATCACGCCCTGGTACGCCTCGCCCCAGGCTGACGGCGGCTACGACGTGTCGGACTATCGGACCATCGATCCGCTGTTCGGCGATCTCGACGAGGCCGAGCGGCTCATCGCCGAGGCGCGGAGGCACGGAATCCGCACGATCGTGGACATCGTGCCGAACCATGTTTCCGACCGGCACCCGTGGTTCCAGGCGGCACTGGCCGCCGGGCCGGGATCGGCGGAACGAGACAGGTTCTGGTTTCGGGCCGGACGTGGTCCGGCCGGCGCCGAAGCGCCGACGGACTGGGAGTCGAGCTTCGGCGGCAGCACCTGGACGCGAACCACGAACTCCGACGGCACGCCCGGCCAGTGGTACCTGCACCTCTTCGCGCCGGAACAGCCCGACCTCAACTGGCAGAACGACGACGTGCGGCGCGAGCACGAAGACGTGCTGCGCTTCTGGTTCGACAGAGGTGCTGCCGGCGTCCGCATCGACTCGGCCGGCCTCCCCGTGAAGGACCCGACTCTGCCCGACATGCGCGGCGTCTCCGGTCACGCGCCGGGAACGCATCCGCACCTGGATCGCGACGAGTTGCACGACATCTATCGCGCATGGCGCAGGGTTGCGGACGGATACTCCGAGCCGCGGATCCTGGTCGCCGAGGTGTGGCTGGCCGAGGCCGACCGCTTCGCCGCCTACCTGCGGCCGGACGAGATCCACACGGCGTTCAACTTCGACTTCATGACGGCGCCGTGGGATGCGGATCGGCTGCGGCGCGTCATCCGCGAGACGCTCGACACACACGCGACCGTCGGCGCGCCGGCCACCTGGGTGCTCTCGAACCACGACATCACCCGACCCGTCACTCGACTCGGCCGCGCGGACACGGCATTCTCCTTCGATGCCAAGCGGTTCGGCACGGCGGCCGACGAGACGCTCGGCACCCGCCGCGCTCGCGCCGCGGCACTGCTGGCCGCGTCGCTCCCCGGCGTGCTCTACCTCTACCAGGGCGACGAGCTCGGGCTGCCGGAGGCCGAGCTCCCACGCGAGGCGCTGACCGATCCGATGCATTTCAGGTCGGGCGGCGTGGATCCGGGACGCGACGGATGCCGCGTCCCGCTCCCCTGGACGGCCGACGGCCGCTCCTTCGGCTTCTCGCCCGACACGACCGGCGACGCCCAGGACGGTACCGACGACGGCGTTGCAGAGCCATGGCTGCCACAGCCGGAGAGCTGGGGCGTGCTCAGCGTCGCGGAGCAACTGCGTGACCCGGACTCGATGCTCCGACTCCACCGTGACGCGCTGCGGCTGCGCCGCTCCGAGCCCGCGTTGCGCGGTGACGGATTCCGGTGGCTCGCGACACCGGATCACAGCGTTCTCGCATTCGCTCGAGGCGACGATGTCATCTGCATCGTCAACTTCGGGCCACACGATTTCGTGCTCGAGCCGGATGCCGACATCCTGCTCGCCAGCGCACCCCTCGTCGGCGGCATGGTGCCGCCCGACACCACGGTGTGGCTACGCACCGCATCCAGCACCGCATTCACCAGCACCACGCCGCTCGGCACCCTTTCCGACGGCACACCAGCACAACCCGAATGATCAACAGAGGAGTTGACATGTCCCTCACCTTCCGCAGGGCGGTGGCGATCACGGCGGCCGTCGCGGTCTCCGCGATCGGCCTCACGGCCTGCTCGTCTGGCAATGGCACGACGAGCGACAGCAAGGTCAGCATCACGGTCGCCGAGGACGTCGGCCTGCAGCCGGCCGCCAAGAAAGACATCGAGAATCGCGTCGCGAAGTTCGAGAAGAAGTACCCGAACATCACGGTGAAGCCGCAGGAATACAAGTGGACGGCCACCACTTTCGCCGCCCAGCTCGCAGGCGGAACGCTGCCCGATGTCTTCACTGTCGCGTTCACCGACGGCAAGGGACTCATCCAGCAGCATCAGGTGGCCGACATCAGCGACCAGGTTGCGGAGTATCCGTGGTCGAAGGAGCTCAACGCGTCAGTGCTGAAAAACGGTCAGGACAGCAAGGGCAACCTGTTGGCCGTGCCGATCGCGGCCTACGGGCAGGCGCTGCACTACAACCGCGACCTGTTCAAGCAGGCGGGCCTCGATCCCGACAAGCCGCCGACGACGTGGGCGCAGATCCGCAAGGATGCGAAGCAGATCGCCCAGAAGACCGGTCGGGCCGGCTTCGCCACGATGACGCAGCAGAACACGGGCGGCTGGATTCTCACGACGATGGCCTACGCACTCGGCGGCCGCGGCGAATCCGAGGACGGCACGAAGGCGACTGTCGACTCGAACGCCTACACGCAGGCGCTCGGCCTGCTGCACGACATGCGCTGGGATGACGACTCGATGGGATCGAACTTCCTCTACGACTGGAACGGCATCAACCAGGCCTTCGTCGCCGGACAGCTGGGCATGTACATCTCTGGCGGCGGCAACTACGCATCGCTCGTATCGCAGAACGCGATCAAGCCGGCCATGTACGGCGAAACCGTCATCCCGCTGCAAGGCAAGGATGCCGGTGCCCTCGGTGGCGGAACGCTCGCGATGGTGAGCACCAAGGCCACGAAGGCGCAGCAGGATGCCGCCGTGAAGTGGATCGACTACTTCTACATGGAGAACCAGTTCGACGAGAAGACCGCGAAGGCCACGGCGAAGGCGCAGAAGGACGACAACCAAGCCGTCGGCGTGCCGCAGGTCCCTGTGTTCGACAAGGCGACCTACGACAAGTACATGGGATGGATCGCCCCGTACGTGAACGTGCCGACCAAGCAGTTCAGCTACTACACGGACAAGGAGTTCGCGCAGCCGCTCCTCGCCGAGCCGGCCGCGAACACGCAGGACCTCTACGGCGCTCTCGACCCCGTCGTGCAAGCGGTGCTCACGGATCAAAACGCGGACATCCCCGCGCTCCTGAAAGCCGCGAACACGAAGGTCCAGGGTCTGCTGGACGCCGCGCAGTAGTCGCCGCCCAGCAGTTCCCGCACATTTCCCGCGGGTGCACCCGAACGCTTCCTCTGCTCTCCGCAGACAGGACCGTTCGGGTGCACGCGCACGTCGATCCGTCCCGGATCGTCACTCATGGTGCGCCAGGTTGTGCTGATCGCGCCAGAAAAGCCGGCGCGATCAGGAGAACTTGGCGCACGTGCGCGAGCTACTGCTCGACGCCCAGCACCTTCGAGGTTTCGGCCAGCACCTTGGCAGCCTTCTCCGGCTGGTCGTTGAGCGTCGTGCCCATGGTCGGGATCAGCTCGCGCAGCTTCGGCTCCCACGCTGCCCACTGCTGCGGGAAGCACTTCTGCAGCACGTTCAGCATGATCGGCACGGCGGTCGATGCGCCGGGCGAGGCGCCGAGCAGTCCGGCGATGGACCCGTCGGATGCCGCAACCACCTCGGTGCCGAACTGCAGCACTCCGCCGTGCTCGGCATCCTTCTTCATGACCTGCACGCGCTGCCCTGCGGTGATGAGCTCCCAGTCCTCGCCCTTGGCGGACGGCATGAACTCCTGCAGTGCCTTGACCTTCTTGGCGCGCGAGGCGAGCAGCTCCGAGATCAAGTACTTCATCAGGTCGCCGTTGTCACGCGCTACGGCGAGCATCGGTCCGATGTTCCCCGCGCGCACCGAGCCGGGAAGGTCCCACCACGAGCCCTTCTTGAGGAACTTCGGGCTGAATCCGGCGTACGGGCCGAACAGCAGCGACGCCTCGCCGTTCACGACGCGGGTGTCCAGATGCGGAACGGACATCGGCGGAGCGCCGACTGCCGCCTTGCCGTAAACCTTGGCCTGGTGCTGCGCCACGATCTTCGGGTTCGTGGTGCGGAAGAACTTGCCGCTGATCGGGAAGCCGCCGAATCCCTTGATCTCCTCGATTCCCGAGGACTGCAGCAGGTGCAGGGCGCCGCCGCCAGCGCCGACGAAGACGAAGCGCGCATCCACGGTGTGCGGGGTGTTGCCGACGGTGTGCTTCACCTTGAGGCGCCAGTTGCCTTCTTTGGTGCGACGGATGCTCTTCACCCGGCAGTTGAGCCACAACTCGGCTCCGCGGTCCGTCAGCCCGTCGACGAGCGCGTTGGTCAGCGCCCCGAAGTCGACGTCGGTGCCCGCCGTGATGCGCGTTGCGGCGATGGGCTCTCGCGTGCGCTCCTTGATGAGCAGCGGAGCCCATTCGCGGATCACCCGGTGGTCCTCGCTGTATTCCATGCCGGCGAACAGCGGCTGATCCTTGAGCGCCGCGTAGCGCTTGCGGAGGTACTTCACGTTCTCGCCGCCGCGCACGAACGTCATGTGCGGCGTCGACGTGATGAAGGTGTTGGGCAGTTCGCCCTTCTCCACCAGCGACGACCAGAACTGCCGGCTCAGCTGGAACTGCTCGTTGATGCTGATGGCCTTGTCCGGCGTGACGCTGCCGTCCTTGCCCTCCGGCATGTAGTTCAGCTCGCAGAGCGCGGCGTGCCCCGTTCCCGCGTTGTTCCACGGGTTGGAGCTCTCCTGGGCGACCTCGCCGAGGCTCTCGTAGATGCGGATCGTCCAGTCGGGCTGCAGGCGCTGGATCATGGTGCCCAGCGTGGCGCTCATGATGCCCCCGCCGATGAGGACGACGTCTAACGGGGCTCGGGAATCACTCACTCGATCAATTCTACGGGGAGTCTGCTGAGTGTTTTTCCGGCGTCATCCCCGACGAGCCGCCGCCCTGCGACGCAACACCCCGGATGCCGCGCCCAGCCCGATTCCGGCGCCGAGCAATCCCAACGCCCACGTCAAACCGCCCCAATCGTTCGATCCCGTGTCGGGCAGAACTCCGCCCCCGCCCTCTGTCGGAGTCGGAGTGGGCGTCGGCGTCGGGGCGAGTTCGGCGTCGTTGGCGAGCCCGAGCGTGATCTGCTGTGCGGTCTGCGCCGTGAAGCTGACGTAACCGTCTGCATCCGGTTGCGCGGTCTGTCCGTTGATCATCCACACCGGGGTGCCCCAGGTGACGCCCGGAACGTCGGGCATCGGTCCCTCCTTGACGAACACCGTGATGCCGGTGTTCACATGAGAGAAGACGACCGGCACACCGGCCTGCACCAACTGGGTGATGTCTGCCCCGGTGTCCACGTGGTAGAGCACCGTGAACACCGTGTCGGAGGGCACCGCCGAAGCGCCGTCGCCGGTGACAGTCTTCGTGGCCTCGAGCCATCCGAATCCGTTGGCCGTGTTGGTCAGGATGACGCCGATCGTCTCGCCCCCCTGGACGACGAAGGTGACAGTGCCGTCGGAATCCGGGGTCAGCGGCACACCGTTGACGGTCCAGGCCGGTGTCGACCAGTCGACGCCGGGGACGTCGGGCAAGGGACCTTCGCGGGCCGTGATGACCGTGCCCGCCGGCACATCGGTGATTGTCTCCGAGGCACCGCCTTGGAACGACATGGTCTGCTCAGGGCCGCCGTTCACGGTATAGATCGCGGTGTAGGTCACGCCGGCGACGGCATCGACCGCGTTGCCCGCCATCTGCTTGGAGAGCGTGATGGATCCGACGGCCGTCGCCACGTTCGTCAGTCCGATGCTCGCGCTCTGCCCCTCAGCCAGTGTGAACGTGACATTTCCGTCCGCGTCCGGGGTGACCGTCTCGCCGTCGACCGTCCACGTCGGTGTTCCCCAGTCCACACCGGTGACCGTGGGCATGGTGGTCTCGTGAAGCGCGATCAGATCGCCCGGCACCAGGCCGGTGACGGTGGCCGGCGCTCCGGGTGACACGGTGAGGGCGATCGGGTTTCCACCGTTCACGGTGTACTCGAGTCCGAACTCGGTTCCAGACGGCACGACGGTGGCGCCTGAGCCCGTGATCGTCTTCGTGACCGTGAAGTCAGCCGCCTCCTGGGCGGCGGCGTTCGTGACGACGAGCGAGACCGCAGGATGCGTCGCGTCGATCGCGAAGGTCGTCGGGCCGGACCACGTCACGCCCGTCCAGACGTAGCCGGGCGGGAGCCCCGATGTGTCGGGCGCCACCTCGGTCACCGTCACGATCGTTCCGTACGGGAACGTGTCCGTCGGACTCACCGGCGTGCCATCGGCACCCAGTGCCAGGGTGCCGGTGCTCGTCGTGCCGTCAGGCAGCTGTGCCGTGTAGTTCACGGTGAAGGAAGTGCCCGCCATCTGCCCTGGCGTCACCCCCGAGAGTGCCTTGGCCACCGAGAACGTGCCGGATTGGTCGCCTGTGTCGCAGGGAATGGCGCTGGCGAACATGTACGAGTGCATCTCGCCGCCGCCGGCGAGGGTGACGGTGGATCCCAGTACCTGACCGTCCCACGGTGCTGCGGTGATCGTGAGGTCCGCGTTCGGGGCGTAGATCGAGCCGTCGATCCGTGAGCCGCTGTGCACATTCAGCGGACCCGTCACGCTCGATGCGTCCCAGAGCACGAAGGGCGAATAGGTCCCTTCCGGATCGATCTGCGGTCCGGGAATGTCGCTCGTGCCAGCCGGAACCACGATGATCAGCGGGGTAGTGGCATCCGGTACTGTGCTCGAGAACTGGATCAACGTCGCGCCGGCGATGTCGGCGTAGTCGATGTAGTTGGGCACCCCGGGCTGCAGAGCAGAGAGCACGTAACGCGTGCCGTACGCGACTGCGGTGAGTTGGTGCCCGGGCCCTGACGGCACTGTCACCTGGTCGAGGCACTGCGTGATCTGGTCCATGGATGCCTGCGCGTTGGCTCCCACGTAGTCGGCGACGACGTCGGCTGTGCTCGTCCCGACAGAGGTCGTGTTGTATGTGAACACGCTGCCGTTGCCCGCGGACGTCGTCGGTGGTGCGGCATTCGCCGGATACACCTGGTTGGTCGCGTCGATCAGGGGCGGCGTGTCGGACCCTGCGCTGATCCCGTAGCGGAGCCAGCTACCGCGCTGATAAGTGACGAATGGCGTGTTGCGCTGCACCACCTTCAGATCGCCGTACTGCGAGGGCTCAGTGGCTCCGACATTGGTGATGTTGATACGGCCGGGGTTCTGCGCAGCGTTCGGGTTGTACGTGCCCACCAAGAGACGGGTCGGGTCGCTGTCGATGGTCGGCGGAATGTAGGCGCCGGTTCCGGCCACCCGATGCGCGATCTGGTACGTCGCGGAAGTGCCCATGGTGAGCTGACCGCCGACCGCGATACTGCCCTCGGTCTCGCTGTTGGACAGCGTGGCGTCCCCGCGCGAGTACACGGTGAAGCCGCCATTGACGGTCATCGGGTTGACCATCGTCGGGTCCGCCGCATGGGCCGCCGTCGGCTGTGACACGGCGTCGGTCACGGCCAGAGTCCCTCCCACGAGCAAGGCCGCCCCCACTATGGAGAGGGCTTTTCGGGTCTTCGAGGCGTGCATGTTCCCCCCACAGGATGCGTTCGGGCGTATCCCCGTTGAACGAGTCTAGGGTCCTCGTTCTCCCCTGAGCGGACGGGCCGAACGGTCCACCGCGCGGACTCGTCATGAACGCGTTGTCTGCCTGCGCAGTCGACCAAGCCTGCACGGTTCGAGCGCAACCACCGGAAGTCAGGCTGCGGACGCACCCACCGCGATGAGCAGGATCCCACCGGCGAGCATCGCGACGGTGAGCACTCCGAAGCCGATCCAGATCAGCGACCTCGCCGCATTCGGCTTCTTCGGATCGCGGCCTATCACGGAGAAGAAGAAGCCGCCCGGGATGAGCAGGGCGCAACAGAGAACTGCTGTCCCGATCACCTGACCCCACACTCCCGCACCGGCCGCGCTCATCAGCAGCAGGGTGACGAGACCGAGGATGACGAGCACGCCGGCGTGGGCGTGTCCGGCGCGGAAGAAGGACTTCTGCAGGTCGTTCGCGCCCTGCTTGCCGGAGACCACGCGGAGCATGAACGTTCCGCCGTAGGCGATGCCGATCACCGTGAGAAGCACCACGCCGACCGTGATCGTGATGGAGGGCGTGAAGAGGGCTGCGGATGCCGCGCTCATGACGGTCTCGCTTCCTCCGGCGTGTGCGCCGGTGTCGGGGCAGTGCACTGAATCGATTGGATAGTGGTTGTATCCATACTGGATAGTCGTACTATCTATGTCAAGACCCAATCACGAACAGGAGGCCGATGCGCATCTCCGAACTGGCGCACGCCACCGCCGTGCCCGTGCCGACGATCAAGTACTACCTGCGGGAGGGCATCCTCCCGCAGGGCGAATCGCGCGGCGCGACGCAGGCGGACTACGGCGACGAGCACGTGCAGCGGCTGCGACTGATCCGCTCACTGATCGATGTCGCCGGGCTGCCGATCGCGCGGATCAAGACGGTGCTCGACCTCATCGACCACCCCGGTGACGACCTCTTCGAGGCGCTCGGGCAGGCAATCGCATCCCTCCCTCCTTATACGACGGAGGACGGTGACGCGGACCATCCGCGCGCGAAGGCCGCTATCGAACGGCTCGGCTGGACCTACGACGCCGACTTCGCCGCCACGGCCCAGCTCGATCGTGCCCTGCAGGCGGTGACGGATGCCGGCATCCCACTCAGCGATGAACGGCTCGACATCTACGGCGCGGCCCTGCATCGACTCGCGGAGTTCGATGTGGCGCAGATGCCGTCGGCGACGCCGGTCGGTGGGCCGGACACGGACACAGACGAAGGCGGCAAGGGTGAGGCCGACAGGGGCGCAGAGGGCGGGAGCTCGGACAGCGGAAGTTCCGACAGCGGAAGCTCGGACAACCGAAGCTCGGACGGCGCAGACTTCGACAGCGGGAGCTCCGACAGCACAGGCTTCTACGACGTCGGCCCCCTCGAGGCGGGCCTCGACAGCGCGGGCAGAAGCGACAAGGCGGATGATGCTCCCGGCCAGGCATCCGCCGCCATCGAGTACGCGGTGCTCGGAACGGCGCTGTACGAACCGGTCGTGGTGGCGATGCGGCGGCTCGCGCATCAGGATGTCGCGGCGCGGCTGCTGCGTCAGCACCCCTGACCGACTCGACCCGAGTCGCGCCTCGTGCCGGCTTCCCCGTGCGCTCGGACGGCGAGTCGGCGCGACACGCCGTCCGGAACACGGGATCAGCGGCATGTCGCCCCGATCTGCCGTCGGAACGCATGCTCGGGGCGCGGCCGAACACCGCGCACCCTCAGCCCCGGTACCGCTCCCCCACCGGGATCTCGATGCCGACCGTGTTGCCTGGCGGCGCCAGCGGACACGCCCACGCGGGGTCGTATGCGCAACTCGGGTTGTACGCGAAGTTGAAGTCCAACACGATCGTGCCCGGACGGGATCCGGTGCCGAGGTCGGCTCCCTTGATCGTGTCGAGCAGGTAGCGTCCGCCGCCGTAGGTGCCGTCGGGATGCCCGGCAGAGGCATCCTTCACTGGCACGAACAGGCCGCCGCCGTAGCTGCGCAGACGCCAGACGTCGAGGGAGCCGAGGTCGGGCATCCGCACGACGCCGATGCGCTCGAAGGGCACCACGCCGTCGGTGCCGGTCTCGACGTCGAGGTCGGCGGGCTGCGTGTCCTCGATGGGCAGCTCGAAGCGCCAGGACGGATCGTATTCGGGCACGGGAAGCCCCGAGAAGAGGTCGCGGTCCTCCGGCAGCAGCGGCGTCGACGGATGTGTCGCGAACAGCGCGTCGCGCTCCACCACCCACGCTGCGTGCGCGGCAGCCGGCTCCTCCTCGCTGAGCTCCCGCACGAGTTCGTACAACGCGAACACGCGTCGGCGCCAGTCGGCGACCTCGACCGCGGTCTGGATGTCCGTCATGCGACCACGCTAGGCCGTGTTGCCGAACCATGCCGGACCCTGGTGCACTTCGCCCGGTCGGCATGCCCCGCCGGCGCAGACGAGATCCGGACAACCTCCGTCAACATGCGGTCACTACCCCGGTTTCGGCGCGCTTGCTGTCGGCCGTCGACCCGAGACTGGGGCGATGACAGCCGAGAGCACACCCGGAAACGGATCCGTCGCATCCGGCCGCTCGCACGGAACGCGGGCGCACAAGGAGTCCCGGACCGCCCGCGGAACGGACTCCGTCGAGGTCGCCGCCGACGCGGGCCGAGAGGCTGCCGGTCCCGGGGACCGCAGCGGCATCGGCCTCGCGCAGGGCACGGCGCTGTACGTCGCCGCGGTGCTGGGCACCGGCATCCTGCTGCTCCCAGCACTCGCCGCGCGCGCCGCCGGCCCCGGAGCGATCATCGCGGTCGCCGCGCTCGCCGTGATCTCGATACCGCTCGCGTCCACGTTCGCCGCACTGTCCACCAGATATCCGGATGCCGGTGGCGTCGCCACCTTCGCCCGCCGAGCATTCGGGCCCTCCGCGGCCCGCGTCGTCAGTTACTGGTTCTACTTCGGCACCCCGATCGGCGCCCCGATCGCCGCGATCATGACCGCCCAGTACGTGGTCGCGATCGTCGGCGGCGGACGCGGAACGGTGATCGCGATCGCCGTTGCCCTCATCGTCGTTCCCGTCGCCGTGACGGTGTTCGGCGTGCGGTTCGCCGGATGGGTGCAACTCGTGCTCAGTGCAGCGCTCATGGCCATCCTGGTACTTGCGCTCGCGGCGGCCGCGCCGCACGCGCATCCGCAGAACTTCACGCCCGCGCTCTCGAACGGGCCCGCCGGCGTCGGGGTCGCGATCAGCCTGTACGTCTGGGCGTTCGCGGGATGGGAGGCGGTCGCCGGGATCGCGGGCGAATTCGCACGGCCACGACGCGACATCCCGCGTGCCACCGCACTCGCCCTGGTGATCGTCGCGGTCGCGTACCTCGCGATCCAGACCGTGGTCGTCGGTGTGCTCGGGCCTCGGGTCGGGACTACCCAGGCGCCGCTCCTCGATCTCGTGACCATCGGACTCGGTCCCGGCTGGGGTCTCGTCGTGGCGTGCGTCGCCGTGATCGTCGTCGTCGGCGTCTTCAACGCGTACTTCGCGGCGTTCAGCAAGCTCGGTGCCGCGATGGGCCGCGACGGCGACCTGCCCGCGTGGTTCGGACACGGCGTGGAACGCGGAGGCATCGCACGTCGCGGCCTGCTGCTGAGCGCAGCCGTCATGGCCGTCTACTTCGCGATCGTGGCGTGGATCCCCGACCTGCAGCCCGTGATCCTCGTGCACACGAGCATCGCCGCGGCCATCTACGGCATGGGCGTCGCAAGCGCGGTCGTGCTGCTTCCCCGGCGCAGCCTCGGCTGGTGGATGTCCGTGCTCTCGTGCGTGCTCGTGTTGGGCCTGCTCCTGCTCGCCGGAGCGAACCTCGTGTACCCGGCGATCGTCGCGGCCGCGGCGATCGCCGTCGGTGCGGTCGCGAAGGTCAGGCGTCAGCGAGCGCGGGCCGACAGGCCGCGACGACGTCACACGCGAGCCGCCTGAGCGAGGCGAAGCCGCTGGTTGAGTCAGCGGTACAGGCTCAGCCAGCGGTACGAACAGGTTTGGCTCCCCAGCGCACGGCCGTCACGTCGCTTCGCGACGCGCCGGAACCGCGGCCGCAGGCTCAACCAGCGACGACGGGCGCGGCAGCCTTCAGGTCTGCAGCGATGAGCTCCGCGATCTGCACCGCATTGAGGGCCGCACCCTTGCGCAGGTTGTCGTCCGCGATGAACAGCGCGAGTCCGCGACCCTCGGGCACGCCCTCGTCCTGACGGATGCGTCCGACGTAGCTCGGGTCGGTACCCGCCGCCTGGAGCGGGGTCGGGACGTCCGCGAGCACGACTCCTGGGGCATCCCTGAGCAGTTCCGTGGCGCGCTCGGGGTTGATCGGACGCGCGAACTCGGCGTTGATCGACAGCGAGTGTCCCGTGAAGACCGGCACGCGCACGCACGTGCCGCTCACCAGCAAATCGGGCAGTTCGAGGATCTTGCGACTCTCGTTGCGCAGCTTCTTCTCTTCGTCGGTCTCGCCCAGCCCGTCGTCGACGATCGAGCCGGCGAGGGGGATGACGTCGAACGCAATCGGACGCACGTACTTCACCGGCTCCGGCAGTTCGAGGGCGGAACCGTCGTGCACGAGGTCGAGCAGGTGACCGGAGGCCACGGCCGCCTCCGCCTGCTCCGCCAGCTCCTGCGCGCCGGCCAGGCCGGAGCCGCTGACGGCCTGGTATGTGCTGACGATAAGGCGCTGAAGTCCGGCCTCGGCGTCCAGCACCTTGAGAACGGGCATGGCGGCCATGGTCGTGCAGTTCGGGTTGGCGATGATGCCGCGTCCACCTGCGGCGGGGCTCGCCTCGGCGATCGCGTGCGGGTTGACTTCGCTCACGACGAGCGGAACGGCCGGATCCATGCGCCACGCGCTGGAGTTGTCGACGACGATCGCACCGGCCTCGGCGAACTTCGGCGCGTAGGCGCGACTGCCGGTTGCACCGGCCGAGAACAGGGCGATGTCGATGCCGGAGAAGTCGGCGGTCTCGACGTCTTCGACGACGATCTCCTCGCCGCGGAATTCCAGGGTCGTACCGGCCGAACGCGATGTCGCGAAGAGACGCAGCTTCTCCACCGGGAAGTCCCGTTCGACCAGAATGCGCCGCATCACCGTGCCGACCTGACCGGTTGCGCCGACGATGCCTACGGTGAATCCGTTGCCCATGGGAATTCCTTATGTGTGTGCGGATGCCTGCTCAGCCGATGCGCACACGGCAGGCGGGCGGCGCCCACCGTCGCCATCGAGGGGTTTGACCATCCATTGTCGCAGAGTGGGCGGACCACGGAGTGCGCCCCACGAGGGCGGTGCGCTCCTGCGGCATTTCGCGAGCGCGGTCGGCATGGCCCGTGGCATCCGCGGCGTGTCGCGACGGATTGCCGCTGGACCGCACACGACAGACATCGGATGTCTGCGCCCGCCTCGCGGTACCATCGCGTATGGCCGTGACCGATGAGGCGATCCTCAAGATCAAGGAGATGATCACGAGCGGGCGCCTGTCGCCCGGTGATCGTCTTCCTCCGGAGAAGGAGCTGAGCGAGAGTCTCGGGCTCTCCCGCTCGTCGCTGCGCGAGGCGGTCAAGGCGCTCGAGGTGATCCGCGTGCTCGACGTGCGTCGCGGCGACGGCACCTACGTCACGAGCCTCGAGCCCCGCCTGCTGCTGGAGGCACTCTCCTTCGTCATCGACCTGCACGACGACCGATCCGTGCTGGAGATCTTCGGGGTGCGCCGCATCCTGGAACCCGCCGCGACCAGGCTCGCCGCGACGCGCATCACCGACGGGCAGTTGGATGCCATCGCCGGCCTCATCGACAACACCGACTCGGACGCGGGCATCGAGGCCCTGGTGCAGCACGACCTGGAGTTCCACCGCGCGATCGTCGAATCCTGCGGCAACGACTACCTCGCCCAGCTGATCGAGTCCATCTCGGGCAACACGGTTCGCGCACGCATCTGGCGCGGTCTCACCCAGCAGGACGCGACGGACCGCACGATCGCGGAGCATCGCGCCATCCTGGCCGCCTTGCGAGGGCGCGACGCGGAACTGGCATCCGCTCACGCACTCACCCACATCGCCGGCATCGAGGAATGGCTCCGCGAGGCGCTCGACGCCACGATCGGCTCACCGTTTTCGCCAGCGCCATGACGATCGGAGTCTCATGAGAATCGCACTGCATTCCACACTCCTTCCGGGAGCCGTCGACGACTACCTGAGGGAGCACGCCCGAGTTCCCGGCGAGCTGCGCGACCTGTTCGATCGGGCCGGCATCCGCGACTGGACGATCTGGCGTTCCGGCGACCGGCTGTTCCACCTCGTGGAATGCGAGGACTTCGAGGCGTCGATGCGCGTGATCCGAGCGGATGACGCCGACAAGCGCTGGCAGCACCGCATCGGCGTCTTCGTTGACGACTTCTTCGGGCCCGACGGCGATGCCGGTTACACGCCGCTCGGACAGGTCTGGCGACTGGAGGAACAGCGGACCGCCGACCACGACGTCACGATCGCCGACATGGGCCTCGATTGAACGCCCGTACCGACGTCGCTGTCGGAGTGGTGGATGCGCACGTCCACGTGTGGGATCCCGCACGCCTCGACTACCCGTGGCTGGCGGATGCCCCAGCGCTGCAGCGCGCGTTCCTCCCGGCGGATATCGACCGTGGGGGCACCGATCGGGGCGGCGCCGACCGCGGTGACACCGATCGACGTGACGCCGACGGTGGCCGTGCCGATGACGATCGCCCCGATGGCGACGGCCCCGCCAAGACCTACGCCACCACGTTCATGGTCTTCGTGCAGGCCGGCTGCCGGCCCGATCAGGCGCTCGACGAAGTGCGCTGGGTGCTCGGACTCGCGGATGCGTGGCCCGAGCTGGCCGCGATCGTCGCCGATGCAGACCTGCGCTCCGGCTCAGCCCTGGAGCGCCACCTCGATGCGCTGGCGGTGCTGTCCGACCCCGGGTCGAGGGTGTCGAAGCCTGCCGCGTCCAAAGCTGGTTTCGACACGCTCAACCGGCGGAGTGAAGGCTTCGGCGAGCTCAACCAGCGGAGTGCTGGCTTGGACGCAGGCGTCCGGCGGCCGAAGCCACGCCGGGTCGGCGTGCACGGCATCCGTCACCTTCTGCAGGACGAGCCCGGTGAGTTGCTCCGCAACCGGGCGAGCCGCAGTGCCCTCCTCGACGGACTGCGGATGCTGTCGCAACGCGGGCTGACGTTCGATCTCTGCGTGCGGCATCCGCAGCTCGCCAACGCGGTGGACCTGCTCGAGGAGGTCCCCGAGCTCGCCGTCGTGCTGGACCACGTCGGCAAGCCGCCCGTCGACGCCGGGATCGAATCGCGGGAGGGGCGCGCCTGGGCGCACGCGATCGACCGGATGGCACGCCTCCCCTTGGCACACGTGAAGCTGAGCGGGCTGGCGGCAGAGGCATCCGATTCCGCTGCACTGGACGCTCACGCGGGCGCATTCCTGGAGCACGCGATCACGGCGTTCGGGCCGGATCGCGCGATGCTCGGCAGCGACTGGCCGGTCAGCGCGTTGACCGGCGCGACCGGAACGTTCGCCGCCTGGCGCGGGCGGGTGCGGAGCGCGGCGATCGCCGCAGGGGTCGACGCCGACGGCGTCGCCTCCATCGAGGCGGGAACGGCATGGCGCTTCTACGCCCTCGCCGAGTGACGCGCACGCCGAGTGACCCGGCTCGCTGATTGGCCGCGGGGAGCACCGTCCCGTCAGTTGCTCAGTTTGCTCCTGCGGCACTCACGCAGGGTGGGCGCGTGTCGTCCACGCGATCGCGGCGTGTCGGCGCGAAATGCCGCTCGACCACACAACCGGAACCTCGGCTCACGCCGGGATGAGGCCTCGTTCGGCCAGCGCCGCCCACAGCACGTCCGGGATCTCGGCCGTGAATCGGTCGAGGTTCTTGCGCACGGAGTCGGGGTTCGCCGTTCCGACGACGACCGATGCGACGAGCGGATCCCGCAACGGATACTGCAGCGCGGCCGCAGGCAGCTCGACTCCGAACTCGGCGCAGACCCTGGCGAGCTCGCGTGCCCGCTCGATGATCTCCGGGGGCGCAGCGGCGTAGTTGTACGTGGCATCCGCTGCGGGCGTCGAGGTGGCGAGCAGACCAGAGTTGTAGACGGCCGCGGCGACGATCCGCGTGCCGCGCTCCCGGCAGGCGGGGAACAGTTCGTCGAGCGCAGGCTGCTCGAGAAGCGTGTAGCGCCCGGCGATCATCACGAGGTCGAGGTCCCCTTCGCGGACCGCTCGGGCGGCGACCGCCGCGTCGTTCACGCCGATGCCGATCTGCGACACGAGTCCCTCGTCGCGCAGCTTCGCCAGGGCGGGCAGCCCATCGCGAAGCCCCCGCTCGAGGTCATACGCGTCCGGGTCGTGCAGGTACAGGATGTCGACGCGGTCGAGCCCAAGTCGCTCCAGCGAATCCTCGAGGCTGCGGCGGATGCCCGCCTCGCTCGGATCGAAGCGCCTCACCAGATCGTCGGGCACGTCGAACTGATGAGCGAGATCCCGTCCGCCTGCGAACGCCGGATTCGGCTCCAGCAGACGTCCGACCTTCGTCGATATCACGAACTCGTCCCGCGGCTTCTCGCGCAGGAACGCGCCAAGGCGTCGTTCGCTCAGCCCCAGGCCGTAGTGCGGAGCCGTGTCGTAGTAGCGGATTCCGCCCAGCCACGCAGCATCCAGCGCTTCGGCCGCTGTCTCGTCGCTCACCGCGTGGTACAGGTTGCCGAGGGATGCTGATCCGTACCCGAGCGGCAGCACGTCGTCGAGAACAAGTCGAGGGCGCTCGGTGCCGGGTTTCGACGAGCTCAACCCACGGTCGGGGTCGCCCACCCCACGGTCGGGGTCGTCCCGCCCGCGGTTGGGGTCATGGCTCATGCGCGCGCCTGCGGCTGGGGCTCGTGCCACTCGAACTCGTCGAGCGACGACGGCAACATCTCGGTGCCGGCGCCGGGCGCGGTCGGCGTGACGTAGCGTCCCTTCTCCAGGACCACCGGGGTGACGAAGTGCTCGTGCAGGTGGTCGACGTACTCGATCATCCGGCCGTCCATGGTGCCGGTCACCGCGACGAAGTCGAACATCGAGAGATGCTGCACCGCCTCGCAAAGGCCAACGCCACCCGCGTGCGGGCACACCGGAACGCCGAATTTGGCGGCCAGCAGCAGGTTGGCGATGTTCTCGTTGACACCGCCGACTCGTGCGGCGTCGATCTGCATCACCTGCAGGGCGTCCGCCTGGAGCATCTGCTTGAACACGATGCGGTTCTGCACGTGCTCACCCGTCGCGACACGCACCGGAGCGACACCGCGTGCGATGGCGGCGTGGCCGAGGATGTCGTCGGGACTCGTAGGCTCTTCGATCCAGGCGGGGTCGAACTCGGCGAGCGCCCCCACCCAGTCGATGGCCTCCTGCACGCCCCAGCGCTGGTTGGCGTCCATCGCGATCGGATATCCGGCACCGAGCACCTCGCGAGCGATGCGGAAACGTCGGATGTCGTCTTCCAGGTCCGCGCCCACCTTCAGCTTCACCTGGCCGAAGCCCGCCTCGACTGCCTCACGGCAGAGCCGGGCGAGCTTCTCGTCGGAGTAGCCGAGCCATCCGGGAGTCGTCGTGTACGCCGGATACCCCACCTCGAGGAGCTCGGCGATCCGTTCCTCGCGACCCGGCTCCGCCGCGCGCAGGATCTCCAGGGCTTCCTCGGGCGTGAGCGCATCGGTGAGATAGCGGAAGTCGACGAGCGAGACGAGTTCCTCGGAGCTGAGCCGCGCGAGGTGCAGCCACAGGGGTTCGCCCGCGCGCTTGGCACGGAGATCCCAGAGCGCGTTCACCACGGCGCCGATCGCCATGTGCATGACACCCTTCTCCGGGCCCAGCCAGCGCAACTGCGAATCGTGCATGAAGAGGCGGGATGCCGCGCCCATGTCCGCGAGCAGTTCCTCGACGTCCAGTCCGATCAGGTGTCCGCGCAGCGTGTTCAGCGCTGCCACCTGCACGTCGTTGCCGCGTCCGATGGTGAACACGAAGGCGTCGCCGGTGAGGCCGTCCGCGTCATCCGTGCGGATGCTCACGTAGGCGGCGGAGTAGTCGGGATCGGGATTCATGGCATCCGACCCGTCGAGCGAGAGCGAGGTCGGGAAGCGCACGTCCCGTGTGTCGACGGCGACGATCGTGCTCATGTGTTCCTTCGGTCGGGATCGAGGCCGGCGGGCCGTCCGCGAGAAGTCAGAAATCGCGCTCGACACGAGCCGGGAGCCGCATTTTCTGACGTTTCGAGGGTGGGAAGCGGGCAGATGCAGACCTCAGCCTAAACATCGGATGTTTAGGCTGTCAATCGTTCGGATCCGTGCGAGAATCGCCAACGGCGGGGTTCATCGCACGCGATACCTCGGACGTTCGCACCGCTGCCGCGCAGCCTCCCGAAAGGACCACCATGACCGACTTCACCGGACTCGTCGCGATCGTCACGGGAGGCGCATCCGGCATCGGTGCCGCGATCGCCCGCAGGCTGCGCGCCGACGGTGCACGCGTCGCGGTCTTCGACCTCGCCCCCGATGCGGCGGACGCCGACCTCGCCGTACGCGTCGACGTGCGCGACGATGCGACGGTCGTCGCCGGCGTGCAGCGGGTGGTCGACGAGTTCGGACGCATCGACATCGTCGTGAACAACGCAGGCATCGGGGCGCAGGGCGACGTCGCGGCGAACCCGGATGACGAGTGGCTGCGCGTGCTCGACGTCAACGTCGTCGGCATGGCACGTGTCTCGCGGGCGGCGCTCCCCCACCTGCGGAACTCGCCGTCCGCCGCGATCGTGAACACGGCATCCATCGCGGCGACGGCCGGACTGCCCCAGCGTGCTCTGTACTCGGCGTCGAAGGGTGCCGTGCTGTCGCTCACCCGTGCGATGGCGGCGGATCACCTGGCCGAGGGCATCCGCGTCAACGCCGTCAGCCCGGGCACCGCCGACACTCCGTGGGTGGGCCGTCTGCTCGACTCCGCCCCGGATCCGGCCGCGGAGCGCGCCGCGCTGGAGGCGCGACAGCCGCACGGCCGTCTCGTCGCCGCCGACGAGATCGCGGATGCCGTCGCCTACCTCGCCAGCCCCGCCGCCGGCTCCACGACGGGCACGGCCATCGAGGTGGACGGCGGCATGTCCGGACTGCGCCTGCGTCCGCGCGACTGAGGCTCCATCGCCGAGGTCCAAGGGCCGCGCCATCCGATCCAACCGCGCCATCCATCGAACCGCGCGATCCCATCGAGCCGCGATCGCGTCGAAGCCTGACCGACGCTGACGACTCAGCCTACGCAGACGCTTCAACCGGCACACACGCTTCAGACATCCAGCGGCGACTCGACAACGAGCCCCGGGAAGCGTGCGAAATCCCGGTCCAGCGTCACCCAGGTTGCGCCGGCTTCGAGGGCGACAGCCGCGTGCATCGCATCGGCCGCGAGATTGCCTTTCGCGTTTCCGCGCACGCACAGCGACGTGAAGATGTCCCAGGCACTCGCGCCCGGTTGCACGATGAGGGTTCCCGGCGACTCGCGCAGCGCCGTCGCCTGCGCGAGTGCGGTGTCCAGCGGGGTCGGCACGGGAAAGATCCGCGGATGCGTCACGATTCGCACGAAGCCGGCGAGCACGGCATCCGTGATGGCAAGCGGCGCCGGGTCGTTCACCGCCTTCTCGAGCCACACCACGAGCTCCTCGTGATGCGGCGCGCCCGCTCGGTGGGCGGTGACGAGCACGTTCACGTCGACCATCTTCATGCGTTCATGACTCCATGCGCTCGAGCAGCTCCGCATTGGAACTGAGATCGACGCCGACGGCGGGCCCTCCGCCGTCGAAGACGTCGATACGGAACGGAGTGTGCGATTCCGGCAACGCCGCGAGTTGAGCGCGCAGGGCCTCCTCGATGAACGAGGTCATGGTGCGGCCCTCTTCGGTTGCGCGCCGCTTGGTGGCTCGGTAGAGCTCATCAGGCAGCAATATGGTGGTGCGCATACATATCAGCATATCCTGCGGCCAGGGTTCGCGCTAGGGTGTGAATCGCACGATACGAGGAGCCGAGATGCTGGACCGAGATCGTCTACGCGAGGAGACGCATGAATATCTCTGACCCACGCGAGAACGGCCCCGACAGCCCTGCCCAGGTCCGTCCCGGCGCGGACTTCACTCAAGGCCCCGTCGAGCACTCCGCCCCGGATCTTCCCGTCGATCGCCTCGCCCACAACATCGACGCCATCGCGGCTCTCTTCCCCGACGTGGTCACCGAGTTCTCCGACGCATCGGGCGAGGTGCGTCGCGCGATCGACTTCGACCTCCTCCGTCAAGCGCTCTCGGACGACGTCGTCGACGGTCCCCGCGAGCGTTACCGCCTCGAGTGGCCTGGCAAACGCGCCGCCGCCATGAGTGCGAACACGACGGCGACAACCAGGCTGCGCGAAGATTATGCGGCGTCGTTCGACGCGACATCCGCAGGTGGCGTCGCTTTCGCGACCGGCATCGCATCGGCCGGCATCGCGACATCGACTGACGGCACGACCCCCGCGGCCGGCGTCGCCTCGCCTGGCGACACGACATCCGCAGGTGCGGCGGACGACGACAAAGCCGGCCACGGCGGAGCATCCGGCAACCTGATCATCGCCGGCGACAACCTCGAGGCGCTCAAGCTGCTGCGCCCGCGCTACGCCGGCGCCGTGAAGCTCATCTACATCGACCCGCCATACAACACGCGCAACGACTTCGTGTATCACGACGACTTCAGCGTGGGCGTGCGCGCGTTCCGAGAACGCAACGGCCGCCCTGAAGACGTGACCGACGACACCGACCGCGACATCGACGGCCACATCGACGATGGCCCCGCCGACGCGCTCGCACTGAGCGGCGATGCCGTCGATGACCCGCAGATCGATCCTCCCCTCGGAGCGGATGCCGGTGGCCACCTCCACTCGGACTGGCTCAGCATGATGTACCCCCGGCTGCTGCTGGCACGCGACCTGCTCGCCGACGACGGCGTGGGCTTCGTCAGCATCGACGGCAATGAGGTAGCGCAGCTGAAGCTCCTGCTCGCCGAGGTCTTCGGCGCCCGCAACGTGCTGTCCACCATCGTGTGGGTCAGCAATCTGAAGGGCAGGCAGATCTCCGACGGCGGTCCGGCCGGCACGCACGAGTACATCCTCTGCTTCGCGCGGAATGCGGATGCCGTCGCCCGCTTCCGCGGATCCGCCTCCGATTTCCACGCCCTCATGCCGACCGTCTACCGCAGTCCCGGATACGAGGTGAAGCACGACGCGAAGGGCGCGTACGTCACGAAGAACGAGCTGTACAACACCAACTCGCGGTTCAACGAGGGCACCGCACCGACGATGGTGTTCCGTATCCATTTCCACCCCGGCACGGGAGAGGTACGCGTCACGGATGTCGACGACGACACCGCGTTCGACGGATTCCTCACCGCGATGCCGCACCGCAACCACCGGCCGGGACTCGACTGGCACGCCTGGCGCTGGAGCCGCACGCGCGTGCTCGCCGAGCACGACGAGCTCGAGTTCGACGTCTCGGGCGGGACTCTCCGGATCCGCACCAAGGTGCGCGATGTGGACGGCATGACGATGAAGGATGTGATCATCGGGCCGAACACGATCACGGGTCAGCGTGATCTCGACGAGCTCGGCATGCACCGCCTCTTCGACAACCCGAAGCCGGTCTCGCTGCTGCGCACGCTCATCGCGGTCACGACGTCTGGCGACGATCTCGTGCTGGACTTCTTCGCCGGATCCGGTACGACGGCCCAGGCCGTCATGGAGCAGAACGCGGACGACGGCGGTCGGCGTCGCTTCCTGCTCGTGCAGCTGGACGAGCGGCTAGGCCAGGGTTCGGAGGCCGCTGCCGCCGGATTCGACACCCTCGCGGACGTGACGGTCGAGCGCGTCCGCCGCGCGGCCGAGCGCCTGCGTGCGAACGAAGCGGCTTCACCTGCGGACACGGGATTCCGCGTCCAGCGCCTCGAACCAGGGCGTGTCTGACAATTCGGAGGGTGCCGAGCGCACCGCAGCCGGCAGCGAATTGTCAGACACACCCGTGTCCAGCTGCGACTCAGCAGCCTTCCACGGCACCCGCGGGCCTCTGAACTACCCTCGCAGGATGCGCAGACGAAACCCGACGCCCCGTCTCCGCGTGGCCGCCTGCGCGCTCGGGCTCGTGGCCCTCGTGCTCACGGGCTGCTCAGCCTCGGGTCGAAGCGAGTCGCAGGCATCCGGTGCCGAGTCGACACCGACCGCGACGGCGACCCCGCAGCCGTCCGTGACCTCGACGATGCGCGCACCGTCGGCGGCCGATCCCTTGCGGTACGCCGCGCTCGGCGACTCGTACTCGGCCGGAATGGGCGGCGGGAACGAGACGGGCCGCTGCCTGCGGAGTCCGAACGCGTTTCCACAGCAGCTGGCGAAGGCGAAGACCATCAAGCTGGCACGTTTCGTCGCGTGTTCGGGCGCGACCACGAAGGATGTGCTGTCGACGCAGATCACTTCACTGGATCCGCAGGTCGATCTCGTGACCATCACTATCGGCGGCAACGACCTCAGTGTTTCGGCGCTGCCCTCTGCGTGCGCGCGCGGCGAGACAAGCACGTGCAAGGCCGCGGTGGCCACCTCGGTTTCACTGCTCAAGACGCTGCCGGCGAAACTCGAGAAGACGTACAAGGCGATCGCGCAGGCGGCGCCGCACGCGCGCATCCTGGTCGCCGACTATCCGTTGTTCTACGACCTGCCGACGATCACCGAGAAGACGATCGGATCCGACCAGGTCTCCGCTGCCATCGCCGTCGACGCCGCCGTCGCCTCGCTCGACGCGACCATCGAGAAGGCGGTCGCGAAACAGCGCGAGGCGGGCACGGACATCCACTTCGTCGATGTCTCGTTCATCGGCCACGGCGTGAACAGCGCCAAGCCCTGGTTCGTGCTCAGCGGACTCGACGCCTTCCACCCCACCGCCGCAGGCTACGCGCAGTACGCGACCGTCCTGAGCGACTTCAGCCGCTGACACCCCGGCTCGCTCACTCCACGCGGATGCCCAACTCACCAGCCAGCGCCGGCGCGAGCCCCAGAAGCTGATCGAACGAGACGACCGCGCCCCGCAGGGATGCGACGCCGCGCACCTGCTCGAGTTCGGCGCCCCGCAGGTCGACGTCGACGAGACGGGCGTGGGAGGCCTCGAGAACGCCGATGCGACATCCCGGGAACGCGAGACGCGTCGCCTTCGCGTCGCCCAGGTCGAGCTCGTCGATCGTGCAGTCCTCGAACACGACATCGACGAGCTCGGATGCCCGCAGGTTCACGAACCCGAGCTTGCATCCGTGCAGCCGCACCGAATGCCAGACGCTCTCGTACAACTCCACGGCGCCGAGGCGCGAACCGAGCACCTCGACATCCCGCCAGTCACCGCCCTGTGCGGCCAGAACCGATGCCGTCACGCCGTCCAGTCGCGTCTCCCGCAGGCGCGAGTCGATCATCCGCACATCGCTGAGATCCAGCCCCGACAGCAGGCACTCCGACAGCTCGATTCCCGGTAGATCGGTCCCTTCGAGCACGTGCGGATCGTGCGGCGAAGCGAAGGCGACCGCCTCGTTGACCGAGTGCGGGCGGAGATCGGAGGGAGCGGCATCCGTGAGGTCGAACAGCTCGAAGCGGTCGATGTGCGGGGTGGCAAGGGGTTTCGGCCGGGGCATGGCGCGACGGTAACACGACCCGGCGACTCGCTCACGCTCGAGCCCTTCGGATCACGAACGTGCTCTCTCGAACAGCGAATGCTCGGTCGAGGCTATGGGCACCGTCGGCGCGAGGAACGTGCACTGTCGAGAGGAGGAACGTGCACTGTCGAGAGGAGAAACAAGCACTGTCGAGAGGAGAAACAAGCACTGTCGGGAGAAGGAACGGGCACGGTCGGGAGAAGGAACGGGCACGGTCGGGAGAAGGAAACTGCCGAGGATGGGCTGAGTGCGCGCCCCGGCCATGGGCATCCGTTCACCCGCAGCGTACTGTGTTGCAAAACGCAACACAGCGACGTAGGCTCGAGACATCGAGGGGGCGATCGGAATGATCGAGTCGAACGCGGTCGCACAGGATCGCGGCGAGCGCGGCGAAGCCGTCGCGCGCATCCTGCACGAGCTCATCGTCGTGTCCCGGCGTGGCGTGATCAGCGCCCGCGTCATCGAGGCGCACTCCGAGGGACCGGATCTCACCGAGGCCGAGCAGTCGATCATGGCGTACCTGGCCGAGCGGCCAGGCATCCGCTCGACGGATGTCGCCACCGCCTTCGCACTGAATCGCTCGACGGTCTCACGCCAGCTCGACCGGCTCGTCGACCTCGGCCTTGTGCGGGTGGTCGACTCCCCCGGCCGCGGACGTCCCCTCGAGCTCACCGAGCTCGGCCACACGATGTTCGAGTCCACGATCGCGCAGCTCCGTGCCGAGACGGCGGAGCGGATGTCGTCCTGGACCGACGCGCAGATCGCCGACTTCGCGACGGCGCTGCTGCGATTCAACAGACCCGACTCCGAAGGATCGACGTCATGAAAACAGCAGGGTCCGCGCTCTCGCGGCCGCAACAGCAGCTTTTCCGCTGTTGCTGACGACAGTCGCTGTTGGCGGTGCCGATGACTTCAACGTCCAAGGAAAGGAAATGAACATGGCAGAACAGGCAGGCCGGGTCGCCGGCAAGGTCGCGATCGTGTCGGGCGGATCCCGCGGCATGGGCGCGAGCCACGTGCGCACACTCGTCGCAGAGGGGGCGAAGGTGGTGATCGCCGACGTTCTCGACGCGGACGGTCAGGCACTGGCATCCGAGCTGGGTGACAACGCGATCTTCGTGCACCTCGACGTGACCGATCCCGATCAGTGGACGGATGCCGTGCAGCGCGCCGTCGACGCCTTCGGTACCGTGGACATCCTGGTGAACAACGCGGGCATCGCCAACGGGGCTCCCCTGGAGTCGTTCCCGACGGATGCCTGGCAGAAGATCCTGGACATCAATCTCTCGGGTGTCTTCTACGGCATGCGCGCCGTGGTCCCCGTGATGAAGCAGCACTCGAGCGGATCCATCGTGAACGTGTCATCCGTGGAGGGGCTGCGCGGATCCGTCGGGCTCCACGGATACGTCGCCTCCAAGTTCGGAGTCCGGGGCATCACGAAGTCGGCGGCACTCGAGCTCGGGGCCGCCGGCATCCGCGTCAACTCCATCCACCCGGGACTCATCGAGACACCGATGACGACGGATATCGCTGCCGAAAGCCTGCAGATCGCGCTCGGTCGCGCCGCGCAGCCGGCGGAGGTGTCGAGGCTGGTGCTGTTCCTGGCCTCCGACGAGGCCAGCTACTCCACCGGAGCCGAGTTCGTGATCGACGGCGGCCTGGTGGCCGGCGTCCCGCACAACTGAACCTGTATCCGAACAACAGACCGCACCGGTCACTTCGCAGCCGCTGACTGAAACAGCAGTGATCGCGCTTTCGCGGCCACAACGGCAGCTTTACAGCTGTTCAGGAAGACATTCGCTGTTCTCGGACACGGCGGAAGCAACAGGAAGGAAGAACAATGGCACACGAATTCGACGGAAAGGTCGCGCTCGTCACGGGTGGGGCATCCGGCATCGGCAAGGCCGTTGCGCTGAAGCTCGCGTCGGAGGGCGCGGCGATCGGCGTGGCGGATCTGCGTGAGGATGCCGCCCAGCAGGTCGTCGACGAGATCACGTCCGCGGGCGGTCGCGCCATCGCGATCGGCGTCGACGTCGGCGACCCGGAGCAGGTGAAGGGCGCCGTGGATGCCACGGTGCAGGCCTTCGGATCACTCACGCACGCACTCAACAACGCTGGCATCGGCGGACCGCAGGGCGCCATCCAGGATGTCGACATCGACGGCTACCTCAAGCTGATCGACGTGAACCTGCACTCGGTGTTCTATGGGATGAAGTACGAGATCCCGGAGCTGCTCAAAGCGGGCGGCGGGGCGATCGTGAACACGTCGTCCATCCTCGGACTCGTCGGAACACCGCTGGCCATCCCGTACGTCACGGCGAAGCATGGCGTGGCCGGCATGACCAAGGCGACGGCGTTGCAGGTGGCGAGCCAGGGCATCCGCATCAACTCGGTGCACCCTGGATACATCGACACGCCGCTGCTGCAGGGCATGCCGAAAGAGGCATATGACGCGCTGGTCGGACTGCACCCGATCGGACGCCTCGGCACGGCCGAGGAGGTCGCGGAGCTCGTGACGTTCCTGCTGTCCGACCGCGCGGCCTTCATCACCGGATCGCAGCACCTCGTGGACGGCGGATACACGGCGCAGTAGCGCGCTGGAGCTGAACGGCGAACGGTCGGCTACTAGGTCGGCGCCGACTGGTCGCGCGCGCTCAGGACGCAGAATCACCGAGCAGGGCGAACGCGATGTTCCAGATGCGCTGTGCCTCTGCGGCATCCGCCATGGTGCGGAACAACGGTCTGCGTCGTGGCGGTCCGGACACTCCGAACCAGCGCGATGGCGCATACATGGCGGGAGCGGGAGCATCCGCGGCCAGGGCAGCCACCGCCGTCAGCGCACCCTGGCGTGCGCTGTTGCCGAGACTCCTGGTGACCGCATCGACGGCTGCGCGCGGAAGCAGCGCCCGAATGGGCGCCGCGATCGCCGTCGCCGGGGCGACTCCTGGATGACACAGCCGCACTGAGATTCCCCGCGCGGCGCCGTCTCGCCGTTGCAGTTCGGTCGCATAGAGTCCCAACGCGATCTTGGACATGCGGTATGCGCTCAGCGGACCGTAGCTTCGCTCACCCTGAAGGTCGTCCCACGCGAGACCGCCGTGTGCCCCCTCGAGGCTGGCCTGTGCCGCGACGCGTGCCCGCCCCGCCTCCAGCAGAGGCAGGATGCCCTCCGTCAGCGCAACGTGCCCCAGAAAGTTCGTCTGAAAGTGCAGTTCGAAGCCGTCCGCGGTGACGTGCCGCGCGCGGTCGCCGAGCAGCACGATCCCGGCGTTCATCACGTAGTGCTGGATCGGCTCCCCTTCCGCGCGGAGCACCTCGGCCAGCTCACGCGTCGACCCGAGGTCGGCGAGGTCGAGGTCGTACAGGGTGATGCGTGCATCCGGAACGGACTCGCGGATGCGCGCAGCCGCGCCCTCCCCCTTCACGCGATTGCGCACCGGCATGAGGATGCGACCGCCTGCTGAGGCGATCCACCGCGCGATCTCGAGCCCGATTCCGTCGCTGGCACCGGTGATCAGCACGTTGGTGCCTGCGAACCGATCGCGGGAGAGGCGTCCGAGCGATGCGGACGCGGATGAAGCTGCCTGCGCAGCCGGCGCGCTACCGACCGGTGCCGGCATAGACGACGGCTTGCGTCTCCGCATCCAGTCCGAAGGCATTGTGCACGACACGCGCAGCCTCGGCCACGGTGTCGGCACGGGTCACGACCGAGATGCGGATCTCGCTCGTGGAGATCATCTCGATGTTGATGCCCGCCGTGAACAGCGCCTCGAACAACGCGGCCGACACGCCGGCGTTCGACCGCATGCCTGCGCCGACGAGCGCCAGCTTGCCGATCTGGTCGTCGTACTGCAACGACTGGAAGCCGACATCCGGCTGCTCGGCGCGCAGCGCCTGGAGCACCCGCTGTCCGTCGCCCTTCGGCAGCGTGAACGAGATGTCGGTGAGGCTGGTGGCGGCCGCGGACACGTTCTGCACGATCATGTCGATGTTGGCGTTGGTCTTCGCGACGATCTTGAAGATCTGAGCGGCCTTGCCGGGAACGTCGGGCACACCGACGATCGTGATCTTGGCCTCGCTCAAGTCGGTGGCGACTCCCGCGATGATCGGCTCTTCCACTTTCCCGCCTCTTTCTTGCTGCTTCTCCTGCAGTGCCGCGACCCGCTCGGCGTAGTCGTCGGATGACTCGTTGAGCACGTACGTGCCCTCGGTGTTGTTGAACGACGACCGCACGTGCAGCGTCACGCCGTGCCGGCGCGCATACTCGACGGCGCGGATGTGCAGCACCTTCGCCCCTGCCGCTGCCAGCTCGAGCATCTCTTCGCTCGTGATGTGGTCGATCTTCTTGGCCAGCGGCACCACGCGGGGATCGGACGTGAACACGCCGTCGACGTCCGTGTAGATCTCGCAGACCGACGCATCCAGCGCGGCCGCCAGTGCGACGGCCGTGGTGTCGGATCCGCCACGGCCCAGAGTCGTGATGTCTCGCGACTCCCGGCTGAAGCCCTGGAACCCGGCGACGATGACGATGGCGCCCTCGTCGAGTGCCTCACGGATGCGGCCGGGCGTGACGTCGACGATGCGGGCGGCGCCGTGGCGAGCATCCGTGATCATGCCTGCCTGGCTGCCGGTGAACGAGCGGGCGTCATAGCCCATGGACTTGATCGCCATCGCCAGCAGCGCCATCGAGATGCGCTCGCCTGCGGTGAGCAGCATGTCGAGCTCTCGGGGCTCAGGGATCGGCGTCACCTCGTGCGCGAGATCGATCAGCTCGTCGGTCGTGTCGCCCATGGCGCTGACGGCGACGACGACCTCGTTGCCCGCCTTGCGCGTCTCGACGATGCGCTTCGCGACCCGCTTGATGCTCTCGGGGTCGGCAACGGATGAGCCGCCGTACTTCTGCACGATCAATGCCACGTGAAGGCTCCTGGGGGATGCTCCTGAAGGATGGGGATCCGGCGCAGCGGGCGAATGCCTGCGACTCGCGCCCGGTATCCCAATTCTACGGTGCGACGGATGCGCATCCGCGCGCGTGCCGAGCAGCGGCAGTTCTGCGCGACACACCGTCGGTGTGAGGCTGCGAGCGGCGTGTCGCGCAGAATTGCCGCACTTCTTCACACGGAGGAGATCCGTGTTCGTCCGCAGCACGCGCGGGCTACGACGCAGCGTCCCCGGCAGGAACGGCGGCGGAGGCATCGGCATTCAGATCCGGCGCATCCGCTCGCCACGATCGCAGGCTCGGGATCGCCGCGCCGATCACCCCGGCGCCGATGACACAGGCGATGCCGCCGAGCCAGGCGCTGATCGATCCGGAGGTGAGCGACGCGATGCTGCCGGCACGCAGGTCGCCGAGGCTGGGGCCACCGGCGCCGACGAGGAAGTCGAGCGAGTTCATGCGGCCGCGGAGGGCATCCGGAGTCGTTCGCTGCACGATCGTGCCACGGCTGACGACCGTGCCGGTGTCGGCGGCGCCGGCGATCACGAGGCCGAGCAGGGCGAGCGGCAGCCATCCGCTGAGCCCGAAGAGCGCGACCCCTGCGCCCCAGATGCCGCAGCTGACCACCATGACGACACCCTGGCGGGGCTGCTTGGTGATGCGTCCGGAGAGCACTCCGGCGAGGATGCCGCCCAGCCCGATCGCGGGAACCATGAGCCCCAGCGTGGCGGGCGATCCGCCGAAGCGTTCGGCGTTGATCACGGGGAAGAGGGCGACGGGCATGGCGAGGACCATGGCGTTGAGATCCGTCGCGAATGCGCCGAGAAGCACCGGCGTGCGGAACAGGAACTTCACGGACGAGAGGATGCCGCGCCCCTCCTTGCCGTCGCCAGCTGCGGCCTCCGGCATGGCGGCATCCTTCGGCAGGGCGCCGATGCCCCACAGGGACGCGATGAACGTCACGGCGTCGACCGCGAGGCACACGGCGACACCCCACTGCGCGACGATGAGGCCGGCGGCGAACGGTCCGGCGAGCGCGGCGACCTGGGACGACAGGCGCATGAGCGCCAGTCCGCCACTGAGGCGCTCGCCGTCGAGCAGTCGCGGCGCAAAGGTCTGCGCGGCGGGGAAGGCGATGGATCCGAGCCCGGATCCGATCGCCGTGAAGACGAAGATGATCGGCACGTTGGCCCATCCGGCGAAGACGACGACGGCGAGCGCCACGGCGCTGACCAGCTGGATGACGCGAGTGGCCAGCAGGAGCGTGCGGCGATTCATCCGATCCGCGAGGATGCCGCCCACGAGCCCGCCGACCACGATCGGCACCGCGCGCACGACACCGGTGAGGCCGACGATGAGCGCCGAGTGCGACAGCTCCCACACGTAATAGAGGAGTGCGAACGAGCTGAGCTGGGATCCGAATCCATTGATCGTGGTGCCGATCCAGAACGCACGGAACGCCGGGATCTCGCGCAGCGGACGGATGTCGACGAGATGGTCGCGCAGGCTCACGAGCGCACCCCCGCCCGCGGGTTGAACTCCGGATGCCGCCGGTTGAGCTCCAGGTACCGCCGGTTGAGCTCCAGGTACCGCCGGTTGAGCTCCAGGTACCGCCGGTTGAGCTTGTCGAAACCCGGTTCTTCGAGCGCTGGTTTCGACAGGCTCAACCAGCGGTGATGACGCCTCACGCGCGGTGCTCGCGCATGTGGCGCAGCAGACGATCGGTGAAGGGCTCGCGGTCGAGCGCTGCGCTCATCGACGAGACGACGTCATCCAACGAAACTCCGACCTCATCAGCGACTTCCTTCACCGCGCGTTCCGTCGCGTACCACTCGCTCCAGAGCTGGGGCGCCACCTCGCGGCCGCGAGAGGTGAGCGAGATGATGCGGGAGCGAGCATCCTCTCCCGGTTCGGAGGCGACGAGCCCGGACTTGCGCATCGCCGCCACCGACTGGCTCATCGCCGAGTGCGTCACGCCGCAACGCTCGGCGAGGTCGCGGATGCTCATGGCACCGTCTTCGAGGAACATCAGCGCAGCGCTGAACCGCGTGGGCACGCCCTCGATGCCGAGTGTCGTGTAGGCAGCGGCGATGCCGTCGTCCATCCGCTGCTGCAGCGCACGGAGCGGACGCCACGCGCTGGGGAGTTCGGCGATGGCGCGGGGGCGGGTTGGTTCTTCGGGCAGCTCGAACGATGTCACAGCGCTAATATAACAGAGCTGTCATGATCATCCGAGTCCCATCCGATCAAATGCACGGACCATCAGCCGAGCGTCCGCCTGAGGACTCCTACCGCATCCGCCCACGGCACCCGCTCCTGTTCCAGTCGCACCCCACCCTCGCCGGCAAGCAGCGCCAGCGCGGCTCGCTCTGCATCGGTGAGGCGGCTCAAGGCTGCTGCGGTCGGTGCGGGCTCACGCACCCACAGGTCGCGATTCGCGAGAAGGGTCGCCTCATCCATCAGCACGCTCCTGGCACGCGGGTGCCACGCGCGGAACTCGTCGAGAATCGCGAACCCGTGCGAGTCGAGATCGCCCCAATAGAGGAGGTCGACGTCGGCATCGGATGCCCACGGCAGCAACGCGAGACGGCTTCCTGCACCGAATCCTCCCCCGAACACGGCGATCGTGTCGGCGTAGCGTTCGAGCGCGAGCAGCGTCTCCAGGTTCTCCACGACGAGCACGTTCCGTGGCTGCAGCCGAAGCGAAGCGAGCTCGGATGCCGGCGCCTCCACATCGCGGAGCGCTCCGAACCCCGCGGGAACCAGCGCGTCATCGAGAATGCGTGCTCGAATGCGGGGCTCACCTGCGACGAGTCCCAACGACTCCCGACCGCTCAGCGCCGTGTGCAGCGACGCCACCAGACCGCGGTGCTTGCCGATCCATTTCGTGTCCACGCCGCGCACGGGAACCTGCCGCAGCCGATACCCCGACTCGGGATGCCCGTCGAACCATGTCAGCACGTCGAGCAGCCGCTCGAAGTCGGCGTCGTCGATCGCGAGGAGTGCGCGGCCGTTGCGTCGAAGCGCCACCGCGAACACATCGACAACGTCGATCCGGCCATCGCCCCGGAGCCGCGCTTCGAGCGCGCGCATCCTGCCGTGCAGAAGCATCCACTCGCGGTGCTGTTGCCGTCCCGCGAACCGTGCGATGGCATCCGCACCCCGCAGCACGAGTCGCTCGGGAACGCGCTGCGCGCCCACGCTCGTCCACTGCCGCCGCTGCCATTGCACGCCCTCGATGCCGTCCCACGATCGCGTCCACGCGATCGCGTGCGCATGGTCGGCGAAGACTTCCGCCTCGGTCGGAGGGTTCAGCGGCACGTCGAGCACGACACCGTCACCTCCCGCGACCGCCCACGTCGTGAGCCCGCGTCGCACCACGCTCGCAGCCCGCTCGCGCGCCGCGGTCGGGGTGAGCATCCGTCCCGACGTCACGCGACACCGTCGCTTACGTCACCGATGTCGGTGCCGACGGTGTGGACCGCACGCTCCCGGATCACGACATTCGCCACCCTTGAATGCGCGCGTGTCTCGTTCGAGATCGAGGTGACAGCACCCACATAGGGCTCGATCGTGGAAAGGAGCTTCTGCGGCGTGGCCAGAAGCAGGTGGAACCCGAATTCTCGGAACACGTCAAGCGCCATGCGGGTGAAGACCGCGTCGGCCTTGTCGAACGCCTCATCCAGCACGATCGTCGCGTACGCAGGCGTCTCCACCTCGTCGCGGGTGAGCTGGTATCTCAACGCCGCCGCCAGGCAGAAGATGACCAGCTTCTGGCGCTGTCCGCCGGAGAGTCCGGCGCTCGAGTCGTGCACGTTCACAACCTCGCCCCAGCGATCGAGCTCGTGCGCCTGGAACGTGACGTGCTCGCGTGTGTCGAGAACACGTTGCCGCCACAGAGCGTCTTCGTTCGTACTCGACCCGAGTCGGCCCATCACACCCTGCAGAACGGCGAACCGTTCCTCAGCACGGCCGATGCCTTCGTCGTCCCATGAACCCGAGGTGATACGTCCGAGGTCGTCGAGGAACCGCTCGACCTCGCCACTGCGCTGCTCCTTCACCCGGATCTTCAAGAACCGGTCTCGGTCGAATTGCGAGCGCGACAGCGAGTCGTTCACCGGATCCACTCGCTCCCTGATGAGCTTCGGCGCTTCGCGAATGTCACGCAGCAGGTAAGCGATGAGCTCGCGCGACTTGTCGCGCAGCAGCTGAAGGAAGCGCTGTTCGTACTCCGGCAAGCCCTTCGACTCGATGTCGGTACGGAGGGCGTGGTACGCGTCCCTGTCATCGATCGAGGGCGTCAGATCGGCGCCGATGGCCGGCCACCGGGTTCGGAAAACGTGTGCACGCTCCTCGAACCCGGAACGCGCGTTGCCTGCATCCCGTTGCGCCGCGTTCTGCGCCTGGCTCAGCGCGGCAGCCACCTGTCGTGACGCGTTCGACACCGTCGCACGGTCGAGCTTGCGCTGCACCGCTCGGTAACGGGCGCGCAGATCGGCCTCGTCCTCGCTGTGCATACTCGTGCCTTGCGCGGCCGCAGCGAGCCGTTCGAGCTCATCCGTCAGGGTCTCGATACGCTCGTCGAGTCCGCTCAGCTGGGAGTCGGCCTTCACCAGACGCTCGAATGCCGCTCGATGTCGCTCCCGCGCCTTCTCGAGTGCAAGAGAGGCATCCGCAAGCTCGTCGGTGGCGGACGCCAGTGCTTCGTACTCGCTGCGACGTTGCGTCACCAGCCTGCTCGCGGAATTCCTGTCGATGCGCGACCATTCCTGCCGCACCACGGATTCGAGGACACTGCGGCGGCGCTGCTGCGCGTCGCGCTCGGCCTGCATGCGAGCGAGAACGCTCTCCGCGGAGGCCAGACGATCCGCAGCCTCCTGTCGCTGCACCCGCAGCGCGGAGAGCTTCGCTGCATTGTCGGCACCGAGCACCCACTTGGTGCGATCGTCGATGCGGTCAACGTCGTTCTTCTCGTAGCGTCGCTTTCCCGTTTTCACCTGGCCGGCCCGCGTGACGCCGCGTTCGACGGCATCCAGGTCGTCGGGGTGCTCGACGCACGCCGTGTCGTACTGGTCTGACAGTCGCCACCGCAGCCAGTCGGCGAACGCGCCGGCCGAAACCGTCACCCTGTTCAGCAGCGAACGCTCGTCGCGGGCCGGTCGTGGTGCGGCGGCGACGGCAGGGACAGACTCGTAGCGCAGCCGGGCACCGAGATGCATGCCGTCGACGATGCGTCGCACGGCCGCGATGTTCTCATCGCGCACGAGCATGGTGACGGCCAGCGGGCGCAAGACCCGCTCGATCGCCCCCGTCCAGTCACCGTGTTCCCGAGCCACGTCGACGAGTTCCCCGGCGAAGGGCAAGGCTGCTTCGTCGACACCGAGCTCATCGGCGATGCGTCGTCGGGCGAGCTGCAGAGAGGCCGGCATGTTGCTGCGGCGGCTCCGGAGCTCGGCTATTTCGGTATCGAGCCGATCGAGCATCCGTTTCGCGTCGGCCCACGTGCGGTGCTCGTCGAACGCGCCGACGCCGGCCCCGAAGTCGACCGAGGCGAGGTCCCGCCTCGCCGACTCCTGCAACTCTCCGAACTCGGCGACCGATGCCGGAGCGGCCAGGCCGACTCGACGCAGTTCGTCTTCGAAGCGACCCCAGTCGTCGTCGACGCGTTTCGCATCCTTCTGTGCGTTCTCCAACCGGTCTCGTGCTGCTGCGGCTTCTCCTCCACCGAGCTGGTTGACCCGTAGGTCGGCGACACGCACGGCCTCGTCGGCCGCATCCGATTCAGCGCGCGCGGCCCGCGCATCGTCGAGGGCCGCAGGACGCAGGGCTGCGGCATCCGCACGCTCTTGGGAGGTCACCTCGATCAGCAGCCGCTGCTCGAACACGTCGATCAGAGCGGCCAACCGCTCTGCATTCGTTCCGTCGGCCGTCGCCTTCTCGTAGCGGGCGATGTTGGGCTCGAGCGCACGCAGAGCCTCCAGCTGATCGCGGGCATCGACGACGAGCTCGTGCGCGCGGTTCAGCTCGCCGAACTGCTCGACGGCATTCGCCGCCCTGGCGAAGGTGCCCGGATAGTCGAGCATGAAGGTGCGGAACAGATGATCGAGGCTCGAGAGGTTCTTCGCCGACTGCGTCTTGTGCAGAAGAAGCAGCGCGTTCTCACTCGGGATTCCCAGCAGCTTGCCGGCGCGCACGAAATAGTCACCGTTGCTGCCCGTCGTGACCGTCGCCGTCGGCCAGTTCCGCTTAAGGCTTCGCGCATCGATTCCCGCCTGAACGAACGGTGCGAATGCGGGCAGCGAGTAATCGCCACGGTCGGCGACCGCCGCGCTCTTGAGCGTGGATCTGTCGTCCGAGCCGGCGCGGAGGTGAAAGAGCCGGGCGAGCGAGGCACGATCGCCCTGCCCGTTGTCGAATACCAGCAGGATTCCGCTCCAGGTCGCCCCCGTGCGGAGGTAGGCGGCGACGGCACGGTCTTCGATGGCATCCGCTTCCTTTTTCCACGCGCCGCGCACGTAGCTGACCAGAGTGCGGTCGTCGCCGCGGGAGGAGGCATCTTGTGCCGCGGCGTTGAACTTGAGCCACTTGCCAGGCGTGAGCACTGTGGCAATCGCATCGAGAAGCGACGACTTGCCCGAACCGGATGCGCCGGTGATCAGGTGTCCCTTGCGGGCGATGTCGATGGAGGTGTGCCCGGGGAACGTGCCCCAGTCGATCAGTTCGATGCGGGCAAGTCGCCATTGTCCCGGCAGCACCGCAGCGTTCGGGCCCTCGGATGCTTGTGCAAGCGTCGCAAGATCGAACAGGCTCACAGGATGCCCTCCCCGGCGTCGTCCTCGCTTGCGGCGTCCCTGCCTGCAGCGTCGTCGCCCGCGTCGTCGTCGGCTTCGTCCGTCCCTGCCGTGTCTCGCGCCGTGGTGCCGACGAGCCGGGCGTATTCCGCAGTCACGGCACGCACCTGATCCGCGTCGAGGATAAGCCGCAGCACCGGCGAGATCTCGACACGATCCTCGGGATCGTCGGCCCGCCCTGTGCGGTGAACGACCCGCAGCTTCTCCCGCATCTTCAGCCAGGCCGAGTTCAACCGTTTCGCGAAGTCGGATTCGTCCCGATCAACTCCCCGATAGACAGACAACCGCTCGAAGACCTCCTCGCGTCCCACGATGACGCGACCCTCGCTCTCCCTGCGCAGCAGCAGGTCGCGGAGCACGAGCAGCATCGCGGAGTCGATGAACGTCAGTGCCTGGGTGCGAACGGTGCTGGGTGCGGCGAACTCGCCGGTCGACGCGTTCCGCACGAAGGCGAACTCGGCCAGCGGGTCGATGACCAGGTCGAGGAACAGCTCGTGCAAGCGGATGGTGATCGCGCGCTGATCAGCCAGCAGCGCGGCCCACAGTCCGGGACTGCGATCGCCGGAGAGGTAGGGACCCTTGATCAACTGCACAAGGGCGCGTCGCGACGCCTCGCCGAGGATGCCGGTGTCCCCGCCCCACAGATTCGCCGACGGCGGCGACGCGTGCCCGGACTCCGGCACGTCTTCCGCCCCGTCGATGCTGTGTTCGGCGTCACCGATCCTGACGTCGATCGTGTCGTTCATGCGATCCTCCGGGTGAATCGGTAGCTCGGGATGAGGGCCTCACGCTCGACGTCGATGTCCGCGGCTCCGCGACCGGTCCACGTCACTGTCTCCGTCTCTCCCTCGACACGTTCGCCGAACGACTCGGCGAGTGCGATCAATCCGACGACGCTCGCAACGCCCTGCGTTGCGGTGTGCCGCGCCAGCACCCCGGCGACCGTCACGATCTCGGCGCGCAGTAGCTCGACGTTGATGTTGCCGGTGAGCTCGTCGAAGTCGATCTCGGTCTCACGCGCGATGGCCTTCAGCGCTTCGAGGTCGACGAGCTCGGGCTCGTTGGCAATGATCGGACGAGTCGCATCGAACGATCCCGGATTGTGCAGCTCGATCGCACCGGCGCTGGCGGTCTCGATCGATGACAGCTCGAGAGCGAGCCGTGTCTGCTGATAAGGCGGGACCGCTGCAGCGGTCCCGACGGCCGCACCGAGGGCATCCTCGATGACGCGGCGCAGAACCCGATCGCGCTGAAAGTCCTGCGATTGCACAAAGCGTCGCAGGCCTCGCGCAAATCCCGTGATGACATCGTGAATCTCACCACTCAGTTCCGTCAGGCTGCGCATGAACCGGCGAAGGGCTCTGCGCTCGGATGCCGTCAGCTTGCTCGCGAAGGACCTGTCGAGTACGCGCTCCACATCAGCGTCGAACGCGGCACCCCGTTCCGGATCGAGCACCAGCGCGCTGAACGCCGCGAAGCTGCGACCGTGTTCGCTCTCCGAAATCAGGTCGACGCCACGGAACACCTCGTCGAGCACATGCCCCTGCGTCGGCCCGGACTCGACGATGCGCTCCCGCAACGTGCGGTTCAGCCCCTCGAACGCCCCTCGCACCCGCGCGAAATCGCTGGGCAGCTCCGACACCTGCGCCAGGATGTCGTTCACCCGCTCGACGGCCCTCTCGTCGTCGAGGAGGTACGCGTCCAGATCGCCGGCACCGATGCGCTCGATCTGTTCGTCGATCGCGTCGCGTTGCTCATGCAGCGTTTCGAGCCTGCGCGTTGCATCCGGATCGGTATCGATCGCAAGGCGTTCCAGTTGCGCCTGGATGGAGGACAGTCGCGACTCCGTCGCTGTCTGCCGCGGCTCGGCGAGACCATCGAGAATGCGGATCGCGGCGAGCGCTCCCGCCGACAGCTCGTACGTCTCGCCGCGCGCCTCAGGCGACGGACGTCGGATGAGGTAACCCGCCTCACGCCAATCCGTCGTGTAGCCCTGAGCGTTCTTCGGCAGCGCGAATCCGTGCCCACGCAGTGCGTCGAGCTCGTCGTCGAGACGGCCCGTGAACTCGGATGCGGACAGCCTGCGTTCGTCTCCCCCGAGCAGCTCACCCAGTACGGCGACCACTACCGGCCCGTTGTCCGCCCGCAGCAGACGCCACGTGACGTCGTCGTCGCGCAGACGGGAGAGCGCAAGCACGTGGGCAAGGGCGCTGGTCGTAGAAGGCATCCGGTCGTGTTCCGCGGTGGGCGATTGTTCGCAAGCCATTGTCGGCGTTACCACCGACATCCGCGAATCGGAAGCGGGCATGCCGGGCCGCTCCGGCAGCCGCGCGACTACGGACCTGTCGCCCGGGCGGGACGCGACATCGGGAGCCAGCAGCGCCACGAGCGCGATGCACGGCCGCGGCGTGCTGCGGCGTCGGCCAGCGCTGAGGCGAGTGTGGACTTGCCGGCGCCGGGCGCGCCGGCGATGCCGAGGATGGCTCGATCGGACGCCCGCGCATCGGCGAGTGCAAACATCCGGTCGACGAGGTGACCGTCGACGGCTCGGGATCGGGTGTCATGGACTCGGATGTCATGGGCTCGGTCACGCGGCGTCCCCCGGCCTGGAGCCTCCCGCCAGCAGGGCCACCGCCGCCCGGTCCGGTTCCGGCCACTGCACGTCGTGGAGTTCATCGCGACGCAACCAGCGGATGTCGTCGTGATCCGTGCTCGAGGAGGGCGCGGCATCCGTGAGCACTGCCCAGTAGCAGCTGAGGTCGACGAGCCGCCCGCCTACAGACGTCGAGCCGCGGTGCAGCACCTCTTTTACACGGATGCCGACGCCCAGCTCCTCTCGGATCTCGCGCACCAGGGCATCCTGAGCCGACTCCCCCGGCTCGACCTTGCCGCCCGGGAACTCCCACAGCCCGCCCGCCTCGCGATCCTCGTTGCGGCGGCACGCGAGGATGCGATCGCCGTCGGTGATGACTGCGGCGACCACCGAGATGTCTGCGGGCATGGATCCAGTGTGGCGTGGGATGCTGGCCGACGTGCTGACCATCGACCCGTCACTGCCGACACCGATCTACGAACAGCTGCGCGATCAGCTCATCGCCCAGATCTCCGCGGGCGAACTCGTGCCAGGCGACAAGCTGCCGTCCGTTCGCCAGCTGGCGAACGACCTCGACCTGGCTCCTAATACGGTCGCGCGCGTGTACAAGGAACTCGAGGCATCCGGATATCTGGTGACGCGCGGCAGGAACGGTACGACGATCGCGGAGGACCTGTCCAGAAACGAGACGCACCGCGAGGCGGCGGCGCTGAGTGCGGAGTATCTGAAGGCCATGGCGGCGCTGGGGTTCGATGCCGAGAGGAGTATCGCGTACCTGCAGCGGAGCGGTGGACGGTGAACGTCGGCGGCTCGCCTTCATCTATCGGCGACTTGTGATCGCGCGCAAGACGATCGGCTGGAAGCACCTCAGTGGTGGCCACCCGTTCCGCTCATTGTCTTCGGGAGCGAAGGATCATCGCGAGTGGCACCAATTGGTTGTCCACGATGTCGATGACGATGGAGCGATCCACCCGGAAGTACTCGTGCACGACCACGTTCCGAAGACCGGCGATCGACGCCCATGGCACGCCTGGGAACCGGTCGGTCTCTTCCTTCGGTAACGCACGCACTGCCTCTCCGATGACGGCAAGATTGCGAAGAACCGCGTCATAGGCCATCGAGGCGATGCGAGCTTCTTCGTCCTCCAGGGAGGCGCGGTAAGCGATGCAACGGTCCACAGCGGCGACGATGTCGCCGAATCGTTCCTCCGCGGATCGGCTCACAGCGCCACAGCATCGCGAAGCGCGGCACCCGCGACAGGCTCACGAAGCAGTGAGCCGGCAACCACGTCGACGCGAACCCCGAGGATTCGGCTGAATTCCTCTCCTATACCCGCGACACGAAGGAGTTCGTTTCCAGAGTCCGGATCCAGGTCGACGAGCACATCGATATCGCTTCCTGCACCTGCGTCCCCGCGCGCGACCGAGCCGAAAAGCCGGGGGTTCCGGGCGTTGTACCGGCCCAAGATCTCTACAAGAGCCGGACGGTTGGAGTCCAGCGCCCGGCGCAGGTTCCTCGCGTGTCGGGTCTGCGCTGCCATGAGTCAAAAGTACCTATTTGGATACCAAAGTTGCCCATATGGAGACGAAGTTCCCAACTGGAGGTCAAAGCGAGGAGCTCACGCAAGCCACAGGTCGCGAGCTGCCAGCCGCACCTACATCGTCGCCCGTGTCGCGATCACCGCGATCTCGGTGCGATTCCTCGCGCCCCACTTCGAACGGATGCCGCCGAACGCGGACTTGATCGTGCTCTCGGCGACGAAGAAGTCGGCGGCGAGTTCGGCATCCGTCGCTCCTGTCACGGAGGCGAGCGCGTACTTGCGCTCCGTGTCGGTGAGGAGGGCCAGCTTGGCACGCGCGTCGCGCCGGTCGCTGCTGTCGCGGGATCCGCTCGCCCACGCCGCGAGCTGATCGGCCGCGCGCCGGCTGAACACCGCCGCGCCGACGCTGACCTGGCGAATGGAGTCGAGGATCTGCTGCGGACCGTCGTCTTTGAGGATGAAGGCATCCGCGCCCGCCGCGATCGCCTCGAGCACCCGGCCGTCCTCGTCGAAGGCGGTCATCATGATGAAACGCGGCGCGTCTGCCGCACCGCTGAGGCTGCGGACCACCTCGACGCCGTCCAGGTGCGGCATCCGCACGTCGCAGAGCACGATGTCCGGATTCAGCTCCGCGATCGCGGACTGCACCTGCGTGCCATCGCTCCTCGTGCCGACGACCTCGATGTCATCCGTCGTGCCGAGAATGGCCGCGATCCCTCCGGCTGCCAGCCGGTCGTCGTCGACGACGAGCACTCGGATGCGCGGGGGTTCGGGCTTGCTCACCGCGTCAGTTTAGGGGCGAGGTGAGACACTCTCAGGTCGGGTGTCGACCGGCAACTCGTTGCCGCGCAGCTACGACGAATCCGGACGGATCCCGTCCCACGGCATCCACACCTTGATCCCGAATGCGCCGTCCGCCGTCTCGCCCGCCTCGAAGGTGCCGCCGACGAGTTCCACGCGCTCCCGCATGCCCTGCAGACCATGGCGGCCACCGCGGCTCGACGGCGCGACATCGGAGAGCGGGTTGGAGGTGTGCACCGTCAGCCCGGTCTCGGGCGTTCCTCTCACCTGCACCGACAGCGCGGCTCCCGGCGCATGCCGCCTGGCGTTCGAGATCGCTTCCTGCACGGCACGGAAAGCCGCGTGCGCAACTCGTGGCGAGCAGGTCGCGGCATCGTTCACCATGACCCGGGCGCGAACATCCATGCCGTCCTCGATCGCCGTGTCGATGAGGTCGGACACCTCGGCGAGCCCGCTCGACTTCCCGATCGCGGGCTCGCTGTCGCGCAGGGATCTCACCATCTGGCGCAGGTCGTCCATGGATCGCTGCGTCGACTCGCGCACGACCCGCGCGGCCGCCGCGGCGTGCTCGTTCGCGCCGTCGACCATGAGCTCGAGCGCACCGGCGTGAAGGGCGACCTGGCTGAGGTCGGCCGCGAGGGTGTCGTGGAGCTCGCGGGCGATCTCCTGCCGTTCCTTCTGCTGGTCGACCTCGCGCTGCAGCACCGAAACAGTCTCGTGCGCAGCAGCGGTTTCGTGGCGGGCGCCGTCGCGTTCGAGCAGCATCCGCCGGCCGATACCGAAGGCTGCGAACGGGGCGACGGACACGGCCGCGAGCAGTGGCACCACCCAATACAGTGCGAGGCGGGCGGGCGTGCCCACGTGCGACGGGCCGAACATGATCGCGATGTTGGAGTCCGGTCCGCTGAGATCCCAGCAGAATGCCACGCACGTCGAGATGAAGACGGCTGCGATGAAGCACCATCTCACCCACCCCTTTCGCGCGAACGTCAGAGCGGCGAGCGCGACGAGCGCGGGCAGTGCGCTGGTGGGAATTGCGAGCGTCAACCCGGTAAGGACACTCGCCACGATCAACGGCGCCCGGTGACGCCACCACAGCAGGGCGCATGCCGCCATCATCACGAGGGTGCCGAGCACGGCGTACGCCTTCAGCAGCGCGGGCACATCGGGTGCGTCGGTCCCGACATTGCCGCCGGCAGCGATGGCGAGCAGGGCACTGATGACGATGAGAGTGATCGTCCAGGATCGCGAACTCATGCGCTTCCAGCGGGGTCGGCTCGGTGCCGGTGTCGGCTGGTTCAGCGCAGGTCCGGAGTGCGGAGGGGGTCCCTGGTACTGGGCGGGACCCGGATATGGTGCGGGACCCGGATACGTCACCGGTCCTGGATACGGCACGGGTCCGGGATACGGTGCGTGCTTCGGATACGGTGCAGGCACCGTGATTGGTGCCTGCGCAGCGCCCGCCGTCGCGTCGGGGTTCGGCGGAGGGGGCGGCTGAGTCACACAGTCGATCGTAGGGATCCGGGATGCTCCGCTCTGCCCTTCGTTCGAGGGGAATCCGCGAGCGCAGCACCCTCCTTTCGGCGGAGCGGATCCGTCCGTACGGCCGTGTCGGGCAATGGCGCTCGCCTGGTGTTCTTGGTGGACAGCACCGAGCCGGCCACGGCATCCGGATCGGCCCCGGCCCGTCCGCGAGGCGGCACCCACCAGACATGTGAAAGGCACAACAGATGAGCGACAACCAGGTTCCCCCGCCCGCAGCCGGCGGCTTCCCTCCGGCCGGATCCCCTCTCCTCCCTCCGACCGGACCCGCTGCACCCCGCCGGTCGAGCGGTCTCGGCGTAGCAGCACTGGTGCTCGGGATCATCGCGTTCGTCTTCGCATTCATCCCGTTCGTGAACTACGCGGCGATCGCCCTCGCCGTTGTCGGCCTCGTCCTCGGCGTGATCGGCCTCGTCTCGAAGGGACGCTCGAAGGGCCTGCCGATCACCGGCACGATCATCTCGGGCGTCGCGCTGCTGCTGTCGATCATCATGGTGAGCGTCTACGCGGCGGCATTCGCCGCCGTCTCGAAGGCGGTCGAGGACAGCGCAGCCTCATCGATCACGTCACCGTCGACGAGCGCGTCGGCAGCACCCAGCGCATCCGCGTCGGCGAGCACCGATCTCGATGTCGTCTACAGCGTGACCTCCGACGGCGCCACGGCGCAGACGATCAGCTACTTCACCTTGAACAACGGCCAGTCCGGCCAGGAGTCGGCGAACGGTGCCGCGCTCCCCTGGTCGAAGGAGCTCACGCTCAAGCAGACGGGGGTCTTCGACTACAGCTCCATGACGCTCAGCGCGATGGCCGGCTCCGACGCGACGACGATCACCTGCACGATCACGGTCAACGGAGTCGTGAAGTCGACCCAGACCTCGACGGGCGCATACGCCCTCGTGATGTGCAACGCCGACGGCAAGTAGCAGCGCGCGGATGGGGCTCGGCGCGAAGGCGCCGGGCCCCTCATCCGTGAATGTCGTAGGTGCCGCCTACCCTGATGTCAGGTTCACGAGTGACAGCTGTCGGTACCTGGCCGGCTGCCCGGCAACCCTCCTCCATCGAGCGGGGTGCCCCAGGGGAAGAACCGGCCGACGACGCTCGGGCGAGCTCGAGCATCCGCCGTCGGCAAGTCGATGGAGGCACGCACCTCCGCGAACACTGGAGGCGATCATGCCTGGAGACGAGTACTTCGAGTTCGAGCGGATGTCCCGCACGGCCCGCGCAAACCTGTCGAGCCCCTGGTTCGTGCCTGTCACTGCGCCCGAGCCTGCCGAATGGCGGCACGGCAAGCCGATATGCCCGCTGTGCGGCTCACCGCGAGTCGGTCGGCTGGTGTACGGGCTGCTGAGCGGAGACGGGTCGCGGAAGGTAGCGGCGCGCGGCGACATCCCCGCTGGCTGCGTCGTCGATGATGCGGTCTACGGATGCCACGCCTGCGGCGTGCGGTTTGGGAGGTGAGGCCGCCCGCACACCCTGCGCGGCTGACCGATCAGCCCGTCTGCTCGATGTGGCGGAACACCCGCGGCAAAGGAGTAGTCCATCGTGTTGAGCAGAGCCGGGCGAAGCGGCACTCTGCGGGATCAAGAGGGGTCGGGCGTACCCAGCAGCCATGGGTCCAACAACTGCACGCCGGTGCGTTGCATGTCCTTGGTATTGCGCGTGACGAGCGTGAGGCTGTGCACGATCGCCGACGCTGCGATGAGTGCGTCGACCATCGGCACAGGATCGGGCACCTGCATGCGCGCGAACTCGATTGCCACGCGTTCGTCGACGCTCAGTACGCGGTTTTCAAAGGCAGGAATCACCGCCTCGTCGAGCCAGAGCCGAAGGGCCACTCCTTGACGCGGGTCGCTGCGCTCTTTGCGCCTCACTCCGATGTCGAGCTCGGCGAGCGTGAGCACGCTGATCGCGAGATCGTCTCGGTCCTGGTCTTCGAGCCAGAGCTGTGCCTTCTCGGTACCACGCCTTGCTTCGCTGAGAATGTTGGTGTCGAGCAGATACTTCACAGGTGGAGGTTCCGCTCCTCGACGCGTCGCTCAGGCAGATCGAGCTCGATCTTCTCGCCGCCGGGCATCAGCAAGCGGCGACCAAACTTCTCCCTCGCGCCGGTGATCCGGCTGTACTCCTCGGCGGTCATCAGCACGTGCGTGGGGCGACCATGGTCGGTGATGGTCACCGGTCCTTCGGCGGCGGCACGCTTGGCCGCCGAGACGTCTCGGTTGAGCTCGCGCGAGGTGAAAGTGATCATGGCACGATTGTACGACAAATAGGTACATAGTGGCGAGCCTGATCGTGTCGGGCTGATCGCGAGCATCGACTGCGTGAACGGTGACACCGAGCAAGCGGACGCCGATCAGAAGACGGCGGATGACGCCGCGTCTGCCGCCGCGAAGAAGGCATCCGAGCGGGACAGTGCTGGAGGCGCTGCAGTAGAGACCTGCAGCCCGACGAGGTGGGGCGGCGAAGTGTGTGCACCGCCCTCCTCTGGTGCCCGCACTGCAGCGCTTCCCCACCCAGCGCGGCCTCGGGCGGCACCGGTTCAGGTGCCCCGTGAGAGCGCTCCCACGATTTCCGCTACTCTCGTCCCGAGCGATTCGTTCGGCATGGGTGCCGACGGTTCGGCATGGGTGCCGATGAGAGAAACAGCGAGGAACAGCATGCGCTACGGCCACTTCGATGACGCCGCCCGCGAGTACGTCATCACGACCCCGCACACCCCGTATCCCTGGATCAACTACCTGGGATCCGAGCAGTTCTTCTCCCTGCTCTCGCACCAGGCGGGCGGCTACTCGTTCTACCGCGACGCGAAGATGCGGCGCCTGACCCGATACCGCTACAACAACATCCCCGCGGATGCCGGCGGTCGCTACCTCTACATCAACGACGGCGGCGACGTATGGACGCCCAGCTGGCTGCCGGTGAAGGCCGACCTGGACTTCTTCGAGGCGCGCCACGGACTCGGCTACTCCGCGATCACCGGTGAGCGCGGCGGCCTCAAGGTGAAGACCCTCTTCTTCGTGCCGCTCGGCGAGAACGCCGAGGTGCAGAAGGTCGAGTTCACGAACACGACGGATGCCGCCAAGACGTTCACGGCGTTCTCCTTCGTCGAGTTCTGCCTCTGGAACGCGGAAGACGACCAGACGAACTACCAGCGCAACCTCTCGATCGGCGAGGTCGAGGTCGAGCAGGACTCGCCGCACGGCTCGGCGATCTACCACCGCACCGAGTACCGCGAGCGCCGCGATCACTACGCCGTCTTCGCGGTCAACACTCACGCCGACGGCTTCGACACCGACCGCGACACGTTCGTGGGCGCGTACAACTCGCTGGGCGAGGCATCCGTTCCGCGCGCAGGCACGTCGGCGGACTCGGTCGCGAGCGGGTGGTATCCGATCGGGTCGCACTCGGTGAACATCACGCTCGAGCCGGGCGAGACGAAGACGCTCGTCTACGTGCTCGGCTACGTCGAGAACCCGGTCGAGCAGAAGTGGGCCGACGACGATCACCAGATCATCAACAAGGCGCCCGCCCATGCGCTGCTGGGCCGCTTCGCGACCGCCGAGCAGACGGATGCCGCACTCGAGGCCCTGCGCGACCACTGGTCGCTGCTGCTGTCGAAGTACTCCGTGAGTTCCGGCGACGAGCGCCTCGACCGCCAGGTCAACGTGTGGAACCAGTACCAGAACATGGTCACGTTCAACATGTCGCGCTCTGCGTCGTACTTCGAGACCGGCATCGGCCGCGGCATGGGGTTCCGCGACTCGAACCAGGATCTGCTCGGCTTCGTGCACCTCGTGCCCGAGCGTGCCCGCGAGCGCATCATCGACATCGCCTCGACGCAGTTCCCCGACGGATCCGCGTACCACCAGTACCAGCCGCTCACGAAGCGCGGCAACAACAACATCGGCTCGGGCTTCAACGACGATCCGCTCTGGCTGATCGCGGGAGTCGCCGCGTACGTCAAGGAGACCGGGGACTTCGGGATCCTCGACGAGCCGGTCCCGTTCGACAACGAGCCGGAGAGCGAGGTGCCGCTGTTCGAGCACCTCACCCGCTCGTTCGAGTTCACGGTCAACCATCGGGGCCCGCACGGGCTGCCGCTCATCGGCCGCGCCGACTGGAACGACTGCCTGAACCTCAACGCGTTCTCCACGACCCCCGGCGAACCGTTCCAGACCACCGAGAACAAGACGGGCGGGGTCGCGGAATCCGTCTTCATCGCCGCACAGTTCGTGCTCTACGGTCCCGAGTACGCCGAACTCGCCGAGCGCCGCGGGCTGACGGATGTCGCCGAGCGCGCCCGCGGACTCGTCGCCGAGATGAGCGAGGCGGTATTGACCCACGGGTGGGACGGACGCTGGTTCCTGCGCGCCTACGACTACTACGGCGGCAAGATCGGCACGGACGAGCATCCAGAGGGCAAGATCTGGATCGAGCCGCAGGGCGTCGCGATCATGGCAGGCATCGGTGTCGGCTCCGGCCCCGACGACACGGATGCCCCGGCGATCAAGGCGCTCGATGCGGTCCACGAGCTGCTCGGCACGGAGCACGGCCTGGTGCTGCAGTATCCGGCGTACACCACCTACCAGGTGCACATGGGCGAGGTGTCGACGTATCCGCCCGGGTACAAGGAGAACGGCGGCATCTTCTGCCACAACAACCCGTGGGTCATGATCGCCGAAGCCCGAGTGGGCCGCGGCGGCCGCGCCTACGACCTGTACAAGAAGATCGCGCCAGCTTTCCGCGAAGAGATCAGCGACGTGCACCGCCTCGAGCCGTACGCATACGCCCAGATGATCGCCGGCAAGCAGGCTGTGCGACACGGCGAGGCGAAGAACTCCTGGCTGACCGGCACCGCCGCATGGAACTTCGTCGCCATCTCGCAGTACCTGCTCGGCGTGCGCCCCGACTATGACGGCCTCGTCGTCGACCCGCGCATCGGACCGGACGTGCCGAGCTTCACCGTCACCCGCGTGCTGCGCGGGGCAACGTATGTCATCACCGTCACGAACTCGGGCGCGGACGGCGCCGTGGCGAAGCTGACGGTCGACGGCACAGCGATCGAGGGCAACCTGGTGCCGCACGCGCCCGCCGGGAGCACGGTTCAGGTCACGGCGACCCTGTAGGCGTTTCGGCACCGCGCGCTTCCGAGCGATGCGCGCGGCGCCGAAACCCAAGCTCGCGGGGCACGTCGAATCCTCGCCATTACATTTCCAGCGACACCACGAGATCCGCGCGCTGCCGCCCCGCGGCGATGCGGCGCGCGTTCGGTTCGTCGACGCGTGCGACCCAGGCACGGGCATCCGCCGGGCTCTTGCCGAACCGCTCGTGGCGCGCGATCAGCCGCGGCAGCCGTACGTCATCTGGCGTCTCGATGCACCACACCTCGGTGAGCAGCGAGCGGATGCCCCGCCACGGCTCCTGCAGGTCGAGCAGATAGTTGCCTTCCACGATCACGACGCGCACGCTCGGGTCGATCGGGATGCTGCCGGCCATCGGCTGCTCGAGCGTGCGTTCGAAGGCGGGCGCGTACACGGTGTGATCGCGCTCGGCGGCGACGCGGCGCAGCATCGCGAGCACGCCGTGGCCGTCGAACGTGTCGATCGCGCCTTTGCGTTCGAGGCGTCCGAGCCGGCTCAGCGCCGTATCGGCGAGGTGGAAGCCGTCCATCGGCAGCACCGCCACCTCGTCACCACGGCCGTGTTCCGCCGCGCCTCGGGCGAGCCCCTCGGCCAGCGTCGACTTGCCTGCGCCCGGCGCGCCGACGATGCCCAGGATCACCCGAACGGATGCCCGCGCGTCGGCGAGCGCAAGCATCCGGGTGACGAGGTGGTCGGGTGGCGCTGCGGTGGGCGTCGCGTCGTCGACGGTCATGGGTTCGATACTGGCAGGGCCTGATGCCGGGAACAGCCCCTGGCATGGCCTCAGGCAGTGCTATGCGGCAAGAGTAGCGAGCGCCTGTAGGTCCGGCATCAGTGCATGGGCGCGCAAGAGGTGGTCGGCTGCGGCGAGGGTGCGCGCGCGATCGTCCGCGGGGCTCGTGAGCTTGGTGTGCGCACTCAGCCAATCCGAGACGGCAGCCCACGAATACAAGGCGTAGCCATCGGCGGTCATCGGTGCCGGAAACCCGCCGGGCCCGCGCTTGCCCGTGGCGTACAGGCGAATGCTCTCGTACGTGCGCCCAACCCTCTCTGCGATGCCCTTGAGGGTAACCAGATCGTCATCTTCGATTCCAACCACATCGAACCCTGCCGCACGCGCGCCTACCACGGCGGAAAGGATGGCCTCCACGAGACTCCCGGCCTCACGGTCGATGTGAATCACACCGCGTCCGCTCTCGTTGGCGGGACTCGAGTCGTCGAACCCGGTCTCGAACAGCGCGTCGTAGTCGCTTTCGTCATCCTCGCGAATGGGTCGGTCGAGGATGATCGTGAACTCGTGCCCGATCATGAACTGCCCCTCTCAATGCTGGTGGCGGTACGCGAATGCCGCGAGCTGACGGGCATTGTTCTCAGGCACACGCGGCGTCGACCAGATCGGGGTCGTCTCGCAGCAGGCGAGGCAACGGACGACGCCCCATCGGTGGTCCCTATGGAGTTCAACGACTTCGAAGCGATCAGCATCGAGCGCCTCCAGCGCCCTGTTCATGGGATTCTTGGGATGCCTGCCGGCGCTGACCACTAGCCCATACTTTCGGTTTTGTTGTGAGTATACAACACTTCGGTACCCAGTCGATGCCAGGACTTCCTACACGCTGTCACGAGCCCGCGACCCTCCCACGCAAGGGTTCTGGAATCTGGGCACAGGTCGGTCAGCTGGAGGTTGGGGAGGACAAGTCGCCCTCTACAGGTGGGACCACGGCACATGCCGGAGCGGAACGAATCGTCATCAGCTATCACCCATGTGGAAACGATGACGATTCGGAAGACATGCGCTGAAAAAGTGACTGCGCCGAGGCGGCAAGGCACGTGCACGCATGGACGTGGCCACGAAGCTGCCTCGCCATCCTCAACGCATTGGACGATTGCGGGCATCCGGCGGGGCATTCAGTCGCTCGCCTCGACGCTCGCACGGTGCAGCGTCAGGCTGTCGGCAGCAGTTCGTCGCGTTCGACCTTCGATTCGTCGATGGTGATGCCGAAGCCGGGTTCCGTGGGAAGCGGGAAGGCGCCGCCGACGGGTGCCGGAGCATCCGCTTCGAAGTGATGCCGGAACGGCATGTGCCGCAGCAGGTACTCCGCCTTCGGGCACACCTCGGGCGACTGCGACGCGATCACGTGGAGCGCCGCGTGGATGCCGTGCCCGTGCGGGATCAACGCGACGCCGAAGGTCTCGGCGAGCGCGGCCATCCTGGTCAGCTCCGTCACGCCGCCGCACCACTCAGGGTCGGCCTGCAGCACCTGGATGGAGCCGTCCCGCACGAGGTCGAGCACCTCCTGCCTGTCGTACACGTGCTCGCCGGTGGCCAGCGGGATGCTCGTCGACCGCCGCAACTCGGCGAACGCCGCGTGCCGGTTCGGCAGCAGCGCCTCCTCAAGCCAGTCAGGACGGTACTGCTCGGCGCGCTGTGCCCAGGCGCGGGCGAAGGGCAGATCCCAGCCGTGGTAGGCGTCGAACATGATCGGCTCGTCGTCGCCGACCGCCTCGCGCACCTGTCGCACGAGCTCGACGTTCGCCTTCAGGCTCGCCGGCCCGCTCGCCGGCCCGTGCTCGAAGAACCACTTCTGCCCCGCGTAGCCCTCGGCTTGCACCGCCTTCGCTGCGGACGCGATGGTCTCCGCGTCGAGCGGTGTGCCGAGCATGCTCGCGTAGGCGGGAATGCTGCGCCGCGATCCCCCGCCGAGCAGCCGCCAGACGGGTGCACCGAAGACCCGGCCGCGCAGATCCCAGAGCGCATTGTCGATCGCCGAGATCGCCGCCTTGTGCAGGCCGTGCCTGCTGTGCCGGTCGACGCGCTCGAGCTGATCCCAGATGGTGGAGGATGCCAGCGCATCCTGCCCGATCAGCAGCTCGCGGTACACGTCGAGCACCACACGGCCGGGCAGCTCGTCAATCGGACCGTAGAAGCCGAACGATCCGTCGTCGGCGAGGATGCGCAGGTAACACAGCGAGATCGTGCGCGGTTCGCGTGCGTCGGCGGCGGCGACGCGAAGAGGGGTGCGCGCATCCTCGTACAGGTCGGTCGCCTGCACCTGCCGCTGCCGGTCCCCCTCCGGATGCGGGCCGTCCGCGTACCGCGGGTTCGGACCGGTCAGCCGGCGCACCTCGACGTCGACGATTCGCGGGGTGCGCATGGGGTCTCCTCGGGGTATATCGGGCTCCGCGAACGCGGCGGTGCGGATGCTCCGAGGCCAGGGGGTGGGGTGCGGCGGTGGCGCGCCGTCTAGCTTTCCGGCTCACCGGCGCCGCAACGGAGCGCCCGGCCCCGGAACAACTTTGCGAGCGACACGAGCTGGTTGTCGGCGTTATCGATGACGGGGTGCCGCTCAATCCGAAAGCTGCGCTGATGCCTGGGGCCGGTAACTATCGGCACTCACGGCCCCACAGCTCGGAACCTATTGCCGCGGTACGACCAGCACCCCGTTCGGCAACCGCTCGAGACGCTCGCTATCGACCGCGAACCGCACCGCCGAATCCAACCGCGCACCGATCGACTCGGTCACGCGCCGCCCTCCGAAGAGTGCCAGGGCTTCGCGCTTCAGTGACGTGTCGTCCATGCCACCGCTCGTCTCGGCCGCCACGCGCATGGCGTTCGCGATCTCGATCAGCGACACCTGATCGATAGAGCGTTGTCCGCCGGCCGCGACACGACGCACGATCTGCCACGCGGAGGGAGCAGTGTCTGCGGGCCAGAAGAAACCTTCGCCGTCTCGTGGCCGCAGGTCGGTGGGTGCGCAGCGCAGGATCGACTTCGCGCGCGCATCGTTGACCCTGCCGAGCCCGAACGCTGCGGCGATCAGGCGCGCCAGTCGATCCGGATGCACCGGCCCCTCCGCGGCAACCGCATCACGGATGGCGAGCTGCACCCGCGTGCTCGCGTGCACCCGAGGCAGTTCGTCGAGCACATCCACGTTGCCGAGAGAGCGGGGTGCCCATGCTTCGAACTCGACGACCAGCGGATTGCCCGCGTAGTAGTCCGTGGCCATCGGCGTCGACGAAGTCGGCATCGACGCGACGACACTCGCGACTGCTCGGGCGGAGGAATCTGCGAGCGGAGAGAAGCCGCCTTCATGATTTGCGGAGTCCATGGCGCTTCTGTCGACCATGGCGGAGCCAGCAACCTGGGGTACGGCGAGGTCGGCGGCGGGCGCACCTGCGCTTCCGACCGCTCCATCAGCCGCCTCAGGCTGCCCCTCGCCGGCGTGCCTTTCAACGCTGCGTTCGCCGGTCAGAGGAGCGGGAGCAGCTACCGGTGCCTGTGCGGCGTTCGCGACGGCATCCGTCAGCCGATCGAGCACGGCCTCGCGCGACGAGAGCCACTCCGGCAGCCACACGCGCTGCACGTCAGGCCAGCGCATGATGCCCTGCAAGACCTCACGGGGAAGCCCGTCGCGGTCGGCGACTGTGCGGCGCGAACGCCAGGTCGGTCCGTCCAAGAGCACGGCGACAAGTGGCCGGCTCGGCTCCTCGGCGAGCGCGACGCTGATGTCGACACGGAACTCGGAAAGTCCGACGTCGGTGGCGACCGCGAATCCACGCAGACGCAGTTCGTCGGCGATCTCGTCGCGATGCCGGTCGATGGATGCGCGACGCCCGCCGTCGCCTGCCACGGAATCGGCACCGCGCTGGGCGAGTTCGAGGTACTCGCGCAGGTGCTTGAGCCCGATCGACGAGGTCTCTCCGGTGCGAAGTGCGTCCGGATCGAAGCTCGAGTAGAGCACCACCTGGCGCCGTGCACGAGTGATCGCCACGTTCAGGCGCCGCTCTCCTCCGGCGCGGGACAGCGGCCCGAAGTTCAACGGGACCACCCCGCGGTCGTTCGCACTGAACGCGACCGAGAACAGGATGCAATCGCGCTCGTCGCCCTGCACGTTCTCCAGGTTCTTGACGAACAGTCCATCGGGCTCGTCGAGCGCCTTCACGATGCGCTCGTCGCCGCTGTCGCGCAGCAGGTTCTCGACATAGTCGCGCTGCGGAGCGTTGAACGTGATCACGCCGAGTGACGGGGTGGCGTCGGGTGAGGCGGCGAACCTGCGGCGAACATCCGCAACGATCGCATCAGCCTCGACAGGGTTGGTTCGCAACAGCTTTCCGCGACCCGTGCGTTCGAACACTCCGTTCACGCGAACGAGGGAGACGCCGTGCCCGTCGACCGTCGTGGTCGCCTTCTCGTGCAGAGGCGCGGGGAACGAGGAGAGCCGGTTCTCGTAATAATGCTGGTTGCTGAACAGAATGAGCGACTCGTCTTGACTGCGGTAGTGCCACGACAGCCACTTGCTCGGCACCCCGGCCTTGGCGCATTCCGAAAGGATCGACTCCTCGTCGGCGACGACGTCGGGAGCCTGCTCGTCATCGTCGTCCACCCCGCTGGACGCCTCCGCGAAGCTCGTGGGCGGCATCTGCTTGCTGTCGCCCACGACGACCACCGATGCCGCGCGCCCCATCGCGCCGATGGCATCCGCGACTCGGATCTGGGATGCCTCGTCGAACACGACGAGATCGAAGATTCCTTGGCGTGCAGGGAAGAACCGCGCCACCGACTCGGGGCTCATCAGCGTGCACGGCATCAGCTGGGTGATGAGGTCGCCGAATTCCTCGAGCAGCTTGCGCACGCTCATGCCTCCGCGCTGGCGATCGAGCTGCCTGCGCAGCAATCCGATGCGCCCGTGCAGGGCGTCGGTGCTGAAGGATCGGTTCGCGAGCACGTGCGCCGGAATCTCGTTCGGCAGCTCGTCGCGGATGGCCGCGGAGCTCGTCGTGAAGCGGTCGATGGTCTTCAGGTGCGACTCCGGCACGAAATCGACGAGGCCGGTCGCTTCGCCGCGCTCGATCACGGATGCCGCGGCCAAACCCGCGTCGAAGGCCAGCACCGCATCATCGGCAGGTACGACGCCGCGAAGAAGCGCCTCCCGGGCAGACGCGAGTCCCACCGCGCGAAGCGGCTCCAGTGCCCCGACGAAGTCGGCCCACCGCTTCACCTGCGTGGAATCCGTGAGCACTCGCGCGGCGCGGATGGCGCGCCAGGCATGCAGAGGAGCGTTGTTCGACCACGACTGCGCCGCGGGCGTCAGCAGTACGGGCGAGACCGCGCGATACGTGTCGGCGAGCGCGCGAACCTCGTTAGCCAGCGCTCCCGCCGGCGTGCTCACGTAGTACGAGCGCAGATCGGCGCGCACCAGATCAGCGGGCACTGGCGTCCCGGAAGCCGCCGAGGAGACCGGTGCGCAGAGCGTCTGCGTGAGCCAGGCGAGCCAGCGCAGTCGGGTGAGCACGGCATCCGCCTGACCTGGCAGATACGGGTTGAACGGCACCGGCGCACCGGCGAGGGGCAGCTGCTGCAGCGATGTGGCGACCTCGCGCACCGCCTGCTGCGTCACCAGCATGGCGCCGGTGAGGCTCGACAACGTCTTGAGATCGAGGGTCTTCGGGTCGACGAGCAGCAGATCGGCAAACCGTGCGAGCACGGCGCGGCGGCGCTTCTTGCGCCCGAACATCCCTGAAGCATCAGCTTCGAGGGCCGCGGCGTTGATCGCCGCGAGGTCGCGATCGAGCACCTCTGGCCGCACCCGACTCGACCACTCCGGAACGCTCGCCTGTAGCCGATCCAGCGAACCGATCGCTCCGGTGAGGAAGGCCTGCCACTGGGGTGAGCCGATGGCATCCAGCGACTCCAGCGCGAAGCGGGGCGCATCGACGAGCGTCGTCCAGGCCTCGAAACCGCGGGCGCCATCACCGCTGGTGCCCGCGGCGACCCGTTCCAGCACTGCAAGATCGAACCCGGCGGCGAGCGCACCGTCGAGCGCTGCGTCGAACCTACGTGCGTTGTCGAGCAGCGCGTCCGCTGAACCCGGCACGGAGTCCACGAAGCCCCACGGATGCATGGCGCTGGGTCGAGCCAGATCGGCCGTGACCGGAAGCTCCCGCAGCACGGATCGAAGCCGCTGCACGTCGTCGTCGGAGGTCGTGGCGACGAAGGTTGTCGGAATGTCCAGCGCCGGAACGTTCACGTCGGATGCCAGCACCGCCGTGCGCGCTCCGTAGAGCGAGTACCCCGCAGGGTTCGTCTCGTGCAGGCGCTCGGCATATCGGGCGAGCGCACGCGCACTGGAGCGTTCGACTTCACGGTTCGCCGTCAACCGCTCGGCATCGGACTGCACGCGCAGGTCGAGTGCCCTCTTGATCTGTGCCCGAACCGCCGCAGGGCGGGCCCCTTTGTCGTGCAGGTCCAGCGAGAACGCACCGAGGCCGGCAGCCTCGAGCCGCTGCTTCACGACGTTGAGCGCCGCACGCTTCTCCGCAACGAAGAGCACGCGTTTTCCCTTGGCGAGCGCGTGAGCGAGCAGGTTGGTGATGGTCTGCGATTTGCCGGTGCCGGGCGGGCCTTCCAGAACGAATGTGTTGCCGGCGACGGCGGCAGCGACTGCTTCCACCTGAGACGAATCCGCCGGAACGGGAAGCTCGGAACCGAGGTCGTCGAAGTCGACCTCATCGCCCGTGGACATGGGGTCGGCAAAGAGCTCCGTGGGGGTTTCGATGAGGTGGTTGACCAGCGGGTTGCCCGCGAGCGTCTGCCAGTTGTCGTCCAGGTCTTTCCAGAGCCGGAACTTCGCGAACTGCAGAATCGCGAGGTCCACCGTCTCGTCCACGTGGAACGGCAGTCCCGCGCTCAAAAGAGCGGTGCGCACCGCGGTGAAGGTGGCGGCGAGGTCGATGCCCGAGGCATCCTCTGAAGGATTCATGAGCTCGGGCACCTCGAGCTTGTGCTCGGTGCGAAGCCGCTCGATGAGGCAGTAGTTGGGCGTCGACTGACCTGCCTCATCGATGACGAGCTTGTACCAGGAGTTGCGGCTCGGGTTCTTGAGCGTCACCGGCACGAGCACCAGCGGCGAGCGCACCTCGCGATCACCGGCACGCCATCGAAGCATGCCGAACGCGAGGTAGAGATTGTTGGCGCCCGTCTCTTCGACGATGGTCTTGGCCTTGTAGGCGAGGTAGCGCAGTCGGCTCGTGTACGTGGCCTCGGTGAGGTCGATGTGCGCTTCACGTTTCTCGGCGAGCTGCTGGGCACGAGCATCCTCGTGCAGGTCGCGGGCGTAACGGATGCCGCGAGCCCTGTCGATCTCCTGCACCCGGTCGCTGGGCAGCAGCGTGATGGGAACGCCGGCGTTGATCTGGTCTTCGAAGCGGGCGATGGCCGTCGAGGGGACCGCGAGCGAGAATCCGGCGCGATCGGTGTAGTTGATGAGCTTGTTGCGCAGGCTCAGGTCGAGCAGCGAGTTCTTCCACTGCGCCACGCGCGGCGGAACGGTGGCCGCATCGGCACCGTGCGTCACCCCGTTGTACTGGTACGGCAGAATCGCGGCCCGCTGGGCGGGAGTGTAGGTCGTGACGGAAACGTTGCCGTCGGCATCCACGGTGCGACTCGGCAGCGGGTAGATGCCGGACTCGCGTGCCTGACGAATGTCGACGACGCCGATGAGGCGGTCGCCGCCGACATCGATGAAGGACGGCACCGGGGCTCGCCGCGCGACTTCGAATGCCGCCGACTCGTCCCCGCCCGTCACCATCGTGGTCTCGAGCACCCCGAGCTGCCCGAGCTCGACGCGGTTCACGACGTCGTCGACCGTGGTGGTCGCGGTCTCGCCGAGCGAGGCATCCACTCGCCAGTAGCCGAGGAACGCATGCCGGTCGGCGATCCACAGGGTGGGGTTGATGCCGACCTGTTCGAGCGCGGCCGCGAGCACGACGGTCGTATCGAGGCAGGTTCCGAGGCCTCCGGAGAGAACCTCGTCGGGTGTGCGGACCTTCTGCCCCGAGATGCCCCAACCGGCGGGCGGCTCCGCGTAGCGGATGTCACGGGCACGTGCCGCGTCGTAGATCGCCGCGACGATGGCATCCACACGCTCTGGCGAGCCGGACTGGTACGAGTCCAGGCTGCCCGAGCCGGTCGCGGCCTTGAGCCGATCGGATGCCGCGCGAATCAGCTCGTCGATGACGGTCGCGTTGGGCTGCACGTGGGCAGCAAGCAGCTCGAGTCCCAGCTGCGTTGGACGAGCGATCCACTGGTTGTGCGCCAGAATCTGCACGTCCTGAGCGGACTCGGCGAGCACGGCCCCGGATGCGTTGCGTACGGTCACGCGAATCTGCCCGCGCTGCAGAGTGTCGACCGCGAGCATCCTGGCGGGGTCGAGCACGAGCTCGACATCGCGCAACGTCGTCGTGCGCTGGTCGCGCTCGGGGCTCTCGGCGAGGTCGGCCAGGAGCACCTTGGGACCGCCCAGGGACCCGGATGCGCTGACCACGTCGACCTCGACGGTCGCGGCCCGCGCTTCGTCGCCCAGGTTCTCGATGACGATCTCGTCGACGACGCCGATGCTGGCGTGCGCCATGGCATAGCTGAGGAACTGCTTGGCCGAGATGTCGACGCGAGCGGTGGCGGCGGAACGACTCCGGGCGGGTTCGCCCTGCGTGGCGGCCACGGCGCCCCTTGCATCGACCGCCTGCAGCTCGGCGCCGGTTGTCGGCTCGGCATCCGTGGTCGGATGTGCGCCCACGAGGGGCGCGGACTCGGGGGCGGGCGCCGGAGCATCCTCAGCCGGCGAACCCAGCGGTCGAACGGGAAGAACCTCGTCTTTGAGAGCCGAGAGCTTCGCCGACGCCTCTCCAGCCCCGATCAGATCGACCAGCTGAAGGGCGGTGTCGATCGCCCGAAACGCCGACTGCGGCGTGAACGGCTCGTTGTGCGCCCAGAGGTTGCGCACCTGCCGCAGCTCACTCGCATACGCCTTGCCGATGCGCGGAAGCACATTGTCGAACGGAAAGCCCAACGGCCCAAGCTTCTCGGTGAGCGCGCGGAGCTGCAGCGAAGGATCGTGCACCGAGTACACGCCCATCCCCCGCCCGCGTTCCTGATCGAGCTTCTGCAGAATGGCTGCCCACGGCACCTCGGACGTGCCCACCCGCGCCGCGATCGTCTTCGCGATGAACGGCTCCAGCGCATCACCCGTCACCGTCAGCGCCTCGCCGATCTTGGCGTGCAGGGTGATCTGATCCACAGCGATCTCCTTCGGGCAATGCGGGGGCGCGAGCGTCGGGATGCCCGCGCGGCTCACCTGGTCGAGGTCGCAGGCGCCGACTCCGAGTGTATGAGGGGCGGGAGACACGGGGGTCTGCTGAGCGGATGCTCGAGATGCCGCCCATCCGCATATGCGCGGCTTTCGGCCAAACAGTCCGTCACGTGTCCCGCGAATTGGGGATGCCTTCGCATAGCCCGTTCTGGAATCGTCGCTCGACTATCCACTCGAGGGAAGGCTTCGGATGGTCCGTGTGTCTCAGTCACTCAGCCACGCAGTCGTCGGCGATCTCTATCGCTTCACTCGCCGACCGCAGAAGGATGCAGAAGCCCTGCGCACGACTCGTCGTGAAGTTGATCGGCAGATCGGTACCGGGCTTCAGCTGTGCGAACTGCCGCGTGGGTACGACCCGAAGCGACAAGCTCTGTGGCTCGAACAAGCTCAGTCGCTCTACCGAAGCAGCGCTTCATTGTTGAAAAAGCTGGACCGGCTTCATGTCACCAAAGGTTGGCGGGACTATTCAGAACTTTCTGGAAGCGCCGAGAAGCTCCGTTCCACGATCGTCGCAATCCGTCGTCGCGAGAACTCCGCTCAGAGCACTCTCACCATGCGCAACGCCGCCGAGCACCAAGGGCGCGCGATTCTCCCGCCGCGTCGACTCGCGTCAACGCAGGAGGGTCCGGTGTCGATGAACTATTACAGGGAACCGATCGACAGCAAATAACGATTAAGACAGTGGCGGTGACGGTGACGGTGGGATTTGAACCCCTATCGCAGGCCAATGGATGCCGGCTCGACCAACGAGATTCGCACGATTCCGCGAAAGCTGGGCACATGCGCGCACACCCGAAAACAGGCTCCCGCAGAAATTCCGTTACCGCTGCGTTACCGCCGGCACGCCTCGCTGATCCCTACAGATACGCACCTGATGAGTCGTCAAGCATCGCCGCCAGCGACTCCGGCGGAAGCATCGCCGAGTACACGAGCTGACCCACGCCGGGCGTGATGCCGAGCACCTCGCCGGGTTCGATCTGCCAATCTTCGGCCATCATCCCGGGTACGGCGCTGAGCACCACTGCGATCTCCCTGGGATCAAGGAATCCCTCTGCCGCGATCGCGAGATAGGTCTCGCCATCCTGCGACTTGACCCAGGCGATCAGCCCCTGCCCCTGCGATGTAGCCTCGACCGGCCCGCTCGAGTGCGCCGACCGGCAGATCAGCTCGCGCACGACCCGTTGGAGCGCAACGACACCGAGAGCAGCCTGCTCTGTCCGCCAACGCCGGTGGTCGATGTCTTTCGGCAAGAGGTGACTGCTGTCTACCGTCGCCGATGTCCCCTTCGCTGCTCGCCGACATTCGGCTTCGAGAGCGTCGTAGAAATCTTGATCCTTCGAGTCGGCGCGACGGAGTCCGCCTGCGACGAGCCACCAAAGCGGTGGCATGCCCTCTGGAACCTCGACCACCTGGCCCCCGGCCCCGCGGTACTCCCCGACCTTCACCTTGAACCAGACGCGATCATCGATAGCGAGCACGCGTTCTGCGCCACCGGAAGCAAACTCATCCGGCAGCCGCTGTGCCTTGACGATTAGATCGTGCTCGGTCTCGTGCAACGGCACATCGAGCGGCGGGAATCTCAGTTCGAGATCATCGAGGCATCGCTTCGTCGGGCGCACAGGTGTCATAGACCTTCAGGCTAGAAGTGACCGCTGACATGGCTCAGCCGCTGAAGCCGCCAAGCTCATCGAGTTCGTCGTCAGCGGCGCCCGTCAGTAGCTGAACGGCGCTCTTAGTAGAGCCGTCGAGAGTGCGCAGAGCCTCGAGTGCGGCCTCCTGAATCTCCTTGCGGTGGCGCTCGATGTACTCGCGCACGGCGACATCGACGACGTCCTTCTTGGACGAGCGCAGGAAGTGGGCAGCGTGCGAAATAAGGGCGTCGGTTTCGCTGTCCACTTTGATCGGGGCAAGCGTGCCAGCCATAGTGGTATCTCCTTGTGGGTGGTACCAAAGTACCTTAGGAAGCTGGGCGGCGCCAGACCGAAGGACAGATCACCAAGAATGCTCGAGCCGCGCACCGTATCTCGTACGCGGAGGTCGCAGCTGCCTGCTCCTGGGGCCAGCCGGACACACGCAAACGGGGTGCGCATGTGATCGAAGCCCTCGTTCGTGCCGTCGATTCGCCGTTCTGGGCACCGGGGCGCTTGGAACGGCTCGAATGGGACGCACCCATAGCGATGGGAACGACGACGCGCGGCTCGCCATCGTTTCCGAGTGGCAACGCGACACAGCAAATTGCTGTTACGCCACGGTCGTCGGTGAGGTGACGCCCGGCACGCGAGCAACTTCGGGCCTCGATTTAGTGCCCTGCGCGGACACCAAGACCCGAGAAATCAACGATCTCAAGCTCGAAAACCATCACTTCCGCGAAATGTGGCACGACTCAGGTCCTATCGGCGCCGCCTCGTAGGCGCCAGCCCCTTGGAATTGGGTAGGCGTCACGCGAATGCTCCTGAACGGGCGTCGCTACGCCACTTCGTCGAGTTGCTCACCCGCGGCTTGTTCCGGCGCCGCATATGCTGCAGCAGCGGCTTCCGGATCTTCGTCAATCACATCGCGCTGGACAGCCTTGCCCATTGCGGCCTCGATGAGCTTGATCAAGAAGTCCCGTCTATAACCGAAATGCGCATCGAAGTCGTCCGACCTCAGGGCGAACGGATACAGTCCGTGAGTCCGCAGAAGTTCGTCAACTTCTTCTCCACTGAGCTGAGCGCGTTGTTCTACGCGGCGGAGATACTCGGATGGCGCCGCCCCACCGATCGCGCGGTTGGTTTCAGCTGCCAGGGGTGTCTTGTTGACGATGCTGTCTCGAAGCGCCGAGTCGATGCCATTCGAGTTGCACCAGTGGTATGGGAAGACGTGATGAATATCAGTCGCCAAATCGGAGTACTGCACTTTGTCGAAGGCGACGTCCTTGATCCAGTCCTTCGCACCCCTTCCGATCTGCAGGGCATAGATGCCCTTGTACGCGGCCGACTGGCGGCTCCGCAGCGAGTACAGGCGTGATTCCGTGAAGCTCGCTTCAAGAATGGTGCGAGGGTCTGCCGCGTCGGGAGCCCCCTGAGCCCAGGCCGGAACACTCTCAACGTCTCTCGCGAATCTGGTCTCGGTCGCCGCGCCGTAAAGTTCGCCGAGGATTCCGCACCAAAACCATTGAGACAACCGCGCCCGGACTCCGTGATGGTCTGCATGCTCCCCGAGCACCACCCGGATCACTGCCAATGGAACCAACTGGGTTGCATACGGCAGGAACTGCTCGGTGAAGATGTGCTGGTCGGCCAGGAACCGAGCGGTCCAGCGAAACGCATCGACGACCTGGTCTCGCCACCTCGTGTAGTCACTGAGTTGCAGCTTCAGGATATCTTCGCGTTTCGCTGAGATTGCAGGCTTTCTCGCGGCAGTGCTCTCGAGGTTGCGCTGACGAGTAGTCAGCAGCGTGATCGCTTGAAGGAAATCTGTGTTCTTGATCCCTGCGAGAGCTCTCTCCGTGTAGATCTGCGCCGCGACCGAGTTCCAGTCGTCATTGAGTCTGAAGTCTTCGCCGTGTGTTCTGAAGTACTCTGCGTCGCCCGCGAAGGTCGCCGTGAGAAGCTCGAACACGTTGAGAGGCATCCCACCCGTGTTGACCTTCTCGAAGACCGTGGCCACCGCCGCCTTACTCGTGTCTTTCCTGAGCTGAATTGCAGGGATTTGATAATTGGAGACGGGCTCAAGAATACGGTCCGTAAAATCGCGGACTAGCTCTTGATCATCCAAATCGATTAGCCATTTCATGCTTCGGTACCCGGCGAAAAGCAGACTGAGCGGGTATACCTCTGCGGCCTTCTGAAGTTCGTCGGTCGAGACGTCTCGAATGATGTCACGTCCGAAGTTCTCGCGTTCAATGCCATCTGCCGGCATCGAGAACACCGCATCGTCGATGAACTCGTCGCCCTGAAGGGCCATCCGCATGTCAACGAAGTAGCGCCTCTCCACAAGGCGGTCACGCGCATCCTTCGTTCCGACGGTTCCGTCACCGGTCAACGCCTGGCTGAGCGATGTCAGGCGCTGCTGACCATCAAGGAGAAGGTAAGTGGGAACGATGTCCGCGGGTGGCTGCGTTCCGGCGATCGCTTTCGGCTTGAACCGCACCTGGTCATTCCCAGTTTCCAGAAGCATGACAGCTCCCATGGGATGGCCGCGAAGCACTGTCACGAGGAGTGAGCGAATGCGCTCTTCGTCCCACTTGTATTCACGTTGGAAGTCGGGAAGCTGAAGCGTTCCCGACGTTGTCCACTGCAAATACACGCTCAGTGCTGGTTGCGGCGTTTCGAAGCCCACGAAGATCTCCCTCACATACGCAGCACGGCGCCACCGTCATAGGCACGCTCGTTTCTCTGCATGAACACTATCCATCGATGTCCGCCGCTACGGACCGTAGCTGAAGCTCCGTCTGAAGGTCCCCTGCCTCTGCCGAAGAAGACGACCCGCCTCTCACGCCCCAATAAGCTGCTTCTGCGTCACAAACGAGTGCTCGCCCAACTCGTCCTTCCAGTAGACGAGAGTGGGCGAGGCCCCGCCGTTCCCCGACGCCGGCGCATCCAGCTCGGCTCTTGTGGTGCGTGCGGACTCGATGAGCGACTGGAAGTGAACAGTGATCTCTTTCTCGCTCTCCATCGTCGCCGTGTAGGAAGCCCGGTACTTCGCCAGCTTCTTCTCCAAGGTCGCGGCCTCACCACCGGGGAGGTTGCGCTCGGCCCACTTCATTTCCGCCAGCTTCTCTTCAATCTCGTGGATGCGGACCTTCAGCGCGTCCGAACGATTCTGCAGGCGTTGCCAGTACTCGATCCCGTCATCGATGGTGGCCTTCAGATGACCCAGCGACGCAGTCACGGACTTCGGGTTCTCCTGCATGTCGACGCACACGCGGAGGTAGGCGATGCGCAATTCGATGAAGGACGAGAGCATCGCGCTGTGTGCGTCATAGTTCGCCTGCTGCACTTCCTCGAGGTCGGCCGCGGCGACCATGTCGCGCGACTGGACCAGCTGCCGGAATCGTGACGCCAGAGCCCTGGTGTCTCTCTCGGCGAGGGCGAGACGGACAAGCATGTCGTTGGAGAACGATCCTTCGACGCCGTACTGGGCGTACACATCGTCGACGATTCGGGATGCTGCCAGCAGCTCGCCCGCATGCGTCGCCTCGATGCGCGCGACGGTTCGATCCAGGGTGCCTTTGATCGCATCGAGCTTGCGGTCGACTTGCTTGAACTGTTGCATCATGACCGCGGTGTTCAGCGCCTGGATCGCCAGAATCGGCGCCACGAACGGAAGCGCGCTCGCCACGGGGATGAATGCAGCCTGTCCCACAATTCCGGTCGCGCCCATCACCGCACTGCCGACCCCGCTGCCGAGCGTCATCAGCGTCGCCGGGTTGGCTGTGGCCATGAAGAGCGTGGACGAGAACGCCGCCGAAAGAGCAGTTGCGCCCGCTGCCGCACCGGCCACACCGAGGGACATTGCGCCCTGCGGTGAGACCGCCTTCGCGTCTGAAACGTAGTTGCCGGTCGCAAGATAGCCCTGCTGAAGGCTGGAGATCATCAGCTCCCGCAGCTTTCCTTGGAACTCAAAGACCGCGAGCTCTGATCCATCGGTCCCAATGCGTCGCACGGCGACTTCTTGAGGCTGTCCGTCCGCAGATGTGTCCACGAGTCCCCTTTCGGCGCGACAAGCCTAATGGTGAGAGATCCTTCGCATTCCGCCATCGCAGCGTCAAAGGCGCCTCGAAGCACCCCCAGTTGTGGCCCACGCAGTCGGCCACAACGTCATGCCATCCATGCCGCCGCTCGTATCGGCGGCGATGCGCATGGCGTTCGCGATCTCGATCAGCGACACCTGATCGATAGAGCGTTGTTCGCCGGCTGAGGCACGACGCACGATCTGCCCCGCCGAGGGAACGATGTCGGCTGGCCAGAAGAAGCCTTCGCCGTCTTGTGGTCGCAGTTCGGTGGGTGCGCAGCGCAGAATCGACTTCGCGCGCGCATCGTTGACCCTGCCGAGCCCGAACGCTGCGGCGATCAAGCGTGCTAGTCGATCCTGGTGCACGGGCCGCTCCGCGGCAACCGCGTCACGGATGGCCAGCTGTACTCGTGTGCTGGCATGCACTCGAGGCAGGTCGTCGAGCACGTCGACGTTGCCGAGAGAGCGAGGTGTCCTTCTTCTCTTCTCACGCGCGGAATACTCGGCACTTACGTGTACGCCACGGTCCGGGCGTTGCGCGAGTGCCTCTGCACGTTCATTCCAGCGCACCGTATGTCCTGACCGATTCGTCGCGCGTTCGTGGGTCGACGACCAGCTTTGTCCCCGAAATACGGGCTTACGCGCTGCCGCACGTAATCGATACCCTCGCCGGAACGGCCACCGCCGTTGCAAAGGGGAACATTAACGGAGACCAAGACGGATGCCACCGTGTTGTTCGCAGAGTGGGAGATCCCGATCAGGACTTGGGAGAGCCTCCAGTCTGACTGGCGCCCACTGCGTGGCCGCTCGACAGCACTCCCACCCTGTTGCTGCTCGCCGCGGCGGAGGCGGGGCGCCGTCAGCGAGTACGAGTGAGTCCGCCAAGATGTCAGACCCAGGCCCGGGCAACTGCCTCGGGCCGGCCCGAGGCAGCAGGCCAAGTTGCGTAGGGCACTCGTCGGAGCCGCCGGCAACGTGCATAGTTCGGGCCGAGCCTGAGTGTCAGAGCCCCCCACTACGGTGGACTTGGGCACTGACGCTCATCCACACGGAGTCAGGGGGCAGGAACATGGTCGGGGAGGTTTCCGCCACTCAGGCAAGCGCTATTTCCGTCGACGACCTCGTTACGCTCGCTGATCTGTTCCCCACTCTCGCTGACGAAATGCCCCTGGATCATCTCGTGAGCGACGCCGCGTCGCGAACTTGGTTTGGCTCCACCGGGTTCACCATTTGGTCCGATATCTCCTGTATGACCCTGGACGAAATCGAGGGATGGCCAGGACTCGGTCGTCAGCGTGTCGATCAGTTGATCGAGGACCTCGCACGGGTTGCCCATACGCCGGTCGACGAGACGCCCGCAGCGAGCCCATTAGTTACACTGGACGAGGTCTCGGGTTCGATGACTTTCGGCGAGTTGTTTCCTTTCATCAGTCCTGCAACTCTCGTGGAGAGCCTGGTTACGGGCACAAGAACTCGTAACGCTATTGGTCGGCGCGGACTGACCACGTGGGCGCAGTTGGCTTCCCTTACGCTCGATGAAGTTCGCAGGTGGAATGGGGTCGGCTCAGAGACAGTCAAATCTCTCCTCCAAAACCTCGCGGCGTACGAGCCTGATCAGGGTACGGCCGACGCGCGTGACATAACCGAACGCGACCCCTTGAACGTTAGATTCCCCGACCTGGATCCATCGATACCCCTCTATCGGCTCACGAGAGACACACGCCTCCTCAATGCTCTTCAGGGGCGTGAAATCTCGAACTGGGAGCAATTGTCGAAGCTGTCGGTAATACAAATTGCCGCCTGGTCCGGGATTGGGTCGACCTCTATCGAACGGCTACTTGCGGATTTGGCGAGCGCGCCCATACCGATACCGTCCGAGCCGGCAAAGACCAAGGATCCCGGGCCCTCGATGCGTGAGCAGTCGATGATCCAAATGCGCCGCGAAGGAGCGGCGCTCGGAGCGATCGGGGAAAGGTTCGGAGTCTCACGTGAGAGAGTGCGCCAAATCATCGGCAAGTACGGTGGCCCGTCACCTGCTGAAGTTAGGGCACGGAAGGCGGCACTTGCGCTGGAGGCCGCGGAGTTACGACGGGGCGAAATCGACAGGCTGCTGCGCCCGGTGCTGATGAAGCGCGGAGCGTTGACCGTCTCGGAGGCCGCGGAGGCAATTGGAGTCACCTCTGAGGAGATTGCCACCTATTGGCCAGAGGACCTCGGAAGTCTGCGGATTCGTCCGGGATCCGCGGATCGTTCCTGGACGGAGCAAGACCTGCTATCCGCTGTGCGCGAGGCAGCTCTGTACGAGTTCCCTCTGACCGCCAAGGCGTACTCGGAACTGGTTCGCATGGGGCAAGTCCGTGGGCCATCGCTCCCGCTCGTCTATCAGCGGTTTGGGAGTTGGGCTGTTGTATGCGATGCAGCTGGTGTCGAACACGGCCAGACGCCTCGTGCAAGTTACAACACCCGATGGACCGACGAAGAAATCGTGGCCTTCGCCCGTGACTACCTTCTGGACGCCGATTGGCCCGGCTCCGCGCAGGAATATGACAACTGGAAACGTGCGACGGCTCCAGATGCACCCTCCTTCATGACCATTCGGAATCGCTTAGGCACTTGGTCGAGCATCAAGCGCCTCGCCCTTCGTCCCGGAGAACATGCCAATGAATGAACAGGCTCGACTCGACCACATCCTCGCTGCGCAGATTGACGAACCAACTCGGGCTCGCATCTGGGGTTCGGCTTCGGCCATCCTCGACCACGACACGGCACCTGGCGACTCGGACAGGAACACGGGCCTCGCGCTGGGCTTTGTTCAGTCCGGAAAGACCACCTCGATTACGGCGCTGACGGCAGTTGCAGCTGACAACGGGTATCAGTTGATCGTCGCGCTGCTCGGCTCCACCAACCTGCTCCTCGACCAAAACAAGTCGCGCCTGGAGAGGTCGCTTGGCATCGGAACGCGGGCCGACTATGTGTGGATCAGTGAGACGAATCCGGTGACGGACGCAGCTGGCAAGCGGGTCAAGGATTTTATTGAACGTGGCCGGGTGTGCTTGGTGCCTGTCCTCAAGCATGCGGGTAGGGTCCGCGACGTAGCCACGCAATTAGCGAAACTTCCCAAGAATTTGAAAGTCCTCATTATTGACGACGAGGCTGATCAGGCCTCACTCAACACGAGTCAGGATGCCGAGAGCAAGACGTACGCGGCGATCAGGGATCTTCGCAACACGGTATCGAATCACCTCTATGTCCAGTACACCGCTACCCCCTATGCGCCACTCTTGCTCGATGCCGCAGACATCCTGAGCCCTCAGTTCGTCGAATTCCTCACCCCAGGCAAGGGTTACACCGGAGGTAAGGAATTCTTCATCGACAATGCCGAAACCGTCGTTCGCAACGTGCCGCTCTTGGATGAACAAGCTTCGAAGACGCCGCCGATCCAACTGCAGACGAGCCTCCTGCAGGCGCTCGCATCTTTTCTCGCCGGTGCCACGCTGCTGCTATTACATGAGCAGTCGAGCCCGCCAATCAGTATGCTCGTCCACTCGACTGCCAGGAACGACGTGCAAGCACGCTACGAGTTCCTAATTAGGCGCCAGATCACACAGTGGAAGGCGACGGTTGTGGACGGTGATGCGTCTACCATCCCGTCGGTTATACAACAGGAGCGCGACCGCTTGGTCAGTCACGGCATCGTCAATGTGCCAGACGACGCCTTCATCTCAAAACTCCGAGAAGTGCTCAAAGAGTCCACGATCTGGCTGGTGAACAGTGTCGCGGACGTGAACAAGGTCGATTGGAACATCGCCCCCATCCATATCCTCGTAGGCGGCAACAAGCTGGACCGAGGATTCACCGTCGAAGGGCTCACCGTTACGTACATGAATCGGCCCGCGAGTCCTCAGGTAGACACGCTAGAGCAGCGTGCCAGGGCCTTCGGGTATCGCGGTGACCTGTTGCCCTACTGCCAGTTCTTCGGCAGCAAGAAGACGATTCGCTCACTGACCGAGATTGTCCACACGGAGGAGGACCTCCGAGCCCGTCTTCGGGATCACATCGAAGCCGGAGGCTCGGTCCGCACGTGGTCAGAAGAAGTGGGCCTTCTGCTACCGGCAGGCATGACTCCAACGCGGACCAGCGTCGTACACGCCCTTTCCTCGCAAGCCCTCGGCTGGCACTCGCAGCGCCGCCCCTCACTCGCGCCCAGCGATACGGACTTCAACCGGCAACTTCTCGCGGAGGTCGGCCTGCTGGACGCCGACTTCGAATCCCACGGTCGGCTTGAGTTCAGGACGCTTCGAGTTGCCGAACTCGCGCCTCTCACCACGCTGCTCTCAGCGTGGTGCCAGTCCAATTACAGCCCGGGCTGGCTTCATGACGAGTTTGTCGAGGCGCTCAAGCGCAATGTCGAACAGGTCGGTCATGCCACGCTGCTGCTCATGGAAAACGATGGCGCTGCCCGCTCTCGCAAGTGGGACGACGAAATCGGATTCATCAACCTGTTCCAGGGCCGTGATCTCAAGCCGCAGCCGAACGGGGATTTCTATCCCGGCGACCGAGGCGTGCTCGGCATCGAGGACCACCCGAATCAGGTCGTGATTCAGGCGCATCGAATCCTCAGCCCCGCGAGCGAGCCTGGCGCCGAAGTGCTCGCGCTTGCGCTTTACTTGGGCAGCGGCTCCGTCATTCGGAAGGGTGCAAGTGTCTGAAGCGATACCAGCGAGCGCCGGACACCTCAAGGAGGTCACGCTTGGATCGCTCCGACTCGACCGCGACAACCCGCGTATCCCCGAGAAGAACCGGAGTGACCGGCTCGAAGACCTTGCAGTCATCCTGGAGATGGGCTTCGATGCGTACCCCGTAGCCCAGTCGATTGCAGAATTAGGCTTCTTCCGGGCGGAGCCACTCATCGTCATTCCGAGCGACACCGAGCCCGGCGCTTGGATCGTCGTCGAGGGCAACCGTCGCTTGACAGCACTCCTAGGTCTCGCCAGTTCGGCGATGCGCGCTGAGTTCCCTGACCCCGACAAATGGGATGCGCTCGCGAAGAAACGCACCATCTTCCTCGACATGCTCATCCCAGTCGTTGTTCACGACACGCGTGAGACGACGCACTCTGAGATCGCGCGTGTTCACATCGTTGGGAAGCTCCAGTGGCGGCCCCTTATGCAGGCCCGCTACATCGCTGCTCGCGTGGCCGAAGGCAGAACCTTGCAAGAGGTAGCCGACCTCATCGGCATCCCGAAGAGCAAGGCAGCTGACCTGTATCGGGACCAGGCCGTTCTGACTCAAGCAGAAGGGCTCGGCCTCGCCACCACACAGGCGGAGCAGGCATTCTCGCTGCTCACCGTCGCGCTGAGCAGCACGAAGATTCGTGAGCACATCGGCGCGCCACTTGGGTCGCGCCTCGACCCAGATCAGCCACCGATTCCTGCAGAGAAGACCGCCGAACTGACAGAGGTGCTTCAGTGGGTCTTCGGTGACGAAGACCACGAGGCAGTCATATCCGACTCTCGCCAGATGTCCCAACTCGGCGGTGTCGTTTCCAGCCCTGTCGGACTCGCAGCACTGCGTAACGGGGCGACGTTGGAGCAGGCGAAACAGAAAGTCAATGCGGCTGGGCTCGACCCCCTCGATGCCCTGAAGCGTCGCCTGACTGCAGCCAAGAATGCGCTCGCATCTGCAAGCAGCGACCTTTCTGAGTTTGCCACCGAGCCAGAAGTGCTGAGCCTGGTCAGCGACATCGAATCCGCTGTCGAGGGTCTTCGGTCGACGCTCGATGAGTTGGGAGCGTCAGCCCAGTCTGAGCAGCAGTAGCCATGCTCGACATCGAACTCGACAGCATCGAGCTAATTGCGGACTGGGTCGAAACATCAGTTCTAGTCAATCCCGGCCGGCACGTCACGCTCGACCGAATTTACGCACTTGCTGAGGAGGAGTTGGGCGTCGAGGCGGCACGCACCTCGCAGGCGGTTGGACTTCTCGAACGCCGATCAGTTGTGCTGGGCGAGTTATACCCTTTCGAGGTTCGGCCAGACATTGCCGTATTGCGACGGCGCAATCCACGCCTCGCTCAGTCCTATGCAACGCTGCTCTTCCTCACGCCGAAGTCGGTGCCCCGGCAGTTACTCTCTTCGCTCGACATGCAAGTGATGGCTGAATTGCTTGAGGACATCGCAGAGCGCGCACTCGCGAACCTTTGGGGTACAGGCGGAACCGCACTCCGCTTCGCCTATCCGTCGCGGCATGGACGCCCCGAACAGTTCGACCAGGCAGTGGACTGGCTAGCTCGGCGTATCGGCATCCAGACAGGTCACGGCTACCGCCCACCTCGGCGTAAGGACGGCGGGGTGGACGTCGTCGCGTGGCGCCAGTTTTTCGATAGGCGCGCCGGGTTCCCCATCGCGCTCGCGCAATGTACAGTCCAGGCCGAGACTTTTACTAAGACGACAGACATTGACACGCGGCTGTGGGCGACCTGGCTCAGAATGGACAGCGACCCAATGAGCCTGCTCGTCATCCCAGGCACTATCACCCGGGCTGGAACGCAGTGGGGACAGTTGACATCCGTTGTCACAGTGATTGAGCGGCTGCGGCTCATCGAGTTGCTCGGTCGGTCTGACACACAAGACGTCGAAGCGACATGGACCGCCGATGTGCTCTCGCGGCTGTCTGACAAGCTCCGAGCCGCCGAACGCTAGGCGAACATCTCAGGCCGCCTGCCCGGCCACGCTCTGTTGCTGGTGCTTCGCCCGACTTTGTACTTCGAGACCGCTCAACAGAGGCTCAGCGATAGCCTGAACCACGCGCGCATTGACCGCGTTGCCGAGGGCCTTATATGCCGCAAGGTCATTGTCTGGCAGCGACACTCCGTGAAGGCTCTGGAGCGCCGCGCACTCCATCGGTGTCATGTAACGTCGGATGCCCACGATGTTCTTCCCAAGGATTGGCACCTGCGTGTGCGTCATCGCGATAAGGCTCGGCGCCGTCGTCGTGCGCTTCACTCGGATGCCTGATGCTCGCACCTGGAGCACGTAGTCGTCGATTCGGCGCCTGCCTCCCTGTACGTTCCACTCAAACTTCTGGAAGCTCTGGGGCAACTCCCACGGCCTCCACTCGTTCATCCAGTCGACGATCCACTTGTGATTCGACCAGAAAAACTCACGGTTCTGCCTGATGAACGCCTGCTTCCAGTGCGGGAACGCGAAATCTCCGTCTCGTCGCGAGTAGCTCGGCAGCAGGTTGAACTGTGCATCCCGGCTCAAACCCTTGAGCGACTGGCCGAAGCTCCCCTGGAACTGCCCCAGATCGTGCGGCCCGCGCTCGGCCCAGATCGCGGGCGGTGTGCCTTCATCGCCGTAGGGATAGTCCGCTCCGAATTCCATAGACCAGATCGGGAATGAAGGCAACTTAACAGCACCAGACCGCTTCAGGAAATCGTCCCACATGTTGATCGCTCCCAGCGTCTGCACTGGGATTGCGCGGCTCGGGACCGTGGCCGGGTCGAGCACACTCTTGATCGATGTTGTCGTGTGAGTCGGCTCAGGCCAGACGAAGTCGTTCAGCCCATCGAGTGACCCGACAAAGTAAGCCCTCTCGCGGATCTGAGGGTCACCAAACTGATGCGGAGAGTACTTATGCCAGTCGACCGCGTATCCGATGGCATCAAGCTCCCGAAGCATCGTTGTAAGAGTCTCGCCTTTCTTATGCCGAATGATGTTCGGGACGTTCTCCAAAATGAAACGGCGGGGCCGCTTCTCCCTCAAGATATCCAGCACTTTGAAGAACAACTGGCCCTGGAGCGTGTGTCCGAACCCGAGTTGCTCGCCTGCTTTTGAGAATGGCTGACAAGGGAACCCGGCGGTGAGGACCTGGTGGTCGGGCACAATCGCGTCGATGACCTCCGGACTGTCGAGTTCGTTGACGTCCGACCAGACGGCCGCAGCCGGGAAGTTCTTCGCGTAGAGCGCATTAAGAGTCGGCTCCCACTCAGCTGCGAAGACCCCCCGGCCGCCTAACGCTTGGAGCGCGACGTGAAAACCGCCCAGGCCTGCGAAGAGGTCAACGAAATCGAAGCCCGGGGTGCTGTCCGTCACCGTAACCTCCTTGGCGTCATTCGTTCCAATCTATCGGCGACCTCGGACATTGATGACGGACGCGCTGTGATCGGCGAGGGTGGCTAACGCCACTCGCAACTCAGGCGGCGAACCCAAGGAAGCGGCGCTGCAACCTCTGGGGATCCGGTCGCTCTTGGACTCGGCGCGGCACCAGCAGTGTGCGCCCGTCTACGGCCTGAAGGCGTACTTCAACATCGGCCGTCGACTTTAGCAAGCACATCCTCGCGTACGTGAACTCGATAGTCCCCATCGATAACCACCGCCTGCGGGCCGGGCTGTGCAGAGTTCACACAGAGCCGGTACGGGAACCGACCACAATCGGTCTTCGAAAGACAGCGACCCACATCTGCAGTATGACTCCCGCAGACTTGCGGGCCACTTACTCGCAGATTTGCTACTCCGACCTCGCAGATTCGCAATGGTCACGACCCCTGCCCTGCACCTCTGTCAGCCCCCGGCCCGCTCTCCACCTCCCGGTAGGCTCAACCCCCGTGGCTGCAGGCGCGACGATCTACACGTTCGACATCGAACTGGCCGACATCGATCGCGGGGTGTACGAGAGCCTCACGATGCGGGTGGCGCGGCATCCATCGGAGACCGACGCCTACATGCTCACCCGCGTGCTGGCGTACTGCCTCGAGTTCGAGGAGGGCATCGCCTTCAGCGAGGGAATCTCGGCGACCGAGGAGCCCGCGGTTCTCGTGCGCGACCGCACGGGCACGGTGACCGCCTGGATCGAAGTCGGAGCGCCGGATGCCGCCCGGCTGCACCACGGCAGCAAGCTTGCGCAGCGTACGACCGTCTACACGCACCGCGACCCGGCGAAGCTGATCCCGCTGTGGGCGGGCAAGAAGATCCACAACGCATCCGAGATCGTGCTGCACAGCTTCGATACGGGCTTCATCGAGGCTGCGACCGGTGCGCTGGAGCGGCGCAACACGGTCTCCGTCTCCATCACGGAGCGACAGCTCTACCTCGAGGTGAACGGAACGAGCCTGAGCTCGGCGCTCCACCAGCATCCGATCGTCTGAACCGGCGCCCGGGCGAATCCCGGCGTCCCGCGGCGAGGCCGAGGCGACGTACGACGCGAATGTCGGTGGCCCCGTGCATCCTGCAATATTCGCCACTCAGGCGGGTGCCGCCCGGCGTGATCACCACGTCCCGCGGCCCACCAGGGCCCCACAGCACACGGCCCGTGCACCAAGGGATGCACCCATGTTCCACACCATCCACCTCGCCACCAGCGTCGCCAATCCCGCCGGCGACTCGGCCACCACCACCCCGTCCCCAGCCGTGATCGACCGCATCGCGTCCGCAGCATCCGCGAATCCGGCAGCCGCGATCGGCGCCGTCGTCGCCGTGATGCTGCTGCTCGCGGTCGCGGCAGGCGTCGCCGCCGTCTGGCTCGGCATCCGCAACCGCAAAAGGGCACGGATCGCAGCGATGTCGCCCGCCGAGCGGGAGCGGTACGACGCCGTCGTCGAGTACCGGGCGCGCATCGCATCCGCTGAGAAGGGGCTTGCGAACGCGACCAAGGAGCGGACGAGCCGGCTCAAGGCATCCGAGAAGGCGCTCGCCCAGGCTCGCGGCGAAGCGTCGCGCACGGTGGCGAGCTACCGCGGGCAGGACGGCGGCGTCGCCTTCACCAGTACGCAGATCGCCGTGCCGCAGGGCACGTTTCCGCTGACGGCGTCCGTGTTCGCCACCGTCGACACGGCCGGCAACCTCGCCACGAGCAGCCGCTCGACGCTCACCCGCATCGCAGCAGGCGGGCTGCTGTTCGGGCCCGTCGGGGCCATCATCGGCGGGGTCGCCAAGAAGACCCGCGTGCACGACGTGCGCGAGCTGTACCTGCTGATCCAGGGCGACACGTTCGCCACCCTGATCACCTGCAATGCGGATGACGGTCCCCGCGTTCGCCAGTTCGCCATGGCGATCAGACAGGCGGCGCTGAACGCCGATGCCGCGCGCGCCCACCATGCGCAGGCCATCACCTCGGCCGAGCAGGCGCTCGCCTGGGAACAGCAGAACGTCGCCCCTGTCGATGCCGCCCGACGCGAACTCGAGGCAGCCGCCACGGACACCGCTCGCCTGGATGCTGCCACCGCGGCCGTCGCACGCGAGGAGGCGCAGCGCGCTGCCGACGCGGCGCAGGCGCAGCGGGCCGCCGAGACCGACGGGGCCGACCGGACCACGGATTCGGACCAGGCTCGCCGCACCGCCGACCAGGGCGAAGCCGAGGCACTCTCGTGAGCACAACGGACCGTCCGTCGCGCCACATGACCCTCACCGGCGTCGTTCCACCGCCGCCGTGGCTCGAGGTGGAACGGAGCCGTCCCTCGTCGGCACCCGAGCTGTCCACCGGTCAGCCGGTCGCCTCGTGCACACCCCCAGTCTCCGACGGCCGGGAATCCACGGCGGCCGCAGCCCACCTCCTCAGGCTCGTGCTGGACAACCTGCCACTGATCGCGCTGGCGATCGTCGCCATCCGGTCGTCGGCGCCGTCCCGGCGCTGAGCCTCCATCCATCCGCCCAGCCGAGAAATCGACATCCACAACCATCATCAACGAATCGAGGAATTCTCATGAACACCATCGGAACCACCACATCGCGCTCGTTCCGCGACCGCCCGCGCGCCGTGCGCATCCTGACGTTCGTCGTCGCGGGGGTACTCGCCCTCGGCATCGCCGCAGCATCCGCCTGGGTCGGCTACTCGGCGTTCATCGCACCGCCGCTCGCCAAGGCGCAGCACGCCCGCTGCGTGCACGAGTACAACTCGAAGGATGCGCAGCTCGCCTGCGCGACCGGCGACATCCGCACGGCGAAGAAGGCTGAGTCCGACTACAAGGCCGAGCTGAGGAAGAAGGCGCTCATCGCGCAGTGCGCTGACGAGTACGACGACACCGCAGCGCAGATCGACTGTGTGAACGGCGACACGACCCAGGCGGATGCCGACCAGAAGTCCGCAGACGCCGCTGCGGCAGCGGCTGCGAAGAAGGCCACGGAAGGGCAGACGTTCGACAACCCGTATCCGGCGGGGACGCAGGCGTCGATGCAGAGCACGAACCGGCTGGACGGATCCGAGTCCACTTATCTCGAGTGGATCACGGACTTCAACGCGAACTGGACCGGCTACGACTCGTACGAGGCGCCCGACACCGGCATGAAGTACGTGGCGTTCGTGGTGCACGTGCAGGCGACATCCGCTGGGGTGGATGCCGGGGGCACCGCGTACGACGCCAGCTTCACGGATGCCAATGGCAGCGTGTACTCGCACGCCACCGCCCAGTACGGCGCGACCGGGCAGATGCCGCAGGTGACGCTCGGGAACGCGCAGCAGGCATCCGGAATCGTCGTCTTCGAGGTGCCTGCGTCGGTGACCGGCGGCGTCGCGACGTTCGGCGACGGAACCGTGTTCGAGGCGCTGCAGTAAAGGCCAAGTCACACTCGAAGACCCAGCAGATGGGCCCCGGATCCGTGTCCGGGGCCCAACGTTTCGCGCGGGCACGCGGCATGCCCAGCTGGCGCAGGCCGTGAACACCATTGGAGGGCCTTAACGCAAGAAAGGCCGCCCATTTCTGGGCGGCCTTCTTACAAAGAAGTCCGGCGGTGTCCTACTCTCCCACAAGGTCCCCCTTGCAGTACCATCGGCGCTGAGAGTCTTAGCTTCCGGGTTCGGAATGTGACCGGGCGTTTCCCTCTCGCTATGGCCGCCGAAACAC
>NZ_JBTOLK010000007.1:0-5554 GCF_054551755.1 Rathayibacter sp. CAU 1779
AAGTCCGGCGGTGTCCTACTCTCCCACAAGGTCCCCCTTGCAGTACCATCGGCGCTGAGAGTCTTAGCTTCCGGGTTCGGAATGTGACCGGGCGTTTCCCTCTCGCTATGGCCGCCGAAACACTGTTGATGTATCAATAGTGAACGTCAAGCTAGCGGTGTTGCTGCTTGTTTGGTTCCCCGACCGTACATCGGGAACCACTCAGTGGACGCGGAGCATCATTGCTTCCCATACGGGCCTTTTAGTCAAACGTGTATGGGAATAGTGATTATCAAGTTGTTGGCTTATTAGTACCGGTCAGCTGCACAGGTCTTTAGTCCCTGCTTCCACATCCGGCCTATCAACCCAGTCGTCTGGCTGGGAGCCTCTCACCCGAGGGTATGGAAGTCTCATCTTGAGGCCGGCTTCCCGCTTAGATGCTTTCAGCGGTTATCCATCCCGAACGTAGCTAATCAGCGGTGCTCCTGGCGGAACAACTGACACACCAGAGGTTCGTCCAACCCGGTCCTCTCGTACTAGGGTCAGATCCTCTCAAACTTCCTACGCGCGCAGCGGATAGGGACCGAACTGTCTCACGACGTTCTAAACCCAGCTCGCGTACCGCTTTAATGGGCGAACAGCCCAACCCTTGGGACCTACTCCAGCCCCAGGATGCGACGAGCCGACATCGAGGTGCCAAACCATGCCGTCGATATGGACTCTTGGGCAAGATCAGCCTGTTATCCCCGAGGTACCTTTTATCCGTTGAGCGACAGCGCTTCCACAAGCCACTGCCGGATCACTAGTCCCGACTTTCGTCCCTGCTCGACCTGTCAGTCTCACAGTCAAGCTCCCTTGTGCACTTACACTCGACACCTGATTGCCAACCAGGTTGAGGGAACCTTTGGGCGCCTCCGTTACTCTTTAGGAGGCAACCGCCCCAGTTAAACTACCCACCAGGCACTGTCCCTGAACCGGATTACGGTTCTAAGTTAGACATCCAGAGTGACCAGAGTGGTATTTCAACAATGACTCCACGAACACTAGCGTGCCCGCTTCACAGTCTCCCACCTATCCTACACAAGCCACACCGAACACCAATACCAAGCTGTAGTAAAGGTCACGGGGTCTTTCCGTCCTGCTGCGCGTAACGAGCATCTTTACTCGTAATGCAATTTCGCCGAGTTCGCGGTTGAGACAGCTGGGAAGTCGTTACGCCATTCGTGCAGGTCGGAACTTACCCGACAAGGAATTTCGCTACCTTAGGATGGTTATAGTTACCACCGCCGTTTACTGGGGCTTAAATTCTGAGCTTCGCCTTGCGGCTGACCCTTCCTCTTAACCTTCCAGCACCGGGCAGGCGTCAGTCCGTATACATCGTCTTGCGACTTGGCACGGACCTGTGTTTTTAGTAAACAGTCGCTTCCCACTGGTCTCTGCGGCCTTCACACGCTTTCGGAGCAAGTCCTAATACGCGTCAGGCCCCCCTTCTCCCGAAGTTACGGGGGCATTTTGCCGAGTTCCTTAACCACGATTCTCTCGATCTCCTTGGTATTCTCTACCTGACCACCTGAGTCGGTTTAGGGTACGGGCGGCTGGAACCTCGCGTCGATGCTTTTCTCGGCAGCATAGGATCACCAACTTCCCCAAACGGGTCCGCATCGTGTCTCAGCCTTCATGAACGACGGATTTGCCTATCGTTCGGCCTACGCACTTGCACCGGGACAACCATCGCCCGGCATCGGCTACCTTCCTGCGTCACACCTGTTAATACGCTAGCCGCACCAGCATAGGGTCGAGCGCTACCTCCCCGGATCTCACCCCGAAGGGATCGAAACAGGGTTTCGGGCTCTTAGCATCACTGGATTGACTGGGGCGGTTCTTCGCCGGTACGGGAATATCAACCCGTTGTCCATCGACTACGCCTGTCGGCCTCGCCTTAGGTCCCGACTTACCCAGGGCGGATTAGCCTGGCCCTGGAACCCTTGGTCTTTCGGAGGACGGGTTTCTCACCCGTCTTTCGCTACTCATGCCTGCATTCTCACTCGTGTGGGCTCCACGGCTGGATCACTCCGCCGCTTCACTGCCCACACGACGCTCTCCTACCCATCAACACGGCTGGACCACGAAGGCCTACCACTAATGTCAATGCCACAACTTCGGTGGCGTGCTTGAGCCCCGTTACATTGTCGGCGCGGAATCACTTGACCAGTGAGCTATTACGCACTCTTTCAAGGGTGGCTGCTTCTAAGCCAACCTCCTGGTTGTCTGTGCAACTCCACATCCTTTCCCACTTAGCACGCGCTTAGGGACCTTAGTTGGTGGTCTGGGTTGTTTCCCTCTCGACGATGAAGCTTATCCCCCACCGTCTCACTGCTGCGCTCTCACTTACCGGCATTCGGAGTTTGGCTGACGTCAGTAACCTTGTAGGGCCCATCGGCCATCCAGTAGCTCTACCTCCGGCAAGAAACACGCAACGCTGCACCTAAATGCATTTCGGAGAGAACCAGCTATCACGAAGTTTGATTGGCCTTTCACCCCTACCCACAGCTCATCCCCTCCATTTTCAACTGAAGTGGGTTCGGTCCTCCACGACGTCTTACCGTCGCTTCAACCTGGCCATGGGTAGATCACTTCGCTTCGGGTCTAGGACATGCGACTAAAAACGCCCTATTCAGACTCGCTTTCGCTACGGCTACCCCACACGGGTTAACCTCGCCACATATCGCTAACTCGCAGGCTCATTCTTCAAAAGGCACGCTGTCACCCCAACAAGGAGGCTCCAACGGTTTGTAAGCAAACGGTTTCAGGTACTATTTCACTCCCCTCCCGGGGTACTTTTCACCTTTCCCTCACGGTACTTGTCCGCTATCGGTCATCTGGGAGTATTTAGGCTTATCAGGTGGTCCTGACAGATTCACACGGGATTTCTCGGGCCCCGTGCTACTTGGGATACTCTCCACGCTGCGTCACACATTTCGGCTACGGGGTTCGCACCCTCTATGACCGGCCATTCAAAACCGTTCGCCTATATCCACGCATCACGTTCACTGCTCGGCAGAACAGAACGGAAAGTCCCACAACCCCGACCATGCAACACCTGCCGGCTATCACACATGATCGGTTTAGCCTCATCCGCGTTCGCTCGCCACTACTAACGGAATCACTGTTGTTTTCTCTTCCTGTGGGTACTGAGATGTTTCACTTCCCCACGTTCCCTCTACCCGCCCTATATATTCAGGCGGGAGTAACCAGGTCACCACAAAGGGCCTGGCCGGGTTTCCCCATTCGGACACCCTCGGATCAAAGTTCGCTTATCAACTCCCCGAGGCTTATCGCAGATTGCTACGTCCTTCTTCGGCTCCAGATGCCAAGGCATCCACCGTTTGCTCTTAGAAACTTGAAATCACATGAGTTAAGAATCGATCAGCCCACCCCAAAAGGTGAGCAGATTGACCAATGATCTACACACCCCCGAAAGGGTGTTGATTAGATCTTGTGAAACAAACCCCAAAGGGCTTGTCTCTAAGATGCTCGCGTCCACTGTGTAGTTCTCAAAATACGGTCGGTACCCTCCCCCACGCCCACCCAACCAGGCAGACCAGAAAAGGGTCCAGAGGTTCAGTCCACACCATCACAGTGCGGCCCGGTCCCTCAGGACCCAACAGCGTGCATGCCCCCACACTCCAGACCCGAAACGTTCCCCACCCCCTAAGGAGCCGTACTAGCTTCGAACCCTTCATCTGAAGGCCTATGTCAATGTTCCACCCATGAGCAACCAGCCGAGAACAGTCGTCCCGGCCTGGCGCCTGGACACCCAAACGGTGCCAGTGCTCCTTAGAAAGGAGGTGATCCAGCCGCACCTTCCGGTACGGCTACCTTGTTACGACTTAGTCCTAATCACCGATCCCACCTTCGACGGCTCCCTCCAAAAAGGTTGGGCCACCGGCTTCGGGTGTTACCGACTTTCATGACTTGACGGGCGGTGTGTACAAGGCCCGGGAACGTATTCACCGCAGCGTTGCTGATCTGCGATTACTAGCGACTCCGACTTCATGAGGTCGAGTTGCAGACCTCAATCCGAACTGAGACCGGCTTTTTGGGATTCGCTCCACCTTACGGTATCGCAGCCCTTTGTACCGGCCATTGTAGCATGCGTGAAGCCCAAGACATAAGGGGCATGATGATTTGACGTCATCCCCACCTTCCTCCGAGTTGACCCCGGCAGTCTCCTATGAGTTCCCACCATAACGTGCTGGCAACATAGAACGAGGGTTGCGCTCGTTGCGGGACTTAACCCAACATCTCACGACACGAGCTGACGACAACCATGCACCACCTGTATACCGACCTTGCGGGGCGACCATCTCTGGCCGTTTCCGGTATATGTCAAGCCTTGGTAAGGTTCTTCGCGTTGCATCGAATTAATCCGCATGCTCCGCCGCTTGTGCGGGCCCCCGTCAATTCCTTTGAGTTTTAGCCTTGCGGCCGTACTCCCCAGGCGGGGCGCTTAATGCGTTAGCTGCGACACGGAAACCGTGGAATGGTCCCCACATCTAGCGCCCAACGTTTACGGCGTGGACTACCAGGGTATCTAATCCTGTTCGCTCCCCACGCTTTCGCTCCTCAGCGTCAGTTACGGCCCAGAGAACTGCCTTCGCCATCGGTGTTCTTCCTGATATCTGCGCATTCCACCGCTACACCAGGAGTTCCATTCTCCCCTACCGCACTCTAGCCTGCCCGTACCCACTGCAGACCCGAGGTTGAGCCTCGGGATTTCACAGCAGACGCGACAGACCGCCTACGAGCTCTTTACGCCCAATAATTCCGGACAACGCTCGCACCCTACGTATTACCGCGGCTGCTGGCACGTAGTTAGCCGGTGCTTTTTCTGCAGGTACCGTCACCCGAAAGCTTCTTCCCTGCTAAAAGAGGTTTACAACCCGAAGGCCGTCATCCCTCACGCGGCGTTGCTGCATCAGGCTTGCGCCCATTGTGCAATATTCCCCACTGCTGCCTCCCGTAGGAGTCTGGGCCGTGTCTCAGTCCCAGTGTGGCCGGTCACCCTCTCAGGCCGGCTACCCGTCGTCGCCTTGGTAAGCCATTACCTCACCAACAAGCTGATAGGCCGCGAGTCCATCCCCCACCGAAAAATCTTTCCACCCCCAACAGATGCCTGTGAAGGTCGTATCCAGTATTAGACGCCGTTTCCAGCGCTTATCCCAGAGTGAAGGGCAGGTTACTCACGTGTTACTCACCCGTTCGCCACTAATCCCCCAGGTGCAAGCACCCAAGTTCATCGTTCGACTTGCATGTGTTAAGCACGCCGCCAGCGTTCGTCCTGAGCCAGGATCAAACTCTCCATAAAAAATGTTTACAAACCCCCCAACCCAAAGGCCAAAAGGAATGCGAGTTCGAACTGACTAGAATCGAATCTCAAACTGACAATCCGAAATATCTAATCCAAAGGAATCCCAACACCAACACCAACCAAAAAGGCCGATGCCAGTGACGAGGATAAATTGGCATATGACATAGTGCACGCTGTTGAGTTCTCAAGGATCGGACACACCCG
>NZ_JBTOLK010000008.1:0-1230 GCF_054551755.1 Rathayibacter sp. CAU 1779
GGGTTATAGGCCAAAAAGAGTGGATGGGGTGGCCGTTTTGCCGCGTGTTTGTGCGGTGAGATGGGGATCGTTATGGTCCGCGACGCTTAGTCGTGGACCTTCCATTGAATTCGATCGCGTGCGTGGTATGCGGTGTTCGGCTGGTCAAGAACGGTCGTCACCGGTCCGGGACGCAACGCTGGCGATGCCCGTCGTGTGGTGCCTCCAGCGTCCGCCGCCGCCCGGACGTGAAGCGCCGGCAGCAGCTGATCCGATTCGTGTCCTGGCTGATCGGGAAACAGACCCAGGCCGAGGCCGACGGCAGCACCAGCGGGCGCACGTTCCGTCGCGACACCGCCTGGTGCTGGGCCGTCTCACCCCGTCTGCCATGCACGACGGAGGTGTTCCATGCGGTCTTGGTAGACGGGATCTGGATCGGTTCCTGGTGCCTGCTCATCGCGTTATCCGACACCGGCCGGGTCCTTGCCTGGCAATGGGCCGCTCGCGAGACCATCGCCGCGTGGGAAGCACTGCTGTACCAGGTCCCCGGGCCTGCCGTGATCGTCTCCGACGGCGGCTCCGGACTGCCCACCGCACTGTCACACTGCTGGCCCGAGACAAAACACCAACGCTGCCTGTTCCATCTGCAAATGAACGTCACCCGGCACCTGACCCGCACCCCGCGCACCGCCGCCGGCCGTGCACTACGACGCCTCGTGATGACTCTTTCCGAGGTCGATGACGAAGACAAGGCGATTGCCTGGCAGCTGCAGTTGGAGCAGTGGTGGCAGACCTTCGGACACCTCACCCGGGAACGCACCCTGCTGCGCAACGGCCAGTTCGGGTTCACCCACGACCGGCTCCGGAAAGCGTGGCTCCTGATCCGACTCGTCGTCCGCAAGAACCTGCTCTTCACCCATATCAGCTACGGCAACCCGCGCACCACCTCCGCGCTGGAAGGCCTCAACGCGCAGATCCGCGACCTCCTACGCCGACACCGCGGCATGACCGAAGAACACCGCCGCCGCGCCGTCGAATGGTTCCTCACCACACGAGAACTCACCATCGACGAAGCGATCACCACCGCAGACCCCACCCCGAAAACCACAGCCGACCCGCAGCCAGACGACCAACTCAGCCACATCGTCTACGACACAAGCCCCACCGCAGAAGAAGGCCTCTGGACCCGATCAGGACACGTCCACTAAACGAACACGCCCGAACCCATCCACTCTTTTTGGCCGATAAGCC